>NZ_BMHH01000083.1 GCF_014640615.1 Paramesorhizobium endophyticum | reverse complement strand
CTGCTTCGGCATTCCGGTTTCCTTTCAACTCAAGAAAACCTCTCCACTTTTCCGAAGCAAGTCCAAACAGCCAGTTGGTGCTGGATGGTGGAGACATCAATGGCGACCAGATAAGCCGCAGCATGATGCGGGACATGCTCTTCACGCTTCAATCTGGCGGAATGAGCAATGTGGTGCTGAGTGAAAATGCGGGCAAAGACGGTTCTTCAAATGACAGTGCGTCTGCCGGAGGAGCGGGTGCGGCAGCGGGAGCGCCCGACCCTGATGATGAGGATTCCAAGCCAACGCGGATTACTAATCCGAAGCATCATCCAAACTCCCAGAGCCCAGAACCAAAGAATGTTGATGAATTGTTCAATAATTCAGTCCCGGATAAAAACGGGGTGCGATGGGCAAAGGATGCAGAAGGTAATATTCATCGCTTTTCCAAGCCAAGTAATGGAGAGACCCATTGGAATGGATCAACTACTGGGATTGATCCCATGAAGCCGCAGAATATACCTTACATAAAGAAAATTCTTGGATTTAAGGGGTAGTGTCATGCTTGTCGGAGCCATCAATGATTTCGCAATAGAAACCGGCCTAGGGCGTGTCGTCATTTGAGAATACATTTCCTGAGGATTTCCAAATCAGCTTTTCAGTGATTCATAAA
>NZ_BMHH01000082.1 GCF_014640615.1 Paramesorhizobium endophyticum | reverse complement strand
CGAGGCGCTCTATATGGGTTGCCGGGAACAGGCGGGGCGCGAGGCTTCGCCCACCGCCGCCATTATTGACAGCCAGAGCGTCAAAAGCGCGGAAAAAGGGGGGCCTCGATCGACCCGCATGGCTACAATGCAGGCAAAACCGCGACAAACTGCGTTTGCGCTGAGATCAAGGGCAAGAAGCGGCATATTCTCGTCGATACCCAAGGCTTCCTGATACATGCCCTCGTTCACGCCGCCGACATTCAGGATCGCGATGGCGGTGTGGTGGTGATGGCGACCTTATTCGGGCGCTATCCCTTCCTGCTCAAGCTCTACGCCGATGGCGGCTATCAGGGGCCACAGTTTCAGAAAGGCTTGCAGAAGGCAATCGCCCAGGTCAATGTCGAGATCGTCAAGCGGTCCGATCAGGCCAAGGGGTTCATCGTCCTGCCACGCCGTTGGGTTGTCGAACGAACCTTCGCGTGGCTTAATCGATGCCGCCGCCTCGTAAAGGACTGGGAGTGCCTCAACACCAGAGCACTCGCCTTCCTCAAACTCGCTTCCATTCGCCTCATGATGCGAAGAATCTGTAATTAATCAGAAAATCTTCGGACAGACTCTAGGGCGTGTCGTCATTTGAGGGTTATGAACGCAGCGACGAGTTGGACAGCACCTAAGAATGTGCTG
>NZ_BMHH01000081.1 GCF_014640615.1 Paramesorhizobium endophyticum | reverse complement strand
GCTCGAACAGCGTGACGATCTGGCCGACCGTATTCCATAAGCCCTCGACCGTTCGCTCGGCTTTGGCGCGCAAGACAGCCTTGAGCTTTGCGAAGGCCTTCTCTATGGGATTGAAGTCTGGACTGTAGGGAGGAAGGTAGAGCAACCGGCATCCTGCACCTTCGATTGCGTGACGCACTCCCTCTGCCTTGTGTGCGGGCAAGTTGTCCATGATGACGATGTCGCCCGGTACCAAGGTTGGAATGAGAACCTGTTCGACATAGGCCTGGAACGCGACGCCGTTCATCGCACCGTCGAGGACCATGGGCGCGGTCATGCCGGATAGCCTGAGCGCTCC
This sequence comes from Paramesorhizobium endophyticum, assembly GCF_014640615.1. Classification (GTDB taxonomy): domain Bacteria; phylum Pseudomonadota; class Alphaproteobacteria; order Rhizobiales; family Rhizobiaceae; genus Paramesorhizobium; species Paramesorhizobium endophyticum. Next base: position 349 of record NZ_BMHH01000081.1, on the reverse strand, counting down.
GGTGAATGTCGTTGTCTTCCAATGGCCGTGTGGGATCGGTGAACGGCATCGCTCTCCACAAATGGCTCGTCCGCGAAGCCGAGACATCTTCGTGCTCAGGCCGGTTTCATCGATGAAGACGAGGCGCGCCGGATCGAGGTCGAGCTGGCCGTCGAACCAGTCGCGGCGACGTTTCAGAAGGTCGGGGCGCTCCTGCTCCAGTGCATGTGCGGTCTTTTTTTGAAAGTCCAGCCACGCTTTCGCAGCCAGACGTCGAGCGCGCTGCGGCCGATTGATACGGCTCTCTCCTCACGCAATCGCAAAACCATCTCGTTGAGGGTAACGTCCTTTGCCTCTTCGATCATGCCAA
>NZ_BMHH01000080.1 GCF_014640615.1 Paramesorhizobium endophyticum | reverse complement strand
CGCACAGTTCGAGAGACTGGCCGCATAATCTGAAAATGCCTCTCCACTTTTCCGAAGCAAGTCCAAGGTTCTCCTTGCGCAGATCGGCAAGTTCCTTCTGGGTCTTCTTGTTCAGACCCGAAATCTGGTCGGCGATCGCATCTCCCCCCAACCGATAGGTTTCCGCGGTCTTGAGGTACGTTTCGTATCCGGACGGAATAAGGCCGGAATTGCGCAGGTCAGTGACATTGTCACTGCACAGCGCATAATGCGCCATCTGCTCCTGCAATCGCCCCTGGGCATTGGCAAATTCCTGCATCTGAGAGGCGGACAGAGGGCCGCCCTTCATAAGCTCATTCAGCTCCTGAATAATTTTCAGGTTGCTCTGGATCTCTTTTTCCGCCGCAGCGACGATGGAAGCCCGGATGGCTGCGTATTCCTCAGGGCTGAGGTTCTTACCCTCAAATTCACCTTTGAAACGGATGACGCAACCAGAGGCGGCGTAGGCCCGGCTGACCAGCAGATCCCAGAGGCTGCCATTCGTCGGTCCCGTACATACGGCAAGGGAATCGGGGTCTACCTCTTCAAGGCGGGCAATAATTTCCTTGACCTCCCGGGCGCTGTTTTGGTTCAGCGTGCCGGTCTCCACCAGGCGGTCGATATATTTCGCGGCTTCACCGATGAGGTCCTCTACACCCTTTAGGGCGTGTCGTCATTTGAGGGTTATGAACGCAGCGACGAGTTGGACAGCACCTAAGAATGTGCTG
>NZ_BMHH01000079.1 GCF_014640615.1 Paramesorhizobium endophyticum | reverse complement strand
TCTGCTTCGGCATTCCGGTTTCCTTTCAACTCAAGAAAACCTCTCCACTTTTCCGAAGCAAGTCCATTTCCAGCATAATATGCTCGGCGGCTTCGGCCGGGGGATATTCCCGCAAGGCGCACTGTCTGGATTTTATTTGGACAATCTGCACGAGGTGATCTCGTACTTGCTAAGATTGATTGCCAAGGGAAATTGCGCCTGCACGCACGGTTAAAAATGGACGTCATGGAAACGATAGAAGGAGTGGATTTATCCCAGCTCTTCTCCCATGGGTCAGCTCGTTAATCGAATTGACAATTGAGAGGCGATCTATCCTGAAGTGACTGTAGAGCTCGCTTATTGTACCTGTTTGCCCGAAATGCTCCACGCCATGTGGGATGGTTTTGTGACCAGCTACGGCGCCAAGCCACGAAAGCGTTGCCGGATGGCCGTCGATGACCGTGACGATTACGCAATTGCCGGGTAGTGGGTCGAGTAACGTTTCGATGTGGCTCTTTGCCTTGGCGTTGCCCCGTGCCCGCTCACGCTGAGCCGCTGTCCAGCCAGCGTTCAAACGATCCGCCGACGTTACCGCCAGCACGCCAATATCGCGCCTGGTTTCTCCGATCAGGCCGGCGGCGGCAACCGCTTCGTCGGCGATTGCTCCTTGATAGGCAATCACAACTGAGCAATTTGGGCCTGGCTTTCGAAGCGTAAGCGCTTCTCTGATGCCCTATGCGTCTGGGCTTGCCGGCTTGGGGAAGCGCCATGGCATGAG
>NZ_BMHH01000078.1 GCF_014640615.1 Paramesorhizobium endophyticum | reverse complement strand
CAACTGCGTCGAAAAGGAAGATGCTGATGTGGACTGTTACGAACCGCGCGCGCTACAACCGTGACCTGTTGCGCTATCCGAGTGACCTGACCGATGAGGAATGGGCGCTGATTGAACCGCTGATCCCGCCGGGCAAGAAGGGTGGCGGCAAGCGACGGGTGGACTTGCGTGAAGTGGTCAACGGGTTGATGTATGTGCTGTCGACGGCTGCCAATGGCGGGCGATCCCGAAGGATCTGCCGCCGCGCTCGACAGTCTATGACTATTTCGACCTGTGGACGTGGGACCACACGCTCGATCGCATTCATGAAGCGCTTTATGTCGCCTGCCGGGAACAGGCCGGCCGCGAGGCATCCCCAACCGCCGCCATTATTGACAGCCAGAGCGTCAAAAGCGCGGAAAAAGGGGGCTCTGGATCGACCCGCATGGCTACGATGCAGGCAAAACCGCGACAAACTGCGTTTGCGCTGAGATCAAGGGCAAGAAGCGGCATATTCTCGTCGATACCCAAGGCTTCCTGATGCACGCGCTCGTTCATGCCGCCGATATCCAGGATCGCGAAGGTGGGGTGGTGGTGATGGCCACGCTGTTCGGGCGTTATCCCTTCCTGCTGAAACTTTATGCCGATGGCGGCTATCAGGGGCCGCAGTTTCAGAAGAGCTTGAAGAAGGCAATCGCACAGGTCAATGTCGAGATCGTCAAGCGCTCCGATCAGGCCAAGGGCTTTGTGCTCCTGCCACGCCGTTGGGTTGTTGAGAGAACCTTTGCTTGGCTCGGTCGATGTCGCCGCCTGGCTAAGGACTGGGAGTGCCTCAACCTAAGGGCACTCGCCTTTCTCAAACTAGCA
>NZ_BMHH01000077.1 GCF_014640615.1 Paramesorhizobium endophyticum | reverse complement strand
CGTTGGTGATCAGGCGGATTATCTTGCCGGTCTGGATGCGCACGGCGATCTCGCGCACCGGATCGGTCATGGGATTGCGGCGCGTGGCCGCCATGCGCTGCGGCAGAAATCCGATGCGGTCGCACAGGATATCGCCGTCTTCCGAAACTGCCTGCTCAGCCGTCACGACAAGGTGGGTATGGCTCTTGAAGCGGGAAACGAAGCGACAGCCCCTGGCATCGAGATCGGCCCACCAGGCAAAGGAATAATATCCAAGATCAAAGACATAGGTCACGCCCGGTTCGATCGGCATCGCCTTGGCCGGGGTGATGTCGTTGACCCTTTGGCTGGTGACGACGGCATCGAGGGGGACGTCGGCATGCGGGTCGTAAGCGACGTGCAGCTTGACGGCCTGCTTGCCTTTGACCGTATCGGCCCAGCCGCTGCTGAGCGGGGATAACTGGATCCGTGTGGCATCGAGGATGCGCACGGCATCGGCCACATGACGGCGCGTGCGGCGGCTGGCACAGGCAGCCATGTGGCCGAACAATTCCGCAAACACCGCCGCCGGCCTTTTGGCATTGGCGTCGGCCAGGGTCGAGCGGGCCGGGCGCTTGGCGCCCAAATGATAGAGACGGGCTTCATGGCTCATCAGCCCCGCCTCGATCTCACGCAAGGACCCCGCCCCCGAGAGCTGCCCGAACGCGAGCGCCAGGAACTGGCTCTTCGTATCGAGCCGCCTGACGCGGCGGTCGGCCTTGTGCTTATCCACAAGCCCGTCGAACACCCCCCAGGGAATATGCTTCAGGACACCGTGAAAAACGCTATTCTCGTGGCGCATGATATTGATCTCCCGCTCGTGTCCAGAACGCCGCGAAAC
>NZ_BMHH01000076.1 GCF_014640615.1 Paramesorhizobium endophyticum | reverse complement strand
CCGTCTGGCGCGGCGAGCGAACGCACTTTTGCTTCTGGATGACGGCTTGAGCTGTGCGAAGGTCGCCAAGGTCCTGTTCCTGGACGATGATACGGTTCGCGGCTGGTACGAGTCGTTCCGCAAGGATGGCCTCGACGGATTGATCGGCTTTGGCATGGGCGGCAGCGCCGGCTTTTTAAGCGCCGCCCAGGCAGAACAGGTCAAGGCCTATGTGAGGCAGCATCTGCCACGCTCGACCAGCCAGATCGGCGCTTTCATTGCCGCGCAGTTCGGGATTTCCTATGAAAGCCGCTCCGGTCTGATCAAGCTTTTGCACCGGCTTGACCTTGAATATCGTAAGCCTGAAGTGATCGGGCGTCATCTTGACGAGGATCGGCAGAAAACCTTCATCGCCGCTTACGAGCGCTTATTGAACGCTCTAGGTCCGGACGAAGCCGTTCTGTTTGCCGATGCAGTGCACCCTACGCATGCCGTGCGCCCAGCCGGCTGCTGGGTGGTCCGCGGGCAAAAGCCTGCGATCGGGCAAACCACCGGGCGACAGCGGCTCAACATTCATGGCGCCATCGACCTGGAGACAGGCCAGACACGCATGATCGAGGCCGAAAGCATCGATGCTGCTTCCACCATCCGCCTGCTGGAAAGCCTTGAAAGACTTTATCCGGCACACACGGCCATCCATGTCTTCCTCGACAATGCCCGCTATCATCATGCGGTGCTGGTGCAGGAGTGGCTGGCCAGATCAAAATGCCGGATCAAACTCCACTTCGTTCCGGCCTATTGTCCCCATTTAAACCCCATCGAGAGGTTGTGGGGCCTGATGCACAAACACGTCACCCACAACAAGGGCTACCGAACCTTCAACGAGTTCGCCGACAAAATCCTCGCCTTCCTGCGCCAGAAAGTCCCCAGAAATTGGGACCGGTTCCGGGATAT
>NZ_BMHH01000075.1 GCF_014640615.1 Paramesorhizobium endophyticum | reverse complement strand
CCACGGTGCAGGCCGAGGCAGTGTCTGCCCGTGCTGTCGAGATCGGCGGCCTGACCTGCAAGAGCATCACTGCCCTGATCAAAACCTACAAGGCGCCACGACATTCCGCCGAACCCGCCGCCGTCGGCGAGCATGCCAATCTTCGCGGCCCAGGCTACTTTCATTAAGGAGACAATCAAGAATGCTGACCAATCCTACGATCGATATGCTGCGCCAGCTCGGCCTTTCCGGCATGGCTTCCGCCTTCCAGGAACTGGAGATGCAACCGGAGGCGAGAAGCCTCCAACATGGCGAATGGCTCGCCATCCTGCTCGAGCGGGAGCAGACCACGCGTCGCCAGAAGCGCTTTGAGGCCAGAGCCCGTGCGGCCAGACTTCGCCACGACGCCCAGGTCGAGGATGCCGATTTCCGTGCCGCGCGCGGTCTCGACCGCAATCTCTTCATGAAGCTTTCCACCTGCGACTGGATCAGGCAGCGTCATAGCCTGCTGCTGATCGGGCCGGCCGGCGTCGGTAAAAGCTGGCTGGCCTGCGCCCTTGGCCATAAGGCATGCCGCGAGGATCTTTCCGTCGCCTACCACCGCGTACCCAGGCTATTTGCAGCACTCGCCCTGGCACGGGGCGACGGTCGCTATGCAAAGTTGCTCAAAAGCTTGGCCAAGACCGACCTTCTAATCTTGGACGATTGGGGACCGGAGAAGCTCAGTGACGAGCAACGTCGCGATCTCCTGGAGATCGTCGAAGATCGCTACGAAAAGCGCTCGACCATCGTCACTAGCCAGATCCCCGTGGACCACTGGTACGACATGATCGGCAATCCCACGATCGCTGACGCCGTGCTGGACCGCCTCGTTCACAACGCTTACCGCATCGAACTTTCCGGCGAAAGCTTGCGGAAACATCGAGCCCTGTCAGCCGACGATGCAACTCAGGCTTGACCTACCCGGTCTTCGCCGACATTGATAAACCACGACCCAGAGCATTGCGGACGTCCGGCTTCTGATCGGAACCGCGTCCGG
>NZ_BMHH01000074.1 GCF_014640615.1 Paramesorhizobium endophyticum | reverse complement strand
ATCCATCCGCCTCATGACAAGAAGACTTTGTAATCAATCATAAAGTCGTCGGACTGACTCTTAGATATGCGGCGCATTCATTGTGGGTAAATGCCTTTAGCACTTCACCGACGCGTCGCCATGTAGCTTCGACGCTCCGCTCGTCGGCTTTGCGTACGAGGGCCTTGAGTTTGGCGAACATCATCTCGATGGGATTGAGATCGGGACTGTAGGGCGGCAGGAAGAACAAGCGGGCGCCTGCATCGCGAATGGCTTTGCGGGCAGGCATTCCCTTATGGCTGCCGAGATTATCGAGGATAACGATGTCGCCGGGCTCGAGGGTTGGCACCAGGCATTGCTCGACCCATGCAGTGAAGGCCACCGCATTGATCGGTCCGTCGAGTACAAAGGGAGCAACGATGCGGTCGTGGCGCAAGCCGGCAAGGAAGGTCAGGTCTTCCAGTGGCCGTGCGGTACTTTGGCAATTAGTGGATGGCCGCGCTCATACCAGCCGTGGGTTCGGGTTCATGTTGGTTTTGACCCAGGTTTCATCCACGAACACCAGCCGGCGCGGATCAACCCGATGCTGATGGGTCTTCCAGCTTGCCCGAAATCGCGCCACTTTCGTTCGGTCCTGTTCGCTGGCGACCAGTGTTTTTTTAAATGTTTTGCCTTCACGGCGCAGGAAACGCCAAACGGTGTCGTGAGAGACCTGAATGCCTGCAGCCCGCAAAGTCGGACGCAAGAGCCCGCACTGTCCAATCGGATTTGACCGCCAGCCGGGCACGCACCGCATCAGCAGCCGCGTCGCGTAAGGTAGGTTTGACATGGCCACCCACTTTGGCTGGCGCCAAACCACGGCCTGATCGGACACGCTGACCGATCCGGACTGCCGTGGCCGCCGATATCCCAAAGCGCTGGGCAACTGCCCGCACGGTCATACCTTCCGCCAACGCGTTTGCAATCCGCCGGCGCAAATCAAGAGAAAGGGGTCGCGTCATCATTTCTAGGGCGTGTCGTCATTTGAGAATACATTTCCTGAGGATTTCCAAATCAGCTTTTCAGTGATTCATAA
>NZ_BMHH01000073.1 GCF_014640615.1 Paramesorhizobium endophyticum | reverse complement strand
TCCACAGCCACAACAAGCTCTTCAACCATTTGACGAGGAGGGAGAAGTTATATCCGGCGGCGGCGAGGACGGCATTGATGGCGTCGCCTTGCTTGCCGGCCAGATAGTTGCGGTCCATGCGGTGTTCGGCTTTGATATGGCCGATGACCGGCTCGACGGCGGAGCGTCGCCGCATCTGGCGCTTGATGGCCGGGGTGACATTGCGCTTCTGACCGGCGGTGAAGACCCGCAGCTTGTGGCTATCCGGCGCATTGTGGCCGCGATAGCCGGCATCGGCGAGGATGCGTCCGATCTCATTGCCGATGGCCGCCTCCATGTCGGGAATGATGGTGGCCAGCGTATGGCCGTCATAGGGATTGCCCGGCAGCGCCTTGGCGTGCAGGGCAAACTGGCCGCCTTTGCAGCGGTTCAGCGTGGTGGCGATGGAGACCTTGACGCCGAATTCGTAGGGCCTGTGCGCCTTGCCCTTGCCAATGCATTCGACCTCCGGCGCGTGCAGACTGTAAATCTTGTCTGGCCCGCGCTGGCCTCGCCGCTGTTCCAGCACCGTTTGGGCCTGATGGAGCGGCCGGAGGAAGACGGAGCGCAGCGTCTCGTCCTCGCCGATTCGGCGCTTGATGTCGCGGATGGTGCGGCCCAGATAGGTCTTGAGCGTCCGCAGAGCCTTCCCCGCCCGCTTGAACTGTTTGGCGTGGGCGTAACGCTGGTGCCGGATCAGCGCCAGCTTGCCGACCCGGACATAGGTCTGACGTAACGTCACGCCGTTCTTCCTGGCCAGCTTCACCAGCCGCTCGCGCGCCCGGTTGAGAAGCTTCGCATCGGTCGGGAACATCACGTTCTTCGGCTGGACGGTCGTATCGATAATCACCTGCCGCGTATCCTGCGGCTGCATCGCTCCCGTTTTGACCGCCACGGCCAGGCTCTCTTGCAGCAGCGCGCTCAGCCGCTCCTCGCCCATGCGATGGCGCCAGCGCGTCATCGACGAACGGTCGAAGGGCAGTTCGTGGCGGAAGAACTCTTCGCCGCACAAATACTGGAAGTAGGGGTTCTCCACCCAGCGGGCGCACAGTTCCTCATCCGACAGATTGAAGCTGTGCTTCAGGATTGCCAGCCCCGCCATCAGTCTGGTCGGCAGCGGCGGCATGCCCGGACGGTCGGAATAAACCTCGCCGAAGCGCTGCTCCAGATGCGGCCAGTCGATCGCCCGCGCCAGCCGCACCAGCTCGTGCTTCATGTTGAGGATCTGATCCAGCCGGGAGCGGAACAGATCCTGCTCTCCCGTCTCGCGCCGCTCGCGTGGCCTCGACATCGCCATTCTCCGGTTTGTCGCAGATCAGACCAGTGAATCATGCTTCACCGAGCCGGAAAACCGCAAAAGCATTTTGCAGGAAAATCACCCTCAACGAGCGGTTTTCCTGCAACA
>NZ_BMHH01000072.1 GCF_014640615.1 Paramesorhizobium endophyticum | reverse complement strand
TGCCGCTCAGGCGATTTTTTGTTGCGGGGGGCTTTCGGCTTCGCGCAGTTTTTTCCACTCCCACGGCAGGAGTTCATGCAGGCGCTTGTTGGAGTGATCGGGAAGCCGGGCGAGGACGTCGGCGAGCCAGGCCTTGGGATCGACGTCGTTGAGGCGGCATGTCGTGATGAGCGTCAGCATGACGGCGGCACGGTCGGCGCCACGCTGGGAACCGGCGAAGGTCCAGTTTCGGCGGCCCAATGCGACACCTCTCAGCGAACGCTCGGCGGCGTTGTTCGTGATGCATATTCGGCCATCTTCAAGAAAGCGGGCAAAACCGTCCCAGCGTTTGAGCATGTAATCCATCGGGCCGATGACCTCGGAGGACCGGCTGAGCGTGGCGCGCTCCCGTTTCAACCACTCATGCATATCGTCGAACAACGGCTTGGCCTGCTCCTGCCGCACGGCGAGCCGTTCTTCAGCGGAAAGGCCATTGATCTGGCGCTCGATTTTGAAGAGCGCATCGTACCGTCTGACCGCCTCCAGGGCGACCGGGGAGATCGGCTTGCCGTTTCGTTTACGTTCCCGGGCGTTTTTCTCGATATCGGCCAGCTCGAAGAATTTGCGCCGCGCATGCGCATGGCAAAAGGCAAAAAGGATCGGCTTCTCTTTGTGCTCTGCGACGCTGACCGGCTCGAACCCATTGTAGCAGTCACTCTGCAGAATGCCGCCATACGCGGCCAGATGCTTCTGCGGATGCTCGCCGCGCCGGTCGCTCGAAGCATAATAGACCGCCGCCGGCGCCGCGTTTCTTGCGAAGGGCCGATCATCGCGCACGTAGCTCCATATCCGCCCGGTCGTGCATTTCCCCTTGGCCAGGATCGGAATGGTCGTATCGTCGCCATGAAGACGCTCGGCGGCAAAAACGTGGCTTTCGATCAGTTCGAAGAGCGGCATGAGGGCGGTTGTGCCAAGCCCGACCTGATCGGCCAGCGTCGAGGTCGACAGATCGATCCCCTCGCATTTGAACCGGGTGCTCTGGCGATTGAGCGGCGTATGCATGCCGAACTTGTCGAACAGGATCGTCGCCAGCAGATTGGGACCGATGAAGCCGCGCGGCGTGGCATGAAACGGCGCCGGCGGCTGGGTGACCGCCTCGCAGTCCCGGCAGGTGAACTTTTCCCGCACCGTTTCGATCACCCGGAATCGGCGCGGGGTCTCTTCCAGCGTCTCGGTAACGTCCTCGCCCAGCTTCGACAAACGTGCTCCGCCGCAGCAGCCGCAACTGTTTGGGGGATCGACAACCACGCGCTCGCGCTCGATATCGGCCGGCCAAGGCTTGCGCACCGGTCTCTTGCGCGTAAACGGACGCACGTTCGACGCCCTTGCGGCAGCCGCCTGCGCGGCAGCCTCGTCTTCCGCCGCTCCCGTCACCAACTCTTCGAGCTGCAATTCCAACTGGTCGATCAGC
>NZ_BMHH01000071.1 GCF_014640615.1 Paramesorhizobium endophyticum | reverse complement strand
GCGGGCAAGCCGCTTGCGGGGATCTGTGCGGGGGGCGTCCAGTAATGGACGTCCCTACCGCGAACCGCGAGCTCGACGCCCGCTCGATCTTCGAGCTCTACGAAATCCGGGCGGTTCTGGAGGAAACGGCCGTCCGGCTTCTCTGCGAGCGGGCCAGTGACAATGACATTGCTGCCCTCACCGAGAACGAATATCAAGATGGCCTGCTTTATTCAGGACGGACGATCCGCGAGGCGAGCGCAGCCGACGAAGCGTTTCATCTGGCGATCGCCAGGCTTTCCGCCAACCGCGAACTCTATCGCCAACTGGCATTGATCAACGAGCGGATCCGGTTCATCCGTTGGGTCGACATGGCCGCGGCCGTCACCCGCACCAAGGGCGAGCACAGGCGCATCATGGACGCCATCCTTATTCGCGACGCGGATGCGGCGGTCCTGCTGATGCGTGGCCATATCGTCAAGCGCATGGATCAGATCGTCGCTTCGGTACGCGAGGGCTATTCGAACATCTATGTCGCCGGGCCCGAGGAACTGTTCGAACGCCGGCTTCAGAACGAGGAAAGCAGCAACGAATGAAGGCGCAGGGCGGTAAGTCGGTCTATGGAGCATCGGTGGGCATACTGATGCTGGAGGCCCGGTTTCCACGCATCCCGGGCGATATGGGCAATGCGACCACCTGGCCCTTCCCTGTGCATTACAAGGTGGTGCGCGGCGCTTCGCCTGACCGGGTGGTGTGCAAGGGCGCTGAAGGTCTGCTGCCCACCTTTATCGCTGCGGCGCGCGAACTGGTTGACGATGGCGTCGATGGCGTCACCACCAATTGCGGGTTCCTGTCGCTCTTTCAGGAAGAGCTCACAGCCGCCTTGCCTGTACCGGTGGCAACGTCATCCCTGATGCAGGTGGCCATGGTGAACCGTCTGCTATCACCCGGTCGCCGGGCCGGTATCCTGACGATCTCCGCCTCGACTCTGACACCTGCCCATCTTGCGAAGGCAGGCGTGCCCGAAGGCACTCCGATCGGTACGACGGAAGGCGGACGCGAGTTCACCCGTGCTATCCTCAGCAATGCGATGGAACTGGACGTCGCGGCGGCGCGCGCCGACAACATCGAGGCCGCCCAGGCGCTCGCCGCGGCACATCCCGACCTCGGCGCACTGGTGCTGGAGTGCACCAACATGGTCCCTTATGCCGCCGATATCCGCGAAGCGACCGGGCTACCGACATTTTCCATCGAGACTTTCGTGCGTTGGTTTCAGGCAGCGCTGGTTCCGCGCCGCTATGGTGCGAGCTGAATTTCTTCCCGAACCCGACATTGCCGGCGCGGACGCGCTGCCTTGCGGGGCGTAACGGCTCGTCGTTTCTCGTCGCCAGCCGGAGATTCCGCTGTTTTCCGCATGGGTTTTGTCTTAATCCTCGCCAGTCGCGACATTGCTTAGTGGAGACGCATTGTTGTCGGAGAAGCCGCGATACCGCAGATGGCTTCGGTTGAGATGTGCCCGCATTGCTTCGCGCG
>NZ_BMHH01000070.1 GCF_014640615.1 Paramesorhizobium endophyticum | reverse complement strand
GGTTTTTACTCCGCCCGCGGCTGGATTATTCCGCCGCTACCGTGGCCCACTTTTGCACCGCCGCTCTCAGCCGTTCGATCTCGTTATTCATCCGGTCAAGCATCGTGTCGATTTTTCCGGGCTTCTGCCGAAGCATTCCCAGTTCGACCTGAAGGCGGGAAAGCGGAGATCGCAGCTCGTGCGAGATGTCGTGATAGAGCCTCTGCCGGGTGGCGTGCAGGGTTTCAAGCTTTTCAGCGGTAAGGTCGAAGTCATGCGCGAGGTCGGAGACTTCGTCGCGTTGGGCCTTGAACCTGCTCCCGATCCGGGTCGTGAAATCCCCGCCTGCCAGTTTGTGAAAGCCGTTTTTCAGCGTGACGATCGGACGGGTCAGGAATTTAGCCAGCCAGAATGACGCCAGCAAGCTCGCGAAGAAACAGGTGATAAAGGGGAAGAAGATGTATTTGAAGACAATATTTTGAAGACAATATACGGACGATGTTGCTGCTCGACCGTTACCTTGAAGCAACGGCCTCCCGCTTCAACGAAGCGGGTATCGCGATTGCTGTCTGCTGTGCCCGCCTGGCAAGCGGAAGCGCTTCCTGCTGCAACTGCGGCTATTTCCGGCCGCGATGACGATATGTTGGCCAGCGTCGCGGTAACCGCGTGGGCGGCGTCGAGATGGTCCGTTGCGACGAGTGTGGCGACCAGATCAAGCGCAAGTGCTGCTGTGGTTGGGTACTTCTCCTCAGCGGGAAGCGAGGCTCCGGAGAGTCTTGCCAAGATGAGAACGAGGCCGATCGTTCCGGCTATGCACAGCCATATCGTGAAGAACAGTCTTCGGAACAGCCGGCTCATGAAGGGTCCTGAACCAGTTGGTATCCCTGTCCACGGACCGTCCTGATCCAGGGTTGTCCATCGTGGCGCAAGCCGAGCTTCTGGCGAATGCTGCTGATATGAACGTCGATCCGCCGGTCGAACGGGGCAAGCGTGCTGCCAAAGGCGCGTTTGGACAAATCATTCTTTGCAACGAGCTGCCCTGCCTCACGAACCAGAACTTCCAGCAGATTGAATTCGGTTCCGGTGAGCTCAAGCGGATGGCCGTCGCATGCCGCGGTTCGGGAACCGGGGTAGACTTCCAGCGTACCGGCCCGTACCACGCTGGATGCGGCATTGTGATCGGATTTGCGCAACCGGCGCAGGATCGCCCGCAGCCGCGCTACGATTTCGTCGGGGGAGCAAGGCTTGGCGACATAGTCATCGGCTCCGAGATTGAGCCCGGTAATCCGGTCGACATTTTCTCCGCGGGCGGACAGCATCAAGACCGGAATGTCGCTGGAGGCACGAATCCTCTGGAGCACATCAATTCCATTGATGCGCGGCATCATGACATCGAGGATGACAATGTCGTGGCGCCCGGACAGAGCATCCTCGATGCCAAGGCGCGGATCGTTCGCGGCCTGGCCCAGAAAGCCTTCCTCGCTCAAATATTCGATGAGAAGCGAGGTCAGTTCCTCGTCATCGTCAATCAACAGAACTTTCGTCATCGGCATTTCATTCACTATTTCAGACCCTCATGCCACGAACCGAGGCGAGCGACCGAGTGGTTTTACATAACTTTACACCAGCTTAACGGCACTTAACGCTGGGGTTGCTAGAGCGTGTCCGTTGAACGCGGAATCGTATTGAGGATTCCCCTGGCTGCGGAATTCTGATTCC
>NZ_BMHH01000069.1 GCF_014640615.1 Paramesorhizobium endophyticum | reverse complement strand
CCGCGCCGTGCGCTCGGAGCGCTGGCCCCGCAGTTCACGCTTCAGCTTTTCGATCCTCAGTTCAAGGCTGGCAATCAGGGCCGCGCTGTCGGACAGCATGGCTTGCGCATTGGCAGCCTCGGCAACCGCCACATCGCGCTCGGCCTGCAAAATCTCATGCTCACAAAGCAGCGCCATATAGGCGCCGGCAAGATCGTCCGGAAGAGCGAAAGGCTTCAAACTCATGAAGCCATTCAATCAGATTTTACTGTATTATCAATAGAATAATGCTATCCGACCTTCGTCGGACGCCATGTTTCCTGCGGGTTGCGCCAGTCTATTCCGGATAATAAATAACTCAGCTGCGCAGGCGATATTGCAACCGCGCCACCTTCCGCCGAAGGCCATATGAACTTCCCGCGGTCGAGCCTTTTTGTGAACAGGCAGCTGCCCTGACCGTCGCTCCAGATGACTTTTATCAGCGATCCGCTGCGCCCGCGAAAAACGAAAAGATTGCCGCCAAGAGGATCCTGCTTCAGAACCTCCTGCACCCGCAGCGCCAGAGACGGAAACCCGCATCTCATATCGGTATATCCCGTCGCAAGCCAGACCCGCACATCCTGGCCGGAAGGAAGCGAGATCATCGCAATGTCTCCAGCCCGCGCACGATCGCAAGCAGCGTATCGACATCAACCCCGCTGCCCACAATCACCCGCCGGCCATTCGCGCTCACGATTTCCATGCGATCCTTTTCCCACCTCTCGGTTCGAACCGGCGTCGGGAGTTCCACGCCCGGTGGGTTCGGCACCACGACCGCACGGACGAACCCTTCCTGCCGCGCCGCCCGCAACAGGCTTTCACCAAAGGTCTTGCGCCAGCGGTAAAGCTGCGACCGACTGATCCCGTGCCGCTGCGCTGTGGCATTGATCTGGTTCTCACCCCGAAAACTCTCAGCCACAATCCGCAGCTTCGCTTCAGTACTGAAATTCCGCCGCCGACCGGTGTTGACGATCTCAAGCCGATCAACCCGTCCGCCAGGCGTCCCTTCGATAATAGACATGCGTGTCATTGCCCCTATTCCTGTCAATAAGGACAGTGTCTGCACATATACTCTCAAAATTCACAGGCGCCCTTGCTCGGATGCGTACCATGAAGGCAGAGATGGACACGCTGGAGGCACGCAAGACCGAACTGAACACCCTGCTGGCCGATACTCCAGAGGACACACCAGACATTCTGTCGAGCGCCTCGGCAATCTATGCGAAGAAGGTTTCTGCCCTGACCAAGGCGCTCAATCGCAAGGAAGAGCGCCAAGAAGCGGCAGAGACTTTACGTGGGCTGATCGAGAAGATTTCGCTCACACCGGGGCCGGAACGCGGCGAAATTTACGCGACACTGCACGGCGAGTTGGGCACAATCCTCAATTGGACGGAGCGGCAAGTCATTGGAAATGCTGCAAAAACAACAAAACCCGCAGCGGATGCTACGGGTTTGTCGTTATCAGTGGTTGCGGGGGCAGGATTTGAACCTGCGGCCTTCAGGTTATGAGCCTGACGAGCTACCGGGCTGCTCCACCCCGCGATAATGTTTTAGCTGGTCACTGGACGGTTTGGCTGTATTGAAGTGACCTGCGAAGGCTTGGTGCAATCACTGGCTTTAGGTTGAGATCGAGCCGTGATTGCGTTTTCGTGAGTGAGAAGATAGTTTTTATGACTTTGCGCTTGGCAGACCTG
>NZ_BMHH01000068.1 GCF_014640615.1 Paramesorhizobium endophyticum | reverse complement strand
CCGCCCGGTAGCGAGTGTTGCGGCCGTGTCGGTGACGATACGGGCGAAGCGTACACAGCAAGCGTGTGGGGTGTGGAATTGAGCCACGTAATTCCAGATGTTGCAGGGGCCGAGACGGTCAGAAACGTCGAAGGCAATATGTGCGGCACCGCTATGCGAGGTGCCGTCGCCCTGCCGGGGTCGAAGGCCACATCACGCACGCAAGGAACGCGTCGGAACCTGGGAGATCTCCTGCCCGGCCGGGCGGCGTCAGCCGCACCGGTCCGCATCGGGAAGGCGAGGAGCCGTAGCCGATGATGAACGGACAGGAGAAGTCTGACTCCGGTATAGTAGCCATGAAGCCGACGAACAAAGCCGGGCAACCGGTGGCGGAGCCGGTGGAGCCAAGGCCGGGGACCAAGGGGAACGCGGAACAGCTTCGCATGCACCGGACACAGAGCCGGGCGCGCATGACCCAGTCGCTGGACCGCGTACGGAAAGCCGCAAGGCAAAGGAAGAAGGAACGGTTCACCGCGCTCTTCCACCACATCAATGTCGACACGCTTCGGACGGCGTTCTATGCGCTCAAGCGCAAGGCCGCTCCCGGGGTGGATGGCATGACGTGGAAGGATTACGAGGCAGACCTTGAGCCTCGGCTCGAGGACCTGCACAAACGGGTCCACAGTGGGGCGTACCGACCGCAACCGTCGCGCCGGACGTATATACCGAAGGCGGACGCAAAGCTCAGGCCGCTCGCGATTGCCGCTCTGGAAGATAAGATCGTCCAGGGTGCGACCGTCATGGTGCTCAATGCCATCTATGAAGGCGACTTCTGTGGTTTCTCCTACGGGTTTCGGCCCGGACGAGGGCCGCACGATGCGTTGGACGCCCTGTGCGTGGCGATCGAACAGCGGAAGGTGAACTGGATTTTAGACGCCGACATCCAGAACTTTTTCGGCGAAGTCAGCCAGGATTGGCTGGTTCGCTTTCTGGAGCATAGGATCGGCGACACGCGCATCATCCGCCTGACCCGCAAATGGCTGAAGGCGGGCATCCTCGAAGACGGGATCGTGACCGTGGATGACAGGGGAACGGGTCAAGGGTCGGTGATTTCGCCGTTGCTTGCCAATATCTACCTGCACTACGTCCTCGACCTGTGGGCTGAGCGCTGGCGACGGCGCGAGGCCGCTGGCGACATGATCATCGTGCGCTATGCCGATGATGTGATCGTCGGTTTCGAGCATGAGGAGGACGCTCGTCGCTTCCTCGATGCGATGCGCGCGAGGCTTGAGGAGTTCATGCTGTCGCTCCATCCGGACAAGACCCGCCTGATTGAGTTTGGTCGCTTCGCTGCGACCAACCGCAAGAAGCGCGGGCTCGGCAAACCGGAGACCTTCACCTTCCTGGGGTTCACGTTCATCTGCGGTAAATCGCGCACGGGGCGCTTCCAGCTTAAGCGGAAGACCCGGAGTGACCGCATGCGGGCGAAGCTCAAGGACATCAAGGTGGAGCTACGACGGCGGATGCATTGGCCGATTCCCGAACAAGGGAAATGGCTGAGGCAGGTCGTGACCGGGCACTTCGCCTACTACGCGGTTCCAACCAATAGCCGGGCGCCCTCAGCGTTCCGGCACCATGTGACCGACCTCTGGCGGCGCACGCTTCGGCGCCGTAGCCAGCGGGACGGCCCCACCTGGGAACGCATGAGGACGCTAGCCGACGACTACCTTCCCAAGCCCCGTATCCTTCATCCTTGGCCGAGTGTACGCTTCGCCGTCAACCACCCAAGGTAGGAGCTCCGT
>NZ_BMHH01000067.1:949-1944 GCF_014640615.1 Paramesorhizobium endophyticum | reverse complement strand
TGTCGAGCAGAAGGCCCGCTTCTTCGTGCTCGATCTTCCTCACAGTGACGGCTGCTATGTGCGGGCTTATCCGGCGGCAGTGGCCGAGGCCTGGGTGGACGGCCACATCCATGCATTTGCCTTCTTTGGGGCCGTGCCGCAGTCGATCGTCTATGACAACGACCGTTGCCTGGTCGCAAAGATTCTGCCCGACGGCACTCGCAAACGGGCCGCGCTGTTCAGCGGGTTCCTGTCCCACTACCTGATCCGGGATCGCTATGGCCGTCCGGGAAAGGGCAATGACAAGGGGAATGTGGAGGGTCTTGTCGGATATGCCCGGCGCAACTTCATGGTGCCGATCCCGCGGTTTGCAACATGGGATGCCTTCAACGCCTTTCTGGAAGAGCAATGCCGCAAACGCCAGAGCGACAGGCTGCGCGGCGAGAGCGAGACGATCGGCGAGCGCCTGCAACGGGATCTGGCGGCTATGCGTCCCTTGCCGGCATCGCCCTTCGATGCCTGCGACCAGGCCAGCGCTATTGTGACAGCCCAGTCGCTGGTGCGCTACAAGACCAACGACTATTCCGTGCCGGTCGCCTACGGTCATCAGGACGTCTGGGTCAGAGGCTATGTCGACAAGGTGGTGATCGGCTGCAGCGGCCAGATCATTGCCCGCCATCCGCGCTCCTGGGAGCGTGAGGACGTTGTCTTCGACCCTGTGCATTACCTGCCGCTGATCGAGCAGAAGATCAATGCGCTGGATCAGGCGGCTCCTCTCCAGGGCTGGGACCTGCCGGAGGAGTTCGCCACGCTACGCCGCCTGATGGAAGGTCGCATGGCAAAGCATGGCCGGCGGGAATATGTACAGGTTCTCCGTCTGCTGGAGAGCTTCGACCTTGCGGACCTGCATGCCGCAGTGAAGCAGGCCATTCAGCTCGGAGCCATTGGCTTCGATGCGATCAAGCATCTGATCCTGTGCCGGGTGGAGCGCCGGCCGCCACGACTGGACCTGGCCA
>NZ_BMHH01000067.1:0-888 GCF_014640615.1 Paramesorhizobium endophyticum | reverse complement strand
ACCGAGGGCGTCGATCATGTCGGCTACCTCTTCCGGCTTGCCGAGCGGGAGATGATTGAACGTGACCGTCGTAAGGTCGAGCGTCGGATCAAGGCGGCCAGATTCCCCGTCGTCAAAAGCCTCGACAGCTTCGACTTTACCGCCATCCCCAAGCTCAACAAGATGCAGGTACTGGAACTGGCGCGATGCGAATGGATCGAGCGCAGCGAGAACATCATTGCGCTCGGACCCAGCGGCACGGGCAAAACGCATGTGGCTCTCGGTCTGGGCCTCGCCGCCTGCCAGAAGGGCCTGTCGGTCGGCTTCACTACGGCGGCTGCCCTGGTCAGCGAGATGATGGAGGCGCGTGACGAGCGGCGTCTCCTCCGCTTCCAGAAGCAGATGGCCACCTACAAGCTGCTGATCATTGATGAGCTGGGCTTCGTGCCGCTGTCGAAAACCGGCGCGGAGTTGCTGTTCGAGCTGATCTCGCAACGCTACGAGCGCGCAGCCACCCTGATCACCAGCAATCTTCCATTTGACGAATGGACCGAGACCTTGGGATCGGAACGATTGACCGGTGCACTGCTCGATCGCATCACCCACCACGTCAACATCCTCGAGATGAACGGCGACAGCTACCGCCTCGCCCAAAGTCGCGCCCGAAAGGCCGGCTGAAACCTCTTCAGAAAATCGCCGCGCGCGCATGAAACCCCCGCTCGGGCTACGCCCTCCCGGAGGTCTCATGCGCGCGCCGAAAGTGGCCGACTTTTGCTCCGCCCCGTGGCCGGGTTTTACTCCGCCGTTGACACTTCAGGCCGCGTACCGAAGATAAAGGCGATTTTCTGGTGCGCCAGGCGAAGCTGGCGCGTTCCAGCCGGTGAAAGTCCGGCCCGGGTAAGGGGTAGC
>NZ_BMHH01000066.1 GCF_014640615.1 Paramesorhizobium endophyticum | reverse complement strand
GTATTACGCTGGAAAAAGCGTCCGGTTAATGATCGGAATCTCCGTCCGGTTTCATTGGAATACGCATTGTCGTGAGGAACAGCCAATGTTGGCAGCGCTGCTGCGATATACACACCACAACTGGTTTCGGAATAGCGCCAGGCGCCGGTGCGCCATTAGCATTATTGTATGATACTCCATTTGAGGGCGAATTCCAGTTTGTTCCGTCCGTTGTTCCCTGACACTATAAATAGGAGCGTACAAAATACCAACAAATTCAGGTCATAATTGGTTGGAAGTGGAAGCCAGCGCGGGTCTGGCCCGGGTAGAGCTCTCGTCAATGGTGGGAATTCCTTTATAAGGACTCCAGCTCTGTTCGTCGGTGGAAGTCGTATAGAGTATTTCTCAACTATAGTCGCCGCGGTTTTTGTACATGCACCACAGCTCGTTATCGAATATGGCCAGCGCCGGCCCGTCATCGGTCGCAGAGTTGGTGATCATTGGTTATTCCTGCTGCCAACCGTCACTGTCGAAAGAGTCCGACCACAGGGTCAGCGCGCCGCCCCATCATTATGCACACCACAACTTATTATTAATCGCGAGCAATGCTGGGCCAACGGTCGCAGTCGCGGATAGAATCGGCGCAAAAACAACGGCGCTGCCCTTAGTTTGGAGGATTTAGTCCGCGGCGCAATAGGCCAAAAAAATCACACCATTATACATGGCCAGCCCGACACCGGTTCCGAGCGCGCGCGAAACTCCTTTTATCGTTTGGGGGGAACTCCAGCTATTGGAATTTCCTGTGGTGGTTATGTAATGCAACTCCGTGTAACCTTCATCGAAACCTCCACCCGCACCGTATATGCCCAAAAGCATGTCTCTGCTGGGCAAATAACAAAGAGCTGGTCCAGCGTCAGTAGCATCTCCCCATGCAATTTGGCCGTCCCAAGCGGATGGTGTGGTCCAGCCTTGGCCGCTGTTGCTTGCAGCGTACAGCCACTGGACGGGCATACTACTACGATAGAAGCATGTCAGCCGAGTTTTGCTAGTAGCAAGCGATAGTGAAGCAGATGTGGAGTTGGTGCCTACGTTAGAAGGGGTTTGCCAGCCTTGGCCAGCGTTCCAGCTGTACCACATGTTAATATCACCGCCTATGCCGCTGGTTGGGCCTTGATATACATAGTATAGTTTATTACCGAACGTAGCTATTGCCGGCCCGCTGGCAAGGGGAGCATCGATTGTCGGGGCCCCAACCCAATCTTGACCGTTGTCGGATGTTAAAAAAAATGGGTAACCATTGAGACCTTGATATGCGCACCATAGCTGCTCCTTATCTTGCCCCTCTGGCTTGAATACAGCCAGTGCCGGCCTCGAATGGGTATAGTTGTTGTCTATCGGATTTTCCGCCTGCCAAGCAGTGCCATCAAAGACCGCAGACCACATCCTTGCACCGCTGGCGATGCCATCATTATGCACGCACCACAACTGTTTATTGAATTCGAGTAACGCCGGGCCAGCAGTACTGGTGGCCGAAAGAAGCTGCTCCGGCGGCCTCCAGCCTCTGGTTTCAAACGAATCGGGAAAAGCGGCGGTCCATTTGATGCTGTAGCTCATTGGAAGTCCTTCATTACCTATAAAACATCAATAATCTGGTTGGCGTGTTCATGACCGTCCGTTGCCAAATAAGGCAACAAGCGCAACTATAACACGCATAATATCTGCGTCAATACACGCAAAAGGATAATATGGTTTGACCCAGCCAGCGCTTCCCAGCCGGTCCGATAGCGATTATCCCGGGTTACAATGACGGCGAAGAAGTTGCCAAAAATGACAGTCGAATAGGGTGCCGCCGGGAGGGTGGTTCCCCTCCCCCTACGGTTAGATCTTCGCCTGTTCGGCACCAAAAGTCATAAGTGTCCGTCCGAGGACTTTCTGAATCGGAAGAATTGATTATCGGATTTACGCTTGCGAAGTA
>NZ_BMHH01000065.1 GCF_014640615.1 Paramesorhizobium endophyticum | reverse complement strand
CTGCTTCGGCATTCCGGTTTCCTTTCAACTCAAGAAAACCTCTCCACTTTTCCGAAGCAAGTCCAAAGTACGGCGCGGGATCAAAGAAGGCGCTCGAGAAGATGCTTCTCGTTCCGTGGAAAAACGCTCCGGCCAGTTGGGGACGGAAGGCGCTTGAGAAAGCGACTCTAGAACGGCATTTGAAACCGCTCTACGACAAATTGAAAGCTGAGGCGGCACAGAAACTCGGCAAGATGGCGGTCAAAAAAGCAGCTAGCGGATGGATGAAGCTCGTACCGGTGCTGAACGTGCTTTCCACGGCTTACGACCTTTATGACATTGGTTCCACTGGCTATGATCTTTACAAATCCTATCAAGATGCCATGTCTAAGTACCAAGGCGATGTCTACAGAGTACAGCCAGATATTGCAATCGACGGCAAAGACGGTGAGTTGAAAGATATCTATGACTTTAAGTTCGATAAGGACCGTTGGCGACGAGGCCAGAGCGAACTCTACGACGAAGGATTGCGGAATGCGGGTGTTCAAAAGGCCAATGTTAAGCAAAATGGCGAAGTTAGCCAGAATACTTGCGCCTGCGATGGCAAGGCACGTAAATCCGGCGTAGCGGGAGCTTGAAAAGCATGTGGTATGAAGATGCGCTATTTCAGCCGCAGGCCTCGGAGCAACCCGACCGTGAGGCGGTCAGTTCCTTCGCCTCGCCGGCTTTCCGCCTGGCAATCCTTACATCGATCGATACAGGCCACCCGTTCAAGCACCTTGATGCCTATTCGAAACTATTCGATATTTTTAAGCCGATCCTTCAGCGGGATGCGGAGCGGTTGTTGATGATCGAAACCGCTGGCGGCAATCCACGGCGGCGCAAGAGCATTAAGGCCGAGGACTGGAAGCCTTTCGAACATCTCGCTGCCAAAGTGCCTGCCGATGACGGCTTTTTCATCGGCTTTCATTACCAGTCCGGCACTGTCGACTTGAAGTTGCAGCACATCGACATTGACAATGTCTTTGACAAGGGGCCAACGTCCTTCTTATTCTCCGTTACGGGTTGCGTCCAGCTCGACGCAACAATCCCTGTAGCCGACTGGCAATCTGGCGCGCTTGATCTCGGCAAGCTTCTGTCCGCGCTCAAAGACCTGCCGATCACCACAGGCATTGCCGGGTTCGGCCTTTCAATCTCTGAAGAGAATGGCACCTGGGCTGAGGCGACCCACAATCTTCTACCAGTCGCGGAAAAATTCCCTGTGCTCGATATTTCGCGCAACCGCTATCGCGCATGGTCGGGCTATGATGAGAATAAGCCCGGTCTTTACTGGTTGGCAGGCATCAACTGGCTCACCTTCGTCGGAGAGCCTCTTTTGACAGAACTCGGCGGTGCCGATGCAATCTCGTCCGGCCTGCCCGATGCGATCACGGTGACCAAAACCCCGAATTGGGTACTGTTTCAACTGGGCGACAGGCCGATTACCGGCGAGGCAGGCGTCGATGACGATCTTCTTCCGCTTTATCACACGCTCGGTGCCAAATTGAAGCCGACACATGGTAGCCCGGAACTTCGCCGAGCGTCGGTATTCGGCAACAACACGGATAAATCGAATGATTGGGAACGCCGCTTCTACGACGGCAAATGGTTCGGGAAATAGATCATGAGACAGCTAGGCTTCGAAACTGTTTTTACAGCCCAATCGCCGAACGGCCCCGGGCTTCGTATCGACCTTAAGCCCGGTTATGAGACCTATAAGCTTCTGGATACAGTGCCAGTCGGTTCGTTGAAACCGGCGCTAGCCCTTTTTACCACCATCGACAAATCCGAAGGACCGGCTCGCCCTTCGGCCTCGGGGTCGCGGCAACTCTTCTTTTCGCTGAGCGAACCTGTTGCATCGAAGGGCTGGCGTATCGCAATGCTCCTGAACCTCGTGGACAATGCCACCTTCGACAACGATGGGGGAGAGGTCTCGGAAATTGTGCAGCGTGTTACTGTTGAGTCCGATGCGCTGGCCGGTCGAAACTGGGCGGAC
>NZ_BMHH01000064.1 GCF_014640615.1 Paramesorhizobium endophyticum | reverse complement strand
GCTGACGAGGACGTAGCCGTCGGTGGTGAATTCCATGCCCCCGACGACGATCGGCCCGGCCGTGTTGTCGACCGTCACCGTGCCGCCATTGGCCTGGAAGATGGCCACGTCGTTGGCGGCGAAGGGGCCGCGGGGGGCGGTGCCGGAGACATTCGTCCAGTTGCGGTCGCCTGACCCTCCAGACCATGTGCCGGATCCGCCGTTGATGACGCCGATTGTGCCGGTCGGATCCCAGTAATTGAGGTGCACGTTGTCTGGAACGAAGACGAAGCTGATCCTGCCGTCGACCGAGGTCTGCTCGAAGAACTGGCCGCCATAAGCGCCGTTGTTGAGGGCGGTGAGGTCGAGCGCCAGATTGGCGGCGCCGCTTCCCGCCGTGGTGCCGTTATACTTCATCAGGCCATAGACCCAGCCGGCATTGGGGTCGAAGGCGACGCCCGGGTCGGCGGTGACGGTGGCCTTCGAGCCCGCCTGGAAGATCGCACTGCCCTTCACATCCACCATCAGCGCCTCGGTGTCGGTGGCGGGCGACGCGCCATATTTGTAGGACAGCGTGCCGTTGTTCGCGACGGTGAGGCCCCCATCGATGGTGAGCTTGTTAGAAATATTGGCGGCGTCGGTGTAGGAATAGAGCGTGCCGCCGTCATTCACCGTCGCATTGCCGCCGATGGTGCCCTTGCCCTGCAGCGTCGCGCCCGTATTGACCGCCACCGACGACCCGGCCGTCCCCAGCGTGCCGTCGACCTGCAATATCCCGCCGCCGACGGTGGTCGCCCCGGTGAAGGCGGAACTGTCGCCGGACAGGATCATGGCGCCGGAGCCCTGCTTGATGAGCGCGCCCGTGCCGGTGATCGCCCCCCAATAGTCGAGGGAAGCGGTGGCCTGGTTGATGGTCAGCGTGTTGCCGCCGATGGCGACCGTGCCGGTGGTGACATTGGCGCTGCTATCAAGCCCGCCCAGAGTGATGTCGAAGCCGCCCAGATCAGCGGTGCCGCCGTCGACGGTGAGGATGTTCGTCTGCGCGCCGAAGGCTGTGGTGGAACCGGCCATCAAGGTGCCCTCGTTCACGACCGTCCCGCCAATATACTGGTTATTGCCCGAAAGCGTCAGCGCGCCTGCGCCCTCCTTCACGAAACTGCCGCCGCCGGTGATCTGGCCGGAATAGGTCTCGGCCGTAGCGGTATCGGCATAGTCAACCGTCAGCGCCGCGCTGCCCAAGGCGATGGCCCCATCGCCGGTAAGCCCGTAGACTGTCGTATTGAAATTATCGAGATCGACTGAGCCGGGGCTCATTACCGTGAGCTTGCCTTTGCCGAACGCCGTGCCCGCGATACCAGCCTTCATGATGGCGGAGTTCACGGTCAGGCCACCAGTGAACGTGTTATTATTCGAAAAAGTCAAACCACCGCCGGTCTTGCCATTAAGAACGAAGGCACCGCTGCCGGACATCAGGCCGGAGTAGATGCGAAACCTGTTGCCGATATTATTAAGATCCGTCAGCGTAGCAGAACCGAGATCGACATTGCCGGCACCCTCAAAAGCAACAAACGTCTGATCAAAACCAGCGAGATCCGCCTTCGCGCCAGCCGCAACTGTAACCTGACCCCCACCAAACGCACCGGCCTTGCCGGCGGTTAAGGTACCCTCACTGATGATCAGGTACGGGAACTGATTGTCGCCAGATAGGGTCAAATTGCCGGTGCCCTGCTTTGTAAAGCTACTGCTACTGGCGCCAATAATATCCCCGGAAAAGACCGTATCGAAATCTTGGCTCACGATAAAACCGCCGATGGCATCGATTTTGCCATCACCTTGGATGCCGCCCACTTTGGTGCCGCTGACGGTGATGTCGACCGCGCCGGGGGCCGTAACCGTAAGCAACCCAGTGCCAAGGGCGTTTTTGTTGATGCTGGTCTTCAGGGTTCCCGCGTTAACCGTCAGACCGCCGGAGAATGTGTTTGCTCCACTCAGCGTCAGCGTGCCCGCGCCCTCCTTGACAAGACTGCCGGGGCCGGTGATCGCGCCGTAATAGTTCAAGGTGCCTGTCGCCTGGTTGACCGTCAGCGTCGATGTCGTTCCGGTGGTGGTGTTGTCGCTAAGCTTGATCTCGCCGCTGCTGGGGTTGCCGCTCGCAAGCCCGCCCACCGTCATCGAGTAGCCGTTGAGATCGGCGACGCCCCCGCTATTCACCGTCAGCACGCCCGAGCCATAGGCGCCGGCCGAACCGGCGGTCACCGTGCCGGCATTGATGGTGAGGCCGCCCGAAAACTGGTTATTGCCCGATAGCTCCAGATTACCCGTGCCCCCCTTCACCAGGCTGCCCGTGCCGGTCATGTTGCCGGAATAGGTCTGCGCGGTGCCGCCCGTATAGT
>NZ_BMHH01000063.1 GCF_014640615.1 Paramesorhizobium endophyticum | reverse complement strand
TTCGTCGATGCGGCTCTGCGGGTGGCCCTCGAGGATGGCTTGCAGAGTTTTGGCGATGTAGGCTTGCGGATTGACGCCGTTGAGCTTGCAGGTGGCTATGATGGATGCGAGCAAGGCCCAGTTCTCGGCCCCGACCTCATGGCCGGCGAACAATGCATTTTTTCTTGTCAGGGCCACCGGCCTGATGGCGTTCTCGACCGGATTGGTGTCCAGTTCCAGGCGTCCGTCATCGAGGAAACGGATCAGCCCCTCCCAGTGATTGAGACCATAACGGATGGCTTCAGCCAGTTTGGAGCCCGACGAGATCATCGACAATTGCTTTTCCAACCACGGCTTCAATGCCGCTATGATCGGGGCCGAATGCTGTTTGCGCGCGGCCAGGCGCTCTTCAGGCGGTGTGCCGCGAACGATTTCTTCGATCGCGTAAAGCGCGGCGATCTGGCGGATGGCAGTTTCAGCGATCGGGGATTTCGTGTTTTTGAACTGCTTGACGAAGCGGCGGCGCAAATGGCTCCAGCAATGGACGAGCGTCCAGCCCCCTTGCGGGGCGCGTGGATAGCGGGTCAGCCGGTCGTACCCTTCATAACCGTCGCATTGCAGGAACCGCCCGCGGAAGCCTTCCAGGAACGCTTCGGCAAAGCTGCCGCTGCGGCCCGGCGCATAGCGGAACAGGACGATCGGTGGGCTGGTGCCGCCATGTCCGCGATCATCGCAGGCAATGGCCCAGAAGTAGCCCTTCTTCGTCTGTCCCTTCCCGGGCTCGAGCACTGGAGCGGTGGTTTCGTCCATGAACAGGCGGCTGGCTCCGGCCAGATGCTCACGCATATGCTCGGCGATCGGCTTCAAATGGAAGCAGGCGCGGCCGGTCCAGTTGCCCAAGGTAGCCCGGTCGAGCTGGATACCCTGCCGGGCAAAGATTTCCGCCTGCCGGTAAAAGGGAAGATGGTCGCCGAACTTGGCGACGACGACCTGCGCGATGAGCGCCTCGGTCGGCAGGCCGCCAGGCACCACATGTTCCGGCGCATGCGCCTGCACGACCGCGCCCGAGCAGCGCCGGCAGGCGTATTTCGGCCGGCGGGTGACCAGAACGCGCAACTGTGCCGGGATGACGTCGAGGCGCTGCGAGACATCCTCGCCCATCTTCGTCATTTCGCCGCAGCCGCACGGGCAAAGCCGGCTTTCCGGTTCGATCACCCGCTCCACCCGCGGCAGATGAGCAGGCAACTGGCCACGGTTGCGCTTTGGCGCACGCTGGGTCGTCGCCTTACCCTTGACGATTGCTGCCGCCTTTTCCTGCGCAGCCTCGAGCACACCTTGAGCGATCTCCACATCTTCCAGCGGAAGGTTATATTGATCCGGGCTCAGCTTTTCGGATTTCGCACCGAACTTCTCACGCTGGAGATCGCCCACGATCGCCTCCAACCGGCGACGCGCTTCCTCAGTCGCAGCAAGCTCCGCCTGCGTCTGCGCCAGAAGCGCCTTCAGCTGTGCGTTTTCCTGTTCGAGGGCAGCGATATTCATATGCTATTCCAAGCACATGAACCGCCATCCCGCCACGGTCACGATGGACCCGAGTCACTCTGCCGCACTCATCCGGCCAGTTGCGGCCGGCGCGCCCGTTCGGATCGCACCAGCCGCCAGTCCAGCCCTTCGAACAAGGCCGCAAACATCGCCGGAGACAGGCGCATCACGCCGTCCTGCACCTGCGGCCAGACGAACTTCGAGCCTTCCAGGCGCTTGTGGACCAGCACCATGCCGGTGCGGTCCCAGACCAGAACCTTGAGCCTGTCGGCGCGTTTCGAGCGGAACACGAAGGCCGCGCCACAGAACGGATCCAGCCCCAACATTTCCTGCACCATGGCGGCGAGCCCGTCATGGCCCTTACGGAAGTCGACCGGCCGCGTCGCGACATACACTTTGAGCGCTGCTCCTCCTGATATGATCATTGCGCCATCCTGGCCGCCCGGATTACCTGCGCCAGATGATCGCCATCGGCATCAGGCCCGGTTCGGATCACGACGTCGCCGACCACGATCTCAATGCGGGCGTCCCTTGCCGGCGGCTGCGCCGGCGCCGGCTGCTCCACCATCAGCGCCGCAAAGGCTGGGGCCGGATCCGGCTTATCCGGTAACCCCGCCCGCTTCTGGCCAAACTTTCTGCGCCAGTCATAGACCTGCCAACGCGTAACCCCGTGCTTGCGCGCCACATCGGCAACACGGACGCCCGGCATTAAACTCTCCGCCACGATCCCTGCCTTCTGCGAAGCCGAACGCTCCCGCCGTCCTGTAGGGCCTTCGATTACCTCCAGCCGGCCGGCATAGCCATCACTCAAGACGTCCAATTGGACGTCCTTTTTGCCGTCTCGCTCCATGCAAATCACCTCCGT
>NZ_BMHH01000062.1 GCF_014640615.1 Paramesorhizobium endophyticum | reverse complement strand
GCTGACGAGGACGTAGCCGTCGGTGGTGAATTCCATGCCCCCGACGACGATCGGCCCGGCCGTGTTATCGACCGTCACCGTGCCGCCATTGGCCTGGAAGATGGCCACGTCGTTGGCGGCGAAGGGGCCATGGAGGCCCGAGCCGTTGATATCCGTCCAGTTCGTATCGCTTGCCGACCATATGCCCGAGCCGCCCTGGATGCCGGATCCCGTGTTCGGGTCCCAGTAATTGAGCGTCACGCCCGTTGGAACGAAGACGAAGCTGATCCTGCCGTCGACCGCGGTCTGCGCGTGGAACTGGCCGCCATAAGCGCCGTTGTTGAGGGCGGTGAGGTCGAGCGCCAGATTGGCCGCGCCGCTTCCCGCCGTGGTGCCGTTATACTTCATTAGGCCATAGACCCAGCCGGCATTGGGGTCGAAGGCGACGCCCGGATCGGCGGTGACGGTGGCCTTCGAGCCCGCCTGGAAGGTCGCAGTGCCCTTCACATCCACCATCAGCGCCTCGGTGTCGGTGGCGGGCGACGCGCCATATTTGTAGGACAGCGTGCCGTTGTTCGCGACGGTGAGGCCCCCATCGATGGTGAGCTTGTTAGAAATATTGGCGGCGTCGGTGTAGGAATAGAGCGTGCCGCCGTTGTTCACCGTCGCATTGCCGCCGATGGTGCCCTTGCCCTGCAGCGTGCCCGCATTGACCGTGACCGACGAGCCGGCCGTCCCCAGCGTGCCGTCGACCTGCAATATCCCGCCGCCGACGGTGGTCGCCCCGGCGAAGGCGGAACTGTTGCCGGACAGGATCATGGCGCCGGAGCCCTGCTTGATGAGCGCGCCCGTGCCGGTGATCGCCCCCCAATAGTCGAGGGAAGCGGTGGCCTGGTTGATGGTCAGCGTGTTGCCGCCGAGGGCGACCGTGCCTGTCGTGACATTGGCGCTGCTGTCAAGCCCGCCCAGAGTGATGTCGAAGCCGCCCAGATCGGCGGTGCCGCCGTCGACGGTGAGGATGTTGGTCGGATCGCCGAAGGCCTTGGCGGAGCCGGCCTGCAGCGTTCCCTGATTGACGGTGATATCGCCTATGAAGTCATTGGCGGTGCCCGAGAGGATCTGCGTGCCCGCGCCGTCCATGACGAGCGCGCCGCTGCCGGTGACCTTGCCACCATAGCTGTTACTGGCCCCGGCGCCGGGCTTCAGCGTCAGCGTGGCACTGCCCAGATTGACCGTGTTCCCCACGCCGGTCCCGGCGAGACCGGCGACGAACACGTCATTTCCGTTGAGATCGGCGGTGCCGGCATTGACGGTGAGCAGCCCCGTGCCAAAGGCGGAACTGGGTACGCCCGGAGACGGAGGATTCAAGGCTGCAACGCCGGCCTTGACCGTGCCGCCGCCATCGATGGTCAGGCCGCCGGAGAAGGTGTTGGCTCCGGCCAGCGTCAGCGAGCCCGAGCCGTCCATGACAAGGCTGCCTGCCCCGGAAATGTCGGTGAGAACGGGTGTCGTTGCTGCAACGGTCTGTGTGATTGTCAGCTTCGAGGCGGTTCCGGCGGCATTTTGCAGCACGATATTGCCGCCGGCGCCGGAAAGCTCCGTCTGCGTCAGATCGAACCCGTTGAGATTGGCCGTCCCGGCATCGACCTGAAGCGCGCCATTGCCGAACGCGGTGTCGCTGCCGGCGATGAGGGCGCCGCCCTGCACAACCGTCCCGCCCGTATAAAGATTGTTGCCCGATAACGTCTGCGCGCCTGTGCCCTGCTTGGTGAACCTGCCCGTGCCCGAGAGCTCCCCGGAATAGGTTTCGGGAGTGGTACCGGTGTAATTCACCGTCAGTTCGCCTTGGGGCGTGCCGGTATTGGTGCCAAGCGAGATATTGCCCGCGCCGGAAAGCCCGCTCACCGTCTGCTTGGTATTGTTGAGATCGGCGCTGCCCCCGGTCATCGTCAGCGGCCCCGAGCCGAGCGCATTGTCGGCCCCCGCCGTCACCTTGCCACCCTCCACCGTCAGCCCCCCAGCAAAGGCGTTGGCGCTCGCCAGCGTCAGATTGCCCGCGCCTTGCTTGACGAGACTGCCCGGCCCGGTAATCGTCCCATAATAGGTGCTATTGGCCGCCTGGTTGACCGTCAGCGTCGATGTCGTTCCGGTGGTGGTGTTGTCGCTAAGCTTGATCTCGCCGGTGCTGGGGTCGCCGCTCGCAAGCCCGCCCACCGTCATCGAGTAGCCGTTGAGATCGGCGACGCCCCCGCTATTCACCGTCAGCACGCCCGAGCCATAGGCGCTGGCCGAACCGGCGGTCACCGTGCCGCCATCGATGGTCAGCCCGCCCGAAAACTGGTTGTTGCCCGAAAGGACCAGATCGCCCGTGCCCTCCTTCACCAGGCTGCCCGTGCCGGTCATGTTGCCGGAATAGGTCTGCGCGGTGCCGCCCGTATAGT
>NZ_BMHH01000061.1 GCF_014640615.1 Paramesorhizobium endophyticum | reverse complement strand
TCCGGGCTATGTCGACAGGGTCGGTAGAAAATGAGCAGCTGCAGACACTTAGCGGCCCCCGCCGGTGCGCCAACACCAACGAGGGCCTGACCCGCAACCTTGTTAGAGAAGGCCTTGGGCTATGCAGACCCTTACCCGCTTTGCTTCCGAACGGGAAGCTTATCCGTTTTCCGATCCTGTTGATGAGCGCACGCTGCGGCAGCGTCTGAGAGCGTCTTGCCCGATCGCCTATGCCTCGGCGCTCGCCTGATCCCAACGACTGATCGTCCCTGACTTCAGGCGCGGCTTCGATTGAAGCCGGACGGCTTCCGCATGCGGAAATTCTTTCCGTGCGCCTGACGTCTGCGGGCCGATCATTCCACTTTCTATTTCGTTCGCTCGCGCTGAACCATCATGTTCGGCGACAGGAGATCTATGCCATGCGCCAGGATAACATCATCCCTTTCCACCCTCCACACCAGCCAGCTACGGCACCAAAGCGGTCAGGCCGGCTGAAGCGATTGGCGAAGTTGCAAGATGCGGCAAGCCACAGCGCGGCTTGCAGGTCACAGGCTATTCCTCGGGCCATTGCCATGTGCAAGGCGATGCCCGATGCCTTGCCCGATCCCGCGATTGTCGCCCGGGTCGTCATCGGCTTTGCCGGGCGCAAGGGCATCGCCATGGCCAGCATTCCGAAAATCTTTCGGGAACAGCTTCTTTCCTTGTGAGCCGCTGGCGATCCGACCGCGCTGATGCTGCGTGACTGGCTTCAGGGCAACCGCACGCTGCTGGAGGGCGCATGATGGAAATCCTGACTGACCGCATCCGTCGCTATCTCTTCGCCCGCATCCGCCGGCTGGCCATCCTCGATCTTTATGAGCGCGCGGCGGTTGCCGGATTGCTGGAGGCAGACTTCATTGTTCCCGGCGATGAGCAGAGCGGGACGGTCTGGCATGTGCCGGAGCAATCGCTGCATCTTCTCAACATCGCCCCGAGCGAAGCACGTGCCGAAATCATGCGACAACTCGGAAAAGCTGCACGCGCAAAGACGACCACCGAGATGTCGATGGCGGATATTGCGGAAAAGCTACGCCATGAAAATGTCCGCTCGGCCCCGAAGAGACGCGGTGCTCCTGATGTGACCAAAACATCGGCACGATCGGCGCGCGACTTTCTGGCGCTGCTGCGCGAGCACTTGCCCGCGCCCGTTGTTGTCCATGTCGCCATGGCCCTGCTGGTCGCGCGCGCCGTCGGCCCTGATGTGCCTGACCTGACCGCTCTATCCGACGGTGTACGCGGTCCCGGAACGTTCATTCTGCTCAAGGTCCCGGTTCCGGGCTTCGAACGCCGCTTCGGTCTGATGCTGGAAGACGGGCTCATCCTGCCTTACTGGGTGAAGCTGGAAAACGTCCATCGCAGCAGCCCGTTCTGGGATGGCCGCGCGGACCGCCGTCTGGGCAAAACACGCAAAACGATCAGGACGCTCGGCGGCACGGATGTGGCAAAGGCGGATGAACGCCAATTGAGCCGGGCTCTGACGGATGTCCTGCTGGAGCGCACCGCTCCGGTGATCGTCGCCGACGAGACCAGGGACCCGCTTGCTCCCTTTGTCTCGATGACGCCCGATCTCGCACTCGAATGCGGCGGCCTCGATTATGGGCTGGTCGCGGAACTATTGCATGTCTGTTGCGGCATCGCGCCGGAACAATCGTTGCTCCGGATGGAGGCAATGGCGCTCGATCCCGATGGCCTTTCCATCGACGCGCTGGCGCTCGCTGTTCGTCCGGGACGTGATCTCGAACATATCCTGTCGATCCTGAAGGCGCTCGGCGAATGGGCGCGTTCTGAAGGCAAATCCGAGGACGATGATGACAGCCGCGGATCAGGCCGTGACAAGGACAGGTCGAACCGGGCGAAGACCAAGAACCGCTCCGCCGAAGGCATCGATATTATCCAGCCGGCGAAGCCGGCGGAAACATCCATTGCTGCGAGCCCGCGCGTGGAGACGCTCTCCGGCTATGGCGCGGCGCGGGACTGGGCGCTCGACCTCAAGGCAGATCTTCAGCTCTGGCGCGGCGGCGAAGTCGCGTGGAACGAGATGAGCACCAGGCTTTTGCTCTCCGGACCGCCCGGGACCGGCAAGACCACCTATGCCCGGGCGCTTTGCAATACATTGCAGGTGCCGCTGCTGGCGACATCGGTCGCGTCCTGGCTTGAACCCAGCTATCTCGGCGACGTGCTCAAGCGCATGGCGAAGTCGTTCGAACTGGCGCGCGAAAACGCTCCGGTCATCCTGTTCATCGATGAGATCGACAATATCGGCAGCCGGTCCGCTGCACGACGA
Organism: Paramesorhizobium endophyticum; assembly: GCF_014640615.1. Taxonomy (GTDB): domain Bacteria; phylum Pseudomonadota; class Alphaproteobacteria; order Rhizobiales; family Rhizobiaceae; genus Paramesorhizobium; species Paramesorhizobium endophyticum. The sequence goes on along the minus strand of NZ_BMHH01000061.1, from coordinate 366 downwards.
GAGCAGCACGACGATTACTGGCGCTCGCTGATCAACCGTTTGCTGGAACTCCTTGATGGGGCCTCGAAGACCGAAGGCGTCATCGTCGTCGCGGCGACAAACCTCCCCGAAAAGATCGATCCTGCGCTGTTGCGGTCCGGACGGCTGGAAAAGCACGTCGCGATTCCCCTGCCTGATATCGAGGCGCTGACCGGCATTCTCGCCCATCATCTGGGAAGCGATCTGGCCGATGTGCTGGCGTCCGCGCCGACAAACATCGCCAACCCTTCCGAGGCCGCTCAATCACCAGCCCAAATTGCTAGGGCGTGTCGTCATTTGAGGGTTATGAACGCAGCGACGAGTTGGACAGCACCTAAGAATGTGCTG
>NZ_BMHH01000060.1 GCF_014640615.1 Paramesorhizobium endophyticum | reverse complement strand
GCAGCCCGGTAGCTCGTCAGGCTCATAACCTGAAGGCCGCAGGTTCAAATCCTGCCCCCGCAACCACTGAGACTTGAATATTCTCCCATTCAAGTCGCTTCACAGAAAGCTCCTCCGCGTAAGCGTCGAGGAGCTTTTTGCGTTTTGCGTCTGTCTCCAACTCCCCCGTCCCGATCCGGGCCAGATAATCGTGGTGCTTCAACAGCTTGAAGCGCTCCTCCATGATCCTTGCCGCATCCATGGCCGCCAGGATCGAGGCAATGCGGCCATGAACTTCCAGCGATGCCGGCTGATGGCCGGGCGTCTTGCCGATCACCACTTTCTGCACGAACTGGCGAATGATATCGACGAACGGCTGCTTGGTCGCGGTGTCAGCATGATCACGCAGATAGAACAGCACCGTATCGAGGATATGCTGGACCGTATCCGGGTTGATCTGCGCGCGCAGTTCGGCTAACCGGTCCGCCGTATCATCAGGTGCAGCGCTGCCCTGCGCCGTCAGTTGTTCCGAAAGATCGGCCCGTTTCTCCTCCAGCCGGTCGAGCATGTCGTCGAGCGCGGCGAGGCGAGGGCGGCTTTCCGCGGCGCGGTCACTGATCTGCTGGATGATATTCTTTTGTTCCTGTTCGACCTTGCTCAGTTCCGTCTTCAAGTGCTGGCCCAGAGCCGGTTGCGATTTGAGCTTGGCCGTCTGGCGCTGCAATACGTCCGCCGCCACTTTCTCAAAAATTCCAAGGTGCAGAAAGGCAGCCGGCAGGCAAGCGAGGACACGCTCCTCGATGTCGTTGCGAAGGATCGTCTTCTGGTTCCGGCAGCATGCGCCGTCGAGACCGTCGATCGGCAGCCGCTTCTTATGGTTGGTGCAGCCGTAGCGGTCCTTCGCCATGACCGCATAGGGACCGCCGCATTCGGCGCATTCGAGGATACCGCTCAGCAAATAGCTTGGGCGGTGGGCGGCATTGAGGCGATTGGTCGTCGTATAGGAGAAGAGATCGCCGAGTTCCTTTTGGCGCGCCTTTACGCGGGCCCAGAGCCCGTCATCGATGATGCGCAAATCCGGAACGTCGTTGACGACCCAGTCGCTGTCCTTGTTGCCGCGCGCGACGCGGCGTTCGGTCTCGGGGTTCTTGCGATAATTCCGCCGGTTCCAGACGACGCGGCCGATATAGGTCTCATTGTTGAGGATGCCGGTACCGCGGCTGGCATGCCCGCGGATGGCGGTGTCGCGCCATTTGGCCCCGCGCGGTCCGGGTATTCCCTGATCGTTGAGCATTTTAGCGATATCGCGCGGCGAAACGCCCTCGGCATAGTTTTTGAAAATCCAGCGAATCATCTCCGCTTGCTCGGTGTCGATCTCACGCAGGCCGGGAATGCGATCGCCATTGCCGTCATAGGCCAGCTTCAGCTTGTAGCCGTAAGCAAGACAGGTGGTGGCCTTGCCCTTGCGTACGGCGGTCTTCATGCCCTCGCGGGTTCGATATCGAATCTGCTCGACCAGCTCATGGCTGAGCGTCGAGCGCATATGCAACTCGATATGACTGATCTCCTGGCCAGCCTGAACCGTCCAGATCGCGGTGTCATGATAGTTGAGTTCCTTGAGGATTTTTGAGCTGTGCTCGACGTCGCGGGAGAGGCGGTCGACGGTGACGCAGAGCACGACATCGATCCGTTCGCGCCTGACATGCGCCAGAAGCTGCTGAATACCGGGGCGCAACGCGAACGAGGTTCCGCTGACCGCAGCGTCAGAGTAGATATCGACCAGCTTCCAGCCCCTATCGGCGACAAATTTCCTGCCCAGTTCGATTTGCGTTTCGATCGAAACCTCGTTCTGGCGGTCGGTGGAATAGCGGGCGTAGAAAAGAACGTTCTTGGTCATAAATGGCACTGCTCTGAACTATCTGGGTTATATCTTGTGGGAAGGATGAATGGCTGCTCAAGCCGCCAAATGATGGATGCCGGGTACGAACAGTTGCTTGCTTCCGTAGTTCCGGCGCATTCCAACTGCATCGACCAGAATACCGGCGCTCTTCTTGATCCCAATCATATCCAGCACGAATTTGGTTTCGAACACGATCCCGAAATAGAGATTGTCAGGCGCGTCGCACCAGGTCGGATCGATGACGTTGTTGTCGGCGTCAACGAGCCATGCGTGCTGAATGGGGATTGGCAGCCCCATGTCCATCGCATAACCCTCTGCGTAGCGGATAGCGGTATCGCCGGCTGCGAGGCGCGAGATCAGCACTTTTGTGGCATTGTCGAAACATTGTTTCGCTGGGCCGCGGGCAATCCAAGCGGGGTTGGCGTCCGCCGGCTCGAAAATCTTCCCGTATTGAAGCAATGCGGTGGCTGGCCCGAAGCCTCGTTCCATCGCCGCATTCATCCGGAGGAAGTCGACCAGCTGCTCGAGATATGGATCATCTTCCGCCGGATTGGCTCGGGTTGTGTCCGATGTGTTGGTCATAGATAGTGCTCCCTGCGCGCGAGCGCATAGTTTGATCGTCGGTGATGTCAGGAAAAAAATATTGGCGGGACCGTGGGAGCCGGTATGGTCCGCCGCTGGCTCTCTGATGGCAGGCCGGTGATCCCTTTACGCTCCACACACGCTCGGGGACGGCACTGTCATAACACGATTATAGCGCGCTCGGCTGAGAGAAACAAGCGCCGATCAATTGCCGTTTACCACGCCAGTGCTCTTTTTGTTCCTGATGCGTTTTTACCGGCTTGCCGGAGACGAAACT
>NZ_BMHH01000059.1 GCF_014640615.1 Paramesorhizobium endophyticum | reverse complement strand
GCAGCCCGGTAGCTCGTCAGGCTCATAACCTGAAGGCCGCAGGTTCAAATCCTGCCCCCGCAACCATCTTTACTTGCGATCCACCCCGCTCTCCGGCGGGGTTTTTCGTTTGTGCCGAAATCATAAGAATTCCAGCAAGATCGCCCTGAACGTCGATCTCCACCTTACCGTCCACCGGCGTCAGTACGATCTTGTCCACCAGCGAGCGCAGAATGTCCGCCGCCTCGATCCGCTTCTCCTCCTCTTCGTTCTGCAGGGCCTCGTAGAGCTGCTGGACCCGCTTGCGATATTGCAGCGCCATTGAGGGGTGCAGAAGGGGAGGTGGTTCCTCGGCCTCGGCCAGGAACGCTCTCAGCTCCGCTTTCCGAGCTTCCAGTCGTTTCATGTCCTCCACGATTGCTTCGACCGGCCCGCCGGCCTTGATGGCGGTCAACAGCTTCGCCAGTTCGCGCTCGATCTTTCCAATCTCGATCTCGGCGGACGCGATGCCGGCGCGGCCTTCCATGCGCAGCCGATTCATCTCCTGAGTGAATATCTCGCAGAAGCGGGCGAACATGTCGGGATCGACGAGTTTGGTGCGCAGGGCGTTCAAAACGCGCGTCTCCAACTCATCGCGGCGGATGTTCGCCCGGTTGTCGCAGGTGCCTTTGTTGCGCGCTGTCGAGCAGCCGATCAGTGTGGCCGAGATCGCGGAGTAGCCACCATCACAGCACGCGCAGCGCGTCAGGCCGGAGAAAAGGTATTTGGGCCTACGGCGATAGTTCATCGTGCGGACGTCGGCGAGCCCGCGTTCGTCCCGTTCAGTGCGGTTCTCTCCCTGTCTCGCCTTCACTGCGTTCCAGAGATCGTCGTCAAGGATGCGCAGTTCCGGCGCTTCCTGGATGACCCATTCGGATTCCGGGTTGGGTCGGGCCTGCCGCTTGCCGGTATCCGGGTCTTTGACGAAGCGCTGGCGGTTCCAGACGATCTTGCCGACATACATCTCATTGTTGAGGATGCCGTTCCCGCGTTTCGGGTTGCCGTTGATCGTGCTGAAGCCCCAGTCGCCGCCGGAAGGGGCCGGGATGCCGTCCCTGTTCAGGGCGAAAGCGATGGTCTTTGCCGACTTACCGGCGGCATAGTCGCGGAAGATGCGGCGGACCACTTCGGCCTGCGCCTCGTTGATCGTCCGATCGCCGCGAACGGGCTCGCCATTGGCGTCCAGCTTCTTCACCACGTCATAGCCGTAAGCGTTTCCGCCGCCAGATTTGCCGGCCTCGACACGGCCGCGTTGCCCACGGCGCGTTTTGTCGGCCAAATCCTTGAGGAAGAGCGCGTTCATCGTGCCCTTGAGGCCGACATGCAGATGCGTCACCTCGCCCTCTGAAAGAGTAAACATCTTCACGTCGGAGTAGGACATGCGCTTGAACAGGCCCGCGATGTCTTCCTGATCGCGCGACAGGCGGTCCATTGCCTCGGCGAGGATCAGGTTGAAGCGCCCGCGTGTGGCGTCGGAAATCAGCGCCTGAATGCCGGGGCGCAGCAGCGATGAGCCGGAAATAGCATGATCGGAGTATTCCTCGACGATCTGCCAGCCCTGCTTCTCGGCGTGCAGGCGGCACATGCGAAACTGATCGGTGATCGAAGCTTCGCGCTGATTGTCGGAAGAATAGCGGGCGTAAATCGCGACCTTCAATGCACGTCTCCTTCGGGCATCAGGAGACGCGTTTCCCCCGTCGCCTCATCATCTTCACTTCTTCCGCGTAGCACTCCCGCGCCGCTTGCCGCGCCAGAAAGTCGACCAGACGCAGAAGGCGCGGATCGGGATTGCCGCGAGGCGTAAAGGTCAGTTCCGGTTCGTCGATCAGCAAGGCTTCGAGCAGCGCTTCGCGCTCCTTTCTTGTCATCTTCGACCGATATTGGGGTGTTCGCAAGGTCATGCTTTGCAGCATTCGCCTCAAGAACCGTGTAAGCAACTGAAAACGCAATAGAATATTCGGCGGTAATGGGGGTTTGGGGACGCACGACGTAGCGGCCCCGCGTATGCTGGCGTACCATGGCATAGCGAAATAACCTGCGGGTTTTCCTCCCCCGATCGAGCACCGCTCGGTTCAATGCGCTTGTTTTGAGTTCGCTGGACATGAAAGTAATATTACCGTATTGCGTTTTGCGATACAACTCCCTATCTTGTGTCCAAGGAGACGACTCATGGCCAGCACAGCGGAACGCAAGGAATATCCCATCTCGATGCGACTGCCGGAAGCGGATGTTGCGATGATCGATCGTGCCGCCACGCTGCGCGGCCGCTCGCGCACCGACTTCGTGCGCGATGCCGCCGTGCGCGCGGCTGAGGAGGTCGTCATGGAGCAAAGCCTGATCCGCATGAGCCCGGAAGGGTTCGCTGGGTTCATGGAGGTTCTCGCCGCCCCGGCTGCCCCGGTTCCCGAGATGGTTGAACTGGCCAAACGGCCGGCGCCTTGGGAAGCTGGCTACCAGCCGAAGCGGTAAACCGTGGCCCTATCGGCTCCCGAACCGCTCACCGCCGCGCATGATGTTTCCGAATTCTCCTGCGGCAAGCCGACGCTTGATCATTGGCTGAAAACGCGCGCCCTTTCCAACCAGCAAAAGGGCTTCACCGCCGTTCTCGTCGTTCACGAGGCGGGGCGGGTGGTCGGTTACTACGGGCTCGCACCCACCGCCGTCGTGCCGTCGGCCCTGCCGCGCTCGATCCGCACGGGACAACCGCCCGATCCGGTTCCCTGCCTGCTTCTCGGCCAGCTTGCCACGGACGAAGCCTGGGTGGGGCAGGGAATCGGCACAGGCCTGGTCAAACATGCGCTGCAGCGTTGCGTTCAGGCTGCCGCTCTCATCGGTGGACGGGCACTGATGGTCAACGCCATCGATGACGAAGCCGCCCGCTTCTGGCAGCGCCGGGGCTTCATGCCCTCGAAGGACGATCCATACGTTCTCTTCCGCTCAATCACGGCGATTGCTGTGTCGCTTTCTGAAATATAAGAGGCTCTGCCCGTATCCCTGCCTAGTCTAGAGCGTGTCCGTTGAACGCGGAATCGTATTGAGGATTCCCCTGGCTGCGGAATTCTGATTCC
>NZ_BMHH01000058.1 GCF_014640615.1 Paramesorhizobium endophyticum | reverse complement strand
GCCATAGAGGGAGTATCGGTCGTTGGCCCAGTTGTAGCTGCCGCCGAGCGCGATGCCGGCCCATAGCGGTGGGGTTTTGGTGGTGAAGGGGGTTGAGGCGACGTCGACGGTGTATTTGCTGTCGAAGTCGTAATAGAGATTGGCGACGCCATAGGCGTGGAGGCGGCGGGTCTGGCCGCTGACATCCTCCCACTGGCGCTCGTGATTGGCGGCAAGACCCATGCGGGCCATGAGGCTGTCGCCCTTGCCGACCGTGACGTCGGCGTCGAAGCCGTCGGAGAAGCCGTCGATGGAGATGCGCGACCAGGCGAGTTGGGCCTGCGGGGTGAGGAACCAGTTCGGCAGGATGGGGAAGCGTTTGCCCGCCTCGATGGAAAGGCCGTAGCCCCTGCCGTCATTGCCGGAGGCGAGGCTGCGATCGACGATGTCGGAGGAAAGATCGCTGTCATACCAGGTGACGCGCGCCTGCCCATCGGCATAAAGCCCGTCATTGCCGTACCAGGTGAGCGTGCCGCCGATGCCGACGCCGGTGGCATCGATCTTGCCGTCGCCATGAGGCGAGGCGATGCGGGCGGCGATGGTGCCATATTGCAGGCTGGCGCCGCCGATGAGGCGTCCGGCCTCATTCTCATAGAGCATGCCGTCGACGCCGGTTTCCAGCTTCCAAACGGCAGCGTCGTAATCGGTCTGGCTGGTGGAGCTTTCGGGCCGGTAGCGATGGTCGGAAGCCTCGATATTGCCCCAGACGCCGACGCTCTGGCGGCCGGTGCCCTGTTCGGGCGCGACCTCCTCGGAGAGCCCGTCCGCGCCTTGCGCCTCGATGGTCCAGTTGCGGTTGCCGAGCCGGTTCTGCAGCGAGTCGAGCTGGTTGAAGGCCTGCAGCACGCCCGTATAGGCCTCGTAGACCGGCACGCCGGCCTGGAATTGCGGTTGGTCGCTTTCCATCAGCTGCGAGCGCAGATACCAGTCGGGCCCGCCCTGAAAGAGGCGGTAGGCATAGGCGCCCGCCGCGATGGCCGGTGAGCCCTCGTAATTATAGTCGGCCTCGAGCGTGAACCTGGCGTCGGAGGCGCCGCGGACCTCGACGAGCTTGATGCCCTGGTCGGTCTGCGCGCCGCCGCCGCCGGCATTCCTGACCGAAAGCAGGGTGTTGCCGGAAGACGAGCCCTCGACGACGAGACGGTCGGTCTTGGAATCGTCGCCCTCGAGCCGTGTCGAAAGCGCGACCACGCTGCCGTCCTTGCCGGTGTAATCGCCCTTGACGGCAAGGATCGCGCCGGGCTCCGCGCCGCCCAGATCCACCGTGCCGCTATTGGTGAGAGCGCCCGTCTCCTGCGAATAGCCGCGCAGCGCCAGCCTCGCGCCCTTGGCCACATTGACGGCGGAGGCGGCGCTGAAGGCGCGTTCCGCGCCCGCCGCAAGCGTGCCCGTGTTGACATTGGTGGCGCCCGTATAGCTCGACGGTCCCGAGAGGATAAGGTCCGCGTTCCCCGTCTTGGCGAGACTTCCCGCGCCGGTGATCCCGCCGGTGAGGGTCAGGTTCTGGTCGGTCTGGAAGGTGCCCCCGCCATTGCCGAGCGAGACCTGCCGCGCCGAACTCATCTGCGCGGTGTTCTGCAAGATGCCGCCGGCCAGCGCGAGCTGGGTTCCGGCGGCGCCCAGATTGCCGTCGCTCGAGATCTGCAGCGTGCCGGCATCGATGAGCGTGCCGCCGGTATAGGAATTGGCGCCCTTGAGCACCAGCGTGCCATGATCCTGCTTGACGAGCTGGCCGGCGCCGGCGAGCTCCGATTCGATCGTGGCGATAGTGTTGAAGGCGTCGGTGCTCATGTCGCCGACGCGGATGCCATTTGCGCCCGTGTCGAGGTTGATCGCATCACCGGTAACGAGATAGCCCGACGTGACGAACTGCATGCCGGTGACGTTGATCGGGCCGAAGCTTCTGGCGTCGACGGTGACAGTGCCCGCCGTACCGGCGAAGATCGGGTTGCCATTGTCGGCATAGCTGTCCTTGAGGGTGGCGTGCTGGTCGGTCCAGTTCTCTGCGCCGCCCGGTCCCTGCCATACGCCGGTGCCGCCATTGGGAAGGCCGCCGGTAGCGGCGCCGACGCTCCAGTAATCCAGGTCCTGGCCGGCGGTATAGACGAGATCGACGCGGCCACTGCCGGTCTGAAGCAGGAAGTCGGGGCCGGGCATGGCGCCCAGCGTCAGCCCGCTGCCGGAAAGCGCGCCGCCATATTTGATGAGGCCATAAACGCCGATGAGGAACGGATCGCCCGATGTGTTGCTGACATTGAGCGTGCCGTTCAAGTCGAGGTCGCCCTTGACGCGGATCAGCAGCGCGTCCTTGTTGTTGGTGGCGGGGTCGGCGCCATAGTTGTAATTGAGGCTGGCGCCCGGATCGAGCGCGAGCTTGCCGTTGATGGAAAGCGCGCTGTAGCCGGTGTCGCCGTTCTGGTCCTGGGCGGTCAGGTTGCCGCCGGCATCGATGGTGACGTCGCCGCCGATGGTGCCCTTGCCGCGCAGGGTCGCGCCGCTCGCGACGGTGGTGGCGCCGGTCGCGCCCGTCTGGTCGCCATCGATGATGAGCGTGCCGGCGGCGACCGTTGTGGCGCCCTTGTAGCTGTTGGCGCCGGTGAGCGTGGTCTCGCCTGGTCCCTTCTGCGTCAGCGTGCCGGAGCCGGAGATGACATTGCCATAGGTGAAGGCGTTGGAGCGGTCGAAGGAAAGCGCGGCATTGTCGACGATCGGGCCGGCGACGCTGCCGGCGGCTCCCGTGCCGCCAGTCGAGGCGTCACCGAAGACGAGTTCGCCCTCGTCGATGGTGAAGGTGCCGGAATAATTGCCGTCCGCGGCGAGGATCAGCTTGCCCGCGCCCTTCTTGGTGAGCGGGCCGCCCGTGAGATTGGCCGGGCCGCTGCTTGGATTTTCGATTGCGCCGGCCAGCGTCAAGTCCAGATCGGTCCGGAAGGCGCCCCCGCCGGGCAGGGTGCCGGTGGCGGCATTGACGGTGATGGGCCGCGCCGAGGTCCTGAAGGCGGCGGTATTGGCGAGCGTGCCGCCGTTGAAGGTGATGCGGCTATTGGGGGCGCCCAGATTGTTGTCGGCCTCCACCGAGACCGTGCCTTCGTTGATGAAAGTGCCGCCGCCATAGCTGTTGGCGCCCTTGAGCACCAGCGTCGCCGCGCCAAGCTTGGTGAGCGCGCCGCCGCCGTCGACCACACCGTTCAGCGTCAGGTCGCCATCGGTCTGGAAGGTGCCGCCGGTGCCGTCCAGATGCACCGGGCGCGCCATCGCGATGGCCTGGGTGTTGTGCAGCACCGCCGGCAGGTTTGGACCGCCCTTGAAGGTGAGGCCGGTGGTGAGGCCGCCCGCCGCATCCGCGCCGAGATTCTTGTCGGCGGAGATCTGCAATACGCCGTCGTCGATGACGGTGCCGCCGGTATAGCTGTTGTCGCCAGCCAGCACCAGCGTGCCGAGGCCGGTCTTCAGGAGGCTCGAGCCGCCTGTCAGCTTCGTGTTGATGGTGGCGGTATAGATCTGGCTTGCAGCCGGATCCGCGTCGACGGCGATGCCCGTCTCGCCGCCGGCGCCGTTGAGCGTAATCTCGCCTCCGGTCGCGGCG
>NZ_BMHH01000057.1 GCF_014640615.1 Paramesorhizobium endophyticum | reverse complement strand
AACTGCGGGTGGTGGCGTTGAAGGCCGAGGTTGTGATCACGGCGGTTCCGATGGGGGCATCGATGGAGGCGGTGACCGTCATGGTCGCCTGGCCGTTGGTGGTCGTGGAAGTATTGCCGCCGGTGGGGCCGGTGAAGGTGAGCCATTGTTCGGGGAAGCCGGTCCAGGTCACGACAGTATTGTCCTTGACCGGATCGCCGTTGGCATCGGTGTAATAGACGGTCAGATCATGGGGCACGCCGCGAGTGAGGACATAGCCGTCCTTGGGAATGATGGTCATGTGGCCCTGGCCGGACACGGGCTCGATCTCGCGGGCGAAGGTGAGCGTGACGCTTGCATTGTTGGCGTCGGTGTCAGGCATGTTGCCGGCGTGGGCCTTGACGGTGGCGGTGACCTTGTCGGGGCCGTAGGCGGCGGTGACGGCATTAGTGGCGAGGCCTTCGGCATTTGCCGTGGTGGGATCCGGGTCGAGCAGTTTGACGGCGGCGGCGGAAGGATCGATGGAATCGACGGACCATGTGATGGTGCCGTCCCAGGCGGTGCCGGTGACGGGTGTTCCGTCGAGGTTGGTATAGGTGGCCTCGAGGACATGTGTTGTTGCCTCGGAGAGGACATAGCCGTCTGGCGAGGAGATGGTGAGGATGGTGCCCTGCTGGGAGCTTTGCTGGAAGGAGATCGGCTTGGAAGCGCCGGAGATGTAATTGGCCGGGTCGGGATCGACGGAGGCGGCGTAGATCACGACACTGTTGAGGGGCTGGTTGGGGCCGATCACGGTGAGGTTGGTGAAGGTGGCCAGATTGCCGGCGCTGCCGGTGACGGGTGAGGGGTTGGGATCGAAATCGAAGCTGTAGCCGGGATATTTGCTCTCGTCGACCGACCATGAGACCTCGCTGAAGGTCTTGTCGGTGCCGCCATAGGTCGCATCGATCTTGGTTGGCGTGTAGAGAGAATAGGGCGGCTGGGCGTCAGGCTTTACGACAAGCTCATCGGATACCTGGCCGGTGAAGCTCAACACGAGGTCGGGGTCGGAATGGTCGTATGCGCCGGCTGCGGCGATGAAATTGCCTGTCGTGGCGATCACTGCCTGATCGATGGCTGGCCCGGTCGAGGCGGTGACGTTGATCCCGGTCTTGCCATCCTTGATGCGCGAGACATTGGGGAGATCGCCGGTATGGGCATTCTGGCCGTCGCTGAAAGTGAGGCGGTCGGCAGGCATCCCATACCAGATAACCGGGGTGTCGTCGTTCATATACTTGCCGGAACTGTCGACATAGGTACAAGTCAGCCACTGCTTGACATTTTGCGGCAAGGTACCGCTGGGACCGCTGAGCGTCATCTGGCCGAGGCCGGGGATCGGATCTGCCTTGCTGGTGAACTCGACCTTGAGTCGGCCTACATCCGACCCGGAACTCGCCTTGACATAGGCGACGCCCGAGCCTGAGCTCGTATCATATTCGATGGAGGTAAGCGTGGTGCCGTCGTCAAGCGTGGTGGTCGGTGTCGGCTGGAGCGTGATGCCGGCGGTGGTGCCGCTTTCGAGCGACCAGTCGATCTGTTTACCGCCCAGCTTTTGGCTGCCGTCGGTCTTCTGATAGGTCGCCTGCAGCAAATGCGGTTCGTTCTCCGTCAGCGGGGTACCGTCAAGCGACCTGACGACGAGCACATTGACGGGGGGCTGGACGCTTCCGGCGGTGAGCGGGAAAGTCTGGCTACCGGTGGGCACAGCGCTGTTGTCGGGCCGTGCATAGACGGTGACAGAGGGCAGCGTCCCGCTGTTCGGCCCGGTGACGGTGATGCTGGTGGTGGCGGTGGGCGGGTTGCCGGAAACCTGCGATGAATTCGAACTGAAGCTGACGGTGTAACCGTCGGGCAGAGCGCCTGCGGACCAGTAGATCTCGGAGACGCCGCAATCGGTGCCCGTCACCGTCGCCGTCAGCTGGTCGGATGTGTAGAGCGGGATGGGGTCGGGGTTGGCAGTGACGGTGATCTTGCAGGTTTCTGATGGTGTCAGCTTAATCCGCAAAAAACCATAGTCGCGCTCGCCCCAATCAGGATTGGAAGTGGTGGCAGAAATATAGGCGGTGACTTCTGTGTCGCCCGTGAAAGTGATCGTGTTCTGAGTGGAACCGCTTACGATCTGCGTCGTCCGGTGAGCGAACGCTACCTGATCGGCCGGATATGCAGCCCACAGCATCTCCGTGCCGTCACCGGAATAGGTGGCTGTCAGTTGCTGCAGCGTCTCATCCCAGGCGATGTGTACGCTCGGATTCGGGCCCCACGGATCGGCAGCCATAACTAATATTCGATCTTGTGCGCCGTCCGGCGCGGTAGCACGTAAATCAAAGACGGTTACCTGATAAACAGGCGTCGCGCCGTTTACCGTGGTTCCATCGCCAGCGGTTTTCGTTGTGGGGCTCAGCAGGGTAGCCTTCCCATAGGTATCCATTGATTCCCACTCTATTTCCCCTACAAGCGGGTTGCCCTCACTATCCGCCCAGGTTGCCTGGAGCAATGGCGTCGCCGTAGGGATGTATATCAATGGCACGCCATAGAGGGACATAAGGCCGAGTGTGCTCTTTGGCGGCTTTTCCACGGCAAGGAATTCCAGGTCGATGCTTCCTTTGGGATTACCGTCGAAGGGCGCATATGCATAAACCGTTACCTTGGTATCCCTGTTTGGCCCTACCGCGGTAATTTTTATCGACCCTTTGCCATTTACGAGGTAGGTATAAGCTCCCAAATCCCACTGGGGCGCGCCGTCATGGAACCTGAATGTATGGCCCGGTTTTCCCTCGGCCGGTGGAGGAGATTCCGGCCCGACGTCGAAATAAATATCGTACCATGCCGCATCATCACAGGATATGTTGAGTGTGTAGGTGTCGTAGAGGTTGAGAGGCCCGGTGACGGGCTCGAACTGAATGACGCTCGATTGAGCTTTTTGACCAGCCTGTCTACGTGGCAGGACTTCCAGCTTGGCGCTGCGCCAGGCAAGAAATTCAGAGGCGCTGTTGCCGGCAGTCTCCTCGGAGGAATGCCCTTGAAGAATTTTATCAGTATCTTTTGTCATATGCCGTTTCCTTTAAAATCCGGACGCTGGGATGAATCCTATTCAGCCGAGTAATCCATCCATCAATTAATGCTTATTAATGCTGGCCTGTTTTACAGGCTTGTGTGGGGCTCTCCGCAGAGCTGATCCACTGGTCAGCGCCGCATATTTTGAACTTCAGGCAGGCCGGCCCTCGGATTGGGCTGCCTCATGCTCCAGTCTGTTCACATCTTCTATCGACCGTACTCGGCAGTTAGAATGATCCGTCTTTGTCCGAACCAGCCAGGCTGGACCGGGAATGGGCGGTTCGAGGCTATGCCCGAACGAAAGGCTGGTTAGCGGTGGAAGCGACCCGTCAGGTCATCAATCATTTGCTCTAAACCCTCTAAACTATATGCAATCATCAACCAGCAGAGATGGCCGCCGGGCTTGCAAAACGCTGCTTCCGGCTACTCAAATTCATTACATCTATTCAATGATCATCTAAATATAAATCGCGTGTCCCGTCAAGAAAAATCCGCATGCATAAGTTGTGAATGCTGGATCGGAGGTCAGGAAGCGCACCATGGTTCCGGCAGGAGTTGAGGGATCAAGGCTGACGGACCAGGTGACGGTTCCATCCCATGGGGCCGGAGGGTTTTTCAACGTGCTGCAATCGACGTATCGCGCGCGGAAGTAATGAAATTCGCTTCCAAGCGTCACGGGATCGCCGTCCCATGAATCAAGCGTTACAATGTAACCAGTGAGGGGCTCCACAGAATTGTCAATGAACATCCCGACCCATGCCGGTTCAAGAGCCACAGACGAATCTTCGGGTCGGCACCAAATTCTGACGATGTCGCTGCCCCAGATAGTATAATAGGTAAAATCGGTTGTAAATTTGCCGTCTTTAAGGATGGAGCGCGGCGGGTTGAACACATATGCCTCGCTTGATGGAGCATTGCCGGCACCAGTCTCATTCTCCCACACCACGGTTTTGACGGCACCGTCCGTGCCCGTATATTCTGCCGTGATCGTAATTGGGCTCCCCTGGGGGAAACGTTCCCATTTGGTTGGCGACTTAATGACGAGTTGCCCGTTGGGGACAATCTTGCTTTGGGGTTCAATCGATTTCTTCATGGCGAAACCTCATTATTCGAAAAAAGATGCCGAGCGTCGCCCGTGCCGGTGTATTCTGCGGTGATTGTAATCGGGTCACGGTCGGAATTCTGTCCACTCGATTTGCGAGGTGATGACAAGCATTCCGTTGACGGCTGCCGCCGTTTTACGTTCGCCAAGGTCTTCCCGCGTGCCTCTGCAATTCCTTTAAAAAAGTGCATCGGTCATTACTCTTGGGCAATTAAGTATTTTCCCGTTTTGCCCGCCGGGAGCATTTGTGCCCCCGGCGTGCTGGTTTGCTCCCGTCAAACGACGGTATTGA
>NZ_BMHH01000056.1:2500-5634 GCF_014640615.1 Paramesorhizobium endophyticum | reverse complement strand
GGCAGCGACCTACTCTCCCGCGTCTTGAGACGAAGTACCATTGGCGCTGGAGCGTTTCACGGCCGAGTTCGGGATGGGATCGGGTGCAGCCGCTCCGCCATAACCACCAGGTCGGCAAAGCGCAAAGTCATTAGGCATGATCCCCAAAAGTTGCTTAACTTTGGATAAGATCATGCGGGTAAAATGAGAAGCTGGTTTTGTTTCTGCCTTTTCAGGACATTCACCTTTCGCACAAAGGTCCGCGAGACTTAGCGCCATACAGGACGCTAGTCCGTCGCGGCTCGTGCCGCGCCCCGTCCGGAGCCAGCCCGGAGGGCGTACGGCGCGAGGACAAGACAAAGCTGATGCTCATCGCACCGGACGAACGCTTTGCGTTCGCCGGGAGATGAGCATTGAGAATGAGAACGATCAAGTCGATCGAGCTATTAGTACCGGTAAGCTGCATGCGTTGCCGCACTTCCACACCCGGCCTATCGACGTGGTGGTCTTCCACGGCTCTGATAGGGAATACTCGTTTTCAGGTGGGTTTCCCGCTTAGATGCCTTCAGCGGTTATCCCGTCCGTATATAGCTACCCTGCTATGCGGCTGGCGCCACAACAGGTCCACCAGAGATACGTCCATCCCGGTCCTCTCGTACTAGGGACAGATCCTGTCAATATTCCTACACCCACGGCAGATAGGGACCGAACTGTCTCACGACGTTCTGAACCCAACTCACGTACCGCTTTAAATGGCGAACAGCCATACCCTTGGGACCTGCTCCAGCCCCAGGATGCGATGAGTCGACATCGAGGTGCCAAACAACCCCGTCGATATGGACTCTTGGGGGTCATCAGCCTGTTATCCCCGGCGTACCTTTTATCCGTTGAGCGATGGCCCTTCCACACGGGACCACCGGATCACTATGACCGTCTTTCGACTCTGCTCGACGTGTCAGTCTCGCAGTCAGGCGGGCTTATGCCATTGCACTCGACGACCGATTTCCGACCGGTCTGAGCCCACCATCGCGCGCCTCCGTTACTCTTTAGGAGGCGACCGCCCCAGTCAAACTACCCACCATACACTGTCCCGGACCCGGATGACGGGCCGCGGTTAGACATCCATGACGATAAGGGTGGTATTTCAAGGGTGGCTCCACCAAGGCTGGCGCCCTGGCTTCAAAGCCTACCACCTATCCTACACATGCCGTCACGAATGCCAGTGTAAAGCTATAGTAAAGGTGCACGGGGTCTTTCCGTCTAACCGCAGGAACCCCGCATCTTCACGGGGAATTCAATTTCACTGAGTCTGCGTTGGAGACAGCGGGGAAGTCGTTACGCCATTCGTGCAGGTCGGAACTTACCCGACAAGGAATTTCGCTACCTTAGGACCGTTATAGTTACGGCCGCCGTTTACTGGGGCTTCGATTCAGAGCTTGCACCCCTCCTCTTAACCTTCCAGCACCGGGCAGGCGTCAGACCCTATACGTCGTCTTGCGACTTCGCAGAGCCCTGTGTTTTTGGTAAACAGTCGCTACCCCCTGGTCTGTGCCACCCCCCTTCGGTTGCCCGAAGAAGGGTCACGCTTCTTCCGAAGTTACGCGTGCAATTTGCCGAGTTCCTTCAACGCAGTTCTCTCAAGCGCCTTGGTATTCTCTACCAGTCCACCAGTGTCGGTTTAGGGTACGGTCTATACGCGGGAGCTATTTCCTGGAACCGCTTCGCTGCAAGATCAATCCATTAAGACCTCACAACACACGCGATCCGTCACTACCCGCAGGCCCACGAATATTAACGTGGTTCCCATCGACTACGCCTTTCGGCCTCGCCTTAGGGGCCGGCTAACCCTGCTCAGATTAACTTTAAGCAGGAACCCTTGGACTTTCGGCGAGAGGGTCTCTCACCCTCTTTATCGTTACTCATGTCAGCATTCTCACTTCCCGTACCTCCACCAGCCCTCACGGGTCCGGCTTCAACGGCTTGGGGAACGCTCCGCTACCACTGGGTAATCCGTTAGGATTATCCCAATCCACAGCTTCGGTGTATGGCTTTAGCCCCGTTACATTTTCGGCGCAAAGACCCTTATTTAGACCAGTGAGCTGTTACGCTTTCTTTAAATGATGGCTGCTTCTAAGCCAACATCCTGGTTGTTTTGGGATCCTCACATCCTTTCCCACTTAGCCATAACTTGGGGACCTTAGATGGTGGTCAGGGTTGTTGCCCTCTCCACGACGGACGTTAGCACCCGCCGTGTGTCTGCCGATCAGTACTCCTGGGTATTCGGAGTTTGGTTAGGTTTGGTAATCCGGTGAGGACCCCTAGCCCATCCAGTGCTCTACCCCCCAGGGTATAAAATCGACGCTCTACCTAAATAGATTTCGCGGAGAACCAGCTATCTCCGAGTTTGATTGGCCTTTCACCCCTAGCCACAAGTCATCCCAATCTATTGCAACAGATGCGGGTTCGGTCCTCCAGTACGTGTTACCGTACCTTCAACCTGCTCATGGCTAGATCACTCGGTTTCGGGTCTAATCCGACGAACTGAACGCCCTGTTCAGACTCGCTTTCGCTGCGCCTACACCTACCGGCTTAAGCTCGCTCGTCAGACTAAGTCGCTGACCCATTATACAAAAGGTACGCTGTCACCCAGGACAAACCTTGGGCTCCAACTGTTTGTAGGCATTCGGTTTCAGGTTCTCTTTCACTCCCCTTGTCGGGGTGCTTTTCACCTTTCCCTCACGGTACTGGTTCGCTATCGGTCATGCACGAGTACTTAGGCTTGGAGCGTGGTCGCCCCATGTTCAGACAGGATTTCACGTGTCCCGCCCTACTCAAGGACTTATGTTGTTCTACGTGTACGGGGCTATCACCCGCTATGGCCGAACTTTCCAGATCGTTCCACTTCATTCACATAAGCCACTGGCCTGGTCCGCGTTCGCTCGCCACTACTAGCGGAGTCTCGTTTGATGTCCTTTCCTCCGGGTACTTAGATGTTTCAGTTCCCCGGGTTCGCTTCTAACCCCTATGTATTCGAAAGTTAGATACCTTATTGTTGATAGCTAGAAAGATGAACTGTTGTCATAAACAACAGCTCACATTTTCTAGCTATCTAAGGTGGGTTGCCCCATTCGGAAATCCACGGATCAAAGGGTATT
>NZ_BMHH01000055.1 GCF_014640615.1 Paramesorhizobium endophyticum | reverse complement strand
TCAGACCGTACAATACCAAATTCGCTAACCGATTCTCCCGATTCACGAAGTCGCCGGACGGACACTAAGGCATGCTGGCTATGCTTCAGTATAAATCTGACAGACTCTATAGCGCGGCAGAACAATGTCGTCAGACGGCTGATGTCGGGTCCCTGGTGTCGGTGTAATCACTGCGCTCGGCTTCGCCGCAACCATTGATGACCCGACACGATTCAAACGATCATCCAGCGCCGGAGCCTATCTTGGGCTGACACCTCGCATCTACGCCTCTGGTGAGACTATGAGATCCGGCCGGGGTCTCAAAGCGCGCCGACGACTTTCTTCGACGCCAGTCTATACGAGGCTGCCAACGCGCTCCTGACAAGGATCCCGCAGTTCTCCGCTTTGAAGAGCTGGGATTGCGCATCGCGCGGCGCAGCGGCTATCGCAAAGCCAAAGTTGCCGTGGCTCGAAAACTCGCCGTCATCCTTCATGCCATGTGGGTCTCCGGCGAGCCGTTCCGTTGGTCATCGCAAGAGCCGAGTGAGCTCGCATGATTTACTACACTATCCCCTAGTTAGCTGAGACCAGCGAGATCGTCCGGTCAGGACGATGGCGCAGTCAAGACCGATCCCCGGAATGCGAGTGCTGGTTCGTCCAGATAACCGCGAACACCACATTGGTCGACTGAGCCTTTCCCACGCCATGATGAGGCGGTCAAAGTGCCGACCTCGAAGAGAACCATGAGCCTGACCTGCGTTGCCCACTGCAACCAGCTTGACAACCGCGATTAGAGAACATCCCGGGACACGATCAGCCCCGCCGATGCCCCGCGGGCGGTGTGGTGATCTCAGGTAAATGAGAAGGGCTTCGTATCATTGGCACCGTTAGCGATAAGCGCACCGCCCGGTGTCTTCACTACCGTGGCCTTCATATTTTGCGTTTCGGCTTTCGTGTCGGCGAAAAGCACGGAGGCCAAGCCGTCGGATTCTACTTGGCGTGTCGCGGTTTGACCGGTCTCATCGCTCAAATCTGGATCCTTGAAGGTCGCGTCGCCGTCTTCCACATGAAATTCGATCCAATAGTTAGGAAGAAACTGGAAATCGGTCGTTGTGAGTTCCGCTGTGGCGGTGTTGTTATATGTGCCGTCGGCTGGAGGGGAGGGGCTAGTTGGAGAGAAGGAGAGGCGCACGATCATATCGTCCGGGTCTGTCGACGTGCCCGGGGTTGCGACAGCTTTCCTGTGATGCTTCTGGCTCATGTTTGCAGACCTCTCGCAACGGGATGGGCAGATATCGGATCAGTCCGGTTCGGCGGCTTCACGCCCGGTGAAGCTGGTTTACGATTGACCGAAATTCAGTGTTGTGCTTGCCGGCGGGCTTATAGCTGGAACGCTTGCGGTTAGCATTATTCCCTGTTCTGGAGAATCATTTAAAATGCTCACACTGGAAGCCTGTCCGGTAACTGGGTTGTCGATTTGAATGACTTTAGCGTTAACATAGCCTTGGGTGTTCGTAAAGAAGTAGGCGGAACTCGACGCTTCCAGGCAAAGGTATAGCGTTGGTGCCGGGCTTGGTGCTTCAACGATGTTGAACTGGTATTGTGCCGCGATCTCACCCTTGCTGTCCGTGTCGTCATAGGGGTTCTTCGCCCACAGCACCTCGCCGTCAAGCCACATCGTGTCTGGGTAAAAGTGAAAGACGAGCGGGCGGCTGGATGCTGTGCCGTCCGGCAGAGCCGCACGCGTGATTATCGTCTCCGCTTTGCCTGAGGCGTTGGTAAAAGTTGCTTCCGCAAACCCCTGCGTCGCGTTAACTGTCTTTTGTTGCGGGTTGCCGTTATCGGCGTTGTCGAATTGGGCGGGGCTAGCAATCGTAAAAACAATCGGGCCGGAATAGGTGGGATCGACCTCCTGGTTTTCGCCGCCTAATACGGCTGCTAATATTTTGTTTCGGGTGGAGCCGTCGGTTGCTGCGCAATCGAGCGCAGGGAAAACCATGACCGTCTGTTGAACCGGTGCGAATGTGAATTGTTCGGTATCGGAGGCGCCGTTGTCAATGATCACGTCATTGGGATCTTTCACCACCGTCGCCGTCATATTTTGCGTTTCACCAACGATGTTTCCGAAGTTCGCGGTGGCGATGCCACCGTTTCCGGTCAACCGCGTGGCGGTTTGGCTGGTCTCGTCATCATAATCAGGCTCATAGAAGAATGCGTCGCCGCCTTCGATGTGGAATTTCACCCAATAGCCGACAAGATCGCCATCGTTTCCGGTGAGGTGCGCTGTGGCGATATAATCAATGCTCCCGTCGGCGGGCGGAGGCGGAATCCGTGGAGGAGGGGCGCTGAAAGTAAGCTTCACAGTCATGCCATCCGTATCGACCGCTCCGGCTGTCTTGATTTGAAGCGTCCTGCTCATGAATGGAAATCCTTTTCGTGATTGTATGTTGACGACTAAACGCCGGCGCGGCTCTCTATAGTCGCCCCGATGCCCGTTTGTAAGCGGGCAGTCAGCCTCCGGCAGGCACCGGAGGCTTGTCAGTTTTAAGAGGACTGGCCGAAATTGAGTATTGTGCTCGTCGATGGAGCTTGTCCTTGAACGGTCACGTTCAGCGTCACGTTCAACTCTTTTATTGCGTCCTGGATGCTAACGGAACTATAATTCGATGAAGAAACTGGGTTATTGACTTGGAAAACCTTGTCGTTCACATAACCGGTCGTATTTACAAATTTAGCAGAGCTTTTAGCTTCGAGACATAGGTATAAGGTAGATGATTGCGGGGGTTTCGTGGAATTAAAAGAATATTGAGCGATGATAGATCCCGTATTGTTGTCGTCATATGGGTTCGCTTTGAACAAAAGTTGCCCATTGGTATCCCATGGATCATTATAAAAGTTAAACGCCAGCGGGTCTCCAGTCGCAGCCGAGCTGTCGCCTAGCATCGCCGTCATATTCACCGAATCCTTATTGCCTGAATTGTCTTGGAAGGATGCTTCCGCAAACCCATTGGTCGCGGTTACCGTCTTCTGTTGAGGATTGCCGGAATCATAATCAACGAACTGCGCGGGCGAATCCACGGTAAAAACCACGGGACCGGAATAGCCGTCGACTGTGTCATCGGATTTGCGCACGACCGCCGCCAGAACACAATTCGAAGCCGAGTTATCGCTGGAGGCGCCATCGAACGACGGATAAAGGATGACCTTGCGTGGAGGGGCGGTGAAGGTGAACGAGGCCGTGTCGTAGGTGCCGGGTGGATAGGGATCACCGCTGGCGTTCTTCACCACCGTGGCCGTCATTGTTTGGGTTTCGCCGACGGTGTCCATGAAAGGCGCGGTTGCGCGGCCGTTAACCGCTGTCTGGACTGTAACGGTCCCGTCTTTCTCCGCGTCCTTGAGTTTTGCAAACCCGCCATTGATTTTGAACTGGATGTAGTAGCCGGAAACCAGCTGCGCATCATTGCCCTGGCCTTGTGTAAGCTTCGCAGTGGCAATATTGTCATATGTGCCGTCGGCGAGAGCACCGGGGGTAAAGGTCAGATCCACATATAAATTCGTATCGCCTACGCCTGCTTTTTTTATATCAGGTGCCTTGCTCATATTATTCGCATTCCTGTGTTCGTGTTGCTTCAACATGTAGGGGCGGAAAGTGTTGCCGTGATGCCGTTATCTTTCGCTGCTCAAATCCGTTTCCGTACGAAAACAATTCTATGGCTATTAGAAATTCCTAATCTGCCGATAGGCGCGAATGAGCGCCTTAGTATGCAACTTAGCAGAGAAAAATGATTCCGCTACAACTTTTTTTGCGATTGCTTAAGGCTACGTGAATCGGATGTTTGATATCTGATATCCATGAACGCACGTAAAAATTATCGCGATAAATTTGGTTTGACCTGAGAAGAATATTCTATAGACGGATTTTGTTTGGCACGCTATAGTTGTTGTGAATTTGGACAAATTCAACCATGGCGTAGCCAGACTGGAGTGCCCGCGCTTGGTCGACCCAAGTAGTTGCATATATCTAAGTTATCGAAACAATTGTTTTATATGGAGAATTTCGATGAGTTACCCAATCCACTGGACTGCCGCCTTCGCTGATAGCTTTCAGACGAGAGGATGGATGCCTCCCAAGCAGTTTGTCTCTGGCTCGAGCAGTACCGCAGGGCCGGCTTTGATTGAATTCAACAAACAGTTGTGGTGCGTACACAATGACGGTAACAACCATAAGTTCCTGTGGTCCACAGTTTTAAAAGGCACTGATTGGCAGGGGGAATATAAAATCGATAAAAACTTTACCAATTCCAGGCCAGCCTTGGCGACGCTTCAGAACCAGAACCAGAACCAGCTTTGGTGTGCATATCAAGGCAACAACAATGGACTGTATATCATCTCATCCGACGATGGCCAGATATGGAGCGATCCACCCACGAACATCCCGAACAATCTAACGAGTGACGGGCCCGCGCTGGCCGTGTTCGGCGGCCCACAATTATGGTATGTTTATCGGGGTACGGTGGCTTCCGGTGGCCCCTTGTGGGCCTTGAGTAGTGCCAATAACTGGCAAACTCCTCCCAACAGAATGGGCGGCAACAGCACGAGCATGAGTCCGGCGCTGGCGGTGTTCAAAGGTCTCCTATGGTGTGTATATCGGGGCAATGCTGACCACGGACTGTATGTCGCAACAAGCAAGGACGGCGGAACCTGGACTACGCCGGGCGGTCCTATTGCTGGCCTGGGTACTGACGCCGCGCCGGCTCTAGTCTATTTGCCCGATCAGGACGCATTGCTCTGCGTTTATGGTGATAGTTCCGGCGGCTCTGAACTATATTATGCATATAATACCTCCGGCGACCCCAGCGCCTGGACCAGCGCCCAGATAAAGGGAATTTCCCGCGCGGCAGGAACCGGCGTGGGCCTGGCCGTGATAGACGGGATTATTTATCTCGCCTACTGCGCCCCCAGCTCGTAATCCTGCAATCTCGAAGAGGTCTGTATTGTCGACCGCCCAATCAGCATCGAATTTTCATTACATGGCTTTATTAATATGAGGAAAAACAATGGAATATCCAATCTACTGGTCTGCCGCCTTTCCCGGTTCCATCGACACGAGGGGGTGGATGCCACCCTTGCCGGTTCCCTCGGCCACCACCGGCGCCGACCCGGCTTTGGTCGAATTCAACAAACAATTGTGGTGTGTGCACAATGACGGCAATTCGAACCTAATGGCGCACTGCTACAATCTTGGTGCGTGGCAGGGACCTCACCCGATGAACGGCAACGCCCAGAATAACCAGACCAATTACAGAGCGGCGCTGACCGTATTCGATGAAACGCTGTATTGCATGTATGCGGATATGAACGATTCGGCTTACTATACCTCGAGCACCGACGGCGAAATCTGGACACCCGCCAACAAAGCGAATGGTCTTGGCACTGCCCTCCGCAACGGCTTGGGGGTGGTTGCATATGATGGCACGGTTCATGGCGCCTCAACTGATCAATATACAGGAAAGTTGTGGGGTATATTCTCTGGGCAACCTCCTATGCCCGGGCCTGGGTCGCTGGAAGGCATTTACTCCACTATCGGAGTTGCTTTTCGCCGGCCGGGGCCTGCACGTGTTTTCGCGGCTCTTTTAAGTTACTGTTTAATGAGAAGAATTTAATGGCATACCCAATCTACTGGTCCGCCACCTTTCCCGAATCCCGTGACACCAGGGGTGGATGCCGGCCCAGCAGATCACGTCCGTCTCCAGTCCGGCTGGCCCGGCCTTGGCCGGGTTCCAGAAGCAATTGTGGTGCGTGACCGAAGACACCATTTCAAATTTGTGGGCGAACTACTTTGATGGAAAAACGTGGCAAGGCAATTACCTGCTCGCCGGCAACTCGACCCTTTCCGATCCGCCTTGCAGCCCGGCGCTGGCAGTGTTCAACCAACGGCTCTGGTGTTACTACGTGAGCATGTACAATGATGATAACAATATGTGGTATACCGCGTCCAGCAATGGTGAAAAGTGGGATGGGTGCTCGGAGTTGTGGGGGCATACCGCAACACCGTTGTCCGTAATCGCGCTTGCAGATAAAATGTGGGGAGCATTTGCCGTTTCGGCAAGCGAGTTGTACAATTTGTATTACATGGGAAGCACCAACGGCACAGACTGGAATCAAAATCCAATGGAGGGGCACCAAACTTTAGTTGCGCCATCATTGGCTTAGTTTAATGACGAATTATGGTGTGTATATGGTCATAGGGAAAACGGCGATCTATTGGTAGCAACAAGTAAAGACGGTATCACATGGGCTTCGCCTCCATCGGATAAGCCACTTGTGACGCCAGCGGACGGTTCGCCCGCGCTGTGCGTTTTACCCGACCACCAATGCTCGATCGTCGAAACGAACGCATCCAGCTTCGGTCGCCGGATCGGTGATCGCCGCTGATAGCCGGGTGGCGTCGAATACGACACCATCTTCGCGACGCTGTCGCGCGATATGTTGAAATGCTTTGCTGCCTGACGCTACGTCGTCGCCCGTGAACTATTCCCATCACGTTGATAGTTTTGTTTAATTTCTCTCTTCCCACCGCTTTG
>NZ_BMHH01000054.1 GCF_014640615.1 Paramesorhizobium endophyticum | reverse complement strand
ACCGAGCACGCCGATAAAGATCTCCGCTTGACGGATCTCGCCTGTTTTGCGGTCCACGATGGGTAGCGTTTTGCCGGAATAATCGACGAAGACCTTGTCGCCGGCGATATGGACCTGCCGCATCGTCGGCGTCAGACGCCGCTCAAAGCCGCGAAACAGGTCGCAGAACCTGCTAAAACCGTAACCTTCAGGATGAACGGCCCGGTATTCTTCCCACAGGATCGACAGCGTCACGCCGGGCTTCTTCAGCTCGATTGCAACAGCACTCCAGTCCGGCTCCGGGCGTCTGCGCAGTCCCTGTTTGACTCCGGCACGGGCGAACAGCCGCCCCTCAAGAACATCATCGGTCAGATCGGCCGGCAGGGGCCAGGAAAGCCCTGCCGTCGCAGCGCGCACTATGCTGTCCTGCACGGTGCTGCGCGCTATGCCCAGCATCTCGGAAATATCGCGGACGCTCACGCCGTCCGAACTCAGTCGAAGTAAATGCCTCATTTGTCTCATGGTCAGCCTTCGTCTCTTCGGCATCCGCATTCCTCTTGGTCAAAAGGAAATGCATGCCAAGGTTGCTGACCCAGCGGCACTACTTACGTCGAAAAACTGTCCGGTAATTAATCGGAATTGCGTCCGGCTAATTCTCGGAACAATGTCCGGTATTTGATCGGAACGCCGTCCGGTAAATCATCGGAATCCGCACATCTGCTGAAAGCTTCGCAGTCGAGTTCGCAGAAATCCTAGGCTTTGAGAGGGAATATGGAGACGACCGTAAGGAGCCTGGCTTATGCACGAGATGACCGGCCGTGGCAGGGCGATGACCCGCCCGGTGTCGCCTATGTCTATGCGCCAGATCGCAAAGGCGAACGACCGATGGCCCATCTCGACGGCTTCGTCGGCATCCTGCAGGTCGACGGCTACAGTGGATATCGCCCGCTCGCGGCAAAGAACACCGTGTCGCTGGCCTTCTGCTGGTCCCACGTTCGACGCCGCTTCTATGAGCTGGCGGCCGCCGGTCCCGCACCCATCGCCAGCGAGGCGCTCAAACGCATCGCCGAACTTTACAGGATCGAAGACGAGATACGTGGCCGGACCCACGAGGACCGTCGTGTCGCCCGTCAGGAAAAAAGTCGTCCGATCACCGACAGCCTCGCTCCCTGGCTGCGTGAACAACTCGGCTACATCAGCCAGAAGACAAAGCTTGCTGAAGCAATCCGTTATGCCTTGTCACGCTGGGACGGCTTGACCCGCTTCATCGACGATGGCCGGATCGAGATCGACTCCAACATCGTCGAACGATCCATCAGGCCAATTGCCGGACCTGAGTCATTGTGCACTCCTTCTCTAAGTCTCTGTAAACATTGGAAGCGTGTCCGCGTCAGCAAGGCGACACGGACGCCCCTTTCGCGCTATCGCAGCTCGGATGGGCGCAGAATTGAGGTCGCTGGCGCGGATTTGATACGGCGCGCCGGGAACTACCTGCTCGGCAAACAACACCTTCGTCTTGATCAGATGTCGAATCCGATGATTGGTCACGCCCAATACCGCCGCAGCCTCGGTCATGGTCAGCCATTCGCCGTCTTTGTCGGCTGATTTGTACGCGTGAATGGCGCGTACCCGCCTCACCGAAGCGACACGGTGCGCGGTCCAGGTTTTCCCTTGCCCCGTCGGCATGCCCATTCGATTGAGCGACGCGGCGATATGTTCATCGGACCAGCGGCCAGCCATGCTCCGCATCACCGCCAGAGCATCCTCTGCGGTGGCGTATCCGTGTTCGCCACTCTGAGGTTTACGGACCCTGAGCTCTGAATGCTGACCACCCTTCCAATGGATCGTCAGCACCACGTCACGCACCGCATCGTCGACATCAACGACAATGTCGGCGATGAGCGTACGCAGCAGTTGTTGGCGCGCGCGCATGGTCACATCCGGCGAATCCCAGGCCGACTGCAGATTGTCAGCTAAGTTCGCGAAGGTGGCTGGGTCGACCTCGATGGTTGAAGGCCTTTCGGCAGGCTTGCGCCCTTCCAGATCCCGCACACGGCGGAGCGCGGTTTCCCAGTTCTTCTCAAGCTGCGCGGCAATGAGGCGGTTGTCGGGATCGCATGCCGCATAACGCCGCTCGGCAAGGCTTGCCTCGTAGCTGGCCTGCCGCAGTTCCAGGTCGTGGATGTGGCGCTGTTCTTCCTGTCGCTCCCGGTGCATCCGCTCTGCTTCAAAAGTCGCCTCGATCGCCAATGGTTCTACCGCGCGCAACAACTCGCGCGCAACCGCCGCATCGACCCGCGGACCGCCGAACGTCATGCATCGAGGCAGGCCCATCATCAGGTTCGGTTTGTCGCAGCGATAGACGGGCCGGCTTTGCGGATTCCCCGTATAGGCAACACTCAGCCGCCGTCCACACCGACCGCAAGTCAGAGGCCCGATAACAATGCTCTGCCGCCGCGGCCTGATTTGGTCCCGCCCGAGCGACCATAATTGTTCAGCGCCAGTTGCTGTTGGTTACGCTCGTACTCTTCCCAACTGATGTAACCTTCGTGATGGTCCCTGATCATCACTTCCCAGGTGCCGGCCGGCTTGCCGTGCCCGTAGCTGCGCCGTGTCCTCCCATCAACGATGGCAGTTCGCTTCTCGCTCTTTCCATAGACGTAGACGCCGGCATAGAAGGGATTCTTCAGGATGCCGATGACATTCCGATAACGGACTGGGGTCCAGACAAAGCTGGTCATGCGACCTTCGTCCGACGGTCGCGGGAAGTGGATATTGTCCCGTGTCATCGACAAGAGCACTTGGCGTGCGCTTCCAAGCTCATGGAAGCGGGCGAAGATCGGCCGGATCACCTCCTGCAGCCGCAGATCCGGATCAAGCCCGAGCCCCGCTTCTCGATGCCAGATGTAACCGAATGGAACGGAAAGGCGCAATTCGCCACGCCGCGCCTTCGATCTGGCCGCATCGAGCATTCGGGCTCTCAGCACGCCGAGTTCGAACTCGCTGATACTTCCCTTCATGCCCAGCAGGAGCCGATCATTGGGTCGACATGGATTGTAGACGCCGTCATGGTCAATGACGCGGGCTTCGACCAGGCCGCATAGTTCGAGCAGGTGATGCCAATCGCGGCCGTTGCGGGCGAGCCGAGAGGCATCGAAGCATAAAACGGCACCAACTTGGCCGGCGCATAAAAGGGCGACCAGACGGTCGAAGCCGGGACGCGCGACCGTTCCGCTCGCAGAGCGTCCGAGATCGTCGTCTATGGTCTCGATGTCGCTGAAGCCGTGTTGTCGCGCAACGTCAACAAGATCATACTGCCGTCGCTGGCTGGCTTTCCAGATTGGTCATCACCTGTGACTGAGAGGACTGACGCACGTAGACGACGGCTTTGCGTGTGAGCAGGCCTGTCGGAATCAAATCAGTGCTGGTCATCGTTAAACTCCTCGACGACGAGACCTGCGGCCTGCATTAGTAGGAAAGCCAGCGTCAATATCGCCTTTTTGCGATCCTTCTCGGTCAGTCCGTCGAACATCCGGGTTTGGAATATCAGGTCGAGCTGCCGGCCCGACGCCGGCATCAGCGTGTTGCGGGTTCTCATGATGGTCCTCCTGAGTGATTCTAAGTCCACTTCGGAAGACTGCAGGCTTGTCGGCGCTGGTGACCAGCCTGTTCAATTCGATCAGCGCCACGAGATCGACGCCTGGCGGTCCCATGGTCATGCCGCCGCACACCACCGGATCGATCATCCACCCGGCAATCGAAACCACGACGCCTGGCGGCCCCAAAACCTTCAGAAATCGACCTGTCGCGCGTTCTTCGACACGGCGAACGATTACCTTCTGGCCGAAATACGGATGCCAGCGATAATGAACCTCGACTTCATCGCCGACATGGGCAGAATGAACGGGGAATGGCCCTCAATCGCAAGAATGCACTCTTCGCAGGGTCAGACGCCGGGGCCGAACACTGGGCGACTATCGCCTCGCTCATCGAGACCGCCAAGCTCAACCATGTCGAGCCACTGGCCTATCTCTCAGACGTCCTCACAAAGATCGTCAACGGGCATCTAAATAACCAGATCGACGACCTGCTGCCTTGGGCCTATGCCGCAAAGCACGAACTCAAAGCCGTGGCCTGAAAACAGCGCTTACGCTTCTTCAGCTTGGCATTCTCCTCTTCGAGCGCCTTCAGGCGCTTCGCCTCGGAGACTTCCATGCCACCGTATTTGGCCTTCCAATTGTAAAAGGTCGCTTCTGAAATTCCGTGCTTGCGGCACAGGTCAGCCGCCTTCGCGCCAGCCTCCTGTTCCTTCAGCACCGCTATAATCTGGTTCCGGCGAGCCGCAGGTCTCGCCTCCATTCTGTGAATCGCTGCTTCTTCATTCGTCCGTCCTTTAATAGGCCGGACTCTTATGTTCGTTTGCAAGCTCTTTAGTCATGATTTTTCCTTTCCGGCTTTGACGACGGCATTTCATGCGTGAAGCTGTTGAACAAAGGAGGAGACAGGGCATTTAGACGACGGCTGGCATACTCTTATGCGCGGGTTGGGTACCGCATTTCCGTGTGTTCGTCTGGGGCTGCCTCTGTCTAAAATCGGGCATGGATTTTATCCTGCCACATAGAGTCCGCGAGGGTTCCCCACCGGAGCCCTGCCTCCATCTTTGTCCAACAGCGGATGATTTCAATTTTCAGGTTGAGCGTCTCTCTTCAAGCGGAGCACCGGCATTAGCCTTTTGCAGTGGGAGCGACCTCCTGTCCGATGGCCCACAGGAATGCTGCCATTTCCCGGGCAATGGCGGTGACAGCGACGGCCTTCGGCTTGCCCGCCGCCATCAGTTTTCGATAGCGCGCACAAAGCCGCACCTGGGCTTTCCAGGCAATCTCGCGAACCGTTCTTGGCAAGCCCTCCAGCCGCGCCTGGATTGTCGGGCTTACACGGGCCGGGAAGCGATATGTCCAGGCTCCTTCGACAAGAACGCGACGCGTGCGCATATTGCCTGCCTTGGTGATCCCACCACGCTTGACCCGTTCACCCGTCGAGCATTCCGACGGCACGAGGCCGAGATACGCCATCAACTGACGAGGATTGTCGAAACGTCTGACATCGCCAATCTCGACCACAAAGGTGACCGCAGTCATGAATGCGACGCCGCGCATTGCTTGATAGGCAGCCACGACCGGCGCCATCGACCAGGAGGCCGTGGTCTCCACCACCAACTTGGTCAGCCTGTCCAAACGCACGTCGGCATCCTCAATGGCCTGGCAATATTCCGCCAACAGGATTTGGTGGGCGGGGTGATCAAAAGCCTGGCACGCCAGCCATCGAAGATGAGCGCGCGTCCAAGGCGTGCGGCCCGTATAGACTCGACCGTGACGCAGGAGAAAGGACTGGAGCTGTTGACGTGCCTGCTTCAGTACGTCACTGGCGCCCTCGCGGGCCCGGACCAGGTCCCGGATCGCCTCATGGCCTTCGTCCGGAACCCAGACCGAGGTCAGTTCGCCCGCCCTGTGCAGGCGCGCCAGGCTGACGGCATCCCGCCGGTTTGTCTTCACCCGGTCACCCGCACGCCTGGGCACCAGGGATGGCGCCACCACCACGCAGTCATGCCCCAGTTCGACAATCTGACGGTAAAGTCCATAGCCCGTGGGGCCGGCTTCATAACAAAAGTGAAGCTTGTCCCCGCGCCTGGAAAGCTTGTTGACCATCGATGCAACAGACGCCCGCTCCGACGAGATGTCGCCGAAAAACCGCACCTCGCCGTTGCGCACCCCATCGGCAACAGCAACCGAGATCTTCAGCTTGGACGTATCCAAGCCGATGAAAATTACCTTATCCTGTTTCATGGTTCGCCCTCGCTAAGCTTGGGGCTCGGCTCCGGCCAATCCAGAGCAATCCCCGAATTCAGCTTACCGCGCGGGCGGGCCACCTTCACCCCGCGAACATACGGTCTAATCTATCCTGGAGGAAATTACCCATGGCAGGTCAGCCACCTTCGCGCGTTCCAGTAGCTGGGTTTCGTCCTCGGCAAGCCGCTTGAGATTATTGACCAGATCGATCAGCAGGAATTCTTTCGTTGCGGCTGCTGGAAACTCAGGCTTCATCCGGCGATGAGGAGGCTGTCGATTTCGAGCCGCTCTTATTCATCATCATCGACAGGGAGGAATACCAACTGTCGCAGACCGAAGCCTTGGTGGAGATGTGCACCGCGTACTTCTAGCCGATTGCGCGGCGAACCCAGCCAGTTCTTCCCCAAGGAGATTAATTTATTTCCCACATTGCTTCTACACAGTATCGGTTTCGGCCATTTGCTAATTTTGCCCGCCGGGAGCATTTGTGCCCCCGGCGTGCTGGTTTGCTCCCGTCAAACGACGGTATTGAGCACCTGCGGGATGGTTGCCCTTGACCAGTATGTTGTGTTGTTGCTGGCGCGGTAGACGCTGAAGTTTAGCTGGATCGTTCCGTTGCCGTATCCTGCGACCAGTTCCTGGGGGAGTGGGGGCAGGGTGGTGGCGAAGCCACGGGCGAGATCGTCGCCTTGGCTCACGGTGTAGGTGACGGTGCAGACATTGTAGAGCTTGTTGCCGGACACCGGATCGTTGCCGGAGAGGTAGTAATAGACGGTGACGACATCGCCGGCCTGGTAGGTCCAGTTCTCCAGGGTCGAGGAGGTGGAGACGCGGACGGAGAGGCCGTTGACGATGTCGGCGGCCCCGACCGGCGGGTTGGG
>NZ_BMHH01000053.1 GCF_014640615.1 Paramesorhizobium endophyticum | reverse complement strand
AACTGCGGGTGGTGGCGTTGAAGGCCGAGGTTGTGATCACGGCGGTTCCGATGGGGGCATCGATGGCGGCGGTGACCGTCATGGTCGCCTGGCCGTTGGTGGTCGTGGAAGTATTGCCGCCGGTGGGGCCGGTGAAGGTGAGCCATTGTTCGGGGAAGCCGGTCCAGGTCACGACAGTATTGTCCTTGACCAGATCGCCGTTGGCATCGGTGTAATAGACGGTCAGATTATGCGGCACGCCGCGAGTGAGGACATAGCCGTCCTTGGGAATGATGGTCATGTGGCCCTGGCCGGACACGGGCTCGATCTCGCGGGCGAAGGTGAGCGTGACGCTTGCATTGTTGGCGTCGGTGTCAGGCATGTTGCCGGCGTGGGCCTTGACGGTGGCGGTGATGGTGTCGGGGCCGTAGACGGCGGATACCGCATTGGTGGCAAGGCCTTGAGCATTGGCCTTGGTGGGGTCGTTATCGAGGAGCCTGACCTGAGGATTGGCGGGATCGACGGTCCAGACGATGGTTCCGTCCCAGGCCGTACCGGTGACGGGGGAACCGTCGAGATTGGTGTAGGTGGCCTCAAGCACATGTTCGCTCCCCTCGCTGAGGACGTAGCCGTCGGGCGAGGTGATGGTGAGGATGGTGCCTTGTGCCGAGCTGCTCTGGAAGGTGACTGGCTTGGACGCCCCGGAGATATAGTTGGCCGGGTCCGGATCGACGGAGGCGGCATAGACGGTGACGTTGTTGAGGGGCTGGTTCGGGCCGATCACGGTGAGGTTGGTGGACGTCGTCCGATTGCCCGCGCTTCCGGTGACGGGTGACGGGTTCTTGTCGAAGTCGAAGGTGTAGCCGGGATATTTGCTCTCGTCGACCGACCACGAGACCCAGGAGAAGGTCTTGTCAGTACCGCCATAGGTCGCATCGAACGGCGTCGCCGTGTAGAGATAATAGGGCGGATTGTTCTCGGGTGTGACGACAAGGGCATCCGACGCTTGGCCCGTGAAGCTCAGTACAAGGTCTGGATCGGAATGGTCGTAGGCGCCGGTTTGGCTATCAAAAAGCCCCCTGGTCGAAATCACTGCTGTTGGAATGCTCGCTCCTTGCGAGGCCGTGACATTGATGGTTGCCTGCCCTTGGCCTCCCGTGACCTTCGAGACATTGCCACTCACTCCTGTGCCGCTGCCACCGCTGAAGGTAAGCCGGTCTGCTGGCGCTGCAAACCACGTGACTACCGTGCCATTCGGCACCGGATTGCCGTCCTTGGAATAGGTCACCGTCAATGGTTGGGCTTGGCCGACGGGAACGGGCGAGGCTACCGGTGCGATCTTCATGCTACCTTCCCCAGGAAGGGGTTGCACGTTGAGCTGGAAGGTGAGATCGCTTTTCCCGCTGTCTGAGGTGCTGTCCGCGCTTACGGTGACCGTGAAGTCAAAAGTATCTTTATTCGTGGTCGACACGGCATTGGTGGCTACACCGTTTGCGTCGGTCTTGTTGTCCCACTGGCTGTCTTGACTGGAGAGCAGGGTGACATTGGAATTATTGGCGTTCCAGGTGAGAGGCCAGTTGGGAATGGGGGAGCCGTCGGCCTTCATATAGGTGGCCTGGATCATATGCCATTCGACATTGCCTGCAGCGTCGCGCTCCTCCAGTGGTGTGCCGTCCAAAGACACGACGTTGATGACATTGCCTTGCGCGATTATTCCCGGTTGGACCGCGATAGGTGAGGAAATGCCCGTTACGATGTTGCTCTGGTTCTGGTCGACGGAGCGGGCATAAACCGTAATATTGACCGGGTTGTTTGGCCCGTAGACCGTCATCTTCGTGGTGGTTGTCTGGTTACCCGGCGATCCACTTACCGGCGATGAGTTTTGATCGAAAACCACAGTGTAGCCCGGATTTGCCTCTGGGTCGACCGACCAATGGATTTTCGAGAGTATCTTGTCTCCCGCATATGTGGCGGAGAGTGAAATCGGCGCATACATATTGAATGGCGGCGTCGCGGTGATGGCGATAGGATGCCCGAAACCGATCTGAAGCTCGCCATGGTCCCAGGCGGCAGTCTTCCAATTTGGCATAATGCCGGTGATCAGCGCGTTCGGAATATCAGTTGTACCTGCGGCCGTGATTGATGTTGGAGCGGTATCCGAACCGGTAAACATCACCCAATTGACACTTTCGAAGGCCAGCCGTTCCGATGGATAGGCGGCGGCGCCAAGAACGGTTGCTCCGGGCACAATGCCGCCAGGAGGGTCATACTGGGCAACAAAGCCGTGCGCATCGCCAAGGGACAGGGGAGGAGTATCACTGTGCGTCCAGTTTATAGGGACTTGACCCGGTAATATAGCATTCTTCTGGAACTGGACCTTCAGCGTGCGCGTTTTGCTTGCGTCTTGGCCAACGGGTGTCGCCGTGACCGCGATCACAACAGGGGTCGTGCTTCTGACCAAAAGACCGTTTAATGAGTAGCCCCAACTGCTGGCGCCCGTCTGCTGGCTCAGAAACTCGAAAGTAGTGCTTGAATCGCCTCCCGATTCGACCTGCGCCGTCCAATTGAACGTTCCGTTCCAGCTGGATACACCTTGTCCATCCAATTTGGTGTAGCTTGCCACAAATGGCTGGAAAGTATCCGTGCCTACCGGATCGTTCGCGACCGAGATGAGGTTCACGTAGGTGTCGGTTGAATCAGACCCTCCGACAGCCAGGAGCTCTTTGTAATCAGGTGCGACACCAGAGTCGATTTCCCCGGCGCGTGCACAGATTCGGAACGTGGAGCCGCCGTTACCAAAAACTGTCACCTTCGTCGTTCCCTGCCCGCCTACCAGAGGTATGCGGCTGGGTTCAAATACTATTGCCTGTGCTGGGTTAAGCCCAGCGGTTTCTTCGGCCGCTCCAAACCATACGATATTCTTCACGGCATCGTCCGTGCCGGTGTATCGCACCGACAGTTGGTATTCCGTGTAAAGTGTTATCATGCCGTTTTGAAGGTCGGGAGGCAGGGTGATTTCGATCGTTCCGTTCGCTTGCTTAACGGACTTGCCGATTTTAGACGAAGATTTCGGAGCGTTGTTTGATGTTGTCATGATAATTAATTCCTCTAATCTATTTAGTGGTGCGACAATGCAATTGTCCTCAATAAAACAGGGGGGCTGAGTTATTTTTGCTGTCTAGTTTTAGTCTTTTTATGGTCTATCTATGCTGTATTTAGGAATATGATGTACTCATTATTGCTAATATACTTGCTTATATAGGCTTGATCGCTCTGATCTCGAAGGATATATTCGCAATAGAATTTGAGCGGGCCGCGCGGGCTGCCAGTAAGGGGTTTCGACCAACCATAAGCGTAAGGCCAGGGGAGTGTGGCGGTAAAACCCGATACCGTCGTTCCCCCTGTAATCGGTAAATTGCCTACCGGGACTGTGTACATCCGGCCCGGTCTGACGGCATCGGTGCCAGCGGAGAATCCATTCATGTAAAAATACACCTCAGCGCTCAACGAGGTGATATCTTCCCCAATATCGTTCAAAGAAAATTGAGGGACGGTAATCTGAAGACCATAATTGGCCTCGATCGTCGCCAATGTAATTTCGCCATTGTTGCCCGGGTCGGGTGTGACCTGCGGGGCCGGCGCTCTGCGCTCCGTTTGGGTGGCATCGGGTTCATTCTGATAAACGCCCGTTGCCCCGAAGCCGATCGTTTCTGATTGGCTGATCTGGCCGCTGGAATCCTGGATGAAATATGCCATCTGGTTCGACAGCGGATCCAGCAGCACATCGGAATAGGGGACATTGACGACCCCTTTTGACGGTTTACCGGGAATGGCGATCTGATCGTTGAGAACAAGAAAAAACTGGCTATCAGGAGAGCCGGAAACCGCTGACCGAGGGATTTGTACGGGGAATGTTCTCAGAGCGGTCGGCGGGGAGCCTTCTGTCGCCGCCGCCATGACAGCACCGGATGCCGGCAGAACAAGTTGCCCGATTCCCGCATTCGGCAGAACGGGAAAACCGCTGGGATTGGAAATTTTGCTGTAATGTGTTCCAACGCTGATCGCTACGGTCGGCGCCTGCCATGATGGCGATAGGCCGTTGCCGAAGAGTGCCCCGAAATAGAGTGCAACCGGAGCTGTAGCGGCCCCCCCGACCTGCGCTGCGCTGGCAAGCACACAAGCGGGATTGTCCGAAACCAGGTAGACCGACGCAATTCCCATTGCGTTGCTCGAAACGACAACCAATCCACCCGTGCCGATCGGCGCCAGGTCCATGTCATAAATACGATAGGAACTTTTGCTTGGACTAAACTTGAAGCCTACATGGATGCCGGCAATGGGAATACCCGAAGAAGTTGTAACCTTTGTCCATACCCGAATTCGGCCAGACCCTTGCGAGATATCTCCGGGGGCAACAGCATAGTTCTTGTCTGCATATAAATATTGCACGATGATGATATCGGATGAATTGTCAGAAAAATTAGACATTTTCCTACCTCCGGTGGCAAGCTCCACGAATTATCTCCAGGGAGCTAAAAATTATTCTTCTGGCCAAAAGTCAATCTGCTGGGGCCCCCAGGGATCGGACCACGTTTCGTTATCCGGACCGACGCAATCCGCCCACATATATCCGTCCGGGCCGCCGTCGGCCGCGGCGAAACCAATCACGAAATCCTTCGGAATTTTAAAGTCAAAGTAAGAGCCGGCGTAACCTTCAGGGACGTCCACCTTGAGCCGCTCCACCCTGTATGGCTTGTATTGCTTTCCCTGACCATGTACAAAGCCATTAACATAGATGTAGAGATAGTACTTGTCGTCCTTCGTAACCTCTTTCCTGATCGGTATACGAAGAGGAATGCCGCCGTAATGCCTTAAGTATAGCGTATCGAGAACGAAGTTGCCCGACGTCGCAAGCTGGACTGCGGGCGGACTCGCTCCTTTGTTCGGAAAAGGCATCGCCAGCGGATAGCCGTTGGCGGTGAAGGTTAGTGCGCCGCCCGCGGTAGTGGAGCCTTCTGTATCCGATAGAATATATATTATTTTATTGCTATTGTTTTCATCGAAGGAATTGCGCATGAAAATATATGGTATGACAAATCCGCTCTGGAGAATATCTGGCCCACCTGAGAGGAATATTAAATTGTCATTGATTATAACGACGCAGTTTGTAAAAATGTTAAAATCTATATTATCATATGACAGAACGCGTGCGGTAATTCCGAATTTAAGTCTCGGGAAATCTGGAATTTGAACATTGTTTATGGCGATAGGCGGGTAATTAGAGCTTTGAACATCAAAGGTGATATAGTTATAAAAGGTAAGAAGTCCGGCCTGGAACCACATGGATGCATCATATCCATCGGCCGCCGCAACGGCTGCCATCATGAGGAAAAGCATCATTTGGGGTGCGCATACATATATTTCGATAATGCCATTCGATCGTCCGGGGAAAGTATATATATTGTTACTATCCGGCTGTTGCAGAACATGATCGTCATTGAAAAGGGCAACGAAATCAGCTGACAGGTGGTTCGCACTGACATTAACGTCTGCGTTCGCGGGCTGCCCTCGTTTGGGACCGTCCGCCCACACGACCTTGATCGTTACTTTTATCGTCTGGCTGGGGTCGTTGGAGTCTAAGGCGCCTTTTTTGCCAGGCAGAGCCAGTACCTTGTCGAAGCTGATCCAGTCGATTTGATAAGGGTTACGTGCCGCACCCACTGCGATTTCACTCATATTCACGCCCTCCGGTGTTCGATTGCATTTCGGTCGCCGAAATTTGCCTGGTAAGATGCAATGGCATTTCCCAGGAAATGCCATTGCAAAGAGTTTCGGGTTACGCGTGATTACCGGCGAAGTTGATCTGTACCGCGGCCTCCATCCCAACATAAGGACTTGACCACTTAGGGCTCTTCACGGCTACATCAGCCGGAGTGACCAGGTAATTTACCCACATATAGCCGGGAATGGTGGATGTTCTTTGACCAAATATTTCCAGCCAGGCTCCCGGTATCATCACAGAATGCCAGTGTTCGCCGGGGGACGGAGCCATATCACCTTCATAAGCTTTGAACTGGAAGATATTGTCCGAACTATCCGCGTATGGAAAATCCAGAACCGGAGAGCCGTCGCCATATATCTGAGTTATCTGGGCGCCGTCTTTAGTATATCCGCTAACATAGGCGAATACGTTGATGATATCACCCTTCTCGATCGTTCCCTCGGGGGGATATTCAATAAGGATCTCAAGATTATGGCTGCCATCCCACGTATTATTCAATGCGGAGGGCCCCAGTGTATTCTCGGGTGTATGGTTTGGTTCATGCCTCGCACCATACCAATAGGGCGTTACGAAACCATCTCCGATCTGATCGTTTGGATTCGGCATGGCCTGGGGTGTCCAATCGCCCTGGGACAAGTCAAACGTAGTGGAGTAGGACAATATACCGGGCGATGTCAGCGAATCTTGTACGAAATATAGTATTCGGTTGCTTCCCTGATCTTTCAGATCGTAATAGGGTGCAATCCCGTCGAAAATACTATTCAAAATCATGCTGTACTTCAACCCGAAGAATGCGGTGTCGTTTAAAATCAAAACGGAGTCGCTGTCGAGATTTGCGCCTTTGGATTGGTTCGACGAGATATGCAAGCCGGAAATAAAATAATTCCCTTCTGTTATTGCCGAAGACCAGGCTGGTACGGTCACCTGTGCGTTAAGAGCAGGATAGGGGCCGCTTTCGTTCATATAATAGCAGAATAAAACGGGATATTGCGGTACGCCGGTGGCAACAGAACTGGTGTTGATGGTCAAATAGACGATGCGGCCCACGAAAGGATCTTGAGCCATTTTCTCAGGGTCGCCCCATATCTTAACGTTGAATGCAATATAGTAAGTCGCGACGCCTTTCGAATCTGTCAGGAATGTCCGGAAGCCAGAGTTATCCTGCAGGTTATTCGGTGTTTTATCGGCATTCCAGTAATACATAATATTATTTTGATTGTCTTTGGCATACACAGGCGTATTTTGCGGCGCGGTCACTCCCTCGTCATCGGTTACCAATACACTAACTTTGATGTAATATTGGCTCCCAGGAAAGCCTTGGGTCGGGTCGACGGGTATCGCCAACCGCTTGTCGAATGAGATCAAAGTTTTGTGCCAATTTGAATCGGACGCTTTTATATTGGGTGTCATGTCTGTCTCCTGTAACATTGTTTTGAGTATTATTGGCTGTTTGGTTTTCGGCTGCCGGGAGCATTTGTGCCCCCGGCGTGCTGGTTTGCTCCCGTCAAACGACGGTATTGAGCACTTGCGGGATGGTCGCCCTGGACCAGTATGTTGTGTTGTTGCTGGCGCGGTAGACGCTGAAGTTTAGCTGGACCGTTCCGTTGCCGTATCCTGCGACCAGTTCCTGGGGGAGTGGGGGCAGGGTGGTGGCGAAGCCACGGGCGAGGTCATCGCCTTGGCTCACGGTGTAGGTGACGGTGCAGACATTGTAGAGCTTGTTGCCGGACACCGGATCGTTGCCGGAGAGGTAGTAATAGACGGTGACGACATCGCCGGCCTGGTAGGCCCAGTTCTCCAGGGCCGAGGAGGTGGAGACGCGGACGGAGAGGCCGTTGACGATGTCGGCGGCCCCGACCGGCGGGTTGGG
>NZ_BMHH01000052.1 GCF_014640615.1 Paramesorhizobium endophyticum | reverse complement strand
GAATCTATTTTCCGCTAACTTGCAACAACGCTTTTATACTCATGTGCGATTCCCCTACCCTTGCGGGGAGGGTGGCCCGAAGGGTCGGGTGGGGGTGGTGACGGTTTCGCTTCAACGTGCAATTGCAGCGCGCTGCCTTTACCACCCCCATCCGCCCGCTAACGCGGGCACCTTCCCCGCAAGGGGGAAGGAGGGCGCGAGTTTCTTCACGCCGCCATCTTATATTCCTGTTGCAGCGACTTGCTCCAACTCGCGTACCAGTCATTGAACAGCTTGAACTGCTGCTCGACATAGCCGCGCTGGCTGTCGCTCAACACGTCCGATTCGTTGAAGTGCAGCGTGTATTCCTTGTCGCCCTTCAGCACCATCATATGCTTGAAATAGAGCACCAGATCCGGCCCTTCGTCGAAGGAGGAGAGCACTGCGAGCGCGGCTTCCAATTCCAGCGCCAGGCGGCGCGCTTCGAAATCGCCCTTTGCGGCGGCCCGTGAAAGGGCGCAGAGATGCAGCACTTCCTTCGGCAGCACATTGCCGATGCCGGTGATGGCGCCCGTCGCGCCGCAATTGACGAAACCATGGAACACGGCGGTGTCGACGCCGACCATCAGCGTCACCTCGTCATCGCGGCTCGTGATGTTTTCCGCGGCATAGCGCATATCCGCCGGACCGCCGAATTCCTTGAAGCCGACGAGATTGGGATGCTCCGCCCGCAGCGCGAAGAAGAGATCGGCGCGGGTGGCGAAGCCGTAATAGGGGCTGTTGTAGATCACGGCCGGAAGGTCCGGCGCTGCCGACAGGATCGCCTTGAAATGCGCCTTCTGAGCGGCAATGACCGATCCGCGCGACAGCACGCGGGGGATGACCATCAGGCCCTTGGCTCCGACCTTCTGCGCATGGGCCGCATGGGCGACCGCCTGCTTGGTGTTGACTGCGCCCGTGCCGACGATGACAGGGATGCCGGCCTTCGTCAGGCGCTCTACACCTTCCATGCGCTGCTCATCGGTGAGAAGCGGCCAATCGCCCATCGACCCGCAATAGACGACGGCGGACATGCCGGCGGCGATGAGTTCCTGCGCCTTTGTCACCAGCGCGTCATAATCGGGTGTGTGGTCCTCCTTGCAGGGCGTCATCAGCGCGGGGATGCAGCCGGAGAAAATTTGAGCCATGAAAGTCTCCACTAAGTCGCTTAATTGCGGGGGTAATGGCGGGAGTCTCCTCCAGCCTTCCCGCTTACCTTACATCATGTATAATATTTGTCGACAAGATAATTGCCGAACGCGGGGCTCTCAATCCAGCGAGATGGGCCGGGTGGCGCCGCGCGAAACCATGCTCTGAATCTGGCTGACGATCTGGTCGGCATGGGCGAGTGCCAGGCGGTCGCAAGCGTTGATATCCCGCGCCGCTATCGCCTCGATCATCTGCGCGTGCTCGGTGACATAGCGTTTCGGCAATTGATCATTGAACGATGAATAATAAAGCCGCAGGATCCGCTGGTCTTCATCGAGAAGGCGGCAGAAGAGGCCGGTAAAATAGCGGTTACGGCCCGCCTCGGCGATTGCCGCATGGAATTCGCGGTTCGTGGCGATCATTGCCAGCGCGTCCTGCCTTTCGACCGCATGGGCGAAATCCTCCTGCCGCGCCCGGATGATTTCGAGGTCGGCGGGCGTGTGATACTCGCCGGCAAGCCGTGTCGTCACCCGGTACATCAGCGTCAGCGCGTCGAAGAAGGTGTGGAGGTTGAAGAAATCGATGCTGGCGACGATGGTGGACCGGTTGGGCAGCGAGGTCACCAAGCCTTCTCCGGCGAGGCGGACAAGGGCCTCGCGAATGGGTGTGCGCGACATGTCCAGCCGCTCGGCCAGCTGGTTTTCATCGATGGGGCTTCCGGGCGCCAGCACGAGATCGAGAATTTCCTCCCGCAGGATCTCGTAAACATACTGCGCGCCGGAACCGCGCTTTCGTTCTCTCGCAGGCTTTTCCGTCATGACGTTCCTTTAAAGATCGCGCGGGTGATTCAGCGCTTCATAGCATCTGTTCGTGCAGCCGGTCCATTCGGCCTCTTCGGCTCATCATTGTGTCTTCTGGTGAGACAATGCAGGCCGGTTACCGTTACTAATCGCCATCGTCTCCGCCGCTTAGATGTCACGGCGGACCCGGCCACGCTCCCAGGGTCCATGAATGAGAAGATTCGAATTCTGGAGATAAAAATGTACACGCGAAGAAACATTCTGCAGGGCGCCGCTGCCCTCGCCGTTGCAAGCACGAGCTTGGGGAGCACCGGCGCGGCCCTGGCAAAAGCGCCGTTCCAGCCATTTCAGGCGCCGGGTTTTTACCGGCTGCCGTTCGGTCGCTACGAGGTGACTGCGCTTTCGGACGGAACCGTCCCGCTGGTCCTGCCGGAGCTTTACACCAACACCGCCAAGGAACATGCCCAATCGGCGCTCGGCGCGGCCTTTCTGGAGACGCCAACGCAAACCTCGGTCAATGCCTTTCTGGTGAACACCGGCGACCGGCTGGTTCTGATCGATGCAGGCACCGGCACCTATCTTGGGCCGACACTCGGCAAGCTCCTCACCAACCTCAAGGCGGCGGGTTATCAGCCGGACCAGATCGACGACATTATCCTCACCCATATCCACACCGACCACTCCGGCGGTCTGAGTGCGAACGGCAAACGGCTATTCACAAATGCGACGCTGCGGGTAAACCAGCGTGAACTCGATTTCTGGCTGAAGACCCCGGTAGAGAAGCGGCCCGCCACCGCGCCCGCCCAGCATTTCACCGAGGCGAAGGAAAGCCTTCAACCCTATCTCGACGCCGGCAATGTCGAGACTTTCGCCGACAGCGCCGAAGTGCTGCCCGGCATCGGCTCCATTCTGCGTCCGGGGCATACGCCGGGGCATAGCTCCATCGTCATCGAGGATGGCGGGAAGAAGCTGGTCTTCTGGGGCGACATCACCCATGGCGATGTGCTTCAGTTCGACGAGCCGGGCGTTGCGATTGAATTCGATGTCGATCAGAAGAAGGCGGTCGAGACCCGCGCCGTCGCCCTGGAAGAGGCCGTCCGCGACAAATATCTGGTGGCTGGCGCACATATCGCATTCCCCGGCATCGGCCATGTGCGCCGTGACGAAACGAATTACGATTGGGTGCCGGTGAACTACTCGGGCACGGTAGGGAAATAGGCAATAAGGGAGTAGGGGAGTAGGGGAGTAGGGAAAAATAGGTGGACCGTCTGAGGGAAACAGTTTTAGTCTCCCTTACTCCCTTACTCCCTTACTCCCTTACTCCCTTACTCCCTTACTCCAGATCCAGCCGGGGCGCGAGGAAGTCGAGAAACGCCTTGAGCTTCGGTGGCTGGACCCGGTTGCGGGCCCTCAGCGCATAGAGGGTAAATTCGGGACCGGACCATTCGGGCAGGACGCGGACGAGCCTGCCTGCGGCGACATCGGCCCTGACGCGCATGTGGTTCGTCAATTGCAGCCCGTCGCCCGCCAAAAGAAGGCCGTGCAGGCTCTCCGGATCGCCGGCAACCGCTACGGGACGGACCGCAAAATCGCTGTGCGATCCGTCTCGTCCGAGCGGCCAGGAAGGAATGGGCCTGTCGAAATAGATCTGCGTGACGAGACAGGCGTGGTTTTCCAACTCCGACGGGTGGGCCGGCATTCCCCGCCGTTCGATATAGGAGGGGGCGGCGTATATTCCCTTCGGGAGGGTGCCCAGCCTTCGTGCCGTGAGCGAGGAGGAGGCCGGAAGCGGCCCGTTCCAGATGCGGAAGGCGACGTCGATGTCCTTGGCGATGATGTCAGTCACCTCATGGCTCAGGAACAAATGCGGGAAGACATCGGGATAGGCTTTGCGGAAGTCCGAGAGGATCGGCATCAGCATCTGGGCGGAAAACCAATGTGGCGCGGCGATCCTTAGCCAGCCGCGCGGATGCTGCTGCACCTCGCTGACGGCGTTTTCCGCGTCCTCGATATCCTTCACCAGCTTTTCGCAATGCTGGAAGTAGATCGTCCCCGCCTCGGTTAGCCTGATCGCCCGCGTCGTCCGGTGCAACAATTGCGCGCCCAGCCGCTCTTCAAGTTCCCGGACCTTCCTGCTGATCTTCGTTTTCGGCGTGTTCAGCACCCGGGCGGCGGCAGTGAAGCTTCCCTCCTGCACCACCTTCACGAAGGCAAGGGTATCGCTCAAATCGCGCAGCATCGGGGTACTCCGAGAGAATTCAACACAGATGGCCGTTTCTACAGGCCCATGTGTTTCGATCAACCCGGCTTTTCCGAATCAATTCTCACGTCTTGATTGATCCGGCCCTTATGATCCGGCTGTAGGCCGCAGAGAGAAAAGCGCTGAAATTTGGCGCGAACAGCATATATTTCAATGTATTGAATATTAAAACTACATCTATTTGTTTAAATAAGAATCATGGTTAATCTTATAGTATTGACATAAGTATTTCTTCATGGTCTGCCTTTACTATGCATTTAGTATTAATGGCTGGTGCCGACGCAGGTGCGCGCCGCGTTTCGACAATTGAAGAGAAGACCATGCCGGGCGGTGAATTCTTGAACTTCCAAAGACAATGGAGTGACGACACATGAGTCGGGCAGCAAGCGCTACCGGCCTGATTGCCCTTGGGGGGGCAGCGGGCCTGATCATATCTCTTATCGGCTATACGTCCCGTTCCAGCGGAATCGACGGTTCCGGGGGCGCGCTCCTGGTCATCCTTTCGAGCACAGCGATCCTGCTGGCGGCATTGGCGCTTACTATCTGGGCGACGCGGCGGGCCTGGTGGACGGGACTGCTCTACTTCCTGCTGATCCTCGGAATTCTGGGCACCGCCTTCGCCGGTTATATGCTCGACAGCCTGCCGCTTGTGCTCGCCATGGCCCTGTGCCTGATCGGCTGGCTTCTCGCGACCACCATCCGGCGCAATACGCCGTCCCGCCCAACGCGCGTCACGCATAGAACGGCAGCCGCCAGGGTTACCAGCAACACGACCAGAACGAAGTCGAAGACAACGGCGACGGCGAAAAGAAAGGCAACCCGATGAAGCGCACTCTTTCCCTCTGCTCGGGCATCGCACTTGCCGCCGCCCTCGGTTTCGCTCCCGCTATGGCGCAGGACACTACCTGGCCCACCTTCAACGGCGATCTTAAGGCGCAGAAATATTCCCCGGCGGATCAGATCACGCCCGAGAACGTCAGCAAGTTGCAGAAGGTTTGGGAAGTCCACACCGGCGATGTCTCGACCGGCAGCGGCGATATCCCCATGACGGTCTGGTCGGCAACGCCGCTTTTCGTCAATGACACGGTCTATGTCGGAACCCCATTCTACAACATTTTCGCCATCGAGCCGGACACGGGCAAGGTGAAGTGGAAATATGAGAGCAAGGCGCTCCTGAAGGCGCTGACCCAGCCGGACATGAAGACGCGCGGCGTCGCCTATTGGGAAGCGGAAAATCCCGTCGCCGGGCAGCCATGCCAGAAGCGGGTTTATATCGGCACGATGGACGCCAAACTCCATGCGGTGGATGCCGATACGGGCAAGTTGTGCGCCGATTTCGGTGACAATGGCATTCTCGACGTCAATAAATTCAATACGGTCAACGCCATATTCCCGCTTTCTCTGCTGCAGCCGCCGACTGTCCATAAGGATAAGCTCTTCCTCGGCTGGGCGGGTCGCGACTGGACGGACAGCGTCGATCCTCCGGGAACGGTTTTCGCACTTGATGCGCGAACGGGCAAGGTGGAATGGACGTTCGATCCAATCCCCAAGGAAATGCAGTCGAAAACCGGCACGTCCAATGTCTGGGCGAGCATGTCCGTCGATCCGGACC
This sequence comes from Paramesorhizobium endophyticum, assembly GCF_014640615.1. Taxonomy (GTDB): domain Bacteria; phylum Pseudomonadota; class Alphaproteobacteria; order Rhizobiales; family Rhizobiaceae; genus Paramesorhizobium; species Paramesorhizobium endophyticum. Next base: position 2,425 of record NZ_BMHH01000052.1, on the reverse strand, counting down.
TCAATCTTCTCTATCTGCCGGTTTCTTCGCCAAGCCCAAATTTCTACGGCGGCAACCGGCTTGATCCTATTCCGCTCGCGACTTCGGTGACGGCCGTCGATGCGGACAGCGGTAAGGTTGTGTGGAGCCGTCAACTTGTCCATCACGACATCTGGGATGTCGACGTCAATTCGGCGCCGACACTGATCGATATCGAGAAGGACGGGAAAAAGATTCCTGCGCTTGTCCAGGTTTCAAAGTCTGGCTTCCTGTTTGTACTGAACCGTTATACGGGCGAGCCGATCTATCCGATTGAGGAACGTCCGGTCCCCGCCTCCGATGTGCCGGGCGAGAAAGCTTCTCCGACGCAGCCCTATGTCGCGCGGCCGGAGCCGGTGGTGGCCGACAAATGGCCCGGCGTGTATTGGCTCGCTGATGCGCTGAGCTTCGGCTATTGCAGCCGGAAGGCGGCGGAGTACCGCGACGAGGGCCGCTACACGCCGCCGAGCCTCAAGGGGTCTATCGCCTATCCATCCACCATCAGCGGGCCCGAATGGGGTGGCGGTGCGGTGGATCCGGAAAGTCAGACCTATATTGTCAACCACTCCCTGGTGCCCATGATCTTTACGCTTATTCCGCGGGCCGATTATGATAAGATCCTAGCCAGCGGAGCGAGTGAGGCTGCGGGTGGTTACTCGCCGATGCGGGGCAGCCCTTATGGTATCCAAACATCGTTCTTTCTGAATCCGCTGGGCATGCCGTGCTGGAAGCCGCCCTATGGCCAGATTTCCGCCTATGACCTCAAGACCGGCGATCTGCTGTGGCGCAAGCCCATGGGGGCCGTGCAGCAATGGGGTTTCTACATGCCCGATTCCTGGGGGTCGGTGACCATTGGCGGCCCGGTGATCACCAAGGGCGGGCTGGTCTTCATCGGCGCCTCCATGGATCACAAGGTGCGGGCCATCGACGTCAAGACCGGCGACGTTTTGTGGAAGGATATGGTCGACGCACCCGCCGTCGCCATCCCCGCCGTCTACATGTATAAAGGCAAGCAATATGTGGTCTTCGTCGCCGGCGGCAATTCCATCCTGACGCCGCGCGTCAGCGATCTGGTCGTCGCCTACGCGCTGCCTGATTGAGATCTGAGCGGTGTTCTCTTTATCAACATCAACGCGCATTTCCGGAAGGGAGTGCGCGTTGAAGCTTTTCTATTCGGGTACAATTGCGCTATTCTCCGATTCAGGCGTAGCCTACGCCTCCTCCCTCCCTCCCGGGGAAGCATATGTCATGCCGGGCTATTCCGATCATCGAACCGACTGTTCGAGCGCCAGCATAAGGAGGGATTGCGGAACCTGCTCGCAATAGGAGGTTTATGGATGAAGCTGTCCGCGCCCATTTATCAATTGAAGCGCAAGGCTAGGCAATTATCCCGCCAGTCCGGCATTCCCTTACATGAAGCGCTCAACCGCATTGCCTTTCAGGAAGGGTACCGCGGCTGGAGCCTGCTCGTGAGCCAGGCGTCTGCGCTCACGCCAGCCGGCAGATTGTTCCCGCGATTGGAGCCGGGCGATCTGGTATTGCTTGGCGCGCGGCCGGGGCACGGCAAAACCTTGATGGGCCTGAAGCTTGCCGTGGAGGCTATGAAATCGGGCCATCGGGGCTTGTTCTTCACGCTGGAATATACCGAGAGGGACATTCTGGATCGTTTCAGCGCCATCGGCGTGGAGGCTGCGCAATTTGCCGGATTGTTCGAAGCCGACTGCTCCGAGGCCATCAATGCGGATTACATCATCGAGAAGCTGGCATCGGTCCCGCGCGGAACGCTTGTTGTCATCGACTATCTGCAATTGCTCGATCAGAGACGGGAAAATCCGCCCCTGCCGGTTCAAGTGCAGGCGCTACGGTCATTCGCGCGCAGGCGAGGGCTGATCCTTGTCTTCATCTCCCAGATCGACCGGTCATATGATCCATCGAGAAAGCCGTGCCCCGAGTGGAGTAAGAAGCGCAAATGCGCTTCTCCTCCCCGAACCGTACGTGCACCTTTCAGCGCATACGGCTCTCTGTTCAAGCTTGGCCCATGGCCATAGCAACGTCATGGTAGTGCGACGTGACGGTACTGCGGTCAGCCAGCTCGAACTCGGCAGGTCGAAGAGTCGTTGCCGCTCAATGAATGTTTTTCCTACTCTGTCTCAAGAACGCTGATGTTAAACAGGTATGCGTTTACTGATCGAGGCGATTTAGCTGGGGTTGCAATTGGCCTGAATTGGTAAGCTGCACCGTTTTGATTAAGCTTGTCGATCAGGTTGATCGCGTCCTGCGCGCTTACTAGGAAATGATTTCGCAACACGTCATAGATGGCGGAATATTCGTTGCGTAGGCTGGTCTGTCAACGGCGGAGTAAAAACCGGCCACGGGGCGGAGCAAAAGTCGGCCACTTTCGGCGCGC
>NZ_BMHH01000051.1 GCF_014640615.1 Paramesorhizobium endophyticum | reverse complement strand
CCGGTTTTTACTCCGCCCGCGGCTGGATTATTCCGCCGCTACCGTGGCCCACTTTTGCACCGCCGCTCTCACTGCATTCGACGAATCCGATCGAGCGTCTTAATGGCGAAATCAAGCGACGCACCGAGGTCGTCGGCATCTTTCCCAACGACGAAGCCATCGTCCGTCTCGTCGGCGCGCTGCTGCTCGAACACAATGACGAATGGGCCGTCCAACGCGCCCGATACATGACACTTGAGACCATGGCGCAAATGAGCGATGATCCCCAAATCAGCCTGCCCGCAGCGGCCAGCTGATATCCCTCCGGCTCTATGTCGGAAAGCACGGCCATCAGCCGCGACCTACACCACCTCTCGGGACACGATCCTGCCGGAGCACGATGGCTTGGGCCAAACCATCCCTGAGCCTGGCGTAGAGTCGCGGTAAACGCTGGCTTGCCGACCGCTTCAGGAGGACCAGGCCGGTAAAGGGCTGCGATCGTTGCCGGAACATCTATCTCGAAATCGCGGTTGGCGGTTTCAAATTGCTCTCTGTAATAGAGCCAGTAGTCCCACTGGCCGACCGGATATTTCTCGGCTGGATAGAGATCGCGGTCATCATAGCGCCGGCGTCCGTTGGGCAAAACACGCCTTACCACCAGTTTCTGTTCATCTGCCTCAATCACGAGGTGTCCACCTTATTTAAGTGGACACCTCATGCATCACGACACTCCATCGAGAAAGGTGCGGAGAAAATCGCGTTTACGAGGCACTTATAAAAACTCATTGCCTCATCGACGTGCGACGGTGACCATATTACCTGCTGAGACATTCAATGAAACTGCAGCCAATCCAAGCGATGACGCCATAGATATCAAACCCCTCTTTATCTTATGGGGAAACGGAAACATTTTCAGCGCATAGTCAACAGTATAAGAATTGGAAATAGGCTCGCAACGCGATACGCTAAATTGCGCATTTTTAAGCAGCCTACTCATTGTAGAACAATCAAACAGATAAATATGTTCGATGTCATACATAGGGGACCGTTCACCAAGCAATTTTGGTAATCGCGCCCGAATATTATGATTAATGGCAAGAAATACTCCATCTGCGGCCAAGATACCATGGACAGCCGCTACAAAAGCCGCCGGGTTAGGCAAGTGATCCATAATCTGGAAGCAGCAAACGATGTCGAAGGATCCTTCCTCAAACATTTTTGAATCGAAAAAATCGTTGATGATACACGCACGTATATCAGGTTCCGCTCGTGAGACGGCCTCGCGCCCTGGTTCTACTCCCGTAATTTTCTCATATCCAGCTTGTTTTAAAGCCTTAAGGAAGAACCCATCACCGCAGCCTACTTCCAGAATACGCAGACTGGACTTGTCTCGACCAGCAATGGCACGCTGGAATTCACACATATAGTCCTTCACCATGTTGTTCAGTTGTGGCTCGTCCAAATAGTTTGCTTCCTGATATAACTTGCTAATTACATCATCTGCAAAGTACGGATTGGAATAAATTTGGCCGCAGCCGCTACATTCAACAATTCTCGGATGAGACCGCAGCCCCTCGCGGCGCGCCGAAAAGTTCAAACTTCCAGCATCAGGGACCCGCGCTTCATATTTAACCGTATAATCCTTCTTTCCACACGTAACGCATGTCATTTCACGCATCGATAATGGCATTGAACTACTTCCACAATGGTATAGATATTTGTTGTTTCATTTTTCATCTTATTATATCAGCTAGAATAAGACAGCAACGAAATTATTTTGGTTATTAGATTTTTTATCACGAGTTAAATTGGAAGCGCCCCAGAGTCGGAAATTAGCAACACCGCCTCCCCATCTACATAAGCACGATAAGATGAAATTTTATTCACTCTACAATTAATATTTACTATTTTTTTCTAAATTTTATTCTGCTACCATAGTATGCAACTGGAATTTACTTTGGTTGGTTGCGTTTTGATTAACTTTCAAAAGAAATCTCATTCATTACTATTGAAAATCGGGATAAAACGTCTCATCCTAGTTTTCATTTCAGTAATATTTATTACGCTTATCTTTTTATTCCACAGCCATATCACAATAAACCCCGCCATCATTGAAGAGTATCGAAGTAGGAATCCCGTTTTGGCGATCATTTTGTTCACGCTGATCTGTGCCGTTTCAACCATTGTAGCGCTGCCGTCCCTTCCTTTGAATCTTGCCGCGGGGTTTTTCTGGGGCGGCCTGTTTGGCGGTATCTATGCCACTATTGGCGCAACCATTGGCGGCTGGATATCCTTTCTAATCGCACGCTGGCTTGTGGGCCAGCCTTTAGCAGGCCGCTTTGAAAACAAGTGGGCAATCAGAGTTCAGAGAGAATTCGAAGGTAACGGATGGAAGTTCGTGGCATTTGCGCGGATCAATCCGATCATTCCCACCGGCCCCCTGAATTATTTGCTTGGCATTACCTCTCTATCCAATCGTTCTTTTTTACTGGCGACATTTGTCTTCCTCTCGCCGCCCGCGATCGCTGTGGCCTACATCGGCGATACTCTGCAAACCTTTACCGCCCAACAAGCAGGTGTGAATGAAATCATTCGAGGAATTCTTATGGTATCTGCGGCCGCAACGTTCCTGATGCTGGCGCGGTTTGCATCAAAATTTATTAGAAAAGATCGGGGATTGAATGAAAACTACGCTTTTAGTGATGACCCTCAATGAAATCGACGGCATGAAAGCCATCATGCCGAAAATCGACCGGTCATGGATGGACCAAATCATTGTCGTCGACGGCGGGTCGAAGGACGGAACGATTGAGTGGGCCAAAGAAAACGGCTACGACGTCTTTGTCCAGAAGCAAAAGGGCTTCCGCCATGCTTACACCGAAGTGTGGCCGCTGGTGCAAGGGGATATCGTCATCACCTTCAGCCCCGATGGCAATTCCGTCCCCGAATTGATCCCTGCCTTGATAGCCAAGGTAAAGGAAGGCTACGACATGGTGATCGCCTCGCGCTATCTGGCGCACGCCAGGAGTGAGGATGACGATATCATCACCAGTTTCGGAAACTGGCTGTTCACCCGCACGGTAAACATTCTCTATGGAGGCCGCTATACCGATGTCATGGTGATTTACCGGGCTTATAGAAAAGCGATGGCACAGGAACTGGGGCTTGACCGAGAAGATGCCCATGCGCTGCCGGAAAAGCTCTTCCGCACAAAAATCAGCTGGGAGCCACTGCTTTCGGTGCGCGCCGCGAAAGCAAAATTGAAGGTCGCAGAAATTCCCGGCGATGAACCAGCCCGGATTGGCGGCGAAAGAAAACTACAGATAATGCGATGGGGAGCCGCGTATTATTTTCAGTTTGTACGTGAACTGTGGTTTTGGAGGAATGCGTGATGGGTGCGCTCGTTAGCCTTTGGAAACTGCAAGATACTTTCTCCCGAATTTTGATCATCGGATCTCTACTTTTGGTGATATTTTCATACCTGCCTACGCTTCAATTCGATTATGCGACCCAAGATCAATGGAGGGCGTTCCGGTACCCTTTCGGTGCAGCCTCCCTCGACCGCCTGGAAGCATGCTTGAAGATGATCCCGGAATTTTATGCTCGAACCGGCAGGCCATTGGTTTGGCCGACAGAATGTTTGGAACATATGTTCGTGTCGAATATCTCCGACTTCAAATCTCTAAGATCTATTTCATTAGTCGTTGTGCTTTTAACGGTATCCTATCTTTCTCTGGTATTGACGAAATTTACCGACAGCCTCCCCACCGCATTCATTATCGGCGCCATTTTTGTCACAGCTCCAGGGTACGCTTTCATGTACTTTCAGGGATGGCCGGCATTAATGGTGCTGGTTTCCGTAATCCTGGCAACCTTATCATATCAACGCTTTTATGAAAGAAATAACGGAGAAGCCAAAAAAATCACAAAAATTGCCATCTCATCCATACTATTTATGGCGTCATGTATGATATATGCATCGTATGCATTTTTAGTTGTAATTCTGGCGTTATTATGCTTTGCGACAGATACCAGATCAACTTTTCCGAAGCGGGTGCGGGATCTGATTGGTTCTTTATTATTTTACGCCGCGCTGTCGTCTATATATTACATCCTCGTAAAACTATGTGTTGCTGCATTGAACACCACTTTCGGGGAATGGCAGTTAAAAAACTACGAAGTGACCGCTCAATTTTCACCAGACTATCTTTATACAAAACTAAAAAGCATCGCCTGGATGTTTTACATGATGCCACCATCAAACCTGCATACGCCACACGGCGCAGGATTGATAATATTATTGCTTTTTAGCCTGAAAGCTTCCATGGTTGATGGCAACAAATTTCAAGTCAACAAGATAATTGTCAGATTTCTTTTTGTATTTTTAATATCATTCACTATACTTATGTCTTCAGTATCACCGTTGCTTTTTAGCAAAATGGACGCAATTTACACGAGATACTTCCTCCCATTCTATTTATTCTTTAGTTTCGCAGCCGTATGGCTGGTAAAAGCAGGTATTGGATCAAAAATCTTCAATTTTCCGCGGCTAATTCCATTGCTTGGTGCCTTCTCAGTTTTGGTATCCGTCGCACTGATACAAAACCGCAATTCGATTCTCGAGGTTGTCACAACCCGTGTGGAAATTGAGGCCTTAAAAGCGAAGCTAAGCCAATGGAAAGCAAAAGACTGGACAGAAAATAGATTTCTATTGGTCGTAATGCCCAAAGTATCCAGATTTAGCGCGGTAGATCCAATGGTGAATTGGGGCGAGGATAACGCTGTCATCAACAGTTCTAGAAATCCCGTCGGAGTTCCCTGGATGGTTAACGCTGTGTTGCTGGATATTTTTCAAAAATCCGATCTAAATACCGTTGACTGTGCTTTCGACACGGGGTCGTGCGTTGCTGGCGCTTTATCGTCTCCCCATAACATCGCTATAGCCTATACCTACGGTACTGAACCGGTGAAATCGGCAGCCCAACCATACATAATTAATTTATCTGACATTACATCGCAACCGATCACCCCAGATATTGTTCCACAACCTGGCATATCGGCAAGCTCTGTCCTTGAAAATTTTAACGCAGAGGGCTTGTTATACTCCACCCAGCCGGGATGGCATGCGCAAAAAAATCCTGCTTACCCTCAGTCCATCACAATAAATTTCGTTATGAATAAACGCATCGAGAGCATCGGATTCCTGCCACAGGATGATAACGCAGACCGTATGCCGAAACATATAAAAATAGAAACCAGCGAAAACGGAAGCGAATGGGTAACGTCCGGTGTTTACCAGGATTTATGCGCCTCAAAAGGTGCGGACGGCTGGCATCAGGAAAAACTACCAACGCCGACCGAAGCCCGGTATCTTCGAATTAACATTTATTCGAACTGCGGGAATCCTAACCTGCTTACCCTTCGCGGGTTTAGGGCAAGCCCTTAGGAACCAGTCATTCGTTCGAAAACGACCGATTTCAAGCGCGTATGGGGAAACAATGTTTAAGAGCAGAACGAATCTTAAGCTATTATTTAGCAACACGAAAATTCAAAAACTGATACTATCAATATTGATTATTGCCATATATTGGAATGGCTTATTTGCAGGCGCTCCACGATCAGATCATTCTTCGTATTTTAACCAAGTAGGTAAATATTCAGATTTTTTGGATATAGTAGCCAATACTCCATACTGGCAACGGATCGGGGACGATCTTTTATTTCGTCCTTTATTATATCTTCAGTTAAACGTAAGTCACTATCTGTTTGGCTACAATTTTTTTTATTGGCAGGTCACAAGCCTTGTTATCCATATCCTTGTTGTTATCGGATTATTCAACCTTTTCGCTCGCGGAAGATTGGGTGATACGCTTTTTCCATTCATAATATCCGCCCTGTTCGGTTGCGCTTTCATCTCTTCGGAGATAGTTTTTTGGAATCATATAACTGGATATATAACATTCTCCTTGTTTGGCTTATACACTGTTATTTTTCTGCTTAAATTTATAAGTACCAACGACGTTCGACGTGGATACATTGCGTTACTATACGGTATACTAGCAGAATTTTTTTATGAGCTTGGATTTGTAATGAATTCTATTATTTTTCTAGTATTATCGTATAATTATGTTTTGACCAAAAATAGAATTTTTCTGAAATTTTCCGTACTGTTTCTTGCTGCATCTATAATGTATGTCGTGCTTAACATTGCAAACCTCGCTTTGGTTCGCGGAATTGCGCAATTTACCGCCATTGAACAAGTGTCCGGTGATAGATCCCTGGCACGTGATATACCCATTGCTGTATGGTACGCCTTGCAGCAGATCGCATTCTGGCTTGGCGGCTGGGCTCTCCCGGCGGGATATGAAATCGCGGCCGAAAATCGAGCTAACTTCCGCGGTTTTCATTTTTCAGGCATTGCCTTTTTAACCAATTTTACTTTTGTAATTGGTCTTGTTTGTCTTTTTATAATAAGTATCGGAAGTGGAGATTTTTATCATTTAATTAGATACAAAAAAATTTGGCTTTCTGCTTTATGTGTATTAGCGTTCCTTTTCGTCTATTCCTTCGTGATAGCTTTCGGCAGAACCGTGCCTAGGGGATGGGACTATTTCAATGTTAATATGTATTATTCATATATAGCCTGTCTTTCCGCAGCTGTCTGCTTCGCTGTGTTTTTTGTCGAACCGGATAACAAGCCATCTAAAACATCAATGTTAATACAATCACACGACGAAAGTCACGCGCAGATATATTTGATGTACTTTATTTTATTTTCATTAATTGCAATTAATTCATATAATACATATAGGTTTTCTGTGAAACTTAGTTCTAATCCAGACTATGCGACAGAATTCAACTGCTTCGACCGCTCTAAGATCCCAAAAATGTTCTGCATGACCATTACAGCGTCAACGGTTTTGGAGGAAGAGCTTGGTCCATCCAAGTTAACCGCTGCTATTGACCCGGGCTGGCATGCACTGCCACCAATTACCTATCCACAGATGCTTGAGATTGATTTTAGACGGCATCGGCTGGTGAAAACTGTTTCTTTTCGTCCGCAGAGCGGGCATCCTGATAGAGCGCCAAAGGGCGTCACGATTGAAACGAGTGACGATAAAAGCGAGTGGAAACAAATTTATAGTAATGAGTTGACTTGCTCTCAGGATTCGGAGAGGTGGAATACGCTCGTTCTTCCTGACAAAATTCGTACTCGTTATATAAGAATTCAAATAATTTCAAATTGCGGCAATCCCGGCTCCCTTACTCTTAAAGGGTTGAAGTTCGGCTCCTAAATTCAACAGCGTGTTATCGCACCGGTTCTGGACAGATTGGCCAGCACCGGTGCGTATGTCCCACTTAACTAAATAAACACCCAAATGATCCGCTCAGATCACGCATATCGGCCTCCCGTGTTCGTATCCGCAGTTCCGGGGATGGTGCCTGGAAAAAAGTTTTGGTCACCATTTACCCATATCACTCCATTGGTGGCGCAGTAATAGCGCGCGCCAGTAGCATTTCCGGAAATCGGGCCTGCTGAGGTGGTGATGCATGATCCGGTCTGTGCAGTGGCGCATGCTATGCTATAGGTTGCGTCGTTGTCGATGGTAATCGTGCCGCCGCCGCTGAGAACGATCTGCGAGCCGTTCTGCGCCAGAAACGCGCCCAACGATGCGCTGCGCAGAACGCATCCTGTGCCAATTTCCAGATAGGAGGCATGATCTGCGATGAAAGAATAGACACCATTCTCAGTGGTTTCCAAAATCATATTATAGCATCTGGCTGTGCCACCCAAGTTTATTGAAAATACGACAACCCAAGCATTGACTGTTACGTTTTTAAGGTGAACTCCGCGCATGGTCACTGTTCCGCCTATCAGAGCGACCGGGGTATAATCGCCGGGGCTATTGCTGATGACATAATATTCCGGGTTGGCCTCGTCACCAATGATGCTGATTGTACCGACGAAAGCCCTGCGTACAGAAGCATATGTCCCCGGAATACCAAGCTGGACAATACCTCCGGCCGGAGGCAAGACATAGCTCTCGAGTTTGTCTATCGCGGCAGAAATGGTCTGGAGGGCCTCACCGGGCGTATTGGCATCGCCTGAGTTGGCATCATTCCCGTCCGGGCGCACATAGACGACCGGTGGAACGGAGGGCACCGTCGCCTCGTTTGCCATCACCCACGATGTCCCATCGTAAATGAGGACGACGACCTGTCCTTTTGTCAGGCAATAGCGCACCAGATTCCTGCCGCCGCGAAACACCACGGGCCTGGCGCCGAGGCCCTTCACATGGAGTGTGACCGGACCCATATTCGTCGCCGCCAGCTTCAGCACGATCATCATGCCGGCAACCAGCGCCGAAGGCGCCGGGTCGAGGGTGGGCGGTGAGCGTGTTCGGCGTGCCGCCGCTCACGGCACATGTCCATTTGCCGGATTGCGCGTCGAGCGCGATCTTTTCAATGTATACCCCGTTCACGCGATAACCCGAAAATCGCGTGGCCTGATGACGCGGAAATTGTCGGTGACG
>NZ_BMHH01000050.1 GCF_014640615.1 Paramesorhizobium endophyticum | reverse complement strand
CAGTCTTTTCAGACCTTTACAGCAAAACAAGAAACCAGTTTCTCATCTTACCATCAGAGCGAAGCGGTCAGTCGCCAGTGGCGCCGCCGCCGTCGTTGTGTCGCTATATAGGGTCCACACCGCCAAACTGTCAACACGCTTTTTGAAGATTTTTCAAAAAACTTTCACACTGCCTTCGCATTCCCGTCACGCAGCCTCCTTTACAGGGAGCGCGCATATAAGGAGTGGGTGTGAGGTTGACGCTTGGGAAGCTGATATAGGTATAAAACACGGCTTTTCAAGAGACAGGCATTAACCAAGGGGGCAATGTGCCTCTCCCTGCCCTCCAGCCACAAACCCGCCCTATTCGATTTCTAGCCCTTCTTTATCGTCAGATGCCTTTCGGGGTCTGGTCAGGGCACGGGGATCAAAATTGTGCGGTATGAAGAGGGAAACGGCTTCGATCTCTAGCTTACGTTGACTTGAGAGCCTCGGGCGGGCAAGACTTGCGGTTAACAGGGGACACCCCCTCATTTTCCAGCCTAGGGCATCGGCCCGGGAATCAATCCGGATTCCCGAGACGGCGGATGCTTGGATCAGCAGGACCGGCCAGCGCAGCGGCGCAGATTCGCTCGCGCGGCACGAACAGGGGACCGGCGCTTAACTGATGAAGGAATACGAGCGGCACGCGATAGACCCCGGCAACGAGCCGCCGCTCATCACGGATGGGCGACGCGGGCCGCCGGATCGCCGTGAGATTTCCGCGCGCTGGCTCGCCGGCACGTTCCTGACGGGCATCACCTCCTCCATGCTGATGGGCGTTGCGCTGTTTGCAGCTTTGGACGGTCGGGAGCAATTGGCGACGCCGCCGGAACTGCTCGCGCGCGATGACATGCAGGGGCCCGACGCCGAGAACGACACGACCAAGGGCGATCGCGTCGTCGCCACCACTGCCGTGCAGAAGAATCGGGACCGCCGCCGCTTCGACGTATCGACTATGCAGAAGGTCGGCGAGAGGGAAGTGATTCGCACCCGCCCCTTCGAATTCGTGCGCATGACCCTGGCCGCCGATCATCCGGGAAGCAGGAAATATCCGCCCTTCAACGCCATGGCCATTTTCTCGGAAGGCGCCCCACCGGCACAGAGCGCAAGCACGGGCCAGATCTATGGCGCCAAGGTGGAGAGCGAGGTCAGCCTCAAGACATCCGATTTCCCACTCGCGACGGCGGAATTCGATACGTCCTCCGACCTGACCGCCGATGAAGTGGAGAATGTGGTCCGCACCACCGGGCTTTTGCTGACTGACGGTGACGTGCAGGTCGCCTCGCTCCACTATGTCGACCCGCTTCGCTTCGGCAACAGCGAGTCGCCCTATTCGCTGACCTCGCCGCTCGATGTCCGCATCATCCAGGAAAATGTCAGCATCAGCCCGCGCGCCGCGCCGGATGCCGTCAGCGCCGGCTTTTCGGAGGAGGTGATTCCCTTCCGCGAGGATGAGGAAATGTCCGACGCGCTGGCCAAGGCCGGCTATGACGGCGCCCACGCCGCGCAAATGGCCGAGGCGCTGGGCAAGTTGATGAACTCTACGCAGCTCAAGGCCGGCAGCGTGCTGCGCATCGGGGTCGAATCGCGCAATGATGAGGACCGGATCGTCCGCGCCAGCATCTATGACGGCACCGAGCATCTGCTGACCGTCGCGCTCGACGACCGCGACCAATATGTGCCGTCGAGCGAGCCGGAGATGACGCCGCTTTTGCGCACCGCCTTCGACGGCAGTGCCCCGTTGCCACGCATTCGCGGCGACCTCCCTACTGTCTATGATGGTGTCTACCGCGCGGCGCTCGCCTATGGGATGACAGAGACCATGACGAGCCAACTCGTCAAGATGCTCGCCTCCGATGTGGACCTTCAGGCAACAATCACCCCATCGGACCAGATCGAGGCATTCTTCTCCTTGCCGGAGGATTCCGAGACGGCGGGCGAAGAATCGGAAATTCTTTATGTCGCCGCCACCTTTGGCGGGACGACCCGCAAATTCTATCGCTACCGCGCGCCTGACGGCACGACCGACTATTACGACCAGAACGGCAAGAGCGCCAAGCAGTTCCTGCTGCGCAATCCGGTGCCGAACGGTATCTTCCGCTCGCCTTTTGGCATGCGCCGCCATCCGATCCTTGGCTACTCGCGCATGCACACGGGCGTGGACTGGGCCGCACCGCGCGGCACCGCGATCATCGCCGCCGGCAGCGGTGTGGTCGAGCGCGCCGGCTGGACCAACGGCTATGGCAAGCAGACCGTCATTCGCCATGCCAATGGCTATGAATCGAGCTATTCCCACCAGAACGCCATCGCGCCGGGGGTAACGCCGGGCGCCCGCGTACGCCAGGGACAGGTCATCGGCTATGTCGGCTCGACCGGCCTCTCCACCGGACCGCATCTTCATTACGAGGTGTTGGTCAATGGCACCCGGGTCGACCCGATGCGCATCCGCCTGCCGGACAACAAATCCCTGAAGGGCAAGGAACTGGAAGCCTTCAAGCGCGAGCGCCAGCGCATCGATCAGCTGCTCGACGACCAGAAGGACAATGGAACGAAGCTTGCCGCGACGGGGGCGTCGAGCGGATAGGCTGGGAGCGCCGCGTCTAGCGTGAACTGATTCAGGTCGGTGCGAGGCGCCCCTCTGCCCTGCCGGCGTTTCCAAGCTAGAGTCTGTCAGAACTCGAGCGGCTCATGTTTTGATGGAATCGCCTGAATCCCGTTTGGAGCCGTTGTTGTCATGGAGACGTAGAGGCATGGATCCCAGTGACAAGCACTGGGATCCATGCCTCTACGATGGCCGTGGCCGCAACGATAAAGCGTGTCGTATTTAATTGGCCTCATATCCAGCAGCTTTGAAGTAGTTTCTGCATTCTGCGATGGAGAAGAGATCGCAGATTTCGCCGAGGGCATCGGAGATTGCGTCGAAGCTGCGCGCCGCACGTTTTCGCAAAAGGGTCTTGAGTTTTGAGAAGGCCATCTCAATAGGGTTCAAGTCAGGCCTGTATGGTGGAAGGAACAGGAGCCAGGCACCTTTCGCTCGAACCAGTTCCTCGGCTCGCAAGCTCTTATGAAAGGCGACATTGTCGAGGATGACGACATCGCCTTTGTGCAGTGTCGGCGCGAGCTGGGTTTCTATCCACGTCTCGAAGATGCGGCTGTTCATCGGCCTGTCGACGATCCATGGCGCGACCATGCCATGGGAACGCAGGCCGGCGATGAAGGTTTGGGATTTCCAGGAGCCAAAGGGCGAATGGGTTCGATAACGCTGGCCGCGCGGCGACCAGCCGGACCGCTTGGTCAGTTTAGTATTCGTTGAAGTCTCATCGATAAAAACGAGCCGTGCCAATGCCTTATTGAAGAACGGTTTGCGCCGCAACCGCTCACTGGCCATCAGGCTTTTTTTTATGGCTCAGCCCAAGCCGGTGGAGAAGACGCCCGATGCTGGAGCGATGTACGGTGACGCCGCGTTCGGCGAATTCCACGCAAAGTTCATCCAGTGTCGGCTCGCCATTGCCCAGCATCCGCTCCTTGAGCCAATCGTGATGGGACGACAGTTTGCCGCCGCCCATATGCCCCTGACGGCGTGGTTCAAGCGAGCCGGTCTCGTTCTTCAGGTTCACCAGATTGTTCACAAAGCGCGGCGATACCCGAAAGTGGCGAGCTGGGGCAGCGCGATGCCCATGACCTTCTCCCACAAACGCTATCACTCGCTCTCATAATGCTATCGGATGCGACTTGCCCATCTCGGTCTCCCTTCGAAACGAAGGGAATCACACATTCACAGTCTTGGGAATCGCGAATCCTATAAACGCCGACATGCTTTAGAAGAAGGAGCCAGCTGTTTCCATCTAAGAATGATATGCTCAAGCGCTGAAACAGCGCCCCCCTTGTCTCGAGGATGACGGCAGCAGCTTTTCTTAACAGCGTTTCAGTTGAGCTCTAGCAAACTCTAATTGAAACCAACTTTAATCCATGAACTCCACCGTCACGCCCGGCTTCACCAGCTTCACCAATTCCTCCGCGTCCCAGTTCGCCAGGCGAACGCAGCCATGGCTGGATGTCTTGCCGATCTTGGACGGCTCGGGCGTGCCGTGAATGCCGTAGGTCGGCTTCGAGAGCGCGATCCATACCGTCCCCACCGGGCCATTCGGGCCGGGCGGGATGGTGAGGATCTTGTCATTGTTGCCCTGCTTGAAATTGATCTTCGGATTATAGGTGTAATTCGGATTGATTGCGATGCGCTCGACCTGCACGATGCCGGAGGGCGAGGGCGTGTCGGATGAGCCGATGGTCGAGGGATAGGCGACCACCAGCCTGCCCGTCTCGTCATAGCCGCGCACCTGCTTGCGCACCTTGTCGGCGACGATCCGCGCCACCTTGGCTTTGACGGGCTCGCCGATATTGGGGACGCGCACAACCGAGCCGGGCTGGTTGAAATTCACGCCCGGATTGATCTCCTTCAAATAGGCCTCGTCGATGTGGAATTTCTCGCCCAGCATCTCGGTGACCGATGTATAGGCCATCGCCGGAAGCTGCGCCTTATGCGCATAGTCTTCCGGGATGGAGGCTACATATTGCCGGCCCACATCCTCATTGGTGATGGTGTACTCGGTAAAGGCCGGCCCGCCGGTCGCTTCCAGCTCCGCATTGATGGCTGCCTCATTCGAGGGGTCGAGGAATTTGCCTGCCAGTTCGCCATAAGCCGCGGTGGCCTTGTCCACATTGCTGCCCGCGCGCCCGTCGATGGCGCCGGGCGATGCGCCGGCCCGGTCGAGCAGCACCTGGTAGGCAGCGATCCTGGCCTTCGCGCCCTCGCCTTTCGGCATTTCGATGGCTGGGGTCATCTCGTCAGGCGCGGGCACGCCGCGCGGAGCATCGATGGCTGGCTGGCGTGGATCGTCGCCGAGCGAAGCGGAAGCGTCCGGAGGGGGTAGCGTCGAGCGCTCCACCTGCCCATCGATGTTCCCCCGATAGGTGCCCCGCGGGATCGGTTCGTAATAGGGGTCGATCGGCGGCGCATCGGGATAGCGCGCATAGGAATCATCGGGTCCGTCGCTGAACCCGTCATAGGGCTCGCCGCCGCCACCGGGACCGTCGAGCGTCCAATTGTCCTCCGGCGGGGCCACACGGCGCACGCGCCTGTCCGGCTCCTCGACCGACAGGATGCGTCCGCGCCGATCCATGGTGATCCGGCGTCCGTTCGGGTCGATATAGATGCGGATGCGCCCGTCGCGATAGACTTCCTCGCCGGGGTCATAGAGCTGCGCGAGCTGGATGGCGCCCTCGCCGCCCGCTCCGCGTCTGCCCTCGAATGGCCCCGCCTCACCGGGGCTGGAAAACACCGTGCCGGTTGCGGAGGCGAGTAAGGCAAGCTGAAAGAGGGAAGAAACGCGCTGCATGAACCATACCAAAATGAATGAGCGAATCGCACTTCCGCGATTCTACCTTAATATTTCGTTGAACAGATGAACTGGACATGAAAATGGCGAGCGAGAGAGAAGGGATTTAGGGGAGGAAGGGAGGAAGGGAGGAAGGGAGGAAGGGAGGAAGGGAGGAAGGGAGGAAGGGAGGAAGGGAGGAAGGCTATTGCCAGCCTCAACCCAAACATACTCCCCTATTCCCTTATTCCCCTACTCCCTTATCGAATCAGGCTGCTTCAGCCGCCTTGGCCGGGGCCTTCGCGCGGAAATTCAGGCGGTCGGAACCGGCGGTGATCTTCACCGTGGAGCCGTCGAGAATATCGCCCAGCAAGATGTGCTCGGCGAGCGGGTCCTGCACTTCCTTCTGGATGACGCGCTTCAGGGGACGCGCGCCATAGGCGGGATCGTAGCCCTTCTGCGCCAACCAGTTGCGGGCCTCTTCATTGAGCTCGATCCTGATCTTGCGATCGCTCAAAAGCTTCTGCAGCCGTTCGAGCTGGATATCGACGATCTTGTCCATGTCCTTGCGCTTGAGCCGGTGGAAAAGGATGATCTCGTCGACACGGTTGAGGAACTCCGGACGGAACGCCGCCCGCACCACTGCCATCACCTCTTCGCGCACCGTTTCCACATCCTGATCCTCGCCAAGGCCGACCAGATATTCGGCGCCGAGATTGGAGGTCATGATGATGACTGTGTTGCGGAAATCGACCGTGCGGCCCTGCCCATCGGTGAGCCGCCCATCGTCGAGCACCTGCAGCAGCACGTTGAAGACGTCCGGATGCGCCTTTTCGATCTCGTCGAACAGGATCACCTGATAGGGACGCCGCCGCACCGCTTCGGTCAGCACGCCGCCCTCGTCATAGCCGACATAGCCGGGAGGCGCGCCGATGAGCCGGGCGACCGCGTGCTTCTCCATATATTCCGACATGTCGATGCGCAGCAGCGCCGTTTCGTCCGCGAAGAGGAAGGCGGCGAGGGACTTGGCGAGTTCCGTCTTGCCGACGCCGGTGGGGCCGAGGAAAATAAATGAGCCGATGGGACGGTTCGGATCCTGCAACCCGGCGCGCGCGCGGCGAACCGCTTTCGACACCGCCTGCACCGCCTCGCCCTGGCCGACGACGCGCTTGGCAAGCTCGTCCTCCATGCGGAGCAGCTTCTCGCGCTCGCCCTCCAGCATCCGGTCGACCGGGACGCCAGTCCAGCGCGAAACGACCTGCGCCACGTGATCGGACGAGACGGTCTCTTCCAGCATCGAGCCCTTGTTCTCGCTGCTTTCGGCCTCGGCCAATTGCTTCTCGAGTTGCGGGATCTTGCCATAGGCAAGCTCGCCCGCCTTCTGGAATTCGCCGCTGCGCTGCGCGATGGCGAGCGCATTGCGCGCTTCATCCAGCTGCTTTTTCAGGTCGGCGGCAAGGCCAAGCTTCTGCTTTTCCGCCTGCCAGACGGAGGTGAGCCGCGCCGATTCTTCTTCCAGACCGGCCAGTTCCATTTCCAGCTTTTCGAGCCGGTCCTTGGAAGCCGCGTCCTTCTCATTACGAAGCGCCTCGCGCTCGATCTTCAACTGCATGATGCGGCGGTCGATCTCGTCGAGCTCTTCCGGCTTCGAATCGACCTGCATGCGCAGTCGCGCCGCGGCTTCGTCGACGAGATCGATAGCTTTATCCGGCAGGAAGCGGTCGGAGATGTAGCGGTTCGATAGCGAAGCCGCCGCCACCAGCGCCGAATCGGAGACGCGCACCTTGTGATGCTGCTCGTATTTTTCCTTGAGGCCGCGCAGGATCGAGATCGTGTCGTCCACGGTCGGCTCGTTGACGAAGACCGGCTGGAACCGGCGGGCGAGCGCAGCGTCCTTCTCGACATATTTGCGATATTCGTCGAGCGTCGTTGCGCCGATGCAGTGGAGTTCGCCGCGCGCCAGCGCTGGCTTCAAGAGGTTGGAGGCGTCCATCGCGCCATCCGCCTTGCCCGCGCCGACCAGCGTGTGCATCTCGTCGATGAAAAGGATGATCTGCCCGGCCGCCGCCTGCACTTCCGAAAGCACTGCCTTGAGGCGCTCCTCGAACTCGCCGCGATATTTCGCCCCGGCAATCAGCGATCCCATGTCGAGCCCCATCAGTTGCTTGTCCTTCAGCGATTCGGGCACGTCGCCATTGACGATCCTAAGCGCCAGCCCTTCGGCAATCGCCGTCTTGCCGACGCCCGGCTCGCCGATCAGCACCGGATTGTTCTTGGTGCGCCGCGACAGGACCTGGATCGTGCGCCGGATTTCGTCGTCGCGCCCGATGACCGGGTCAAGCTTGCCCGCGCGCGCATCGGCGGTCAGGTCGCGTGCATATTTCTTGAGCGCGTCATATCCGCTTTCGGCGGAAGCCGAATCGGCGGTGCGCCCCTTGCGGATATCGTTGATCGCCTGGTTGAGCTTCGCCGGCGTCACGCCGGCGCGCGAAAGAATCTCGGAGGTCTTGGCCGATTTCTCGATGGCGAGCGCGGTCAGGAGCCGCTCGACGGTGACGAAGCTGTCCCCTCCCTTCTTCGCCAGTTCTTCGGCGGTGTTGAAAACCTTCGCCAGCGGCTGGGACAGGTAAAGCTGCTCGTTCCCGCCGGTGACCTTCGGCAATGCATCGAGTGCCGCCTGCAACCCGAGGCGCACATCGGCGATCTTCCCTCCCGCCCGCTCGATCAGTGAGGTCGCCAGCCCCTCATCGTCATCGACGAGGACCTTGAGCAAATGTTCCGGCATGAATTGCTGATTGTTCTGGGAGAGCGCGAAGGACTGGGCCGATTGGATGAAGCCACGCACGCGCTCGCTATATTTTTCAATATTCATGACCGTCTCCTTTTTCTTCCCGGCCCCTTTAGGCACCGGCGAAGGCGCTGGTGACTCTGATCCGCCCGGCGCCCCAAATCATATGGGACAGCGGGCCGGACCCGGCAAGGCATGACCCCTCTCACGCGCGCGTCAAAACGCACGAAAGATGCCGTCTTTGAGTTGAGAGAGAGAGAAGCAGAAATATAATAATAAAAAGCGAATCCGAATCAATAAACGCCGCAACCACACGCAATACACAATCTATGATGATTAAATAGTCGACCGTGAAGAATCTCAATTCTACGCGGCGGCTGATTTTGTGCCGATGGGCAGCGCAGCCAT
>NZ_BMHH01000049.1 GCF_014640615.1 Paramesorhizobium endophyticum | reverse complement strand
CGTCTGAAAGCGAGTAGAATCAATGTCATGCACCTTGTCCAGAAATTTAAACCGGACAGCAGTGGGGCTAGCCCGGGGGTGACGGCAGAGCTACGCACCTTTTCTAAACAGCGTTTCAGTTGAGTTCTGATCGACACTCGAGCGGTTCATATTTTGATGGAAAACGGTCGTGTATTCACATTGAGCCGTTACAACTATTGGGGGCAATTGATCCCCGAACCATCCCTCGGATCCATTCCTCCACGTCTCCATCACAACTCCGGTCCCCAATTAAAACATGAGACGCGAGCCTGTCGGAGTAGCCTGAAAAGCGCCACTCTCGCCAACGCCATCTAGGGCTCGACATGGCATACTGCTGCTCTGGCCATTGATTTGCAGTCACCAGCACCGGAATGGCTGGCCGGAGCCCCGATGGTTCCATCAAGAAATTACAGGCCATCTGAAGCATCAAATCGCAACTAAGAAATAAATATTCGCTATGGATAAAGAATAACTCGCGCAATGGATTGATTTTTATTAAAAGCCTTGCTTTTTTATTTTTGAGTAAGACTTATATACTATCGATTTACCAGGACCGATCCGCTGGCGTGGTTAGGCAAGCAACTATTCATTGGGTGTGCGGATGGAAGCAGGGCGAGAAGCGA
Organism: Paramesorhizobium endophyticum; assembly: GCF_014640615.1. Taxonomy (GTDB): domain Bacteria; phylum Pseudomonadota; class Alphaproteobacteria; order Rhizobiales; family Rhizobiaceae; genus Paramesorhizobium; species Paramesorhizobium endophyticum. The sequence goes on along the minus strand of NZ_BMHH01000049.1, from coordinate 8,481 downwards.
GGCGGCCCGTTGCGCGGAAGCGGAACAGTGCGGGATTTTTCTTGCGTTCTATCGCTCCTCGCCCTGTGACGGCTGCGCTTGCCCTGCTGTTCGCGACCGCCGCCGTGATGCCGGGCATCGCGCCCGCAGCATACGCGCAAACGGCGACCGGCGGCGGCGCGGGCGGCGCGGGCGCCGGGGGCGCCAATGGGGGGGATGGCGGCAGCCTCGGGGGAGGCGCGGGCGGCGGCGCGCCCAACCAGAGCCCGCCCACCAACGGCACGGCGCAAGGTGGCGGCAATGGCGGCGGCGCGCAAAACTGCACTGGCACAAATCCCGGCTGCGGTGGCCAGCCCCCCGCTAGCGTTAATATTAATGGTAGCATGTATACGGGTCACGATGGCCAAGCTGGCGGAACCGGCAATATCGGCGGCGGCGGCGGCGCACCCGCCATTAACAATTCAGACATTGCCAACACCGTTTGGGAGCTAATCGGTGGTAAAGGAGCGCAGGGCGGTACTGGGGGCAATGCAGCGGGCGGCGGCGGCGGCGCGGCTTTTGTCAAAACCCCGGGCGGGCCCGATTATAAACCTACAGGAAGCACTTACGCGGTAGGCGGCAAGGGCGGCGATGGCGGGGGCTTGAACAATGCCGGTGCCGGCGGCGGCGGCGGCGTTGGCTTCGTTTTTCAAAGCGGTCAATTCGTTCCTGAAACAGGCGGGACCACCGAGTTCATAGGGGGTAATGGAGGCATGAGCACCGGGGCCGGCGGCGGCGGGGGCGGCGTGGGGCTGGTTTACCAAAGCACCGCCGCATTGGACTTTTTAACGCCTAACTCAGACATTAACGCTGTCGGTGGCAAAGGCGGGGACGGTGTAACGGGCGGCAAGGGCGGAGACGGCGCCTGGTTTGATAGCATAGGCACCAGCACACAAAAGGTAGCAATCACTCTCGATAACCCTATTACTGGGTACGTGACCGGCGGCAGTGGCGGCAATGGCGGCTCCACTGGAAAGGCTGGTGATGGAGGCGCCGCGATGGTGGTGAGCGGTTCCTACAATGAGATTTCCTTTGTGGGTCCAGGTGCGACTGTTACGGGGGGGCAGGGCGGATCGAGCACGGCGCAGAATGGAAATGGAAAAGGTGGCGCCGCTATCAAGATCAGCGGCGGCAACAATGTGATAACGGTGAATGTCTACAGTTTAACGGGAGGAGCGGCTGCCGCCCAAAATGATCTGGGATCGGCTATCGAGATTTCCGGTGACGATAATCAAGTCATCACCACGGGAGGGCAATTACTAGGCGGGACGGACGGCACCAATTATGGCCCGACGGTGTCGATCAGCGGCAACAACAATATTTTCGAGATCCACAAGGGCTATATGCTTGGGGATACAACGACGCCCAGCACGATCGGGGCGGGAGCCATCACCTCCACGGGAACGGGCAATTTATTCGTGCTGGGGGGCACTGACGGCGATACGTTCGACCTTGCCGCGACGCAATATATTTCCGGCTTCGATTATATCGTGAAGAATAACTCCACCACCTGGGTGGCAAGCGGCACCTCCGCTACCACCGGCACTATCCCCTGGGCAATCACGGACGGGACGCTGCAGGTTACCGGCGATCTCAGCAACCCCACGAGCGTGACGGTCGGCGACGCGCAACTTCCCCAGGGTACGGCGGGCCTTCCTCCTCCCACTCCCGCCCCCATCCTCGATATGTCCGGCGCGGCGAGCATGAAAATCAAAAGCCTCGCCGGCGATAATACGGGCACGGTCAGTCTGGGCGCCAACACGCTCGAAATCACCAATGGCCTGTCGACCGGCCTGTCCACCGGCCCGGAATTCGCGGGCGTGATAGAAAGCACGGGGGGCGGCCTCACGGTCAGCGGCGGCACGCAGGTCATCTCCGGCGCGAACACCTATACCGGCGCGACGACGGTCACCGGCACAGGCAAGCTCATCATCAACGGCGACAACAGCGGGGCAACGGGCAAAGTGACCGTCGGGGGGGCGGGAGCCACCGCCGCCGTCCTCGCCGGTTCCGGCACCATCGGCAGCGACGTGGAAGTGGGCGCCAACGGCACGCTTCTCTCGCAGGATTTGACGCCCGGCCCCAGCATACTCACGCTCAAGGGCAAGCTCGACATCAAGGCCGGCGGGACGATGGAGTATGATTACACCAAGACCGGGACCATCAGTGAAAATGACCTGGAGATCCAGGTGACGGGAGCCGTGACGATCGACTCCAACGCGACGGTCAGCGTCAAGCAGCAGCCAGGCAACGAGCTCGCGCCGGGCCATTACGGCCTCATCAAGTCCACCGCGGGGGTAACAGGCAATTTCAACAACACCGTGACCGTGGACGGCACGGCAAACCCGCAATTCTACACCTGGAAGCCCAACAATAACGAGGTTCAACTCATCAATACCACGGGCGCCACCATGAATTATTGGGATCCCGGGACCACGATTAACGATGGCGTCGTCTCGGGCGGCGGCGGGACATGGCAGAGCATAACCAGCAATAAAAACTGGGCGACCATGGACGGCAAGACCAATAATTTCTACACGCCCGGAAGCCTGGCGATCTTCGAGACGACGGGGGGCAACGTGAAGGTCGAATCGAGCGGCGGCAACACCATCGTCAGTGGCGGCATGCAGTTCCTGGTCGACGGCTATGCCATTTCGGCCCAGACACCCGGCACCGACAAGATCACGCTGGTCCAGACGAGTTCCACCTCGAACCCGACCTATTCATTCTTCCGCGTGGGCCGGGGATCGACGAATGACGCCATGATCACTGCGACGGTCAATGTGGACCTCACCGACGATCCGGCGAGCGGCCAAGTGTATCTGGTCAAGGACGATGGCGGCACGCTGGTACTGAACGGCAACAACAGCTATTCGCTCGGCACGATCATGAGGGCCGGCATTCTGCAGGTGGCGAAGGACGAGAATCTCGGCGTCGCATCCGGCACGGTAGGGTTCCAGGGCGGTACGCTGCAGATCACGGGCACGAGTTTCAACGCGCAGAACACACTGACCCGCGGCATTGACATGGGCAAAGGCTCCGGCGCCATCGATCTCCAAGAGGCCGGCTTGACCCTCACCGCTTCGGGCGCGATAACCGGCAATGGCACATTGACGAAGAAAGGCCAGGGAACGCTCGCGCTTTCCAACACGGGCAACACCGCCGGTTTCGCGGGTACGCTGACCATCGCAAACGGCATCGTGTCGGTGGGAACGGATGGCGCGCTTCCCAACAATCTCACCTTCGATACTTCCACCGGCGGTAATGGCGCCACGGCGACGCTGGTTGCGACCGGCACGGTCACCACCACGGGCGGGACGGTGACGTTCAACAGCGACGCCAAGATCGAGGTGGACGCTGGGGGCACTTTGACGCTGGCCGGAACACTGGCGGGCGCGAAAACACCGACGAAAATCGGCAAGGGCACCTTGGCGCTCAGCGGCAACAATGCAAACTTTGCCCAGCCGATCATCATCGGCGATGGAACTGTGTCAGTCTCGTCAGCGACCAATCTGGGAAAGGGGGGCGTCACCTTCGATACGTCCGCTGGAAACAATCAGCCAACGGCCACGCTCGAGACCGGCCCTGGAAACATAGTTTATGACGGCCCGCTGACGCTCTCCACCAACGGTACTGTGAAAACGGACGGCAACCTGACGCTGAGCGGCGCGAGCCAGTTGAATGGCAGCAATACGCTCACCAAGACAGGTATTGGCCAGCTGATCATTACCAGCAACAATAGCTATGCGGGCACTCTGCAGATCAACGAGGGCGACCTGACGGTGAGTGGCAGGGGCGTGATTGGCACCTCCAACAGCACGGTTAACCTCAACGCTACCGGCTCGACCCTCCACTTCAGCACTACGGCCGGCACAAGCTATGCCGGCTTGATTTCGGGCTCGGGCAATGTCAGCCAGGAAGGCGGCACGACCGTTCTTTCCGGTGACAACACCTATACGGGCAATACCAGCGTCTCGAGCGGCACGCTCATAATTCAGGGCAATCAAACCGGCAATACCGGGACGGCGACTGTTTCGGGCGGCACGCTGCAGATCGACAAGACCGGCAAGATCGCCCAAGCCGCGACGGTGACGGGCGGCAAGCTAAATGTCAACGGCGTGGCCGGTTCAAATGTCACGATGAATGGCGGAACCTTGGCGGGCGCAGGCACGGTCAACGGCACCGTGCAGTTGAATAGCGGCAGCACGCTGCACATGGAGGATGACGGCAGCAATGGCGGCAACGTCAAGCTCTCCATCGGCGGCGATCTCGCCATCAACCCGAACTCGACGGTGGAATATGTCTACAATGTCTCAGCCGGTAAAAGCGAGGCGGACGCGCTGGACGTCGATGTCGGTGGAAATGTGACGATCGACCCCGGGAACACGAAGCTGACGGTCACGCTCAACAACAATGCAACGCTCTATACCGGCAGGACAAATCTCATGACGGCTGGTACGTCCGGCACTGGCCAGTTGAATGGCAGTTTCACCGATGTATCGAACTTGCCCCCCGGCGCGAAGCTGGGATACGACAGGGCGAATAAACAAGTGTACATCCAGATTGCGGGTTCGGAACCGTTGAACATCTGGGCTCCCGGAGCGAGCGGACAAGGCGGCAGCGGTGTATGGCAGGGGCCGGCTAGCGCGCTCCAGAACTGGGAAGATGAGGCAGGCGACAAAGGCAGGTATACGGACAAAGCCTTTGTCCACTTCACGGCGACAGGGGGGGTGAACTGCCCTTGCGCTGTAACGGTCGATTCGACGACCGCTGGGGCGATCAATGTTTCAGGCATGCAGTTCACCGCCGACGGCTATGTCCTCCAGGGACAGACGCCGAACGATCAGCTGACAATGTGGCCCGGCGGAACGGGGGCCCAGCCGAGCGGCGAACAATTCCTGATCCGGGTCGGCGATGGCTCGACGAACAGCAAGAACTGGACAACGACCATCGACGTGCCGCTGGTGGAGGCCGCGGGGCACAGTATTCAGTTGGTAAAAGGGGACCTCGGCACGCTGGTGCTGAATGGCAAAAATCAGTATTCCGGCGGTACGCTGGTAAATGGCGGCGTGCTCTCGATCTCCGAGGACGACAGCCTTGGGAACCAGAGCGGCGCGCTTACTCTCAATGGCGGGACGCTGCAGAACACCGCAACATTCGCGCTTGCCGATACGCGCAACGTGGTCATCCGTGCCGGCGGCACGTTCATGACTGGCGCTGGCGTCGACGGCGCGACGCCGTTTGATCTTACCATTAACAGCGAAATCTCCGGTACCGGCCCGCTCACCAAGTCGGGGAAGGGCGCCCTGATCCTCACCAATGCCAACAGCGGCTATACCGGTCCGATCACCATCGGCGACGGAACGTTGCGGATTGACGGGACCGGAACAGCCGGAACCGGCCGGATCACCAACAACGCAGCCCTGGTGTTCAACACCACCGGCTCTCAAATCGTCGGCAATGTTATTGACGGCGCTGGCAAGCTGGAGCGCACCGGCGCTGGTACAACCATCCTTACCAACAACAATGCCGGCTTCAGCGGCGGCACGACGATTGATCGCGGCGGTACACTGGAGATCGGCAACGGCGGCAATGCGGGCGGCCTCGGCACCAGCAAGGTCGGCCTGGGTGGCGGCACGCTGGCGTTCAACCGCAACGACGAATTCACTTTCGCCAACGACATAAGCGGTAACGGCACGGTCGAGCAGGTCGGCACCGGCACCACCATACTCGACGGCGCCAACGCCTACACCGGCGCCACCAATGTTAAGAAAGGCAGGCTTGCCGCGGCAAAGGACAATGCGTTCAGCCCGAACTCGGACTATACCGTCGACAAGGGCGCCGCGCTGGACATGCGGGGCCATATCCAGACTCTGGCAAGCCTCGTCAATGCCGGCGATGTATGGATCGGTGACAATGCCACCAGCACCGCCGGAACAACGCTCACCGTGACCGGCAATTACACCGCGCAGGACGGCACCATCCATCTCAACACGGTGCTCGGCAAGGACGATTCACCGACAGACCTCCTCCACGTGAAGGGAGACACTGCGGGCACGGGCTTCCTGCAGGTGAAGAATGCAGGGGGCACGGGCGCACAGACCACCGCGAACGGCATCAAGGTTGTCGATGTCGATGGCGCTTCCAACGGCGTGTTTACGCTGAAGGGCGATTTCACCACCACCCAGGGCGACCCGGCAGTGGTGGCGGGCGCCTACGCCTACCGGCTCATCAAGGGGCCCAAGGGAAGCACCGGCAGCGCCGACGCCTCGGCTGACGGCGACTGGTATTTACGGTCGGAACTGAAGAACCCTGGACCTCCACCCTGCGAGGGGCCCAACTGCAATCCGCCGCCCCCACCGCCACCGCCGCCGCCGCTCTATCAACCAGGCGTACCCGTTTACGAGGCCTACGCACAGGTCCTGCAGGAACTGAACGAGGTTGGCACCTTGCGCCAGCGCGTAGGCAGCCGCTACCGTAGCGGCGCGGGCCAGGCAAGCGGAGGCGAGGGGCAAGGCGCGGCAGCTCCCGGCGGCGACATCAGCACAGACACCTATGTCTGGGGCCGTATCGAGGGTGCGCATGGCCGGTTCGAACCGAGCTACTCGTCCAGCGCCACGCGATACAACACCAATACCTATGGCATGGAGGCCGGCATCGACGGGAAGCTCTATGAAACGGCTGGCGGCAGCCTGATCGGCGGCCTCACCATGCATTACGGCTATGCCAAGGCCAATATGGGCTCGGTGCATGGTCAGGGCGGCGTCGACGCCAATGGATACGGTTTTGGTGGCACGTTGACCTGGTATGGCGATGACGGTGTTTATGCCGACGCCGTCGCGCAGACGACCTTCTATACCAGCGACCTGACTTCGGATACGGCGCGCCGCACGCTCGCCAGCGAGATCGACGGCTTCGGCTATGCGCTGAGCCTGGAAGCGGGCAAGCGGGTCGCCATCACGCCGGAATGGTCGGTGACGCCGCAGGCGCAACTCACCTGGTCGGCGGTGCGGTTCGACGGTTTCTGGGACAGCTTCAACGCCCATGTCACCCATGATGAGACCCAGAGCCTGAAGGGCCGGCTCGGGCTGGCCGCCGATTACAGCCAGGCCTGGCGCGACAGCCAAGGCAGGCTCACCCAGGCCGACCTCTACGCCATCGCCAACCTCTCCCACGAATTCGGCAGGGCAACCAAGATCAAGGTATCGGACGTCCTCTTCGCCACCCAGAACGACCGCTACTGGGGCGGCATCGGCGGCGGCGGCACCTATAGCTGGGCTGACGGCAAATATGCCCTCTATGGCGAGGTCACCATCGACACCAGCCTCGAACACTTCGCCGACAGCTACAGGCTGAATGGGAATATCGGGCTGAAGGTGAAGTGGTAGGCGAAGCAGATCCTCACACGCGAAGCCCTGCCTCCGTCAGGGCTTCGCGCAAATGGGCGATAAAAACCCGCACCTTCTGCGGGACCAGCCGGGTCGTAGGGTAGACGGCCCAGATATTATACGGTTCCGGCGTCGCATCCTCCAGTTCGAAGCTTATGAGGCGTCCCGCCTCAATATCTTCGGCAAGATACCAGGCGGACAGAAGCACTATGCCACCACCCGCAAGACAGGTTGCATGGCAGCCCTGAATTGAGCTGGAGGAGAAATGTCCACCCAGGCGTACCTGTCTTTCGCCTCCCGACGCCAGAAACGTCCAATGGGTAATGCCCGACAATGGCAGGCAGCCATGATGGACAAGATCGCTCGTCGTGGCGGGAAGGCCATGCCTCGCGACATATTCGGGGCTGGCGGCGAGCACGCGAGGACTGTCGGCAAGCTTTTGCGCTATCAAACTACTGTCGCGCAGGCGAGTGATGGGGATTGCGAGATCGGTGCCGGTAGCGACCAGATCGGATACGCTGTCGGTCAGGTCCAGCGAAATGCGCATGTCCGGATTATTCTCCAGAATCTTCGGAATAATAGGCGCTATGAATTTGACTCCAAAGGCAACCGAGGCGGAAACGCGCAACAGCCCCACCGCTGTGCCGGTCTCGGAAAGCAGCCGCGTCAAGGCCTCCCGTTTGGTCTCCAGCAGCGCCTCGGCATAGGGTAGGAAGATTTCGCCTTCAGGCGTCAACGCCAGTGATCGCGTGGTGCGATGGAGCAGCCGAATGCCCAAATCTGTTTCCAGCGAGGAAAGACGGCGCGTGGCGACCATCGGCGTCAGCCCGAGCCGCCGCGCGGCCTCCGCCAGGCTGCCGGCGCCGACCGCCGCGACAAAAACCTCGATATCGTCGATATTTATATTCGAAGGTTCGCTCGCTAGAGTCTGTCAGCCATAAAGTGAATCGCTGAGGGGATTCCCCAACGGTTTAAATTGTGATTCAAAATCATTGCTGGTGAGGAGGCTAGGGCGTGTCGTCATTTGAGGGTTATGAACGCAGCGACGAGTTGGACAGCACCTAAGAATGTGCTG
>NZ_BMHH01000048.1 GCF_014640615.1 Paramesorhizobium endophyticum | reverse complement strand
CTTTATGAATCACTGAAAAGCTGATTTGGAAATCCTCAGGAAATGTATTCTCAAATGACGACACGCCCTAGCAAATTCGTCCCGGTATTCGTTTGTTTCAATGGATTTGAGGATACTGGCAAGAAACGTCGTCTTGCCTTCTCCTCGCCGGGCTGAAACAAGGATGGCGTCATGGCGCCGCTCTTGCAAAACATTAAGAGCGGCGGGGCGATCGTCTTTTTCATTCTCATCGGCTGGCGGTTTGACCGGACGAGACAAACGCCCGGATCACCCGCCTTCGCGCTTCCCGCTGGATGAAATTTTGAGCCGTCGGATTGGGATTTCCGATCAGGTCGAGATCAATGGTAACGACTTCGTCTTGGCTCAAAATATCAAATCCTTGGTATGCTGCTTCTCGCCTATGAAGTCAGAACGCGACGCTTCCTGACGATCTTCTTCGAGAAGGAATGGTGCTAGAGATGTGAGGCAGTCGCGAATGGCGTGTGTAGGACCATCATGGACTTTAGATTCGACCCAGTAAGTTTCAGCCTGCCGTCTTCGGCTACAGTCGCGTAAACCCCATCCGCGCCGTGGTAGTGCATCCGGCTATCTGTCTTGAGGTCCATTTTGCAAAGAACGATCCGCTCGACTGGCTCTCCCAAACATTGCCCCGCCTTGTTCAAGGTTGGCCAGCCTATGAAATCGAAGCACTCATGCCCTGGAGCTTCAAGCCTGACGTTATCGGCTGACCGCTTACGACCAGGCAGTGGCAGTAGACTCGGACCTTGTGCCCATCGATCTCGACATCACGCTCGACGAGATGCAGATGCACGCCGATTTCGTCTGGGTCTCCCGACAAAATTGCGTCGAGTTCGGCACCCGTAATTTCTGCCATTTGTGTGTGTTCCCCCAGAATCAATCGCAAGTATATTGCGGATCACCTCGGCCTGCCGCAAGCGCAGGCTCGTGTCAGTTCACTCATATCATCGGCTTTGTTATGTGAATCGCTTAGAAAAACTATATGAACAGGGATAGCCCGCCTGGGGAGCGCTCGGTTGAAATTGATCGCGTGCCATACTGCAAGCATTCCCAATATCAGGCCGGCTCGACTTCAACACCTTCTGGCTGTTCGTTGCGCGCTCGGACCCCCTCCAAAGAGGTTTTGTTGGCCACGTATTTCTCCAATTCCGTAGCGTGGTTCTCACAGCCTTTGGCCTGCTTGCGTAAAAGTAATATGTGGTCAGAAAGTTCTCGCGGCGTGCAGAGGCTTATTGGGACTAGAGCCCGTTCGCCGTTCCTAAGCACAGGATACGATTTAACCAGGCGGGTATGGCCAGGAAATACCATTTGAGGAGATGCGGGATCATCGCTCATGCCGACGCGCTTCAGCATTCGCGCAACGACGCCCACCAATTCCTTCTTGGCGAACGCCCTGTAGAAGCTGGCATAAGGGCCAGCCAGAGGCTTGTTCTTAAAAATTTCTTCAACGATCTGGCTTGGCTGTGCAATCTGGCCAGCATCCATCCACTGACCGATGAGCTTATGCAGCTCCGACAATAGTGCAGCATCTTTGGCCATGAGCGTCGTCCTATCACAACGGTTGAACGGAAAAAACGGCGCAGCTATAGACACGTTACCGCCCCCTGCGCGGCTACAGCATTCAAGCGGAATCTGGCTGATAGCTGTAACTTAGCTTGGTGATCATCCACGGTTTCTAAAAATTGTCAAAGCCGTTGTTCTGACTTTGTTCAAGTAAGCAGATATTTGTTCAGGTTGAGTGGAAGAACGGCTGAGGCTTCCTCAGCGCATTTAAAATTGGCGCGCAAAGTCGCTGCGCGACAATGGGGCAGGGCTATCGGTCATTTCGCCTCCCAGATTTTGCGCCAGGCTGCGAACTCCGAGGGGCGGATCTGATAGCGTGCGAAATTGCCTTCATGCAGTTCCGTCAACTCGGCTTCGGTAGTCTCGACGAAACGCTCACGGTCAGCGGAATCGATCCTGTCAGCCGCCCAAGCGGCGACGCGGTCGGCGACCTCCTTGCGTTCGGTGCGGCCACGGATGAGGTGCGCGACGAGTTCACGCAGTTCGGCGCGATAGCGAAGACGGAATGGATCAGGTTCGCCGAGCGATTGGCGCACAGCGGCGTAACGCGCAGCCGAGCGTTCATAGGCCCATAGAAAGAGGTCTTTAAGGAGATCAATGCGGTTGAGTTCGTACACCCCAAGCACTGCCTCGGTATACGCTTGTCGCGGCACATCGGCGAAGGAGAGCGGTGAAAGGTTGTTCTTGATGAATGGGATATTTGCGGCAAGGCGAGACACGCGCTTGTTTACGTCATCGAATGGCTGAAGATACGGCAGTTGTACCATGACGAAGAACGCTTGCTCGAAGGGGTCGACGATGGCGTCGGCGGTAACCAAAATCTGATCGAAAGATTCCTCGATGAGTTGAGGAACTTCCAGAGGATGGAATGCGGATCGTTCGATCCCCACCGCGATGTAGCGCAATCTACCCGCGGCTGATGAATCGGAAAGGAGATTGTTTGCAAGCAACCCGTGCAGATTGAGGATCGTGTAGCGGTTGAAGCCGATGTCGTCGGCCGCGCTGACCAGGAATTCAATTGCGTCCTTGTGGTTGAGGATCATCTGCGCTTCGACATGCCTTCGGCCCTTGGCTTCTTCGCCGAATTCGATGAGCCGCCTAGTATCGAGGAGTGAATAGGTATTGCCCTCGAGGCGGCTCGAATTCCAGGCGAGATCGATGAGGAGCCTGTTCAGGATGTGCTTGGCGTAGGTTCCTGCCGGCTGCTCGGCGATCTGCGATCGTCCTACCGACATCAGATGGCCTCGTTCGGCCTCGGTCAAATAAAAAGTGACATTCGGGCGGTATCGGTCAAGAAAATCGCGATTGTAGCCGACCGGCTTGCGAGCCTCAGGTGCCTGCCGGACATAATCGCGCACCGATTTGGCCACATCGGATAGCGCGATCGCGAAGGCCTGATCTTCATCAGATGGTGCAGCGCCTGAAGCAATGTCAGGCAGACGATATTTTGCCCACCGGCCTTCGCCCTCCATTACAAGACGATTGCCCGATACCAACCGCTTCAGGCGATACTGTAGCGTGCGTTGAGGAATAGGCGCGGGCAGGGCGCGAAGAATTTCCGATGCTGGAATAGCACCTTTATGGCGGCCTACAATCTCTTCAATCATTGCTAAAGCGTCGTCTAAGATTTGGTTTACCATGTTTGACCGCTTTCCTGCGCATAGAGTTTAAGCGCAAGAATGCGGAATCTATGCGCAAATATCAAGTCTATGCGCAATAATTATTGCGCATATTGCAAACGGGGCGATGAGAGCCTATAAAAGTTTTCGTGTTTCGGAAGCTTAGTTGATGGTATGGAACAACTACGCGGCGGCACGAAACAGTCCGCTACGGTCTTCGATGGATAGCAATTCCATCATTTGGTGATGCCTCGGCGCGATCCGCAAGTTAAGATGAAATCCTGCCCCCGCAACCACCGATCCCTGCGATTGCTTTAAGCCCTTGCCCCGCAAGGGCTTTTTTGCGTTCTGGCCCTCCGTCGCCCGGCCCAACAGTTCTTCGAGAAGCTCCTTCTCCTTCAAGAAATCCGGGTTCTTCTTGCCGGATGCAAACGTCAGGATCGCCGCAAGGTCACCGCGCAGCACAATCACCAGCTCTCCGCTGTCCGGAACAAGCTCGATGCGACTGACCAGCGAGCGCAATCGGTCAGCCGCCAATGCTCTCGTTGGACTTGCTTCGGAAAAGTGGAGAGGTTTTCTTGAGTTAAAAGGAAACCGGAATGCCGAAGCAGAAGAATTTCACGAAGGAATTTGAGAAGGAGGCGGTGCGCCTGGCGCAGACGAGCGGTCGGACGCAGCGCGAAATTGCGCAGGATCTGGGTATCGGCCTATCGACGCTGGTGCGCTGGATTGGCCGGAGCCGGGATCAGGCGATGGACGATCCGGCGCATTCAGCCCAGAATGAAGATATGGCGGCCGAGCTGAAGCGGTTACGCCGGGAGAACGAAATCCTGCGGCAGGAGCGCGAGATACTGAAGCGCGCCGCAACTTTTTTCGCCAAGGAGGGAAGTCGATGAAATTCCGTTTCATCGACCAGGCGAAAACGGAATTCCCCGCACACCGTCTTTGCAAGGTTCTGGGCGTCAGCCAGAGCGGCTATTTTGCCTGGAAGGATCGACCTGCCAGTCGCCGGCAGCGTGAAGACATGGCGATGCTGGCCCATGTGCGTTCGGCCTACGCGCTTTCTCATGAGACCTACGGCAGTCCACGCATGACGCGGGAATTGCAGGACAGCGGCTTTGCCATCGGTCGACGGCGAACCGCCCGGCTGATGCGGGAAAATGGTCTCCATGCCCGGCAAAAGCGGCGGTTCAAGCGCACCACCGACAGCCAGCATGCCTTCCCGGTTGCGCCGAATATCATCGATCAGGATTTTGCCGCGACCGGGCCCAATCAGAAATGGGGTGCCGATATTTCCTATATCTGGACCCGTGAGGGCTGGCTGTATCTGGCTGTGGTCATCGACCTGCTCTCCCGCCGCGTCGTCGGCTGGGCTGTCGATGGCCGGTTGCACCGCGCTCTGGCGCTCAATGCTCTTCGGAAGGCCATTATCATGCGGCGACCCAAGCCCGGACTGATCCATCATTCCGATCGCGGCAGCCAATATTGCTCGATCGACTATCAGATGTTGCTGCGCGACAACGGCATCCTCATCTCGATGTCGGGAAAGGGAAATTGTTACGACAACGCCATGGTCGAAACCTTCTTCAAGACGCTGAAATCGGAACTGGTCTGGAGAACCGTCTTCCAGACGCGAAATCAGGCAGAAATTGCCATTGCCCGCTACATCGATGGCTTCTACAATCCAACCAGGCGGCATTCGGCGCTTGATTATTTAAGCCCCGCGCAGTTCGAGAGACTGGCCGCATGATCTGAAATTGCCTCTCCACTTTTCCGAAGCAAGTCCACGTCTCCTCATTGCCAAGTTGGAGACGAAGGGCGGCGATCTCCTCGTGGTAAATCTTCGCCATGTTCGGATGGAGCAGGGCAGGGGGCTTTTCGGCACCATCAAGGAAGGCTTTCAATTCCTGCTTGCGAGATTCCAGCTTCGCGCCGCGCTCCTTTACCATATCCACCGACAGGGCGTCCTTCAGGTAAAGGTCGAGGATCTTTTCCAACTCACGATCAATCTTCTTGATCTCAGCCTCGCCCGCCTCAATGGAAACGCGGGCATCCATCCGTGCCTTGTTCACTTCTCGCGTGAACTCCTCGCAGAATTCCCTGAACAGTTCGGGTTCCATCAGATGCTTCTCGAGGCCGCTCAATACTGCGGCCTCAAGTGTATCGCGCCGGATGTTCAGGCGATTGTTGCAAGTGCCCTTGCTGCGCGCATTGGTGCAACCGAGCATGTCCTTCGAGATCATCGAATAGCCGCCACCACAGCAGCCGCACTTGATCAGGCCGGTGAAAAGATGCTTCGGGCGGCGGCGCTCGCACAGGAAGTTGTTGCTCGTTTCGATCGCCGGGTCGTGCGCGAGCTTCTCCTGCCGCTCTTTCACCGCATCCCAGATTGCCTGATCGACGATGCGCAGTTCCGGCATCTCCTGCACGACCCATTCCGATTCCGGGTTGAGCCGCGACACGCGTTTGCCTGTGTCGGGGTCCTTCAGGTAGCGGAGCCGGTTCCAAACCAGTTTGCCGACATAAAGCTCGTTATTGAGAATACCGGTTCCGCGCTTCGGATTGCCGTGAATGGTCGATGGTCCCCATTCGCTGCCTTGTGGCCCAGGCACGCCTTCGACATTCAGCCCCATAGCGATGGCGCGCGACGATTTGCCGTCCAGATATTCCTCAAAAATGCGGCGCACGATATTCGCTTCGGTCTCGTTGATCGTGCGTTCGCCGCGGCTGGCTTCTCCTGCCTCATCAATCCGGCGGACGACGTCATAACCGTAACAAAGCCCGCCGCCCGACTTGCCATCTTCGATACGGCCACGCAGGCCACGCCGCGTCTTGTCGGCAAGGTCTTTCAGGTAGAGTGCGCCCATCGTGCCCTTGAGACCGATATGCAGCTCGCTCACTTCGCCTTCGGAAAGCGTGATGATCTGCACGCTGGCAAAGCGCATCCGCTTGTAGAAGCCGGCAATGTCTTCCTGGTCGCGGGAAAGCCGGTCGAGCGATTCCGTCAGGATCACGTCGAAGCGGCGCTTCAGGCCGTCGGCAATCAACTCCTGCACACCGGGCCGCAGCAGCGATGCCCCGGAGATCGCCCGGTCGGTATAGCTGTCAAGGACGGTCCAGCCTTCCCGCTCGGCGCGGGCGCGGCAAAGCCGAAGCTGGTCTTCAATCGAGGCGTCGCGTTGATTGTCGGAAGAATAACGAGCGTAGAGTGCAGCTCTCATGAGACGGCCCTCCTATTTGCGGAGGCGTTCGCGAGCGGCGCGCTCCTGTTCTGCTTCAATGAACTTGCGGGCAGCCTGCCGGGCAAGCATTCGGACGAATTCCCGAAGACGAGGATCGGGCTGGGACGGATCGTAGGCCGGCATGGTGTCGGATGGTATAAGAACCACCCGCGCGGTGCTTGCCGTTGCTCCGTTCCGTTTTGCCACAATACGATCCTAGCTCTTGAGCGGACCATTCCGCTGCGGGCAAAGATTGGGCCGGAAACCGGCGGATGTGAATGCGAAATCGCGGGCATTGCAGCGTACTCCGTCATAGAGCGCCGTTCCCCGTCGCACCGCTTCGTGGTCAATCGCAGATCAAGCGGCGGGAATAGAGGGCGTGCGCGTAAGAATACTTGAATTTCGGGACAGGCGAATCCCCCAATGCGTAGAATAAATTTGCGTTCTTCAGTCGAGCGATCGCTCCAGCGCCGACATCACCACCGACTTCTGGATGAACAATCGATTTGGCCGGTTCGGAAACCGCTGGAATCCGTAACTGGTATAAAATGCGGCCGCTTTGTCATCCTTGGCGTCCACGATGATGACGAACAACTGCAAGGTCTTGCTTGCTTCGAGAATGCGCCGCAGCGCATCCGTCAGAAGCATCTCACCGAGGCCCTTGCCGCGAACCCGTTCGTGACGCGCCAACCGACCGATCAGCGCGGCGGGGATCTCGTCATAACGCGGTAGCTTGCGCGAAATCTCCGGCGGGATCACATCAAAAGCGACCGAAAGGGTACTGATCGAATAGAAACCAACGACACCCATCTCGTCGTCCATCGCAACGAAGGTATGGGCAAGGTTTCGCTTCTCATCCTGGCTTGCGCGCTTACGGAACCAGTCATCGTGCGCCGGTTGCCCGCTCGAAAACCGTGTCCGGTCATGGTGCTTGCCGAGTGCCTCGAATATTATTCCCACGACCGATCAACCGGCCATCTGGCGATGGCGCTTGAAGGCGGCAACGAGTTTGTCCGCAGGTTCCGGCGGATTGAGCAATGCGTCGAGAAACGCCTGCTTGTCCTCACCGCTCAGGACAATACGCTCATGTTCATCGAGTACGCGGCGCGCGCCTTCAAAGGCGAGATCTCCCGCGGTCAGGCCGGATACGGCCATAGCGCGCTGGATAAGGTGCTTGGCTGTCGGCGAAACCCGCAGTTCGATACGGTCCGTTTTGAGTTCATGCTTGCTTTTGGATACGGCTGGCATGGGCTTTTCCTTTCTCGTAAAGAGTACGGAAAAACGCCGTGCTAAGCAAGGAAAATGTCATTGTGAGAGTGTCTCAGTTTGAATTTCCGCTCTCGACCCCATCGCGGCCGTTCACCGGATCGAGTGCGCCAACCAAGAGCTGCCAATGGCAGGCGATAGAAAATGTCCCCGGTTCCGAGTTTTTATCTATAGATTGACGTATCGGTGTTGGTCCGACCTGGGCCTATTGTCTCGGGAATTTCCCGAGTACAGTCAAAATTAAACGGTGCCGTCGGTTACCATTGCCAAGCAGGGAGGGGCGTAGGCCCGAAGTCATATGAAGTTCGACGTGCTCGGCCGCATCAACAATATGCGCCTTCCCGATGGACGAACCGCTTTGCTGTACTCCGTCTATGAGGCAGTCAGCAACTCGATCCATGCGATCAACGACCGCTTCGGTGAGGAAAACGCCGCGGCGAAGGGACGGGTCAATGTCGATATCTCTCACGACGAGAACGGTGATGTCGAACTGATATCCATAACCGACAACGGGATTGGATTTACCGAGGAAAACCTTGACTCATTCGAGACCAGCGATAGCCGCTTCAAATACAAGCGCGGCGGGAAAGGCGTAGGCCGTTTTATCTGGATCAAGCTGTTTCAGACGATTCGCGTCGACAGTGTCGTGAAAGTGGGACGCTCGAAGGAACGGGTCCGCTTTCGCTTCGCACCGGAGAAGCAAAACTCTATCGCCTACAAGCGCGTCTCGCCAGCAGGGGATGCCGACGGCACGACCGTGACGCTGTCGAAGCTGAGGAGGGAGCAGCGCGGCCGAGTTCGGCCGAGCTCTTACCTCAAGGACTTGGCTCTTCACTTCTTTCCGCAGTTCATCTCCGGCACCCTGCCGAAAATCTTCATTACGTATGACGGCGAGACCGCGAGCCTGAACGACTTCATTTCGGGCAAAGTCGACAGGCCAGTATCCGAAACGATCTCCGTCGATTTCGGGAATGGTGCGACGGAATTGACCGTCAGCCATCTTTTTGTCGACAATTCCGTGTCGACCAATCTGCGCAACAGCTACCTCTTGACCGCCCACGGGCGGCTTGTAGGCGATCCGGTCTCGATCGAACGGAAATATGCGCTCAAAGAGCTTCCCGATGGAAAGTCCTATGTAGGCGTTGTCCGAAGCGACTTCCTCGACGAAAGAGTGGACCAGGAGCGCTTAGGATTCAAGCTGACCAATGAACAGCAGGAGATACTTGAAAGGGCGATCCTCGGAACCGCAGAAGCGTTCCTCATCGATCATATCCGCAAGATGCGTGCCCGGCAGAAGGTCACTGTCGAAGGGCTGGTGATCGAGCATCCGCAACTCGCGACGCAGTTCGAGAGCATTGAAGATTACGTCAACGGCCTGTCTCCGGGCATGGACGATGAGCAGATCGCGCAGAACCTGTTCGTGCTGCTTTATCGCGAAGAGCGAGACCTTCGGAAGAAAATCGACGAACTCGATAACCTTGCCTCACTTGATGACGAAGCACGCGATCAGGCGCGAGAAACGCTCGAGGAAATACAGAATCAGGAGAGAGGGAGGTTGGCCGAGCTCGTCGTGAAGCGCCATCAACTGCTGCAGATCTCCAATGTGCTCCTGAAATTCAAAGACGATGAGAAGAAGTCCTACCATTACGAGCGCGTGATCCACGAGATCATCTGCCCGATGGGAGAAATGTACAAATCTGGAGAACATACTCGGCACAATTTGTGGATGCTGGACGATTCCCTTAGCACCTACGAATTCTTTGCGTCGGACAAGGCTATCAATGCCCTCGCGAAGGATACTGGGTCTAGGAAAGAACCGGACCTGATATTCTTCAACCCATTGGGCTTCCGCCGTGAGGGGATGGCGGAGCCGGTCGTAATCGTCGAGTTTAAGCGCCCCGGTGACGACCGACCGAGCCAAGATCCTGTCCGGCAGGTCTTGCGCTACATCGAGGAGCTGCGGGGCTCACGTGTCACAGACATTGACGGCACGGTGATCTCGGATATCTCCTCTGAAACGCCATTCGAATGCATCATCGTGTGCGAGCTCACGCCCGCCGCTCGGTTGCATTTCGAGTCATCCTGTCAACGGCGGAGTAAAAACCGGCCACGGGGCGGAGCAAAAGTCGGCCACTTTCGGCGCGCGCA
>NZ_BMHH01000047.1 GCF_014640615.1 Paramesorhizobium endophyticum | reverse complement strand
CGAAGCGCTGGCCAGAACCACCGTCGACCACTTCGCCGACAGCTATGTCGTGTCAGGCAATGTCGGCCTCAGGGTCAGATGGTGACGGGTATCCTGTGCCGGCCGATGGGGAGCATCATCGGCCGGCTTGAGATCGGGTCGGTCATGATGCGGCTTTCCAGGCCGAAGACCTGCCGGACATTCTCCTCGCTCAAGACCTTTTCGGGCGTGCCGGACGCGTGCAGCTTGCCGCCCACCATGGCCAGCAGGTGGTCGGCATAGCGCGCCGCGAGGTTGAGGTCGTGCAGCACCATGACGATGGTGGTGCCGCGCGTTTGGTTCAGATCGGTGAGGAGATCCAGCACTTCGATCTGGTGGCTGATGTCGAGGAAGGTGGTGGGCTCGTCGAGAAGCAGGATTTCCGTCTCCTGCGCCAGCGCCATGGCGATCCATACCCGCTGGCGCTGGCCGCCGGAGAGCTCGTCCACCGGCCGCTCCGTGAGATCGAGAATTCCAGTCGCGGTGAGCGCGGCATGGACCGCTTCGTCATCCCTACGCGTCCAGCGCGCGAAGAGGCCCTGATGAGGGTGCCTGCCACGGCTGACGAGATCGGCGACGGTGATGCCCTCGGGCGCGATGGGCGATTGCGGCAGGAGGCCCAGCGTCTGCGCCAGCTTGCGCGACGGCATGGCGTGGATCGATTTGCCGTCGAGGAGCACCTTGCCCCGGCGCGGCGCGATGAGGCGGGAGAGGGTGCGCAGCAGCGTGGACTTGCCGCAGGCATTGGCCCCGACGATGACTGATATCTTGCCTGATGGCACGGTCAGGTCGAGCCCGTCGAGGATGACGCTGTCGCCATAGCCGGCGGAAAGCTCGCTGGCGGTGAGGGCGTGGACGGTCATGGGGCTAGCCTCCGTTCCTGTTAACGCGCACGATCAGGTAAATGAGATAGGGAGCACCCAGCGCGCCGGTGACGACGCCCACAGGATAGCGGGCCGGCAACAGGAATTGGCCGCAATAATCGCCCGCCAGCACCAGGATTGCGCCAGTCAGCGCCGATGGGATGAGCAGCGATCCGTTGCGGCCGGCGATGCGGGCGGCAATCGGGCCGGAGAGGAAGGCGACGAAGGCGATGGGTCCGGTCACCGCCGTTGCCGATGCGATCATGCCGACAGCGGTTATCATGATGACGATGCGCGTGCGGGCGACATTGACGCCGAGCGCCGCGGCAGTGTCGTCGCCCAGCCGCAGCGCTTCCAGATCACGGGCGCGGCTGAGGAGCCCGCCGCCGAAGAGGATGAGCGCCAGAAGCAGCGGTAGCGCCTGGTCGAGTTGCGCACCATTGACGCTGCCGGTGAGCCAGCGCAGCGCCCTGCAGATTCCAGGCGGGAGCGCCGGTAAGGATATAGGCGATGAAGCTTTCCAGCATGGCGGAAACGCCGATGCCGACGAGGATCAGCCGCGTTCCGGCGACGCCGTTGCGGGAGGACAGCGCATAGACGGCGAGCGCCACGCTCAAGCCGGCGGCGACGGCAAAGACAGAGACAACCGGGCCTTTCAGCGACAGCACGACGATGGCGAAGACCGCCGCCGCGCTCGCGCCCCAGCTGATGCCGATGATATCGGGACTGGCGAGGGGATTGCGCAGCATGATCTGGAATGCCGCGCCGCCGAGACCGAAGCAGAGGCCCGCCAGCACCGCCATAACCGCGCGCGGCAGGCGCAATTGGCCCACCGTGAAGGCCGCGCCCGGCACATTCTCGCCCATGAGCACGCGGAGGACTTGCGAGGGCGGGGTGTAGGATTGGCCGAGCGACAGAGTGAGGGCGAAGAGGAGGCCGAGTATGGCCACCAGAATCGCAATGAAGGACAGGCGCTGTCTGGCGCGGCGTTGCCTGATAGTGGCGATGGTATCGAGAGTGAAGGCGGGCATGGTCACAGCTCACGCACCCGCTGGCGGCGGACGATCCAGATGAAGAATGGCGCGCCGACGAAGGCGGTGACGATGCCGACATCGAGCTCGCCCGGACGGGCGAGGATGCGTCCGGCGATATCCGATGTCAGCAGCAGGCAGGCTCCGCCCAGCGCGGAAAAGGGCAACAGCCAGCGGTGATCGACGCCGGTGAGCAGGCGGCAGAGATGCGGCACGACCAGCCCGACAAAGCCGATGGGGCCGCAGATGGCTGTTGTCGCACCGCAAAGGAGGATCGCGCCCAGCGCGGCGATGGCGCGGGCGATTGCGACTTTTTCACCGAGCCCGGCGGCGAGGTCGTCGCCCAGCGCCAGCGAGTTCAGCTTGCGCGCCGAGAGGAGGCTGATGATGAAGCCTACGACGAGGAAGGGCAGCACATGGGAAATGCGGTCGAAGGTCGCCCCGCCGATGCCGCCCACCTGCCAGGCGCGGATGCCGCCGGCAATGTCGTTGCGCGGCAGCACCACGGCGATGACCAGCGAGGAAAAGGCAACCGAGGTGGCCGCTCCGGCAAGCGCCAGCTTGAGCGGCGTCGCCCCGCCGCGCCCCATGGAGCCGATGGTGTAGACGAAAGCCGCCGCGCATCCCGCGCCGAGGATCGCCGTCCAGATATAGGCCTGGGACGAGGTGATATGGAACCACGCCACCGCCACGACAACGGCAAGCGACGCGCCCATATTGACGCCGAGAATGCCGGGATCCGCCAGCGGATTGCGCGTTACGCCCTGCATGACCGCCCCGGCCAGCCCAAGAGCGGCGCCCGCGAGCAGGGCAAGCAGTGTGCGGGGGATGCGCATTGCCACGGCGGCCTGGCCGATGGTCTCGGTGTGGCCCTGAAGCGCGGCGATGATATCGCCTAAGCCGACCGCGCGCGTGCCGACGCCGACCGAGAGGGCACAGAGGAGGGCGAGCGCCGCGATGAGGGCGGCGAGGGAGAGGGGTTTGGTGCTGGTCATCGGATAAGTGCCAAGCGCCCTCGTGGTTCGAGGCTCATTCCACTGCGCATCAATCGCACCTGACCATGAGGACTACTGGAGTGCCGCCGTCCTTTCACCCTCATCAAGTCAATTGTTGAGGATGTAAGGGCGTGGCGGCCAAACAGTACATCCCGTGGAATGCCCCTCACCCTTACCCTCTCCCCGCACGCGGGGCGAGGCGGACACAAGCGTTGCCACCTCGTCCTTGTCCCCTGTACCTGGCGGAAGAGACAAGCGAAAACGTCCGTGTCCCCCTCTCCCCGTAAATCACGGGGAGAGGGTAAGGGTGAGGGGCATTCCGCGACGCGTCCGTAGCTCCTCATCCTGAGGCGCTCGCGTGAGCCAAGCCTCGAAGGGCGAGGGTGAAGGAAATCGCTATAGCGTGAACTGCTGCAGCCTGCATCATTTGCTCTTCGCCGCCGCCTTCGCCAGCAAATCCACATAATCCTCGAGCACCCATGAAATGGACAGCGGCGTCGGGTTGGCTGCCGTGCCGAGGGGGTCGCCGCCGAGAAGGACGATGGAATCATTGGCGACGGCGGGCATGCGGGCCGTCAGCGGATTGGCTTTCAGCGCGGCGAGCAGTTCCGGGCCGCCATAGGTGACGACGATATCGACATCATCGAAGGCGTCGATGCGCTCGGCGCTGACGGAACCGGCGAAGCGCCCGGGGGTGGAAGCCTCCATAACGCTTTTGGGCGGTTTCAGGCCCAGTTCGGAGAAGAATTTCACCCGCGTATCGTTGGCGGTGTAGAAATTGACGGTGCTCAAATCCGTCGCATCGAGATGGGTGATGAACATGGCCGACTTGCCGCGCAGTTCGGAGTGCCTGGCAAGGGTCGCAGCGATTTCGCCTTCGATCTTCTTGATCAGCGCGTCGCCCTCGTTGGCCATGCCCAGCCCGGCGCTGTTCAGGCGGATCATGTCGCGCCAGTCGGTTGACCATGCGGCTTGCGGGTAGGCGACCACAGGGGCGATCTGGCTCAGCGTGTCATAGTCCGCCTGGCTCAGGCCCGAATAGGCGGCGAGGATCACATCGGGCTTCGTCGCGGCGACCGCCTCGAAATCGATGCCGTCGCCCTCGTCGAACAGAACCGGCTTCTGTGCGCCCAGCGCTGCCAGCTTCTCCGACACCCATGGCAGCAGACCGTCACCATCATCGTCGCCGAAATTGGCTGCGGCGCAACCGACCGGCACGATGCCGAGCGCCAGCGGCACCTCATGGTTTCCCCATGCCACCGTCGCCACCCGCTCGGGCTTTTTGGCGATGGTGGTGGTGCCGAAGGCATGCTTGATCGTAATGGGGTAAGAGGTTTCCCCAGCCCAGGCAGATCCAAGCGCAACGATCGACAGCCATATAGCGGCAAGCGGCATGGCGAGACGGAAGAACCGCAGCATTGGCGAAACGCTCCATATGATATAAGTGGAGTTCTCCTCTCAACTTCATCCGCTCGCGTCAAGGCCATTGCGGGACCGGTGGGGTGAGGGGGATGAAGTTTCCGTGGTTTCCTACAAAAACAGGGAAATCTACAATACTGGATAAAGACGCTCAAGTTAGTAGCCATCCTGACGTTACAGACGGATGGGGATTTCATCATGGGGACTGACAGGACAAGGGCTGCTGCTGCCCGCTACCGCACGGCGCTGCTTCTGAGCTGCACCGCGCTCATCGCCTTGCCGGCGGGAGCGATTGCGCAGGAGGCGCAGGATTCGGGCTCCGCGACCGTCCTCGAGACGATCACGGTCGATAGCAGCGGTGGGCGGGATGACGATGCGAAGTCGATCGTCGCGACCCGGGCCACGGCTGTCGGCAAGATGCCGGCAGATATTCTGGAAACGCCTGCTACCGTTTCCGTCATCACCTCCAAGGAAATCAAGGAGCGCGGCGCCGAGAGCATCGAGCAGGTCGTGCAATACACCGCCGGTGTCAACACGGATTTCTACGGTTCGGACGACCGTTACGACTATTTCAAGATCCGCGGTTTCACGCCTTTCACCTATCGCGACGGGCTGGTCGTCGGCCGGACCTGGAGCGGGGTTCGCGAAGAGCCCTATGCCTTCGAGCGCATCGAGGTGCTGAAGGGCGCCAATTCCACGGGCTTCGGTGTGTCCGATCCCGGCGGGTCGGTGAATTACGTCACCAAAACGCCTAGAGCCGAACGCTTCGGCGAAATCTATGGCACGGGCGGCTCGTTCAAGCACAAGGAGACGGGCTTCGATTTCGGCGACAACATCACCAAGGACGATACCCTGTCCTATCGCCTGACCGGCAAGTTCCAGCGCTCGGATGCCGAATATGATCATTCGCAGGACGATGAGAACTTCATCATGGGTGGCCTGACCTGGCGGCCCACCGACGCCACCAGCCTGACCTTCGTCTTCGATCATCTGGATAAGGATGGCACGCCCAGCAGCGGCGGCCATCCACGCTTCACCGATTTCGACAGGGGCCGCTTCTTCGGCGAGCCGGGCTATAATTACGGTACGACGAACAGAAACACATATAGTGTCATGTTCAGCCATGATTTCGGCAACGGCCTGACCTTCAACTCCAATGCGCGCTACAGCAAGGCGGATACGGGCTTCGGCTACGCCTATGTCTACGATGCGCTGGGCGCCAGCGACCCGTCGGACACCAGCGTGGAGCGCGTCTTCTTCGGCGGCGACGGCTCCAGCCGGCAGTTCGTCATCGACGCGCATCTCCTCTACGAGGCGAGCTTCGATCAGGTGGAAAGCCGGACACTCGTCGGCGTCGATCACAACAACATCAAAGCGGAGAACAACAGCTACGCTTTAAATCCGCCGGCCTGGGGCGGTACCGCGCCCGGCATCGACTGGAAGAACCCTGTTTATTCCGGTGTGCCCGGCACCATCCCGCTCACCACGGCCAGGACGAACGACCAGACGACGAAGGCGATTTATCTCCAGCAGGACCTGACCTTCTTCGACAAGCTCACGTTAAGCGTCGGCCTTCGCAACGACTGGCTCGATCTTGAAGAGAGAAACCGGCTCACGGGCACCAATGCGAAGGGCGATTACAGCGAACTCAGCAAGCGTTTCGGTTTAAGCTACAAGCTCACCGACGAAGTGGCGGTTTATACGAGCTACGCCGAATCCGTCGCGCCGCCGAGCACGGGGAACGAGCCGACCTCGGGCACGCAGTATGAGGTCGGGGTCAAATACAGCCCCGAAGCGTTCCCCGCCTTGTTCACCGCCTCCGTCTATGACCTGACGATGGAGAACATCACGACCTTCGAGGCTCCCACCTATCTGCCCGCGACGGTCGAAAAGGTACGGCACCGCGGGGTCGACCTCGAGGCGAAGGCGGAGATAACCGACAACATCAACCTGATCGCCGCCTATTCCTATATCGACTCCCGGATCGTCGAGAATGGCGGCGGCGCATATGACGGCAAGCGCTTCGCACAGGTTCCGGAGCACATGGCTTCGATCTGGGGCACCTATAAGCTGGAAGGCAACGGAACCCGTGGCGACATGACCTTCGGCCTGGGTGCGCGCTATACGGGCGCGTATTATTTCGACAACGCGAATACGCGCAAATCGAAGGATGCCGTCGCCGTCGACGCGGCCTTCACCTATGAGATCAAGAAGAACACGACGTTCCAGCTCAATGCCAGCAATCTGTTCGACGAAAAGCATATCGCGAACGATGATGGTGGGGCGTATTACTACAATCCCGGCCGCACGATCTATGCGACGATCAGGCAGAGCTGGTGATTTATAGATAGAACCGCCGGCGGGGCGGTTTATGTTTGATGGACGGGCGCCAAGCACCCTCGTGGTTCGAGGCTCATTCCCCTTCGGGGCTCGCTACGCTCGCACCTCAGGGTTCATTCGCACCTCACCATGAGGGTTACTGGAGCGCCGGCGTCCGCACTCTCATTTCGAAGCGCCGACGCCCTTCACCCTCATCCTGAGGTGCTCGCGAAGCGAGCCTCGAAGGGCGAGGGTGAAGGGATCGCCTTGGCATCGTTGCCAAACCGGCAAATGGCGCTACCGCTGCATCCGCCGCCATGCCGCCGGCGTCTCCCCGGCAACCTGCCTGAATGCCTTCGTCAGATGCGCCTGGTCGGAAAAGCCGAGTTGGGCGGCTATGCCCGCCACGGTCAGGTCCGTCTCGCGCAGCAGCTTCTGCGCCAGCGCGATGCGCCGCGCGAGTTGCCATTGCAACGGCGTCTTTCCGGTCGTCTGCCGGAACACATGGGCGAACCAGCTTTCGGATAGGCCGACCGTTTCCGCCATCTCGGCGACGCTCAGGCGGCCATCGCCCTTAGCATTGAGGCGGGCGGCGAGTTTCTTCATCTGCGCCTGGGTGAGCCTGCCGTCCGCCTCGATATCCGCCTCACGCGGGATATCGAGAAGGGCGGTGACGATGCCGCCGGCGAGGCTTTCGGCATAGACCGGGTGCTTCGACGGGTTGGAAAGCTCCTCCACCAGCAGGCCAGCGAGCGTCTCTATGGCGCCGACATCCTCGATCTCCACCGGACGGCGCAGCGCGGCGCGCGCAACCGACGCGCCCACCGATGGCGAGAGGAAGCGCAGGAGCCGGTCCTTGTGCAGGTGCAGGTCGAGATGGGAGAAGCGGTGCGGGGAGGAGAAGCGCGTCCAGAGCGGAACACCCGCCGGCACATAGACGGCGCGGGTCATCGGGCGGTCGCGCCGCCCCAAGCCTTCCGCCTCATTGGCCATGCGGATGTGGGGCGACACCTCATTGAAGAAGATGACGATGCGCGGGTCGGGCGAGAGGTAATAGCCATTCGCCCCGGTTTGGGCTTCTGCATCCCAATAAACGCCCATGATGCCATCGAGGCCGCGCCATTTCTCCGGCACGAGCGCCCTGATGCCTTCCGTCGCGCAAATCATCGAATGCTGGTAGCTCAATGCCTTTGGTTACCCGCGCAGCCATCTTTAATATGATACTAATTATCATGTTTACGGACGAAGGCAAGCACTAGCGCCATGGGGCGAACTTCGGGGCCGCTATTTGCCCTGATATTCCTCGTCGCTGACATGCTCCAGCCAGTCGACGACCTTGCCGTCGAGCGTCTCGCCGATGGCGATATGGCTCATGGCGACATCAGGAGAGGCGCCGTGCCAGTGCTTTTCGCCCGGTTCGAACCAGACGATATCGCCGGGGCGTATCTCCTCAACCGGCCCGCCTTCACGCTGCGCACGACCGACGCCGGAAACGACGATCAGTGTCTGGCCGAGCGGATGGGTATGCCAGGCGGTGCGCGCGCCCGGCTCGAATGTCACAAGCGCGCCGCCGGTCCTTGCGGGAGCCTCCGCCTGGAACCGGCTGTCGATACGGACAGCGCCTGTGAACCAGTCTTCCGGTCCGCGCACGGAGGCGCTTTCGCCTGTCTTGGTGATTTTCATGGTTTCACTCCTTTGCGAGATGGCAGAATAGCATTGGCGCGGCGGCGGGTTTGCGTGTTAAATCCGGCATGGACCTATATGATGGATTCATGAATGCGGCGCGATGAGCTGGGCGATCTGATGGCGTTTTTGGCGGTGGCGGAGGAGCGCAGCTTCACCCGCGCCGCGGCGCGGATGGGCACGTCGCAATCCGCCCTCAGCCATACGATCCGCCGCATGGAGGAGCGCATGGGCGTGCGGCTTTTGACGCGCACCACACGCAATGTCGCGCCGACGGAAGCCGGCGAGCAATTGCTCGAAACCCTGCGCCCTGCCTTCGACGATATAGAGGCGCGGATCAACGCGGTCTGTGCAATGAGCGGCAGGCCCGCCGGCACGATAAGGCTGACCTCCGGCCACCGGGCGGCGGCGGACATTCTCATGCCTGTTGCCAGCCGGTTGATGACCGATTATCCGGAAATCAATATCGAAATCGACGTGGCGCAGCGGCTCACCGATATCGTTGCCGAGCGCTATGATGCCGGGGTGCGTCTAGGCGAGCAGGTGGCGAAGGACATGATCGCGGTGCGCATCGGCCCGGATCTGCGCATGGCGGTGGTGGGGTCGCCCGCCTATTTCGAAAAACACCCCGCGCCGCAAAGCCCGCACGACCTGACGGAGCACAATTGCATAAACCTGCGCCTGCCGACGCTGGGCGGGCTTTACGCATGGGAATTCGAAAAGGACGGCCGCCCGCTCAATGTGCGCGTCGAGGGGCAATTCATCTGCAACGAGGTTCAGCCGATCATCGACGCCGCGCTCCGTGGCCTCGGCCTTGCCTGCCTGCCGGACGATCAGTTCGGCTCGCTGATCGAGGAAGACCGGCTTATCCGGGTGCTGGAAGACTGGTGCCCATCCTTTCCCGGCTATCACCTATATTACGCCAGCCGCCGGCAAATGTCCCCGGCGTTCCGGCTGCTGGTGGAGGCGCTGCGGTGGCGGGGGTGAGGAGGTTTACCGTCCCTTTTCAGCCGCATCGGCCAATGTGCCCGATTGAACATCTCAGCGGTCGCAAATTTAGAAAGCGGCAGGATAAAGGCTCGCTTGTGGCGATAATGCCACAGACTTTGTGAGCGCAGCCAGCTATTCGAATGCTACCTGTGATTGCGGATTGCGGGACAAAATGAAGCTCATTACGACGACAGCACTCGCCGTCATTTTTGCAACTTCCGCATACGCTGCGGACGCAATTGTTGCCAACGAGCCCGCGCCGGTTGCGGCTCCAAGCGCTGGTTCATCGATGGAGGCGTTGGTGGTGCGTTTTCGCATATCGGCGGCCTGGAGATTTCATCAATCCGGTCGGAGCACTGCTTACCGATAACGACGTGTCTGGAGGCCGCATCCTTCTGAACGGTGTCGACAAGTCGGACAGCTCTTTCACGGGCAATGTCGGCGTCGGTTATATGCTGGCCCCGAATGTTTACGCCAAGGCGAGCTATCGCTATTTTGGCGAGCATGAATATTCGGGTTGGGCCGGCTTTGATGGCGATCCGTATGATCAGGATTTGAAGGTGACCGCACATGGCGTGTTTGTCGGCGCCGGTTACATTCACGATCTTTCAGACAAGCTCTATGTTGACGCGTCTGCCGAAATCGGCGCCGCTTTCCTGCGCTCCAAGGCAACGCAGGGCATCAATCTGTTCCCGGACGAACCGGGTGTTTTTCCGTCCAAGACGAAGACCAACTTCGCCGCTGGCGTAGGGTTGGGCCTTGGCTATCGCCTGACGGAAAGCCTCGATCTCAACCGAGCATTACCATACATATAGAGTCTGTCGAGACAGTTGTCTGTGGATCACGTGTCCATTGCTGATTGTTTCTTTGAAGAATGAATCTGTGGGGTAGGGGGCCGCTCGAGGAGATCAAGATTGGGATGTGCCTCAAACGTGGCTTGCATAAAATTCGAGGTAGCGTTCTGAGAACACCGAATAGGCAACCACTATATGATTTCCGCTAATTAATTGAATTTATTAATAAAAATGGCGGAGAGGGAGGGACTCTTCGCCAATTAACGCCAAAACAGGGCTTCCATCGCAAGTTACTGGCTTGCAAGCGGTTTTACGATACTTCGAGCGGTACAATGCGCGATACATTTTGGCAAGTCGACGATTTTCGACCCGCTGGTGGCCCCCTCGTTTGGGACTGGCTTCCGCGTGCCCCGTTTACCACGCCAGTGCTCTTTTTGTTCCTGATGCGTTTTTACCGGCTTGCCGGAGACGAAACT
>NZ_BMHH01000046.1 GCF_014640615.1 Paramesorhizobium endophyticum | reverse complement strand
CGCACAGTTCGAGAGACTGGCCGCATAATCTGAAAATGCCTCTCCACTTTTCCGAAGCAAGTCCAGTCTTCAATCCGGAAGATGTATGGGTTTTCCTCCGGATTGCGCCACCGGAATTGCGCTTTGGGGCTTGAGATAAGCCGGTGTAGTGCTTTTCCGACAGGGTCACCGCGTTCATTCCGACCAAATACGAACCAGGTTTTTGCCTTGCCCGGTTCTGGGGCCCTGAACCATTTCCGCATCAAGGGTTTGATGCGGGATCGGTACTTGTGCCCCAGCCAATGCGCCATTTTCCAGAACACGACATGGTCGATGCGCCGGAATACGTACGCCGTGAAGTCGGTGAACTTGTAGAACGCCGCCCATCCCGCCAACTGGCGGTTCAGGCTGGCGATCATATCGACCGTGCTGACACTATGATTGCCGGACAGGGTTTCGGTAAGTCTGCGAACAAACCCCTTGGCCTTTTCCTTGGGTATCGTCGTGACGACGGACATGCGTCCGTATGCTCCTCGCTTGCGAATGATCCGGTGCCCCAGAAAGACGAAGCCGTCATTGACGTGTGTGACATGGGTCTTTTCCATGTTCAGCGTCAACTTCAGTTCGCCCTCCAGAAACGCCCGGCATTCCTCACGGATTTCCTCTGCCTGAGCCTTGGTGCCTTTTACGATCACGACAAAGTCGTCAGCGTATCGGCAGTAGGCAACGGCCGGTTTCCATTGCCGGTTCTCTCGAACCGCGATGGGGCGACCTTGCTTGATGCCGAAGTTCCATGCCCAGCGATCCTTGCGGGCCTTCTTGTTCAGGTATTTCGCCTCCAGCCACATATCAAAACCGTGGAGCATGATGTTGGACAGGAGCGGTGACAGAACGCCACCTTGCGGGACACCCTCGCTTGAGGCCGTGAACAGGCCACGGTCGATGTGGCCTGCTTTCAGGAATCGCCAGAGAAGATCGACGAACCGTCCGTCCTGCACCCGACGCCGCACGCATTTCAGAAGCAGCCGGTGATGGACCGTGTCGAAGTAGCTTGCCAGATCACCTTCGATGACCCAGCGGCCCCTCGTCGTGTCGGCACCATCCTGTAGCTGTATCCTCACGGTGCGGACGGCATGATGCACGCTGCGTTCAGGCCGGAAGCCGTAGGATAGGCGATGGAAATCGCTTTCCCAGATCGGCTCCATGGCCATCAGCATGGCGCGTTGAACAATGCGGTCCGTCAGTGTCGGAATACCCAGTGGTCGTAGCTTGCCGTTCGATTTCGGGATATAGATGCGCTTGACCGGCTGGGGGCGATAACTCTCCTCCAGCAGGCTTGCACGCAGGTCGTCCAGATGCTGATCCAGTTTGACCTGCAGTCGTTGCTTATCCATTCCGTCGATACCCGGCGTTCGTGCGCCGCTTGACGCAAGAACCATCCGAGCGGCCTCGGCAAGCCATTCCCGATTGGCAATCAGCCGGAGAAGCCGCTCAAACCTTCGGTTTGGATCGCTCCCAGCCCATGTCGCGAGCTTGTGCTGCATTTCGCTGATTATCAAAGGTCTTCACCTCATTTGGTCAGGTAATTTGCACTCCAAGCAGATTGAACTGTTCCCCTTCGCCATGTGGCAGGCTTTCCCTGCCGCGGACTACTACGGGAACTCCGCCAGCATGATGGACATCAGGGTCAACTCCCTTGCAACGCAGAACATCGTGGGCATTCCATCATGCCTTTCCTCGTTCATATGCTGGACATTCCACGCACTGGGGAGGTTGCCGGTCGCAGTCCTTGTCCCTTGCGTCCCGCAAGTCGATGCCGCTGCCATGGTCTGGCTGTGTTCTCCCCATGGCTCCCTGCAGGCGACCTACATGTCCGCCCACATTCGGATGCCGCCAACATACGTCTCCGGCGACCTCATCAGCATTCCGCCTGTTAAGCCGTGTAAGCGAAGGCGACATTTCAGCCCTCGGATGCGGATTAACCGGTTCGTGTTCCTCAACCTTCCAGTGCTACAGCCTCGGGAACCATCTTGGCGTAACGGCTTCGCCTCAATTCCCTTTACCTGCGGGCTACGTCACCCTGCCAGTTGACGACAGGTCACCGCCGCTTGGGCTCTTGCCCCCCTCACAGCAGGGAGCAGGGCATTCCTCAAATCCTCCTTTCTCAATGCATTCCAGTCATATGCACCCCGGACCATCCGGGACGAGGCGCACTGTAGAAGATATCCGGTTGCCGAACCCGCTGGACGTGAAGCTGTTCGACAAGATGTGTTTCCTAAATAATGGGCTCATTCAGTTCCAGGCTGCGCATTGACCGATGCCAATGGTCGCGGGCCGGATCAATGCCCGCGACCGGTGCCCCAATTATTTCTGGTTCTCGACCGCCTGCAATATCCGGTACCCGGCCTTCACCCGATCCGCATTGGGATAGGCCTTGTTCGCGAGGATGACGACGCCGATGCGCTTTGCCGGAACAAAGGCGGCATACGCGCCGAAGCCGTTGGTGGAGCCGGTCTTGTTAATGAAAAGATCCTTCGACGCGGCCTGCAGCGGGTTGAGGCGTTCCGCCTTGTTGGCCTTAAGCGCCATGTCGCTGGAATTGCCGCCGAGAAGCCGGTCGAGCGTGACGGGGTAGGGGTAGAGCTCCCAGCCGAGCCCCTGCGTCATCGGGCCGATCTTGAAATAGCCGGTATGGGCGGCGGCGATTGCCTTCTGCAAGGCGGGGTCGAGTTTCGAAGGATCGATATTGGCATCGACGAATTTGATGAGGTCGGACGAGGTCGTCTTCACGCCGTAAATGGAGGAATCGAATACGCCCGGGTTGACGCGGATCGGCTTGCCGGCTTTCGAATAGCCATAGGCATAATCGTCCATGCGGGCTTCGGGAACCTTCGTATAGGTATGGGTGAGGGCGAGCGGGGCGAGGACGTTCTTTTGCAAGAGGCTGTCATAAGCGCCACCCAGGCTGCGCGCCGTCAGGTCGCCGAAGAGGCCGATGCTCGGGTTCGAATATTGACGGTGGGTGCCAGGCGCATAGGCTGGCTTCCAGTTCTTGTAATAGGCTTCCATCTTCGCGTCGGTGGTCACGCCGTCCGGAAACTGCAATGGCAGGCCGCCCGCCGTATAGGTGGCGAGCTCGAGCAGGCTGATCTTGTCGAAGCTTGTGCCCTTCAGCGCCGGCCAATATTGGCTCGCCTTGTCGGAGAGGGAAATCTTTCCTTCCGCCTCCGCATAGCCGCCGAGCGTGGCGTTGAAAGTCTTGCTGATCGAGCCGATCTCGAAGATCGTGTTTTCCGTCACCTTCCGGCCATCCTCCTTCGAGGCAAGGCCGTAATTGAAGAAATAGTGCTTGCCGCCCACGGTCACCGCCACGGCCATGCCCGGCACATCGTTCTTTTCCATCACCGGCTTTATCGCTTCGTCTACGGCCTGGCGAAGTGCGCTGTCATTATCGGCGGCATGGGCATATGCGCCTGTCAACATGGATACGGCGGCGAAGAAGCCGAAGATCATAGGGCGGAAGTTTTTCATGCGGAATTGTCCTCTCAGGGATGGCCGAACGGCGGCAACTCATATGCCATGAGAATAATTCAGGCTTCTCAATGGCGGATAAGTTTCTTCCAGAGGATAATTTGGATATGGCGGCCCGGCCGTCACAGGATGCCGGGCGCTACCTTGTCCCCCTTTTGTTAAGTCTAAGCTGGCTATTCGCCAAAAGGCTCCATCGGCCCCTTCGCCGGTTTCGTGAACCATTCCGGGCCGGAGGTGGTCATGTAGATGTGGTCCTCCAGCCGGATGCCGAATTGGCCGGGCACTACGATCATCGGTTCGTTGGAGAAGCACATCCCCTCGGCGAGCGGCGTCTTGTTGCCGCGGACGATATAGGGTTCCTCATGGATTTCGAGGCCAAGGCCATGTCCGGCGCGGTGCGGCAGGCCGGGGAGCTTATAATCGGGGCCGAGGCCATGGCGGACCAGTACCGCCCGCGCCGCATCGTCCAGCGCCTCACAGGGCACGCCGATATCAGCTGCGTCGAAGACCGCCTGCTGCGCCTCGCGCTCGACCGCCCAGATGCGCGCGAATTCCGGCGTCGGCTGGTCCAGCACATAGGTGCGCGTCAGGTCGGAATGATAGCCGTCGACGCGGAAGCCGGTATCGACCAGCACCACATCGCCCGATTTGTAGACCTGATCGCCATCCGCGCCATGGGGGAGGGATGTCGCCTCGCCGAAGGAGACGATGCAGAAGGTGGACGCTCCGCCGCGTGCGCGGTGCTCGTCATCGATGAAGCGCACCACTTCCGAGGCGCGGACGCCCGGCTTGATCATGCCGTGGACAAGCTTGTGCACCTCCAGCGTCTCACCCATCGCATATTTGATGATCGCGATTTCGGCGGGGGATTTTTGCAGACGAAGCCGCCGGATGATCGGGCCGCCATCGGCAAGCCGCTCCGGCCCCAGCACGCGGGCAAGCGCATGGTAGACGAAGAGCGCCACGCCATCATCCACCGCGAGCCGCCCGTTTGGGCCCAGCAGCGATGCGACGAGCGCGGCGCTGTCTTCTTCCTCCTGCCAGACGTGGATTTCGCCCGGCAGATGCGGCAGCGTTTCGACGCGAGTGAGCTCAAAGCCCGGCACGATGTAATATAGCGCCGTCGGCGTCACCAAAGCTCCGAGCAGGCGCTCGCTTTGATGCCAGACGAGGCCGGTGAAATAGCGCAGGGATTCGGTGGGACCCAGCAATAACCCGCCCAGACCGGCAGCATCGATCATGGCTCGCAGGCGCGAAAGCCTATCGAGCCTTTCCTTATCGGTAATGCGGGGCGGGGTAACGGTCATCTGACCCTCCTGCGGAAGCGCTGGGCGCTGAATATGCCACAGGTGGATAGATAATTGTGGGCAGCTTGTCGACACGGACGTCGTCGGAACGGACAAATATCTCCCGCGCTGGGATGCGGCCATGCAGGCAGCATTGTTCCGTTGCTTATGAAGTCGTCTGGTTCTTCGTAAGGTTTTTTACCAGATTCTTGAGGTTATGCTCGATAACAGCAATCGCCACCGCCATGCTTTCCAAGGTATCGAGCGCTTCCTGCTCGAGGCGCAAACTATTCTGCTGCTCGGCATTCAAATTCTTCATTCTTATCGAAGCATTTGACGGACGCCCACGCCTGCGTTTAAGTCTATCTTCTCCGGACATAATTTCCCCCGAATCCCAAAATAAAACAATTTTAAGTAAACACAATTTAAAATATTTTACAAGGAGTAATATTGATCAATAGGAATATTGACGAGATAAAGAATTATATTTTAATAATGTCGTAATAATTCTTCCAGGCGCAAGCTTCCGTTATGAGCATCCTACTGGACGATTTTGTCCTTGATCGTGTTCATCTTCTTCAACCGCCAGATCGTGGCGGTATGACTGCAGGCGCCGTGAAAGGATTAAGACATCACGGATAGAGCGCGGAAGACAATTGCGAGGCTGCCTTTTCAACCTCGGACCGAATCCGGTCGAATTCATCGGAGCGCAGGCGGGATTCCGGCGCGGTGGGGTAGGTGCGTCGGCCAACGGAAGCCGGCATCTATCAACGCTCGAAATTGCATTAAGGCATTCGGGCCCGATCGGCGAAGTTGCCTTTACGGGGTATCTCCAATATTCAAGGGTCGGGAAAATCGCCGCGAACTTTAAAATCATACCAGCCTTATAACCATGTTTTTGAGGTGATTGTAAGGATAGTAAAATCGGACTAACCGGTGGGCGGTTTGTTCGCAGCGTAAGGACGTCCTGGACGGGATGCGCCTTATCGGCGCTGACTGCCAAGCTCACGGTCAAAAGACTGATAGCCTCCTGACCGGGCTTGAAGAGCGCTTCACCACCCGCGCGGCAAGCATTTATCGCTCTCAGTAAAGTTGGATGGGAATGTTCCGTTTTATTCACACGAGTGACCTGCATCTGGGCAAGCGCTTCGGGAATTTCGCCGGCGACCTGCCCAGTCGGCTGCGGGAGGCCCGGCATATGGTCATCGCACGGCTCGCGCAGCACGCGCGGGACGAGGGCGTGGCGGCCATATTGCTCGCGGGCGATACGTTCGATACCGAGACGCCGTCGCCCGCTATCCGCCGTCAGGCGCTGGCCGAGATGGCGCACCGCGCAAGCGTTCGCTGGGTGATCCTGCCGGGCAATCATGACTCCCTCCAGGCGGGGCAGCTTTGGGACGCGTTGCGGGCTGAGGTGCCCGAGAATGTCGTTCTCGCTACTGAGCCCCGGCCGATCCCTTTGGCGACGGATGCAGTGCTGCTGCCCGCGCCCTGCACGACGCGCCGTCCGGGCCGCGACCTGACCGAATGGATGGACGGCGAAGCAACGCCGGAGGGAACCATCCGCATCGGGCTCGCCCATGGCGCGATCCGGAGCTTTTCGGAGGATAGCATCGTCTCCGAGGTCATCGCCCCTGATCGGGCCATGCGGGCGGGGCTCGATTATCTCGCGCTCGGCGACTGGCATGGCGCGGTGGAAGTCAATCCGCGCACGCATTATTGCGGCACGCCGGAGCCGGACCGGTTCAAGCATGACCAGCCGGGCAGCGCTCTCCTGGTGACGATCCACGGACCGTCCTCGGTGCCGGAAGTCACGCCGCTGCCGACAGCAAGCTTTGCCTGGCGGACATTGGACCTGCATCTGCTTGACGACAGCGATCCCCGCGCGGCGCTGGAGGCGCTGTTGCCGGAGGCGAGGCAACGCAGGCAGACGCTTGCGCGCCTCGTCGCCACCGGGCGTTGCCGGTTGCCGCACCGCACAGCGCTTGCGGAAGCGGTCGAGAGCGCCGCACCGGACTTTGCATTTCTGGAACTGGATGACACGGAGCTAGCGACCGAATGCGAGGTGGAGGATCTCGACCTTATCGACCGCGGCGGCGCTCTGCGAGAGGCCGCCAATGCGCTGCTGGCCGAGGCCGGAGATGAGAGCCAGTCTACGCCCACGCGTGAAATCGCGCGCGCCGCGCTGGCCCGGCTTTATTCCTATGCGCAGAAAGTGACGTCATGAAAATCTCGGCGCTACGGCTCCACAATGTCAAGCGCTTCGCTGGGCGCGGCGTCGCCATCGAGGGGATCGGCGATGGCGTCAACGTGCTTTGCGCCGCAAATGAGTTCGGCAAGTCGACCAGCTTCGAGGCGTTGCACGCGCTGTTCTTCCAGCCGCATTCGAGCGTGTCCGGCGATGTCAGGAATCTCCGGCCCTATAGCGGCGGCAACCCGCTGGTCGAGGCCGATATCTCGACCGACAAGGGCCGCTTTCGGATCACCAAGCAATATTATGGCGGCAGGTCCGCACGGGTGACTGATCTGGGAACCGGGCGGCTGCTGGCCCAGGCGGACGAGGCGGAGAACTTTATCGCCGATTTGATCAAGGGAGGCACTCCCGTGCCCGCCGGCCTGTTGTGGGTGCGGCAAGGCGTGACGGGTATCGAGCCACGCAAAAAGTCGGAAGAGGACGGCGAAAGGGAGGTTCGCCGCAATCTGCTCGAATCGGTGCAGGGTGAGGTCGAGGCCGTCACCGGCGGACGCCGCATGGCCGAGATCATGGATGCCGCGCGCGGCGCTCTCGCCGAACTCGTCACCGACACCGGCAGACCCAGAACCGGCGGGCGTTACGCGGCTGAAATCGGCGAGCGCGACAGGCTGGCGGCGGAGGAGCAGAGGCTTTCGGGGGAAGTTGCCGCCCTGCGCGAGGCGCTGCAAAAACGCGCGGCTGCCAAGGCGCGGCTTGCCGAGCTTAGCCGTCCCGAGGATAGGGACGAGCGGCGAAAGGCGATCGAGGCAGCGCAGGCCGCCTTCGATGCCGCGCGGGCGCATAGCGAGAAGCTGAAGACGGCGGAAACCGAGCTGACGCTGGCGCGGGAACGCCGGGCGGCAGCTGAAAAGGAGCTTGGGGCTTTTCAGGCGGCGCTGGAAAAGGCAAAGGAACTGGATACCCAATGGCGGCAGGCCGTGGAGCGGCGAAGCGAGATTGAAAGCCGGCAACGGGACGCCATCCCTTCTATCGACAAGGCGCGCGCGGAGGACGAAGCCGCCGAGGCCAGGGCGCAGGAGACAGGCAAACTGGTTGCGCGTATGAATGCGGCATCGAAGGCGCGTGAGGCATGGGGAAAGCTTGCCGAGTTGAAAGACAGGCTCGGTCGGGCCGAGGCGATTCGCCAGGCGATCGAAGAGGGTGAAGCGCGGCTTGCATTGGAGAAAATTCCGCCAAATGCGCTCGATGAGCTGCAGGCCCTCGAAATCGAGATCGCGAAACTGCGCGCTGCTGAGGAGGCAGCGCGTCCTTCCGTTGCCATCCGCTATGAAGCCGGCGCCACCGCCGCCGTGACGATGAACGGCACGCCGCTCGATGATGGCGAGCATCGTGGGTTTGATGAACACGCCGAGCTTGCCGTTCCCGGCATAGGCACGATCACGCTGCATTCGAACCGCCCAGCCAGCACCGGCACGCGCCTGGAGAAGGCGGAAGCCGCGCGCCTGAAGCTGCTTGGCTGGATGGGCATTAAAACGCTCGCCGAGGGAAGGGAGCGGCAGGCTCGCGCCCAGCGTATGGAATCCGATTTGAAAGCGTTGCGCGGACAATTGTCCCTTCTGGCGCCGAAGGGGTTGGCCGAATTGCGTGAAGAGGTCGCGGCGCGCGAGGCCGCAGGCGCGGAGAGTCTGGAGCTCAAATGGGATCCGGCACAAATAGAGGCTGCTTATGCCGAGGCCGAAGAACAACGCAAGGCTGCACGGCTGGCACTGCGCGAACTCGAACCGATGCGCGAAAGCCTCAACAGCGCCTTCATCGCCGCCGAGGCAGCCCTGACATCGGTGAAGCTCGAGATGGAGAGGATCGGGGCGATGCTGGGCCCGGAAGCAGAGCGTGGCGAGCGCGAGCGGAGCCTGTCAGAGACGTTCAACGCTGCAGATCGGGCGCTGGCGACGGCGGAGGCGCATGCAGCGACATTGCGGGCCGCGGCGGTCGATCTTCAATCCGCCGAAGCGACATTGAAGCGCGCGCTCTCGGTTCATGAGGCGGCGGAGAAGGAAATCAATACGCTGCGCGAAACGATCGCCAGCCTGAGTGGCGAGATCGCGACGCGGTCGGACGAGGCGGTGGAAGAGAAATGGCGCGAAACCAGCGAGGCGCTCTCCGCCGCAAAATCGCGCGTGGAGATGTTCGAGAAGGAGGTTGCCGTCTTGCGGCGGCTCTCGTCGGCATTGGAGAGCGCCCGGGCGAAAGCGCGGGAACTCTATCTCAAGCCTGTCATGGCCGAACTGAGGCCGCTTCTCGGGCTGTTGTTCGACGATGTTTCCCTCACCTTCGACGAGAAGACGCTTCTGCCGCAAAAGATCGAGCGCAATGGCCAGGAGGAAGATGTCGACCGCCTGAGCGGTGGCATGCGCGAGCAATTGTCGGTGCTGACGCGGCTCGCCTTCGCCAAGCTGCTCGCCCGTGATGGCAGGCCGGCGCCGGTTATCCTCGATGATGCGCTCGTCTATTCCGATGACGACCGTATCGAGAAGATGTTCGACGCGCTCCACCGGCAATCCCGGGACCAGCAGATCATCGTCTTCTCCTGCCGCCAGCGTGCCTTCCAGAAGCTCGGCGGCAATATTCTGGAGATGACGGATTGGCAGCCGTAGAAAGTGCGGTGCATGTCAGACGGTGCCGCCAGAGACCTTGTAGGATTGCTGCTGCGTGTCGCCGCCGATCGTATCGAGCACGACATCGACGTCGGAAACGCCTTGCGTAAAATCGCTGGACCGGTAGTCAATCACATTGTCGGCTCCCACCTGACGAGCAAGCGCGACTCCTTCGCCCGACGCGGTCGCGAACACGCGGGCGTCGGCGTGCCGTGCGAACTGGATTGCGAAGCTCCCGACACCGCCGGCGCCCGCATGGATAAGGATGGATTGGTCTTTCGCCAGTTCGATGCTCTCGAACAGCGCCTGCCATGCCGTGCCGTCCGCCGTGGCGATACCGGCGGCATGCTCGAGCGGGATGGTCGCGGGCGCTTTGGCGATGTACGCGGACGGAACCACGGCATACTCAGCAAACGCGCCGCCGGCAGTCGGGTCGGTTCGCGCGACGACCTTGTCGCCGATCGCCCAACCCCGGGCATCCGGTCCGATCTCTTCGATTTCACCGGTGAGGTTAGTGCCGAGCGTATAGGGGAAGTGGAGCGGGAAGAACTGCTCCATATATCCAAGCTGAAGCTTCACATTGAGGGGGGAGCGCCGCGGTACAACACGAACCAGAACTTCGCCGGCTGCCGGCACGGATTTCTGCACCTCCTCGAGCACGGGAGACGCATTGTAGCCGCTGATACGAATGGCTTTCATTACGCATTTTTCCTCCTGCTTACCCGCCTGCGGCCAAGCGCCAACCTGGAAGAACCAGCCCATGCAGTCCTCCAGATGCCAGGTGTGCGTCAGCCTTCCATGGTGGAATTCATGGATCGGCATCTCGAAGGATTTGCCCGTCGCAGCGACGCCGAACCATTCTGCCAGATGCGTGCCTGAGATCGATGCGCGTACGGCGACACGGCCGTCTGCTCCGATAATTTCGTGGATTGTGATTTTTGTGTCAGGGAAGGCAGCCCCGAAGCCCTTGATCAGGGGCGCACTGGCACGTTCGTGCGCGGCCCAACAGGATTACAGCCAACGCCGCGTGCGCTCGATCTGGCGGAGCCCATTACCCATGCCTTGGGTGAGATACAGCGAACGCTGGAGTTCTCCTAGGAATTCGATCCCTCCACGTCGACGGTATCGATGAACCTCGGCTTGTCGACATCCGGAATTTCACCAATCGTGACGATGCTATCGCCATGCTTGATAGCGGGGAGGCCGACATAACGATCGGCGTCCAGCCAACCCCGACCGGCCGAATCCTCAGCAGGCCTCTTTTCGACGAGCGCTTCGTCTGCATCCTGCGCAAGGACCACCCCGCAGCGGAATGCGAACTCGATCTCCAGAGCTTCCTTCGCCTGTCCCATCTTCTCGTTTTGCCAGAGAACGAACGATTTGGCGTGGTGGATGCCGCGTTGGCAAAACTGGGCCTGAAGCGTCGGCTGGTCCTGACCCTACCGCAGATGTATGCGGCGCCCGCTCTCATAGCCTTCTCCGACATGACCGCCACTGTCATGGCAGGCGTGGTGACGGCATCTGGCCATGCGGACAGGCTCGCGGTCTTGAAGCCGCCCCTTGAACTCCCGCGAGTGCAGTTCCTGATGTCATGGGCATCGTCGAAACGACACGCACCCGGCGCAACGCTGGTTCAGAAGCTGTATTGCGGATGCGGTTCCCGATATTTGGCCCGATAGCGGCGAGAAGCCAACTGTTGGTAGAAAGATATCGCGTCGAGAGGCCCCGCTGCAGGTAAGTTGCCTCATTCCACGGCAAGTGACCACATTTTACAAAAAAACATGTTTTTTGGTGTTGACAGTTTGGCGGTGCGGACCCTATATAGCGACACAACGACGGCGGCGGCGCCACTGGCGACTGATCGCTTCGCTCTGATGG
>NZ_BMHH01000045.1 GCF_014640615.1 Paramesorhizobium endophyticum | reverse complement strand
CAGCACATTCTTAGGTGCTGTCCAACTCGTCGCTGCGTTCATAACCCTCAAATGACGACACGCCCTAGGAAGTGAGAGACATAGACGCGCTATCGCTCTGCTGCTGCGCGGACCTGATGAAGTCGAGGAAAGCGCGCAGCGGGGGCGGCACGAGGCGGCGGCCAGAATAGTACAGGAACGGCCCGGGAAAAGAGGACCACCACTCGGGGAGAACCGGGACGAGGCGGTCGGCCTCGATATGCGGCTGCAGCCATTCCTCGAACAGTCCGATGATGCCGACACCGGCGACTGCCATGTCCACCGCGAGGTCCATCGCGCCCCGGACGCTGGCGGTGAGTGGCCCCTGCGGCTCAATACGGATCGTCTCGTCGCCGCGTTCGAGCTCCCACGGGCTGAACAGCGACCCGTTGTCGAACCGCCCGCGCAGGCATCGGTGTTGCAGCAGGTCCCGCGGATGCTCTGGATTGCCCGCCGCTGCGAGGTAGGCGGGTGCCGCCGCCATCGCGAACCGCTGGACCCGAGGTCCGATCGGCACTGCGATCATGTCCTGCTCCAGCTTCTCTTCGTAGCGGATTCCGGCATCGGCCCCCGCTGCAAGTACGTCTACGATTGTATCTTCGGCGACGACCTCCACCTGGATTTCGGGATAGAGTGCCAAAAACTGCGGAAGAAGTGTCGGAAGCACCAGGCGCGCGACACCGACCGGCATATTGAGCCGGAGCGTGCCCGCTGGCGTGTCGCGCAGGTCATTGAGGCTGGCAAGTGCCGCATCCATTTCCGTGAGGAGTGGAGCCAGTCGCTCGACAAGCCGCCCGCCGGCTTCGGTCGGGGAGACGCTGCGCGTCGTGCGGTGAAGCAGGCGCACGCCCAGCCGGTCCTCCAGCCGCCGGACAGTTTCACTGAGCGTCGTCGGGCTGACGCCGAGCGAACGCCCGGCCTCGCGAAAACCACGCGCCCTTGCGACAGCGACGAAGGCGGTCAGGTCGTCGATGTTAGCAGCCATGTCCAGTTATCCGTACAGCCTGTTGCGATAATGCAGGATTATCGTCGTGATCCGCAAGGGGTACAAGATGGGCATCAGCCAACTTTTAACCGAGCTGAGCTCTGAAAGGAAAATAACATGACCCAGATAACGCAAGCTGCAGCAGCACAACCGACCCGCGCGGACCTTGTCGCTGGTCTAGTCTCCGCCATGGTCAACCCGGCGCGCTCGCCGATCATCCGCTCGCCAGCGGATGATGGCATCGCCTTCGATGACGTCTTCTTTCCCGCGATGGACGGCGTGACGATCAAAGGCTGGTTCATTCCCGGCGACAGCGATCGCCTGATCATCGCCAACCACCCAATCTGGGCCAACCGCTACGGCTTCCCCGGCCACCTGAAGCCCTACGGCGACGCCTGGGAAGCGAGCGGCAACAACATCGAAGTCAACTTCATGCCTGATTACAAGCACCTGCACGAAGCCGGCTACAACATTCTCGCCTACGACCTGCGCAACTTTGGCCAGAGTGCTGCCGGCAGTGGCGGTGTGATCGGCAATGGCATTCGCGAGTATCGCGACGTGATCGGCTCCCTGCGCTATGTCCGCTCGCGGCCGGATCTCCGGAACATGAAGATCGGCCTGCTCAGCCGCTGCTGCGGCATGAACGCGACCATGGTCGCCATATCCAAGCACCGCGAGGAGTTCGACGGTGTCAGAGCGATCGTCGCACCGCAGCCGATCTCGCTCAGCGCCTTCTATCGGACGATCCTTAGCCACATGGGCATGTCGGACGCGCTGCCCGAAGTGGCCGACGCACTGCGCCGCGCGACCAGTATGGAGCTGAAGGACATGGACATGCCGCCCTATGCGACGGCGGTGGATATTCCGACGCTGCTCCTGCAGGTGCGCGACGACACGCTGACCACGCCCGCCGACGTGCAGGCGATCTTCGACGCGATGCCAACCGACCAGAAGGATCTCATCTGGATCGAGGGCACCAACCGGCGCTTCGACGGCTATAACTATCTGCCCAACAATCCCAAGCCGATGCTGGAATGGTTCGAGCGGTTTGTCGGCTAGCCGCGAAGGTTTCGCCACACCCTGCCGAGATCACCAGAGCATAATTATGAGGGCTTGCTGCGGCACGCCCTTATAATTTTCGTTTGAAGCGAGCCTGGCATTCCTTC
Organism: Paramesorhizobium endophyticum; assembly: GCF_014640615.1. Lineage (GTDB taxonomy): Bacteria > Pseudomonadota > Alphaproteobacteria > Rhizobiales > Rhizobiaceae > Paramesorhizobium > Paramesorhizobium endophyticum. The sequence goes on along the minus strand of NZ_BMHH01000045.1, from coordinate 9,855 downwards.
CATGGAGAGCGATCAGCCGTGACCAGCAGTTTCCAGGGTAATCTCGCTAACTTCGCGTGGATGAAGAGAGAGGTATTCGCGTCCCTTCAAGGCGCTGAGCGAGGACGCAGGAACCAGTCAAAGTGTTTTGCTATCAACGGACTCACAACGAAGACAATGAGACTTACTGTGATCGGCGTTAGGATCAGTGTTCGATGCCACACAGCCCAGCTGCTGGCCAGCGGACTCAATGCGTAGAGCAGGAGTGTCACGATGGGATAAACGAATATAATCATGACCATTGTCATTCTGATTTTGGATGGCCTGACCGGGACGACGACGGGGCCGTCGTATGCCTTCGGACTCTTCGAATCGCAGGTCATAGTCTCAGGCTTGTTCAAATCACCAACCTCTCAGTATTCGGCGCTCGGCCGCTGGCGAAACTTCTTGTACCAGGCGTCAAGGCGCGGATGAGCCGAGCCGAAGGGTTGGTCGAACCTCTCCCGGCATGTTTGAAATATTGAAAATACCGTGCAGTCCGCGATCGTAGGCCTGTCTCCTGCCAGGAACTCGTTATCTCCGATCGTCGCCTCCAAGACATCCAGTATTTCGGTGACGTAGCCGAAGAGCTTGGTAGCGACCTCCAGCGATGGGGATGGCTCCTTGGCAGGAAAGGATTGGGTGACGTTCCACAGCCAAAGCTGAGAGCGGACCACCAGATCGGTGCCCAGGCGCTCGAGCGAGCGTATTCTCGCCCGAGAAAGCGCATCCGTCCCCATCATTGGCATGTCGGGATACAGTTCCTCCAGATACTCGACAATGGCGGCCGAGTCTGTGATCGGCACACCCTCATCAGTGATGAGCGTCGGGGCTCGTCCACTGGGATTGATTGCGAGGTATTCGGGCGACTTGTGCTCTCCTCCCGCGTAATCCAGTTCATATCGCGGAACGTCGACCCCCTTTTCGTTCAGGTAGATGATAACGCGCCGCGGATTCGTCCCCTTTTTAAACTGGTAGAGGAGCATACGATCCAACCTTCCGACTTTGGCATTTCGATCACTGGTCATGTCCCAGAAGGTTATGAACCAATCTATCGTGTTACAATGTGGCTTTTATGCTATTACTAAAGTGATGCTTTGCGAGGTGAGAAGTGGCGTCTGACCGTTTAACGCGCGTGCCGGCCAGACAGGCGCTGTCGGATTTCATCCGCCAATGTCGCGAGCGCACTTCTCCAGAATCGGTTGGCTTGCCGCAGGTGCGCCGCCGTCGAACCAGAGGCCTTCGTCGCGAGGAAGTCGCCACTTTGGCTGGTGTCGGTTTGACGTGGTACACTTGGTTCGAGCAGGGACGCGACATAGCGGTATCGGATGATTTCCTCCATCGATTGGCGCGAGGACTTCGGCTCGACCGAGCCGAACGGGAGCACCTTTTTGCGCTGGCTGGCCGTGAGACGTTTGCGGATGGCGCTGAAAGTGCCGAGCTTCCTCAGTCGCTTGTAAGGATGATCAATGGTCTCGATCAAGCCGCCTACATCATGAACAGCTCTTGGGATGTCCTTGCCCATAACGAGGCGGCCGGTATCCTGTTTGAAGACTTCACATTGCCGCGACCGAATATGCTCCGCATAGTCTTCTTTTCCGACCACTACCGGCAGAAGATTCAAGACTGGCAGTTCGCCGCGAGGCTTGTCCTGCTCAAGGCACGCCATGACTATCTGACGGGCGGGAAGAGCCCGCTTTTGAGGCCCATCCTCGACGAGGTTCTTCAAGCCTTCCCACAAGCAATGGAATGGTGGGATGATCCCGAAGTCCTCCGGATCGGCGATATGGACATTACGCTCCGCGATGCAGAGGGCAGGTGGCGAAGCTATCGCCTCAATATCCTCGTCTCCGAAGACAGGCCCGGACTTCGCATCGCCCTCTACGATGAAGAAATAGGAGCTTAGAGCGAACAACCTTGCGGCGTGGCCGTGGATTTCGACGCCGTCCGCGCCGGCTCTGATCGCTGCTATGGGGTGGGAAGTTGCCAGTTGGCTCTAGCGTGATCCCAGCCGCTGCGCACCAAGGTCGGCGGGCGATCCCCGCTGCAAGTATCTGCGCCACTACACTCGACGAGGCCGCACGAAAAGCCAGTCGGCCGTACCCTCTGGATTTGCTTACCCACAGTCGCTCGCCAACACATTCCAGCTTGCCATTGCGCAGGTGACGATCCCATCAAGTTCAATCTTTCCGGCGCCGTCACGCGCGCTCAGTGACAGACCTCGCAGTACGGTCGCATAGAAGCCGGCAAGAGCAGCTACGTCCGTCCCTGGGTCGACGTCTCCGGCTTCCACTCCAAGACTGATGCGTTCGAAAATGGCCTGCTGCCCAGCCTGCCTTTGCCTGGCGAGATATTCACCGATGTGTGCATTCTCAGGGGTGCAGTTGACCGCACCCAGTACCATGAAGCACCCTTTCGGCCCGTCCTCATGCGCAATGCGGTCTACTGCGCCACGGAGCAGCGCTTCTATCGCTGCTCTGGCGGTTGGATGCGCCCAGAGGACGTCTTTGTCGCCCGCGGCTTCGGAAGAGGCGTAAAGTTCGACCGCCTGGCGGAACAGCGACTCCTTGGAACCGTAAGCCGCATAGAGGCTCGGCGGCTTGATCCCCATCGCCGCAGCTAGATCGGAGATAGACGTCGCCTCATAGCCCCGCTCCCAGAACAGGTACATCGCCCGCATGAGTGCCGCATTGCGATCGAAGCCGCACGGGCGTCCGCGGTTTGCCATGGTTGCCTCCATCTTATTCTGTAGCGATCGTTCATAAATGTGTTGACAGCCTCCCGCAACCCGTCGCAGAATTTTGTATCGATCGGAAGGAAATTGAAAGTAAGAGCGCTGATGATCACCCTTTATGCTGCGGATACCGCGAACTCGTCGAAAATCTTCCTCGCCTTGGAGGAACTGGAGCTGCCATATGTGGCGTTGCCGGTCGATATCATGGCAGGTGGCCAGTTTGAGCCGGCATTCGTTCGACTGAACCCGAATGCCAAGGTGCCTGTCATCGTTGATGATGAAGGGCCGGGTGATCGCACACACACCGCGTTCGAGTCCGGCGCCATCCTGCTCTACCTGGCAGAAAAGACAGGAAAGTTGCTTCCGCAGGACGCTTCTGCGCGTAGCGAAGTCATACAGTGGCTGATGCTCCAGATGAGCGGCCTCGGACCGATGTTCGGCCAGTTCATCCATTTCTCGCGCTTTGCCCCTCCCGGGAACGACTATGCGCTCTCCCGATATCGCACGCAGCTCCTGCGCATCCTGAATGTGTTCGATGGACGGCTGCGTGACAGCGAGTGGCTCGGCGGGCCCGACTACGGCATTGCCGACATAGCCGCCTTTCCTTGGGCCCGGGCGGCTGGCATCTTTCTGGGCGCCAGTGTCGCCGACGACTACGCGAACCTCGTGCGGTGGGTCGAGAGGATTGCAGCCAGACCCGCAGTGGTGCGCGCCGATGCTGCAAAGGCGGCGCTTGCAGCGCAATTGATTTCTCCCGATGACGCGTCGCCAGATGCTGTGGACCGACTTCTAGGACGTGGTGCCTATGCCGGCGGTAGAGGGTGAGCTACTGACGCAGATCAGTCCGATCGCTTTTAGAACTGCTGTCGGCCCGAGCAGACATCGCGGACCCTGCACAGCCCCTGCGAGGTGCCCTAGGCGGTGTGGACAGTTATCTAAGCCACAGGAGGACGATGGATTGATAGAACCCGAGGTCTGAGCTTATAACAGCCGCAGCCGCCGACGTGCGCGAGACGCTGACAATGCTGATGCCGCTCGGCCGCATGGGGCGGGCCGGCGAGGTCGCTTCGGCAGCGCTATTCCTCGCCAGTGAGGAAAGCAGTCTCATCACGAGCGCCGAACGGCCGGTCGATGGCGGCATGGCGCTGGGATTCAGACGGCTACTGGGTGGAGATCAACGATCATCTGAAGCCGAAGAGCGACCAATGGAATTGCGTCCTGTCGTCGACGACTGCACGGTTTCGATTACGATCTCGCGGCCTGCGCATCGTATGACCGCAGAAACCTGATGAAAGCCGTCAATTGCGGTGGAGGGCTACGGCGGCCAGGATAATAGAGCATGTAGCCCTCTTCCTCGGCGGTCCATTCCGGGAACAAGTCGACGAGCTGGCTGGCGGCGAGCCGCGCCTCGACCATGTCTCTGAGGACATAGGCTATGCCGAGCCCGCCTAGCGCGGCTTCAACCATGAGGACCATCCGGTCGAGCGTGAGCTGCCCAGGCACATCCACTTCGAGCTCATCGTCGCCGCGCGAGAACTCCCACATGTACCGGCGTCCGTCGGGCATCCGGATGCGGATGCAGCGGTGAGCCATGAGATCGGTCGGATGCTCGGGGCGGCCGCGTTGCTCGATGTAGGCGGGCGAGGCCACGGCGATCCAGCGGAGGGGCTTGCCGAACCGCACGCCGATCATGTCGCCCGAGACAGTCTTGCTCAACCGGATGCCGGCATCGCATCCCTGCGCGACGACATCGATGAGGCGTTCTTCATGATGAAGTTCGAGCTCGACCAGCGGATGGCGCAGTCCGAACGCCGGGATGATCTCTGGCAGAAGGTAGAACGCTGCTGATAAGGGCGCGTTGATTCGGAGAACTCCCCGAACGTGGTCGTCTCCGCGGATCGGTGCTGCAAGCGCCTCTCCCAGCCCGGAGACGAACGGCTCGATCTTCGCCAGAAAGGCAGCGCCTTCGGGCGTTACCGCAACGCTTCTGGTCGTCCGATTGAAGAGGCGAAATCCAAGACCTTTCTCAAGCGACGTCATTGCGTGGCTGAGGGTCGAGGGTGCGAGATCGAGCCGTTTGGCCGCCTCGCGGAAGCTGCCGGTCTCGGCGATGCAGAGGGCGATGCGGAGGTCTTTCAGGTCGGGTTCGGGCATAGGTGGCCATCTTCGAACAGGGTGTGCACGATTGATGGTATTTTTCTTTCAATGGCGCAAGTCTATTTGTCCGTGGCGGCCCCCAATCGCGGGGGCCCTCAGCAAGAAGGAGCAGACCATGCCAGTCGGTAACGAGCCCAATCTAAGAGCAGACGATCCCACCCTGTCGCAGCGTGCACGCGAGCTTATTCGGATCGGCGAGATCGGAATCGCGCGCGAGAATGCGGCCGAGATGAGCAAATTCTTCCACCCCGATTTCCGGTTCTACGGTCCCGACGGCAGCGCGTTGACCCGCGAAGAGCTTTGGGACTTCTTCGCGGCCTGCCGGGCAGCATTCGATGATTTTGCAGTCACACGGCAGCAGATCTTCGAAGATCGACAATATCTCGGCGCTCGCACGACCTTTTCGGGCATCTTCGCCAGGCCATTCACGGCTTCGCCCATTGGAACGATCCAGCCCAGCGGTAAGCCGATGTTCTTCAACATCAACAACGTCTTCGGCTACGCATCCGACGGGACTCTGATCGAGGAATGGGCGCAATACGACAGTCGCCTATTTCTGGAGCGGCTTGGCGTACGGCTGATTCCGGCCTCGGCCTGACCCTATCCGGAGGCCTTTCCTGCCATCACCTCGAGCCGGCGAGCAATCTGCCGGCTCGAGCGAATGGTGGGATGCGCCCTTGCCTGGAGCGTTCGCTTTTGCCAGCGAAGTGCCTCTACGCTGACGTTCCGCTTACGGCCAACGTCAGCCCAAGGCGGGCACCGATCAAATGCAGGACGCCTCAGTTCACCCGCGCGCGCAGGTATTCCTCTACGTCTGTGACCTTGAGGCCCCTCCGTTCGTTGAAGGTACTCGACTTGTCCCACCACATGCCCTCGCCGAGCGCGAACGCAGCGCGATACCGGGCCATAACATCGCTTGGCGCTGCGGCCAGATCGGCTCGCAACTTGTCCAAGGTCCATTCGGTCTTCTCAAACACGCGGCCGGTGACCCGTTCGACCACTTGCGCCAGTTGGCCGTAGGAGATCGTATCGCCCGCAACATAGACGACCTCGTCGGCGAGCCGCGGTTCAGCCAGCAGGATTTCGGTTGTCAGTTTTCCAACATCCTCGGGCGTCGTCACCGTCACCTTGGTATCCCAGCTGCCGAGCCCATGGACCGTCTGGCGGTCGAGATCGACCACATCGAAGACCGGCTCGAACAGGAAGCTTGTGAACATGCCGGTCGATACGATCACCCATTCGGTGGCCGTTTGAGCGCGGAGCAACTCGCGGACTTCGTATTGCTCGTCGAAGACGGGTTGCCCGCTGCCGTGTCCGATGATGTCGTAATCGACGCCGAACTGCCACGGGAAGTATCGCCTGACGCCCGCCGCCAGCACAGCCCGCGTAATCCTCAACTGCGTCCCCGGACCCGCGACGAAGCCGGTGCAGTTCACCACGGTCCGATAGCGCCTGAACAGGTCGGCCAGCGCATTCTCGTCAGCGCCCAGATCGAAGCCGATGATCTCCACACCGAGCGCATTGAGCTCCGCCAGGTTTGCCGTGTCCTGCTCGGACGGATTATTCACCATCTGGGGGGCCACCAGAACGGTGAGCGGCTCATTCGCCGCCTGAATCCTCGGCGCGAGTGCGCGCAGTACGGCCAAGCCGAGCTGCCCGGCACCGAGCACCAGCATGTCGCTTAAATCGATTTTTCTATTGTCCATTTGTCTTCCCTTTTTGCTTTAGTCTGATCGAACAGCCCGACCAGAATACGGTCTTGGTCCCGTCAGGCGGCCTGATTGATGACGTTGACCTGGCAGAACTCGGCCAGGCCAAGTTCTGTCCACTCGATCCCGATGCCTGACTGCTTCGCTCCGGCGAGCGGCACCTCGGGGCCGAAATTCAGATGCTGGTTCACCCAGACCGTGCCCGATTGCATCCGCTCGGCCAGCGCCTTCGCGCGCGCGGCATCGCCCGACCAGACCGAACCACCCAGACCGAATTCACTGCGGTTCGTCCGGCTCAGCGCATCCTCGCCGTCTGTTACCCTGATGACCGGCAGGATGGGCGAGAACTGTTCCTGCGTGACGAGTTCGCTGGAATCGTCGATATCGCGCACGATGGTCGGATCGACGAAGTATCCCGCTCCTTCGCGCACCGCGCCGCCCGCGATGATGCGGCCGTCCCTGTGCGCAATGTCGAGATAATGTCGCGCCTTCTCGAACTGCTGGCGGTTCTGCAACGGTCCGATACGCGTGGATGGGTTGCTGCCCGGACCGACGATGGCTTCGCGGGCATGGCGTGCAAGTGCCTCGCAGAATTCGTCATAGATCGCATCGGCGACATAGACGCGCTTGATGGCAAGACAAGCCTGACCGGCGTTGAAGAAGGCTGCCGCAAAGATGCGATCAGCGGTCTCCTGGACGTCCACGTCGTCGAGCACGATCGCTGCGTCGTTGCCCCCCAGTTCGAGCGTCAAGCGCTTCAGCGTCGGCGCAGCGCTCGCCATGATCCGCCGCCCGGTAGCCGTGGAACCTGTGAACGTGACCTTGGCTATGTCTGGATGCGAGGTGAGAAGGTCGCCGAGATCATTCTGGTCTGTAATGACATTGAGCACACCAGGCGGCAGAATGCCGGCAGCGATTTCGCCGAGCATAAGCGTAAGGATTGGCGTCGTGGGCGCCGGCTTCATCACCATCGTGTTTCCAGCGAGCAGCGCAGGCGCGATCTTCGCCGCCGGGATCAGCAACGGAAAGTTCCACGGGCTGATCCCTGCCACCACTCCGAGAGGGCGATGACGCAACTCGACCTTACCGCTCGGGACCTGAAAAACCCGGTCGGGCAACTTCAGTCCGGCGAAATAGCGGGTGAAGGCGATGGAATAGGCCACCTCTGCCGCAGCCTCACGGCGGGGCTTTCCCTGTTCAGCCACCATGGTGTTGACGAAATCGTCGAGCCGTTCTTCCATGCCCCCGGCGATCGCCTTCAACATCTCGCCGCGCGCGTCCCATCCAAGCGCGTCCCAGCCCGGCTGGGCCTTCTTAGCGGCTTGAATCGACGCTTCCGCCTGATGCCGAGACGCGCGGGCCACTGTCGCGAACACTTCACCGGTAGCGGGATTGACCACGTCGAGGGTGTGCTCACCAGCAACCAGTTTTCCGTCGATGACCAGCCTTGATCCGAATTTCATTTGTACTACTCCTATTGGAAGGCCACCCTCGGCGCTTCGTCTGGAAGCGGCCCGAGGCCGTGGCTGTTATTGTTGAGACGCAAGCCCGCTTCCGTGCTCGCGGATGATGCGCCAGCCGTCGTCGGATCGACGCCAGACAAGGCTCGAAAGCGTGTGCGCCCGGCCCTCATCGCCCGCAGCGGTCACGAAGGACGTGACGAATTGCACGCTCATGACTGCGAAATCGGAAGCCACCAATGTGCGTGGTTCGCCAACAATGACATTGGTCAGGCGCTTCATTGACGGAATGACCGCGTCCCAGATCGCCGCATATTGGGCGACGTTGGTGTTGACGCGCCGCTCCTTGTCGAAGTCGTCGAAGAATTGCGTGCCATCCGACGACCAGTCGTAGAATCGTTCGAGGCGTCCACGGAAGCTGAATGGCTCCTCGGGGGTATGACGCCAGCCCGTCTCCACCCAATCCCGGACAAGATCAGCCAAAGTGCTGATATCCGAGTCCTGAGTTTCCTTACCGATAGCGTTGTGCTGCATATTTGGTGCTCCTTTACGAGGAGACGGACGATGATCTTTTCCGAACACCACTGCCTCCTGTCCTGGACCATGTAGCGGTAGACGCACTTTGCGATAAGGCAGACAAAACTGATTTGATTGTTCGTTTAAAATGAAGAATGTCGGATCGACGCAGACCCGATACAGCGCTATGCACGCTTCATCTCGGTGATACTGTCTCAACCGAACCTTGGGAGCGAATAATTGGATCGATTTCAGGCCATGGAAACCTTTACGCGCGTGGTTGAGGCAGGGAGCTTCAAACGCGCCGCCGAGACACTCCGCGTGCTGCCCTCTGCGGTGACCAAGACGATCAAGGATCTGGAGGCCCATCTCGGTGTGCAACTGCTGAACAGGACGACCCGGGCGATCAGCATCACCGATGCGGGGCTGCGCTATTACGACAGCTGCAAGGCGATCCTGCGCGACGTGCAGGCAGCAGAAGGAACCGTCGCCGGACAGAGTGGCATGATCCGGGGCGCCATCCGGATCGGCACCACGCCTTCCCTGGCGCGCCACTTCATTATCCCCGCGCTTCCGCGGTTCACCGCCCGGTATCCGGGTATCGACATAGACCTGCACCTGAGCGATGCCGTCGTCGATCTCGTTCAGGAGGGCATCGACTGCGTCATCAGGGCTGGCGAGCCACAGCCGTCGAGCCTCATCGTTCGCAGGCTAGGCAATTTCCATTGGTATGTGTGCGGCTCACCCGACTATCTCGAGCGGCACGGCGAACCTGTCAGCACAGCCGATCTGCGAGGGCACGTGGCAGTGGGCTACGCCGGCAGCCGCACCGGCCGCTCGACGAACTGGACCTTCCGGGAAGGCGAGGAAGTAACCTCTGTCTCCATGAAGCAGCACGTCACCGTCAATGACACCGACGCCTATATCGCTGCTGGCCTGGCCGGGCTCGGACTCATTCGCACTGCCAGCTATACGGTGCACAAGCCTTTGTCCGATGGGCGCCTCATTAGGCTCCTGCCCGATCTCGAGGCCTCGACCGATCCGCTATCGGTGCTCTATCCCCAGAGTCGCCATCTCTCACCCGCCATTCGCGCCTTCATAGACTGGTGCATAGAAATTATCGGCCAAGAGGCGAAGAACTGGTAGGCTTCGGGCGAATAATGCGTTGACGAGCCGAACGATGTCGTGGAGCGTTAGGGCGTGTCGTCATTTGAGGGTTATGAACGCAGCGACGAGTTGGACAGCACCTAAGAATGTGCTG
>NZ_BMHH01000044.1 GCF_014640615.1 Paramesorhizobium endophyticum | reverse complement strand
TAACACAAATCCAATTCCGCAGATTTGCCAACCCCTTTTTCGGGTCGTCACGGAATCGGGGTATAGTTAAAATAGAATGGTCAAAGGTTCAATGCGGCTCATGAGCAAGACTGATTTCCGCTGAAAGGCGTGATCCCTTGACACCGAGACCATCGGCCTCAATTGTCGCAAGGACAAGATCATCGAAATCGGCGCCGTTGCGTTTACATTCGATGAGGCCAACCGCCTCCCGGCGCAGAATACAACAGATCGTCACCCAATTCTCACCCGTCCTCCTACGCCCGACGCAATAGCGGCTGCACTTTCTCGAAGTCGACCATCGATTTCAGCGACAGCTCCAGGTTGCCAGTGACCGATGGATTTTTATCTTGCGATTGCAACGCGGCTCATGCCGACGGTGGCAGCAGCAGCGGTCCGGTACAGGGGGACGGTCGATTTCGCCTGCTGGAGCCGCATGTGATGGCCGAGCCACCTGAAAATACCCAGTCGGCCGACGAATCGCAATCCTATGTGCAAGGAAGTGCGAGTTGAAATCATTAGCGCAAAATCCGCGCCTTTCAGCGCGTTAACCTCTCGCTGTGCGATAGCGGTGCTGATAATGACAAGCGTGTCGACTTCAAATCGGCTCGCGACGCTTCTTGCCAGGCAGAGGGGCGAGACGTTCAGAATGCATCATCCATTTATATTCGCGATTGCCGGTTTTGCTCTTACTCCAGCCCCAGCTTCTTCCTCAGTTCGGCATTCTCCTTGCGCAGACGTTCCGCCAGCAGGTTCTTCAGGCGTTTGTTTTCTTCTTCAAGCGCCAGCAGATCCTTCAGATCGTTGTTCTCTGGAACAGGCGCTGCTACAGGAGCCGCAGTCTTCTTCCATTGATAATACGTCTGTTCCGATATGCCAGCCTCTTTGGCCGCGCTCTTGATGCTCTGCCCGCCACCGACTGACTGTTCGATATCGCTGAGAATTTGGGCGCGTTCCTGTGGGGAATGGAGCTTTCGACGGCTTCGAACCGCAACTGTCGAAGCTTCAGCCATCCGGGCTGCCTTCTTGCTCACGGACGGCCTGGATTCCGCCTTTGCTTTAGACGGCCGCGTAGCCATCTCCTTCGTCTTGGGTGCCTCTGCTTTGGCCGTCGCTTCGAGAGCGATCTGTTCTGCTCCGGTTTCCTGAGGGTCGGCCATATGGTGCTCCGCGAAAGATTTGTGTTTTGTTGCAGCATTAACGAGCGACATACTGGAGTCAACAACCGGATGATCCAACAGTTGGGCGAAGGGAGTCTCGTTTGCCGTCTCAGCGGCAAACGCAGACAGATCAACATCGGCCCAGATCGAACGAGTTTGCTTTTGAAGGCCGCGCTTTTTTTTGACTTCCACGATAAACGGTCGGGCCGGCTGCCTCATAAATTCTTCCCTGGGACACAAACGTCTGCATAGCAAGCCATTGCGTAATGCGGACTGTCCTCGCGTTCAACTCTCGCATCGAGCTTTATCTCATATAATTGCCTAATTGCCGCCGGGCAACCGCGCTGGATATTTTTCCCGTCACATCGGGATGCCGTAATGCGGCTGTACGTTCGTCCAGCCTAATATAGGCTGCCGATTCCGATGAAGCCGCACCCGGATTCCGGGATGACTGTCAATCGGCTCTTCCGATCGATAAAAATGAAATCCATGCGCGGCGTTATGCCGAGATTGAAATCCTGACAGATCTCCGTCTGGTAGATCTACGCGACGATCATGCGGTCAGAGTGGGAGTGCCGGCGGATGTTGCAAAATCCTCTCACCAGAATCTCGCGCGGAAGTGGTCGCTTGCATTCCACGAACACCGCTCCGTACCGGATGGCATCATCTATTCATCACGGCTGAATGGAGATGCAAATCTCGCGATTTTCGACCGTGCCATCCCGAAACTAGCTGTGGTGCGGGTGATGCCGCTGATCGGAGCGCCGTGGCTCGCTACTGTGATTAACGACCTTCGCATAAGTCTCGTTGAGTCCGGCTGAGGTGTTGACTGCAATGAAGAATTTCTTGTGGGCCAGAATTTGTCGGCATGGTCCACCTGATATGTCCATTTCGGGCACTATTGACGCAGGTCGTGGATGCCGAGTTCGCGCCACATCCACTCGAAACTGTATGTCGCCATGGGATCTGCCGGATCGGGCTGTTTCGAGGACCGGTTTTCCAGGTATTTGAGCCAATCGGCGACCTTCTGGCGGCCACCGGCTGACTTTACGGCCTGACGCGGTGTCTTGTGGTCGAGCATGCCGACCGGTTGGTCGAGCGTCTGGCGATACTGGCGGTCCATGAACTCATGAACGACCTGCTCGGCGATTTCAGGCGGGATATCGAGTGCTGCGTCTTCCGCATCAGAACCCGGTGCTTCGGCCATCATCTCCTCGACGGATCGCGTTTCTGTCAGCGGGGCGTCGACGAGGGTGCCGAGCGCCTGCCGGAGCAGGGCGGTTCCATTTTCCGCGCGCTCCGCCGAATTGGTCGATAGATACAGAAATCTTCCCTTTAATTCGACATTCCCCAGCACACGTGAGCCATCGTCCATCGTGGTGTCGAGGGAAAGCGTATCGTTTTGACCGGTATCCGCCTTGGGCTCCTCCTCCAGCCAGTTCCAGAATTTTGCGTTTTCCTGCGTCATGTCCGCAATGGTATTCACCTGTGCGGCAATGTCTTTCTGCTTTACCCCCGGTGCTAGCGAAAACTTGACATCATGGAACAGGATCTCGTCACCGTCCGAGTTCCGGAATGACGGGCCGCTTGCCATCTGCCCAAGCGTATCGAACAGCCATGAAAGCGTGAATATGGCTGCCACCGCCTGGAGTTCTTCGTCCTTGATGGACGGCAGCTTTGTCGCGTCGTTTCCTCCGAACGTTTGACGCAAGCCATCGAACAGCATTTCCGAGGCCTGCGGCGTGAACGGCAGCAGCCCGCCGGCGAAAACGTTCTTACCCAGGACGGGTACAATACGACTGGCAACTTTGTCCCATTGCCTGAGCGTTTTCGTGGCTGTTTCCTCGCTGACCGTGATAGGCTCGCCGCCACGGATCAGATCGCGCGCCATCAGCGACTTTCCAGGCACCACCGTCCCGACTTCATAAAGGCTCATGACCGAGCCGCGCAACGCCTTCATGTAGGCTTTGGCTTGAGCGTTTTCCTTAAAGCCGCGCCGCTTGAGATATTCATCGACGATATTGCCACCCTCGATGTCAAAGTCCTGCGTAAGAAAATCTTCGAAGGCACAGCCCCACAGGGTCATCGCCCAGTGATCGCCAATGATCTCGGCGAGATCCTCGAAATCCATGTCGCCGGCATCGAGAACAGGGCCGAAATGGTCATAATACACTTCCTCGAAGCAGTCGCTCCATGGATCGCGGGAGAGGAATTTTATAAGTCCTTTGAGATCGTGACTGGCCGACATGCCGGGTTCTCCGGATTCCAATGTGTTCTGCGATGACGCGCCGGGAACAGCGGTCCGTTCTATCATGTCGCAATTTTGGAGCCGCTTTTGCGGCCTGGCAAGACGGTACAGCGATTTTGCTGCGATTTTACATCGCGATTTTATGACGTGTGCTCGAATGCGGTACATTCTGAATGCTTCGCGGGTAGAGAACTTTGGACCGATCTATCTTGGGATGCGACGCCCGGAAGCCTGCGATGATCTCCGGCAGGCGCCCGCTGAGGACGGTAATACTGCCAGACGTACGATGCCGATGCCATTGCGCTTAGGATAGCCGGCAAATCATATTATACCAATAAATAGGCAGAGTGTTATACCAGTGTCATCTGGTTTTCTTATTCAATTCCCCATGCAATCACACAGTGGGGATTATTAATATGCGCAGACTGCTTCTTGCTCTCACTTCTGCAACCATGCTGACGACCGCTGACGGGGCCGCGACCGTCTATCCGCTCGACCGGGCGACAATCCTTGTCAACTCGCCATTCGATTTCAAGGTTGAGTTCGACAAAGTCGTCAACCCGGAGGAGGTGAAGGTCACCGTCAATGGCCAAGACTACGAAGCCGTGTTCGGCAGCAAGGTCGAGTTTGTCGCTGAGGAAAAAGGCGATGAGGACAAGGTCCTTGGTTCAGCATTGATCTTGCGCGGCCTGAAGATCGGCAAGCCTGGCGATTACAAGGTTGAAGTCTCGGCTGGTGATGAAACGAAGTCCGTCAACTGGGACGTCTATTCGACCGGCAATGAAGCCAAGGCCAGGAATATCATCTTCCTGATCGCTGACGGCCTTTCCGTTGCGCACCGCACCGGCGCCCGCCTCATGTCCAAGGGGATGACAGAGGGCAAGGCCAATGGTCGCCTCCAGATGGACGAGATTCCGCCGGTCGCTTTCATCGGCACCTCGTCCACGCATTCGATTGCGACCGACAGCGCCAACACCATGTCGGCTTATATGACCGGTCATAAATCCCGCGTGAACGCACTTGGCGTCTATGCCGACCGCACCCCTGCAAGCCTGGATGATCCGAAGGTCGAGACCATTGCCGAAGCATTGCGTCGTGAAACGAAGAAGTCGATCGGCATTGTTTCGACATCCGAAATTCAGGATGCGACGCCTGCAGCGCTGGTCGCCCACACGCGCAAGCGTTCCGACAAGGCCGATATTGTCGGCATGATGTATGACGTGAAGCCGGAGGTTATTCTTGGCGGTGGCTCGGCCTATTTCCTTTCCAAGGATGTTCCCGGTTCCAAGCGCAAGGATGACAAGGATTACATCCAGTTGTTCAAGGACGCAGGTTATGCGCTTGTCACCAGCAAGGATGAGTTGGCAGCCTCGGGCCAGTCCAATCAGGACAAGCTTCTCGGCCTTTTCCATACCGGCAATATGGATGTCACGCTCGACCGTGAATTCCTGAAGAAGGGCACGGTCGAGAAGTTCCCGAACCAGCCAGGCCTGGTTGAAATGACCAAGGCTGCTCTGGACCAGCTGTCCAGGAACCCTGAAGGGTTTTTCCTGATGGTTGAAGGCGCGTCGGTCGACAAGATGAGCCATCCGCTCGATTGGGATCGTGCGCTGGTCGACACCATCGAGTTCGACAAGGCCGTCGGCGTTGCACGCGAATTCGCTGAAAAGAACCCTGACACCCTGATCATCGTGACCGGCGATCATACCCATGGCGTGGCGATCATCGGCACTGTCGATGATGAAAAGCCGGGCGATGAAATGCGCGAAAAGGTTGGCACCTACGATGCTGCCGGTTTCCCGAATTACGAAGATACCAATGGTGACGGGTATCCGGACCGTGTCGACGTGTCGCGTCGTCTGTTCATGGCTGCCAATAACGGCCCGGATCACTATGAGACCTTCCGTCCCAAGATGGATGGCGCTTTTGTTCCTGCCATCAAGAATGAAAAAGGCGAATATGTAGCCAATGAGGCCTACAAGGATGTTCCAGGTGCAGTCTTCGTTCAGGGCAATATTCCGAAGGAAGACGATACCAGCGTTCATGCCGTCGATGACGTGGTTCTGCAGGCATCGGGACCCGGCTCCGAAGGTCTTCGCGGTTATATGGAACAGAGCGATGTCTATCGTGTGCTCGCCGACACCTTTGCGCTTGGCAAGATGAAGGCTGAATAGTCCTCGGAATCTCGCTTTTGGGACAGGCGGCTTTGGTCGCCTGTCCATCTCTTTTGATGGAGTTCATGATGCGCGGATCGCAACGCCTCAATCGCAGGCAACTGATGCTTGGAGCGCTGGCGTCGGCGCCGCTGATGAGCTTTCTCGGCAAGGCCCATGCGGCGGAGCGACTGGGATTCGATAATCTCTACAAGAGCTTTGGCGTGTTGGGGCTGGAGTTTTCAGATCAGGTGAAAGCTTCGGCAGGCAGCAAGGTTGCCATTAGCGGTTTCATGGCGCCACCACTCAAGGCGGAAGCCAATTTCTTTGTGCTCACTGAAATACCGATGTCGATCTGCCCGTTCTGCTCCTCGGATTCGGACTGGCCGGATAATATCGTCGTGGTCTATCTCGCCTCCAAGCAGACTTTCGTGCAGTTCAACGCGCCGATCCAGACGCGCGGCACCCTTGAATATGGCTCTTGGACCGACCCCGAAACCGGCTTTGTCAGCCAGCTTCGTCTGCGTGACGCTTCTTTTAAGGCGGTCTGATAATGATGCTCGCCAGACCTTCCGGACTGTCGCTCGATATCGCCAATCTGGAAGTGCGCTTTCCCGGCCTTGCACTGCCTGTTCTTGCTATTGAAAAGTTCAATCTGCCTGCTGGCGGCCATCTGGCGATCACCGGCGCATCGGGGTCCGGCAAAAGCACGCTTGTAAATGCGATAACGGGGCTGGAGCTGGTCAAAACCGGGCGGGTAGTCTGGGGTGAAACGGAAATCAGCAGCCTTGCAGCTTTCAAACGCGATGCCTTCCGCGCGCGCAACATCGGGCTGGTGATGCAGGATTTTCATCTCTTCCCCGGCCTGTCTGCGCTTGCCAATGTCATGCTGCCGGTCAAGTTGAGCCGCAGAGTCAAGGAGGCGGAGGGGGAGAGGGCGCTTCAGCTCCTTGAAACCGTCGGCATTGCGCGGCCCGCACAACATATCGAGACATTGTCGCGTGGCGAAATGCAGCGCGTGGCTATCGCCCGTGCCATGCTTTCCAGGCCCGGCGTCATCGTGGCCGATGAGCCGACTGCCAGTCTGGATCAGAAAACCGGTGCAGGTGTCGCCGAGCTTCTGGTGGGACTGGCAACCGCCGAAGGTGCGACGCTGGTCGTCGTGACGCACGACCAGCAACTGATGAAATATCTGGAGCGCCAAATCCGCCTGGAAGGTGGAAAGATCGCGAGCGACGGCGTGGAGACCCAATTGTCATGATCGCTTTCATCCTTGCCGATCTGCGCCGCTTCTGGAGCGGGGCCGTGGCCGTTGTCGTTTTGTTGGCGCTTTCGGTGGCGTTGAGCTCCGTCGTGACCTTGCAGGAACGCGCAGTAAGGCTGGGTACGGCGCGGGCGTCCGACAAGTTCGATCTGGTGATCGGCGCCGCAGGAAGCGACACGCAGCTCACTCTATCGACGGTCTTTCTCCAGCCGTCGCCTTTGCCGCTCATGTCAGGGACAATGCTTGGCAAACTTGCCAGTGATAGCCGTGTTGCCTTCGCAGCCCCCATTGGCTTTGGCGACAGCGCCATGGGCTTTCCGATCGTGGGCACGACGACGCAGCTCGTCGCGGCATTGTCACCAAAGCTTTTGGAAGGTGCGCCGTTCTCCCGCTTGGGAGAAGCCGTCATCGGCTCAGCCGTCGACTTGCCGATGGGTGTAAAGGTTAACCCGATGCACGGGACGGTGGAAACCGGTGGTCATGCGCATACCGAAATCAGCTATCAGGTAGCCGGCAAAATGGCGCCGACCGGCACGGCTTGGGATCGCTCCATCCTCGTGCCGATCCGCACGGTCTGGCAGCTGCATGGAATGAGCGGTCATGAAGAGCAGCACGTGCCAAAACCCGGCAACGGGATGGGTGTGCTGGTCAGGGAAGACCCGCACACGCATAGCCATCATGAAATCGATATCGATGCGCCGCTGGACGAAGCTTTCGATGCAGACAGCCCTGGGGTTCCTGCAATTCTTGTCAAACCGAACACCATCGCGGATGCTTATCGGTTGCGGCAGGAATATCGCTCCGACAGGACCTTGGCAATCTTTCCAGCGGAGGTCCTGACCCGCCTTTATTCGACGCTGGGCGATGCTCGCCGTCTGCTGCTTGGCATCGCGGCGGGGACACAAGTGATTGTCGCTTTTGCCTTGCTGCTTGTCGCGGTCATGCATATCGGCGCGCGCAAGCGGCAGATTGGGGCATTGAGGGCACTTGGCGCGCCTGTCCGTTCCATCATGGCAATTGTCTGGGGCGAGTTGTTCTTCCTGTTACTGCTCGGGATATTTTTGGGCCTGGGGATTGGATACGGCGTCGCTCGCGCCGTCACGTCATGGCTCACAGCCACGACGGCGGTGAAAATGCCTGTCGAATTCGCACTGAGCGATGTCTGGTTTGCAGTGGGCTTTATCACGGTTGCGGCGATTGTCTCGCTGGTTCCGGCGCTCCTTACCTTGCGCATGAGTGCGGCATCCGCATTGCGAGCCTGATTTGCATCGGGCCTATTTGATGACCGGGACTCTGTTATAGGAATTTCAATGTCGGCGAGTGGCTGGCCCGGACCACGAAGCACCCCGGTTATTTTCGGAATCAGATGGGGTGATTGGGGTCTCGCCGAGCCAGATGCGAGCGGCGGCTGCTGTCGGGATGTTAGAACGTGGTCGCTATGGAATCCCACGAGCATCGAGAAGAGAGGCTCTCAGGGCCGAAAAAGCAACGACGTCCACGGTTAAACCGACCTGAGTTCCGGATACGTTCTTAAAAGTCGGACAGATTCAACACCTTCGTGTCGTGACGCCTGAAGGGAATAGCAGGGCTTCTTGGGATCGAGGTGATGTTCGCACCCGATGAACAAGCAGCACGAATGGGCCACAAGCTGCATCCAGGAAAACTGACCGCATATTGGGCTATAGGCGGACGGACCAGAAATGCTTGTCGAGCGGTGAGCGCTCTGTCATCTTGATCCGCTTACGTCTCATGTTGATAGGGTGAGACCTGCTCTCGGTCCAAGAAGGCGCGCACGATCGCCAATATTGAGAGCGAGAGGATGAAGAGACGAAAGATACCTGCCGTTTCGCCGAGGCAGATGGAAGACGTGCTCATCGAGCAGAGAAATCAGCCTTCCCGCCGCAATTCTCAATCTCCCTGGAGCGGCATCGATGCTGCTAGTAGGCCGGGCCAGTCGCCCCAATGTCGGAACTGGGTTACCCTAAAGGTTCGATCAGCGTCAGTCAAACGATCGAAAGCGTAGCTGTTCGCGACTGTTTAATGCGACGAGGTTTGCTACGATCCTCTCAACTCTTCAAAACGGCAGGGGGTGATTTTCTTTCACTTCCTTCATAACGAAAAAAGTGCGGATCTGGCGGACGCCGGGAAGGCCGATTAGCTTCTGGCCGTGCAGCTTGTTGAAGTCGACCATGTCGCGAACGCGTATCTTCAGCAGATAGTCGAAATCGCCCGCAACGAGATTGCAATCCAGCACCTCTTTCATTTGAACGACCGCATCTTCGAACGCGCCAAAACTCTCTGGGGTCGAACGGTCAAGCACCACACCAACCATTACTAGCGCTCCCAGCCCTACCACCTCCGGCGCTATCAGCGCCCTCACACCTTTGATGTAGCCCTCTTCGAACAAGCGCTGAGTACGACGGTGACAGGTGGCGGGACTGACGTTCACACGTGCGGCCAGTTCAGCATTGGTAAGTCGTCCGTCGATTTGTAGTGCACGCAAGATCCGGAGATCTGTACGGTCTAAAGGCTGAGCGGAAGATTCTTCCATATTTTCCATTTTATTGCCACCTAAACGGATAACCCAAGCGCAATGTCGCACGTAACAGGCACATACTCGATCCAATTTCGAAAGCACCTTTCAGGGAACTTACCATATATTTGGACTGGATAACGAATCACCCATGGAAGGCTCGCCGATGTCGCTACTTGACAATTTTGAACGCTATCCGCTTACCTTTGGCCCGACGCCGATCGAACACCTGCCGCGCCTATCCGCCGCTCTCGGGGGCAAGGTTGAAATCTATGCTAAACGCGATGACTGCAACTCTGGCCTCGCCATGGGAGGGAACAAGCTCAGGAAGCTTGAGTATATCGTTCCCGACGCTATAGCTTCGGGTGCCGACACCCTGGTATCAATCGGCGGTGTCCAGTCTAACCATACCCGAATGGTTGCGGCGACGGCTGCCAAGATTGGCATGAAATGCGTGGTTATTCAGGAGAAGTGGGTGCCGCATTACGATGCGGTGTACGATCGCGTCGGCAATATCCTGATGACACGCCTGATGGGTGCTGACAGCAGGCTCGTTGATGATGGTTTCGACATCGGCATCCGCAAGAGTTGGGAAAATGCAATCCAGTCTGTGAAGGACGCCGGAGGTAAGCCCTATCCAATTCCCGCGGGTGCATCAGTGCACAAGTATGGTGCACTCGGCTATATCGGCTTTGCCGAGGAAGTAGCGGAGCAGGAGGCCGAACTCGGCTTCGAATTCGATTATATCATCGTCTGTGTTGTCACGGGTTCCACCCAGGCCGGCATGATCGTTGGCTTCGCCGCTCAGGATCGCGCAGATCGAGTGATCGGCATTGATGCCTCCGGTACCCTTGATCAGACACGAGCACAGGTCCGGTCAATCGTCGACAACACGTCCGAACTGGTTGGGCTGGGCCGAAAGGTTCGCGAAGACGAGATCGTCATCAATCCGGATTACGCTTATCCGGCCTACGGCGTGCCTTCGGACGAGACGAACGAAGCTATTCGCTTGGCCGCACGCACTGAAGCAATGATCACCGACCCGATCTATGAAGGGAAATCGATGCAGGGCATGATCGACCTGACACGCAAAGATTTCTTTCCGGAAGGATCGAAGCTGCTCTATGCGCATCTCGGCGGCGCGCCGGCTCTCAACGGATACAGCTACTATTACAGGGAAGGCTAATCCCTTCCACCGCAAAGCGTATCTTCCAACACAGCAGTTTTGAACAACACGATGACAGATTCACGAGATCTCCACCTCAAAACTATCGAGCAGCGGCTGCTGTGGCTATCACACTGGATGATCCACCATGCCAACCATATCCGGCTGAAAGTGGACGGTATCAAAGTCGGCGGCCACCAAGCGAGTTCCGCTTCTATGGTCTCCATCCTGACTGCCCTCTATTTCTCGGCCCTAAGGCCTGAAGACCGGGTAGCAGTCAAGCCGCACGCCTCACCTATCTTCCACGCGATGCACTATCTTATGGGCAACCAGACACGGGAAAAAATGGAGAATTTCCGTGGATTTGGTGGAGCTCAGAGTTATCCGAGCCGGACGAAGGATATTGACGATGTCGATTTCTCAACCGGGTCGGTCGGGCTAGGTGTCGGCATCACGGCGTTGGCCTCGATCGTTCAGGACTTCATCAAGGGCAAAGAATGGGGTTCTGACCTGCCGCTCGGCCGTATGGTGGCACTGTTGGGAGACGCCGAACTTGATGAAGGCAATATTTACGAAACCTTGCAGGAGGGGTGGAAGAACGGCCTGCGCAATTGTTGGTGGATCATTGATTACAACCGGCAATCGCTCGACGGCATCGTCCGAGAGGGACTGTTCGAACGTATCGAGAAAATCTTCGATGCCTTCGGCTGGGATGTAGTGCGAATAAAGTACGGCGCCTTGCAACGCGCGGTGTTCGGAGAGTCGGGCGGGATCAAGCTGCGCGACTGGATCGATCGTTGCCCAAACCAGGAATACTCTGCGTTAACCTTCATGGGCGGTGCCGTATGGCGTAAGCGACTAATGGATGATCTCGGTGACCAGGGCGATATATCCGCATTGATCGACCGCCATAGTGACACGGAGCTTGCATCGTTGATGGAGAACCTTGGCGGCAACTGCGTGGAGACGATGGCCAACGCGTTCGCCACGATCGAGCATGACCGACCGACCTGTTTCCTCGCCTATACGGTCAAGGGCTGGGGGACACCCATTGCCGGACATAAGGACAATCACGGCGGCCTCATGAATAACAAACAGTTTGCCGAGTGGCAGGCCTATATGGGTATCGCTGCCGGCCAAGAGTGGGAACCGTTCGCCGGCGTCAGGGATATAGCAGGACTAAAATCGTTTCTTGCCAATGTTCCATTCTTCTCGAACGGCCACCGTCGCCACAGTGACACGCGCCTGGATGTACCTGCTATCGCGGTCGACACGTCACGGGAGGCCTCGACCCAGATGGCCTTCGGCAAGATTCTGGACGAACTCGCCAAAGGCGGAATTGAGCTGGCCAGTCGTATAATAACTACATCACCAGATGTCACCGGCACAACCAGCCTCGGTCCATGGGTCAACCGTCGTAAGCTGTTCGCCCGCGAGGCGGTGGCGGATGCCTTCATTGAACATCGCATTCCCTCAACGGCAAAGTGGGAGTTCACGCCCAAGGGCCAGCATGTTGAGCTCGGCATCGCAGAGATGAACCTGTTCCTACTACTGGGTGCCGCCGGCATTAGCCATTCCCTGTTCGGCAAGCGGCTGATTCCAGTCGGGACTGTCTATGATCCCTTTGTGTGCCGCGGCCTCGATGCGCTGAACTATGCCTGTTATCAAGATGCCCGCTTCATTATCGTTGGAACACCTTCGGGCGTTACGCTGGCCCCTGAGGGTGGAGCCCACCAGTCTATTGGAACCCCGTTAATTGGTATGAGCCAAGACGGTCTCGCTGCCTTCGAACCGGCCTTCGCCGATGAGCTGGCCGTGATCATGGAATGGGCCTTCGACTATCTGCAACGCGATGGCGACGCGAACCGAGACGAACGCACCTGGCTACGCGACGAGACCGGCGGCTCGGTCTATCTACGCCTGACCACCAAGCCAGTCGAACAGCCGATCAAGCGCGTTGATGATAATTTCCGGCAGGGTGCTATCGACGGTGCCTACTGGCTTCGAAGTAAGCGCTTTCCCGCTGCCCTCCTGCCGCGGGAGATGTGAGCGTGCGAAGAAGGCTCCGGTTAGA
>NZ_BMHH01000043.1 GCF_014640615.1 Paramesorhizobium endophyticum | reverse complement strand
GCCATGGCAAGATCAAAGGCAGACCGCCTTCGACTTTGCCTTGGGCTAAACCGGACAGTAGTGGGCTAGCCCCGAGGATATGCCATAGGGAAAAAGATAAGCAATTACCGTCCTGACACAATATGCAACGATAGACTCGGGATAGGCCGAGAATGACGGCGAGAGGGGCGCTGTTTCGAGCTAGTTCTGACAGACTCCAGCCGCAACACCTCCGCTGCGGTGGCGCAGCGGAACAGCAGCGCCCGTCCGGTGACAAGCATCGGCATCACGGCTGGCAACGGCTTCACGCCGATGTGTTACCAGCGAGAACGGCGATTTGGCCTGCGTTCAAATAGTCATTTTTGGTAGGTGGATAGACCGCAAGACCGCCAATCGTTTCCTGCGTGGTCGATACGAGATAGAGGCGCGCGCTGCCTCTGGAATCGGTCACTCCGATAATGTGATCCCCCATGAAATCATCCTGTATTACCCGCCGATCATTCTTGGCGACGGGCTCTATGTCGCCTTCATCGAGAAATGTTCTGATGGCCGAAAAGAAATCGAAACGCACGCCGGTGGCCAGCCATATTACAGCATAATCCGGAACCGGCATGCCGGAATCAGAATCGGTAACCGTTACGCCGGCCACCGAGGTGTACTTGCCCCCGCTCGAACCGGGAGTCTGGTTATTATCGGGCGCGACGGGAAGATTGGGGTTGGATAGCCATGGCGTGATCTGGAGAAAGTTGGTGCTGATATTATTATAAAAAAGCATCCCCGAAGGACTGGGCACCACAGAGCCGGCCCATGTCGGCGGTAACCCCGCTACGTTGAGCGTGACGCTGGAAGGACTTTTCACAACGCCAATGAATATGGCATAGCCTTTCGTCCTGTCGGCGCTGATGTTCGTGACGAATTGCGTCTTGCCACCGGTACCTATAGCATCGAATCCGGTCTCGATGCTAAATGACAGTTGTGCGCCGTCCAGGATAGTCGCGCCTCCGGTCATCACGACGCTTGCCGTGACCATCAATATCTGGCCGTAATGAAGCGTGGTGGTGCTGGCTGGAGTTACGGTGATCGTTCCAGCTCCAGCGGTGGTGGATGTTTCGGTGATTGGTCCAGCCATTGTCCTGTCCTTGTTTTTGCCCGGCCACGGATCCGTGCGCACGATGCGGGTTGCGTTTGATGCCGTTTCCTTACGGAATCGATGCGAATCATAAATTCTACTATTAAGTGTAATTGTTGTCGGAATTTCTCGCAATGAGATATTTCCCCACGGTGCCATGGTTATCGTCATCGCTCCTGCATCGTCGTGATGGGGAGATGCCGAGGCATGGATTCCAGTGACGAGCATTTGGATGACGGCATACCCGCTCTGCTATCCGATATCCGTCAGCAGATTAGCCAGTGGCTAACCGTATTGCGCGAATATACCTAGATTAACACACGCAGTGGTGGCACAGTGTGGTTCGCATGGGCCTCAGGAGGAGACCCACATCAAACGCAATCCGCATCGTGCGCACGGATCCGTGGCCGGGCAAAAACAAGGACAGGACAATGGCTGGAGCAATCACCGAAACATCCACCACAGCTGGAGCTGGAACGATCACCGTAACTCCAGCCAGCACCACCACGCTTTATGTGGGTCAGATATTGATGGCCACGGCAAGCGTCGTGATGACCGGAGGCGCGACTATCCCGGACGGTGCACAGCTGGCAATGACCGTCTCGAACGGAATCGATTTTATAGGTACCGGTGGCAAGACGCAGTTCGTTACGAACATCAGCGCCGACAAGACGAAAGGCTATGCCATATTCATTGGCGTTGTGAAAAGTCCTTCCCTCGTCGCGCTCAACGTAACGGGGGTACCGGCGACATGGGCCGGCTCTGTGGTGCCCACTCCTTCCGGGCCGATAACGTTTACCACGATCTCAACCGACACGCTCTCGGCCCAAGTCACAGGCGTGGACAATCACTATGTTCCAGTCGCCGGCAGCGATAGTCTGACACCGGGGAGTTCGAGTTACCTGGTGACCGCCAGCGTGCAGGTGCTCGACTCCACGAAGCATCCAGTTGGAGCCGGATATTGCGTAAGATGGAAAAGCGTGTCGAAGATTGGCCTTTTCGTCGGCCACATGAACGCTTACCTCAACAAGACCGACACGCAGGCCATTGACGCGCAATCCCCAGCATATGATCAAACGAATGACGAGCTTTATACGGCGACTGATATCCACGGCGTCGCATATGTCTATCTGGTTGCCACGACGAAAGCGGTGCCCGCTCAACTGCGCGTCATCTTCCCCGGCAACAACTTTGAATATGCCGCCGGCAACTTTATCGTGGCCGCCCCGGGAACGTTGACGGACACGCAACCGGATGCACCCATTTCCGATGCGACCGTTGGCGACGGCGGCACCGTGGACCTCAAAAATGCCGCCGGCGGTACGGTGAGGGTTCAGGTCCCCTCTTATAGCGCGGCTACAGATACCGATTATATTTATGTCTTCATAAACCAAAAATATCAGATGGATTTTCCCTGGTCAGAGGGGATGAATGTGACATGGAATGGCTGGTATAATAAAAGCGATACGGTAAATGACGACGAGACGTATAATATCCTGCAATATATCGTCGGAACGGCGCAGGGCGACGTCTATAATTCAATCGGACAAGCTTATCTCGTAAAGGGGCCGATCACGTCGGGAGTCCCGTCTGGCGGCCAGCTCAATCCGCCAAGCATCGAACACACAGTATCGGAAATCGGATGGGATCTTGTACAGAATCCCGTCCAGGTGCGCGTAACTTTTCCCTATAGCGACAAGCTTGCAGCGGCGGATGGTGATAACATCACTGCTTATGCCGTGATCGATGCCTTTGAAGAAGGAACAAACGAGGAGATGACGCCGACACTCTCCGGCAGCGTTTCCAACTTACCGGATACTAACGTCCAAGCGGGGTTCGTCGACGTTCCGATCCCAGGCGCAGGATTTCAATATTTGGGAGATCAATCCATACCCCCCTACACGCGCGGGGGCGTTGATTTCTATTACACGGTCACCCGCGCCGGGCTGACGCCGGGCGAAGGCACCACATCCGAACCGTTCCACTGCCATCTGGACGCGATTCCGCGCGGCGGCATCGGCAGTGATGAAGGCAAGAAATGATCCATAGGAAATAGGGCAACGCCCTTCCTGCAAGGCGCGTCGCCATTTCGCTGATTTATTGCGTCCATTTATTGCACCCGGGCTGGTCCCTCCCACTTACGGACCGGCGAGCGGGAAAAAGAGGATAAGACCATGCCCGGAGCTATCAATATACCCCTACCCTCGGAAATTTATTACAATCAGATATTCATGATCACGGCGGAAGTCGTGATGGCCGGGGGATCGACCATACCGCCCGGCGCCAAATTGTTTCTGCACAGCGTGCAAGGGGGGCAGGCGGTTAATTCCGGACTGCCGCAACCCGTAATCAACATCAGTTCGAACAGGACAACCGGCTCGGCGATATTCCTTGTCAAGGCGACAAGCTATAGCGACCTGCTGTTTACCGTGTCACCGGTACCGAGCACATGGACCAACTCGACGCCCCCGACGCCCGCGAGGGTTCAAATCGACCGGATCAGCTTCGCAAAGCTCACCTTCGTTGTGACGCCCGTCGACAATGCCTTTCTTCCGGTCGCGCCTGATTCCAACCAGTTGCCGTCGAACGCGACATACACGACGATCGCCAGCGTGCAGGTGACCGAGGACCCCGTCGGCAATCCGAACGGCGCCAAACCGGTCGGGGTCGGATTTTGCGTGCAGTGGCAAAACCTGGCGAAGAACGATCTTTTCAGAAGTTATATGAGGACCTTCCTCAAAGAAACCGACACGCAACCCGTCGCCAATGATTCCCCATTATATAATTCATCCGGATACATTTATACGGCCACGGACAATCAAGGCATAGCGCGCATCTACCTGGTTTCCACGCCCACGCCGGTGACAGGCAATCTTATGGTCGAGATGCCTATCACGGGCATCCGATATTCCGCGGGAGATTTTGTGGTAGCCGCCCTGGGAACCCAGACGGACACGCAACCGGATGCCCCCACCTCGGACGCGACCGTTGGCGATGGCGGCACCGTGGACCTCAGTAAGGCCGCCGGCGGCACGGTGAGGGTTCAGGTCCCCTCTTATAGCGGGGCTACAGATACCGATTATATTTATGTCCTCATGAACAAGAAATATCAGATGAGCTTCCGCTGGTCACAGGGAATGAATGAGACCTGGAATGGCTGGTATAATAAAAGCGATGCGATAAATGACGACGAGACGTATAATATCCTGCAATATGTCGTCGGAACGGCGCAGGGCGACGTCTATAATTCAATCGGACAAGCTTATCTCGTAAAGGGACCGATCACATCGGGAGTCCCGTCTGGCGGCCAGCTCAATCCGCCGGAAATCGTCGGCACGCGAACGGAAATAGGATGGGATCTCGTACAGAATCCCGTCCAGGTGCACATAACCTTTCCCTATGGCGACAAGCTTAACCCCATGAAGGGGGACAACGTCACGGCCTACGCCGTGATCGATGCCTTTGAAGAAGGAACCAACGAGGAGATGACGCCGACGGTCACCGGCAGCATTCCTGACCTGCAAGACACTGATATCAAAAACGGGTTCGTCAACGTTCCGATACAGGGTAAGAAATTTCAATATTTGGGCGATCAATCCGTACCACCCTATACGAAAGGGACGGTGGATTTCTATTACACGGTCACCCGCCCTGGACTGAATGCGGGCGAAAGCACCACATCCGAACCGTTCCACTGCCATCTGGACGCGATTCCGCGCGGCGGCATCGGCAGCGATGAAGGCCAGGAGTGATCGCCGGGAATAAGGCGCCCCCCCACTCTATGCCCGCCAGTCCCTGACAATCAGGAGGAGAAAGACAATGAAAGAACAAGAGACGGCATCGGGAACTATTACCGTTGGTCCGGCCGCCAGCACCAAACTTTATTCAAACCAGCTTTTGATGGTCACGGCCACAGTGGAGATGACTGGGGATAAGGCTATTCCGGATCAGGCAGAAATAGTCCTGAGCGTGCCTACCGGCGGAACGATCGAGGGAAACAATCCGCAGCCTGTCGTCATTACCGATGCCGGTCAACCAGGCAGAACGCGAGGTGTGGCGACGTTTTTCGTCAGGATAACGGGCCCCAACGCCGTGAAGTGCAACGCCGACCCTGTGCAGTCAACATGGGACGGCCTTCAGATAAATTCGGGCTCCCAAACCTGGAACACTATCCTCGACCATACAGTGAGGCTCTCAGTGTCAAACCTGGCCAAGCCGTTTATTCCCCTCGCCCCGGACGATAAACAGCTGCCCAGTGCTACCGAATACACGCTCATTGCCTGCGCAACTGTGACCGACTCAACGAATGGTGACGCACCTGTGCCATCCTATGTCGTTCAGTGGCAAAGCCAAACAGGCATAGATCTTTTCATGACCAACATGAACACCTACCTCAATGCGACCGACACGCAGAAGCTGACGCCAGAAAGCTCTGCTGTTCGGGGGGGGCCAAATGATGGCGGCTATAAGGTCTATTCGGCAAGCGACGACCAAGGTATAGCGCGGCTGTACCTGGTATCCACGACACAATGGACGTCGGGCGGTCTTAAGGTTGTTCCGTCCGGTGCAAGCGAATACGTCTATCCAGGAGGCAGGTTTCTTGTGTCCAACCCCAACCTGCAAACCGCTAAAACGCCCGCGAATCCGCAAACTCAGGGTGCGGATGCCGTCATAAACCTTGACGAAGTAGTCGGGCCTCGCATGGGTGTCCTTATTCCGGACTACCAGGACGCTCAGGAAGGCGATTTGATAGTCACGCTAATGAATGGCATTTCTGAGGACCATTTTCTTTGGTCATCGAGTTCCACAGGCGGCGCCTATAATTCTTCCTATGCAAAGATCGATACGATTAATGACGGCGTCAATGATAATATGCTGCAATATATCGTCGGGACGACTGCGGGCGACGTTTTCAACTCGCAAATTCAAATGTTCCCGGCAACGGGGAAAAAGACCGTCGCGGTTCCTAACGGTGTGCTCAATCCGCCAGATATGAAGGATGGGGTACAGATCGGCTGGGCCCGTGCGCAAAATCCCATCCTGGTATATGTACCGCTGCCCTATGATAAGGACACTCCCGCCAAGGAGCACGACCAGATTAAGGTCTATGCCAATATCGATGCATTTTATAATGGCACATCCGACGAAAGGACGCCGGTAGCAGTCGGCGCGAACCCCGATCTTCAAAAAGAAGATATAACCGCCGGCTACACCATCGTTGCGGTCGATAACACCCCCTTCCTGCATCTCGGAGACGAGCGGGTATCGCCGTACAAGCGGGGCCAGGCGATCTTCTATTACCAAGTCATTCAACCGGGACTAGCCCAAGGCATAAAATCCACGTCCATGCCACTCACAGCCCATGTCGACGCTGTTCCGCGTTAGAACCTTGCAACCCTTTCTCGGGCCATTTCCCAGGAAAAACGAACCCCATTCGAAACGACGTTTTTATTCGAACTTAATTGCATCGCAAGAGATGCGGCCATATTCAGGAGTAAAAGAATGACTGGAC
The DNA here is from genome assembly GCF_014640615.1 of Paramesorhizobium endophyticum. Classification (GTDB taxonomy): domain Bacteria; phylum Pseudomonadota; class Alphaproteobacteria; order Rhizobiales; family Rhizobiaceae; genus Paramesorhizobium; species Paramesorhizobium endophyticum. The sequence goes on along the minus strand of NZ_BMHH01000043.1, from coordinate 8,425 downwards.
AACTACCCGAGCCAGCAGGAATAATTTCCTTAACCCCTTCCGGCGTGACCAAACTTTATCTCAATCAATTGTTGATGGTCACAGCCACCGTAACCATGACCGACGGCGCCAGCACCATTCCCGACAATGCGCAGCTGGTACTGGGAACGCCGGAGGGATTTGCGATTGATGGAAATGGTACGCAATCGGTAACAATAACCGATGCGGACAGGACACAAGGCGTAGCGACGTTTTTTCTAAGAGTAACCAGCACCACTTCAGCGTCATGCACCGTCTATTCACGTAACTTCTACGTTCCACTAGCGTCGCAAACTTGGAACACCATCGCGAACACCCCCGTCAGAGTTGCGCCGGTTGGTGTGTCAAAACCCTATTTACCCGTCGCTCCGGACAACAACAGGAATCCGAGCTCGGTGGGATACACGACAATTGCCGCCGCAGTCGTTACCGACCCCGCCAACAACGACGCCCCCGTAGCATCCTACGTTGTAGAGTGGACAAACCCGCAGAACATCGATCTCTTCATGTTCTATATGAATACGTTCATGAATGCGACCGACACGAAGAAGCTGACGCCAAGCAGTTCTGCCGTCAGAGGGGACCAGCAGGCGGGCTACAAGATCTATACCGCAAGCGATGATCAAGGTATTGCGCGGCTGTATCTGGTGGCGACCACGCGACCGGTGTCCGGCAAACTTGCACTGTCGCCGTCCAGTTTGGAACAGTCCGTCTTTGCGGCAGGCAATTTCATCGTGGCAGATTTGAAAGCAGCCTCAGCACCAACCCTGCCGCTCCCCTATCCGGAAGATACGAACCTTGACGCGGTTGCGGGCCCTCGGGTGGGTGTGGATATTCCGGATTATCCGGGCGCCCTAGATGACGACGTGGTCTGCACTCTGCTCAATCGTCGCTATGAGGATAGCTTCTATTGGGGCGCTCGCCCCAGCGGCCGTTACGACTCTTCTTATGCCAAGGCCGATACGGCCGGTACGGCCGGTACGGGTTTGAACTATCTGCAGTATGTCATAGGTACGGCAACTGGTGATGTTGCAAACTCGCCCATTTTGGCGTTCTCGGTCACAGGGGCAGAAATCATCGCCACGCCGCCGGGTGTACTTTCTGCGCCGACTATAGTTGGGGCCGCCGGTAAGATCGATTGGTCTCTCGTGCTAAATCCTGTCATTGTACGGGTACCGTTGCCCTATACAGGCAACACGCCCGCCAAGGCAAGCGACCAGATCAAGATTTATGCCAATATCGATGCTTTCCTGAATGGCATAGAGACAACGCGAGTTGTTACCGGCGTTACCCAAGTCCTGCAAAGCGATATAGATAACGGACACTGCTTCGTTTCACTCGACAATACGAGGTTTCAGTATTTGGGAGATCAAACGGTTCCGCCGTATAAAAAGGGAACCGCTGATTTTTATTATGTGGTTGTTCAATCTGGCCTGCCGGCCGGCACGGCGTCGACTTCGCAGACATTGCGTTTGCAACTCGACGCCAATCCCTAATTCACGTTAGCCACGCACTTGAGCGCGCCCTGTCTCAGAGTGCGAGAGGCTTGCGGAGTGGCAGACGTTCTGTCCGCCGCTGAAAGAGGATTTCCTTTTACCGCCCCTTGCCGCTTGGGTAGCCCGGGCCACCCCAGCAGCAATGGTCCAGAGAATCCAACAACTTCATCATAACATCAACCATTTCACCCCTATTTCGATTAGAATCGCTTGACACTTATAACGAGAACTATCAATAATACTCAACCATTCATTGAGAGGCAAAAGCTGTGGCGTCGGGAACACTCACAATTACACCATCTGAGAGTACCGCACTTTATCGGAATCAGCCGGTGGTTATAACCGTGACTGTTGTCATGACAGACGGATCCATTCCAGGCGGCAGCACGGTAACAATCTCCGGCCAGAATTTCCGATGTTCCCAGCCAACTCAAAACATCGCTCCAACGGGTGGCCAGAATGGCGTTGCTACGTTCCTGATAGGCGTTGATGCTGATGCAAGCTCAGTTTCTGTAGCCGCGTCAACGACCATTCAGGGAGTGGTCGCTCCCCCACCCAACAATTATCAAAGCATCGGCACGGCCAAAGCTGCCATGTTGGGGTTATCCAAGCACTACGTCCCTCTCGCACCAGACGATAGCCAATTACCCAGCGCGGATGAATATACGACAGTGGCGACGACCGTCGTCATGACAGGCGATAATCCTCCACAGGCAGTGCCTGGTTATACCATCGATTGGTACCAGGCGGGGAGCGGAGGCGATATCGGTCTTTTCGATTCGCGTGTCAGGACCTTCCTTGAAATCGATGCACAAGAGCCTCTCACCCCAAGCGATCCAAGGATGATCCTCAGCGATAACAAAATGGGCTATTTCATCCGGTCCACAACAGATGACCAAGGCTATGCTAGACTTTACCTCGTATCCAAAAAGGACACGTGGGGAACTGACAGCAATATCCCTAAGGGTATCGGCGTCTGCGGAACCCTCCAAGCCTATCTCTATTTTGATAACCCCAGCCCGGCGGGCACATTCGTCACAGTTGACCTCACCAAGGACAACGTCCAGCTGCAAGGCGACACCATTCAAGTGGAATATCTGGACGCGGGAAGCGCTGTGCTAAACTATCCCGACATCACAACCGGAGACCTCGTCCCGGTCCATATACCGCAAAATTACAAAAATGCGAACGACACCGATGTCTACGTTACCGTCATCAACGGCATAGCAACGGCTGTGGGCAACACCGATACAAGCGGAAACGGACCTCATTGGAACTCCCATTTTCCGAAGGCTGACGGCTATAGCGACGAGGGTGAAAACGCGAACGTCCCCAACCAGCTGCAGTTCGTCGTTGGCACACAAACGGGAGAGGCCCATGCTTCGCAGCAACTGACTTTCCAGGGAACCGGCAGCCGGGGCACAGACGAGCCTCCCGCCCCATCAGACAACGCTCCATCTTCCCCGGTGTTGCTCAACCAGGAAAAAGACTATCCGAATACAATCAACAGCCAGGTCATAAACAATCCGGTAACCTTCCAGATATCGCTTGATAAAAACCAGACCGGGGGCTGGGGTACTCCGCAAATCGGAGACCAGATCACGCTTACTGCCTATCTCCACGGTTGGGAGGACGGCACCAACAACAAGAAAACGGCGCAGGTATCCCCCCCCCTTCCCTATACGATAGACAATATCGACCAGACCAATGGTTATGTGCAGATCGCGCTCGATAACACCCGCTTCAAAGGTTTTGGAAAAGCAGGGTACCCCTCTTACACAAAAGGATGGTGTGACGTCGCTTACTCTGTGAGCAGAGCGACCGTGGCCCTGCCATACTATTCCAACATGTCCCATTTCATTTTATCGACGGTGCCGCCTTCCAAAGATGATGAGGGGCTCATTATCGGATAGCACAGTCGCGGAGCGCTAAAGCTCTTTCACGAATGGATTAGAAATCACCCGCCCCGGCGCCATCATCATTCTAATCACCCGCGATAATACAACCTTAAGATAAAGGATTTTTCAAATGTCACTTGAAAACAACACACATCAACAGAAAGACGACTCCATTCCGCTCCAGTTCAACGTGACTTCGCAGGCTATGATCGTCGCCTCCGATCTTCCGCAATTCCACCCATGCAACTATGTCCGGGTTTATGGCAAGCCAGGAGCCTGGATCCAAGCATGGGTTATGTCACAGGACATACAATTTGACCATCAAGGGAGCTCCGATTGGACCAAGATCGAGCCGGTCCAGTATCAGCTGCAGAGCCAACAAGGCGGACTCCAGGGCGGCTTCGTGGATTTCACTCTTAGGGGGCGAGATAGCCGTGCCAAAGGTTCAATCCTGACTGCGGGGGAACTCTACATTCAATATATGAATAGCGCTTCTGGTTCTAATCCTCAGCCCCAATCCGTGCTCTTTTCCGACGCCTGGCTGGACGTTCCCGGCAATTACAACGATCTTCTGGCTTACAATGTGGTCTCCAACGCGCCGGCCGACGGCAATCAGCAGTGCTTTATCTATGTGATGATCAATAAGACGATGCTCTCGCAAATAACCATCGTGAGGGCACATATCCTGGATGGAAGCGCCAAGCTTGTAAACGGCCAAACCGGGAATTCCACCACGGACACTTATGGGATAGCTGACGATGGAAGCGCCGGGATAGCGACGATTCCCTTGACAGACACAGTTAGCGAACAGGTATCGGTACGTATTGAACTGCCCGAGTCCACCACCGGTTCCGGCATTACAATTGGTCCCGTGGGTGGGACGCCCGGCCCTGTGTTCCAGGCATTCCCCGTGAATACTCCATAATAGGGGAGAAATGTCGCCACGCACCGGCTGCTATATTTAAGCAGCTTGTATTTATTCTTGTAAATCGGAGATATTTCATGACGATGCTTACAGCCCTCTCATCCGGCGAAACATGTTCCCTGGACGGAAACCGCAATGCGCCAAAGTTTCCTCAAGCGGACGTCTACGGGGTAATCTATGTCAACGAATTGGCCGCCACCCAATGGATTATAGTAAATGTCGGCCCTTATACATCACCGGCGCCCGGAGATGTACTCAAGGCATATTTCGGCTCGATGATGGCGGGAAAGCTGCCTATTACTACACAAAATGTAGCCGGACCCTATTGGGTGCTATGCAATCCCGCTCATATTCCGAACGGCACCTATTCGGTTTATGACACAATTACCGACTCGGACGGCAATTGCACGACTTCCCCCACCGCCTCAGTAACAATAGCGGGTTCCACCGCGAGCGGCGCCCCTGGTCCCGAATTTCCCGACGCTATCAACGGGATCCTGCCATATCAGGTCCTTTCCGACCAAGGATATGCCACCATTCGGGCTCGGTATGGTATCATCGCAGTGAACGACCAGGTAGAGTTTCATTGGACAGGCACCAACTCGCTTGGATTTTCGGTACCTGGAGCAAAGTGGGATAGCCAGAAGCTGCCTGTAAACCAGAAAGACAAAGATCAAGGCTATATCGAAACACAAATACCCTTCGATAATATCAAGGTTCTGGGAGATCTCGGCACCGGCACAGGCACCTACACCGTTTATCCCCAGGCAGGCGGGGCACCGATCGACTCCCTACCCACCGAAGTCCTGCTTTCCTTCGCCGATGTCAAATCCGTGCAGGTGAGCGCCAGCCAATATGCGCCCACCCTTGTGCCGCCCCCGCCAGCGCTCTGGGCCCCCTTTGCCTATAATTGGGTGAGTGTATTCGGCGCTCCAGGCACAACGGTGAGAGTGTATGTGACCGATGGACTGAGCATTGTGGACGCTCAAGGAGCCAAGGAATATCATCCCCAGTTGGACCAGAATGGGATGGCCAAGTTTATGGTCCAAAGCAGTGTGTCTTCCGGCATTGTTTATGCTTATCTGCCGGGATCAACCGATCGTTTCACGCCCCACGCATATCTGACCTATTATACCGATCCGATTGATTCACAGCAGGAAATTATCCAGGGTTATAATTATACAAGCGGCGCTCCGGCCGACAATGCCACGTTTAACATGATCTATGTCTTGGTCGACACCTCTCATGCGTCGAAAAAGCTGACGGTAAACATAACAAATTCGTCCACGGCAACGATCAATGGAGAATACAATCCTAAGGTCGATGTTCCACTCTCTTCTGACGGAACGGCCGTCATTAGAATATTTGACACCATTCCAGAGAGCGTGAACGTTACTTTGCATATTGAAGGCGACGCGCAGAATGAACCGTTAGCACTTCCTCCAATTACTTTCGTCGAGTTTCCTAAGCCGCACGGGACGCAATAACGAAGCTATAACCAGCGCAACTGTCTATGTTCCATACAAGAAATTGAACTTGTTTCAAATAGCCCAGCGTTCCTGAGCATCCGAAAGGATTGCAATAGATAATTTATTGCCTTCTAAACTGCGAGTCAGCGCTCCGCAAATGCGATTTCTGCAGGCCTGCCGGTAGCACGGCAGGCTCTCCTATGCCCTTCGAAGTTAAAGCATGTCTCCCAAAATCGGGGAGCACTTCAAGCCACGACGGATTGTTGACGTTGACCTGCCACGGGTAATTTCCTCCAGGATGGATTAGAGTCCGGCCTATTAAAGGACGGACGAATGAAGAAGCAGCGATTCACAGATTGGAGGCGAGACCTGCGGCTCGCCGGAACCAGATTATTGCGGTGCTGAAAGAACAGGAGGCTGGCGCGAAGGCGGCTGACCTGTGCCGCAAGCACGGAATTTCAGAAGCGACCTTTTACAATTGGAAGGCCAAATACGGTGGCAGGGAAGTCTCCGAGGCGAAGCGCCTGAAGGCGCTCGAAGAGGAGAATGCCAAGCTGAAGAAGCTGCTCGCCGAGCAGATGCTGGATGCTGCTGCACTCCGCGAGCTTCTTGCAAAAAAATGGTAGGGCCCGCCGCCAAGCGTGAAGCCGTCGCGCATCTGAAGGCCGTCATTGGCCTCTCGGAGCGGCGGGCCTGCCAGATCATATCGGCTGACCGGAAGATGGTGCGCTATCGGTCACGCCGGCCGTCAGAGGCCGAACTGCGGAAGAAGCTTCGCGACCTCGCCAACGAGCGACGGCGTTTCGGCTATCGGCGGCTGTTTGTCCTGCTCAGGCGGGAGGGAGAGCCGTCCGGCCTCAACCGCGTCTACCGGCTATACCGGGAGGAAGGCCTGTCGGTTCGCAAGCGGAAGGCCAGGCGGCGTGCCGTCGGAACGCGTACCCCGATACTCGTCGAAGCCAAGGCCAATGCCCGCTGGTCGCTGGATTTCGACATCGTCGATGACGTGACGCGCGAATGCCTGGAATCGCCGCGCCGGGCGGTGGCGAATGGGGCTTCAGCACCATCAATGGCAATCCGAAGCGGGGCAACGGCATCCTCAACAACGAGATGTATATGTATATCGGTAAGCTGGTATGGAACCGCCAACGCTTCATCAAGGATCCGGACACTGGCAAGCGGCAAGCACGGATGAACCCGGAATCCGAATGGATCACGCAGGAAGTACCGGAACTGCGCATCATTGACGATGCGTTGTGGGATGAAACTGGCGCGGATGCCGCCGAAGCGCTGGCTGGCAATGCTGCCTCCGATCCCGCGCGGCAACTTTGGAACGCGTGGCAGTCCGCTTGTCTCAACACCGTTGCCCTGTGGGAGAAACAGCAGCGCCTGGAGACCCAGCTCGTCAATACCATTGGCTTTCCGCACGCCAAGGTCTACCTGCCGGACGAAGATGCCACCTTCTCCATCTGGTGGCAGGGTGACATCGGGGACTATTTTGGCAACGATCCCGCCCTTGCCGATATCCGCGCCAAGGCCGAGGCCGATTTTGCTGCCCATCAGGCCCGTTGGGACACCGAGGATGAACGCATCGGCTATTCCGCCGCCAAGCGGGCGGAACACGCCGCCGCCGACCGTCAGGAGGAACTGGTGGAGGCCCTGACGGACACTCCAGCCACGACGCTTGCAGGCGTGCGGGCAGTTCGGCCGCTTCGCGCCGCCATTTCGGTCGTTCAGGTTCCCATCTTCGCCACAAGCTGCCACATGCAGCAGTCAGATTCGTTGATCATGAGAGTTCTGCGATCGCAGCGCGTCGTGATTTATTGGTCGCTTCGCTTAATCAAGTATCCTGCAATTTCGCCAGAGGCATGCGCATCCCTCGCCATTGCAAGGGAATGACCACTAGCGCGCCAAATTGAAATCTCGTCTCCGAACATCCGCTGTGAGACAAGACATAGACTAGAAAAAATCTTTGGCCCCATTGGGACAAGAACAATCCGCGCGACCCCTCGTAACGACAGTATCAGCGATCGCATCTCCCAAAACGTCTGATACGGTGAAAGCACCGGGTATTTGATAACTCGATCAGAGCTAATAAGCTCAAAGAATGAAGAGTTGGCCTCGCTAACCTCTTTTTCAAATTTCGGGTCACTTCCAATCGGAAAGAAAGCAAAGGTTGCACTTGGATCCAGAAATTCAAGCGCGCCGACTGCGTGATCAGTCTCATACCCTAAGCCGAGAACGAGCGCAGTTGGCCGTTCAGGATTAGATGTCCATCCGCCAAAGTTATCAAGCGGTGCAAAGTCCAGAAAATCTAGTTCCTCGGGCGGCGGCGAAGCGAAAACAGCTACAGAATACAATACCGTTATCTCCGCATTCTGAAAGAAATCACTGTCCAGTAACTCTGCAAGCAATGCAGCCATAGCTCCGCGACTTAGCGAGGAGACATCAATGCAAATCCTAGAACCTGAAAAATCCGCGGCAGCGTCCAAATTTAAAAGTCGGTTTTGAATGGAAACGTTGCTTTGTAACTCATGGCCACCACATTCTCTAAGTGTCCGTCCGGCGACTTCGTGAATCGGGAGAATCGGTTAGCGAATTTGGTATTGTACGGTCTGA
>NZ_BMHH01000042.1 GCF_014640615.1 Paramesorhizobium endophyticum | reverse complement strand
GGGTGGTGTCGAATACGACAACATCTTCGCGACGCTGTCGCGCGATATGTTGAAATGCCTTGCTGCCTGACGCTGCGTCATCCCTTCGGAAACAGCCAGGCGAACCCTCAAATAAAGTTCCACGGTGTAGATCCCCTGTCCCTCCTGCGCTCATTGCAGAAAGGAAATAGGTGGCCGGATTTTACTCCGCCCGCGGCTGGATTATTCCGCCGCTACCGTGGCCGACTTTTGCACCGCCGCTCTCAGTCGCCGCCGACAAGATGAGGGTAGTCAATATGGCCGTTTCGCTAAATTCTTGGTCGGCAAAAATTCATCCATGTTGAAAGGTGACGGCATTTTGTTGCGCGCTGGATAAATTTGGCGGCGTTATGCAACATCGAATTTGTCCGGCTTCAGTGCCGAGGTTTTGCGGTTGGTGCCCCTCAACGCCAGCTACCGCTACGGGTCGCCGCGATCGCGAAGACCCGGCGGCTCCCGCCGCCGGGTCTTCGGCACTTCCTTAGAACGGTATGTCGCTGTCATCGACGAGTTGGCCGTCCTCCTTTTCGGCCGGCTTCGCCCGGCTCAGAAAATCCACCGTCTCGGCGATGATCTCGGTGCTGTAACGGTCCACGCCATCGCGGTCGGTCCATTTCGTGTAGTGGATGCGGCCGCGGACCAGCACCTTCATGCCCTTCTCGCAATATTGCTGGACCGTCTTGCCGAGCCCGTTGAAGGCGGTGATGCGGTGCCATTCGGTGTCCTGGACCCGGTAGCCGTTCTCGTCCCGGACAATCCTGCCTTCCGAGTAGCGGGGGCGCGAGGTGGCCAAGGTGAAGTGGGTGATGCTGGTGCCGCCCTGGGTGATGCGGGTTTCGGGAGCCTGACCGATGTTGCCGGCGAGAATGACGATGTTTTGCATTTTAGTGTCTCCGTTGCTCCTCGGAGGGACCATTCCCTCCGACGAGACCCGGCCAAGGCCGTCGGGAGCCCCCTGCAACTGGCGGCGCGCCGCCAGCTCGCCCCCAAGGCCCCGGTTGGAGCGGGCAGCCGCGCTTGCGCGGCAACACGGCCGGGAGCCGCGGGGGTTGCTGGTGGAAACCGAACGGTCTTAGGGGATCAGTCAGTCGGAGGGATTGGTGCCTTTCGTGAGCATAACGGAGATGCGCACAGAACCATCGTCCTTCCAGGCAACGGTGTGCGGCAGGCTTCGCGCGAAACCGCATTACCATGCGTGCGCACGAGCCCCGTCTTCTCCGGCCATAATGCGCCACCGGTTGGAAGGCAGGCCGGGACTTAACAGTAGCTGCCACCGGGTTCTGGACGCAAATGGCCCGCTCCTGCCTTCATGGATAAAAGCACGATTCCCGCTTATTGCGAGAAGGGCATGAAGGTGCTGGCCCGCGGTCGTTACTATGCAAAGCGGAGCGTCTGACCGTGCCGATTGCTTCGGCTCACCGGATCATCGCCGAGACGGTGGATTTCCTGAGCCCGGGTGAAGCTCGCCGAAAACAACGGCCACCACTTCGCAGAGAGCCACATCCCGTCTAAGCCGGTGCCGAAAAGCCGGAGTATGAGCAGTCGCGGTCAGCGTGAGAGGACGGAGGTACCCAGCGCGTTGAGATGGTGCATCGCCGCTATACCGATGAACAGGGCGCCAGCGCCGCCGAGCAGGTTCAGCGCAACGTCCGAGTCGATGAAGCTCTTCGTGACGCCATGAACCAGCGCATAGCCTGCGATCATGGCAGGCACGGCGAAGACGGTGAGCACAATCAGGCGCAGAGCCGGGTTCTTCGCGAAGCCCAGCACGGCGATCACGAGCGCTACCGAAAGCAGCGCGGCGCCGACGGCGGCGAGGCCTGACATCAGAAAGCCCGCCTCCATCGTATACACATATTGAAAGGCGCTCAGCCCGACCATGAACGGTAAGGCATAGACGGCAAAATTATAAGCGACGATGCAAAGCGTGATCGTCAGAGACATGGCAAGCAGGATCAGCGTCATGGAAGCCTCCGCATGAACGGTTGGGAATCGCCTCAGGCTGCCGATGGATACGCTCCGCCTGCGACTATGCTACTTCGCCGTTGCTGCAAGGATGCTTCATTTGAGTCAGAATCATGGGCTTCCGTCAAGCAGTGGCGATGGTAAAATCGCCGAGCGACGGCGCTTTAAGAGGCTGTGTCAAAACGCCATGCGAAAAATCCGCATGGCGTTTTTTCAGCGGCTGGATAGGCGACTTTGGCTTGACCTTTTTTGATCCACCCTGTTCACATGCGTCATGTTCAAAGCCAGCAACGCCGTACAAATTCACATTTCACTGGACGAGATCGAGCCAGAAGTTTGGCGCCGGCTGGTTTTGCCGTCGGATTGGAATCTTGAACACCTGCATCTTGCTATTCAAGCAGCGTTCAACTGGTGGAACTATCATCTCCATGAATTCAGGATCGGTGGTTTACGATACGGCGACGTCGAATTGTTAAGCGATGGCGATGCCGATGATCCTCGCGTTTTTGATTTTCGTGGCGTCCGCCTTCGGGATTTCGATCAGGGCGCGATCTTTGGTTACCTCTATGACTTCGGCGACAGCTGGAGCCATTCCATCGAGGTCGAGGAATTCCTTGCCCTTGATACTGCTCCCAAACTCGGCACTTGCATAGACGGGGCGCGAGCAAGACCGCCGGAGGATGTCGGTGGCGTACCCGGATATGAACGCTTCCTCGAAATCATGTCGGACAAAGCCGACCTGAAACCAAGCGCTGGTGTGGTGGATATTTCGACCCTGAGTGGTTTGACGTCGATGTCGCGGACAAGGATGTCCGCAACGCTTTGAGGCCAAATGTGAAGCGTCGGCTATATCAGCCGAAGCCGAGACGGAGAACGACCGCATAGCTTAATAAATCTATGGCCAGACGAAGATTAAATCTGCCATTATCAAACTGATTTTGCTATGGTTTTCCCCGTGAACAGCGGAGGGAACATGGCATACCTTACCCGCGATGAACGACACCAAGCATCTTTGCTTCCAGCCGTTCTTGACGACTATGTCGAGGTGGATTCTCCCGTTCGGGTAATCGATGCCTTTGTCGAAAATCTGGATGTCCGCGCCCTGGGCTTTTACCGTGCGACACCCGCATTGACGGGGCGGCCGGGTTACAATCCGTGCGATCTGCTCAAGCTTTATCTTTACGCCTACCTCAACGAGGTACGGTCCTCTCGTCGTATCGAGCGTGAATGCCGACGAAATGTTGAGGTGATGTGGCTTATCGGGAAATTGATACCCGACCATAAGACAATCGCCGACTTCCGTCGGATTAACGGCACAGCGATTGTGGCGACCTGTCGGGAGTTCGTCTTATTCTGTCGCGAGCAAGGGCTCTTTAAAGCCCGGCTCGTCGCCATAGACGGTTCCAAGGTGCGCGCTGCGGCAAGCCCGCAGCGTGTTCTCGATAGGGGACGTATCGCTGAAGAGTGGGAAAAGCTCGACAGTCAGATCGTGGACTATCTTGCCAGACTCGACAGCGAGGATAGTACGGAAATCACTGATGGTGGAAACGCTGCACGAAAAGCTCTTTCTGTTCTGAAAGAACGACGTACCGAATTGGAGCAGTTATCAAATCGTCTGGATCAGGATGACCGACGTCTTGTCGTGCAAGGTGAACCGGAAGCCAGGCCGATGGGATTTGGCTGCGGGGGCAAGCCGCCTTCCTACAATGTGCAGATTGCGGTGGATGCCGATACCGGGATTGTTTTGCATCATGCCGTCACTGACGAAGTCAATGATCAGCGTATGTTATATCCCATGGCCAAAGCGACAAAGGAACTGCTGGATATAGAGGAGTTGACCGTAGTTGCCGACACCGGATATTCCAATGGAAATGCAGCCGCGGCCTGTGAGAATGACGGAATCGTTGCGTGCGTTCCAGTGAAGCGATCCGTTAATAATCGTGGCAACGGGGAACAGTTCGGCCGTTCCAGCTTTCGCTATATCCCAGAGCATGACCATTACATTTGCCCGGCCGGGCGAATCCTGCATCGAAAAGGGTCTGTGCACCGCGGTGGATACTATTACTTCTCACGGGACTGCTCTGATTGCGGGATGAAAGCACAATGTACGCAATCCGAGCGGCGTTCGGTCAGTAGACATCAACATGAAGATGCTCTTGAACGTATGGTGGAGCGAGTAGCTGCCCGTCCTGATCTGATGCGTCTACGACGATGCGCCGCTGAACATCCCTTCGGCACGATAAAGCGAATGATGACAGGACGATTCCTGACAAGGGGGATCAAAGGGACGAGTACCGAAATGGCTTTATCGGTGCTGGCGTTCAACTTGATACGCTGCATTAATTTGAAACAACGAACGGTGTGAGCGGGTGCTCCCTCACGCCTGCGCGTCAGCTTCGATGCCCAGGCGTTTTGACACAGCCTCTTTAAGCGCCGCCGTCGAACTTCATGACCGGGATGCCGAGCTTGCGCGCCTTGTCCGCGAGGTTCTCCTGGATCCCGGTGCCGGGGAAAACGAGGACACCGACCGGCAGGACATCGAGCATGGCGTCGTTGCGCTTGAACGGTGCGGCCTTGCCGTGCTTCGTCCAGTCCGGGCGGAAGGTTATCTGCGGCACTTTGCGGCTATCTGCCCAGCGGGAGGCGATCAGTTCAGCGCCCTTCGGCGTGCCGCCGTGCAGCAACACCATGTCAGGGTGCTTGGCGCGGACCTTATCGAGCTTGTCCCAGATCAGGCGATGATCGTTGAAGTCGGCGCCGCCGGTTACGGCAACCTTGGGTCCGGCGGGCAGCAGCACCTGCGCTTCGGTCCGGCGTTTCGCGGCGAGGAAGTCGCGGCTGTCGATCATCGCCGCGGTTAGATTGCGATGGCTGACGATCGAGCCGGCCCGCGGGCGCCAGGCGGTGCCGGTATGATGCTCGAAGGCTTCCGCCGAGAGGTCACGGAAGAGTTCCATGCTGTTGCGCCGCTCGATAAGCGTCTGCCCCTCTGCCGTACGGCGTTCGAGTTCGACCGACTTCACCTCGCTGCCGTCCTGTTCCCGCTGAAGGCGACGCTGGGCCTGCTCATTGTCGTCGAGTTCGCGCTCCACCCGGCCCACGGCGCGGTGGAAAAGGTTGACGACACCCCAGAGCAGATCGTCGAGGTCGGGTTCGAGGCGGGTGTCACCGAGCGTAGCGACGAAGGCGTCGAAGATGTCTGCGACGGCGGCGGCGATCATGTTGCCCTCCGGCAACGGCCTAGGATCAGGTTCGTCGCTGTAGGGACGCCAGCCATAGAGCTGGAGCTCGCTGAGGAGTTGGTCGGTGGGGGATGGGGCCGGCTCGAAGCTCAGGTTTTCGTCTGCGTTCATCATCGGGAGCATCCTTCGTCTGAGACCGCGCCCATCGCGGCCTTCGCAGGCGTCGAAGCTCACAGGCGGGACGGGCTGGCACCCGGAGCGAAGCGCAGGGCTCGATGGCTAAGGCCGACTATTTTGCCTCGCGATGCAAAGGCGGCTGCCCACCACGCGCGACGTGTCGCGCGGGGTGGTCAGCCGCCGGCGGAAAATAGTCGGCCGCCGCGCCATTGCCCGGCCGGCCCGTTTGTGAGCCGATCGCCCTCTTGAGAAGGCCGTGGGCGCCGCTCTCTGCGACAAGGAAGGATGTTTCCGATGATGAACGCAGACGCAGATGAAGAAAAGAGCCTTGCCGCGCCTCATTCGCACCACGCTCCTCACCCCTCCATGAACCGGCTGACGTCCTCGGGATGAAGCTGTTCCTTGAGAACCGTCCGGAGAGCATCGACGCCGCGCTGACGCAGGTCGTCGTTGAAGTCCGCGCCGATCGGCGACACCGCAATCGCCTCAATCCCGACGCTTTCTGCTCTGGCCATCAGGCTGTCTCTTGCAGCGTTACCGGCCGAGTCGCGATCTCGCAGAACATAGAGCCTGCGCAGCGTTGCCGGGAACAGGATTGCGGCGAGGTGCGCGGCCGAGAGCGCCGCCAGCATCGGCATTTGGGGCAAGACCTGACGGGGCGACAGAACGGTCTCGATCCCCTCCCCGGCAGCGAGCACCTCATCGGCAATGCCGAAGCGGACGCCATGCCCGAGAAGATCGCCCATCGCCCGTCTCGGCGTCTCGACAGGCGCCTTGCCCGAACCGTCCGGAGCGACCCCAAGAGGTGCAAGATACGTGCGGTGCGCGCCGGTCTGCCGTCCGTCGAGGTCGGTGACGGAAGCGACCATCGCCGGCCAGATCTGGGTGGGAGAACGCCCGCCCGCCCGATAATAGCACCGCGGATGGTAGCGCAGCGCGGCGGTACCGGAGAGCGACCTGATCGCCCGCCCGTTGAGGTAGATCTCCGCAAGCGTGCCGGGGATTGGCCGGGACATGGCGAAGAGCCGCCGCGCCGCTTCAGGCGAACGGACAGCGACGTTCGTTGTTCCACCGGTCGGCCTTCTGGTCTTCTCCGGTTCGGGATGCGGGAGTGAGAGGAACCGGCGCGCTTCCTCGGCGACTTGCCTGAAGTCGACAAGGCCAAGCGCCTCGCGGATGACATCAAGGAGGTCGCCATGCTCCCCCGTCGCCATGTCGGTCCATTTGCCGGCCGCACCCTTGCCGGTTTCCGGCCCGGTCAGGCGCACGAACATCGACCGGCCCGGACTGTTCTGCACATCGCCGACAATCCAGTATCGCCCGGCGCGACGGCCGGACGACAGATAGTGACGGCAGACCGCCTCGGCATTGCGGCCGAGACGGATTGCCAGATCGGAAGCATCGTGGCGGGACATCAGGCCGCCTCCCGCTCCGAGATACGCTCGACCGGATAGGTGTCGAGCAGCTTGCCGAGGACAGCCGGACCGGACGCGTCGACCCGCACGAAGAAGCGGAGCTTCCACGAGATGATCTCCGTGAAGAGACCATAGGCGCGCAGACGCTCCCGCATGGCTTCGGTGAAACCGGAAAGTTCGATGCGGTTCGCGCCCATGACACGGACCCGGCGAAGCTGCAGGCCTTCGGCAAGATCGAGGATCGTGCGGCCATCCAGCAGCGCAGCGAAGGCATCGTCCGCCGCAAGTGATGCCGTGCCCATCGCGGTCGCATTGGCAGCCCAGGCCGGCGAGACACGGCGGCCGATGATGCGTTCGCCGTCATCGGTCTGAAGCCGGTAAACCCGCGTCGACTCGTTCGGCAGGCGCTTCCACACCGGCAGGAGAAGCCCGGCGACCATATGGATGGTGCTGTCGGAGAATTCCGGCACCTCCGCGACTTCCCGGCTCCAGACGGCGGCGAAGGTCTCACGGTGGGTTTCCTCCCAATGGCTTTCGGCCATCATCTTCAGCGATGCGTGATGGTAGTCCATCGGCCGGATCAGCCGGACGCGCCGTTCGATCTCGCCGTCGTCCAGCATCAGCGAAGGAGCCGGAACCTGCACGGCGGCACGGCCCGACTTGGAGTTCACCAGCAGCTTGCCGCGATTATCGTCGGCAAGGGCCAGAGCCTCTTCCAAAGTCTTCGGCCGGTTGCGCCGCCGCTCGGTGATTGCGAGCAGCAGCGTCTCGGCGCCAGTCGCCGGATGGGTGTAGATCGTCTTCCGGTCGCTGACGACGAAGCTCTCCGCCGTCAGGGTCTCCAGCCCGACATCGTAGACGCCACTGGCGATGGCTCCCTGCACCTTAGCGTCGAGAAGCTGCTCGAAGGCGGTAAACAGGATACCCTGGAGGTCGATGGTGAGCGCGAGCAGCCGGTTCAGGAAGGTCGTGATGGACGGCAGTTCGTCCTTGATGCCGTTCGGGTCCGTCAGTTTGAGGCCGGTGGTCGCCTCGAAGCGGTCGAGCGAGCATCCTTCGACTTTGCCCCGCACCAGCAGGAAATAGAGCTGGCGCAGCGCGTCGCGGGCGTAAGGCGATTCCAGATTGTCTTCAGGGCGGAACAGCCCCTGCCCGCCCGTCTGGCGCTGGCCTCGCGTGATCGCGCCGAGCGTGTCGAGACGCCGGGCGATGGTCGAGAGGAAGCGCTTTTCCGCCTTCACATCGGTCGCGATCGGGCGGAACAGGGGTGGCTGGACCTGGTTCGTCCGGTTGGTACGGCCGAGGCCCTGAATGGCAGCGTCTGCTTTCCAGCCCGGCTCAAGCAGATAATGAACGCGCAGCCGCCGGTTTCGTGCCGATAGCTCGGCATGGTAGCTGCGCCCGGTTCCGCCCGCGTCCGAGAAGACGAGGATGCGCTTCAAATCGTCCATGAAGGCGGTCGTCTCCGCAAGGTTCGCGGACGGCGCGCGGTTCTCGACCGCAAGACGGTCGCCCACGCGGACGATACGGCGCGAGCGGCCCGTCACCTCGGCCACTTGTGTCGTACCGAAGCGCTGGACGATCTGGTCGAGCGCGCCGGGAACGGGCGGGAGCGAAGCAAGCCGATCGATCAGCTCGTCACGGCGGGCAACAGCTTCGCGGCTTTCAACGGGCTGCCCATCGCGATAGACCGGCCGCGACGACAGATTGCCTTCGGAGTCGGTGAACGGCTCGTAGAGCTGCACCGGAAAGGAATGGGCGAGATAGTCGAGCACATATTCCCTCGGCGTGATGTCGACGCGGACATCGTTCCATTCCTCGGTCGGGATCTCGGCCAGGCGGCGCTCCATCAGCGCTTCGCCGGTCGAGACGATCTGGATCACGGCGGCACGGCCCTCCTCCAGATCGCACTCGATCGAACGGATCAAGGTTGGGGTCTTCATGCTCGTGAGCAGATGGCCGAAAAACCGCTGCTTGGCCGACTCGAAGGCGCTGCGGGCGGCGGATTTGGCCTGCCTGTTCAGCGTGCCATCGCTGCCGGTGATATTGGCCGCCTCCATCGCCGCATCGAGATGGTTGTGGATGATCGCGAACGCACCGGCATAGGCGTCGTAGATGTTCCGCTGCTCGTCCGTGAGCTGGTGCTCGACCAGCTCATATTCCACCCCGTCATAGGAGAGCGAGCGCGCGGTATAGAGGCCGAGCGCGCGAAGATCGCGGGCCAAAACCTCCATCGCGGCGACGCCGCCAGCCTCGATCGCTTCCACAAACTCGGCGCGGGTGACGAACGGAAAATCGTCACCGCCCCACAGCCCGAGCCGCTGCGCATAGGCGAGATTGTGGACGGTGGTTGCGCCTGTGGCCGAGACATAGACGACGCGGGCATCGGGAAGCGCATGCTGCAGCCGCAGGCCGGCGCGTCCCTGCTGCGAAGGGGCGATATCACCGCGTTCTCCCTTGCCTCCGCCGGCGTTCTGCATCGCGTGGCTCTCGTCGAAAATGATCACTCCGTCAAAATCGGAGCCCAACCATTCGACGATCTGCCGGACGCGCGAAACCCTCTCGCCACGGTCGTCGGAGCGTAGCGTGGCATAGGTAGTAAATAGGATGCCTTCATGAAGCGTGATCGGCTTTCCCTGTGGGAAGCGCGACAGCGGCGTGATAAGCAGGCGCTCCATGCCGAGCGCCGACCAGTCGCGCTGCGCATCCTCGATCAGCTTGTCGGACTTCGAAATCCACACGGCCTTGCGCCGTCCACGCAGCCAATTGTCGAGGATGATGCCGGCCGACTGGCGGCCCTTGCCCGCGCCGGTTCCATCGCCGAGCATGAAGCCGCGACGGAAGCGCACCGCGCCCTTGGCGTCAGTGGGCGCGGACTGGACGAGATCGAAGGTCTCATCCACCGTCCAGGATCCGGTAAGATAGCCGGAATGTGCCTCACCGGCATAGATGACGGTCTCCAACTGGGCATCTGACAGGAGATCCCGAATGTTCGCCGGCAGCATCGGGCGATAGCTCGGCTTTGGCGGCGCAACGCTTGCCATCGCGGCGGATTGAACCAGCTTGGTAGGATGGGCCTGAGAGCCGAGAATACGGATCGACTGCAATCCGTATTCCTCATAGAGGGCGTCGGTCAGCCGGACGCCCTCGGGCGGCGTCCAGTTCACGGTCTCATAGGCCAGTTCCACGCCTTCGGGATCGGCGGCGATGGTCCCGGCCGCACGAGATGCGGACGAACGGGTGATATAGCCGCGCACGGTCCGGGGTGTGGCGGGCGGCTGCTGCGCCGATCTTTCCGGCAGTGCGACCGGGAGACGTGGCGGCACCTGCGCTTTGATCCAGTCGATGAGCGTAGCGACATCCGGCGCCATGCCCGGCGAGGCTGGAACGATAGCCGGATCGCCGGCAGGCGTCTTGTCGATCACGGTGAGCCGCGTCGGGAAGGCCGTGCCATGCCTGGCATAGACCGAACCGGCGATCCCGGCGGAGAAGACAATCGTGCCCCGGTGTTGCAAGCGAACGAAGGCATCCCGCCAGGCGGGAAGGTCCGGTCCGACATTCGCGCCGGTGATCGCCACCAGCCGCCCGCCGGGCGCGAGGCGGTTCAGCGCCGAGGCGACATGGCGGAAACCGGCGTCGGCTACGCGACCGGAAACATTCGCCAGAGCCGCAAACGGCGGGTTCATCAAGACGACGGATGGCACCGTGCCCGGCGCGAGATGATCGTCGATCTGGGCAGCATCGAAGCGGGTGACGGCAATGGCCGGAAACAGTGAGGCGAGCAGATCGGCGCGAAGCCCGGCCAGTTCGTTGAGGATAAGAGAGCCGCCGAAGATCTCGGCCAGGATGACGAGGAGACCCGTGCCAGCCGAAGGCTCCAGCACGATATCGTTCGGCGTGATGGCGGCCGCGGTCGCTGCCGCGAGGCCCAGCGGAAGCGGCGTCGAAAACTGCTGGAGCGCCTGGCTCTCCTCTGAACGACGCGTATGCGTCGGCAACAGGCCGGTGATTTTCGTCAAGGCGGAAAGCCGCGAAGCCGGAGAACCGGCCTTACGGAAAAGCGCACGTCCGTATTTGCGCAAAAACAGGACGGTTGCGGCCTCGCAGGCCTCGTAGGCCGCTTTCCAGTTCCAGGCGCCAGCAGAGTCCGAGGCGCCAAAGGCCGCTTCCATGGCCGAGCGGAGGATAGCCGCATCGATACGCTCGCCGCGTTCGAGATGGCCGAGAAGACGGTTGGCGGCGGCAAGGATGGCGGACACATGAGCAATAGGCGCAGCCGGGGCGGCCACGGGCAAAGTGATGTTCATGAGAGGAGCCTTAAGGAGAGCGAGAACGGAAAAGCCCGGTCAGCGCTCTCTCGACCGCCCGGGCTCAATCCGTCCCGGCAGGCCTCTCACTCTCACGGCGCCGACATGAAAAAAGCGCCCAGCCGCGAAGCGGGGCGCTGAAGCGATCGGCTAACCATCGGCCATTCATGCTGAGGGCGATGGCTCATGTGGTCTTAAGCAGCACGGCCCGGGCCGCTTCGCGCCAGTCGGGATGAATGAGGCGGCCTTCGAGCACACTGGCGCGCAGGCGAAGCTTGTGGGCGGTATTATAATTGTCCCAGCTCGCTTCGAAAAAGGCTTCGTCGCGCAGTTGGCCCATCTTTTCGGTCACGAGACGTACTTCATCGTCGGACGCGACAGGCTCGCACCATCTGACGCCACG
Organism: Paramesorhizobium endophyticum; assembly: GCF_014640615.1. Classification (GTDB taxonomy): domain Bacteria; phylum Pseudomonadota; class Alphaproteobacteria; order Rhizobiales; family Rhizobiaceae; genus Paramesorhizobium; species Paramesorhizobium endophyticum. The sequence goes on along the minus strand of NZ_BMHH01000042.1, from coordinate 7,421 downwards.
CCGCACGGCCTCGCCGGCGAGGACCTGGCATTCCTCCCTGTCGACGATGACGAATAAGAGCGGCTCGAAATCGGTAACCTCGTCATCGCCGGTGTCGATGTAATCCTGCCCGGCGATCCGTTCGACACAGGCAATGGCCTCATCAAGGGAGCCGCAATGCCCAAGCTCGACGGTATCCAAGACTGTAGAGGAACCGTAGAGCGGGTTGTCTTCCAGACGAGCTTCACCGAGGCAGGTGATCCGCAGCGGAAATTTCCTGGTCGAGATAGCAGAGATGCAGGTGTTCATCACGATAGTCTCCCTGACGGGCGGCGGAAGCCTCTCTTCCACCCCACAATCCCGTCACGGCCAAACCGGCCGCACTCTCCCTCTCCTTGCCCTCATATAATTGGCCGTGGCCTGCATGAGAAAAGCGCCCCGCCGTTGAGCAGCGGGACGCTCCACATCAGTCAGTCGATGGCCTGGAATATCTCCGACGCTTCCGGATGGCCGGTCGAATAATCATAAAGCCGTCCGTAACCGCGCGCGAGAAACTCAGATTCGTACCGGAAGGAGAGATGCGAGAAGGTAAACAGCGTGGCGATGATCCCTGCCGCTTCCGCCGAGACCTCGCCGCAGTATTGGGTGATCCCGCTCTCGATCCTGTAGCGCGGGCGCGAGGTAGGTGCGAGGAACAGCGGCTGGCCTTCGCGCTCGTAGAAATTCCAAAAGCCGCCGCCATAGTCGCTCGGGCTGAGTTGCTGCATGAATGTATAGACCGCGTTCTCTGCGACTATCAGATGCGGCAGTCCGAACAACGTCGGCAGGAACGTCTCACGGCGATCCTGTGGAACGAGAGTAGCAAGGCGGGATGTGGTGGCCTGTGTCGTCATGGGGTTTTCTCCGGAGAGCGAAACGGGAAAGATTCGAACAGCGCTCTCTTTGCCCGTCCGAACCCATCCCGGCCTCACAGCCCTCTTCCTCTCGAACCGTCCGTTGGTGATGGCGCGCAAACGAGATTACGCCGGGTTTCCATTTCCGCTGTTCGGGAGGAAACCATTCGGATCGGCGGGATCCGGAGGCAGGTAGGCATCATAGGGATTGCCATCAGCGAGATGGCCGAACGGGGTGAAGACGTAATCGTCGCCATCACGGCCGACGGCACATAAGACATAACGCGGCTCGCCGGTGGCGGCATCGAGGCACTCCATGAGGGCGAGATTGCCGTCATCGGCAGCGTGCAGAAGTGTGCGGAAGTTGGTGCGAGCATGTTCGGGAATAGCCATGTGACTTCTCCAAAATGAAAAAGCCCGGTGCAAGACCGGGCGATGAAAGAAGGGAATGAAGGCAGCGGGGCACTGAGAGCCGCGCCGCCCGTATCTTATTCTGCGGCGACCAGATGGTCCGATTGCTGGCTGATCGCGCTGTCGTCCGACGTTTCCTCGGCGGCGGTGAGGAATTCCGGCAGCGCGTCGTCGCCTTCGGTATCCAACTGCCCTTCGGCGGCGTGACTGACGTTCAGATCGACAAGGCGCAGCGGCTCGGGCAGCCAGCCGGTGTCGGCGAGGAGGCGCTCGGCTTCCTTGGCCATGTCGGCCTTCTTGAGATGATCGATGAGCTGTGCCGCCCGTTCGCCAGCACCTTCCCGCACCGCTTCGAGGATGCGCGGTTTGGTCACGCGGCCGAGATAGTTCTCGACAGTCGGCCTGAATCCGGCTTCCACCATGTCTAGACCGACGGCTCGCGCGAGTCGGTCCGCCTCGGCCATGCGGCGGTCGAGGCCTGCCTGCGAAATCCCGGTGGCGCTAAAGGCATTCGGCCGCTCGTAGAGCGCGTTGATCCCGTAGGCGACGCAATGGGCGAGCAGCGCCAGGCGGCTGGCCTCGTCAAGCGCGGCGAGCCAGTCCCAGAGAGCGTCCTCATCACTTGGCATTTCAGCCTTCCAGTCTTCATGCCGTCGCGTGACGGATTTCGCGTAAGGAGCGTCCGCGAGGTCCTTGCCCTGCTCGCGGAAGAAGACGTGATTGACGGAAGCCTGCAGGCTGGCGCCTGATGTGCTGGCGCGCTGGAAGGTATCGCGTACCAGCTTGTGCAACAGCGCCGTGAGGGCGACATGCGGATTGGCTCCGACCGCATCGCGCAGCGCCAGGGTGCGATGCGCCGTCAGTTCGGTCACAAGCCGCTCGGGAAGCGGCTTGATGGCATCCTCCTCCTCTTCCTCCTCCGGCTCGGCCGACTGGCCGCCGAGAGTGATGACAGCACGCTGGACGGAGGCTGCAACGGGATTAGCCCCCGCACCGCGGGCCTCCCTGGTTTCCCCGCCATCGGCATCCATCTGGGACTCGTTCTCGGGGCGGACATAACCGCGATCCACCGACAGCGATCCATCGGCATCGATTCCGATGAAGACGCCGGCGATGGCGATGTTGGCAGGATCGTAGACCATCGGCCGCTTCTCGAAGGCTTCGAGCGCCGTGTCGATCTCGCCGAGACGCTGATCGATTTCGTCGGGCAGCTCGTCAGCGCCTTCATATTCCGCCTCGAGACGATCATATTCCTCGCGCAGTGCATCGCGAGCGGCGCGCTCCTCATCCGTCAGATCGGCGAAGGTGCCGGTAATCGCGCGAAGGCCGTGATCGTAGCCGTAGGGAAGATCGATATTGACGTCTATCCATTTCCATCCCTCGGTGGCGATCTCATCGGCCGCAGCCTTCAGCTTCTCCGCCACCAGCCGGTCGAGCAGCAGCACATCCTCCAGCCACCCTTCCCCGTCGTCATCGAAGAGATAGCGCGGCAGCAACGAACCGCCCGCCGCGATATAGGCGTCGATGCCGACGAAGAGCGCACGCTTGTCGGAGGCGGCAACGCTGGTTTCGGTCAGCATCTGGCGGATGCGCCAGGGCTCGCGGTAATAGGACTGTTTGACGGCATCCCAGACCTGCTCCTGACGAGCATGATCCGGATGCGCGGTGAATGCTTCCAGCGTCGCCAGCGTCATGCCGTTCTGGGCGTAGACCTCATGCAGCACCGGCGAGACCTTGGCGAGCGCGAGGCGCTGCTCGACATAGCGCTGCGTGGTGAAATATGCGCTGGCGACCTCCTCGGTGCCCATCCCGCCGTCGACCATGCGCTTGAACGCCTTGAACTGGTCGAGTGGATGGAGCGCGAGCCGGAAGGTATTCTCTGCGAGCGAGTCATCAATGGCCGAGGTCTTCGCATCGGCCTTCTTGACGATGCAGGGGACCAGCCCGTCCTCGGGGAAGCGGCCGGCCTTGACCAGCCGTGCGATGGACCTGTAGCGGCGTCCGCCCGCAGGAGTCTCGAAATCGCCGGTCTCGTTGCCGTCGGCATCGAGGATGGGACGGACATTGAGGCCCTGCACGAGATCCTCGCGGCGCTCGATGTCGGAAGTGAGTTCATCGAGGCCGGCCTCGACGTCGGATTCGCGAACATTGCTATCCGACAGCCTGATCCGGTTGAACGGAATATCGCGCGCCCGCGAAAAGACGATCATCGGGGCGCGCTTCTTGGCAGCTTTGGCCATGGTGATTTCTCCGCGACGGGTGCCGAGAGCCTCTCTCTCAGCCCCAAACCCGTCGCGAAGCGAAGCCCCGCACTCTCACTCCAGAGATAGGGCTTCCGCGAAACGGCAGTTAGCCGACCGTCTTATATAATCGGATACCGCCTAGACAATTGGGAAAGCCGAGAGGAGATATTGGCTAATCTTGTTAGTATAGACGCGACTCCTGATATCGCATGAGACTTGCCTAGGTTTGAGCCCCCTTCAAGCGTCAGCTTTTGATCGGGGAGAACGGCCCCGCTTCAACATGATCTGAAACAGAGTGGCGAACAAAGATATGCCGGACAAAGTTCCTCAGAAAGCACTAGTCTACGCTACATCGAGCCGGGGCCTTCTCGTGTTTGATGAGCCAGACTTTCCCGACGTTCCGCTTCAGGTTCCCGGTGGAACCGTCGATCACGGAGAGAGCATCTTCCATGCTGCGCACCGTGAGTTTCGTGAAGAAACCGGCTTGAGTTGGTATTGTGGTTTCCGATTACTCGGCACTACAGACCACAACTACATGCGAGATGGCGTCCCATACACGATCCGTCGCAGCTACTTTCACCTGCTCCTCGACGGCAATCTCCCCGAGAGCTGGTATCACTATGAGAAGACCCCTTTCGGAGGAAACTCCCCAATTCTGTTTCGATTTTTCTGGTTGGATATTGACCAGGCCCGACTACGTCTCGGTCTTGGTATGGCCGAATATCTGAATCGGCTGCCCCTATGAGCCGCCACGAAGCACTAAGCTGGCCGCGTATCGTCGGGCGGCCCGTTTCGATCACAGATCATCCCTACAACAAGAAGGCAAATCCGGAGTTAGTTAGATTTAAATTTCACGCGACCGGAAAAAATAGTTGACCGGACTTACCCGCACACCAAAAACTGAACGCGCGTGATGCAGCTTGCCTCGGTGCGAGGGGTCGGCCCACGGAGATGGAGTGATGCAGAAGCGGAACATATTATTGCTAATGAGTGTCATGGCTGGGCCCCTCTTCGTTGCTTCCTCAGCCGGAGGTGGCGACTTGCTGCCGGTTTTGATCAAACGCAGTGACCGTCCAGAGGTGTATATATCAAACCTGCTTCAAGGCCGCCTCAGGATAGATGAGCACGGATGTCTTCGTTTCGGGGAGCAGGACTCACTCGTTATCTGGCATCCCGACACCCGCCTATCCCAAGCCGGCGACGGAAGAATTCAGGTAATCGATGGCGTGACCGGCCGAATAGTCCATGTGGGCGAGGAAATGGGAACAAGCGGTGTGCTTTCCGAGACCCCCGTTGATGCGGCGCGGCTCCTTGAGCCGATGCCTGAAGCCTGCGCGTCGAGGTCGCACATCTTCGCAGGGCCGATTATGACTGAGCCGGAGCTCCACGGATTACGAGAACGATGGCGGCATCGGAAACTTGAACCCATCCCGCAAGCACAACCGCAGTGATCATATTTGCTTGCGGTAAGGCTGCAGCTCATTGAAAATGAGAACCAGCTAAATTGCTTTCCTAATTTGAGCGGGCAGGCAGGTTTCCGGCATTTTGGAGTGGAGACAGCTGAGGGATTGATATGACAGAGCGTGCTGGAGCGCCTTGGACTTTGGACGAGGAAAAACGCCTCTACGAAGCAACCGCGAGAGGAATGTCAGCCAGCGATATCGCCATCGCGCTAGGCCGGACGCGAGGGGCGATCACTTCGCGCCAACGGCAGATGGGCCTACGGGATGAAACCGGCAAGCTCATCTCGCCCTTACCCGAGTTCAGATCTTATCTGCGCGCGAAAGATAACCGTAAAATCCCCTCAGCTGCGACGAGATCAACGAAACCCAATCGCGCGTCGATCGTTCGTCATGCCTCGACTACGGCCGTTTCAAGAAGCGCGGAGAGCCGCCCACGGACAGTACAAGCTGTGACTTGGCCGCAGGATTTCCCTTGGACCGGGAATGTCGTGGAGAAGCTTTGGCATGCGCTATGTTACGATATTACAGTACTGAATCCGAAAAAGCATCAACCCGGAGCAATGGCCGAACGCTGGATTGATGTAGCGATGGCCCGGCTCACTCCCGGCCAAGAATTTTATCCTGGAGCTAAACTTGCGGAGCTGGCCGACAAATACAGCGTAAGCCGTGAACGCATCCGGCAGGTCGAAGTCAACGTGCTTCGACGATTGTCCTGGGGCATTAAGCAAAAGTCGAGCCTGACGGCGGCAGTGCTGGACCTGGTAAAGGATGAGGTGCCGGACGAACAAGCCGACGCTCCGCTGGCCTGGTTCGCAACCGAACTTGGAAGCCAAGGCTGCAGCAGCAATTTCACGCAATTCATGCTCGAGGCATTCTTGTTGCGGAACGGGACACCACGAAAGATTGCCCGTCAGTTGAGCAAGGAGGCTATGGCGCCAATCCGAAAAATTGGTCGCGCCAAGATATCCGCAAGAGGCCGGAGTACGGAACAAGATGAGATTTCCGAGGGTGTTCTCAAAGCGAATGCATTCGTTCTTGAAATCCTGAAAAAGGCTGTTTGGCCTCAACATCTGAACAAGCAGCCCGTCGATCTTACCGGATTTCAACCTCTCAGGGCATGCCGATACGACCGGCCGTACTATTCCAAAACGTTGCAGCGTCTTGTCGGTTTTGACAGCATGGGCGAGCGGCGACTGATCAAGGCGCTCGATAGCTGCACAATCGTAACAGAATTCGTGGAACAGCCTGTGGATATCCGCTACCATTATGATGGTGCGGATAGAATCTATATCCCAGATCTCCTGGTCCGGACCGACACAGACCTCTTTTTTATCATAGAGGTGAAAGGACGCACCCGGCTTACCGACAGGGAAACCCTGGCCAAGGCAGCCGCAGCGCAATCCCACCTTGGCGCACGCAGCATCGGCTATTGTCTGGTGGATGAGAACGGATTCGGCCTGGACGACTTGCGTGCGCTGACGCCGGACGACGAGTTCATGCAACAGTTAGGGTCTCTCCTGGAGCAGAAGGGGGAGGTGCAGCGGTGGATGTTCGAACGGGCCTTCGAACGTGAAAGACTTGCATGGGCCTACGACCAATTGCAGTCTGCGGTACTTAGAGAAGGCTTGCTATATGAGACGTGGTTGATTGAGCGCCGGGATATGCCAAACCGCTATATCTTCGATTTCAGACTCCGCTTGTCATAGACGCAGCCGTCGAAAACCACCAAGCCACGTCGCGTTGGGAGAGGTCGGATCTATCCTCAGGGCAATATCGAGGATTGTCCGCTCAATCGGAACCGACATCACGCCTGCCAAGGCGCGATGTCAATGACGCGATCCACTCCTTTTCGTTCGCCCACGGCTTCAGGAGCGGGTGCTTTTCGAGGCAGGCGGACCAATGACGTCGTGATTCGACGTCGTCCAAACCAAGCGAGAAGTCCCGCACGGCGCCGGCCTGTTATCGAACGGTGTAGCCATCGTCGACAGGCAGGGCGTGACCTACCGCATCGACGATTTCCCGTGCCTTGCCGAGGCGAGCGATTGGAACTTCCTTCATCAGGTCTGCCATCACCTTCGGCTGCATTTTCAGCATTCCCTAGACCGTCGGCGTTTCGATGTTGCCGGGGCACACGGCGTTGATCCGGATGCCATTGTTTGCATAATCGACAGGCGTCCGTGAGACTCTGGGCTCACGGTTTTCAGCGCGACGCGGCGCGCAATATCCACCTGGAACGTACCGCTACGGGTTTTGGTCGCAAACTGTGTCGCCCGTTTCGAGAAATTCGCGACAAAGGTGAAGTGAGACAATGACAAGAATCCTTCGCGCTACGTTGGAGGAGGTACGCCGTTTCCACGCGAAGATGAGTAAGCGCTTCTCTGATGCCCTATGCGTCTGGGCTTGCCGGCTTGGGGAAGCGCCATGGCATGAGT
>NZ_BMHH01000041.1 GCF_014640615.1 Paramesorhizobium endophyticum | reverse complement strand
CGAGGCGCTCTATATGGGTTGCCGGGAACAGGCGGGGCGCGAGGCTTCGCCCACCGCCGCCATTATCGACAGCCAGAGCGTCAAAAGTGCGGAAAAAGGGGGGCCTCGATCGACCCGCATGGCTACGATGCAGGCAAAACCGCGACAAACTGCGTTTGCGCTGAGATCAAGGGCAAGAAGCGGCATATTTTCGTCGATACCCAAGGCTTCCTGATGCATGCCCTCGTTCACCCCGCCGACATTCAGGATCGCGATGGCGGTGTGGTGGTGATGGCGACCTTATTCGGGCGCTATCCCTTCCTGCTCAAGCTCTATGCCGATGGCGGCTATCAGGGGCCACAGTTTCAGAAAGGCTTGCAGAAGGCAATCGCCCAGGTCAATGTCGAGATCGTCAAGCGGTCCGATCAGGCCAAGGGGTTCATCGTCCTGCCACGCCGTTGGGTTATCTGGTACTGCTGTCGGTCGATAAACATCGAATGGATTATCGAGCAATTTCCAGCGTCACTGAGCTTAGAATTTATTGGTTGCGCGTGCGCGCCCGAGAAAACATATGGCAAAAATGTGTTTTTGCCATATGTTCGCTAAGTCGCGTAATCTCGGCGCAGGGTTGCAATCAGCATACGACACCATAGGTATCAATTAAGCCCGTCTAGGACGCTGAGGTTTTTAGCGCGGTGCGACATCTGATCGAACTCGGCGGTCTCGTCGTCAAGGCCGGTATCGTGGAACTGACCCGCGACGACCGTGCCACCATCCTCGGCGCGCTCCTCTGGATGGCAGAAAAACTCAGAAGCGAGCAAGGCGAACATGCGCGCGACGTCTGGACAAAACTGGGAAAGATGGCGTTCGAGCTGGATCGTCCAGCAAGCCCGAGCGACAGGGTATGGCCGCAGCAGAATGGTGCGTGACCGATGGCGGGCGGGCGTGGAGACCCACATATCGCATCGCCGCCCGCCATCGCACGGTTTGAGCGGTCACTTCCGATCAAGCCTCCGGTAATACCTGCGCTGGTTGGTCGTAGGATCAGTCATGCAGAAACAATCGGCGAGCGCGTCCACGCTTTGCAGAACGCCCAGCAAGGCATAGGCGTTGAAGGGATTGCCCGCACCCGTCTCATAATGGCTGACATAGTTCGCCATGATCGACGGCATGTGATGGTTCCGGAGAAGGAAGAGTGCGCGCTGCGTCATGGGAATCAGCCCGCCTTTGCCAATGCCTGGTCGAGATCGGCGATGATGTCGTCCGCATTCTCGATGCCGATGGAGAGGCGCACGACATCCGGCCCTGCCCCCGCGGCGATCTTCTGCTCGTCGGAGAGCTGGCGGTGCGTGGTCGAGGCGGGGTGGATGACGAGGGAGCGCGTGTCGCCGATATTGGCGAGATGCGAGAAGAGTTCCAGGCTGCCGACCAGCTTGACGCCCGCCTCATAGCCGCCCTTCAGGCCGAAGGTCAGCACCGCGCCGCCGCCCCTGGGGGAATATTTCTGCTGGAGCGCGTGGTATTTGTCGGAGGGAAGCGCCGAGTAGGACACCCAGGCAACCTTGTCGTGCTTTTCCAGCCATTCGGCGACCTTCAGCGCGTTGTCGGAGTGCCGCTGCATGCGCAGGGGGAGTGTTTCCACGCCGGTCAGAAGCTGGAAGGCGTTGAAGGGCGAGATGGCGGGGCCGAGGTCGCGCATGCCCAGCACGCGAGCGGCGATGGCGAAGGCGATGTTGCCGAAAGTCTGGTGCAGCACCATGCCGGCATATTCGGGCCGGGGCTCGGAGAGCAGCGGGTAATTGCCCGATTTCGACCAGTCGAACGTGCCGCCATCGACGATGATGCCCCCCATGGAATTGCCATGGCCGCCGATGAATTTCGTCAGCGAATGGACGACAATATCGGCGCCATGCTCGATGGGGCGGATGAGATAGGGCGAGGCGAGCGTGTTGTCGACGATGAGCGGCAGGCCGTGCTTCTGCGCCACTTCGGCAATCGCCTCGATATCGACTATGATGCCGCCGGGATTGGCGATGCTTTCGACGAAGATGGCGCGGGTGCGCTCGTCGATGAGGCTTTCGAATGAGGCGGGATCGTCCGTATTGGCCCAGCGCACCTCCCAGCCGAAGGATTTGAAGGCATGGCCGAACTGGTTCATCGAGCCGCCATAGAGCTTGTTGGCGGCGATGAAATTATCGCCCGGCTGCATGAGCGTGTGGAAAACGAGAAGCTGCGCCGCGTGGCCGGAAGCAGTGGCAAGCGCCGCCGTGCCGCCTTCCAGCGCGGCGATGCGCTCCTCAAGCACGGCCTGCGTCGGGTTGGTGATGCGGGTGTAGATATTGCCGAAGGCCTGCAGACCGAAGAGCGAGGCGGCGTGGTCCGCATCCTCGAAGACGAAAGATGTGGTCTGGTAGATCGGCGTGGCGCGCGCGCCGGTCGTCGGGTCGGGCTTCGCGCCGGCGTGGACGGCAAGGGTTTCGATACCGGGGCTGCGTTGGGCCATGTTTTCTCCTCCTGGGCGTCTTTGTTTGTTGTCCTTATCTATGGCCGTCGTTTTGCCGGAATCAAAGCAAAATCATTTCGGAAAGGGCCAGATGGGGAGGATATTCGGGCTGTTAATATGGGCTCGCCGGGCTCTATTAGAAAGTCCTTTGAAAAACAGTTGCTTAAACGCAAACCCGCAGAGATCGATTCAGATGCTCGACAATCCGATTCAAACGTCATTTTTATGAGGTATTATAATACCAATTTTACAAGCCATTGTTTTTATTGATGTTTTCCGCAATACCTCGAAAAGAAAAGCTTGACGCGGCACAGCTTCCAATGTATTTGGCCGCCAGATGTGGGAGGTCTCGTGCTTCCTGCATTCCTGTTGACCCGGCAGCATTCATGCCACGGGCCAACGCAAGCAACAAAAAAAGCCTTCCTCTGTTGAAGGATTTTTCAAGGATCGTAACATGACAACCTTCTCCCAGAAGCCGGCAGAGGTGGTGAAGAAGTGGGTGCTGATTGACGCCGAAGGTCTCGTCGTCGGCCGTCTCGCCTCCATCGTCGCCAACCGCCTGCGCGGCAAGCACAAAGCCACCTTCACCCCGCATGTGGACGATGGCGACAACGTCATCATCATCAATGCCGACAAGGTGGTCCTGACCGGCAAAAAGGTCCAGGACAAGAAATATTACTGGCACACCGGCTATCCGGGCGGCATCAAGGAGCGCACCGCGCGCCAGATCCTCGAGGGCCGTTTCCCCGAGCGTGTCGTTGAAAAGGCGATCGAGCGCATGATTCCGCGCGGTCCCCTCGGCCGCCGCCAGATGAAGAACCTGCGCGTTTACGCCGGCGCCGAGCATCCGCATGAAGCCCAGCAGCCCGAAGTGCTCGATGTCGGCGCGCTGAACCGCAAGAACAAGAGGACTGCATAATCATGGCTGAGCAGCTCAACTCGCTCGAAGAACTCGGCAATGTCGCTGTCGCCGCCCAGGCGGAAGCCGCGCCGGTTCATGTCCAGAAGCTCGATTCGCTTGGCCGCGCCTATGCCACCGGCAAGCGCAAGGACGCGGTCGCCCGCGTCTGGGTGAAGCCGGGTTCCGGCAAGATCGTGATCAACGACAAGGAATTCGACAAATATTTCGCGCGCCCCGTGCTGCAGATGATCCTGCAGCAGCCGATCGTCGCGACCAACCGCGCCGGCCAGTTCGACGTCATCGCCACCGTCACCGGCGGCGGTCTTTCCGGCCAGGCGGGCGCCGTGCGTCACGGCATCTCCAAGGCGCTGACCTATTACGAGCCGGCCCTGCGCGCGGTTCTCAAGAAGGGCGGCTTCCTGACCCGCGACAGCCGCGTGGTCGAGCGAAAGAAGTACGGCAAGGCGAAGGCCCGCCGTTCGTTCCAGTTCTCCAAGCGTTAATTTTTGGCGTTTCAGGGCGGAACCCACGGAAAAGCGGGCCTTCGGGCCCGCTTTTTTGTTGTCATAATGATTAGTGAGATAGTGAGTAGGGAATAGTGAGATAGAAAATGATCTCCCCTACTCACTATCTCACTGTTCACTATCTCGCTGGACATGCCATGCCCTCCAAATCCATCGATCACGCCTTTACCGCCCGCAATCTGACCGGCGAGGCAACGGACCCGACCTATGCGGGCGCGCTCTCGTTCATGCGGCGGCGCTATACGAAGAATTTGAAGGACGCCGACGCGGTGGTCTGGGGTATTCCGTTCGATGCGGCGGTTTCCAACCGGCCCGGAGCGCGGTTCGGGCCACAAGCGATCCGGCGCGCGTCGGCCATGTTCGACAATGACCCGCAATATCCGTTCCATCGCGATCTCTTTGCAGAGTTGGCGGTGATCGATTACGGCGATTGCCTGCTCGATTACGGCAATCACCAGAAGACGCCCGCGACGATCGAACGGGAGGCGGCGAAGATACTGAAGTCAGGCGCGTTTCTGCTCTCGCTCGGCGGCGACCATTTCGTCACCTGGCCGCTGTTGAAGGCGCATGCGGCGAAATATGGCCCGCTGGCGCTGGTGCAGTTCGACGCGCATCAGGACACATGGTTCGACGATGGCAGGCGGATCGACCATGGCTCCTTCGTCGCCCGCGCGGTGCGCGATGGGGTGGTGGATCCCCGGCATTCCATCCAGATCGGCATCCGCACCCATGCGCCCGAGGATTGCGGCATCAAGCTCATCCATGGCCATGAGGTGGAGGAGATGTCCGCTGCGGCTATTGCAAGGGCTATTATCGAGCGGACCGCGGGACGCAAGGTGTACCTCACCTTCGACATCGATTGCCTCGATCCGGCCTTCGCCCCCGGCACGGGAACGCCTGTGGCGGGTGGCCCCTCCTCCGCCAAGATGCTGTCCGTGCTCCGGCAGCTCGCCGGCCTCGATATCGTGGGCGCGGATGTGGTGGAGGTTGCGCCCGCTTACGACCATGCCGATATGACAGCCATCGCCGGAGCGACCATTGCCATGTATTATCTGGGGCTGCTGGCTGAGAGACGAGCGCGACGATGAAGTTTCGATATTGATTCAGGTGGCTCTAAAACAGAATCCGCAAATATCCCTATCCCTTTGAAATAACGGGCAGAACGCATGAAACCGAAAATCTTCATCGATGGCGAACATGGCACAACGGGCCTGCAAATCCGCACGAGGCTGGCCGGTCGCGACGATCTCGACGTGATCTCGATCCCCGAGGCGGAACGGCGCAACAAGGATCTGCGGGCCGACTACTTACGCGCCGCCGATATCGCCATTCTCTGCCTGCCGGACGATGCCTCGCGCGAGGCGGTGGCTCTGCTCGAAGGGCATAATTCGACGCGCGTGATCGACACCTCGACCGCCCATCGCGTGCATCCGGACTGGGCATATGGCTTTGCGGAACTCGCCAAGGGCCAGCGCCAGCGGATCGCCGAGGCGCGGCTCGTGGCCAATCCCGGCTGCTATCCGACCGGCGCGATTGCCCTCGTCCGTCCGTTGCGCGATGTCGGGCTGCTGCCTGCAGATTACCCGGTCACGGTCAATGCCGTCTCGGGCTATACGGGCGGCGGCAAGCAGCTGATCGCCCAGATGGAAGACGAGAACCATCCGGAGCATCTCACCGCCAATAGTTTCCTCTACGGCCTGCCGCTGCGCCACAAGCATGTGGCAGAGCTGCAATTGCACGGAAGGCTCGACCGGCGGCCGATCTTCAGCCCCAGCGTCGGGCGTTTTCCGCAGGGCATGATCGTGCAGGTGCCGCTTTACACAAGCGAACTCGAAGGTCAGCCATCCCTCGAGAGAATCCACGCGGTATTGGCTGAGCATTATGCCGGGCAGGACATTGTGGAGGTGGTACCGCTGGAGGTTAGCGCGAAGCTTCCCCGCGTCGACGCAGAGGAACTGGCAGGCAGCGACCGGATGAAGCTCTTCGTTTTCGGCACGGAAGGCGATGGACAGGTCAATCTCGTCGCCCTCCTCGACAATCTCGGCAAGGGCGCATCCGGCGCGGCGGTGCAGAACATGGACCTGATGCTGGGCAACGGATAGAGCCGCCGCATAAGCGCTCTCTTCTTCGGCGCATGATCTCTGCATCTTGGGAATCATGCGCCGGCCCTGCCTCGCAAGCGCGAAAAGGGAATGCAAATGATGGAGAAGAGCACATTCTTCGATTTTGGCGACGAGCGGGGCGTGCTGCGCATCTCGATCGCCGTCACGATCTTGGTGGCCGCTGTCGGCATCGCCTTCGGCCTTCTTTCCGGCTCCTTTTCCATCGTCTTCGACGGCATCTACTCGCTTGTCGACGCGGGCATGAGTTTTCTTGCGCTCATCGTCACCCGGCTCATCACCTCCTATGCCACCTCGCAGAGGCTGTCGCCGCGCTTGCGCAAACGCTTTTCAATGGGATTCTGGCATTTCGAGCCGATACTGGTCGGGCTGAACGGCGTGATTCTCATCAGCGTCGCGGTATACGCCTTCTTTAACGCGGCATCGCGCCTGCTCGATGGCGGGCACGAGCTGGAATTCGGATGGGCGCTCCTCTATGCCGCCGTCGCTGTCGCCGTCTGCTTCCTCATGGCCGCCGCCGAGACGCGCGCCAACCGCAAGATCGGATCGGATTTCCTGCGGATCGACATAAAAAGCTGGATCATGGATGGCGGCATCACCGCCGCGCTGCTGGTCGCGTTCTGCCTCGGCTATGCCGTGCAGGGCACACAATGGCAGTGGCTTTCGCCCTATATCGACCCCGGCGCGCTGATGCTGGTCTGTCTCGTCATCATTCCGCTGCCGATTTCGACCGTGCGGCAGGCCTTCTCCGAAATGCTGCTGATCACGCCGGCTTCCCTGTTGCTGCATGTGGAGACGGTGGCGCAGCGTTTCACCGAAAAATACCGCTTCACCTCATATCGCGCCTACGCTGCGAAGGTGGGACGAAGCACCCAGATCGAGCTTTATTTCATCGTCCCGCCCGGCAGCCCGGCGAGAGCCATCGAAGAATGGGATAAGTTGCGCGATGAAATCGGCGACGCGCTCGGCGAAGCCAGTCCGGACCGGTGGCTGACGATCGTCTTCACCGCCGATCCCGAATGGGCCGAATGATGTAATGGAAGGAACCTTCTTGCATGGATAGCACGGCGCGGTTTCCCGCTCAGACCTGCGCCGTTTGGGGATCGAGTGGCTTGCCCTTGAAGGGCGCGACGTTGATCTCCCCTTCCCGCTTGCGGGCCTGAGCAATGTCGTAGCTGTTCTGCATGCGCATGAGCGTATCCATCGATACGCCGAAAGCCTTCTCGATGCGCAGCGCCATCTCCGATGACAGATGCGCGCGCTCATTGAGCAATGCAGAAAGCGTTGCCCGCGTTACACCCAGCACCTCCGCCGCGCCCGTCACGGACAGGCCAAGCGGCTCGATAATTTCATGCTTGATAAAGCCGCCGGGATGAGCCGGGTTTTTCAAGCGAATGCCTAAATTTGCAGCCATGGCCATCTCCTAGTGGTAATCTTCATAATCGAGATCGATGATTTCTATTTCGGCTGTGTCGATCCTGAAGGTGATCCGCCAGTTCTTCGTCACGAAGAGGCTCCATGTGCCCTTTCGATCGCCGGTGAGTTGGTGAGCCTTCCAACTCGGAACCGTGCGCAACTCTTCTTCCTGTTCCATATCCTGAAGGAAGGAGACGATCCGGCGAACTTTTGGCACAAGGGCCGCCTGCAAGCCGGCGGGGTCGTCATCTTCGATGAACCGGCGCAACCCCTTATGGACCACGTTTCGAATTCGCATGGGTGAATGTTGCCCGAAAAAGCGTATGGCGTCAATTGACACCATACATATATGACGAATTCGCCTGAGCCGACGTATCTCGCTCAGTCCTTATGAGCGGCAGGCGCGTGCTTCATCCCGCATAAGCGCCCTTCGTCGCGCGCCAGTGTGCTACGGCGAAAGCAAGCACCACCAGCGCGAAGGCTTGGTGCGTCAGGCCCAGTTCGATCGGCACGCTTGCCACCAAGGTCGCGATGCCGATGGCGGCCTGCGCGACGATCAGCGCGACCAGCACCAGCGTACGGCGCGCATGGGTGGTTCTGGGGGCGTTCCGCCAGGCCTGCATGGCGTGAAGCAGCACCAGGACCAGCACCGTATAAGCGAACATGCGGTGGACGAACTGGACGGTCTTCGGGTTCTCGAAGAGATTGCGCCACCAGGGCGATTGCGTGAAAAGGTCCGACGGGATGACCGCGCCATCCATCAATGGCCAGGTGTTGTAGGTGAGGCCGGCATGAAGCCCCGCGACGAGGCCGCCGAGATAGATCTGCACCAGAACGGCTACCACCATCCAGCCGGCGAAGCGCTGGATCGCGCGGCTGGCGGGCCGCTGCGTATAGGTGGCAAGGCCGCGCGCCACATAGAAGACGGCGACGATGATGATGCAGGCGAGCGTCAGATGCGTCGCGAGCCGGTACTGGCTGACGCTGGTGCGCTCGGCGAGGCCGGAGGCGACCATCCACCAGCCGATCGCGCCCTGCAGGCCGCCCAGCGCCAATATGCCTAAAAGGCGTGGTTTCAGCCCGCGCTCGAGCCTGCCGGTCAGCCAGAAAAAGGCGAGCGGGATGGCGACGAGGAAGCCGACGCCGCGGGCGAGCATCCGGTGCGCCCACTCCCACCAGAAGATGCCCTTGAACTGATTGAGCGTCATCCCTTTGTTGACCAGCTCATATTGCGGGATCTGCCGGTATTTCTCGAATTCCTCCTGCCATTCTGCCTGATTCAGGGGCGGAATGACGCCGTGGATGGGCTTCCATTCGGTGATGGAAAGGCCGGAGCCGGTCATGCGCGTTGCGCCGCCGACCATGACGATGGCGATGAGCACGGCGAAGACGGCATAGAGCCAGATGCGCACGGCGCGCCGGTTGCGCTGCTCCTGCTCTCCCAGCGAAACAAGTTTGCCGCCCATCGCTGTTACCGACATGCCATTCACTCCGCGTTAAATTCCGCACAAGTACCTGCCGCATCCCTGCCCGCAAGACAAGCAAAACCCGCGCGACACGCCGTCGCCCTTCTTTCCCCTTTTCCTTGTTCGTCAGAAACAGTAGTTAGATCGACAGAACAAGTGGGGTGCGTCCGATGCCGGTGAGGCTCAAGAAACTGATCGGAACCTTTTTGCTGGTGGCGCTGGTGACGATCTATGCGGTGCTGGCGACGATCATCGCGGTCGGTCATCTGGCGGAGTCGAGCGGCTGGGTGCATCTGGCCTATTTCTTCTTCACGGGTATCCTCTGGGTGCTTCCGGCAATGTGGATCATTTCCTGGATGGAAAAGCCGCCGCGCCGGAAAAACGGCTGAGCCCCGCTCATGGCCCGCTTTTCGCCTCGTATCATCGGCGATGTAGACGCCGCGTTTCGTCTCCTGCCTCCTGATCTTGAAGGATATGTCGCGGGGCTGCCGCAATCCGCTCCCTTTGTGCGCAACTGGCAGAAACACGCCAATCAAGATTGCTTCATCGCGGCGCTCCACGATGGCGAAACGCCCGTGCTGATGCTGCCGCTGGAGGTCGTGAAATCCGGTGCTGTCAGGCTGGCGCGTTTTCCCGGGGGCACCCATGCAAACGGCAATTTTCCGGTACTAAAGCGTGATGCCGCGAAGCTGATCGGCGCGGACGATATTCGCTCGCTCCTGCGCGCCATCAGTGAAGCGCGGCCCGATATCGATATGCTCCTGCTCTCGCGGCAGCTTGGTTCTCTTGGGGAGACGGTCAATCCCCTCCTCTCCCTACGCCATGCCCGCAATCCCAACCCGGTTTTGTCCGCCTCGCTGGGCTGCGGCTTTGACGGCGTGCTCGAGCGGGGCAACCCCAAACGCAAACGGAAGAAGCATCGCCAGCATACCCGCCGCTATGAAGAAGCGGGCGGCTACCGCATCATCGCGGCCGCTACCGCTGACGAGGCGCGCGCGCTGCTCGACCGCTTCTTCACCATTAAGGCGGAGCGCTTCGCGAAAAACGGCATAAAAAATGTGTTCGGCGAGCCCGGCGTACAGCAATTCTTTCATGCGCTATTTGGCGAAGCCGCAGGGGTGACGCCTCGAACGTTCGAGATCAAAGGTTTGGAAGTGGACGGCATCGTCCGTGCGGTGATGGGCAAATCCTACTGGAAGGACGGGTTGACCGTCGATTTCGCCGGCATTGCCGATGACGATATGGTTTCGGCAAGTCCTGGCGAGTTCCTCTTCTTCGAAGATATCGCGCAAAGCTGCGCGGAAGGCGTCGCCATCTACAGCTTCGGCATCGGCGACGAGCCTTATAAGCGCGACTGGTGCGATATCGACTTGCCGCTTTACGATGGCGTGCTGGGCTTCACCCCTAGAGGCCGCGCCTATGCGGCGGCTTACCGGGCGCGCAATGCTGTTACGGCAGCGGTGAAGGGGAATCCCAAGGTCTGGAAATTGGTCCAGAAGCTGCGGGCGCGGATGTCTTGAAACTGATGAAGGGAAGCAGTATATTTCCGAAGTGCCTCCCGCAGGGGTAACTGCGAGAGGCCTTTCACTAGAATGGCAAGATTTGGACTCGCACGCGGATTATCCAGCCCGTGCGGGTCTTTCTTACCTCTAGCGTGATGATTATAGGCAGATAATAGTGGCCCATAATTTTCACTCCGGGTTCGAGAGCGAGGCACTCGGCAATGCCGATGCAGCCCATCTTCATCGGCACGCCGGCTGGACAAGGCGTTTACTGCGATTTCCCCCTCGACCCATTATTCATAACAAACGTATAGGTAGTGTCCAGCGCCACATGCTGGCCTGATTTACCACCCCAGCCGAGAGCCCTTCTTCTTCCCGCCGGCGGGCGGAACGGGCGCTTCGGGTTCCGAGCCCATCAGGATCAGCACGTCTTCGAAGCCGTTGTCCTCCAGGTCCAGAGCCGCGAGCGCCACGGCATTGTCCTCGATATCGACGATGCTGAGGATGATCTGGGTTGCCGCGCCATAAAGCCGCTTGATTGCTTCGGCGTTGGACGGCCCGCATTCCACCACGACAATATCATAGGCAGCTTCCAGTGCGTCGAGGATGATCGGCAACCGGTCGATGGCGCGCATGGCGCGTTCGGGGTCGGCGAGGCCCAGAGGCATCACATGCGCATCTGAATAATGATCGCTGTGGATCACATCGGTGAACTGCTTTTCCGAGGCGAGCAGGTCGGTGATGCCCGAGACGGTCCTGCCGTCGAGCATCGCCCGGCTGATGGCGCCCGTTCCCGTCATGTCGATGAGGATGACGCGCAAATTCCCGTCGGCAAGTTCGCGGGCCAAACGCACAGAGGCAGCGGAGCCGTCATCGCCCTCCGGCGAGACGATCAGGGCGCGGGTTGCGCCAAGCTCGACGAGCCGCGTGGCGATGGACGGCACACTGTGAGGGTTTTCCGGCAGCTCGTCGCCAATGGCGGTGTAGCTGTCGTAAATCTCCTGCACGGTCTCGGCCGATGGCAGCGGACGATCGGACCGGGCGCGGCGCGGCGCCTTTTCCTCGTCATCGTCCGCCACAGCGGCGGCGACCGGCGCGGCGGTTGCTGCCGCGGCTGGCATGCGGATTTCGTCGGCAGGCGGCTGCGCGGTGCCATCGACAGGGCGCATGGCCCGGCCGCTGAAAAGTTCACGCAAGAGAACGAAGATCGAAAGCAAGAGAAGCCCCGCGAAGAATGTCGCGCCCACGATCGGGAGCGTTTTGGGAAAATAGGGTTGCGCCGGAATGTCGGCTGGAGAAAAAACCCGAGCGTCCACCGGCAGATAGTTGCGGTCGGTGCGCGACGCCGCTTCGCGGTACCGGGTGAGATAGGTCTCGAGCAGCTCACGCTGCGCCGTCGCCTCACGCTCCAGCGCCCTGAGTTCCACCGCCTGGCCCCCGGCCTGCGCGGCCTGCGCCTTCACCCGGTTCAGCTCGCGGTTCAGTTCAGTCTCGCGCAGTTTCGCGGTCGAAGCCTCATTCTCGAAACTCTCCAGGATCTTGCGGCCTTCAACGCGGATCTGCAGGTCCAGGTCGGCAAGCTGCGAGCGCAAGGCGCGGATGCGCGGATGGCCCGGAAGAAGCGAGGTGGAGAGGTCTGCGATCTGCGAGTTCAACTGGATTTGCCGCTCGCGGAGCCGCTGCATCAGACCGGAGGCGACGATATCCGGGAGGGTATCGAGCGGCGCACCGGTTGCCAGCGCATTGCGGATGCCCTCCGCTTTCGCCTCGCTTGCCGCCCGGTTGGCGCGAACCCGCGAAAGCTCGGACGAGACTTCCGACAATTGCTGCGAGGCAATCGGCGCCTCCCCCTGCCCTTGCAGGAGATCCGTGGAAGCCCGGTAATTGGCGACTTTGGCCTCGGCTTCCTTGACGCGCTTGCTGAGGTCGGCGATTTCCGGCTGGAGCCAGGCAGTCGCGTCGTCAGTCGATTGCAGCTTGGCGGCTCGCTGGAGGGCGATATATTCGTCCGCAATCGCATTGGAGACCTTGGCTGCAAGCGCCGGACCCTTCGACGAGAACTGCACGACGATCACGCGCGAATCCGGGACATTATAGACCTGCAGATGCTCACGCATCTCGCGCAGCATGTAATCCTGCGGCGAGACCTGGGTGGGATCGTGCTTCAACCCCAGCGAAATCAGCAGGCGCGACAGGGGCGACGGCCTGCCGAATTCATCTGTCTCGGCAAGCTTCAGCTTGTCGCCCACTTTTTTGAGAAGATCGGAAGAGGCGATGACCTCCACCTGGCTCTTGACGGTTTCCTGGTCGATGACCGGGCGGTCGGCGGCGGTTTCGCCATTGGGCCGCGTGAAGACGGATTCGCGCGTTTCGATCAATATCCGGCTTTCGGCCCGGTATTCGGGCGTCGCCAGCATGCAGAAGAGCAGAGCGAGCGCGGCGAGCGTCAGCGCGCCTATGAGGATGAAGAGCGCGTGGCGCCGGAGGCTGCCGAACAGAGCGCCCAAATCTATATCGACATCATTACCCGCCGAAGCCGCACCGGACATGAACTCATACTCCACACCGCCCCCACGCTCGGGGCTGGCAAGTATGGTAAATACGTATAGTAACCATCAGGTTAAACGGCAGGTTCCGAAAAAAGTCGAGATTGCAAGGTTAGCTTTTACCAGCCATTAACCCTAACCATTCGATAACAGCATGACGATTGTGGGATACCTGCCGGCGGCGGAAGACGTTACGGCGGAAACTGAGGTTGCAAGCGGTGCGAGAAACAAGGCGTATTTCTGGGCGCATCTTCATGGCGGCTTTCGGCGCGGCCCTCATGGCCGTCAGCGGATGCGCGAGCTATGTTCCCGCACCACCCGCTTTTCACGAGGCGCTGAACCGGCCCTACATCCTGGACGCCGGGGATCGGCTGCGCGTCACGGTCTTCGAGCAGGCCGACCTCACCAATACATACAATGTCGATCCCTCGGGCTATATCTCGTTCCCGCTCATCGGCAAGGTGCCGGCGCGAGGCCGCACCCTGCAGCAACTGGAAAGCGACATCGCGACGAAACTGCGCGGCGGCTATCTGCGCGACCCGGATGTTTCAGTCGAGATAGACCGTTACCGGCCCGTTTTCATCATGGGCGAAGTGGGCGCGGCGGGGCAATACTCCTATGTGCCGGGCATGACCGCGCAGAAGGCAATTGCCGCTGCAGGTGGCTTCACCCCGCGTGCGGAACAGGCCAATGTGGACATTACCCGGCAGCTCAACGGCAAGATCATTACCGGACGGGTCCTCATCACCGACCCGTTGCTGCCCGGCGACACCATCTATGTCCGCGAGCGTTTGTTCTAATTCCCAAATGTGATCGATGATCCATGTCGCGAGTGCCCGGCCATTGCGTATCGTCCATTGCTTCCGTTCGCCGGTCGGCGGCATTTTCCGGCATGTGCGCGACCTCTCCCGCGCGCAATCGGCGGCGGGACATGAAGTCGGCATCATCTGCGACTCCTCGACAGGGGGCGTTTATGAAGACCATCTGTTCGACGGCATCCGCGATCACCTCGCATTGGGTGTGCATCGCATCGCAATGCAGCGCCATGTCGGGCCGGGCGATCTCCTCGCCGGAGCCAAGGCATATGGCATCATCAAGAAATTGCAGCCGGATGTTCTGCACGGGCACGGCGCCAAAGGCGGCGTCCACTCGCGCATATTCGGCTCAGCCTTACGGGTTTTCAGGTCTCGCGTAGCCCGTTTCTATTCACCGCATGGCGGCAGCCTGCATTTCATGCATGACGAATGGCCCGGCAAGCTCGTCTTCGCCGCCGAAAAGATGATGGAGCCGCTGACAGACGCCATCATCTTCGTCTCCCGATATGAGCAGGATTCCTACATCAGGAAGATCAGGCAGCCGAAATGCCCCAGCGCCGTCATCCATAATGGATTGAACGACACGGATTTCGAAAAGATCGAGGCGTCGCCCCAAGCCGCCGATTTCCTTTATGTCGGCATGATGCGCGACCTGAAAGGGCCGGACATGCTGATCCGCGCCCTCGGGGACGCGGAGCGGCTTGCCGAACGCAAGCTCTCGGCGGTCCTGGTGGGCGATGGGGCGGAAAAACCGCGCTACATCCGGCTCGTGCAGGAACTGGGTCTGGAGGGACGGGTGACATTCCGCGATCCCATGCCGATCCGCGAGGCTTTCCGGCTGGGTCGAACGGTGGTTGTTCCCTCCCGGGCGGAGGCGCTGCCCTATATCGTGCTCGAGGCTCTCGCCGCGGGCAGGCCCATCCTCGCAACCCATGTCGGCGGCATACCGGAGATTCTCGGGGCTGCGCCGACGACGATGGTGGCGCCCAATACCGAGGCGCTGGCAGTAAAAATGGCGGAAATTGCCGCCGATCCTTCAGCCTATCACGAAAAAATGCCCGATCATGAGCAGATCCGTCAAAGATTTGGCGCTGCTGCCATGGCAAAAGCTATAGAAGAAGTCTATCGGGCGGCGCTCCCGGCAGATTGAGCCTTTCCCCCGGGAGCGACCGATAATATATAAGCGATCGGGCTTAGTATCTGGGCGACCTGTTTTTGCGATCCTCGGGGCGAGACGCTACCATGAACAACATAGAACCGAATGGGCCTTTCAGCAGAGAGGCAGTCACCCGCATGGAGGGGGCGGGCGGCGGCGCGACCGCGGAGCCGCTCAAGCTCAATCCAACGGCCAGCCAGGTTGCCCATCAATATCGCCGCGATACCATTTCGCCCGTCATGGTCAGCGGGCTGATGCGCATCGCCGAGTTCGGGCTGGTGCTCTTATCCGGCCTCGTCATCTTCGTGGCCTATGTCGGGCTCCAGACCTATCTAGCCTATATCTACCCCCTCGCCATCCTTGCCGGTGCGGTCCTCTACGTGCTGCTGATCGAGATGGCGGACGGTTATCAGATCATGGCCCTGCGCAATCCCGTGCATCATCTGGGGAGGCTGGTCCTTTCCTGGATCGGTGTCCTCGCTCTGCTGGCGCTGACGGGATTTCTCCTGAAAATCTCGGAAGAGTTTTCACGGCTCTGGTTTGGCACCTGGTTCTGCTGCGGCCTCGTGCTGCTCATCGGACTGCGCCTCGTCATCGCACGGAAAATCCGCGGCTGGGCGCGCAACGGCACCATGGAAAGGCGCGCCGTCATCGTCGGTGGCGGCAAGAATGCGGAGGATTTGATCCGGTCGCTGGAGCAGCAGCCCGACAATGATATCCGCATCTGCGGCATCTTCGATGACCGCGACAATCGCCGCTCGCCGCCCATTGTCGCGGGCTATCCGAAGCTCGGCAATATATCGGAACTGATCGAGTTCGCCCGTATCGCCCATATCGACATGCTGATCGTCTCCCTGCCTCTGACGGCGGAGGCGCGCGTGCTTTCGATGCTGAAAAAGCTCTGGGTGCTGCCGGTCGATATCCGCCTCTCGGCCCATACCAACCATCTGCGCTTCCGTCCGCGCGCCTATTCCTATATCGGCTCGGTGCCGATGCTCGACGTCTTCGATAAGCCGATCAACGATTGGGATTATGTCGCCAAGCGCGCCTTCGATATCGTCTTCAGCCTGATCGGCATAGCCGTATTCTCGCCCATCATGCTTCTGACAGCGCTCGCCATCAAGCTGGAGAGCAAGGGACCGGTCATTTTCAAGCAGAAGCGCCATGGCTTCAACAATGAGGTCATCGAGGTGTGGAAGTTCCGCTCGATGTATATCGAGCAGTGCGACCCGACCGCGCGCCAGGCCGTGACCAAGAACGACCCGCGCGTGACGAAGGTGGGCCGCTTCATCCGCAAGACCTCGATCGACGAGCTGCCGCAATTCTTCAACGCGCTGATAGGAACGCTGTCGCTGGTCGGGCCTCGTCCCCATGCCATCGCGGCGCATTCGCACAATGTGCTCTATAACGAGGTGGTAGACGGCTATTTCGCGCGCCACAAAGTGAAGCCGGGTGTCACCGGCTGGGCGCAGATCAATGGCTGGCGCGGTGAGATCGACAATGAAGAGAAGATCAAGATGCGCACCGAGTTCGACCTCCATTACATCGAGAACTGGTCGCTCTGGTTCGATCTGAAAATCCTGTTCCTCACCCCGATCCGCCTTCTCAATACGGACAACGCCTATTGAGCGCGGTCGCCGAAAGCACCTCTCCTGCCCCCGTTCCCGATAAGGCGGCGGTCAACCGGGCGCTCGTGCGGCTGATCTCGAAGGGCGCCATCGGCCTCGGCGTGTTTCTTAGCGGCTTTGTGATCGACGAGCCCGCGCCCTATGAGCTCTACATGGTGGGGCTCATCGCCGTCTGGGCGCTCTTCGGGCTCAGGATTTCGCGCGTGACGGCGGTGCTGCTGGCGCTGCTGGTGCTGTTCAATTTCGGCGGGGTGATTTCGGCCAGCCAGATGCCGGACCTGAAAACCGCACCGCTCTATATCGGCGTTTCGCTCTTCCTCGCCTTCACCGCCGTCTTCTTCGCGGCCATTATCGAGGCCGATTATCGCCGCTTGGCGACGATTTTTCACGGCTATTACCTGGCCGCCCTCCTCACCTCCATCTTGGGCGTTCTAGGCTATTTCAACGCCTTCCCCGGCGCGGATGTCTTCACGCTTTACGGGCGGGCCAAGGGCGCGTTCCAGGACCCAAACGTCTTCGGTCCGTTTCTGATCCTGCCGGCGGCATGGAGCATTCACCAGATCCTGACGGGCAAGCCGCGCGCGCTGCTCCTGCATATCCCTCCTCTGCTTGTGCTGGTGCTGGGGCTTCTCCTGTCGTTTTCCCGCGCGGCGTGGGGAATGCTGCTGGTGGTGATGGTCCTGTTGCCCCTTCTTCTTGCCCTCAAGAACCCCAGCAACAAGTTTCGGGTGAAGCTGATCGTGCTTGCGGGTCTGGCGCTTCTCATCATCGGCCTTGCCATCCTCGCCGCCCTGCAGATCCCGCAGGTGGCGGATCTATTCTCGCAGCGCGCCCAGCTGGTGCAATCCTACGATACCGACCGCATCGGCCGGTTTGCACGGCATTGGTATGGGCTGGTGCTGTCGGCGCAACATCCGCTTGGCATCGGCCCGCTGGAGTTCGGCCCGATCTATGGCGAGGACACGCACAATATGTGGCTGAAAGCGCTGCTCGACTATGGCTGGCTCGGCTTCGCCGCCTTCCTGACGATGACCATGCTGACCATCGGCATGGGCCTACGCCTCCTCCTGCGCAACCGGCCCTGGCAGCCCTATCTCATCTGCGCCTATATCACCTATTTGACCCATGTGATGGTCGGCAATGTCATCGATACCGACCACTGGCGGCACTTCTATCTCCTGATAGGGATCATCTGGGGGTGTGTGGCGCTGGAGACGCGGCATAGGGCAAAAGCCGCCGAACCTGCCTTCTAAAAATAGCGCGCTGAATTTTTCGAATCGACCGCCCCAACCGGGCTTCAAATTTCATGGAAAGTATAATTATGATCTGCCACTGGGTTTTGTTGATCCAGCCAGACTGAAAGGAGGTGAGACGATTGGAAAAACCGGCTTACTCTGACAGTCAGGTTCAGGACTTGGCGGTTCACCCTGACGATCAGTAAAGAGTAAGAAAACGGGGATCGGGCTTCGGCCCAGTCCTCAACCGGCAGAAAATCCGTCTCACCTACTTCTGCAAAATATATTAACACGACGCCCAATCATTTCAAGACAGCCAAAACGGCCTGCCCGGCTTGACCGAGCGGCGGGCTCACTTTGACCGTTCCCATCTGTGGAGCAAAGCCCGTGCTGTCGCGTTTGAGAGAGGAAAGCCCAAACCAGAGGAAGACGCTAATGAATGTCGCCAATTTGCAAATCGAGGGATTGTGTCTCGCAATCGCGGCCATCAACCAGAAGCTCGTCGAGAAAGGCCTTCTTTCGCAGTCCGAAATCGACAAAGCGTTGAGGGAGGCTGAGGCGACGGCCCGTGGGGATGATCGCTTTGTCGAGGATCTCAACCCGTCCAACCGCGATGCCATCTGCTTTCCGATCCGCGTCCTCCAGATCGCGAACAGCGCTGCGCCCGAGCGAACCTGGACATTCTCCGATCTGGCGCGGCTGGTAGGCAGCACGAAGGAACCCTACAACGATATGCTCTGATCGTTACGCCATTCAACATGTGTCATGTGTGCGGCCACGGGCTTCAACGTATAACTGCGAAACCCCTGAACTCGGGGTTTGGCGCGAGGGTGCCATGCCCCGATGTGCATTTTCTGCCGGTTTCTCATTTTTAGGGCTTGCGGAAAAACCTTTACCATTCTAAGGCTTTCACCGGTTCGGAGCGTAGCGCAGCCTGGTAGCGCACTTGACTGGGGGTCAAGGGGTCGCTGGTTCGAGTCCAGTCGCTCCGACCATTTTTTCTTATATTGCCGATAAAGGTATCCGAAGCGGCACCGCATGAGCGGCTCGTCGAAGCTTCTATGGTATCTGGATTACCTTCAGAGGCTGTTATTCCGGACTTTTTGATATTTCCGGGTCGGATTTCGTCGACCGTGAAGAATCTCAATTCTACGCGGCGGCTGATTTTGTGCCGATGGGCAGCGCAGCCA
>NZ_BMHH01000040.1 GCF_014640615.1 Paramesorhizobium endophyticum | reverse complement strand
CGCACAGTTCGAGAGACTGGCCGCATAATCTGAAAATGCCTCTCCACTTTTCCGAAGCAAGTCCAGATCACCTCGATCTGTCGCAAAGTCAGCACCACGCTCTCCCCTTGGCTCCGATGCCGGCCTGACCATTTCTAACGGACTCCAACGACCACATTTGAATGAAATTGTAATCGATACCCGAACGGTCATGTTTCGGGGGCCGTGCCGATGCAGACGACGTTGTCGGCGAGAGCCAATGCCAGATTGAGCGCGCCGCCGGTTGTGGCGACCATCTGTGGCAAGATCATCCATTCGAGCATCCATGCCGAACCTGAGCGCTCCTGCTCATGCACCATGGCCTGATGCAGCCCCGAAATGTGGACAGAGTTGAACCGCGCCAGACTGACCAGAACCTCCGCCATGACCGGATTCTGCTTGTGCGGCATGGCCGACGAACCGCCGCCGCCCGCAAGAGAGAGCTCCGTTCCGATCTGGGCCGCAAGCGCAATGTCCTGGCCGAATTTGCCGAGGCTACCCGATATGAGCGACAAGAGATTGCCGAAATCGGCAATGAATGCGCGTTGATTGTGCCATTGCGGTTTGTCGATAAGATCGAGTTGCTTTGCCAGTTCCTTGCGAAGCCTGGCACCCTGGTTCCCCAATTTCTCCAGCGTTCCCGCCGCTCCGCCGAATTGAACCGGGAAATGAAGCGCTGCAAGGCGTTCCTGATAATCCTCCAGCGGTGCGCGCCAGCTTGCAATGCGATCAGCCACCCTTGTCGGAATGGCAGGTTGCATACGCGTATGGGCGGTCAGGCCGTTGTTGCCGAATCTCGCATCGAGCCGGCCCAACTTGCCGCAGAGTTGCTGTATCCGGTCAGACAGGATCTGGCTGACGCGTTTCAGCCTTATAACGAGGCTCGTATCGATAGCATCCTGGCTGGTGGCGCCGAAATGCACATGGCTGGCAAATTCCACGCCGACGTCATCGCGGAGTTGGCTCATCAGAGAGGGAAGGATGACGCCGTCGCGTGTCGTGGCACGCTGCAAGGCAACCATGTCCGGCGCGAATGTCCCTGCGGCGTTGGCGATCCTGTTTGCAGCCTCGGCAGGGATGAGCCCGAGCGAGGCCTGGGCATTCGCCAATACAGCCTCAAATCGAAGCATAGCGGCAATATCGGCGGAAGCGGTGAAAAGACCCGCGATCTCTTCGTCCTGACCGAAAAGTCCTGCCAGGAACGGGTGTTCGAAAACCGAAATACTCATGGTTCAGATATCAAAAAAAACGGTTTCATTCTCGCCCTGCAAGTGAATGTCGAAATGGTAGACATCGCCTTCCCGCATTCCGATAAGGGTTTGCATGCGCACCCGGTGCTCGATGCGCGCGAGAACCGGATCTTCCGCATTGGCAGCTTCGTCGTCGGAGAAATACATCCGCGTTTGCAGGCCGAGATTAATGCCTCGTGCTACGATCCACAAGGTGACATGCGGCGCCATGAGCCGTCCATTCTTGAACGGAACGCGACCCGGCTTGATGGTCTCGAAGACGAATTCGCCAGTTCCCATATCGCTTGGACAGCGGCCCCAGCCGCGGAAGTTCGGATCGGCCCTGCCGCCGATTTCAGACGGACTGTTATAGAGTCCTTTGGCATCGGCCTGCCAGATTTCGACGAGCGCGTCGCGCAAGGGAGCACCCGCGCCATCGATGACGCGGCCCTTTATCGTGATGCGTTCGCCGAGGACCCCGTCATTATAAAGCGGGCCGGAACCCAGATCCTCTGCGAATACGCCGTTGATGCCGACGAAGTTCGGCGTCAGTCCGATATGGACATAGGGACCGGCGGTCTGGGATGCAGTCTCTTTGAGGTAGCCGAGCGGCTGCACCATGTCAGTTGCCCTCCGGACGGTTTTCAAACAATGTGGAGCGGCGACCGCGCAGGACGATGTCGAATTTGTAGGCGAGCATATCCATTGGCACGGTGGCGTTCATATCGAGCGATGCAACAAGGCGTTCGATTGCCGATTTGTCCGGAATGGCTTTCACGATAGGGCAGCGCCAGATCAGCGGATCGCCCTCGAAATACATCTGCGTGATGAGGCGCTGCGCGAAGCCGTGCCCGAAGATGGAAAAATGAATATGCGCCGGACGCCAGTCATTGACGCCGTTCGGCCATGGATATGGACCGGGCTGGATTGTCTTGAACCAGTAACAGCCGTTCTCGTCGGTGATCGTGCGGCCGACACCGCCGAAATTTGGATCGATGGCCGCGAGGTATGTTTCTTTCTTGTGGCGGTATCTGCCGCCGGCATTGGCTTGCCAGAATTCAAGAAGCGCGCCGGGAACAGGATTGTTCCGTTCATCGAGCACACGGCCATGCACCA
Source organism: Paramesorhizobium endophyticum (assembly GCF_014640615.1). Taxonomy (GTDB): domain Bacteria; phylum Pseudomonadota; class Alphaproteobacteria; order Rhizobiales; family Rhizobiaceae; genus Paramesorhizobium; species Paramesorhizobium endophyticum. The sequence continues at coordinate 16,972 of NZ_BMHH01000040.1, read as the reverse complement.
GAATGCGCGGGCCGATAGGCATTTCGCCAGGGCGCGCATAATTGAGTATCAGGTCATTATCGAGCTCGTGCAGCATATTATGCCCGAAGACCGGGCCGGTGATCTCGCTTTTCGTGCCTTCGAGCGAAAGCAGGGCACGGGTCGGAGAGCGGAGCACCGATGTCTTGTATCCCGGCGTATAAGCCGGTGGATGCATCGAATGATCACGAGCGAAAAAGGGACTCGTTTCCGGCTGACTATTCTTCATCTTTTGCTTTCTCCCTATCCATCTCCGCGTAGGTTTGCTTGGCGATCTTGAACGCGTGGTTCGATGCCGGAACGCCGGCATAGATCGCGACATGCATCAACGCCTCGCAGATGTCCTCCCTGGTTGCGCCCGTATTCTGCGTAGCGCGAATATGCATGGCGATTTCCTCGTACTGGCCCAGCGCCGCCAGAAGCGCTATCGTTACAATCGAACGCTCGCGCTTGGTCCAGCCCGGACGTGCCCAAACCGAACCCCATGCCGCCTCGGTTATGAACTGCTGGAAGGGCGCATCAAATTCGGTTGCGGCATTCGATGCCCGGTCCACATGGGCATCGCCCAGAACGGAACGACGTACGCTCATGCCAAGCTGGTAGCGTTCGGACGGCACGGCATTTTCAGCCATGAATTATTCTCCGTGCAAGAGGCTCAAGTGAGAGGAAGTCGCGCAACAGCGCGGTGTAGGCGTCGGGCTGTTCGACGCATGGAATGTGACCGCTGCCCGGAATCTCCGCAAAGCGTACGCCGGAAATGAGGCTGGCGAGCTCTTGCACGAGAGCAGACGGTGTCGCGCCGTCCTGATCCCCGGCGATGCAAAGGACGGGTATGGCTATCCTTTTTGCCGCATCGGTAAAATCGGCATCGCGCAGGGCCGCGCAGGTGGCGGCATAGCCGTCGAGCGGCTGGCGGACGAACATGTTGCGGTAGCCACGATAGGCGGCATTGTCCGGCTTGCGATAATCCGCCGTGAACCAGCGCGGCATGGTGGCATCGAGAATGCTGGCAAGACCGTATTCCATGATCGTATCGATGCGGGCGTTCCACATCTCCGCCGTGCCGATCTTGTGCGCGGTGTTGGAAAGAACAAGACCGGCCACCAGATCGGGCCGCGCGGTATAGACGCCCTGTGCGATCAACCCGCCGACTGACAGGCCGCATAGAACGGCGCGGCGAATGGACAGCTTTTCAAGAAGCGCGATCAGGTCCTGCGCCAGAAGCTCGATGGTATAGGGCGTTTCGCCGATGTCGGAGAGACCGTGTCCACGCTTGTCATAAACCAATGTGGTGAAATCATAGCCAAGCCGAGCCCTGACGTCATTCCATATGCGGAAATCGGTTCCGAGCGAATTGATGAAAACGAGAACGGGTTTCTCTTTCCCGCCCGATCGCAAATCATAGTGAAGAACGATGTCGTTTATCTCGGCAAACAGCACGGCTTTCTCCCTCTTGGGAAGACACTCTTGCGCTTTCATCCGGTTAAGTAAAATGATAATCTTGGTGTAATTCATAACTCATAGGTTATAAAAAGCGTGATCGGAAACAGGATAAAGTTTCGCCACCTGCACACATTCGTTGAAGTGGCGCGGCAGAAGAGCGTGATGAAAGCTTCGAAGATCTTGAATATAAGCCAGCCGGCGGTCACCAAAACGATACGTGAACTTGAGGAAATTCTCGGTGTTTGCGTTCTGGAGCGCGACGGCCGTGGCATCAGGGTTACGCGCTACGGCGAAGTGTTTCTCCGCCATGCTGGGACAGCGCTGGCCGCCCTGCGTCAAGGGCTGGACTCCGTTTCTCAGGAACTGGACGGTTCCGGTCCGCCTGTCCGCATTGGAGCGCTACCGACGGTTTCAAGCCGCATTATGCCGAAGGCAATGAGCCTGTTCCTGGAAGAGAAAACCGGCAGCCGCGTGAAAATAGTGACTGGCGAAAATGCGGTCCTTTTGGATCAATTGCGGATGGGAGATCTCGACCTCGTGGTGGGCCGTCTGGCCGCGCCGGAAAAAATGACAGGCTTCTCGTTCGAGCATCTTTACTCGGAGCAGGTGCGGTTCCTGGTAAGAGCGGGCCATCCGCTGACCGATGGCGGCGCTGTTTTCGATCGCCTGGCTGACTACCCCGTTCTTATGCCGACCCGGAATTCGGTCATTCGTCCATTTGTCGAGCGGCTGTTGATCACCAATGGCATCGGTTCCCTGCCAACGCAGATCGAAACCGTTTCCGACACTTTTGGCAGGGCCTTTGTCCGCGACAGCGATGCTGTCTGGATCATTTCTGAAGGCGTTGGCGCCCGAGATGTAGCGGAAGGCAAGCTTGTCGGCCTGCCAATCGATACGAGTGAAACGACCGGGCCGGTCGGACTTACCATGCGGACGGACACGATCCAATCGGCGGCCATGCAGATTCTCGTGCAAACCATACGCCAAGCGGCCGGAGTGCCGGCTGGCATAAATGGAACACGGCGAGGCACCTGAAAGGTGGCTCTGTCGCGTGAGATCTGGACTATAAAAATGGCAAACCAACATAATTTTCGGCCAAAGCCGTCGAAGCCGCTTTCGAGCCGCTGATATAGTCAAGTTCGGCTTCCTGAACCCTTTGGTCAAAGGGGCCCATATCCGGAAAGCGATGCAGTAGTTTTGTCATTGACCAGGAGAAGCGTTCGGCTTTCCAAATGCGGGCCAAAGCGCGTCTTGAATATGCGGCCAGACCGGCTGCGGATTTATCGAGATAGTGTTCTCTTAGTCCTTCGAACAGGTAATGCACATCGCTGGCCGCGAGATTGAGGCCTTTGGCGCCTGTGGGAGGGACGATGTGTGCGGCATCGCCAACCAGGAAGAGGTTTCCAAAACGCATGGGCTCCACCACGAAGGAACGCAACGGCGCTATCGACTTTTCAAACGAAGGACCTGTCGCCATTGCTTGCGCGTGGTGATCCGGCAAGCGGCGGCGCAGTTCGTCGTAAAAGCGCTCGTCGCTCCATTCCTCGACCTTCTCGTCGAGCGCGCACTGGAGGTAATAGCGGCTGCGCGTCGGCGAGCGCATGGAGCACAGGGCAAAGCCGCGCTCGTGGTTGGCATAGATCAACTCGTGATCGACCGGTGGAGTTTCGGTCAGAAGCCCGAGCCAGCCGAAAGGGTACAGTTTTTCGTAGGTCGTTGTGGCGCTTTCAGGTACGGCTTTTCGGCTGATGCCATGATAGCCGTCGCAGCCGGCGATATAGTCGCAATCGATCCGGTGCGAGACACCGTCCTTCTCGTAGGTGACATAGGGTGTGTCCGTATCGAAATCGTGCGGCATCACATTCGCTGCATCGTAGATGCCGATGGTTCCGGCCTTGCGCCGTTCCTCCATCAGGTCGTGGGTCAGTTCGGTCTGGCCATAGACCGTGACGCGCTTGCCGGTCAGGCGATGCAGATCGATCCGATGATCGCGACCCTCGAAGGCCAGCGAAAAGCCATCATGCGGCAATCCGTCGCGATGTAGGCGGTCCGACGCACCAGCCTCGTCCATCAGGCGGACAGTGCCTTCTTCCAGAACACCGGCGCGCACACGGCCAAGAATATAGTCCTCGCTCACGCGGTCCAGAATGATGTTGTCGATCCCGGTCCTGGATAATAATTGGCTCAGAAGCAGGCCCGCAGGCCCGGAGCCGATGATCGCAACTTTGGTCCGCATGATTTCCCTCCCGACAACTGTTCCGTTTTATTCTTTAGACGCGCTTGTCTGGCAATGCTCGGGCCACTGAACTGTCGCTTCAACCAGATACTGCGAGGCCGTGCCTCATTGCAGCATGGCGCGCAATTCCGATTGTACTTTCAGCATCGCGGGCAGCATGCGCTCGAGGAGATCACTGATCTCCACATGCGCAGCCGGCGCGCCGAGATTCAGCGCGGCAACCACCATACCGCGGTGATTGAAGACAGGCACGGCGATGGAGCGCAGCCCAAGTTCCAGTTCCTGATCGTTGATCGCATAGCCTTGCGCGCGGATGCGCCGTAATTCTTCGATCAGTTGGCCGGGTTCGGTTCTGGTGAAGGGGGTGCGCGGCTTCAGTTCAGTGCGCTCCAGCACGGAGCGAGCCTCTGCTTCATCGAGCCACGCGAGAAGCACACGTCCCATCGAGGCGCAATAGGCGGGCAGGCGGCTTCCGGCCATCAGATTGATCGACATGACGCGCATCTGCGCGGCACGGGCTATATAGACGATTTCTGTCCCGTCGAGCACCGAAGCAGAGGCGCTTTCGCCGACCGCATCGGAGAGGCGATCGAGATGCGGCTGCATGATTGTGGGCAATGGCGTGGCTGAGAGATAGGCATGGCCCAGTCGCAGGATCTTCGGCAGCAGCATGAAGAACTTGCCATCATATTCGGCGTAACCGAGCTCTGCGAGTGTGAGCAGGCATCGACGCGCCGTTGCCCGGTCGAGGCCGGTGATCTTCGATACCTCGGCAATGGAAAGGCGTGGCTTATCCTCGCCAAAGGCTTCGATTACCCGCAATCCCTTGGCAAACCCGCCGACAAAATCCGTCTCGCGCATGTGTCCCTCCTTTTCGGCAGATTCAATTTGTGCGATAATTGAACAAAAGTCAAATAACGCACAATATTATTGACCATGGCGAAATTGGCTGGCTAACTCCGGTTGACGTTGGAATTCGGCCTTGTGCCTTCTGGCCGGCATGGAGGTATCCTTGGACAAAACAATCGGAAGTCTGACTGAGGCAGTCGCCGAAATCGGCGATGGCGCTACCGTCATGATTGGCGGCTTCGGCGGCTCCGGCGCGCCGGTCGAGCTCATTCATGCCCTGATCGACAAAAGACCGAAAAACCTGACGGTCATCAACAACAATGCCGGCAATGGACGCATCGGCATTGCCGCGATGATCGATGCGGGCATGGTGGGCAAGATGATCTGCTCGTTTCCGCGTTCTTCCGATCCGCGCGCGTTCACGGATAAATATCTTGCCGGAGAGATCGAGCTCGAGCTGGTGCCGCAGGGAACGCTCGCTGAGCGCATCCGCGCCGGCGGTGCGGGCATCCCTGCTTTCTATACGCCCACAGCCTATGGCACCGAACTGGCTGAGGGCAAAGTCATCGCCGAGTTCGACGGCCGTCCCTATGTACAGGAGCGCTGGCTGAAGGCGGATTTTGCGCTGATCAAAGCCCATATCGGCGATACCCACGGCAATCTCAGCTATCGAATGGCGGCGCGCAATTTCAATCCATTGATGTGCATGGCGGCTGCCAGGACCATCGTGCAGGTGTCTCAGATCGTGCCACTTGGCGCCATTGAGCCCGAGAACGTCATCACCCCCGGCATCTTCGTTGATCGGGTCGTTGAAGTCGCAAACCCGCAACAGGAAGAAGAACTCATCCGGGCAGGAGTGGCTTACGCATGACCGTCGATACAAGTGAGGACATCAAGCTTTCCAATGCCCAGATTGCCTGGCGCGCCGCGCAGGATATCGCCGACGGCGCCTATGTGAACCTTGGCATCGGTTTTCCTGAAATGGTTGCCCGTTACCAGCCAGCGGGTCGGGAGGCGATTTTCCATACTGAAAACGGCATCCTGGATTTCGGGGAAGCGCCGCTCGAAGGCGAGGAGGACTGGGACCTGATCAATGCCGGCAAAAAAGCGGTGACGCTGAAGCCAGGCGCCTCCTTCTTCCACCATGCCGACAGCTTCGCCATGGTGCGCGGCGGTCACCTCGATGTGGCAATCCTCGGGGCCTATCAGGTGGCCCAGAACGGCGATCTTGCCAATTGGCGCGTGGGCGCAAGAGGTGTTCCGGCGGTTGGCGGCGCAATGGACCTTGTGCACGGCGCCAAGCAGGTCGTGGTTATCACCGAACACGTAACCAGGAATGGAGAGCCGAAGCTGGTGGAACGATGCACCTTCCCGTTAACGGGGCTGGGCTGCATCACGCGCGTTTACACCAGCCATGCCGTCATTGACATCGACAAAGGCCGTTTTGTCCTGCGCGAAAAACTGGCCGCCATGCCGCTGGAAGTGCTTCAGACCATGACAGGCGCAAAGCTCCATATCGATGGCCCTGTTGCCGATCTTGTCGTTCCTGAATTGTGAGGCTGATATGGCTGAAGCTTATATCTGCGACTATGTCCGCACACCGATAGGCCGCTATGGTGGCGTGCTCTCGTCTGTTCGTGCGGACGATCTCGGCGCGCTCCCTTTGAAGGCTTTGATGGAGCGCAACAGATCGGTTGACTGGCAAGCCGTTGATGATGTGATCTCCGGCTGTGCCAATCAGGCGGGCGAGGACAACCGCAACGTCGCGCGCATGTCGCTGCTGCTTGCCGGGCTTCCGGTTGGCGTGTCCGGCACGACGATCAACCGCCTTTGCGGATCGGGCATGGATGCCGTCCTCACCGCCGCGCGCGCCATCAAGGCGGGCGAGGCGGATCTGATCATTGCCGGCGGTGTGGAAAGCATGAGCCGCGCGCCTCTCGCCATGCCGAAGGCGGACAGTGCATTCTCGCGCAAGGCGGAGATTTTCGACACCACCATCGGCTGGCGCTTCATCAATCCGCTAATGAAAAAGCAGTATGGCATCGATTCCATGCCGGAAACCGGTGAAAATGTAGCCGAGGATTACAAAATTTCCCGCCAGGATCAGGATGCTTTTGCGTTGCGCAGCCAGGAAAAGGCCGCCGCCGCACAGACCAATGGCCGCCTGGCGAAGGAAATCGTGCCGGTCACCATCCCACAGCGCAAGGGCGATCCGCTTGTCGTCGAGAAGGACGAGCATCCACGCGCGACCAGCCTTGAAACGCTGGCCAGATTGCCCACGCCCTTCCGCGAAGGCGGTACGGTGACGGCGGGCAATGCATCAGGCGTCAATGACGGCGCGGCAGCGCTCATCATCGCTTCGGAGGCGGCGGCGAGGAAATATGGCTTGACGCCCATCGCCCGCATTATCGGCGGTGCGGCTGCAGGCGTTCCCCCGCGCATCATGGGTATTGGACCCGCTCCAGCTACAAAGAAGCTATGCGCACGCATCGGCATCGCGCCAAATGCTTTTGACGTGATCGAGCTGAATGAAGCTTTCGCTTCGCAGGGGCTTGCCGTGCTGCGCGAGCTCGGAATTGCCGATGATGACAAACGCGTCAATCCGAATGGCGGCGCCATCGCGCTGGGGCACCCGCTTGGCATGTCCGGTGCACGCATTGCCGGAACGGCGGCGCTGGAACTCTCGCTCCATGGCGGGAAATATGCGCTGGCTACCATGTGCATCGGTGTCGGCCAAGGCATCGCCGTTGCGCTTGAAAAGGTCTAAGTCGCCGAAACATTTCGCTCAAATGAGATAAGAGGCAACGGTCCCTACAATTTTGGCATTCCCGAAGGTCTCATGGATCGCTTCTGCGCTGCGATCCGGAAGGGCGCGTTTACTGCGCCATAGCCACGATAATTGCCGCGGCGCTCGATGATCTCGTAGAAGAAGCCTTCGCCGTGGTTCGTGCTGTAAAGCTGGAAATATTCGTCTTCGCCATCGCGATCGTAGAGAATGTTTTCGGCACGCAGCCGATTACAAAAAACATGTTCAAGTCCAAAACGGGCTTCGAGGTCGTCGTAGTAGTTGCACGAGATTTCGAGCGTGCGGAAACCGAATCTTTTCAGCGTACGCGCAGTTTCGAAAATATCGCTGCAGGCAAAGGCGAGGTGCTGCACGGACGAACCGAAGCGTTCTGCTATGAAATGGCCAGCGAGCGTCTTTCGGTTTTCAGCACCATTGAGGGTCAGACGGAGCGCGCCATCCTCGCTTTCGATGACCTGGCTACGCACAAGCCCAGCCGGATCAACCACATCGACCATCAACGATTTCTTCGTGCGGAAGATCGATGTGTAGAATAGAATCCACGTCAGCATTTCCTCATAGTTCATGGTCTGGGCGACGTGATCGATGCGGGTTAGGCCTGCATCTCGTTCATGACAGTCGTTTACAGGCCCGAATTCGATTTCCCAGACGCGCGAAAGTTCGCTTTTGCCGTCGATGAAATAGATAACACCACCTCCCAGGCCCCGGATGGCGGGAATGGCAAGTTCGCCGGGGCCATGCCTCTGTTCGAACATTTCCGCGCCAAGTGCTTTGGCGCGGGCAACGGTGGCGGAGGCGTCCTCGACCTTCAAGCCCATTGCGTAGGCGTTGGCCCCGTGCACGATGTAGGAGGAATGCGCAAAGCCCTCCTTCTCGGTATTGACGACGATGTTGATTTCGCCTTGCCGCCAGAGGACAACATCCTTGCTGCGGTGGCGCCCAGCCAGGGAGAAGCCCATGGTTGAAAGCAGGCTACCCAATTCCTCGGCTTCCGCCTCGTTTGCGGCGAACTCCACGAACTCGACGCCGTTGACTGCAATGCGGTCCGGCATCACCGGAACTGAGATCCTGAGATCCGGCTCCGTGCGCGCAACCTGATCCATCAGGTTTACGAGCGAGCGACGGCCATCGACCGAAATTGATTTGGGCGATCCGCCCCTGAACTGGTCGTTGAAGATTTCGAGCGAGAGCGGCCCGTCATAGCCGGTTGCGGACACGGCACGCATGAAGTCGACCACCGGCAGATCGCCTTCACCGGGCATGTTGCGGAAGTGGCGGCTCCAGTAGAGCAGGTCCATGTCGATTAACGGTGCGTCGGCGAGTTGAACGATGAAGATGCGGTCGCCAGGAATGGCCCTGATCGTCTCGACGTCGATGCGGCGGGCGAGCGTATGGAAAGAATCCAGGATCAGCCCGATATTGGGATGGTCCGCCCGCCGGACGATCTCCCACGCGTCACGATGATCGCTGATGTGGCGCCCCCAGGCGAGGGCTTCGTATCCGACGCGCAGGCCGCGCTTGGCTGCACGCTCTCCCAGCTCGCGGAAATCGGCTGCCGCTCGGTCTATGCCGCCCAGCGACACGGGCGAAACATTGGAGCAGATGAGCATCAGGTTCGTGCCCAGTTCCTGCATGAGGTCGAACTTGCGTTCGGCCCTGTCGAATGTTCGTGATCGCTGCGGTTCGGGCATGCCTTCGAAGTCGCGGAAAGGTTGAAACAGCGTGATCTCCAGCCCATGATCGCGAACCATCCGGCCCACTTCGGCCGGCGTGCCGTCGAAGGCGAGGAAATCGTTCTCGAAGATTTCGACGCCGTCGAACCCTGCTGCCGCGATCGCCGCGAGCTTCTCCTTGAGATCACCGCTGATGGAAACGGTGGCAATGGACGTTTTCATCCGCAGAAACTCCGCCAGTCTATGAACGTACTAGTTCGTACATTATAGATCAGCGGCGGGAACTCAAGTCAATTCCCCCAGAGTCTTCAATTCGCGGAGTCTTCGAGGAGGGTGATCGCCTCCGGTTTGATGACGAAGCGTAGGACCATGTCCACGGCATTCCCGCGCAGGCGGTTCAGGGCTTCCTGGGCCCCGAAATCGCGCCCAAAAATCTTGGAGAAGGTAGAGCGATTCGAGACGTTGAAAAAACAGAGCGCGCTCACCTGCCAATGCAGTTCCACGGGATCGAGGCCGGAACGGAAGACGCCTTCAACGACGCCGCGCTCGTAGATCGCTGCGATATTGTCGATGGCGGTGACATTCATTTCCCGGATCACCTCCGACTTTTCCAGATATTGGCCGTGGTGGATGTTCTCGATCATCACCATCCGGATAAACTCCTCGTGCTGGTGATGATGCTCGAAGGTGAACTCCACGAGGCGTTTCAGCGCTTCGATCGGCGACAATCCTTCGGTGTCGAGTTGCGCCTCACCTTCCCGAACCAGGCGGTAGGCATGTTCCAGCGCCTTGAGATAGAGCCCTTCCTTGTCGCCAAAATAGTAATAGATCATGCGCTTGCTGGATCGGGTCCGCGCGGCGATCTCGTCGATCCGTGCTCCGGAAAGGCCATTCAGCGCAAATTCCCTCGACGCGGTTTCAATAATGTCGCGCTTCGTGCCCTCTGGATCCTGCTGACGCTTGCGGGTTTCCGTTGCCGTTAGCTGATTGGTGCTTGTCGCCATCGAATCGTCCTTGTCTTCATCAGAAATCTGTGTACTAACTATTTCGTACAAAGTGCAGATCGCGAGCCAGATTCATTTATCTGGGAAGCGCGGGAAAACACAAGCACGTGCCGCCGGCGCGAAGCCGGCGCTTGGGAGCGGAAGAGGAGGAGGCGTGGTCGACATCGTTCAATCGATAGCCGTATCGCTTGGGAAACTGGTCGCCGAGAGGCGACAGTCCGGATCGGATATCCTTGTCGGCTTGGTCGGACGTTCCATCCAGCTATCCCGCACGCCGATGATGCATGAGCGGGAGGCGGAGCGTCTGGGCTTCCGGTCCACATATATACTCATTGACTTCGACAGGCTGCACCTGACGGACGACGATTTGCCGGCATGCATTGCGGCAGCGCGCAAGCTCGGGTTCAACGGGCTGAATGTGACACATCCCTTCAAGCAGCGGGTCATATCCTGTCTGGACGACCTCGCGGCTGAGGCGTCCGCCATAGGGGCGGTGAACACGGTTGTGTTCGCCGATGATGGCAAGGCAATCGGCCACAACACGGATTGCTGGGGCTTCACTGAGAGTTTCAGGCGGGGCATGGCAGGTGTTCCCCTCGATCGTGTGGTTCAATTCGGGGCAGGCGGGGCAGGGGCCGCTGTCGCCTATGCCCTGATCGGACTCGGGGTGAAGAACTTGGGCATAGTCGATCCCCAGGCTGAACGGGCAGGCCAGCTCGCGGCGCATCTAAAGCCCATCGCAGGCGATGCGATCCGGGTGGAGACGGATCTGCGAACGGTGATCGCAACCGCCGACGGTCTCGTCAACACGACACCAATGGGCATGGCGAAATATCCTGGCACTCCTTTTCCCGCCGGGCTTCTGCTGCCCCGCCATTGGGTTGCGGAGATCGTCTATTTCCCGTCGGAGACGGAGCTTCTGCGCCGCGCCGGCAGCCTCGACTGCAAGGTTCTTCCCGGCATCGGCATGGCCATCGGGCAAGCCGTTCGCGCCTTCGAGCTTTTCACCGGGCGGGCGGCGGACATGAATGCCATGGCCAGTCACTTCGAGGCGGCCGCATGAACCTGCATCTGGGCAATGACTCTATGCAAGCCGTGGTCACAGGGGGCGATCAGCTCGGTGAGACACCTCTGTGGTGCGAACACACGCAGCGTCTGTGGTGGCTCGATATCGAAAAGCCAAAGCTGCAAGCTTATGATCCAGCGACGGGAAAGCATGAGATTATCGCTCTCCCGGGCAGATTCGCCGGCACACAGGCGCTCACAAAGAGCGGCAAGCGTTTGCTCGCCGCCGGCCTGGAACTCTACGGACTTGATTTGCAAACCGGTGAGAGGACGCCTTTGGCGGTCGTTGAAAGCGGTTTGGACAATCGCTTGAACGACGGTCGCGTCGATGTTCGAGGGCGTTTTTGGGTCGGCACCATGGACAATCAGCTCCATCGTGGAAACGGCCGCCTCTACCGCATCGATCCGGATGGGACTGTGAACCGGATGGCCGAGGGCGTGATCGTCTCCAACGGGATCGCTTTCTCGCCGGATGGCCGGACGCTCTATTTCACCGATACGCGCCGCCATCTGAGCTACGCCTACGACCTTGATCTGGACGATGGCGTGATCACCAATCGCCGCATCTTCGCGGATTACACGGGCACGGGTGACCGCCCGGACGGGGCGTGTGTCGATATCGACGGCTGCGTCTGGACAGCCTTCTTCGCCGGCGGTCGGCTCGTGCGCTATCGCCCCGACGGTATCGTCGATCGCACAATCGCGCTGCCGGTCACAAATCCAACCTGCCTTTGCTTTGGAGGCAGAGACTTCAAGACGATGTTCGTGACCAGCGCCACCAAATTCCTGACGCCGGAACAACGCGCGGCGGAGCCTTTGGCGGGCGCGGTCTTTGCCATTGAGGGGGCGGGGCAGGGGCTTCCTGAGCACCGCTTCGGATGACGGGAGGAAACATAATGGGCATGACGTACATAAGACGGGCGCTCAGCACAGGCATCGTTGCACTCGGCTTGTTGGCAGTGGGGGGACAGGCATATGCCGCGCCGATAAAGCTTCGCTTCGCCGACTCCACCACCGCGGATGCGCCACGCTCGGTCGCCCTGGTCGATATCTTCGCGAAGCAGCTCGGTGATGACTTTGTCTTCGAGCCTTATCTCGGGAGCACGCTCTACAAACAGGGCACGGAGATTGTTGCGGTCCAGCGCGGCAATCTGGAGATGGCGCTGATGCCGCCATCGGACTTCGCCAAACAGGTGCCTGCCTTCAGCATCCTGACGGCTGCCTATCTCGTGCGCGATCCCGCTCACCTGAAGGCCATCTTCGAAAGCGATATCGGTGAGGAGCTCAAGCGCATGGCGCGCGAGCAGATGGATGTCGTCATTCTGGCGCCTGCCTACTACGGCACGCGCCAGCTCAATCTGAAGGGCGACAAAAAAATCGAGAAGCCGGAGGATCTCGCAGGCATCAAGCTGCGCATGCCGGGCGGTGAGGCATGGCAGTTCCTAGGGGAATCGATCGGCGCCAATCCGGTGGCCATGGACTATGCGGAAGTCTATACGGGCTTACAGACCGGGGCGATCGATGCCCAGGACAATCCGCTTCCAAACGACAAGCTGATGAAGTTCTACGAGGTGACGGATCAGATCGTTCTGACCGGGCACAATGTCGGCTTCGGCCTGCTGCTGATCAACGCAAAGCTCTTCGATTCGCTGACGCCGGAGCAGCAGAAGAAGATGCAGGACGCTGCCAGGGCCGCGTTCGAATGGAGCGATGCCCAGTATATCCGGCAGGAGGCCGAGCTCATCGATTTCTTCAAGTCGGAGGGCCTTGTGGTCTACACGCCGGATGTCGAGGCGTTTCGCGCCTATTCCAACAAGAAATACCTGGAATCGTCCCTCTCGAACGATTGGCCGGAGGGGATGCTCGAAAGGATCAACGCGCTCTAACCATTTGGACTTTTAGCATGAGAAAAGGGAGGAATATCATGACCATCACCACCAACCGCCGGCAATTCCTGATCGGCACCGGAGTAGCGGCAACTGCGGCGGCATTTCCCGCTTTTGCCCAGGATAAGCCAAAGCTGCGCTTCTCGGCGGTCTTCTCGGAGCAGGACATCCGGGCCGATATGATGCGGAAATTCGCCGATGCCATAAAGGACAGTTCCACGTTCGAGGGCTATTATGGCGGCAACCTGTTCAAGCAGGGGACCGAGCTGGTCGCGATCCAGCGCGGTAATCTCGAGATGGGCAACATCGCCCCGCAAGACATCTCCAAGCAGATTCCGGCATGGTCGATCCTGACGTCCGCCTATCTCTTCCGCGATGCCGCGCATCTCAAGGCCTTTTTCAACAGCGATGCCGGCGCTGAGATGAAGAAAATGGCGGAGGAGCAGCTCGGAATCAGGGTGCTTGGGCCGACTTATTTCGGCACACGCCAGGTGGGGCTGAAGACGGACAAGTCTATAAAGACCCCCGCCGACATGGCCGGCATCAAGCTCCGCATGCCGAATGGCGACGCGTGGCAGTTCCTGGGGCAGGCGCTCGGCGCCAATCCGGTTCCGATGGCCTATGCCGAAGTCTATACCGGACTTCAGACGGGCGCGATCGACGGCCAGGACAATCCGCTGCCCAATATTGAGAACATGAAATTCTACGAGGTGATGTCGCAAATCGTACTTACATCGCATCTGGTGGGCTTCGATCTTCTCGTCATCTCCAAGAAGGTCTGGGACGAGATGGGCGCGGAGAAGCAGGCGCACTTCCAGGCTGCCGCCGATGCGGCCATCGACTTCAGCACAGAAAAGCACCTCGCGCGCGAAGCCGAACTCGTCGAATTCTTTAGGGGAAAAGGGCTCAAAATCTATGAGCCCGATGTCAACACGTTCCGAACCTATGCGCAGGAAAAATACCTGGCATCGGATCTTGCGAAAGATTGGCCGCGGGGCATGGTTGAGAAGATCAGCGCGCTCTGATCGTCGCAGAGCAGGATGCAGTTGAATTGGCTAACATCTTGCTCTGAATCTTCGTTTTAGAGCGCCGCGCGTTACTGCATAATTCCTTAAATCGAATTCGATTTAAGGAGAAAATTATGCAGCATTTCAACGTGCTAGAGCGTCCTTTGCGCGTCCAATTGGACGCGCGGCGCTCTAGGGCTGAGGCCGCACGCGCTGCGCTCATCTATTTCTTTTGATACCCTTGGGAGGGGGCCATGAAATTGACCAGAGACAGCCTCGGCGGTTGGCTTTACCGGCGGGTGGAGAATGTGCTTGCGGCGATGCTCGCGGCTATGTTCGCCGCCTTCCTGCTGCAGATCGTCTTCCGCTATGTCCTTAACCTCCCGATCGGCTGGACAAATGAGATCAGCGTGGTCCTCTGGATCTGGATGGTGCTTTGGGGCGCGGCATTCGTTCTTCGCGAGGAGGAGGAGATCCGCTTCGACCTGATCCATGCTTCGGCGGGCCCACGCGCGCGCCGCATCATGCTTATCGTCTCATCCCTTTCCCTTATCGCGCTTTACGGCATCTCGTTTCCCGCCGCGCTCGACTATGTCGCCTTCATGCGCGTGGAGCGCACGGCCTATCTCAAGATACGCTTCGACTGGCTCTTCTCGATTTACATCGTCTTCGTGGCGGCGGTCATCATCCGCTACATCTGGCTATGCTGGCGAGCCATGCGGGGCACCGCGCCGCAGGAGTTCGATCCCGCCAAGATAGGTTCCGGATTATGAGCTTCGCCAGTCCGTTCTCGATCTCGATCGTGGCGATCACGATCCTTGCCTTCCTTGGCCTGCCGATAGGCCATTCAATGATTGGAGGTTCAATCCTTTACCTCTTGCTTGCCGGCCTCGACATGGGCACGGCGGCCGAGCAACTCCTCAACGGGATGTATTCCAACTACATCATCCTCGCCGTGCCTCTGTTCATCCTTGCGGCCGAGTTGATGAACATCGGCTCCATGACGGAACGGCTCCTGAAATTCTGCGATGCGGTGGTAGGCCGCTTCCGGGGTGGGCTGGCGCACGTCAATATCCTGCAGAGCATCATCTTCGCCGGCATGTCTGGCTCGGCGATCGCCGATGCCGCCGGCACCGGCAAGATGATGCAGAACATGATGGCCGCCAACGGCAAATATCGCGCAAGCTTCGCAGCAGCGCTGACCGCCGCCACCGCGGTCATCGGGCCGATCATTCCGCCTTCGATCCCGATGGTGCTCTACGCGCTCGTGTCCGATGCCTCCATCGGCTATCTCTTTCTGGGCGGGGTGGTGCCGGGGCTTCTCATGGCCCTGGCGCAGATGATCATCGTGGTGGTTGCCGCCCGCCGCGAAAACCTCCCCGTCGAAAAGCCCACGCCCCTGCGCGATCTCCCGGGTATCACCTGGCGCGCTTTCCCGACGCTGATGATGCCGGTTGTCCTGCTCGGCTGCATCTATACCGGAGTTACTACGCCGACCGAAGCGGCAGCCATCGCGGCCGCCTACGCTCTGATCATTTCCGTGATGCTCTACCGCAGCGTGAGCTTTCGCGATTTCTACAGATCGGTGTTGGCGAGTGCCCGCACCAGCGCTTCCATCGGCATGCTGATCGCCGGCGCGCTGGTCTTCAACTACGTCGTGACGGTGGAAAACGTTCCTAACGACATAAAAACATTGCTCACGCAATGGGAGCTGTCGCCGACCGCCTATCTCATCCTTGTCAACATCCTGCTTCTGCTGCTTGGGTGCCTGTTGGAAGGCACGACGATCCTTCTCGTCGTGGTGCCCGTGCTCGTTCCCACGGCACAGGCCCTCGGCATCGATCTCGTCCATTTCGGCGTGGTCGTCGTGGTCAACATCATGCTGGGTCTGATCACGCCGCCCTATGGCCTCCTGCTCTTCGTCATGACGCGGATCGCCGATGTTCCTATCAAGGATCTCGTTAGAGACGTTCTCCCATTTCTCTTCGCCATGACCGGCGCACTCGCGCTCATCACCTTCGTCCCAGAAATGGTACTCTGGCTACCCCGGCTCCTGGGCTATCAAGGCTGAAAGAAACTCCAACATGTCCACTACCAGATCAATTTTCGTCCTTAACGGCCCCAATCTCAACCGTCTTGGAAAACGCGAGCCTGAAATTTACGGCACGACGACGCTCGCCGAGATCGAGGCGATGTGCCGGGAGGTTGCAGGCAGCCGGCCCCTTCGATTCCACCAATCGAATTTTGAAGGTGAGATCGTCAACTGGATCCATGAGGCGACAGATGAAGGCGCCACTGGGATCATCATCAATCCGGCCGCACTCACCTTCACCTCCATCGCGATCCTCGATGCATTGAAGATGTTTCCGGGGCCTATCATCGAACTCCATATCTCCAATATCCACCGGCGCGAGGCCTACTATCACAATTCATTCGTGTCCAAGGCTGCGACCGCCGTTATGGCAGGCTTCGGGCCGACCGGCTACGTCATTGCCGTCCAGGCAATCGAAGGATTTACAAAATCGTGAAATGAGGTTCGCTTTTTATTCATCCGGCCAAGACAAAGCTTCGGAAGCCGCAGATTTGTGGCTTCGCCTAGGCAGGCAACTGAAACAGCGATCAGTGGGGTTAAGGGTTGCGATAGCGACCTGCGTAATGGTTTTTTCTGTCGCAACACCTCGACTATGTTAAGAAATACGATCCGCTGCGGGCGATCGGCGCGCACACGCAGTCGATCGCTTCGTCGATTTCCCGATAAGCAATAGTCGTCAATTCCGATTGGCTGCAGCGACGTTGCCGTCGTCCCAGGAGACGTGGTCGGCGAAAATGACTAGGACCGTCGATTTTCCACAGCCGGACCTTCCGCCGATCCACCGCCCTGGAGAACGAGCCATAGGTTCGATACCTATCAAGACCAAACTAGAGCGCGTCCACTTTACTCGGGGTCATATCCGCAGGATTTGAAGTAGTTGGCACATTCCTGCG
>NZ_BMHH01000039.1 GCF_014640615.1 Paramesorhizobium endophyticum | reverse complement strand
GTGCGCAACCGAGCCATCCTTGGCAAGATCAAGCAAATCCTTGCGATCTTCAACTGTCAGGAAACCGCCGCGAACCATGCCCTAACACAAATCCAATTCCGCAGATTTGCCAACCCCTTTTTCGGGTCGTCACGGAATCGGGGTATAGCTGCCGTTTATACGTTCAAACACCCGGCCATCCGGCAGGCTGATGCCGTGCCCATCCACCGGGGCGTTGAAGCCCCATTCGTTGTTGTGCCATTGGGCGAGCTGGGGCGGCGTATCCTGCCCACCACCCCGTGGCGCCATCCGCCACGAGATATGTATCGCCCTCCATCGGATTGGCGGATGGAGTCGCCACGGTCATGGAAAATTACCAGCACCCACGGCGCCAGCACCAGAAAATTCAGTGGCGTGTTGTTGTTTTTCTCGGGAACGGCTGAGGAGCCGGTATGCGGATTCATATTGGTGGAGCGGTGGTTATTCGTCATGGTCAAACCCTTTAAAGCATCAATATTGGATACGGGACCGAATATTGGATATGATTAAAATGCGTCCCGGCTCCCGAAGAATTGCGTGTAGAAAACTTATACTTCGTTAAATTTATCTCAACAGTTGCATTCACCTTTTCGTTGGATACCCCCTGTCCTAATGGTGTATGCCGAACCACTGGACCGCAGTGCATGTGTGGTGTGTTCCGCGCTTGACGATCGGCTGTTCTTTCCAGATAAACACAACCAGCTAAATCGGTAAGCAACGACTCCTCCTATTTTCGTCAAAATAGCAGGGAGCCTATTGCACCGGATGCCAGCGCAGCCAAAACAGGCGGCCACGCAAAGGAGCTAGATGTGGATTCCGTTGAATGTGTTGTGATTGGCGCGGGCGTTGTGGGCATCGCCATCGCGCGCAGCCTTGCGCTTTCCGGCAAGGAAGTCCTTGTTCTTGAAGCGGAGAAGACATTCGGCCAAGGAAGTTCCTCGCGCAGCAGCGAAGTCATCCACGCGGGCATCTATTATCCTCACGGCAGCTTCATGGCTAGAATGTGCGTCGAGGGCCGAGATCGGCTCTACCGCTTCTGCCGGGAATATCACGTGGAACACAAGGCATGCGGCAAACTCATCGTCGCCACCAGTGCCGATGAAGCGGCGAAGCTGCCATCGATTGCCGCTCATGCACGCGCAAACGGCGTCGACGATGTGGTTCCAATAGAGGCGGAACGAGCGCGTGAAATGGAGCCGCACCTCCGTGCAGTGAGTGCGCTTTATTCGCCATCGACCGGCATCATCGACAGTCACGGCTTCATGCTGTCGATGGTTGGCCACGCGGAGGAGAACGGAGCCATTTTCTCCTACGAGACGCCACTGAAAGCCACCAGGATAACGCCGGAAATCGTTCTTAACATAGGAGGCAAGGAGCCGATGGCTCTCTCCTGTCGCTGGCTGATAAACTGCGCTGGTCTTGCCGCATCGAGGGTGGCTGGTTCGATGGAGGGATTTCCCCAGGCTTTCGTGCCCGAAACCTATCTCGCAAAAGGAAATTACTTCGCCTTATCGGGCATGCGCGCGCCGTTTTCCCGGCTGATCTATCCGGTGCCTGTTGCCGGGGGATTGGGGATCCACCTTACGCTCGACCTTGCCGGGCAGGCCCGGTTCGGCCCCGATGTGGAGTGGCTCGACGAAATTGACTATAATGTCAACATTGCGCGAAGCAGTGGATTTTACGAAGCCATCAGACGATATTGGCCGGAACTGCCCGACGGCAGCCTGATTCCAGCCTATGCCGGAATTCGGCCGAAGATCGTTCCTCCCGCAATTGCCAAGCAGGATTTTCAGATTCTAGGACCAGAAGATCACGGCGTACCCGGAGTTATTCAGCTGTTCGGCATCGAATCTCCCGGCCTGACCGCTTCGCTGGCGATAGCGGATTACATCGATAAGCGCGTTGTCGGAGATTGATACCCAATTATCGGCTGATGCCAGTAGGAATAACTGTCTCGACTTTACAAAAGTCTTCATGAACAGTTGAGGGCTACGCCAAGACATTTAGGTTTTATCCATCATTCTATTTAAGTCACAGATAAACAATATCGCATCCGTGTTTTTCCATTAAAGATATTATTGACATCCATGGCGCAGTCGATAAGTTAAATTTTAAAGTAGAAACAGATTAATTGCTGCCTGTTCATCGTGCTTAGGGGGGTGCACCATTGTTCTCCAATACAGAAAATCAATCTATATTCAGCGGCTTACCTGGTTTTGCCAGGCAAATCATAAAAAGCCGCCGCGTCATCTGGGCCATGGCGCTGCGTGATTTTCAAACACGCCATATCGGGACAATTGGTGGCGCGGTCTGGGCGATTTTTCAACCACTCGCACTCGTCGTCGTCTTTTATTTTGTCTTTGCCGTAGGCTTTCGTGTTCAAAGTCCGGACAATACACCATTCATTCTCTGGTTCGTCGCCGGACAGGTCTCATGGATTTTTTTTAGCGAAACGCTGGTGTCCATCACATCATCCATTACGGGGAATTCCCATCTCATCAAGAAAACCATCTTTCCTTCAGAGATATTTGCAATCATTAAAGTGGCTTCAGGCACCATTTCCCACATTATATTTCTTTCAATTTTAATTACGATGACAGTCTTCTTCGCAATAACCTTTCATGTAGAGCGACTTCTTGTTGTATATTATTATGTCGCGACGGTTGTTTTCATGCTTGGGTTGGGATGGTTGCTGTCAGCGCTGGAGCCGTTTTTCCGAGATATCGGCCAAGCATTAGCGATCATCCTGAATATATGGTTCTGGTCGACCCCGATCGTATGGCCAGAGCAGATTATACCTGAGCGATATCACTGGGTTCTTGACTACAACCCTATCTACTATTTGGTAACCGGCTATCGCCAATCCATGATCTATGAAACCGTGTTGTGGCCAGACCTGTGGACTACCGTCTATTTCTGGGCTGTTACCGTGGTTCTGTTCGTTGTTGGGACGACCGTATTCACCCGCTTGAAGCCAGAGTTTGCCGATGTCGTTTGACCAAGTTCCAATGCATATCCCCTCAAATGAAGTTGCAATTTCAGTCAGGAATGTATCGAAGAAATTCCGGCTGTTCGACAATCATGGCGACAGAATAAAGGAGGCTCTGCACCCGTTTCGGAAAGCATATCACCGTGATTTTTGGGCGCTCAACGATATCAGCTTCGACATCCGCAAGGGAGAAATTGTCGGTATTCTCGGGCGCAATGGATCTGGAAAGTCGACGCTATTGCAGATCATCAGTGGCGTCATGCAGCCCACTAAAGGAAAAATCGAAACGGCGGGCCGCATCTCGGCTCTCCTCGAACTGGGTGCCGGTTTCAATCCGGAATTCACCGGGCGTCAGAATGTCATTCTTAATGGCGCCATCATGGGATTCAGCGCCGACGAGATGAAGCAACGCATGCCGGCAGTCGAAGCGTTTGCCGATGTAGGCGATTTCTTCGACCAGCCCGTCAAAACCTATTCATCCGGTATGTTCGTACGCGTGGCCTTCGCCGCAGCGATTAATATCGATCCTGATATTTTGATTGTCGACGAAGCTCTTGCGGTGGGAGATGCCAAATTCCAGCATAAGTGCTATATGCATTTCAAGCGTTTCTACGCGAGCGGCAAGACAATTCTTCTCGTCAGCCATAGTACTGAGGCAGTCCTGAGGAACTGCGACAGGGCGATTTTGGTCGACGGCGGACATATGGTCGTGCAAGGTAAGCCGCAAGATGTTGTTGATAAATACTATGAAATGCTTTTCCCAAGCAATAAAAACTCTGGGAAATACATTTCCGCCAATAGTGTACCAGTGGATGGTCTTTCTATTTCTATGGAGCATGGCGTAACCGGTCTGATGCCGGGGATGACTGACGGCCAATGTGAAACGCGCAATAGCTACAATCGTAACGAATTTCGGTTCGGCGACCGCAAGGTTGAGATCGTTGACTATGTGATATCGACCGAAGGCTCCTTATACCCGGCTCAAATCCACTCCGGCGAAGCGGTGTCGCTGCTGGTACGGCTCAAAGTTAACGACTTCAGCGGCCTTTTAAGCGCAGGTTTTGCAGTCAAAACGGTGGAGGGCATCAAGCTTTTTGGTGCGAACACCATTTCCAGCGGAGTTGCATTACCCCCCGCAGGCAAGGGTGAAAGCATCTGGGTGCGTTTTGACTTCTTGATGAATGCCGGTGCGGGTGAAGTATTCATCGACCTAGGGTGTGGGGACTGGACAACACCTCCTGCTATTCCCCTGGATAGGCGGCATAGCATCATCCATCTCGTCGTAAGCGGCGATGGGCGATCCGATGGCCTCAGCAATTTCTTCGTGAAAATGTCTGTTCCCGAAGCGTCCGCTGATGCCGTCCTAGGTAAAAAAGAACAAGCCTTAATGATGTGAACATATATAGAGTTGGGAACTGGAGATATGATTACACAAATGGGAAGTACCTCGCTTGACTCTTATGTAGAACGAATTACGACGGATTTATCGAAAGTAGACCCGTCAGCACTTCCGGATTTCATCGTGTTGTCGCCTCCACGCACCGGAACAACCTGGCTGGCAAGTGTGCTTTCCCAGCATCCAGAGATCTATATCCCTCCTGAAAAAGAACTAAACTATTTCAGCGCCGGCTGGAAATATAGTAATATTGAGTTCTATATTAGTCGATTCTTCCCCGCGAATGGAAGAATTAAAGGTGACGCATCTCCCAGCTATGTTTTGCTTCCATCGGAGATAATCAGTCAGTTGTATCGGGTAAAGCCGAACCTAAAATTTATTGTAATCGAACGAAATATGGCGGAGCGCGCATGGTCACATCTCAATCATAGCTATGCATTTAATGAATTTGACCTGCGATCGGGGAATGTGACACCCGCTGCTATAGATGAAACGAACGCGCTATCATATTTAACTAGCGATTATAGCGTGGTCGTCGGGAATTATATAAGTTATTTGTCGCGTTGGTTGGTCCATTTTCCGGTAGAGCAATTTTTTGTATTTGGTATTGACGAGATTGAAAAATGCGGATCTGGACTGATTCAGAAATTACTTACTTTTTTAGGATGTAAATCCGGTATCGAAAATATAAACATACAAGGCAAAGTTAACAGTGGCTTGTGTACCGGCATACTAACCGAAAAAGTAAAAAACGTTTTGGCCACCCTATATGGGTGCCGTCAGATGCAGCAATATCGATTTTTCTCTGAAAACTTTAATTATAATAATTTTGACAATCAGAGCTGTAATAATACGTGTAGTATAATATTTAGGCTTATTGATCGCGCTGACGGGTTTAGAATATTCATATGTAACGGTATGTTTTATGCATGCGTTATAGAGGATTACGCAAGAATTATAGATAAAATTTTAACCGAGAATTACACAGATGCTGATGTTCTGTCATCGCTATATTATTCTGATCTCATGCGGCAAATTGATATACAAAAAACGGGTAAACCGGCCCGTTCACTAGGCAACGCCTCGATGGAATCGGCGATACTGTTCTCGATCCTGGAAGAGCTTTCGGCAGAGTATACGAAGTCCAACGCTCTTCGAACAAATCTCAATGCAGGCACCATACTTCGAGAACAATTTGACTACAATATTGTTGCAATCGGTGGAATGATTGTAGCGGTCCAAAAATCTTTAGGCCCAATCAACTTGGGCGGCGAGGCGTTGGACGTGCTTGCGCAACGATATGGCGCCGACAAATTCATTATCGGTCACTCTCTTCCAGAAGTGCTCGCCATCCTCAATCGAAAGCACGGAAATGGAAAGCCGGAAAAGCTTGAGGCAAATTATCTCGGATGCAACCTCGTCCTGTATAATGGACGTATATACGGCGTTCCCATGTCCGCCGGCCCCCTTGAAGTCGATAAGCAGGAGGAAGCGGTACTTATGTCGTTCCCGTCTGCGGAGTCGCTGGATGAACTCAAGGCGTTGCTGATCCTTGGAGCGTCGCAACTCGAAGAGCGCAAGCAAAGCCCTGCACAACTGTAGGGCAGAGCGCTAGGAATTTTCGGCATTGAAATATGCCGGATGCGTTTACAAAAAAGTAGACGCATACGGTACAAACAGCGTGCCGATACTTGGCTTGAGGGGAAAATATTGTGAAAGTTGCTGTTCCATGGAGTCTGACGCATTACATTCCGCTCAACGGCTTTCATCCGCTATATCGGGCGCTGTTTGATTACACCCCAGACGATGTTATGATTCACGCTTGGGACAATGTAAGCCTTCAGAAGCATATCGAAAATGATCGCATAGGACTTGCCCGTCTCATAGAATTGATTAGAGCTGAGAACACACCGAAACCAGATAAAACAGAGGACGTTAACTTAGCTTATGATAAATTTTTCAATCCAACGAGCCGGTTGCTTACTCGAATATTGCCGGGAGATATTGAGTTTAATCATACCGCGCTGTTTCCCAGCCTCACTCGACCGTTCGTTTTTCATTGCGAGGCCTTTGCGCCAGTTTTTCTTCCTCTTACGCAGCAAGGAATCGGAGATTTCCCCAACCCTGCCAAGCTAAAAGCTCATTATCGATCGATTCTGGCAAGTCCTCTTTGCCTGGCGATTTTTTCACATTTGCCAGAAACTCTTCAAAGCTTCGAACTCTTCTTTAACGACCCCGAAATCAGTGAGAAGCTTAGACTCTCACGGATAGGGCTCAGTGAAAAAGCGCTTACTGGTTTGGGCTCCTGCCGGAAGGTAAGGGATATACCTCGTTTTTTGTTTATTAACTCAGCGCATCAGAATCCGGCCAATTTCTTCAAACGAGGGGGACATATCGTCCTTAAATTCTGGAAGGAATTTCGCGCGGCAGGGCTCCGCGGACAATTGGTGTTTCGGTGCGGCAGACCGGCAGATTCACTTCTGCGGGACCACGGTGTGGAACCGGATTTCATTCGCGACGAAATGGGAAAAAGCATACTGTGGGAGCAAGGATACCTTGCCAATCATGAAATGAACGCGCTCCTGGAAATTTCGGACTTCTTTTTGTTGCCGAGCGCATCGCTGCATTCCGCGTCCATACTTCAGGCCATGAATGCTGGCGCGATACCCATCGTAACGGACACAATCGGTACATCTGTATACGTTGCGGACGGGGAGAACGGAATTATTTTGAAAGGAATGCGAGACGCAATCTGGTTCCGTGACGAAGAAACGGGGATTCTGGTCGATAATTATAACCACATTACACGAAGCGTAGATGACTCGCTTGCACGGCAACTATGGATACGCGTTAGTGATTTACTGGATCGACCTGATGCAATTGCCGACTTGAGGTGTCGGATGCTGGAGCGCGTCAAGCGCGATTTTCCAGGACAGGAGTTTGCTGGCAATTTTTGGGGGGAGGTTCAAGCAATCCATGAAACTGGTGGCTTTAAAGGGCAGGATAGAGAGCCATACGTGTCCGGTGTTCAACAATGTCTGCTAGCGAAAGAAGACTGGGCTCGAATATTTGAAAGCGTGCCTCAGCCGGTGCGTAGGGTATATACCGGCGATGGCGTTATTCTGGAGTTGGGAGGGACCTTTCTCCATGTTGCGGGCAATCCGTCAATCAGTCTGGACGAGTTTTCGATTTTTGAACATTATCTGAATACGGCATCGCCCAAACTTACCTTGAGCTATACCATCGACAAACTGGTTGACAAATTATTACGTCAAGATGGGCCACGCACAAGACCGAGGAGGTCAAGAGTTCGTGCATGGCTATCGCGAAGACTAGCTCCCTATCCGCGGTTACATTCGTTTGCCAATTATAAAATTACTCAACTTTCGCGGTTCCAGCGATTCGGTACATTTTTTGCCAAGCGTGCTATTTCTTACCTGATTGCACAATTTGGAGAAAAGAATGAAGATATTGAGCTGGTTGCGCAAGATATAGATGGATTCAATGTCGTTAGATATTATCATTTATACATCGGAATTCCCCGCTCAGAAGGCCCTTTTGATATAAAACGTGTTCGGAATGGAGGCTATTCTGCGGCGATAGGCTCATACTCACTTGAAACGACTATTAGGAAGATACACCAGCACTGTTGCATTCCAAAACAGGCACTTGGACATTCAACGAGTCCAAACGGCGGTAAGATGGCGCGTTCATTTCTTAGACAGACGCTTAAATTACTAAGGAGATTTTCCGTTATGTGAGAACGCTCACCGGCGCTGGATTGTGATATTTCCAGGAAGATTAACCAGAATGTAAGAATAGGAAATTCCATGTCGAGCATCTGCGGTGCCGGTGTTAAAAAACCAAAAATAAATCTTTGGGTTTACAATCATCCGTTTTTTGGGATCAGCGATCAGGTAGCCTTTTTCGCGGCTGCATGTGAGCAGAATGGCTATGAAGTGGCTGTGGGCGACAAGCCACGCCACGATGCTCTTAATGTTGTAATTGAGAATTTCGAACCAAAAACACGGAATACACTGGCAGAATTCTGTCGGAATAGCCAATCTAGAGTGGCTGTTATCATGACAGAACATATTGATTTCATGGATCCAGACATTTTTATACACGGGGACCCTTTATGGCAACAGAATGACTACATGCACCCAGCAACTCAAATTAGTAGATTGAGAAATTTAATTAGTCTGCAGCCATACCTGAGATGTTTATTCGTGCTAGGGGATCTTCCGAAGTTGAATAATATAGATGGAATGATATTAGGTATTAATGTCTACAATATTCCGTTTCCCACGATTGAAATGATTAATACGAACGACACAACACCGAAAGGCGAACTCATCTTTACAGGCTTCTACACTGATTATCGGCGAAGTGTGTTGGCCGGACTGTCTGCATCAGGCTTGGCAGTCCATTCGCCCCCCGGGCTCGTTTCGTCAGAGGCGAGAGATAAAATGAACGGACAAGCCAAGCTAGCACTCAATATTCCGCAGCGCAAAAACTGGCGGTGGCTCTCATCGATGCGCATTCTGGCCGCTTTACGTTGCGGGCGAGCTACGGTTTCATTGGGCACTAAAGATATCTCTGAAATGGCAAAATGCACTTACCAGATCGATCTCGATAAAGATGATTGGAAGGATGTGCTGAAATCCCATGTTGGAAACTGGCGCGGTTTATACGAAGAGGCCCACTCCAATTATACAGCAATGGCCGACGATTTTGCACGCAGGCACCCATTTCCACATGATATAATGGAGTTCTGGGCACTCACGAACAGATTGCCAGAAGATGCGTTTGCCTGATGTGGTCTTATTTGCTCAGATAACCTGCTGAAGGATATCTTGCGGGGAGCAGGCGCCTTGAGTAATTCACCGAAAAGAATATCTCTGCTGCTTCCTACCCGTGGTCGCCGCAAACTCGTCCACCGCTTTCTCGACAGTGTTTTGGACACCGCGGCGCATCCCGAAAGTATAGAAGTAATTATTTGCACCGATGATGACGATCCCGCCAGTTTCGATATCGACTTTCCCGGACTTTCCCTGAAACAGATTGTTGTGTCGCGCTGGAGCATGGGAGCGTATAACGCCATTTGCCTCGAGCAGGCGAGCGGAGATATTTCGGTTGCCGTCAACGACGACGTCATCATCAGAACCAAGGGCTGGGATGAGAAAATCCGGTTGGTCGATGAGAAATACCCGGACGGCATCTACCTTGCTTACGGAAATGATCTCTTCAAGGGCAGGAAGCTATGTACTTTCCCGATCATGAGCCGGCGGATGACCGAGTTGATGTTTGCGGCATACCCGCATATTTATCGCGGCGCTTTTATCGACGTTCATCTGATGGATATTTTCATGCGACTTTCCCAAAAGGGGTTCGAACGCCTGATCTACCTGGATGACGTCATCTTCGAACATCTTCATTACCGTGTCGACCCTGCGGCGCTCGACGAGACCTACATGGAACGCCCCCGATTTGCAGACGATCATGTTTTTATGGGCCTGATCGATCAGCGAAAGGCCGAAGCGCGCCGGCTCGTCATGGCAATTCGGGCTCCCGGTATGGCACTTCCACCAGAATTGCCGCCAGCCTTTCAGCCTGTATCGCTAGGTTTCCTTTCGGCGCCATGGATCATCCTGTCTCGCCTGGCAATGGATGCCCAATTACCGCTGGCCTGGCGGCTTTACTTATTCGTATGGATGAATGCAAGGTATTACTATTCATTTATTACGAGATCCGCTAAATGACACTTGAAACTAAATAGTAATTAATTAAAACTCCGGTCCATTAATATAATTAATGGCCGGGGCGTGACATGAATAAGAGGGCGCTTTTTCTTGATCGTGACGGAGTGATAAACGTAGATCGCTCCTACGTTCATAGCATAGAAGACTTTCACTTTATCGACGGGATATTCGAACTTTGCCGACATGCCAAAATGATTGGCATGTCCATATTTATTGTAACCAATCAGGCGGGTATCGGCCGCGGCTATTATACCGAAAATCAATTCCATGACCTGACGCAATGGATGCTCGGTTGCTTCACAGCTGAAGCAATAACGATAGATGGAGTTTATTTCTGCCCGTTCCACCCCACCCATGGTGTCGGTCGTTACAAAGTAGAATCACAGGATCGCAAACCAGGTCCCGGAATGATCCTTCGCGCCAGTAAAGAGTATAACATTGATTTATCGAAATCGGTATTGGTCGGAGACCGGGAAACAGACATTGCTGCAGCGAAAAGAGCTGGCGTCGGAAAATCAGTATTATTTTCCTCAAATCAAATTTTAACGTTGAAACCAGACTTTATTGTAGATAGCCTAAGAACAGTTAAGCAAATACTCTCTGAAATTTAGGGTAATTGTTAACAGGTGGAAGCATTTTGTAGGCAGAGTTACTCGTGGGGGTGTACCTGAATGGATGCGCTTTTTGTGAATCCTGATTCATCAGCTAAAGCCTATCAAGATTTAGCCAAGACTTTTGCTGCCATCGAACCGCCGACGTGGTCGCTGCTTCTGGCGGAATCATGCCGCCATAAAGGCTTTGGCGTTGGAATTCTGGACTGCGATGCCGAGCGGCTTTCTCTTGACCAATCCGTCAAGCGTATTGAGGATATGAAGCCGCGTCTGATTGTCATGGTGCTTTACGGCCAGAATCCCAATTCCGGCACAACCAGCATGATCGGCGCTGTGCAACTGGCCAAGGCCATCAAGGAAGCCGGCATTTCCGCTCCAATCTGCTTTGTGGGCTCGCATGTAAGCGCTTTGCCGAAAGAGGTTCTCGCCAACAGCTGCGTGGACATCGTTCTGCTCAACGAAGGCGTATACGCACTGCACAATCTGCTGGCTTCGGACCTCAGGGACAATCTCACATCCATCAAGGGTATCGGCTACAAGGAAGCCGATGGAGGCAATTCATCGATTGTTCTCAATGCGCCGGAGCGCGTGGTGCCCCAGTCCCACATGGACATCGATTTGCCGGGCTACGCATGGGATCTGCTGCCCTATAGGGAAAGGCCGCTCGATCTTTACCGCGCGCATTTCTGGCATGCCGGCTTCGACCACAACAAACGCACGCCTTTTGCCGCGATTTATACGTCGCTTGGCTGCCAGTTTGCATGCAATTTCTGCATGATCAACATCGTCAACCGCGTCGATAACGATGATCACGTCGATGCCTCTCATTCGAGGGGAATGCGTTTCTGGAGCCCCGAGTGGGTTGCCCGCGAAATGCGCAAGCTTGCCGACATGGGGGTAGAGACCTTGCGCATCAGCGATGAAATGTTCTTTCTCAACCGAAAATATTACATGCCGATTCTCGAGAACTGCATCGAGGAAGACTACGGCTTCAACATGTGGACCTATTCCCGGGTCGACACGGTCCGGCCTGCCGCGCTTGAGACATTTAAGAAGGCGGGCGTGAACTGGCTGGCCCTCGGCGTTGAGGCTGGCAATCAGTTGGTCCGGCAGGAAGTGTCAAAGGGAACTTTCAAGGAGGTTAATATCCGTGAAGTCTGCAAGACAATAGCAGATTCGGATATCAATATTATTTCCAATTACATTTTCGGCTTTCCGGACGACAATTACGAGACCATGCAGCAGACGCTTGATCTCGCGCTCGAGCTTAATACGGAAATGGCCAATATGTATCCGTGTCAGGCGCTCCCAGGTAGTCCACTTTACCACACAGCCCGGCTGAACGGATGGGACCTGCCATCGAGCTATGAGGGCTTTGCGTTCCTTTCTTATGAGAGCGAGCCTATGCGCACCAATTATCTGAGTGCGGCGGACGTTCTTAGTTTCCGGGACGAGGCTTGGCAAACCTATTTCACCAACCCCGCCTATCTCAGTTTCGTCGAAAAGCGTTTTGGCGCGGTTGAGCGCTCAAATGTGGAGGAGATGACGAAAATTAAGCTGAAGCGTAAGCTTCTGGGGGACTGATCAGAACCATGATAATCACAAAGACGCCGTTCCGGATTTCCTTCTTTGGCGGAGGCACCGATTATCCCAGCTGGTATCGGGAACATGGAGGGTCTGTTCTGGCCACATCCATTGATAAGTACTGTTACATCACGTGCCGTCGATTGCCGCCCTTTTTCGACCACAAGCATCGCATCGTCTATTCCAAAATAGAAAACGTCAAATCGGTCCAGGATATTACGCATCCGGCGGTGCGCCATATCATGGAATGGATAGATGTTACTGAAGGGCTTGAGATCCATCATGACGGTGACCTGCCGGCGCGCTCGGGCCTTGGCTCCAGTTCGTCTTTTACCGTTGGCCTTATCCACGCGATCAAGGCCCTGCGCGGACAGTATATTTCGAAAAAGGAACTCGCCCGCGATGCCATCTATGTCGAGCAGAATGTCATCAAGGAAAATGTAGGGTCGCAAGACCAGGCGAGCGCGGCGTTTGGCGGGTTCAACAGAATCGATTTTCTGCCCACAGGTGATCTAGTTTATTCGCCCGTCATCATAAGTAAAGAACGCCAGGATGCCCTTGAGAGCCATATGATGCTGTTTTTTACCGGCATGACTCGCATCGCTTCCGAAGTGGCTAAGAGCCAGATCGACAACATAGCAAACCGGCATGCACAGCTAAAGCATATGCATGCGATGGTCGATGAGGGATTGTCTATTCTTAGCAGTCGAAACACAAGCCTCGATGAATTCGGCAAGCTGCTGGACCAAGCATGGAAATACAAGCGAAGCCTTTCCCAAAGTATAACCAACTCTCTGATTGACGACATCTATGCCGAAAGCATCAAGGCTGGAGCTTTGGGAGGCAAAATTCTGGGCGCTGGTGGCGGTGGCTTCCTGTTGATGTTCGCCCATCCGGAAAACCAACCGAAAATTCGGGAGGCATTGCGTAACCTCATTTACGTGCCCTTTCATTTCGAGAGCAGCGGCTCAAGTGTCGTTCTTTATCAGCCGAACGGTCTATAGCATGTTTAACAAGGACAGCCGTATTTACATTGCGGGACACACTGGGCTCATCGGTTCGGCGTTTGATCGCATCCTGACCGAACAGGGGTATACCACCCTCATCAAGCGCTCGCATGGTGAGTTGGAGCTGACAAACAGCGTTGCCGTCGACCATTTTTTTGATGAAGAAAAGCCAGAATATGTGATTCTGGCTGCCGGAAAGGTCGGAGGCATCCAGGTAAATCAGACAGCTCCAGCGGCGTTTCTCGATACCAACCTGTCCATTCAATTGCATGTCCTGAGGGCGGCGCACCGAGTCGGCGTGAAGAGGCTGATCTTGTTTGGTTCTTCCTGCATGTATCCGCGCGAGTGCCCTCAGCCGATGGCGGAGACCGCGCTTTTGACCGGACACCCCGAGCCGACAAGCCTGGCCTACGCTGTTTCAAAGCTGGCGGGGGTCGAATTGTGCCTGGCCTATAACCGACAGTTTGGCGGCAAGCGCTTTATTCCGGTCATTCCCAACAGCGCCTATGGGCCCAACGACAATTTCGATCCGGGAGCAGGTCACGTGCTTTCGGCCCTAATGGGGCGCATGCATAACGCAAAGATGCATGGGGTGGACAGCATAACGCTTTGGGGCACCGGCACACCGAAACGCGAATTCATTCATGCGGAGGACATAGCAAAAGCAGTTTTGCATTTGCTTGCGATGCCTGAGATGGACATCGAACTTCCGGTCAATATCGGCAGCGGGACCGACTATTCGATCCGCGAGTTGGCCGGGGCGGTCGCCCGCACCGTCGGTTACGAAGGCGCATTGGAGTGGGACACGGCGAAGCCCGATGGTGCCCAACGAAAACTGCTCGATTCCAACCGGCTGCGCGCAACCGGTTGGGTGCCGAGTATCAGCTTCAAGGACGGCTTGGCCGGTACATATGAATGGTTTTTGACGTCTGGACTAGGTCGGGGGTGAACAAGATGGACGGGGGTAACATATTGGACTCGAACTTCCTGCGCGACAAGGCCCATTGGGTGTGGCGTGAGACATTGGCCATCCATAGACGGGCTCCCGAGACGCGCATAGCGTCATCGCTGTCGCCGATAGAACTCTTTGTATCGCTCTATTACGGAGAGGTGCTACGTTTCGATGCGAGAAATCCGCTACATCCGGAACGTGATCGCTGTGTCATCAGCAAGGGGCACGGCTCGATTTGCATGTATCCGATTCTCGCCGATTTTGGCTTTTTTCCTGCAGATGAGCTGCAGAAAGTATGCAAGGCGGGCGGCATTCTTGGCGGCATTCCCGATCCAGTAATCCCTGGTTACGAAACGGTCAACGGTTCGCTCGGGCATGGCCTTGGCGTATCCGCCGGGATGGCGCTGGGCCTCAAGACCAAACGGGTAAGCCAGCAAGTATTCGTTGTCTGCGGTGACGGGGAATTACATGAGGGCGCTTGCTGGGAAGCCATCATGTTTGCCGCCCAGCACCGTCTCGATAATCTCAATCTGATCGTCGACAACAATCGCATCGCCATGCTCGGCTACACGGAAGAGATCGTTTCCCATGGCGACCTTGCCGCGCGTCTCAGGGCGTTCGGCTGGGAAATCTGGGAAGCGAATGGCCACGACGTGGATGCCGTCACGGTAGTCCTCAGGGGCATGAAAAATACGCGTGCCGGCAAACCCAAAGCCCTCATCGCAAATACTTTGAAAGGTCATGGTGTTCCAGGATTGGAGAACCAGCCGCTGTCTCACATCATCAATCCGAAACCCGATGTCATTGACGAGCTTCTTGAACTCGAAGCCATTGACGAACTTCTTGTAGGCTGACGTGACCGAGAAACCCCTTGCTATGCGGGACGCGCTGCTGACGCGTATTTGGCAGACGATGTCCTTCGATGAAAATATCTTCTTTACTAGCGCGGATTTCGGTTCGCCTGTGCTCGACAAGATTCGCGGTGATTTTCCAGATCGCTTCGTCAATGTCGGTATCGCCGAACAGAACCTGATCAACGTATCGGCCGGCCTCGCCCTTGAAGGCTATACAGTTTTTGCCTACGCGATCGCGCCATTCATCACCATGCGCTGCTTCGAGCAGCTTCGGGTAAACCTCGCATTGCTGTCCGAAGTCCGACCGATGAACGTCAATCTTATCGGTGTGGGCGCCGGCTATAGCTATGTGGTCTCCGGCCCGACACACCAATGTTACGAAGATATCACTTTGATGCGCGTCTTGCCCAACTTCCGGGTCTTGTCGCCGGCTGACCACGTGACCGCCGCCGCACTATTCGATGTCTGCGCAAATCACCGCGGGCCCAAATATCTTCGTCTCGACGCCCAGCTTCTGCCTGTCATCGACTCGGAGGATGTTAGCGCGCCCGACTTGACCGCCGGATACCGCATTCTGCGAAAGGGATCGAAGGTCTGCATGATCTCGACGGGATATATGTCGCATACCGCGATGAAGGTGGCCGAGCGTTTGGCGGAACACGGCATCGACGCGACCTTGATCGATCTCTTCGACATAACCGGTTTCGACCAGCCGAAGATCAACGCCTTGCTTTGTTCACACGACGGTCTGGTCACGCTGGAAGAGGGGTTTCGCGGGCGCGGCGGGATCGATTCCATGTTTTTTGAAATCATCTCCCGCGAACGCCTTGGCCTCAAGCATCTGAATATCGGGGTGAAAGGCGGCTACCGGTTCGAGCTTGGCACCAGGGCCGAACTGCATGAGCAGGTGGGCATTGGCGAAAGCACGGTTTTTGAAGCCGTCAGGAATTTCGCAGCAAGTCTTTAGAAATCAAGCGACAACCATTCCGACTGAATGAGGAGCCGAGATGAAAAAATTCCCCTTGATGAGAAATAACATCCTGCGTGAAGACCTTGATGCAGTCATCGACTATCTTCAAAAAGACGATCCAATCCTTACCAATGGGCCCAACGTGCGCGCTTTCGAGGAGGAATGGAGCGAGTGGCTCGGAGTCAAGTACTCGGTTTTCGTCAACTCCGGAGCCTCCGCCAACCTCATGTCGATGAGCGCTCTGAGGCTCAATCATCCTGAAGGCGGGGAGATTATTGTTCCGCCTTTGACATGGGTATCGGACATTGCATCGGTTCTGCAGACCGGCTTTACGCCTGTGTTCGTGGATATCAATCCGCGAACGCTTGCGATGGATACGGACAAAATTCTTGAAAAGATCACCGACAAGACCCGTGCCGTTTTCCTGACCCATGTTCAGGGTTTCAATGGTCTGACAGACAAGCTGATTCTAGAACTGGAAAAACGCGGCATCCCGCTGATCGAAGACGTCTGTGAATCCCACGGGGCACGGCATAACAACGCCAAGGTCGGCAGCATCGGCATCATATCCAATTTCTCCTTCTATTATGCTCATCACATGAGCACGATTGAAGGCGGCATGATCTGTACGGACGATCCCGATATTTATCAGAAACTACGCATGCTGCGCTCCCATGGCATGGTGCGCGAAAGCACTGATCCGGAACTCCAGCTTTCATACCGTGAAGCTCATCGAGACTTGAATCCGGCTTTCATTTTCGCCTTTCCTGCCTACAACATGCGCAACACGGAAATCGGCGGCATTCTCGGGCGTCATCAACTCAGGCGCCTCGATGATATCGTGGTTCGCCGTAGCGAAAATCAAAAGTGGTTCTTCGATCTCATCGACGGGAACCGTTATCAGACGGATTTCGAGTTTGAAGGATCGAGCAATTACGCCTTCAACCTCATTTTGAAAGATGCCGATCCGGACTTCATGGCCTCCCTGATGGGCAAGCTGAATGAAAACGGTGTTGAATACCGCCGCGGGAGCGCCGGCGGCGGTAATCAGCTCCGCCAGCCTTATCTGAAAGGACTGTTACCGGCGGAAGTCTACGATAGCTGCCCCGTAACGGACCATATCCATTTCTACGGCATGTATATCGGCAACTTTCCCAGCCTTTCCGTCAGCGAAATCAAGGAAATCTGCTCGATCGCGAACGCGGCGTGAGCTCTGCCGGCGGCTTTGGGGAGCGCCAATGATGAAAGCAGTTATTCTTGCGGGGGGGCTGGGAACACGTTTGAGACAGGCCGTTCCAGATATTCCCAAGCCGATGGCGCCAATTGCCGGCAGGCCGTTTCTCGCGCATCAGATGGATCATTGGATCCGGTCAGGGATCGACGGTTTTATCCTTTCGGTTGGATATCTTCACCAAGCGATAATTGATTACTTCGGCGATAATTATCGAGGTGTTCCGGTGAACTATACGGTCGAGGACACACCGTTGGGAACGGGCGGCGGCCTCCTGCTCGCCATGGAGCGGCTGGATGATGACGAGCCTTTCCTGCTCCTTAACGGCGACACCTATTTCGATGTCGAGGCACGCAAGCTGCTGGAGTTTCATACCGGCAAAAGTTCGGGGATTACATTCGCACTTTTCAGAGCGGGCGAGCCTGAACGCTTCGGCGGTGTTCGTGTCGATGCAGACAGCCGCATTACGGAACTCCAATCCAGCAAGGCGGGGATTGGACAACTGGCCAATGGAGGCATCTACGTGATCGACCCAAAGGCAATCAAGGAAAAATACCGTGCGAATGGCAATAAAATCTCGTTCGAGGACGACATTCTTCCTGGCCTCTTCAATGCCGGCACGGCTTTCTTCGGTTTGGAAAGCCATGGCAGCTTTGTCGATATCGGGGTTCCAAAGGATTATGTCGCCGCGTCGAGCATTATGTTTCAACAATCAGGAGGTAGCGAAAATGTATGACGCGGGGGAACTACTTAAGAAAAATCTTGAAGCATCGATCGCCGCAAAGCAGCAGCTGCTTAATTGCCGGGAGCAGATGGAGCTTTTCGATCGCGCGACGGTAGCCGTCGTTGAAAGTTACAAGTCCGGCGGACGGCTCTATATAGCCGGCAACGGCGGCTCCGCGGCGGATGCGCAGCATCTGGCTGCGGAATTTGTCAGCAAGCTTGCCCGCGACCGCGCGCCGCTGCCCGCGGAGGCCCTGACCGTGGACAGTTCCATTTTGACCGCGATCGCCAATGATTATGGCTTCGACAGGCTTTTCGAGCGCCAGATCGAGGGTAAAATGCGCCCGGGCGATATATTCCTGGGTATCACCAGTTCTGGCCAGTCGCTCAATATCCTAAGGGCCCTCATCGCATGCAAGCGGCTGGGCATCACTTCAATCGTCTTCTGCGGCAAGGATGGAGGCCCGGCGAAGGACCTTGCCGACTACTGCATCATCGCACCCGGCGACATGACCGGGACCATACAGGAAATTCACATTGTTCTTGCGCATTCACTCTGCGGTTGCGTCGAGAATGCCATTTTTGAAGAGCGATAAGACATGAGTTACAATATTCTCGTTACCGGCGGTGCCGGATATCTCGGTTCAACGATGGTTCCGGACCTGCTTGCGGAAGGTCATAAGGTCACTGTTCTGGACAACTTCATGTTCGGCCAGGCAAGCTTGAACCATGTCTGCAATAATCCGAACTTTTCGGTGGTGGATGGCGACATCCGTGTCGAAGACAAGATCGCGCCGCTCATTAAGAATGCTGATGTAATCATTCCGCTGGCAGCACTCGTGGGTGCGCCGCTCTGCTCCAAAGATCCGGTCGGCGCAAAGACAATCAACCACGATGCCATCATCATGATGTTGAAACTGGTTTCCCGTGATCAGATCATTCTGATGCCGACCACCAACAGCGCCTACGGCTCGGGGGACGAAAACAATTTCTGCACGGAAAAATCCCCCCTGCGCCCAATTTCGAGCTACGCGATCGAAAAGGTCGCCGTCGAAAAGGAATTGATGCAGCATCCCAATGCGATCAGCTTCCGGCTCGCGACAGTGTTCGGCATGTCGCCGCGAATGCGTATCGATCTGCTGGTCAATGACTTTACCTATCGTGCCGTCAAGGACGGTGCCGTTGTGCTGTTTGAGAGCCATTTCAAGCGCAACTACGTCCACGTCCGCGACGTGTCTAAGGCGTTCCGCCATGGGCTGGCGAACCACGACAGGATGAGAGGCCAAATCTATAATGTTGGCTTGTCGGACGCCAATGTCTCCAAGAAGGAGCTTTGCGAAACCATCAAGAAGCATCTTCCGAACTTCACCTTCGTGGAAGCCGCTCTAGGAAAGGACCCAGACCAGCGTAACTACGTCGTTTCGAATGCCAAAATTGAGGCGACCGGCTTCAAACCCGACTATTCTCTCGACACCGGCATAGCCGAATTGATCAAGGGATATGCGATGTTGCGTAACACGCGGTATGGAAACGTCTGAACAGGCACTTTTGGCCGATTTGCGGATGGACGTCCAATTGCCCGTCGGGCAATGAAACAGGGCAATTGGACGGGGTTCGAAATGCTGCTCCAAGTATTGTTTTGCGGCATTACGTTAGGGCGTGTCGTCATTTGAGAATACATTTCCTGAGGATTTCCAAATCAGCTTTTCAGTGATTCATAAAG
>NZ_BMHH01000038.1 GCF_014640615.1 Paramesorhizobium endophyticum | reverse complement strand
TGCGGGCAAGCCGCTTGCGGGGATCTGTGCGGGGGGCGTCCAGTAATGGACGTCCCTACCGCGAACATGATAGTCCATCCAAAAGGGTTAAACAGGCTTCGCCCGCTTGAACGCATCTTTCCTTCTCGGGAATGGACTTTCACCAATCCCCAAGTAACGCCGCGTTCCCTATGTAGTTGAACGGGGAAGGATGTTGTTCTGACTAGCACTCGATTTGTTGTCGTCCGCCTGGTGCGAACGTAGGATTGATTAGCACGCGACCATTCAACGGTTAATCGCAAAGCGGAAATTGCCAATGCCCGGCGCAAAAAGTTCAACATTGTTGAACTTTTCAACGAAGGTGGATTTGCTTGCTGCCTCTTTTGCAGGATGAAAGCCCTGAATAGAGCGAGAGGTGCGCCGTGGTGGGAGCGAAACGGGGGAGGGGGGAGAGAGTTCCAGCCGATAGCTGGCGCCAAGGGCGGTTTCGGCTTTCAGCTGCTTGCGCCCATGCGCTCCGCCAGAAAATCGACGAAAGCCCTGACCCGCGCGACGAGTTGTTCATGCCCGACAAACACCGCATGGATCAGTTCGGTGTCGCCAGGGTTGAATTCCTCCAATATCGGGACCAGACGTCCGGCGTCGATATCCGACTGCACATGGAAGCGGGCAAGACGGGCGATACCGAGGCCTGCTACCGTCAGTTGGCGAGCGGTCTCGCCATTATTGACCTGGATATTCCCGCGGATGGGAATGGATCGGATTGGTGTGGCGGAGTGGTCCTGGAAAGGCCATTCATCCATGCTGCGCCGGAAATTGAAAGCCAGGCAATTATGATTGGTGAGATCCGTGGGCCTCTGCGGAATACCGCGACGGGCGAGATATTGCGGGGCGGCAACCACGACATAGCGGCTTTCCCGCAGTTTGCGCGCCTTCAGACTTGAATCGCGCAGCGGACCCACGCGGATGGCAACGTCCGTTCTGTCCTCGATGAGGTCGATCAGGGCGTCGGTCAGCGAGAAATCCAATTCGATCTCGGGATATTTCTCGAGGAATTCAGGAAGAAACGGCGTCACCCAGCAATTGGCGATTGGCACCGACGCATTCACGCGCAGCCTGCCGCGCGGCGTCGCGCATGCTCCTGACGTTATCGTGCGCTCGGCCTCATCGATCTGGGTGAGAATATCACGCGCATGCTTCAGATAGACTTCACCCTCCTGGGTAAGGCGTAAGGAGCGGGTTGAACGCACCAGCAAGCCGGTACCGAGCCGCTCCTCGATGCGGCTGATCACCTTGCTGACTGCCGACGGCGAGAGGTGAAGCCGTCGGGCGGCGGCAGCGAAGCTCGCCTGCTCCGCGACCTCAACAAACACTTCCATCTCGCCGGCGCGGTTGTTCATCCGACGCTCCAATCATGAAATTAATTCACCGATCCATTTTCAATATACGCGATTAACGCCGGAATTACGAGGCAATACATTTTCCATCACCGTTTGCGGCGTTTCTGCCGCCCGAAACCAGAAATCTATCGAGACGAACAATGGGATAACGACAATGCACCCAGCTCTTTTCGCACTGGCAATCAGTGCCTTCGCAATCGGAACTACCGAATTCCTGACGGTCGGCATCATGCCGAACGTTGCTCACGATCTGGGCATCACCCTGCCGATGGCCGGGCTTATCGTGAGCGTCTACGCCCTTGGCGCGACAATCGGCGCACCTGTCCTCACGGCGCTAACTGGACATATTGCCCGGCGGCCGCTTCTCCTCGGGCTGATGACATTGTTTACTCTTGGCAACATGGTCGCGGCGATCAGCCCGAACTATGAGATTTTGCTCATCGCCCGGATCATGACCGCCTTTGCGCATGGCGTGTTCTTTGCCATTGGGGCGACCATTGCCGCCAGCATGGTCCCGGAAAACCGCAGGGCATCGGCTATCGCCATTGTCTTTTCCGGTCTCACCATCGCCATTGCTACCGGCGTCCCGCTCGGCACTATGCTGGGGCAAGCCCTGGGATGGCGTGCATCCTTCTGGGCGGTGACCGGCTTGGGCCTCGTCTCTCTCCTTGCCATGTTCGCCCTTCTTCCGCGCTCCATAAAAGTCCAGACGCCGGGCACACTCGCTGATCAGGCACGGGTGTTGGGAAGCGGGCGGCTGTTGATGGCCTTCGGCATGAACCTCTTCGGCTATGGCGGAACCTTCGTCGCGTTCACCTATCTCGCGTCGATCCTGGAAAACATCACCGGCGTTGCTCCGAACCAGATCGGAATCATGATGTTCCTTTACGGGGCGTCGGTTATCGCGGGCAATATCATCGGCGGGCGCGTGGCGGATCGTGACCCGGTTCCCGTCCTCATCATCATGTTCGCTTTGCAGGCGGTCGCGCTGGCGGCATTCACGCTGACAGCCGGCTCCTTGATTGGAACCGTCCTTACGCTGGCCCTGCTCGGGGGCTTGTCCTTCTGCAATGTTCCCGGCCTGCACCTCTACGTCGTGCAGCTTGCGCAAAAGCACCGTCCCGGCGGCGTCGATGTTGCATCTGCCCTCAATATCGCTGCCGCCAACCTCGGCATCGCCCTGAGCGCCGCTGTCGGTGGCATGGTCGTAGACTCGCGGCTCGGCCTTGGAGCGACGCCTTGGGTCGGCGCTCTGCTGGTGACTGTCGCTCTCGGTCTCACCGTCTGGAGTGGGCTGCTCGACCGGCGGGAAAGGGCGATGGCCGCAAATGCCGGTCCGGAGCTCCAGGGAGGTGGTCATGGCTACTGACCGTTCCCCAACCGCACTTGATCTGATCCGCCGTCGGGATGGCCTGACTATCGGCATCGAACTGCCGCTCGACAATGATTGGTCTCCTGAAGGCGAGGCTCGCCGCAAAGCGGATGGCCGTCCTTTCGGTGTGCCGGATCTTTCCGCCTATCCCGACCTTGTCACCCAGGTGGACCGCTCGGGCTTCGCCGCCATTTGGATGCGCGATGTTCCGGTGTTCGATCCGCTCAACTTCGGCGATGCCGGCTCGGTCTACGATCCATTCGTCAATCTTGGATTTCTGGCTGGGCTCACCAGGAATGTCGCGCTGGGGACTGCTGCCATCGTGCTCCCCTTGCGCCATCCCATGATGCTGGCAAAGGCGGTTGCGTCTGCTGACCGCCTCGCCGGAGGGCGGCTGATTCTGGGCGTCGCTTCAGGTGATCGCCCGGTCGAATATCCCTTGCTCGGGATCGACTTTGAAGAACGCGGGAAGCTTTTTCGGCAAGCCGTCGAATATATGCGCGAAGCATGGACGCCCGGCGGTCTACCCTTGGGCGAGGGCAGGCGACACCCGTCTCTCGCCTTATTGCCGGCGCCTTATCAATCCGCTGTTCCGATGATTATTGCCGGGCAGGGACAGCAATCGCCCGACTGGATTGCACAAAACATGGATGGCCGGTTCGTCTATCCCAATAATATCGAGGCTCTCGCCCAGCAAGCCGCAGGATGGCGGCACGCACGGCGCATGCTCGGTCTCGATGACGGCGTCTTTATCAGCGCATTCCATCTCGATCTTGCCGACGATCCGGATGAAAACCCGACACCCCGCCGCTTCGGTGCCCGGACAGGGCGAAATCCCCTGATCGAGCTTCTCCGAGCTTTGGAGAGAGCAGGGGTCAATCACCTTGCACTGTTGCTGCGTCCGTGCCGCCGCCCGTTGCCCGAGGTGATAGCGGAACTCGCAGAAGAGGTGTTGCCCCATTTCGGAAAGCCCGTTTCTGCGGCCCACCGGCAGGAACAATTATCGGAATGACAATACGATGTGCCATATGGATTTTCGGCAATTGCGATATCTGATTTCGGCCGCGGAACACGGGAGCTTCCGTAAAGCCGCGGCCTCGCTCCACGTCGAACAATCGGCTATCAGCCGCCATATCCGCGATCTCGAAATCCGGCTTGGAACGCCGCTTTTTATTCGCAGCCATTCCGGCGTCAGCCTTACCGACCAGGGGAAGATATTTGTCGAGAACATCAGGCGCGGCCTGGACCAGATCAGAAGCGCAGCGGAACTGGTAACAGCAGCATCGGGCAATACGATCCGGATCGGCTTGCGGTCGTCTCTGGGAAATGGGTGCCTTGCCGAAATATTGCAACGGTTTGGCGAGACGCGCGGAGGCGTGCAGCAGGAAATATTGGAAGGCAATGTCGAGGATCATATCGCTGCTCTTCTGGCAAACCAACTCGACATTGCCTTTCTCGCCGGTTCCGTCGACGCTCCCCATTGCCATGCGATCGACCTTTGGAAAGAGCGTCTGTTCGTCGCGTGCCCCAAAGCACACCCTTTGGCGAGGTGTTCCTCGATCTCACCAGAAAGCCTGAGCACTGA
Source organism: Paramesorhizobium endophyticum (assembly GCF_014640615.1). Classification (GTDB taxonomy): domain Bacteria; phylum Pseudomonadota; class Alphaproteobacteria; order Rhizobiales; family Rhizobiaceae; genus Paramesorhizobium; species Paramesorhizobium endophyticum. The sequence continues at coordinate 15,489 of NZ_BMHH01000038.1, read as the reverse complement.
ACGGCTCATGCTGAGCGAACGCGAGTTTGGCTCGGAAATCTTCGCGTTCCTCAAAGGGGTTGGCGCGGGAGTTGCCATATCCCGCGCAACGCTCTGCATGACCGGGCGCGAAACGCTTATGAGCCTTGTGGGGCTGAAACACGGATTCACCCTTGTGACCGAGGCGAACACCTCGGCAATCTTCCCGAATATTGTTTATCGCCCGCTTGCCGTCAGCGATCCCTACCTGTCGTTCAAGGCCGTTTGGGCACATAGCAATAGAAATCCCGCCGTCAGGCATTTCCTGAATATCGCTAAATCCGTTGCCCGCGACGATAGGCACGGCCGCCCTCGACTACGCTCGAACGGAGAAACTCGCCTGCGCACGCAAGGTGCGTCCGCGTAATCACCCTTATATTGGGAAAGGCATCATTGGCAGTGCCCTTTGGTCCCCCAGCATTCCTGGCTGTTTAATTCTGATCGTCGGGCTTGACGAGCTCGACATGGCTCACCCCGAGCGCCTGCGCCAATTCATACAGCGTGATAACGGTCGGATTCCTCCGTCCACGTTCCAGACCACTCAGATACTGTTGGCTGAAACCGGAACGTGCTTCGATCTCTTCCTGCGTCAGGTTCTTCTCCCGACGCAGGCGGGCGAAGTTCCGGCCAACCAGCTTGCGCATATCCATGTGCAAGCGATGGCAGTTTACATACTATAAGTTTATCAACTATATTATGTAATCGCCGCGTGAAGGGATCGAACATCCCCGAAGCATGTTTCCCATGTTCCTGCTGTTCCACACCCGTTTTATAGAAGCAGCTCAGTGAACCACAAATGCTCATAGAGTAACGCAGATGGGACAATTGACCTCCACATTTCTGGACGAACCGCCGACAAGCCAGACGCTCACTGCCTATGACGGTGAGCACATGGTTCTTTATCTTCGGCTCCTCGATTCCGCGCGTGAAGGTGCAGATTGGCGGGAAGCTGTTCGAATTCTCTTCGGCTTGGATGCCGAACGTGATCCAGAGCGTTGCCAGCATATTTACGAAAGTCATCTTGCTCGGGCACGTTGGATGTCCGAGCAAGGCTATCGCGATCTGGTGCGCAAAAGCCAGCGGCGCATATCGGAGTGATGCTCCCTGAGCATCACTCTTGGCTGACAAAACAACTTCCGCAAGGGAACCTGCGCGTGAATCTTCCCATGGTCGGTTTCGATGGAGGGGAGGAAGACCGTGATGGCAGCGGATATACCAGACTGGCGCTCTTCTGCGAATTACGAGCACGTGGAAAAGCTGACCGCATCCGACCTTGCTTGGGAATGGCTGCGGCGCAATGAAAATTACCTCCGGGATTTCGAGCTTCTCTCCCACGCCGAAACCGAAAAGGAAAAGCTGACGGAGACGATCAGGCAGCAATGGGGGTTGCGATTTCGCCATTGATCCTCGCAACGCACCGCCGGAGGCACCTGTTCTGTGGATGCCGCATGAGGACACGAGCGCCATCATCATTACAGCGGCACCAGCCTATCTGAACAACACCATTCGCTCACCGCGAAATCTTGATATCTTACCTCGCGTCGATGGCAGCGAGGCCAGCGGTGACCTGTTTTACGATCTTGGCAACGGTGAGCGTCTCCAACTTCTTCACTATGACATTCGAACCGATAATGACGCACCTCTGGTCGCATTGGTGCCGCTTGGCCTGGACGGATTTGGCCGCCTCGAATCTGTCGGACGCCTCCTCTCCGCCATCCATGGTAGCGCAATACCTCCCGACACGCGCCTTACCGCTCAGCAGAAGGCGCGTGCGCGACGAATGTTACAGGCGTTCGATGGCCGTCGTTCGGGTGCGACCCAACAGGAAATCGCTCACATCATTTTCAGGACCGGCCGGCTTGGCCGAGACGAATGGCAGGCATCTTCCGTCCGTCATGCCGTGACGTCGCTTTTGCGGGATGCCAAAACCATGGTTTCGGGCGGATACCGCAAATTGCTCCGTCATCGCCGCCGTCCCTGATGCCGGGCATGGTGTGGGATTTTAGGCCCTGCCAATTTCGCGCTGCATCCCGCCGGTTTCCCTACGCCATCGTGATTTTCGTCAGTCGCTGATCGCAAGCGACAGCAACGAATCTTACGGAGACCGATCCATGCGACCAAATCTCACCGGTTTGCCGCCACGTTACCTGCGCACCAAGGAAGCCGCTGAATTTCTGAGCTTGTCTGCCCGTACGCTCGAAAAGCACCGGACCTATGGCACTGGCCCATCCTATCGCAAGCTCGGTGGGCGCGTTGTCTATGCCGTCGATGACTTGCAGGCATGGGCAGCCAGCGGCGCTGTCACTTCGACCTCCGATCCACGCGGGAAGGTGCTACCGGCGAAGCGTCAGACGCTCCCCGCAGTGCCCCAGCCGGGCCGCTACGCGCGCTGATCGGCAGGTTCTCCACCATGGCGGCGCGGCATCGCCCCCCCTCGGAGCGCGGACAGCTTGACTTGTTTCGTGCGCTCCCCGGCGACTTCGCACCAAGAGACGCGCAGGATCTCATGGCCTATCCCTTCTTCTCCCTTTCAAAATCCCACCGCATCACACCGATCGATTTCGTCGCCGGTAACGTCTCGATCCGGGTCGAAGCCGTTCCCGATCACGGCATGGCGACCATCTGGGATGCCGACATCCTGATCTGGGCAGCGAGCCAGATCGTGGAAGCCCGAGACGCCGGGCTTCGCACCTCCCGGCTGATGGCGGCCACCCCTTACGAAATCCTCACCTATGTCGGACGAGGCACCAGCTCACGCGACTATCAGCGCCTGAAGGCCGCACTCGATCGGCTGCAGTCCACCACGGTTTCCACCTCGATCCGCCAGCAGGTCGAAGGACGCCGCCATCGTTTCTCCTGGATCAATGAGTGGCAGGAGCGCGCTGACCGCAACGGTTGCCCGGAAGGTATAGAGCTGATCGTGCCGGACTGGTTCTATAAGGCCGTTCTCGACGATGCGCTCGTGCTCACCATCGATCGCGCTTATTTCGAGCTAACCGGAGGATTGGACCGCTGGCTTTACCGGCTGGTCCGCAAACATGGCGGCCGCCAGCGCGATGGCTGGCGTTTCGACTTCCGTCATCTTCACCAGAAATCCGGCAGCCTGTCACCATTCAAGCGCTTCGCCTTCGAATTGCGCGACATCATCCGTCGTCAGCCGTTGCCCGGTTACACGCTCTTCCTGGAAAGCGAGATCGGCGGGCGAATGCTGCTTGCCTTCGAACCCGCGCGGCCTTGTGGAAAGCCTGTGGACGGCCTCGTGCTATCAGGAACCCGTACTCACGTGCTATCGGGAACCCGAGGCTCGTGCTATCAGGAACCCAAATACGGGTTAACCTGCGGAAATCAAACACGAAATCGCGCCCTTAACTTAGATTCTAACAAAGAATCTAACATTGAAGAGCGCGGGCGCGATGTGGAAAACCTCGTCCGCGGCGCAGCTACAAGCCTCGGTATAGCCTCGGAGAAGGGCGCGCCATCACCGTCCCGATCAGATCCTGATCGCGTCGGCACGTCTGCTTCCGTTGATTTTGAAACGCCCCAGCTTCCTCTCGACAACCGGTCGGGAGGGTCACGATGATCGTGGCTTTCCTCAACCAGAAAGGCGGTGTCGGCAAGACAACGCTGGCGCTGAACCTCGCTGGTGAATGGGCCGCGCGAGGAAAGCGCGTCACCCTGATTGACGCGGACCCGCAGGGCTCGGCGCTCGACTGGTCACAGCAGCGCGAACATGAAGGCCTTCCGCGTCTGTTCGGCGTCATCGGCCTGGCGCGCGATACGCTCCACCGTGAAGCGCCCGAACTGGCGCGAGGCGCGGATCATGTGGTGATTGACGGCCCGCCGCGCGTCGCCGGGCTGATGCGTTCGGCCCTGCTCGCCGCCGATCTGGTGCTAATCCCGGTGCAACCTTCGCCGCTCGACGGCTGGGCCTCGGCCGAGATGCTCGCGCTTCTGCGCGAAGCGCGGATATATCGGCCCGACCTTCATGCGCGCTTTGTCTTGAACCGCTGCGGCGCCCGCACTGTGCTCGCCCGCGAAACCGCCGAAACGCTGGCCGATCACGATCCGCCGGTGCTCTCCAGCACTATCGGCCAGCGCATCGCCTTCGCGGCGGCTGCGCAGTCCGGCCGCCTTGTCAGCGAACTCGATCACGATACGCCAGCCGCCCGCGAAATCGCGGCGCTGGCCGCTGAAATCGGGCGTCTTGGAATCGGGAGGACCGCATCATGACGATCCTCACCGGCGATTGCCGCGAAATCATGCCGACGCGCGGCCCTTTCGACATGATCCTGGCTGATCCCCCTTACGGCGAAACGTCGCTCGCCTGGGATCGCCGCGTCGATGGCTGGATCGCGCTCGCCCGCACAGCACTGCGGTCGACCGGATCGCTCTGGGTGTTCGGCTCGCTGCGCCACTTCATGGTGACCGCCGACCAGTTCGCCGATGCAGGGTTCCGGCTGGCGCAGGAGATCGTCTGGGAAAAGCAGAACGGCAGCAGCTTTCATACGGACCGTTTCAAACGAGTACATGAGCTGGCCGTTCAGTTTTACCCCGCCGAGACGCCTTGGCGAGACATCTACAACGATGTCCAGACCACACCAGATGCGACGGCGCGGAGCGTGCGGCGCAAGCAGCGGCCACCGCACACCGGTCATATCGATGCCGGCCACTATGTCAGCCATGACGGCGGACTGCGGCTCATGCGCTCGGTCATCCATGTACGCAATTGCGATGGCCGCGCCATCCACCCGACCGAGAAACCATCGGCCCTTCTTGAAATTCTGATCAGAACAAGCTGCCCAGAAGGCGGCCTTGTCGGCGACTGGTTCGCCGGATCGGGCGCAGCCGGTGAAGCCTGCCGGCTCTCCGGCCGGCGCTATCTCGGCTGTGAGATTGACGTCGACATGGCGATGAAGGCTCGCGCCCGCATCGCCTCCGCTCTGGCCTTGGGCGGGAGCGCCGCGTCATGAATGAGCGTCCCGCCCGCAAAGGTTTCGCTGCCCGACCCGCCGATCCCAAGCATTGGATCAAGGCTGCCGATGTACCGCGGCGCGATGGAGAAGTGGGCGGTTACACCGCACGGCTTACCATCGACGTGACGCCGGAGCTGCGCGGCCGTATCAAGGTGACCGCTTTCCGGCGCGGCACCACCGTCGCCGACATGCTGCGCGAACTGCTCGCGCGTGAATTTCCCCCGACCGAAGGAGACCACCCATGACCGGCAACGCGGCTTCCCGCTTGCGCGGCGGCCTGTTGCCGTCCGTACGTTCCACCGACAACATGACATATGTCGAACTGACCTGGATCGAGAAGAAGATCGAATTCTGGATCAGATTCGGCCGAGAGGCGCATGTGGAAATCCTCGACCGCCGCAGGCGTGTCGTCTCTTTCCGGCCGAACAGCATCTTTGCGTTCGTCCGCTGGGCCGCCAACGATTTCGGCACGGTTATGTCGCGTATCGACATCGTGCGCGCTGTCGAGCCGGGCGAAGCCTACCAGACGCTGCCCTTCGTGCGTCCTGGTGGCGAAATCCTTCTGAAGATCGAAGGCTGGCCAAAGGTCGAAGCCGTTCTTCACCACATCGACGCCGTGGAGCGCGCCGGCATCGATGCCTGCGATGTCGCGCCCGATCACTGGCGCCACGTCGCCCACCGGATGCGCGCCGGTGAGACGCCGCGAGCATACACCGTCGAGCGCCATCAGGCGTGGCTCAAGCGGCGGGGAACCGGACGGTGACCCGCTTCGGCTATGCCATGGTGACGTATTTCGCGGCGATGAGCGTTGCCGTCGCCGCGTTCATTCCGACGCCGCCCAAGCTCATCTGGAACGCCACCGCCAGCGCGCCGGTCGGGCTCTACACTATCGCACCGGCTGACCGGTTCGAGGTGCCTGAATTGGTCGCCGTCCGGCTGCCCGCACCGCTCACTGACTTCATGGCGAAGCGCGGCTATGTCAGCCGCGGCACGCCGATGTTGAAGCGTATTCTGGGATTGCCGGGACAGCAGGTTTGCCGGATCGATCACGTCATAACCATTGACGGTATCGAGATGGGGGATGCGCTGGAACGTGATCGCCTCGGCCGTCCGCTCCCGATCTGGCGGGGCTGCCGCACCATCGCGACTGGCGAGCTTTTCCTCATGAATCCGGAAGTCCGCGACAGCCTCGACGGTCGCTATTTCGGACCGCTTCCGGCTTCGGCAGTCATCGGCCGGGCAACTCCTCTCTACACCGACGAAGACGGTGATGGCCGCTTCGTCTGGCGCGCGCCGACGCGGTGACGGCGTGCCCAGCCCGTCCTCACCGCAAATCCAAAGGAGGCCACCGTGGCTCAGATCGGCCAATTTAGACGTACGCAATCCGGCTTCTCAGGGCAGCTCAAAGCGCTCGGCATCGAGGCGGAAATCAACTTCGTTCCTGCCGAGCCATCGAATTCCGAGAACGCCCCGACTTATCGCATTCTGCTCGGTGACGAGGAGGGCTTCTACATCGGCGCTGGCTGGACGCATATTGGCGGCCGCGCCGGCGAGTATGTTTTGATCGAGATCGACAGCCCGCTCTCCGCTAAGCCGTTACGCGCCAATCTTTTCAAATTCGGCAGCGACGGGTCCCTCTGGGGCTTGCATATGAACCGGCCCGCCAAACCACGCAGAGAGGATTGAGCGTGCGCCGAATTCGTCGCTCCGTAGCGTGTCGGCTATCTTCCGTCCGGCATAGCGCTGTCCTTCTTCTCCTTTCCGGGCTGCCCTCCGCCGCGTTCGCGACGCTTCCGGTTTTAGCGCAGACGCCACCGGCGATGCGGGTTGCGGCTGGCGATTCCTATGCCGCGCATATCGCCGAGGCGTCGCAGCGCTTCGGCATCCCGCAGGAGTGGATCGTCGCGGTGAAGCGGGCCGAAAGCAATGACGATGCGCGCGCCGTGTCGTCCGCCGGTGCGCTCGGGCTGATGCAGATCCTGCCCAAGACATGGGCCGAACTGCGCGCCCGTTATGGCCTGGGCAGCGATCCTTTCGATCCGCGCGACAACATCATCGCAGGCACCGCCTATCTGCGCGAGATGCTCGATCGCTACGGCACCGTTCCAGCCATGCTCGCTGCCTACAATGCTGGGCCGGCGCGGTATGAGGAATACCTCGCAACTGGTCGTTCCCTGCCGGTCGAAACACGTGCCTATGTCGCTTTGCTCGCACCCGCTCTGGGCAGCGCTGTGCCGTTCGACGAACCGCGAACCGCACTCTGGCAACCGACCGATTGGCGCGAAGCGCCGCTCTTCGTGGCGCGCGCGGGCGACCGCCCACCTGCCGCCGGTCGTTCGCCAACCGGCCTGCCACCTCTCGTTCCGGTCCAGACTAACAGCGTTGCCGGGTCGCAGGCGACTCCCATTTTTCTCACCCGGCGCGCGGGGGAGGGCCCGCAATGACCGTCAATCGCCTGTTTCGCATCCCGTCGTGCTCGCGCGCATCATGGAGGGTGCCAGGAGTGGAAGCGGGACCAGCAACCGGACGATGGCAGGATAAAACGGCGCACATTGCGCGGCGGTCGCGTCGTTGTTTTTGCTGGGATTTCAGGTGCGCTCCGCACATTGCCTGGCTCTGCCGCAATGTGCGCAACCGCTTCAAGGCCTTTTTTCTGCGAGATTTTTTAAACATTGCGGGGCAACGCGATGGTCGATGAGCGCGAGTTCCGCGTCCGTCCGGGGCGCATCCGTTCCACGCGGGCGCAATCGTCGCGGCCCTTCATTGCGCAGGCGCTCGCTGCGGCGAAGAAGGCCGGCGGTGGCGTATCGCGCTCCGGCCGCGTCGTTCCCGACAACCGCTCGCGCTTTGGTCACGGCCAGCGCGCCAGCATCCAGGCCAATCGGCTGATCTCCTCCCGTTCGCGTGGCGCCGTCGTCAAGGCGCGCGTCGTTCGCAATTCGGCGCGTACCGCGCCGCTCGGCGCCCATCTCAATTATCTGCGCCGGGAAGGCGTGACCCGAGACGGGGAGAAGGCCCGCCTGTTCGGGCCCGGTACTGAAAATGCCGATGCCGGTGCCTTCGCCGAGCGGTGCCAGGATGACCGGCATCATTTCCGGTTCATCGTTTCGCCGGATGACGCGCTGGAAATGGCCGACCTAAAATCCTTCACCCGCGATCTTGTCAGCCAGATGGAGAAGGATCTCGGCACCCGGCTCGAGTGGGTGGCCGTGGACCATTGGAACACCGAGCATCCGCATGTCCATCTGATCGTGCGCGGTGTCCGCGACGATGGACAGGATCTCGTCATCTCGCGCGACTACATCAAGGAAGGGATGCGAGACCGGGCGCGTGATCTCATCACCCAGGAACTGGGGCCACGCACCGACCTCGACATTCGCCGCTCGCTGGAGCGCCAGATCGAAGCGGAACGCTGGACCCAGCTCGACCGTCAGCTCGTCCGCGATGCGCGAGAAACCGGGATCATCGATCTCGCGCCGCGATCCGACCGCCCCGCCCGACGAATTTCATGCCCTGAAGGTTGGGCGACTTCGGAAACTGGAAATCCTTGGGCTAGCCGGACAGGTCGGGCATTCGCAGTGGCTCATCAAGCCCGAAGCTGAGACAGTGCTGCGCGAACTCGGCGAGCGCGGCGACATTATCAAGCGGATGCACAAGGCCCTGACGGAACGCGGCATCGAGCGGGGGTCAGCGGGCTATGTGCTGGCGAGCGAAAGCCTGGATGAGCCTATCGTCGGTCGGCTGGTCGAACGCGGTCTCGACGACGAACTGAAGGGCACGGCTTATGCCGTGGTGGATGGGGTTGATGGCCGCACTCACCACATCAAGCTACCCGATCTCGACGCGGCGGGCGACGGCGCCTCCGGTTCTATTGTCGAGTTGCGCAAATACGATGACGCACGCGGCCGGCGCCGTGTCGCACTTGCCGTCCGCTCCGATCTCGACATCGGCCGACAGGTGACTGCATCGGGCGCGACTTGGCTCGACCGGCAAGCGGTTGCCAGAGAACCGCTGTCGCTTTCCGATGGCGGCTTCGGCGCCGAGGTGCAGCAAGCCATGGAACGGCGCGCCAACCATCTGGTCGAGCAGGGTCTCACCGAGCGACAGGGGCACGGCGTGGTGTTCACCCGCAAACTCATCGACACCTTGCGCCGTCGCGAGTTGGATGCGCTTGGCGAAAAGCTCGCCGCCGAAACGGGGCAGCCGTTCAACCGCATCGGCAGTGGTGAATATGTCGCCGGCACCTACCGCCAACGTTTCGCTCTCGCCTCCGGTCGCTTCGCCATGATCGATGACGGCCTCGGCTTCCAGCTCGTTCCGTGGAGTCCTTCGCTCGAAAACCAGATCGGCAAGCACGTTTCCGGCGTCGCCCGCAATGATGGCGGCATCGATTGGAGCTTCGGCCGCAAGCGGGCGATGGGATTGTAGGGCCACGCCGTTATCGGATCGAGAGTGAATAGGAACACATGAGAGTCGGTGCATAATTGACCGACAGCGCTTTCCCAAACAATAAAACGATGATTTGCAGCGTCGCGAAGAGTGGCTAAGTTGCGACCGATAGGGGAAGCCGCACATGAGCAACCATTTTACTAACCACGCGGTTACCGACAAAGCGCCCGTAGGTAAGGCCGCCGTTTTCGGGAGGCGCACTGTTCCTGCGACCGCGACCTTCGGTTCCGAAGCTGCCCAACAGTTGATGCGATCCTTGTCTGGTAGCGTGACCATGTGGACGAACTACTCGGGCCTACCGGTTCTCATATCGATCAGTCCCGTTGGAGCTGCGTTTGGGCAATGACGGCGCGCAATTCTTCAAAAGTAACGGCGCCAGCCAAGAAGCCGAGCCGTGATGATTTCCCAGCGCCCGTAAAGCACCTGCTAGCACAGCGCGTTGGCTGGCTCTGTTCCAAGTGCGGTCGGCCAACATTAGGTCCTCGCATGGGGGAGCGGGGCTTCGTGAGCGTCGGCGTAGCAGCTCACATCAAGGCGGCCTCGGAAGGGGGCGCGCGCTATGACCCCTTGCAAACGCCGGAGGAACGGAGGTCCTTCGACAACGGCATCTGGCTTTGCCAAAATCATGCGCACCAGATCGACCACGACGCGCAAGAGTTCACGGTCGAAACACTCCGCGAGTGGAAGCGCGAAGCCGAGCAGCGGGCGTTCGACCAACTGACCGGAACCGGTGGTGAAGCGCGTGTCTATGGCGCTCAGGGCGAACTGATCGAAGAACTGCGGCACGTCGTGGCCGAACTCCGTCTACCGCAGGCAAGCGACCTCGATACCGTTCGGCTCAGAGTGATGTCTGGCGCTAAGCTCCATCTCGATGGCTTCCAACGGATGCCGGGCTGGCCTCGTCATGCCATACAATTGACCATGAGCGCCGAGGGGCATGCGTCGTCGTCGGCCCGTTTTGATACCTCACAACTAGGGCAACTGCTCCAGGCGGCGCAGGAAATCGTCTTGATCGCTCCTCCGGGGATGGGGAAGACCACCACGCTTGTCCAAGCGGGACAGTGCCTCTTAGACGGCCCGGTAGCTCCCGTATTCATACCTCTGAAGGAGTGGGCTGAAGCGCGCGATGATCTGTTTGCCTGGACGGTGAATAGGAACTCGTTTGTTGGCATTCGAGCGGAGCATCTGAAATTTCTCGCCTATCACGGACAACTCACACTGTTGCTCGATGGATGGAACGAGGTACCTGCCGATGCAAGGCGACGTCTTATCATCGAGCTGGACGGTCTCCGCCGCGATTTTCCGTTATTGGGCATCCTAATGAGTACGCGTCGGCAGGCCGTCGATGTTCCCCTTCGAGACCCGCGCCGTATCGTCGTTCTTCCCTTGTCCGAAGGTCAACAGAAGGAACTCGCGGCAGGCCTAACCGGTGAGGTGGGGTTGAATGTTCTCGACAGAGCATGGCGCACGCCGGGCCTACGGGACCTTGTCGGCATTCCGTTGTATCTCTCCGTGCTACTAAAGCTATCACCGGACGGCCAACTTCCTGAGACACGGGAGGAGGTCTTGCGCCGCTTCGTCAATGAGCATGAGACCGATGCGGCACGGGCAGAGACCCTGGAGCGCCGCTTGTTCGGTAATCAGCAATCGTATCTAACCGGTTTGGCTGTTACGGCCCAAGAACACGGCAGCCCGGCAATCGCTACCCATTCGGCCCAGCAGGCCATCGGCAAGATCAACCACGACCTAGTGCAAACGTACGTCGTGCAAATGCCGCCCAACCCTGCTGAAGTCCTCGACGTGCTTGTCGCCACACACGCTCTCGAGCGCGATCCCGCCGGAAACGTATCGTTTCAACATCAGCAGTTTCAGGAATGGTACGCGTCCTTCGACGTAGAACGCGAGCTTCAGAATTCGGCGTTGCCGTTGAGCCTATCGGCGCCATTTGTCGTCAAGCGGCTCAATGACCCGGTGTGGGGTGAGGCCGTCCTCTTCGCGTGTGAGCGGTTGTCTCGAAATGGCAGTGCTGGGGATGTCCTCGTTGCCGCGATCGTTGAGGTGCTGCTGCAGATCGATCCAATCTTCGCGGCAACCATCATACGGCGCAGCTCGCAAGCAACATGGACCCTCGTGGCCGATAAGGTACTCGCGTTCACGAAGGCATGGCACAAACCTGGGCTTCCTGATCGGGCGCTCGCATTTATGATCACGACGGGCCGTCCCGAGTTTAGCGACGTGGTATGGCCTCTGGTGACGAGCGCCGATCATCAAATCCAGCTCAGTTCCCTGCGCATCGCAGGTCGCTTTTACCCGGCGGTTCTAGGCGATCGCATCGACACTGAGTACACAGAACTTCCGGAAGAGATCCGATCGTCGCTGCTGGGCGAGCTGATCGACAACGGGGGTAGTGCTGGCATCGACATCGCTATGAAGTTCGCTCTCGCGGACGACAGCGTTGCCGTGCGCCAACATGTAGTCGAATCTCTGATCTTTCGCGCTGCTGTTCGACAGGCTGAGGAGCTGCTTCGGAGCTCCTCAGCGGAGGTCATCGCGGCCGTCGCGACGACAGGTTACTATGACGATGTCTCGGATTCTGAACTGCTCGCCAAACTAGCGGACGCCCAGCGGGCACAGTGGGAGGTGATAGAGGCTCCAGATATGCGTTTGGCCCGCATACCGCGGACCATGCCTAAGGGCGAGAAGGCCAAAGTTATCGCCGATTTGCTGTCGGACCCGGCATTCAATTTCAGATCGGACGCGGCACGAAATAGCCTTTTCGAAGTAGCTCGCGAATTTCCTGAGATCCTCGAAGCGACATTGGTGGCGCGCATCGAGGGGGCAATGGAAATACCATCGCATGCACACGAGTATGTACGCGACAGCGCGGCACGAGACTCCGATCGTGTACGAGTTTTACTGCAGACACCGCATGAGCCCGCAGCGAAAGGGGCGGCACTCATTGCTGGCCTGGACACAACCCACGAGCTTTGTCTCCAATATCTGTCTAACTATGCCGCATTCATTCAGCAGGGAGATCGATCACAAGCGACTTACCAACCTACTCGCGACCTTGAAGCGGTCTTGGCGCTGACGCCAGGTTCGTCCTTCTTTGACGCGGTCGCTCGGTTCAATCGAGAAATCGGCCCGGACGAGATCAGCCGACTTTGCCGGCTGATCGGCGCGCACGGAAGGGATAACGATAGGAACGCACCGTCCTTAACTACCGAAGCCCGAGCCAAGATCACGCGGACGCTGCAACTATGGGCAGAGACACTGCTGGCCTCTCCAGCGGCCACGCGCAGCCACCTAGCCGATGTCGCTGGGGTGATGCGACGGCTTCCGGATCCGACCCACGCGGTCTATCTGGCTCGCATGCTGGAGCGCGACCAGCAGGTATATTCGCGGGCGCACGACGCATTTTGGGCCAACAGGAATGACAGAGATGCGCTCCATGAGATACGTACGCTGCACGAATGGGCATATCGTGACGCGCTCGTGGCCGTAGGCACGGATGAAGCCGCACGCGTACTGACAGCGCATCTGACTGATCAGTATTTTGGCCCCCAAGCAGCCGTAGGGCTCATGCTCATTTGGCGTAACGAAAACGGTCGCGAAGAGGAGGCTAGGCTTGGAAAGTGGCCAGATGCTGGCGCTGCCGCTGCCCAGCGACAGGCGCGCGAAACTGCTCCGGAGGCAACGACAGCTTTCGCCGAGGCGATCTTCAAGATCGTAGGTGCGCTCCTTGAAAGCGGAGACCCTAAAGACCTGATGCGGGCCGCGAACATGGCCGGCTCAGCGGTGCTGATGCCTCACGGAGACAAGTCGCAAGCGCTGGACCGCATTCTTGCCGGAGCACTTTCGCCCTCCAGCGCGTATGATCTGCTGAGTCGCATGGTGATGGGCGGCATCACAGTCCGATCAACTGATCTCATGAAGGCGCTCTCCGCCGCGGTCGCCGAAGTAAAAGACCGGACCTGGTTGAGCGATCAGGATGCCGACGGTCTACTCAGGTGGATCGAGCTTTTTCCTTTTTCAGATCGACCCGAGGACATGATTGCTGCTCTGGAAATCCTCCCAGGGTCCATCAGGGTTCAACATTGGCGCATTCGTGACATGCTCGACTCGGTAGCCGTCATCGCGGGAACGGAAGCTCCCAGTTTGATACGTGAACTGATTAAGCGGTTTCCCGACCTAGCGAACCAGTATGAGTTGCATCTTGCGCTCCTCAAGCAGCCGCCCAACGTTCTCATAGACATCCTGCTCGAAATTGCGAATGGCCAGATTGGCTCTCGACGAGGCCTCGATGCGATGAGTCATCGGCTGCCCGAGCAGGTTGTTCAGCGACTTTCTCCTGAAAATCTCGAACTCGCAGTGACGCGGTTCAAGGAGGCGCCGCCAAGTCCTGGGAAAGCGCTTCTTGGAGAAATCCTCGCAACGGTCAACGACCCAAAGCTCTTTCTATTGCTTGCCCAAGACAACACAGGGCGTTCAGTCCTCGAGAAGCGCCTTCACAGAACTCTGGATGATCTAACTCATGACAAGGTCAGCCTCAACGGCTCTCAGATCCATTATGAAGTGTTTCGACGCGACACGTCGCGCCTTCGTGCCGGCCTGTTTTCCCTTATCCTGGCTTGTGACTCGGAAGTTTCTAGTTTTGCGGCGCGTTGCCTAGACATTGTAGATGCGACCCGCGATGAAGAGGGAATGTTAGCAACTGAGCCTCGCCATCCGGACATCTCTAAGGGAGAGCCGTGGCCACGGGTCATTATTCCTGGATGACCGAGAAGAAGCCTATGGTACTTCTTTGTTCTAGGCGGAATCCTCGCCATAGGGTTCGTCACAATGTTCGCTTTGTGACTATTGTACCGTGTGGAGCGGAAGCTAGAAGGATGTTAGGCTACACGCGTGCGGTTTCAGGCATCGGGGGGCTGTTGCACCGACCACTACAGACCGGCCTTTCAGAACCAAGTTCAACTAACCTGCAGGGGATTAGGGATGGCGACGCAATCACGTCCGCTGGACAAGATGCAGAGTGCCATCCAGTTAGCGGCTTTTCACTATATCGCTTGCTTGAAGGCGATGCCAAGTAACGCCGATCACAAGCTCACCATTGGAAAGGCGGAGTTCCATTTCGAGAACATCCGGACCGCAGATAGCAGGCTGCTTCATGGCGAGTTCCAGAGATGGGCTGCCTCTGCAGTTCTGCGTGATCTGGTTGAACACTTCTCGATATTCTTGATGGAGGTCTATAGAGATGCCGTCATGAAGGCCCCCGGACGAACGTTTGCTGTAACACCGAGCCGGTTTGAACGGCGAGGGATTGAGGACCAACTCACCATCCTTGCTGCTGAGTTCTCCGTCGCTCCGGAGTGGATAATCCTGCTAACTGGCTATAACCGTGCTCGAAACTGCTTGGCGCATCGCGCGGGGATCGTGGATCTGCCGGATGCGACGGATGGATCCGAATTGGTTGTCCGCTGGCTCGTAGCAAAGACAGCCCTAGCGGAGGGCCCCCCGAGTCGACTCGTTGATATCCAGGGCCCGATGGGCGCTCTCGTTCGCGGGCACCACATTCATGGCGTTTCAGCCGCGATATTTGAACTGCAAGATCGTGAGAATAGAGTGGCGGTTGGAAGCACTCTTCACTTCCTTCCCGACGAAGTGCTTGAGATTTGCCAAACGTTTCAGCTCGTGGCAGCTGCATTTAGCGAAATTGGAGCGGGCCGCGTCTAAAGTCAGCTGTAGTTCTACTATGGAGCGGGGTATGGACAGTGCCTCCTTGGCTACTAAACCCTTGGCTCAGAATATTTGGTGTTGGTCTTTGGCGAAAGGTTGCCGCTGCAATACCATCATTCTACATTGAATACAGTCGGCCAGTTGGGCCAGAATGGTCGCTTCGGGAAAACGTCCACCCTAGATTGGACGCAAGGCCTCGGAGGAACCTACGCGCGTTACAGCAGGCTCGAACACACACACACCTAGCGCGTGTCGTCATTTGAGGGTTATGAACGCAGCGACGAGTTGGACAGCACCTAAGAATGTGCTGGCG
>NZ_BMHH01000037.1 GCF_014640615.1 Paramesorhizobium endophyticum | reverse complement strand
CGCACAGTTCGAGAGACTGGCCGCATAATCTGAAAATGCCTCTCCACTTTTCCGAAGCAAGTCCAAAGAGCCAGCCATAGCGGCGTGACCCAAACCAAAGGCCTCAGGCAAACCCCAGTTCGGTTTTAGAGGTTCCTTCCGAGTTACTGACTGGCGATAGCATCAGTTAGCGGATGATGGGGCCGATCCAAGCCGGCCGTTGCGCCGTTCGCGGTTCGAGAGGTTTGCAACAAGATCGCCGAAGCGGTCGCCCTGGACGGCTACATGGCTGCGCAGACGCTCCCGCGCACCGTGCGCATCGCCGGAAAGGATGGCCTCGACAATTTCCCCATGCTCCCCGAATGAAGTCTTCATGCGGTTTCGGACTCTGAGTTGGAGGCGACGGTAGGGGCGAAGGCGGCGATGCAGAGCCGTGCATTGCTCCTCCAGGAAGCCGCTATGGCTCGCCGCGTAGATGGCACGGTGGAAAATCTCGTTCTCGTAATAATAGCGGTCAGTCTCTTCGGCAGCGACCGCCTCCTTGCACTTGTCATGGGCACACAGGAGCGTGGTTTGGTCTTCCTCCGTATGCCGGCGAGCGGCCAGAGCGCCGGCAATGCCTTCCAGTTCAGCCATCACCTCGAACATCTCGAAGACACGTTGCGGCGCCGGATCCACGACGACGGCGCCGCGCCGTGGCCTGATCTCCACGAGCCCGATTGCACTCAACTGCATCAAGGCTTCACGGATCGGTGTACGTGATACGCCGAAGCGCGTCGCGAGTTGCATTTCGTCCAGGCGTTCACCCGGTTCGAATTCGCCCGTCACGATGCCGTTTTCGATGTCGTCGCGCAGCTTATAGAAAATATTCTCCGTCATTCCTTCCCATCCATCTCCCAGTATGCATCGCAATGTTTCTTGTATACAAAAATCTTGACATGGTGCGCAAGAAGGCACCAATATCATACCAGACCGGCGGGAGGGCCGGAAATATCAGGGAGGAAAAAATGAGCAGTTTTCGACGGAAACTGATGGCTTCCGCTATGGCGGCGGCTATTGGCAGTTTGATTATATCGACAGCAGCAGCCCAAACGGTCCTGAAGGCTTCGCACCAGTTTCCAGGCGGCAAGGGCGACATTCGCGACGAGATGGTCCAGTTGATTGCCCGCGAGGTCAGCGCCGCCAATGTCAGTCTTGAAATCCAGGTCTTTCCGGGTTCTTCGCTCTACAAGCCAAACGACCAATGGAACGCGGTCACGCGAGGCCTGCTCGACATGACGTCGCTTCCCCTGGACTATGCTTCGGGCCGGCACCCGGAATTCTCCGCGACGCTGATGCCCGGACTTGTCGGGAATTTCGATCGCGCCATGCGTCTAAACGATTCTGAGTTCATGCAGGACATCAAGAAGGTCATCAACGATGCCGGTGCCATCGTGATCGCCGATGCCTGGCTTTCCGGTGCCTTCGCTTCCAAGAAAGACTGCATAACCTCGCCCGATACGATCAAGGGACAGGTAATCCGTGCGGCCGGGCCGGCCTTCGAGGAGATGCTGGTGGGAGCCGGCGCATCGATTTCATCCATGCCCTCTTCAGAAATCTACACGGGCATGCAGACCGGCGTTCTGGATGCAGCCAACACCTCGTCGGCGAGCTTTGTTTCCTATCGTCTCTTCGAACAGGCCAAGTGTCTCACCGCGCCGGGCGAAAATGCCCTCTGGTTCATGTATGAACCGGTGCTGGTTTCCAAGCGTGTCTTCGATGGCCTGACAGCAGAGCAGCAAAAAGCAATTCTCGCAGCGGGCGAGAAAGCGGAAGCCTACTTCAACGCAGAGGTCCGCAAGGGCGATCAGGCCATGATCGACACCTATAAAAAGGCAGGCGTGGAAGTCGTCGAGATGTCGAAGCCGGACTACGACGCGTGGCTCGAAGTTGCCAAAAATTCGTCATACAAGAATTTCGCAGCAAAGGTGCCCGGCGGCGACAAGCTGATCGAGAAGGCCTTGGCCGTGGAGTAAGGCGCCCCCGATAAGCCGGCGCGCTCCGGCGCGCCGTCCCGCTCTCCTGAAATTGAGGATAGTCGCATGCTCAAGGCCTATGTACAGGCTGTCGGCAATGTTTCACGGGGCCTCGCGATCGTTGCGACCCTGCTGATCATCACGGCGATGCTCGTCGTCTGCCAGATGGTCATGACGCGCTATGTGTTTCGCAGCCCGACGATCTGGCAAACTGATTTTGTCGTTTTTTCCGCGACGGCAGCCATGTTTCTTGGCGCGCCTTACGTATTGCTCAAGGGTGGCCATATCGGCGTCGACGCAGTTGAAATGATGGTCGGCGCCCGTACACGCTCCGTTCTGCGCGTGGTTGGGAGCGTACTCGGTCTGCTGTTCTGCATCATCATGCTGGCCGCAACATGGATTCAGTTCCATGATGCATGGGCAGGAAACTGGAAACACTCCAGCGTCTGGGGGCCACCGCTTTGGGTGCCGCTTGCCGCCCTTCCCGTCAGCTTTGCCATGCTGTGTCTGCAGTATGTCGCGCAGATCCTGACGCTCTTGACCGTGCCGGCAGTGACGGCAACGATCAGCCATGGCGGGGTTGAACCGGGTTCGTCATTTGGCGCCGATTCTCGCCCCCGGGAGATCATCCAATGAGCCCCACCGTTTCCGGATTGATGATTGTTGCCTGCCTGTTGACTTTGCTGGCGACAGGCATGCCAATTGCTTTCGCGCTGGGCCTTGCTGCCTTCGCGGCACTGTATATGCAAAGCGGCGCCGCCATTTTCTACGTGCTTGGCGATACGATGTTCTCCGGCATCGCCAATCTGGCCTACGTGTCCATCCCGATGTTCGTCCTCATGGGCGCAGCGGTCGCCTCGTCTCCGGCGGGGTCTGATCTATACACCTCGCTCGATCGTTGGCTCAACCGCATCCCGGGCGGCCTCATCCTGTCCAATATCGGCGCTTGCGCCATTTTTTCCGGAATGACGGGCTCTTCGCCCGCGACATGCGCGGCGATTGGCAAGATGGGTATCCCGGAAATGATGCGGCGTGGCTATCCCATCTCGGTTGCAAGCGGCTCCATCGCTGCCGGCGGCACGCTGGGTATTCTCATCCCTCCATCTGTGACCCTGATCGTCTACGGAATTGCAACCGAGACCTCCATTGGGCGGCTGTTCATGGCCGGGATCATCCCCGGCATCATGCTGACGGCCATGTTCATGGCCTGGGCGATCATCGATTGCAAACGGAAGGGTTACGAATTCGACGCGCGCCTGGTTCGCTATTCGATGAAGGAACGGCTGGCAGGCCTTCCGCGCATCTTGCCGTTCCTGCTGATTATCGCCGGAACGCTGTATGTGCTATATGGCGGGATTGCCACGCCGTCGGAGGCGGCCGGTGCGGGTGCGCTATTGACACTGCTTGTGGTAATCATTGCCTACCGTCTGTTCCGTTTCCGGCCAATCGCCAACATCTTCGGGTCGGCTATGAAGGAAAGCGTCATGATCATGATGATCATGGCTGCCGCCGAGCTTTTTGCCTTTGCGCTTTCCTCGCTCTTCATCACGCAAACCATAGCCACGGCCATTGCGGACATGGAGGTGAACCGTTGGATGTTGATGTTGGTAATCAACGTCTTTTTGTTGATCTGCGGCATGTTCCTGCCGCCCGTCGCCGTCATCGTGATGACAGCGCCGATGCTCTTCCCGATCATTACCCAGGCCGGATTCGACCCGTACTGGTTCGCGATTGTGCTGACGATCAACATGGAGGTCGGCCTGATCACGCCTCCGATCGGGCTCAACCTCTTCGTGATCAATGCCATCGCGCCGCAGATTCCGACGAAGGACATCCTCTGGGGCTCCCTGCCATATGTGCTGGTCATGTTCCTGGCGATTCTCATCCTTTGCATCTTCCCGGATATTGCGACGTGGCTGCCAAACCAGATGCTGGGAACGATCCAATGAGAACGAACTCATTTTTCAGCGACATGTTGCAGAGCATCACCGATCGCGGCCGACGATTTTTATCACTCGGCCCCACCCGCGATGGCGAAGTCGATACGATTGGCACCATGCAAGCGCTCTGCGAAACCCTGTTGTCGAGCCAGGGCGAAGCGTCAGGCATGGCGCTTGCCAAGAACATTCTGGATCGTTGGCAGGGCTTCGATCCGGAGAAGCGGCGTGAGTTCATGGTTGTGCTGTTCTCGCGCTTCGGGCCGAACATTGAGCGTCTGGAGCGGGCGATCGACGCCTATCGTGCCGATCCGAATCCGAAGGCGCTGCTCGAGTTGAGCGTGGCGGCGGAGCCGCGCCGGCAGGAGTTGATCCGCAGGCTCAATCTCGCCCCCAATGGCATCGCCACGCTCGTGCGGATGCGGGAAGTCCTGCTCAAGCTCAAGGCCGAGAATTCCGATCTGGAAGCGGTCGATGCGGATTTTGCCCATCTGTTCGGATCGTGGTTCAATCGCGGCTTCCTGGTGCTGCGGCCGATAAGCTGGTCGACGCCGGCCGACATTCTGGAAAAGATCATTCGCTATGAGGCCGTACACCATATCAGTGGTTGGGACGAGTTACGCCGGCGCCTTGCGCCGGAAGATCGGCGCTGCTTCGCCTTCTTCCATCCCCAACTCGTCGATGACCCGCTGATCTTCGTCGAAGTGGCGCTGACGCGGGAGATGCCCTCGAACATCGCTGACCTGCTGAAGGAGGATCGAGCGCCCATCCGTGCCGCAGATGCGACGACGGCGGTCTTCTATTCCATTTCGAATTGTCAGGAGGGTCTCAGGGGTATTTCCTTCGGCAACTTCCTGATCAAGCAAGTGGTGGAGGATCTGCGCCGTGAGCTCCCCCGTCTCGAGACGTTTGTGACATTATCACCGGTGCCAGGCTTTGCCGAATGGTTGTCGCGCGAACGTCGCGCTGAAGCATCCGATGCCTTGTCCTCCGCCGATCGCAGCAAGCTTGCGGTGCTCGATGAACCGGGTTGGGCCGATCAGCCGGAACCGATGCCAAGCCTCCAGCCGACTATGACGGCCGCTGCCGCCTGGTATTTTCTCAAGGCCCGCAATCGCAGTGGCAAGGTGGTGGACCCCGTTGCCCGTTTTCATCTGGGTAACGGCGCGCGGCTTGAGCGTATCAATTTCCTCGCGGACAGCTCTGAGCGCGCCCTGCGTCAGGCCCACGGACTGATGGTCAACTATCTCTACAAGCTCGACGACATCGAGACGAACCACGAAACGTTTGCAAGCCACGGCCAGGTTGTCGCCGCACCCGCCATCCGGCGGCTGGTTCCTCCGGACGACACGAGTCTTCGCAGCCTGGCGCCGATTTCGGGCATCCTCCCCCCGGGTCTGCAATCAGGCGGTTCACAAAAAGCGGAAAGGCAGTAAGGAGTCCACTTCATGAGCAACCATCTGTTCGATGCCATTCGCCAGGCCGCACGCCCCGGCTCCATCTTCATCCTGACGGCCGATGGCCGCTCCTGGACATACCGCGACATGCTGGAATATTCGGGTCGCATCGCATCTGCGCTCGATGCTCTTGGCGTGCGGCCGGGTGATCGCGTGGCCGTGCAGGTGGAGAAGAGCCCTGAGGCGCTGATGCTGTATCTCGCCTGCCTTCGTGTGGGAGCGGTCTATCTTCCCCTCAACACGGCTTATACGCTTGCCGAACTCGACTATTTCATCGGTGATGCCGAGCCACGGGTCGTCGTCTGCGCCCCGACTGCGAAGGAGGGGATCGCGAAGCTTGCCGCCACCCATGGGGCCCATGTCGAAACGCTCGATGAAAAAGGGAGTGGCTCGCTGGTCGACCTTGCCAGGGATGAGGCGCCGGATTTCCTCGACGCGCATCGGCAGCCCGATGATCTTGCAGCCATCCTCTACACGTCAGGCACGACCGGACGCTCCAAAGGTGCCATGCTGACGCATGATAATCTCCTGTCGAATGCGTCCACGCTTCGCGATTATTGGCGCTTCACCGCCGATGACAGGTTGATCCACGCGCTCCCGATCTTCCACACGCACGGCCTCTTCGTCGCGTCAAACGTCATTCTTCTGGCAGGCGCATCGATGATTTTCCTGCCAAAGTTCGATGCAGACGACGTTTTGCGCCTGATGCCCCAGGCAACTGCAATGATGGGTGTCCCAACCTTCTATGTCCGCCTGATCCAGCATTCCGGCCTGACGCGCGCTGTCGCTGCCGGGATGCGTTTGTTCGTTTCAGGATCGGCTCCGCTACTCGCCGAGACCCACAGGACGTTCGAGCAGATGACCGGGCATGCTATTCTCGAGCGCTACGGGATGACTGAAACCAACATGAATACGTCCAATCCGTATGACGGGGAACGTATTGCCGGAACGGTCGGCTTTCCATTGCCGGGAATCTCGCTTCGCGTCGCTGAGCCAGAGAGCGGTGAACCACTTCCCGCCGGCGAGACCGGCATGATCGAGGTGAAGGGTCCGAATGTATTCAAGGGATATTGGCGCATGCCCGAGAAAACCCAGGCGGAATTCCGCGCCGATGGCTTCTTCATCACGGGCGATCTCGGCAAGATCGATGAGCGGGGTTACGTCCATATTGTCGGACGCGGGAAAGATCTCGTGATTTCCGGCGGATACAACATTTATCCCAAGGAGGTCGAAACGGAGATCGACCAGATGCAGGGTGTAATCGAAACGGCCGTCATCGGGGTGCCGCATCCGGATTTCGGAGAAGGCGTGACGGCCGTGGTGGTCAAGAAGCCGGGTGCGACGATTGACGAGCGCGCCGTGCTCGACGCGCTGAAAGACCGCTTGGCCCGCTACAAACAGCCAAAGCGTGTGATCTTCGTAGACGACTTGCCGCGCAATATGATGGGCAAGGTTCAAAAAAACATACTTCGCGAAGCATACGCCGATCTTTATGTCAGCTGATCCTGGTCATCCGTTGCATGCCCCCATACCCATTCGCATTATGCAATCAGATTAGCATCGCGATGGTTGAGGGCGATGCCTTCTTTGAGGACACATATGGGCGCAACTACAGCTTGAAGCAGTCAGCCTAATTTGAAGATTGTTGCCGCAACAATGCGGGCACGTTCGGAAAGTGAGGCCACCTCGATATATTCCTCTGCGGTATGTGCTTTGCCGCCGACAGGGCCAACACCGCATATCGTCGGCGCGCCGACGCTTGCGGCAAACCCGGAATCGGCACATCCGCCTGTAAATTCTCCTGATATGCGCAGCCCCATCTCATTCGCCGATGAAAGATATTTTTCCGTCAATGCTTCGCTTTCGGTGGTCGGAACAAGCGGCAGGAAACCGCTTTTGCGTTCGGCCTTGATGCTGGTGCCGGGAGTGGTCGTGCTGCTCAGGATCATTTCGACGCTTCGGATCAGATCGTCGCGTTGTTCATTGGTGACGAAGCGGACATCGACTTCACCGTGTGCGTCAGGTGCTATGGTGTTGACGGATTGGCCGCCTTTGACCAGTCCGACATTGAGCGTGATACCGTTCTCGACGCATGTCAGCCCGTGCAGTGCCGTGATTTTATGGGCAAGCTCGCCAATGGCGCTGGCGCCCTCGGTAAAATTGACGCCGGAGTGCGCTGCAATGCCCGTTATCTCGAAGCGATAGGTGAAGCCTCCCTTGCGACCGGTAACGACATTACCGGAAATGCGTCCTGGTTCTGAATTGAAAACCGCAATCGCCTGCTTTGCCTCCTTCTCGATAAAGGCATGTGAGGTGCCGGATCCGATTTCCTCGTCGCCGGTCATCAGTGCAACCAGCGGCACCTGCGGTGCAAAACGGCTGAATGCCGCCATGATGAAAGCATTCATGACCAGGCCCGCCTTCATATCCGCGACACCTGGCCCATAGGCACGATCGCCGCTGATATGGAACGGTCGCCGTGCGGCTTCGCCCTTGGGAAAGACAGTGTCGCGGTGCCCCATCAGGAGGATGGCGTGCCGGTCGCTGTCGCTACCGGGATTTCCGTTGGCCGCGCGCAGGATGTTACCAAAATGCACATTCGGCGTCGTCGTCACGCTGATGCCGTGGTCGATGAGGAAGCTTTCCAGCTGGGCCCCGACAGCGTCGACACCCGCCTTGTCATAGGAGCCGGAGTCGATGTTCACCAGTTCCGAAAGGAGTTGGATCATGGCGTTCTGTTGCGCCGCGAGCCAGGAGGAAATCGCTGCATTCTGTTGCTGCATGATGGATCGTGTCTTTCGTCTCAGGTTTCAAATTTCTGTCCGCTCGCCAATCTGATCAGCGAGGAAATGGGAAAAGTCGTGGATGAGGCGCGGCAGCCTGCGGGCGGCCATGGTCTGGATTTCCAGGCTCCTGTCGAAGGCGTTGTCTTCCCTAAAAGGGCGGGCGACAAGCAGGCCGTCGCTAATCCACGTCCGTGCCGAAATGGGCGAGGCGAATGCGATGCCGCCGCCCAGCCGCGCGAAATGCATCAGCCCGGCACTGTGACTGGAAACCATGGCGACGCGGAGCGAAACGCCCTCGGCGGCGCAACGCAGATCAATGACTTTGCGCAGCGTTGTATCGGGTGACGAAAGCGCAATTGGATAGGGCGCAAGGTCGCTCATCGCC
Source organism: Paramesorhizobium endophyticum (assembly GCF_014640615.1). Lineage (GTDB taxonomy): Bacteria > Pseudomonadota > Alphaproteobacteria > Rhizobiales > Rhizobiaceae > Paramesorhizobium > Paramesorhizobium endophyticum. The sequence continues at coordinate 12,118 of NZ_BMHH01000037.1, read as the reverse complement.
AGCCGGTCATGCGCGGCGAGGGGATGCGATGGATCCATCAGTGCCATAGTTGCCACACGAACGCGGCGCACCACATGAACCGGGATCACCGCAGCGATCGCGAAGGCGATGCCGATATCGACCTCGCCTTCGCGTACCATCACCGGGATGTTGGGTGGGGGGACCACATGGACATCGAAGCGTATTTCCGGAAATTTCTGGCGATAGAGGAACACCATTTCCGACATGAAGCTGTTGGCGAGACCCTCGCTGATGGCGATGCGTATCGTCCCTCTCGGCTTTTCCGCCTCACCTCTGATTTCAGATGTTACATCTTCCGCATCCAGAAGCGCGCCGCGGATATAATCGGCTAGTTTCTCGCCGGCCGATGTCAGGACCATGCCTCTGGGCTTGCGCTCGAACAGTGATGTTTCGAATTGCATTTCCAGCGTCGCGATCTGCCGGCTGATAGCCGAGCCCGCCACATTCAGTCGTTGCGACGCGCCATTGATCGATCCGGTGCGCGCCACCTCCAAGAAATATTTCAATGTGTTGGGCAGCATCGGGGCGTTGGGTAGCATGGTGGCAGCATGCCTCGCGATATTGCGTTGCTTGTTTGGCAATGGATCATTCTAAACATTGATATTGTAGCATGGCAATACCTGCCTCAATAATCAGCGGCAGATAAAAAAGCACAAAAATGTGCAGCTTGGGCGGCCTTTTTCGCACCAACAAAGGGGAACTACTGCAATGAGAAAATTCACACTCGGGATCACCACAGCTGTCGGATGCGTTGCGCTTGCAATGTTCGGCACCACTGCGGCGCTTGCCGGCAAGGTCGATAACGATATCCGCTTCGCCTATGACCAGGCGCCGGAAAGCGTTGATCCGTACTTCAACAATGTCCGTATCGGCGTGATTGTCGGCCAGCATGTCTGGGACACATTGGTCTACCGCGATCCGGACACCGGCGAATACAAGGGCCAGCTTGCCAAATCATGGCGGCAGGTGGACGACCGCACGATCGAGTTCGAGTTGCGGCAGGGGATCAAGTTTCACAATGGCGAGGAATTCGATGCCGACGATGCCGTCTACACGCTGAACTTTGTCGCCGATCCGGAGAGTGCTGTGACGACGCAGCAGAATGTCTCCTGGATCGAGAAGGCAGAGAAGATCGACAAATACAAGTTTCGCCTGACTTCCAGGGAAGTGTTTCCTGCCGCCATCGAGTATCTCTCCGGACCCGTCGTCATCCACCCCAACGAATATTACAAGCAGGTCGGTCCGTCGGGCATGAACACCAAACCGGTCGGCACCGGACCGTTCCGCGTGACGGAATATGATGTCGGCAAATCCATCACACTGGAAAAGAATCCGGACTATTTCGCTGATTCTCCGAAGAAGCAGGGGCCGATCGAAAAGATCGTAATCCGCTTCATCCCGGATCGGCAGACGCAGATGGCGGAAGTCCTGTCGGATGGCGTCGACTTCATCATGCATGTTCCGAAGGATCAGGCCGAGCAGCTCGAGACGATGCCGAGCCTGCAGGTGGTATCCGGCGAAACCATGCGCATCGCCTTCATGCAGATGAATTCGCAGGATGGAACCCCATCGGAAGCGCTCAAGGATGAACGTGTTCGCAAGGCAATCATCCATGCAATTGACCGCGAAACCCTGGTCAAGGAAATCGTCGGCGCAGGCTCCCGCGTTCTTACCACGATCTGCTTTCCCGCGCAGTTCGGCTGTACCGACGAAGGCGCGCCGGCATACGAATACGATCCGGAAAAGGCCAAGGCGCTGCTCGCCGAAGCAGGTTTTGCAAACGGCCTCGATCTCGATCTGGTCGCCTATCGCGAGCGCAATCAAACAGAGGCGATCATCGGCTATCTCAAGGCGGTCGGCATCAACGCCAATCTGCAGTTTTTGCAATATGCCGCGATGCGTGACCTGATCCGCTCCAACAAGGTGATGCTGACGCATCAGACCTGGGGCTCGTTCTCGGTCAATGATGTATCCGCATCGACACCAGTCTATTTCGGGTTCGAAAAAGACGACATCACGCGCGATCCGGAAGTCCGTGATTTCCTCAAGAAGGGCGACAAGACCATTTCCCCGGATGGTCGCAAGGCGGCCTACCGTGATGCGTTGAAGCTCATCGCCGAGCGCGCCTATGCCGTACCGCTTTATTCCCTACCGGTTTACTACGTTGCGACCGCCGATCTGAATTTCAAAGCCTATCCGGACGAGATGCCGCGCTTTTGGGAAATGACCTGGAAATAGGTTCGCCTGACTGCATCCGTTTCCCGTCATCCGAGACGGGAAACGCCCGGACATCTTGAAAGGGAACAGAGCATGACGATTTTCATTCTCAAGCGGCTCGGCCTCGCACTTCTTGTGGCACTCGCTGTTTCGGCAATCGCCTTCTTCCTGTTGCGCATGTCCGGCGACGTCGCGATTGCAATCGCCGGGGAGGGGGCACGCGATATCGATATCGAGGCGGCGCGTCGGCTGCACGGTCTCGACCGGCCGTTGATCGTCCAATATGCCGCCTGGCTCGTGCAGACGCTTCGCGGCGATTTCGGCCAGTCGATTTTCTTCAAGACCGACGTCTTGTCGCTCGTCTGGGCCAAGCTGCCGGTGACGCTCCTGCTTGGCGTCATGTCGCTTGGATTCGCGCTTGCTATCTCCATACCGCTGGGCGTTCTCGCTGCAGTGTTTTCCAATACCTGGATCGATCGTCTTGCCCTGTCGGTTGCCGTGGTCGGGCAGGCGCTGCCGAATTTTTTCTTTGCCCTGATCCTGGTGATGCTGTTTTCGATCGCGCTGCGCTGGCTTCCGGTCTCCGGCAGCGCGACCTGGGCGCATTACGTCATGCCGATGATCGCGCTTGGCTATTACGTCACCCCCGCCTTCATGCGTCTCATCCGCGCCGGCATGATCGAAGTGCTTTCATCGGATTATATCCGCACGGCGCGCGCCAAGGGGCTTCCCGCCCGCATCGTGATTTTCAAGCATGCGTTGCGCAACGCCGTCATGCCGGTCGTGGCGCTATCCGCCGTGCAACTCGGCTATCTCCTCGGCGGCTCGGTGGTCATCGAGACCATCTTCGCTCTCGATGGGCTGGGCTTCCTTGCTTACCAAAGCATCACGCACAAGGATTTTCCCGTCATTCAGGCCGTCGTCATGCTTCTGTCGGTACTTTACGTGCTGCTGACGCTGTTGGGCGATGTCGCCAATGCCTGGCTCAATCCGCGTCTGAGGGTATCGTGACATGACTGACGCCTCATTATCCCTCGACATGATCATGGAACCAACGGCGGGCGCTCGATTTCGCAAGCGCATATTCGGCCAGAAGAGTTTTGTTCTGGGTGGCGGGCTCCTGCTTGTGATCATGCTCATTGCACTTCTTGCGCCGCTGCTGGCAACGCACGATCCCTATGCGCAGGATCTGGCGCATCGCACGGTGCCGCCATTCTGGTATGCCAAGGGGTCGCTGGAGCATATCCTTGGCACCGACAATCTGGGCCGCGACTACTTTTCGCGCCTGCTCTACGGCGCGCGCATATCGCTGCTTATCGGCCTCTCCGTGATGATCATTTCCGGTATCATAGGCACGACACTCGGCCTGCTGGCGGGTTATTTCGGCGGCAAGGCCGATCTTGCGGTGACGTTTCTTGTGACAACCCGGCTGGCGATGCCCGTCATGCTGGTTGCCCTTGCGGTCGTCGCCATGGTCGGTGGTTCCCTGCCGGTGATCGTTCTCGTTCTCGGCTTCCTTAAATGGGATCGCTTCGCCGTGGTCATGCGCAGCGCAACCCAGCAGGCAAGGGCGCTCGATTATGTCGCTGCGGCTCAAGCCGTCGGCGCGTCCACGCCACGGATCATACTCGGCGAAATCCTGCCCAATGTGCTGCCGCAGCTCATCGTCGTGGCAACCCTTGAGGCCGCAAGCGCCATTCTCCTGGAAGCGTCTCTCTCTTTTCTCGGTCTCGGGGTGCAGCCGCCTTTGCCATCCTGGGGACTGATGATCTCGGAAGCCAAAAACTACATGTTCTTCTCCTTCTGGCTGATTGCCATCCCCGGCGCCATGCTGGCCCTCCTTGTCCTGGCCATCAATCTGGCCGGTGATGGCTTGCGCGATATCTTCGCGCCGGAAGGACGCTGAACATGAGCAGCACCTTGCTTCAAGTCGAAGGTTTGTCGGTCGATATCAAGACCGGCGCGGGAACGCTTCACGCCGTTCGCAATATTTCGTTCTCCGTCAAACGCGGCGAAACGCTTTGCATCGTCGGCGAGTCCGGTTGCGGCAAGTCGATGACGTCGCTCGCCATCATGGATCTCCTTCCCAGGGCGGCAAAGCGGAGCGCGCAGCAATTGCTCTTCGCCGGCGAAAATCTGACTCGAAAAACGACGGGCCAGCTCAACGCGCTGCGCGGTAACCGCATGGCGATGATTTTTCAGGAGCCTATGACGGCGCTGAACCCTGCCTACACGATCGGCGACCAGCTTATGGAAGGCTATCGCCGTCACAAGCACGCCAGCGCCGCCGAAGCGCGGGAACGGGCGGTTTTCCTCCTTGGAAAGGTCGGCATCGCGGCGGCCGGCGATCGGCTTGGTCAATACCCGCACCAATTATCCGGCGGCCTGCGGCAGCGCATCATGATCGCGATGGCGCTGATGTGCGGGCCTGAGCTGGTGATCGCCGATGAGCCGACCACGGCGCTGGATGTCACCATCCAGGCGCAAATCCTGCGATTGCTGGCAGAATTGCGCGAGGAACTCGGCATCGCCCTCGTCCTCATCACCCATGATCTGGGTGTCGTGGCGCGCATCGCCGACCAGGTGGCGGTGATGTATGCGGGCGAGATCATCGAACAGGGATGTGCCGCCGATATCTTCAGCGATCCGCGCCATCCCTACACACGTGGCCTGATTGACTGCATTCCGCTGCCCGGCAAGACCAGGCCGGGCGAGAAGCTTGGCATCATTCCCGGCGTCGTGCCGTCGTTGGTGGGCGAGATCAAGGGCTGCACATTCCGTGACCGTTGCTCCCATGCCGAGGTGCGATGCAGCGTGGCCGCGCCTGCCAGACGGGTCGCGGATCATTCTTGGCGCTGCATTCTGGAGGACGCATGACCACTCTCATTCAGACCGAAGGCGTCACGCGCTCGTTCAATGTCAACGCGGGAATATTCCGCAGGAAACGCACGTTGCATGCCGTCAATGGTATCGATCTGGCGCTGGAGAAAGGCGAAGTTCTGGGCATCGTTGGCGAGTCCGGTTGCGGCAAGTCGACATTGGCGAGAATACTGCTCGGTCTGCTGCCACCGACCACCGGCACCATCCGGTTCGGCGGCGAGGAGCTCTACACGTTGAAGCGTCGAGATCTGGCGCGCCAGGTGCAGCCGGTCTTCCAGGATCCCTATTCATCGCTCAACCCGCGCCGCACCATCGTGTCGATCGTCGCGTTTCCACTCGAGGTGCACAAGATCGGCTCCCCCGCCGACCGCCGCGGACAAGCGCTGGAGATCATGGATCTTGTCGGATTGCCTACGCGTTTCGCGGATCGATATCCCGGCGAGCTTTCAGGCGGCCAGCGCCAGCGTGTTGCCATCGCCCGCGCACTCGTCATGAAGCCCGACGTCATCGTCTGCGATGAACCGACATCGGCACTCGATGTTTCTGTTCAATCGCAAATCCTCAATCTCCTGCTCGACCTGCGCAAGGAACTGGGCCTTACCTATGTCTTCATCAGCCACAATCTCGGCGTCGTCGAGCATATCGCCACGAGGGTGGCGGTCATGTATCTGGGGCGCGTCGTCGAGCTTGCAGACACACAAGCACTTTTCGCCAATCCGCAGCATCCCTATACGCATGCTTTGCTGGCTTCGATCCTGACGCCGGAGCCAGGGCTCGGAATTCCGGAAACGGGTCTCGGCCTTGCCTTCCCCGATCCGCTCAACCCGCCGCCTGGTTGCGCGTTCCATCCAAGATGTCCGTCGGCTTTCGATGTATGCAGGAGCGTCGCTCCGCAACTCCTCGATACGGGAAAGGGCCGCGTGGCCTGTCATCTCGTCGACCCGTCATTCAATGTCAAAGCACAAGGAAATGCTTCCTCATGAGCCGTGAAGCCGCCATCGCCCGTGCAACCAGCTATTTCGATACGGGCATTTTCCGGGAAGACCTGGCGCGCCGTGTCGCCATGCCGACTGAAAGCCAGAACCCGGATCGCGCCGATGTGCTGCAGGCCTATCTCGACGACGAGATGAAGCCGGCACTGGCGGAACTCGGCTTCTCGACCGAGATTGTCCGCTATGATGGCGTCGATCTGCCGTTTCTGCTGGCTGAGCGCATCGAGCATGAAGCCCTTCCGACGGTTCTCGGTTATGGCCATGGCGATGTCATCCGGGGCCTTGACGATGACTGGCAACCGAATTTGTCGCCGTGGACCATGACCGAGATCGATGGCAGATGGTATGGTCGCGGAACCGCCGACAACAAGGGCCAGCATTCAATCAACATCGGTGGGCTGAAGGCCGTACTTGAGACACGTGGCAGGCTCGGCTTCAATGCGAAATATCTGATCGAGATGGGGGAGGAGCGGGGCTCGCCCGGTCTGCGCGAAATCTGTGCGAAGTACAAAAATCAGCTGGGCGCCGATCTTCTCATCGCCTCGGACGGGCCGCGGCTGAATGCCGAGCGTCCGACCGTGTTTCTGGGCTCGCGTGGTGGCGTCACCTTCGACCTTTGGGTCGATGCGCGCGAAGGTGGGCATCATTCCGGCAATTGGGGCGGGGCACTGTCCAATCCGGGTATCCAGCTTGCTCACGCCATTGCCAGCCTTGTCGGGTCGACCGGGCAAATCCGTGTGCCTGAACTGGTGCCTCCGGAAATACCGCAATCGGTGCGTGACGCGCTTGCCGACTGTGAGATCGACGGCGGCCCGGATGGTCCAAAGACCGACGCATGGTGGGGAGAACCCGGTCTTACCACAGCGGAGCGCGTTTTCGGCTGGTGTTCTCTGGAAGTCCTCGCCTACGAAACCGGCAATCCGAAAACACCGGTGAACGCAATTCCGCCACGCGCCTGGGCGCGATTGCAGCTTCGTTTCGTCGTTGGCGTCGATCCGCATCAGGTGCTTCCGACGGTCCGCCGCCACCTCGACCGGCAGGGGCTATCGATGGTACAGGTCGCTCCTTCGCGGGAAGAGATTTTCCATGCGACACGACTTGACCCGGAAGATCCATGGGTCAGGTGGTCCATCGCCTCGATTGCTCGAACAACGGGCAAGAAGCCGGCACTTCTGCCAAATCTGGGCGGCTCGCTTCCCAATGACACTTTCTCCGATATTCTCGGCATGCGTACGATCTGGGTGCCGCATTCCTATCCCGGTTGCTCGCAACACGCGCCGGATGAGCATTTGCCCGTCGATATCGCCCGTGAAGGATTGGCAATTATGGCAGGCCTTTATTGGGATCTCGGAGAGGCGAATATTCCAGAGCGATGATGGGCATTTGATGCGGTCAATCCATGGCGGTCTCGCGTCAGACTAGACGGTCACGAAAAGACTGCTACCCAATTGTCATAATGTAATGGGTTCGGCACTCGCCAGCAACAACGCATCGGCAACTTGGTCATATGACCGCTCGAGGGGTGCGGTTGCGACGCGGATGTGATGGCTGGGCAGGATCGAAAATTTGCGCCCGGATTGACGGCGATGTTCCTGGCCGTGAGAGGCGGATACCCAGGCGCACAGGGCGCCGCCAGGGCCGATGTCGCTCCCGCGCTCCTGTAGACGGTGCGGGGCGTGCAGGACATCGTTGCGCGTCGCTGCGTCAATAACCAGTCAGGCGCTGGCCGATTGCAGGCTCGATGATTGCTACTGTGCATAGTCATCGCCTGCTACATATCCGACCATCTCAGCGGAGAAATTCGTGCCTCATCGATCAGGTTCGACTGGAGCAGCCGCAGAAGCGGCTCCGATTCTGTTTCCCGCGTCCAAATAAGGCCAATCGGTTCCACTTGCGGCTGAAACGTGAAATCGAGAATCTCGGCCAGGCCTTCTTTCTTCCAGCGGCGAGCCGCCGAAATGGGGACGAGCGCCAGTATCGGCATTTCGGAAGTCAGCATGAGGATAGTATCGAGCGAACTCGTTTCGAAGACGCAGTTGATACGGCCGATCAGTTGTTGGGCGACGATCGCATCGAAATGTTCCCGCAATGGCGTCTCCGGCAATGGCAGACACCAAGGATGCGCCAGAAGGTCGGGCCATTGCGGTCTTGCCAGCTGCAAGAGAGGGTGCCCGAGCGACGCAATAACGGTCGAAGCGTCCGTGCGCACAAGAGGAAGAGAATGCATTGCCGGTGTCATCATGGACGGAACGAGCCGGCCGAAGATAAGGTCGATCTTACCCGCCATAAGATCTCGTAAAAGATCAAGCAAAAGACCGTGTCGGATCTGTATCCGCGTATTGGGATGGCGCTTGGCCAGATTTGCAGTGGAGCGCAGGAAGAGTTCCTGCGCGGTGACGGCCTGAAGCCCGACGCGCAGGATGCCGGCGCCGCCATGGAAGAGAATGTCCAGTTCCTCGCTCAAATTGTTGATCTCGGCGGAAATTTTTCGCGCGGTATTGATGAAGCGTTCGCCGGCAGCGGTTGGCACCAATATGCGACCCCGCCGCTGAAACACCTTCAGACCGATGACATCCTCGACCTCGGCTATGGTCTTCGAAATCGCAGCCTGTGAGACATGCAGGTAAGATGACGCAGCTGTGATACCGCCGCAGTCGATGACAGCAAGCACCGTGCGCAGATGGCGTAGCTTAATTTGGTTGTTCCATTGCCAATGAAGTGCCAAACCCCAACCTCCAGGTTATGGATGCAAGCGATAAATTCACTTTGGCGGTTTGAAAAGCCGAATTATGAGAAGGAAATAATAATAATCTAACTGAGGGGTTAAAATGGTGGATTCTGCTGCCTTGCCTGCCGTCCCAGCGGATGGCGCAACCGAAAAGAAAGTTTCCAGGCGTGCGCTTGTTGCTGCGGTAGCAGGTAACTTTCTTGAGTTCTTCGATTTCACGGTTTACGCGCTGTTTGCCGTGATGATCGGCCGTGTCTTCTTTCCGGTAGGCTCCGCATCAGGGCAGTTGCTCCTATCGCTGGCGACATTTGCCGTCGGCTTCCTGATGCGACCGCTGGGTGGCATCCTTATTGGTGCTTATGCGGACCGCAAGGGGCGCAAGGCTGCATTGACGCTGACCATGCTGCTGATGGCGGTCGGCACCGGCATACTCGGCCTTACTCCATCCTACGAGCAGATCGGCCTGTTTGCGCCAGCGGTCGTCGTGCTTGCCCGCCTGTTGCAGGGGTTCTCGGCCGGCGGCGAACTCGGTGCGGCGACCACATATCTGGTGGAGGCGGCTCCGGACGGTCGCCGTGGCCTTTTCGGCAGTTGGCAATATGCAAGCCAGGGCCTCGCAACGCTGGTAGCCTGTCTGATGGGCTTCGGTCTTGCCGAACTGCTTTCTGCCGAAGCGATGAATGCCTGGGGCTGGCGCGTGCCTTTCCTGTTCGGAATGCTGATTGGTCCGCTCGGCTTTTACATACGCCGCCACATGCATGAGACCGTCAACGAGACCGAACGGCATGAAAGCTCCGGCGCAGTGCTGAAGGAACTCTTCCAGCGCCATGGAGGCCTGATCTTCATCGGGGTCCTGTCGATCATGGGTGGGACGATCTCGAACTATATCGTCGGCAAATACATGACGACCTACGCGATGCACACGCTGAAGCTTCCGGCCAGCACCGCCATGCTGGCCGGCGCGACAAGCGGGTTCGTCGTGTTTTGCGCCGCTCTTCTGGGAGGCTGGCTTTCGGATCGTTATGGGCGCCGCATGGTGATGGTGCTGCCGCGAATAATCTTCGTCCTCCTGACGATTCCGGGCTTTTATGTAATCACCACGTCCCATGATGCGGGCCTGCTGTTCTTAATGATCGCCATTCTCGCATTCTTCCAGGCAATCAGTGGCGCAGTGGGCATCCTCGCGCTGCCGGAATGCTTTCCGCGGGCCGTCCGGTCTTCTGGACTCTCCATCACCTATGCACTCGGCGTAACGATTTTCGGCGGCACGGCCCAGCTGATCGTCACCTGGCTGAACGACGTAACCGGGGACCCAATGGCGCTCGCCTGGTATCTGGTTGCGACGAACGTCATTACCATCATCGCCCTCTATCGCCTACGTCCGCCATCTGCACAAGGATCGCTCGAATGATCTCTAGCTCCGATATCCTCAACGCTATGAAAGCGTTCGAAAACGACCTGATCGCAATCCGGCGCCAGATCCACGCTCATCCCGAGTTGGGCTTCGAAGAACATCGAACGGCGACTCTGGTTGCCTCGAAGCTAAAGGAGTGGGGTATAGAAGTCACCGAGGGCATCGGCAGGACCGGCGTCGTCGGTACGCTGCGCGGCAATCGGTCCGGCAACCGGTCGATCGCGTTGCGCGCCGACATGGACGCGCTGCCGCTCATCGAAAAGACCGGCCTTCCTTACGCGTCCACCGTCACCGGGAAGATGCATGCCTGTGGTCATGACGGCCACACGACGATGTTGCTCGGCGCCGCGCGCTATCTCTCCGAAAATCGGGATTTTGCCGGCATGGTGCACTTTATTTTCCAGCCGGCCGAAGAGGGACTTGGCGGCGGCCGCCTGATGGTCGAGGAAGGGCTGTTCGACCGTTTTCCGGCCGATGCCGTCTATGGCATGCATAACGAGCCAGGACGGCCTGTCGGAGAATTCGGCTTGCGCCCCGGTCCGTTTCTCGCGGCCAGCGATACCTGGCAGGTCACCTTCATCGGCACCGGCGGGCATGGCGGTGCAGCGCCGCATCTCGCAACGGATCCGACGATTCCGGCGGCACAGTTCATCCTTGCCGCCCAAGCGATCGTCGGGCGCAATATTTCGGCGCTGGAACCTTCGGTGATCAGCGTCGGTCATATCGCTGCCGGCGCCGAGGGTGCGCCTAACATCATTCCCGATACGGTTGTCGTGAAAGGCACGGCACGCAGCTATTCGCCGGCTGTGCGCGATACGATCGAGCGCCGTCTTGCGGAGGTCTCTGAAGGGCTGGCAGCCACTCACGGCTGTCGGGCCGAGCCGGTTTACGTCAGGCGCTACCCGCCGCTCATCAACGACGCCGAAGCGACGGCGAAGGCCGTCCGCGCCGCGTCTGACATCGTCGGACGCGACAAGATCGATGACGACAGCGTCAGGCAAACCGGGGCAGAAGACTTTTCCTTCATGCTGGAGGCAAGGCCGGGCGCAATGATCATGATCGGCAATGGGAGGAACGACGACGGGTCGTTTCATTTCGTGCACACGCCGCACTATGACTTCAACGATGAGATCATCACGCTCGGCGCCGCGTATTGGGTTTCTCTCGTCCAACAAGAGCTGTCTGCGCCTTAGAGTGTCGCGGGTGTCGACTTCAAGTCGGCTCGCGACGCTTCTTGTCAGGCAGAGGGCGAGACGTTCAGAAAGCATCATCCGTTTATATTCGCGATTGCCGGTTTTGCTCTTACTCCAGCCCCAGCTTTTTCCTCAGTTCGGCATTCTCCTTGCGCAGGCGTTCCGCAAGCAGGCTCTTCAGGCGTTTGTTTTCTTCTTCAAGCGCCAGCAGGTCCTTCAGATCGTTGTTCTCTGAAACAAGCGCTGCTACAGGGGCTGCAACAGGAGCCGCAGTCTTCTTCCATTGATAATACGTCTGTTCCGATATGCCAGCCTCTTTGGCCGCGCTCTTGATGCTATCCCCGCGACCGACTGACTGTTCGATATCGCTTAGAATTTGGGTGCGTTCCTGTGGGGAATGGAGCTTTCGACGGCTTCGAACCGCAACTGTCGAAGCTTCAGCCGTCCGGGCTGCTTTCTTGCTCACGGACGGCCTGGATTCCGCCTTTGCTTTAGACATGAGAGCGGCGGTGCAAAAGTGGGCCACGGTAGCGGCGGAATAATCCAGCCGCGGGCGGAGTAAAAACCGGCCACCTATTTCCTTTCTGCAATGAGCGCAGGAGGGACCGGGGATCTACACCGTGGAACTTTATTTGAGGGTCCGCCTGGCTGTTTCCGAAGGGATGACGCAGCG
>NZ_BMHH01000036.1 GCF_014640615.1 Paramesorhizobium endophyticum | reverse complement strand
CCATGATGGCGGTGACGGGTGAGATGAAGTCGAGGCCCAGCGGGAAGTCGGGGTGATCGTAACTGCCGGTCTGTGGGTTGAACGTCGCCGTCGAAACCAATGCTTGTCCGATGGGGGCATCGACGGGGACGGTGACGGTCATGGTCGCCTGGCCGTTCATCGTGATCGATTTGCCGCCACCTTGGAAGTTCACCGTCTGATCGGGGAAGGCCTTCCAGATGACCTCTGTGCCATCCGGCACAGGCGTCCCGACGTTGTTGTTATAGAATACAGTCAAATCGTGCGGCACGCTGCGGGTGAGGACATAGCCGTCCTTGGGAATGATGGTCATGTGGCCCTGGCCAGCGACGGGCTGGACTTCGGGAACGAAGGTAAGGTCGATACTGGAGCTGTTGCCGGCATTGTCAGCCATGTTGGTGGCATGGGCCTTGATGGTGGCGGTGATCTTGTCCGGGCCGTAGGTGGCAGATACCGCATTGATGGCGACGCCATTGGTGGCCTTTGTGGGATCCGGATCAAGCAGCTTGACGCCTGCAACAAGGGGATCGACGGTCCAGGTGATGGTGCCGGTCCAGTTCGGGTCGGTTACCGGCGTTCCGTCGAGATTGGTGTAGGTGGCCTCCAGAAGATGGGAGGCTGCCTCGCCCAGCAGGTGGTTGTCGAGCGACACGACAGTCAGCACCGTGCCCTGCGGCGCCGACGGTGCCGCGTCAAAAGTGATAGGATGGTTGGTGACGCCCCTGACAGGATCGGTCATATCTGCGCCGAGCGCGCAGGCATAGACCTTGACGGTGACGGGCTCGTTCGGTCCTGTCACCTTCATAGTCGTGTTTGTCGTCAGATTGCCCGGTTGGCCGGTGACATCCGAGGGGTTTGGCTGGAAGGTGACGGTATAGCCGGGGTTCTCGTCCGGATCGACCGACCATTCGACCTGGGTGAACGCCTCGCTTCCGCTATAGGTACCGGTGAGGGGCAGATCGGTATAAAGCGCCGGTTGCGCCGTCCCCGATGTGATGATGATCGGCGTCCCGAACGCGACAGGAAATGTCCCTAAATCATAGGCGCCGGTCGTGGAATTGAAGGATCGGGTGAAAATCGTCGCATCCGGAATGGTCGTCGAGCCGGAGTACTCTGTTACGCTGTTGTCATTTACATTGTAATGCATCCAGGGGAATGAAGGCGACACTTCGCTCATCGGAAATGCCCGCCATTCCACCATGTTCATATCGAACTTGGACGGCGGAGTGAAACCACTTACCGCCATGGGGTGGTATTGTGCCGGAGAAAACGGTACCGGGTCCGTTGTCGTCACGGTGATATCCTGTTGACCGGTCCGGCGTGCGTTCTGCTGGGAGAGCACGGTGATACTGCGCTTATCGCTTGTGCCGGTTGCAGTCGCCGTTACGGTTACGGGGAATGGCCCTGGTCCAGGCCCTGTGACCCGCAAGGCGTTTATTGCATAGCGTTGCCAAGTGTAGAATGTAGCAACGGGCGTCGGATCAGAAGTCAAAAACCGTGCCGTGGTACCGGCGGGCGCCGATGGATCGACACTCACAGACCAGGTGATTGTTCCATCCCACGGACCTAGTGGCGGATTATTTGCTTCATAATCGAAGTAGGCGGCACGGAAGGGATGAAAGTCAGTTCCGATCTCCAAAGGATCGCCGTCCCATGACTCAAGGGTGACGAGGTATCCCGAGGGGGGATTACCAGATGGATCCGTAGCCACGAGTTCTACTGACGCCGGCGTCAGATCCACTGCTGGGTCCTCGGCCCTGGCCCATATCCAGAAAAAGTCTGACAGCGAGCCTAGCAACGTGACTTGCGTGGTAAATTTGTTGCCAACCCTCTCGGAGCGAGGCGGATCGAACACATGGGTTTTTCTGCGGTCTGTGTTGGAAGTGTAAGCTGACTCCTCCCACACGACGAATTGAACGGCATTGTCCGTGCCGGTATATTCCGCAGTAACCGTGAAGGAGGTCCATCGTGGAAATTGTGTCAGTGGCAAGGGCGACGTGATCTTGAGCTGTCCGTTGGGGACGATGGTTTTGCCAAGGCTTTTTCGCGGGCTTCCAGGATAAGTTTTGGTCATGATTTAATTCCTTCAAACAGATCAGCGGGGAGACCCGCGCTGATAAAATCTATTCTGCAATATGCTTGATGCTTGGCAGCCCGGTTTAAATTCATCCGGTGCTGCAAGATCCGGGATCAAATCCCGGATCTTTTTTTTTGAGACGTCCGCAGGCTGCGTTAGGCCGGTATGTTCGCCTCATACCATCCGGCAGGGAGCGCTCTCTGGGTATCAATTTTGCTATACCACTTATGAGGAACGCTGTTCTGCATCTGCTGGATATAATATTCGAAGCCGCATGGTTTCCGCGGAGGCCTTACACTCGAATTCTGGTACCAACCTATGGACAAGGCATAGATCATGGAGACGAGCGATGTTGACCATACAAGTTTAGTTGGAGGGTTCGTGTCATATGCGAGGGTCGGTATTGGCGTGTTCAACTCATCAGGCTTATTATATGCCTGCGATCTGATGCTAACGCTGGTAGAGCTCTCATAGCCGTTCATGTAAAAAGTAAACACAACCGAGGTAGCGGTTATCGCCAGGGTTTTGTCGTAAGCTTTTCCCTTATCGCTTAATCCTAGCTGGGCTATTTGGATATCGGTGAGTATGAGCCCGAGCCCGTCATGGGCGTTGACAGTATTTTTGGTGATAATACCGGTCGACGGAAAGGGATCGACCAGTGGTTCCGGCGCTGAACGCGTAAGGCTAATGTCAGGCAGGTTGTTGCCCGGAGCACCCTTCACCTCATACTGTGACGCTGGACTGCAACTGATGTTGCCCTGGTTGTCTTGCGAAAAGACGGTAAACCAGTTGGACTTCGGACCTCCATTTAGGACAAGTTTCGTAACTGATTCGTTATCCAGCGTTGATGTCGTCGCTTGAGTATACAGGAAGGCAGAAGTATCATTGATGATAACGCCGCGGTACGGCGGGTTTGACTGTTCATCGTTGACGGGGACGGTTAGCCGGTATGTCGTTTGGCCAGGGTCAAGGGTGAGAATGTTGCCCCCTGCTGCATCGGGGAGCGTTGGAGCCACCCATCCGGGGGTCTGATCTCCGCTATCGGGCGTTGTGGAAAAAAAGAAATTCGCCGATGCTTCGGTACCGAGCCCCACCACGCTCCCGGTCACCTTGACAATTTGAATATTGACGCCCTCAGTTGTTGCGAGTTTGCAACGGGTTTGCCCATTCGTATTTGAATTGACGTAAAAGACGCCGGGTAGGCCCTCCAGCAGCGGTTGGTTGCTAATGGCATCATAGAGCTTGGCAGTTGTGCCCGGCGGATCGAGGATAAGCTCGGCTGCGGCGCCAGCGAAGCCGGATGAGCTGTCTTTGATGTTGAGAAATACGGTATAGTAATTGCCCGGGCTTGTCGGGTCGCCTGGCGTCGTCGCATAGGGCTCCGTCGACAGCACGTTTTGTCCCGAATTAGTTTCGTCGAATTCCTTAGTTGTGCAAGGCCCAAGCGGTATGGCTTGCCCATCATTCGATAGATTGCTTGTCAGGGGCGTGGCCGTCAGGGTAAATTCATCAGTATCTACAAGTGTGCTCGGTATTTCGATCTTCATACTTGCAACATAATAATCGTTCTCGTTTCGAATAGCCGCAATTCCGTTGGCAGGGACTGTTTTAACACCTTTTGCGGCAGCTGGCCCGGTGACTTCGACCTTAACATTGCCGTTAGGGCCGAATTCTGCGAAAGAGAGCCATAAATTAATTTCGCGGGGGGTACCCGA
Organism: Paramesorhizobium endophyticum; assembly: GCF_014640615.1. GTDB lineage: Bacteria > Pseudomonadota > Alphaproteobacteria > Rhizobiales > Rhizobiaceae > Paramesorhizobium > Paramesorhizobium endophyticum. The sequence continues at coordinate 17,067 of NZ_BMHH01000036.1, read as the reverse complement.
TCCCGGACGCGGGTAGACGGTGCCGGCTGTCATCCATGTTACAGTATTCGTCATGATGTAATCCTTTATTTGGAAAAATGATTTCCTGTTTCCAAGCAATTCAGCAGGTGCTGATGTTCATGTCATTTGCTGTGTGCGCTGTTTTCAAGCTTTGACTGAATCTTATCCTAATTGTTTCGACCTGTAGCTTTTGTTCTCCATAATTTATATATTGATTATTACGAAATGGGCTTCCAATCAGAAACAGCTAAACTATCTCACCAGGGTTGCATGCTGTCAACCGGGAATGCACGGTCAGGTTAATAAATTTATTTATGCTACTATATGGAGAAGGCCGGGATTCAGCCGGACCAACACCTATGCCGGAATATTTGCCGTATAGGGCAATTGGATCTGAGATGTCAGGCTACTGTACCATCTGTTGGCCACGCCATTCTGCACTTGCTCGATATAATAGTCGAAACCGCATGGTTGCCGCGGAGGGACCGCCGATGAATTCTGATACCAGCCGACGGAGTGGGCGTATTTTAGAACCGCATAAGGCTGGCTCCATTCAAGCGCGGCATTATCTGTTGCGAGCGTCAGGCCAGGCAGGGGCGTATGCATATCGAAATTACTGAACCTGCGCGACTTGACGGCGATACTGGCCGACGATTCATACCCGTTCATATAATAGCCGAACACAACCGTCGTTGCGCTTGCCGGCAGGCTGGGATCGAAATTATTGCCGTTATCGCTCAGTCCCATTGAACTGATTATGATGGGGTTCAGCGCGATCGCGATGCCGTCATGGGCATTGATGTGATTTTTCGTCAGAACTCGGTTTGCCGGATCTGGATCGATCAGTGCTTCCGGCAGGACACGTGGGCCAGCATCCTGGTCGGGCAAATTGGCCCCCGGCGCGTTTTTCACGCCATAACCACTTGCCCCGCTGCATTCGATGGCGCCGTTGTGGTCTTGCGAAAAGACGGTAAACCAGTTGGAAACCGTCCCTCCGCCTATGACAAGATGCGTAACGGCTTCCCTTACCGTTGTGGTTGTTGAAGCATGAACCAGAAAGGCAAAGTCGTCGTTGATGATCACGCCGCGGTGGGCCGGGGTTGCATAGGGGTCGTTGATGGGCACGGTCAGCCGGAATGTTTTCTGGTCATGCTGAAGGTGAAGATAACCGTTTGAATCGGCGTCGGGGAGCGTTGGGGGAAGCCATCCGGGGCTCTGATCGGCGGTATCGGACGTTCTGGAAAAATAGAAATGCGCCGATGGGTTGGATTTCATCCCCACAACGTTCCCGGTCACGGTGACAACTTGAATACGGACGCCTGGATTTGTAGCGAGTCTGGCTTGGACTCGCCCTGACGCGTTAGAATTGATGTAATATACGCCCGGCAGGTATGACGATGCCTCCGTTGCGGTGTCATCGTCCAGATAGAGCTTCGAGGTGCCGGGCGGATCGAGGATAATTTCCGCCGCGGCGCCTGCGATGGCGCCGCCCGCCGGAGTTTTGACGTTGAGAAATATTTGATAATGATTGCCCGGCTTTGTCGGGTCGCCCGGCGTCTTCGCAAAATGCTGCACCGACAGCACGTTTTGTCCCGTTGTGGTCTCGTCAAACACCATGGATTTGCAAGGCCCAAGTGCGATGGGAGTCCCGTCACTGGATAGGTCGCTGTTCAGGGGCGTGGCTGTCAGCGTGAATGTGTCGCCATCGGTAACTGTATCCGGTATGCTGATAATCGCATGTGCCAAGTATATGCCGTTTGTCGAAATTATCTGCGCGAATTCATCCTTAAGGATTTTCACGCCTTTGGTGGTAGCCTCCCCGGTGACCCCGAATTGGACAAGGCCGTTGCCGGCCGTTCCCCCGTTTGCGCAGTTAACCCATAAACCAATTTCCTTGGCGCCATTGCCTGATGCCGGACGCGGATAGGTGACGCCGGCTGTCATCCAGTGAAGCGTATTGACCATGATGTAGCCCTTTATAAAAATAGATTTTCAAATAGAAAAGGCTGCCTTCCCAAAACGACCGGCGCGGATTTTATGGCTTCTGCCAAAACATGGACCGATTAGCTTCCTGAAGCGCGCCCACACAACGCGCTCCAGGCTTGTTTTATGCTTGCCGTCGTTCCCAAAAACGGTTCCCGCTTTTGGGAGGCATGCTTTACGCAGGAATATTTGCCGTATATGGCAATTGAGTCTGGGACGCGAGGCTGCTGTACCATCTGTTGGCCACGCCGTTCTGCAATTGCTCGATGTAATATTCGAAGCCGCACTTTTGCCGTGGAGGCACCGCCGACGGATTCTGATACCAGCCGACAGAGCAGGCGTATAGCAGGACTGCATAAGGCTGGCTCCATTGAAGCGAGGCTTTATTTGCGGTCAGCGTCAACTCCGGCACGGGAGTAACCATATAGCCGTTGTTGTACTTGTTCGATCTGAGGGCTAAGCTGGTCGCTGATTCATACCCGTTCATATAATAGCTGAACACCACCGTGGTTGCACTCGCCGGAAGGCTGGTGTCGTAATTGTTTCCCTTGTCGCTCGGTCCCATTTGGTCGATCAGGATGGGAGTGAGTGCGATCCCCAGGCCGCCATGGACGTTGACCACATTTCTCGTCAGGATACGGTTTGCCGGATCGGGATCGATCAGCGCTTCCGGCAGGACACGCGGAGAGAGGGCGGGGTTGGGCAGATTGAGCCCGGGCGTCCCTCGTATGGTATAACGCTGTAGAGGGCTGCAGGAGATATTGCCGGCCTGGTCCTGGGAAAAGGCGGTAAATGTATTGGGATTGGATGTCGTATCGAGGTCCGTGTCGGGGCGCAGAAACGTCGAAGTCGCTGTGGCGTCCACCTGGAATCCGACACGGTCGCTGATGATAACATGGCGGGTTACGCCGCCCGCTTCCGGATCGTTGACGATATAGGTGATCCGATAATCATTACCGACATCCGGAAGGGTAAGAACCCCGCCCACGGCATCAGGGAGGGTTGGCGCCAACCATCCTATTCCTTGATCTTGGGGATCCGGCGTCGTGGCAAAATAGAACCTGCCTATTGCGAGCGTTCCCAATCCCGTAAGGGTCGAATCCAGCGTTATATATTGAATATTGACGCCCGGCGTCGTCGCAAGGATGGCTGCCGCCTCACCTTGCGCGTTCGTGTTGATATAGTAAACGCCGGGCAGGAACGATGGCGCCTCCGTTCCATCTTGCAGATAGAGTTTGGAGGTGGACTGCGGACTCAGGTTGTACTGGACCGATACGCCCTCAATCGGGCCGCCGCCATTCTTCTTCCGGACGCTGACCCACACATTGTAATGGTAACCGACCAGGGTTGGGTCGCCCGGCGTCTTTGCGAAACTCTGCGGCGATCTCACAGTCTTGCCCGAATTCCCGTCGAAATTCCAAGCTGTGCAAGGTCCCAAGGCAATCGACACTCCATCCACTGTTCCGTCCGATTTCGTGGGTGTCGCGCTCAATGTGAATGTGTCGCCATCGGCAACGGTTGGCGGAATGGTCAAGGTCGCCCTTGCAAAGAAAATCTCCCCAGTTTTCTGTATGGCCGAGGGCGAAGTGATTGTCATGCCTTTGGTGACGGCGGGTCCGCTGATCTCGAACCGGACCTTCCCCTGATGGTCCGATCCATCATTGGCGCATATTACGAAGATTACGCTTTTTATATTGTCATCGGCCGTCTGCTGTATCGGATAAGCGGTTCCGGCCGTTAGCCAGGTAAGGGTATTGGGCATGAATTAACTCCTTGTTTAAAATGGTTTGCGGGCAATTCAGACATCGTCGGATGAAATATGCCTCTGCTACTCGGAAATATTGGCTGTATAGGGTTTTGCGGTTTGTGATGTCAGAAGGCTATACCAATGATGCTTCTGGCCGTTCTGGATCTGCTGAATATAATAATCGAAGCCGCATTGCTGCCGTGGCGGGATTGCCGATGCATTTTGGAACCAGCCTACGGAGAGGGCGTATTGCAAAATGGCAAATGGCTGCGTCCATTCGAGTGTAAGTTTGTCGGCGCTCAGCTGCGGGGCAGGCACCGGGGATGTCACGTCGTCGGTAAGGTTACTGAATGTTCCTTTCCTGATCGTCAAACTGTTGGGCGCCTCGTAGCCGTTCATGTAATAGCGAAACACGGCTGTGGTATCGGCCATCGCGTTGATGTCGAACGTTCCTCCAAGGTCGCTGGGGCCCATCATGCTGATCGTGATGGGATTGAGCGCGATCCCCAAGCCGTCATGCGCGTTGACGTAATTTTTGGTCAGGATACGGTTTGCCGGATCGGGATCGATCAGCGCCTCCGGCAGGATTTTTGGCTTTTCGTCGGGATTGGGCATGTTGCCCCAGGGCGTGCCCGAAACGCCATACTGGTTGTATGCGGAAAGGATCGAGCCGCTCGCATCCTGCGAAAAAACAGTAAACGTATTGGAGGTCGTGCTCGGATCGAAGATGAGATGCGTATCGGGCAGCAACAGCGTCTCTTCCGACGTGAAAGACACCGGAAAGGCGATCTGATCATTGATGATAACATGGCGCGTCACGTTCCCGTCATCCGGGTCGTTGATGGGCACGGCAAGCTTGTAATTCTGCCCGTCGTCCGGAAGGGTGAGAACCCCGTTGACCGCATCGGGAAGAGACGGCCCCTGCCATCCCGGTATCGCATCGGGATAATCCGGCGTGGTGGAAAAATAAACCGAGGTCTCCGCCCGCGTATGCGTGCCCTGCAGTTCCGATTCCAGTTTGAGCCATTGGATGTTGATGCCATCGGTCGTGGCGATGCGGGCGATCGCTTGTCCCTGCGCGTCGGTGTTGAGATAGAAGGCATCCGGCAGAAGCGCCGGCAGTCTTGCCAGCGTCGAATCGCTATAGAGCTTGACGTTGTTGGAGGGGGAAACACTAAATTCGACTGCAGCTCCAGGGATGGCGCCGCCGCCATTCTTCTTTCTGGCTGTCACGGAGAGCGTATAAAAATAGCCCGGCTTGGTCGCATCGCCCGGCGTTTTGGCATAAGCCTCCTTGACTTTCAGCGATTTCCCCGAGGATGGATCATAACGCCAGGCCGTCGCGTCCAGGCGGCCCGCCGGGGCGCCGTCCTCGGTCACCCTGTCGGATCGCACCGGTGTGGCGTTCAAAATGAAGTTTTCGCCATCGGTTACAGAGTCCGGCAGAATGAGTGTCATTCTTGCAACGTATACACCTGAAATTTCGATTATCTTTGCAAAGACGGTCGCCGATGAATCGCCCGGACCCGTCACGTCAAAGCGTACCTGTCCGGCATTGCTCGTTCCCTGATTAGTGCATTTAACCCAGATTACACTTTCGATCGTGCTGTCGCCGCCATCCTGGATCGGATAAGCAGTTCCGGCCGTTATCCAGGTGAGATCATTATTGCCGACCATGGCCTAATCCTTTGTTTTAAAATTGAAATATTGAATATTCTTTTGTTTGGATGAGCCGGACTGTACCACCCCAAATAAATGGGTGTCAAGATAAATGCTCTCGTTGGTTGTAAATTTCCACCGGGAAAACAAGAGCCTTTCCTGGTGCTCCGCTCTTGGGGGCGAGCTTTCCGACATAGTATAAACAGGCATTATCGGCAGTATAATTTGTAATGCCAATACAAATATTGATTTAATCAATTTTTACGATAAGTTGCGAGACTATACATTAGAAAAACTACGCAACTACAGCAGCATATTAAGGTGCCACCTTGGTTATTATCGGGAAAAAAATGAGCGATCATCCACGGAAATCCCTGTCTCGTCCATTCTGGCGGGTTTGGCGGCGCAGATTGCTTGCGGGTTCGGCGGTGGGCGCTGTTTTTGCAAGTTGTCTCCAGCCGTCCATTGCGCAGACATGGACGGCGCCAAGGGAGCATGGTGGCAATGGCGGCCAGACCGCCGGTGGCTCATGGGGGGTCGGCGGTACGCTGGGGATGGATGGAGTGAGCCCCATCCCATCAACCGGGGTAGCTGGCGGCCAGGGTGCCGGCGGCGGCGGAGCGGGCGGGGGAAACGGCGGTGTTGGTGGTAAAACGAACTTCGGGAACGGGGGCACGGCAGGAACAGCGGGAAACAGTGGGAGTGGCAATGGCGATGGCGGGAATGGCGGTAATGCACCTGATTCCACGACCACCCCTGGCGGTCCCGGCGGCGGCGGTGGAGGCGGTGGAGATCACGGGGCTACCTACAGCGGCACAACGGCCTATACAGTCGGCGCACCCATAAAGGGCTGGAAAGGCGGGAAGGGCGGGAATGGCGGAACCGCGTATAACTTCGGCACCCGAGCTGATGGCGGCGGCGGCGCCGGCGGCGGCGGAGGAGGATTTGGCCTTGTGCTCGATAATTTTGTCGATGTCACGAACAACTCGCATATCACAGGTGGCGACGGTGGCCCCGGCGGGACCGGCGGTGACGCTGTGGATACTAATGGTTTTTCCGGCAGCGGCGGTGCAGGCGGTGACGGCGGCGTCGGCCTTTACTTCTCAGTCCTCACCGGCATCAGCAACAAGGTTCTCGAAAATAAGCAGGGCGCCAGCATTTCAGGCGGGAAAGGCGGTGACGCCGGCGCCAGCGGCACGTCTCCTAACGGATTTAACACAGGAGATGGTGTCGGCGGGACGGGGGGCACCGGCATTATTGCTTCTGGCATCACGATCAATAACGCGGGAACCATTACCGGCGGAGACGGGGGGGCTGACCCGTATACGGGTCAGGCTGGCGGACGGGATGGGGTTGGGGGGGTCGGCATTTCCGGCGATGCGCTCATTATCAACAATGCAAGCACAGGCGTCATATCCGGCGGCAACGCGGGGATTGGAGCAGCCGGCAACCCATTAGTTATAGGCGGCACCGCCATTACCGGCACCTACAACTCAGGCAGAGGCACGACGATCGTAAACGCCGGCAGGATATCGGCCGGCAAGAATACTCAGGGGACGGTGTATCCTAACGCTATCGCCATCCAATTCACTGGTAACCAAAACGTAATGGAAATTCAGCCCGGTTCCGTCCTTGAAGGTACAATAAGAGCCCCCGACACGAACAATACATTACGTCTGGGCGGAGACGTGGGAACCGATCAATTCGATTTGGCTCAGTTAGTGCTCCAATACAGCGTCTTTAACGCATACGAAAAAGTGGGCAAGAGTACATGGACTTTAACCGGTGCCATCCCCACCGGCCAAAGCACGCCATGGACTCTCAAGGAAGGGGAACTCGCGGTCGATTCCGCGGCAAAGCTCGGGCAAGTCGGCGATACGCTGACATTCGACGGCGGCCTGCTTAAGGTCACCGGCACGACGTTCACCTCTTTGGCCGGCACGGTGACGCCGGTCTGGGGCGCCGGGGGCGGCGGGTTCGACATCGACGATCCGACCAATACTTTTGTCCTCGGAACCGAATTTCAGGGCTTTACCGGCGGACCCCTCACCAAAGCCGGGCCAGGCACTCTGCAGAGTCAGGTCTTAGGCTTCAATTTCAAGGATCTCAACCTCCTCGGCGGTGTGTATACGGGTATTTATGCGTCTGGACTTGCTGGCGACCCGACAGGCTTGATCACCCTGAATGGCGGTGTGTTCCAGTTGATAGGCAACAATTCCCAGCCATGGGGCCCTAACCAGCCCTGGGCCATCGGCCCCAATGGCGGCGGTATCGACATGGCCACTGCAGGACATATCCTCACCATAAACATGCCCATCACCCAGTCCGGCGCCAGCGCCGGCGTGCTCACTAAAGATGGCCCCGGCACGCTCGTGCTTGGCGGCGCCAATCAGAATGACGGCCTCACAATTTATAACGGTGTGGTTTCGGTGAAGGCGGCCAACAATATAGGCGTCGGTGGCCTGACTTTCGATTCGAAGACCGTTGCCGCACCAACGTCTGGTACGCTGCAAACGACGGACACGATCATTTACAACGGAGCGGTAACGTTCGACGCCGCGGGAACCTTCGATGTCGGGCCCGCCGCAGCCAATAGCTTGACGCTCGCCGGCGATATCGGAGGCGGGAATGATCTGACCAAGATCGGGCCGGGCGATCTCATCCTCACCGGCACCAACGACACCGCCGGTTCGGGCTTTTCGGGCACCATGGATATCCAGTCGGGCAATCTCGCCGTCGGCGCTGGCGGAACGACGGGAACGCTGGGTCTCGGCACGAGCACCGTTTCGCTCGCGACCGGCAGCAACCTCACCTTCAACCGGTCGAACGCCTATGCGTATGCGGGCAAGATCACCGGCCTCGGCAGCATAGACCAGGCGGGCGGCCCGAACAGCGTGACCACCCTCAGCGGTGACAATGATTATAAGGGCACGACGACCGTTACCTCCGGCACCCTGATGATCGATGGTGATCAGACGAACGCGACCGGGGCGACCGAGGTGAAGAGCGGCGGCACACTGGGCGGCACTGGCACCATCGGCGGCAATGTGACGGTCGATGGCAACGGCACGCTCACCTCGCAGTATGCGGGCGGGGCCGGCGGAAAGCTGACCATCAAGGGCGCCCTGGACTTCCAAGCCAGTTCCATCATGGATTTCAACTACAAGGCCGATCCGGGGGGCAGCGGCGATTGGGATGCGGCGCAGATCCAGGTCACGGGCGGTAACATCGTGATCGACTCGAATGCCGTATTGAATGTGAAAGTGGATTCGGGAGTGACCCTTACGCCCGGAAACTACGGATTGCTGCAAGCGACAACAGGAACGAGGACGGGCCAATTCAAGCCAGGAGCCATCCCCGCGAACTTCGTCGTCAAATACGACATTGCGAATGAGGTCTACCTCACCGTTCCCGCAGCCACCACCCAGACGTTCAATTATTGGGACGGCCCCAACACGACATGGACTGGCTCGGTCAAGGGCGGTTCCGGCACGTGGCAGGCCGGCACCGCTCTCACCAACTGGTCCGACCCGAGTGCTGGCCAGAATGGCGGCTTCACTGACAAGACCTTCGCCATGTTCGAGGGAACAGCATGCAGTTCCAGCGCCCCATGCACGGTCACGGTGGATAACAGCGGGGGCGCGATCAATGTCGGCGGCATGCAGTTCAGCGTGGACGGCTATGAGGTGACCGGCGGTGTCCTAACCTTGTGGCCCACGACGGGCGCAGCGGCCAATCAGAGCGTCATCAAGGTTGGCTATCAGGCGGGCGACGAAAACAAGAAGGCGACAATCGGTTCCCAACTGGTCGATGCGCCGGGCCAGGCCATTCAACTGGTCAAGGATCAGGCCGGCATACTCGTGCTGACGAACACCAGCAACAGCTATAGCGGCGGCACGCTGCTCGATCAGGGTACGCTGTCGGTCGGGGATGACGGGAACCTCGGGAACGGAGGCGCGATCACATTCCGTGGCGGCATATTGCAGGTGACCGGCACGAGCTTCAACTCGACGGCGCGCCAGATCAACTGGACGACGTCGGGCGGTGGTTATGACATCGCGGATGCGAACAACACCTTCACGCTGTCGCAGACGCAGACGATCAGCGGCGCTGCCCCGTTCGTCAAGAAAGGCGCCGGCACCCTGGTGTTTACCGGAAGCAACGAACAGTTCGAGGGGATCATGTCCGTCCAGCAGGGCACGCTCCAGGTCGGCAACGGCGGAACGACGGGAACGCTGGGCAAAAGCTCGAGCATCGTCTCTCTTGAGGCGGGCAGTACTCTCAAGTTCAATCGCAGCGATTTCTACACCTATAGCGGAAAGATCACCGGTAACGGCGGTATCGATCAGGCCGGTGGCCCAGGCAGCATAACCACCCTTGTCAACGACAACGACTACAAGGGGACGACCACCGTCTCCTCCGGTGCGCTGCTGATCAATGGCGATCAGTCGAACGCCACCGGTGCGACGACGGTGAAAAGCGGCGGCACACTGCGCGGCGCGGGCACTATCGGCGGCGCCGTGACGATCAATGGCGGCGGCACGCTTTACTCACAGGACGAACTCGGCTTCAGCATAAACAAGCTCACGCTCAAAAGTACGCTGACGCTGGACGCCAATTCGAATACGGAGTTCTACTATAACGCCGGCGGTCCGGTCGGCACTGCGGATGCGCTGCAGATTCAGGTCGGAGACCTCGTGACGATCGACCCAGCCGCAAAATTGAACGTGAAGCTTGGCCCAGGCGCGACGTTCGATCCCGGGATTTACGGCCTGATCGAATCGACCAAACCGATCTCCGGCGAATTCAGCAAGACGGACTCCAGTCTACCGCCGAACACCTTCGTTCAATATCACGACACGGAGTACCAGGTTAACCTCTACGTTCCCGGCACATCGATAACTCCCACTACGCATAACTTCTGGGATGGATCGACCACGAGCGCCAACAATCAGATCGATGGCGGTTCGGGCACCTGGCAGGCTGCCAGCCCGGGCGGCCTGACCAACTGGACGAATTACGAGGGAACGAATAACGGCGGCTTCACCGACAAGACCTTCACTATCTTCCAGACCCAGGGCGGCGAAGTGACGCTGGATATGAGCAAGGGGAGCATTGATGTCGCTGGCATGCAATTCACCGTGGACGGCTATGTCCTGAGGGGGGGGGTCATAACGCTGTGGCCCTCGCCCGTATCCCCGACCAGTGGCGTCAGAAGCATCATCCGCACCGGCATGAACACGCCGGATAGTGCAGACATGACGACGGTGATTGAATCGCAACTGATCAATGCGCCTGGCAGGCATATCCAATTGGTAAAGGCCGATCTCGGCACATTGGTGCTGACGAATGACCAAAACAGCTACAGCGGCGGCACGGTCTTCGACGGCGGCACACTGTCCGTGTCGTCGGACGGCAATCTCGGGGCCGCCACCGGCGAACTCACCTTCGACGGGGGTATAATGCAGGTGACCGGCGAGAAATACCGATCGACCACGCGTGCCATCAAATGGGAGGAAGAGGGCGGCGGCTTCGATATCGCCGACAAGGACAATATCTTCACTCTCTCGGCATCGCAGACGCTGAGCGGCCCTGGTGGGCTCCTCAAGAGGGGCGCTGGTACGCTGGTGATGTCCGGTGCTAACTCCTACACCGGCGACACAGTGGTGGAAGGCGGCACACTCCAAGCCGCTGCCGCCAATGTCTTCAGCTCGGCTTCCGCTTTCACTGTGGAGCAAAACGGCGCGCTCGCCACTGGCGGGTTTGACCAAAGCCTCGCCTCGCTCTCCAACGCAGGCGATGTGAGCCTACAGGGTACCGCGCCGGGTACAACACTCACCATTACGGGAGACTATACCGGACAGGGCGGCGTCGTTTCCCTTAACACCGCGCTCGGAGACGATAATTCCAAGACCGATCGTCTCGTCGTCAAGGGCAACACCTCGGGCACCAGCACGCTGGTGGTGAATAATGTTGGCGGCACCGGCGATCAGACACAGCAGCAGGGCATCAAGGTCATTGAGGTGGACGGCAATTCGAACGGTACCTTCAAATTGAAGGGTGACTACGTTTACCATGGCGATCAGGCCGTGACCGCCGGCGCCTATGCCTACCGGCTCTTCAAGGGCAGCGCGAGTGCAGCTACCGGTGGCACCGCATCCATCGCTGCCGCTGATGCAATCGATGAAAGTGACTGGTATCTGCGCTCGGTGTTGAAAGGATCTGTAACGCCGCAATATCAGCCCGGTGTGCCAATCTACGAGGCGTATTCCTCGGTGCTGCAGGAACTGAACGCGGTAGGTACCCTGCGCCAGCGCGTCGGCAACCGCTACTGGAGCGGCGCCGCCAACCCGGCGGTCGCACAGGGCGATAGCGAGGGAACCATGGTTCCCGCGAAGGAGGCGGGCGCGGATATCGCCAGCGACACCTACATCTGGGGCCGGGTAGAAGGCGCACATGGCCGCTTCGAGCCGCGCTATTCCACCTCCGCGACGCGTTACAACGTCAACACTTATGGCTTGGAGACCGGAATCGACGGCAAGCTCTACGAGACGGCACAGGGCGCCGTGATCGGCGGGGTTACCATGCATTACGGCTATGCCAAGGCCAATATGGGCTCGGTGCATGGGTACGGTGGCGTCGATGCCAACGGTTATGGCTTTGGCGGCACGCTGACCTGGTATGGCGATGACGGGGTCTATGTGGACGCCGTCGCGCAGACCACCTGGTATACCAACGACCTGACCTCGGACACGGCGCGCCGTTCGCTCGCCAGCGATATCGACGGCTTCGGCTATGCGCTGAGCCTTGAAGCCGGCAAGCGGGTGGCCATCGATCCCAACTGGTCGATAACGCCGCAGGCGCAGTTGACCTGGTCGGCGATCCAGTTCGATGGCTTCACGGACAGCTTCGGAGCTCATGTCACACATGACGAGACCGACAGCCTGAAAGGGCGGCTTGGAATCGCTGCGGATTATGGCCAAGCCTGGCGCGACGAGCAGGGCCTGTTGACGCAGGCCAACCTCTACGCCATTGCCAACCTCTCCTATGAGTTCAGCAAGGCGACCAAGATCAAGGTGGCCGGCGTTCCCTTCGCCACGCAGAACGACCGCTATTGGGGGGGACTGGGCGCTGGCGGCACCTATAGCTGGGCCGATGGCAAATATGCCTTCTATGGTGAGGCGACAATCGATACCAGCCTCGAGCATTTCGCCGACAGCTACAGACTCAGTGGCAATCTCGGGTTCAGAGTTAAGTGGTAGTCGGGGCGTAGAGGCATTTTGTTTGGATGGAAGTGCTGTCCTGCCAGTGGTTCCATCCAAAATTATCTTTTACTTCGCTGCTCACGCGGTAGTATATTTACTTGGAACCCGATGAGCATACTTGACCGGGAGAATGCGGGAATGGGGGCACGGCAGGAAACCGCAGCACCCGACCAGGCCCACGATATCGCTGAAGACCCAAAAAGGGCAATGCGCAAAGTATCCCTCCGGCCAAGGCCGCGGAGGTTGCGGTGCGTCTGAAGCGGACGGCTTGGCGCATCTGACGATTTTATTAAACTCTGTTAGCTTAACCAACTATTCTAAAATTATAAATTGATGGATTGATCAATTGCCCCCTCAGAGCCTTAAATGTTGATTTTTGCTATTGATAATAAAGGGGGCGACACGATGGCGGAAATCGATATCGAAGCGCGTTTATCTTATATAGTCGACATGCTGCGCGAACTGTTCAAGCTGGTGGATAAGGAACAGTGACCATCCGCAGGGAAAATGGCGACAGCGTCCGCTTCGAGGTAAGCGCGGCGATCGAAACGAATGTCGAGATCCGCACCTTGAAGGCGGGAGGAATATTGCCGCTGATCCTCAAACGATTCTCGTAACCGATATATTTATGGCTTATGAAAAGGCAAAAACCTTAAGACCATTTACTTCCGAGGCAATGCCTCAATCTTTTCTTCGGTTCGTTCTGTAATAAACGATTGAGGAGTCGTGGTTCTCGGAGTTGTTTATGACGAGCATCTTAAAATTGCTTTTTGCCGCATTCACTTCAGGACACAGGACGCAAATTTGCAGCGATTTGCCACGCTCCTCAAAACAGCGGCAAGCCAGATCAGCAAGGGCCTCGGCCTCTAGAGGCCAGCGAATATCGCCTCGATCCGCGCTGTCTCGTCATCGGTGAGCGCCGCGAATTCCTTTTCGCTGGCTCGCTTCGATAGTTTGCCCCCGTTTTGCCGCAGGAACCGGAAAAGCAGGTCGAGCACCCGGTCCGGCATGTCGAGCATGCCTTTTACTTCTACCTGAAACGATCATAGCTCCTGAGGAATGCGGTTTCTGCGGGCAGATCGACATCGATGGCACGTGCGACGCATTCGAACAGAAACTCCGCGTGAGGCGTCGCATCGAAGTAGCGGTAAAAGTCCGCCGTTTCGTTCAGCACCTCGACATTGCCCGGGTCAGTCGGACGCCAGCGGATAAAGGGCAAAAGACGGCGGAAATAGCTTTCCAGCACGCTCCGGTATTCTTCGATTCGATCGAGAATGACCGCAGATATGCTGGCGATCCGGGGCGGATTGGTGACGAGGATCGCAATTTTGAAATGCAGGTCGGGGATTTGCTCGAAATCGGCTTCCAGCATCGCGCGGTAGCCATCGATCCCGAGCGGCCTGCCATTATGATGGACCGCGTCATGGACAAACCAGCCAAGATTTGCTCAGTCCCGCCTGTTGAGGCAGGCGATGTAGTCGCGATAGATCGCTTCAAGATCGAGGGTTTTTATCCTTGCTCCATCTGGCCGGTTCCGTCGTAAACGCGCCAAACTCGCCAGCTATTGAGACGCGACGAGTTCAGAGGATAATGGATGTTACAACAATATATTGCTTTCCCACCCAAACGAATTTCGAATGCGGTGTTTGCCATGATCGCCGGTGCGCTGCTGGCCGGATGTTCGCGATCTGATACAGATACAAAGGAAACGTCTCCGGCGAAAGATACTCACGCGTCAGCGTCGCCAGCCGGCGAAACTGTTGGAGGCGACGGCTCGGAAATCAGGCTCGACCAACTGACAGCCGGCGATCTTGAGGGCGCGGGATTATCCGGCGAGCTTGCTTGCAGCTTCTCGACCGGCGACACCCAACCGGTCCTGTTTGCCAAGGGCATCGTTCGTCGGCTCGAGCGAACCTGCCCACGGTGTCCGTCAAGGTCTCCGGTTATATGGAGCGCATCGGCGCGCCCGGCGGATTTAACGGGATGGTCAAGGGCGCTACCTTCACGGGCCAGGGCAAGACGATCAAGATCACGATCACAGGTGCTGCGAACGAAGGCGGGGAATCCCCGGCACGGCCTGCGACGCTCGTCTATGAACGGGCTTGCTGGGCGTTGGGAGTGCGGCCCGTAGGGCTGACCGCCGGTCGCAACGGTCCCGCGGGATGTAGTAGCGCAGAGCTTCGACTGCCGTCGGGCGCATACTGACACCGAGTGGGCAATCTGCAACACGCCAGACCTCCGCAACCTCGATGAAAAGGTGGCGGCGATGTATCATAGGCTGATGACCAGCCCTGACTCGCCACCCGGGCTCAAATCCAGGGCCGAGCAATTGCAAACCTCTTGGCTCCATGGCGACGCGACCAGTGCAATGGCGATGTGACATGTCTCAACAGCGCTTATAAGGAGATATCGGATAGGCTGATGGCGCTGCCCTACGTTTATGCTGACGCTTCAGCGGGTTCAGCAAATCCACCGAGTATCGAACCGCGGTGTAATGCGTCGGCTGCGCGGTCGGCCGATGAATACAAGACGGCGGTCTGCAGCAGCAGAAAACTGCGCGACACTGCAAAGCGGGCGGATGAACTGGCGGGTGTGCTCCGGCCGCGCCTTCCGCAATCTCTCCGTGCGGTCTTGGATCGGCAGCAGGGTGGGTTTTCCAGCTTGACAGGCTATTGTCCGAACCATGAGGCCTTCGCCAGTTGCATTTCCCAGGCGCTGAACGCCCGCGTGCGGGATTTGGAGGATTTGCACGCCAGTCTCGGTAAGGCAATTCGCGAATGCAAAACCGTCGGAGGTATCGATTAAGGACAGTGACGTTGGCGACGGCGGAGCGTCAAGCGTCTACAATGCCTACATCATCGAATATGAGGGAACGGAAACGTGCCAGATCCGCGGCTTTCCCTCGATCCTCGTCACCGATGAAACCGGGAAAGCGCTGCCGAATTATGCCACCTATTCCAGCGCTAGGTCCCTTTGCGCCTCTCTGCCGGTGACGCTTTCCGCCAGGAACAGAACTGCCTGGTTCAAAATTTCGATAGCCACCGCCTGCGAGGGCGGGCCGAATGGCGAAAAGATCAAAGTCGCTCTTCCCCATTCGCAGGAATGGCTCCGCACAATTGATTATCCGTCTGCCAATTGTAAGGTCACCGTCTCGCCGGTCAGCATGATTTCGGTGTTGCGATCCGCGTTCGGTGGGTAGGTTCTGCCAAAGGCGTCGTACATCGCGAAGTCGCCTTCCGAAGGGTGGCTGGGAGCTTTGCGGCCAACCGGCGGCACCATTATGACGGGCAGACTTTCCTCACGTGAAACTGCTAAAATGGAAGGGCTGCATTCACCGAAGGCGAGTACAAAATAGACGGCTGAAAGCCGGTCATGTCTTGTGCGTAAGTTCATTGAGGCCCTCAGCCATGGTCATGATAGGCTGATATCCCAGCTCAGTACGGGCCTTGCCGATGTCCAGAGTGATTTCGACCGCCGAGCTCGCAAAGATCTGGCGGTTGATCGGCGCCTTGATGCGACCAAGACTGATCCGCTCCACGAAATCACCCACCGCCGCCATGCCTCGCAGGATGGAGCGAGGCAGGCTTTTATTCGGCGCGGCAATTCCCTGTGTTTGCAGAAGCCCTCCTACAATCGCGCGAAACGGCACGGGTTCGCCATCGGTGATGAAATAGACTTCACCGCTTCGGCCTTTCAGAAGTGCCAGTTCAACTCCATGGCAGAGATTGGCGACATGGGTTGTGGATGTGAGGTAGTCGCCTCCGTCAATCCAGGCGAACTTCCCGGAATGCACGGCGGCCACGAGTTGCGGGAGCGCCGTCGTGTCGTCACGACCCCAGACAAAGCGCGGCCGGATGACCACGGCATCGAAGCCCGGCATGGCCAATGCCAGCACTGCCTGCTCGGCTTCCGCCTTGGTCCTGGAATAGCTGCCGGCGGGTTTCTTCGGGTGAGGATGCGTCTCGGTTGCATTTACCAGCGGCCCTCCATCCAAAAGCACGGATTCACTGCTGATATACACCGCTTTGCCAATGTCCGCTCGGCGCGCCGCCTCGAAGACATTGCGTGTTCCCTCCACATTGATGCGCCTTTGTCTGGAGGAGTGTGCCGAACCATGGCTGGTGTCGGCAGCGGCATGGACGAGCATATCGCAGCCTCGCATGCCCTCCGTGAGCTGCGGACTCAATACGTCACTTTCGAAGGGCGTAGCCCCAAGCGCCGTCACGACCTGAGCCGATCGGGGACTGCGCACCAAGGCGACGACTTCCAGGCCTCTATCGGTGAAATGACGTATCAGGTTGCGCCCGACATAGCCGCTTCCTCCTGTGATGAAGAGCCGCTGACCGGCTAGAGCGCGTCCACTTTACTCGGGGTCATATCCGCAGGATTTGAAGTAGTTGGCACATTCCTGCG
>NZ_BMHH01000035.1 GCF_014640615.1 Paramesorhizobium endophyticum | reverse complement strand
GCGCGCGCCGAAAGTGGCCGACTTTTGCTCCGCCCCGTGGCCGGTTTTTACTCCGCCGTTGACACAAATCCTCCGGATTGAGGAACATCGAGGGCCGAACGGCGTTGCGCAAAATGATTCTGCCGCCCTCCTCATGCGCCACGAGTGTTTCGCGATATTCGTTCCACGCCGTCGCCAGTTGGCGGCGATATTTGCCGGTACTACCCTCGTTGATCGCCGCTGATAAAACATCGACATCGCGGCTGAAATCCTCACCGCTCGGACTGTTTTGAATTTGTTTTTTGAGCCAGTTCACCGCGCTTTTTTGTGAAAGGACCTGGCGGAGGAACACAAAGGCCAGACCCGCAAAAAGAATGACGATCCCGAGAGCGACAATGCCTGGTGCTGCTTCATCCTTCACAAGATAATTCGCCGCGCCAAGGATGAAGGCGACGACCGACCGTCCGATTTCCTGAAACACTTGAACCCCTGCCCCCACGGCTCGGAACAATGCGAACCGAATAAGCGAAACCTAAACAAAGAGGTCGTCGATAATCAAGGGCTTCAGCCGCAAGTTTATGAACCCGGCAGCTTTTTCGTAACACGGGCGGTGCCGACAAAACTCTTTCGCCCGCTGCCCTGCCGCGATAGGTAGAGCCAACGCAGTGGGCCAATCGCGGCCCCATCGGAAAAGCGACGGGAACCTATGAACGCGGTCGAGATTGAAGAGGCGGTATCGAAGCTTGCGGAAGAGCCGTTCGACGCGGCGGAGTTTCCCTTTCTCTTCCTGCAGGCCTTCAGCAACAAGGAAACCACCCTCAAACGCTTGCGTAAAGGCGAGACTAACAAATCCGACCTTGCCGGCGGCGTGCTGCAGACGAACCATATCCATATCGCTGTCGCCGCGCCGGGGGAGGTTTCGAGCACGCTTGCGGCGCTCAAAAGCAGCCCCGCCACGGCGCGCGCCAAGGCGAAATTCGTGCTGGCGACGGATGGGGAATGGTTCGAGGCTGAGGACCTCGTCTCGGACGCGGCCCTCATCGCCTGTCCTTACGCCGAATTTCCTAACCATTTCGGCTTCTTTCTGCCGCTCGCCGGCATCTCGACGGTGCGCGAAATCCGCGAGAATGCTTTCGATATCCGGGCGACCGGGCGATTAAACCGCCTCTATCTGGAATTGCGCAAGGAAAACCCCGACTGGGACACCAGCGCGCGCCGACCGGACATGAACCATTTCATGGCGCGGCTGATCTTCTGCTTCTTCGCCGAAGACACCGACATTTTCAACGGCACGGGCCTCTTCACCGCCACCATCGACCAGATGAGCGCGCGCGACGGGTCGGACCTCGATTTCGTCATTGCCGAAATTTTCCGGGCGATGAACACGAAACCTGAGGCCCGCCGCGCGGCGGGCTTTCGCCCCTGGGCGGACGGTTTCCCTTATGTGAATGGCGGGCTGTTTTCCGGCAGCCTCGATGTCCCGCGCTTCAACCGCACGGCGCGCTCCTATCTCCTTAATATCGGCAGCCTCGACTGGAAGCAGATCAACCCGGATATTTTCGGCTCGATGATCCAGGCCGTCACCGACGATGAGGAACGCGGCGCACTGGGCATGCATTACACCAGCGTTCCGAACATCCTGAAAGTGCTGAACCCGCTGTTTCTCGATGGTTTGCGCGCGAAGCTGGAGGAGGCCGGCGATAATCCGCGCAAGCTCCTGAACCTGCGCAATCGCATGGCGCGAATCCGGGTGTTCGACCCCGCCTGCGGGTCGGGCAATTTCCTCGTCATCGCCTATAAGGAAATGCGGTTCATCGAGGCCCAAATCAACCGGCGGCGAGGAGAGAGCGACCGCAAGAGCGACATTCCGCTCACCAATTTCCGCGGCATAGAACTACGTGATTTCCCCGCTGATATCGCCCGCCTCGCCCTCATCATCGCGGAATATCAGTGCGACGTGCTCTATCGCGGTCAGAAGGAGGCGCTCAAGGACTTCCTGCCGCTCGATTCCCAGAACTGGATTACCTGCGGCAATGCACTGAGGCTCGATTGGCTGTCGATCTGCCCGCCCACCGGAACCGGCGTTAAGCATCACGCGGAAGACTTGTTCCACGCACCGGTAGACCAGGCGCAGATCGACTTCGAGAACGAGGGCGGCGAGACGTATATTTGCGGGAACCCGCCGTATCTTGGATCCAAATGGCAATCCGATGAACAGAAATCGGACCTTGGCGGGATATTTGACGGACGAACCAAGAACTGGAAATCGCTCGATTACGTGGCGGGCTGGTTCATGAAGGCGGCAGACTACGGCAGGCATACTTCCTCAGCTGCTGCTTTCGTGTCGACCAACTCCATCTGCCAAGGACAGCAGGTGCCTGTTCTCTGGCCGCTGATTTTCGAGACCGGGCACAAGATTGCTTTTGCGCATACCTCGTTCAGATGGGCCAACCTCGCGAGCCATAATGCGGGCGTGACTGTTGTCATTGTCGGCATTTCTGATCGCGTTGGCCCATTTCGCAAACTCTTTTCAATTACCGAAAGCGGGGAGGCCACCACTAAGGATGCCGCAAATATAAACGGGTACCTCATCCCAGGCGACAATATTGAAGTTCTTGCACTACCCAAGCCGCTCGATGAGAGAAGTACAATGCAGTTCGGAAATCACACCTATTATGGTGCTGATCTACTGCTAACACGGCGAGAAGCGGAAGAAATTACTTCGCATTGGCCAAACGCGTCTAAATTTTTTAGACCATTCCTCGGCTCTCAAGAAGTTATCTCCGGTGTACCACGCAAATGTCTCTGGATTGATGACCATGAGCTCACAGAAGCTAGGGGAATTCCTGCAATTGAAACCCGACTACGCAAAATAGAGATCGCTCGTGCGAACCAGAAAAGCGATAAATCCGCGCAAAAACTCGCGCAGAAGCCACATAAATTTCGAGAGGCATTCGTCGGAAGGCAGCATGCTATTGTCATGCCTGCGATCTCATCCGAAAATCGTCCCTTTCTGCCCGTCAGCGTTGTAAGCTCCGAACACATCATAGGACACAAATGTTACGCCCTCTACGACGCTCCACTCTGGAACATGGCGATCATCGCCTCGCGCCTACATTGGATGTGGATTGGAACGGTATGCGCAAGACTGGAAATGCGTTTTTCCTACTCCAACACTCTTGGCTGGAACACCTTCCCTGTCCCCACCCTCACCGACAAGATGAAGGCCGATTTGACGCGCTGCGCCGAGGATATCCTTTTGGCGCGCGAGGCGCATTTCCCGGCGACGATCGCCGATCTCTACGACCCTGAGAAAATGCCCGCGAACTTGCGCGAGGCGCATGACCGCAACGACGAGGTAATGGAGCGCATCTATATCGGCCGCCGCTTCCGCAATGACACCGAGCGCCTGGAAAAGCTGTTCGAGATGTATACGAGGATGGTATCTTCAGGGGAAAAACGGGGGAAAGCATGAGCGATCTGATTCTCTATTCCACGGAAGATGGGCAGACCCGTATCAACCTGCGGGTGGAGGGGAACACCGTCTGGCTCACCCAGCTGGAAATCGCGGAACTGTTTCAGACTAGCAAGCAGAATGTTTCGCTTCACACGAAAAACATATTTAATGACAAAGAGTTAGTCGAAAATTCAGTTGTCAAGGATTCCTTGACAACTGCCTCTGACGGCAAACGCTACCTCACCAAACTTTACAACCTCGATCTGATCCTCGCCATCGGCTATCGCGTTCGCTCCCCGCGCGGTGTCCAGTTCCGCCAATGGGCAAGCAGACATTTGAAGGAGTTCTTGATCAAGGGCTTCGTCATGGATGACGAACGCCTGAAGAATCCAGGCGGATGGGATTATTTTGACGAACTTCTGGCGCGCATCCGCGACATTCGCGCCTCCGAAAAGCGATTTTACCAAAAAGTCAGGGACCTTTTTGCGCTCAGCTCCGATTACCGTGTGCTCGAGCGGGACACGCAGATTTTCTTTGCCGAAGTCCAGAACAAGCTGCTCTACGCCGTCACGCGCCACACTGCCGCAGAATTGATCGTGAAGCGCGCCGACCCGGAAAAACCCAACATGGCCTTGACCAATTGGAGTGGTTCGCGTGTGCGCAAAGAGGATGTCATCGTCGCCAAGAATTATCTCTCCGCCGATGAGGTCGATACCCTCAACCGCCTGGTGGTAATTTTCCTCGAACAGGCTGAATTGCGGGTCAAGCAGCACAAGGATTTGACGCTGGATTTCTGGCGCGAGAATGTCGACAGAATGCTTGCCTTCAACGATCAGCCTGTTTTGAACGGGACGGGTTCCATCAGCCGTGAGAGGGCGAAAGAATTGGCCCATGCGCGGTACGACATTTTTGACGAGAAGCGCCGTATTGCCGAAGCCAGCGCGGCGGACGCCGCCGACATGCAAGAACTAGAGCAGCTCGAAGCTGAAATCCGGCGCAAGACAAGAGACATAGAATGACCAAATCCATTCCCACCGTTTCGGTTTCCTACGCCGCCAATGGCAGTTCGGCCAAAGCCAATGCGCTCGGCATGCGGCCGATGCAGGAGCAGGCTTACGGAAAGCGCGGTGAGCAATATCTTCTTATCAAATCGCCGCCTGCCTCAGGCAAGAGCCGGGCGCTCATGTTCATCGCCCTCGACAAGCTCCATAACCAGGGATTGAAGCAGGCAATTATCGTCGTGCCGGAAAAATCCATCGGCTCCAGCTTCAACGACGAACCCCTGACGAAATTCGGCTTCTGGGCCGACTGGACGGTTCAGCCGAAATGGAACCTTTGCAACGCGCCCGGCAATGACAATGGCGGCAAGGTCAATTCGCTTGGCGCATTCCTCGAAAGCGATGACAAGATGCTGGTGTGCACCCACGCCACCTTCCGCTTCGCGGTGGACAAGTTCGGCATCGAGGCCTTCGACGACCGCCTCATCGCGGTTGATGAATTCCACCACGTTTCCGCCAACCCGGATAACAAGCTGGGCCTGCATCTGGGCCAGTTCATCGCCCGCGACCGCGTGCATATGGTGGCCATGACCGGCTCCTATTTCCGCGGCGATGCGGAGGCGGTGCTCGAACCCCAGGATGAGGCGAAATTCGAAACCGTCACCTATACCTATTACGAGCAGCTCAACGGCTATGAATATCTGAAGCAGCTCGATCTCGGTTATTTCTTCTATTCGGATTCCTACGCCGACAGCATTCTTGATGTGCTTGACCCTACCCAAAAGACGATCATCCACATCCCCAATGTCAATTCGCGCGAAAGCACGAAGGATAAGATCAGGGAAGTCGAGCACATCATCGACGCGCTGGGCGAATGGCAGGGAGCCGACCCCGCCACCGGCTTCCAGCTAGTAAAAACCCGTGATGGCCGTGTGCTTCGCATCGCCGATCTGGTTGATGACGACCCGGTCAAGCGCGAGCG
Source organism: Paramesorhizobium endophyticum (assembly GCF_014640615.1). Taxonomy (GTDB): domain Bacteria; phylum Pseudomonadota; class Alphaproteobacteria; order Rhizobiales; family Rhizobiaceae; genus Paramesorhizobium; species Paramesorhizobium endophyticum. Next base: position 15,899 of record NZ_BMHH01000035.1, on the reverse strand, counting down.
GGTTTCCGCCGCTTTGAAAAACCCGAGTGAGAAGAACAACCGCGACCATGTCGACATCATCATCGCGCTCGGCATGGCGAAGGAGGGCTTCGACTGGATTTGGTGCGAGCATGCGCTTACGGTCGGCTATCGCTCGAGCCTGACCGAGATCGTGCAGATCATCGGCCGCGCCACGCGCGATGCGCCGGGCAAGACCCGGGCGCGCTTCAGCAATCTTATCGCTGCGCCCGATGCTTCCGATGAGGCAGTCACCGAGGCGGTAAACGACACGCTGAAGGCGATTGCCGCCAGCCTTCTGATGGAAAAAGTGCTCGCGCCGCGTTTCCAGTTCACGCCCAAGACACCTCAAAGCGAGCCGGTCAAGGATTTTGATTATGGCGAGGCCGGTTATGATTACGACAAGACCAATTACGGCTTCGATGACAAGACCGGCCGGTTCCATATCGAGATCAAGGGTCTCGTCACACCAAAGAGTGTGGAAGCGCAGCGGATTTGCGAGCAGGACCTGAACGAGGTCATCGCCGCCTTCGTGCAGGACAAGACGACGATCGCCCGAGGCCTGTTCGATGGTGAGCATGTCGGCGGCGAAACCCTGGCGGAGGAACTGACCCAGTTGCGCATGGGTAAGATCGTCAAAGAGAAATATCCCGAACTGGATGATCTGGATCAGGAAGCGGTGCGTCAGCATGCCATCGCCGCGCTGAACCTCACGCAGAAGGCAAGCCAGGCAGCGCATGGCGACGGCGGAAAGACAAACACCGCGTTCATCGACGGCGTGCGCCGATTTGCGGTGGACGTAAAAGAACTGGATATCGATCTGATCGACCGCATCAACCCGTTTGGCGAGGCCTATGCCATCCTCGCCAGGACCATGAGCGAGGAGAGCCTGAAACAGGTGGCGAGCGTGATCGGGGCCCGGCGCGTGAACCTCACCATCGATGAGGCGCGGGACCTTGCCAAACGCGCGCTGACGTTCAAGCGAGAACGTGGCCGCTTGCCTTCGATCACCTCGCCGGACCCTTGGGAAAAACGCATGGCCGAAGGCATCGCCTTCCTTCAGAGGATGAAGGCGGAGACGGCGCGTGGCTAAGCAATTCACCGATGAGGATGATGAGCTTCTGGCGGAGCTTGGCGTCGAGCTTGAGACGAAGCAAGAGGCGGCCCGGACACCGCGCGAGGAACGGATTATCGCCGGCTTCGAGGAAATCCAGCGCTTCGTTGAGCGGAATGGGCGCATTCCCCGGCATGGCGAAGATGGCGATATCTTCGAGCGGCTCTATGCCGTGCGCCTCGATCGTATTCGTGCGTCTGACGAGTGCCGCGTTCTTCTGGAGCCGCTTGACACCCAAGGGCTTTTGACCGGCACGGAGCCCGGCCCAGCCGCCGTTTCGGACGAAATCGGCGATGACGAGCTCCTAGCGGAGCTGGGTGTGGGGGCCCAGGCACCCGACATCACGGAGCTCAGACACGTCCGTTCGAGCGCCGAAAAGCGGACGGCGGAAGAGATCGCCAACCGGCGGAAATGCGAGGATTTCGACCGGTTCAAGCCGCTCTTCGACGCGGTGCAAAAGGACCTTGCGGCCGGCATGCGGCAGACCAAGCCTTTCGAGCGCAAATCGGAGATAACGGCTGGCCGTTTCTATATCCTCGGCGGCCAAAAAGCCTATGTGGCATCGATGGAGGAGCCCTTCACCAATGAGAACGGCTATGTCGATGCTCGCCTCCGCGTGATTTTCGACAACGGGACGGAAAGCAATTTGCTCATGCGCTCCCTCCAGCGCGCCCTGCAAAAGGATCCCGCCGGACGGCGGATCGTCGACCCCTCGGCAGGGCCGTTATTCGCGGACGAAAATGAGGAGGGAGATGACGCGAGCGGCATTGTCTATGTGGTACGAAGCAAATCGGATCACCCCGAAATTGCCGCGCATCGCGACGTGCTGCACAAGATCGGCGTGACCGGCGGCGACCTCACGCGGCGTCTTGCCAATGCGAAGCTTGATCCGACTTTTCTCATGGCGGAAGTCGAGATCGTCGCAACCTACGAGCTCTATAACATCAACCGGACCCGGCTTGAGAACTTGATTCACCGTATATTCGGGCCAGCCCGTCTCAACATCGAAATCACGGACCGCTTCGGGCAGCCCGTCATCCCGCGTGAATGGTTCCTTGTGCCCCTCTTCGTGCTCGACGAGGCGATCGGGAAGATTAAGGACGGAACGATCACCGGCTACGTTTATGACCCGCAGACCGCGTCGCTCGTCCGCGCGGACTGAAAAGCGCACGGGGAACGCCAACCGGATAGGCCGGTGATCAAAGCTATCTCTAACTCCCTCGCCGTCAGCGTCATTAGTACCATGCCCCGAACCCCGACAGCGCCCGGCCCCTCCTCGCGTCGGAGTCGAAGACGATCGAATGATTTCGGCGAACCTTCGCCGAATGCGGTGTTGCCAGTCACCAGCGCGATTCCTGAGGCGGCGGCTACCCAGCGCTGACGATCAGCTCCTGCGTTGCACGTGTCGATTTTGAAATTTGTGTTTTTGGCGGAGACTGAGCGACTAAACCCAGTTGCTCTGGCGTATTGGATTATAATCTTCGGCTATTGTGGGAAAAGTGTAGCGGAAGAACTGGTTACGGGGGCCTGATGGCATGGCGGCTTGTAAATTGCCGGTCTCAAGTCGGCCTCGCATCGACGATTTCTGCTCACGCGAGAAGCGGCCATTATGCATGGCGATGTCGCCGTCCGCAATGGGCCGAGAGCGGTCAGGCAGCTTGTAGAAAGCGAGACCGGTGAAGCCGACATTCAAATGTTCAAACACCTCTGTTCGCATCTCGCCCGTGTCAATTATTATCTGATGAATTTCTTGTTTAAAAATGTATCTCCCCATCTTGAACTTATATCTGTTCGCTTCGATATTTCTCGGTATCCGTTCACGATGGGTGACTTGGGGGAGCGGAGAATTACTTGAAGCTGTCAAGCCCGAAAGCCGCCAGCAGAATTGCCATGATGTCCATCCGGACCTCCATGTGTAGCTGGACGCTCAAGGTACATGGCGAGCAATCGTCCATGCAGCTAATATAGTCCATTATCTCGACTATTTGTGCCGTAAGGGTATCCCATACCCGCTTTAAACAGTCGGGGGCGAAAGATTGACCGGATGCACAACGGTTCTTTTGCCCCCTCTCGCCTCTGAGGACTACAGTGAAGGCATGGACTGCTTCTGTCAGGCGTTATCCGCATTTCGATCCCGTCATATCCGATGCCAAAGCTGAGGCGGTCGTGACCGATCCGACCCGCGTCGCAAAGCATACTTTCTACCCGTTTCTAAAATACGATGAGGGCTGGACCGTTTACGCGGAGAAAGGCAAACACGGTAAACGAAAGGATCGGCCTATCCGTTTTGCGGCAAGGCTCGATAGCTGTATTTTTTCCTATTACCGCCATCTCCTCTCAGTGCCTTATGAAGCTCGACTTCAGGCGGAAGGACTGTCTGATTCTGTCATTGCTTACCGGCGTATTCCGAAAAATAAGGGCGGCGGCGGAAAGAGCAACATCGATTTTGCTCTTTCTGCTGTCGAGGCAATTCAGTCTCAAGGTAATTGCTGCACCATCGCGTTAGACATCAGCAGTTTCTTCGAAACACTTAATCATGAGCGCCTTCGTGAAGTGTGGACCGAACTGCTTGGCGTCCCGCGACTGCGTGATGACCACTTCAAAGTCTACCGAGCGATAACTCGGTACGCTCAAGTCGATGTCGTAAAGGCCTACACTCGACTTGGATTATACGGCGACAAAACGGACCGTAACGGCAAAGTTCGTCCTGGCTATTTAAAAGCCAAAAGTGAAATACCTGTTCAGCTTTGCGATGGACGAACATTTCAGGCGAAGATCGCGCGATCCGCCACCCAACCATCGATCATTGAAGTCAATAAGCTCGATGTGGGTGTTCCTCAGGGCGCACCATTGTCAGACCTCTTGGCAAACGCCTACCTCCTGGAATTCGATAAATACCTTCGTGACATCTGCAGCAAATTCAGCGGCCGGTTCTTTAGATATTCGGACGACATCCTAGTGATCACGCCGATTCCGGAAGTAGATGCACTCGAGTTGGAAAAGGAAATCCGAAACGCGATCACTACCTACGGTAAGGGACTTCTGATAAAGGAGGAGAAGTCCGCTATTCATCGCTTCGAGGTTGGAGGCAGCAGACAAACGGTTCGCACGATCAAAGCCAGTGATAAAGATGGCAAGACGATGCCGAACAAGCCGTTCGAATATCTCGGCTTTCGCTATGACGGGAGACACGTGTTCATTCGTGATAAGACGATGAGCAATCTTCATCGAAAAATCGCATCTGTATGTAGGGTGACTGCCATTCGTCAGGTGAAGCGATATCAGGGAAAGACAATCCACGACATTCTTGCTCTGACCGACATTGAGAAGCTTATTCAGGCTTTCGGTTCAGTCGAAGACTTCCATTTGAAAGCCGGCGACTATCGCTCGTGGACATTCACCACTTACGCCAAACGAGCATCAAAAACGATGGGAGCGTTAGGTAAGCCAATCGCGCGACAGATAAAGAACCTTCGTAGCGCAATCCGTCGAAGGCTGGAATATGAGCTTACACGCGCGCGGTAGACGTTCGCTCATCCGTGTGGAAAACGCATCGCTGAGGGCGAAGCGCAGTGGCTCGCGACGCCGTTTCCGACGGTCAGCAGGACGAATAGCGGATCGTTTTGCGGTCGAGATAATGTGGCAGACCCGCCGTTCCGAGAGGCCGATCATAGCCTACAGATGCGCGATGAACCTCACCCCCAGGTATGCCCAGTTTTGAGTTCGCTCCAGCGTAAGCGTCCGGTCAACCTTTATTTCCAGCCTTGGCGATATTCCAAGGCAATCGCTCGATCCTGTGGATAGGGTGGTCGGCGATGTGGTTACCGATGCGACAAACGTCGAACTCAATGGGCTCGGCCCGACGCTGGTCCCACGAACATACCACCGCTTCGCTGAATCGAATGGCGGAGGCGTTCAGCCAGCGTCTTCGAAACAGCCGCCTCCGGTGCATACGTATGGTGGAGACTTTGAAACCGGCGATCTTCGAGGGCGCCTTTCATGGCGCGTCCCCATTCCGCATGATACGCAAAATGTCTTCAAGCGCCGAGTGTACCAGAGGCCAAGGAAACTCCGTGCAATCTCCGGAAGATTGCCCCTCACGCAGGACCACATCGAGCTTGCCCGCCACGCCGGCAAGCGTCGTGGCGGGTGTGTCTGTCAGGGCCTCCACCAGTTCCTCCTTATGGATGGCGGCAGCCTGTTCCGCCCGCTTGGCGGCGGAATAGCCGATGCGTTCGTCCTCGGCGTCCCAGCGGGCCTGATGGGCGGCGAAATCGGTCTCGGCCTTAGCGCGGATATCGGCAGAGGCGGAATCGCTGCCAAAATAACTCCCGATGTCGCCCTCCCACCAGATGGAGAAGGTGGCATCTTCGTCCGGCAGATAGACCTTCGCGTGCGGAAAGCCGATGGTATTGACGAGCTGGGTCTCCAGGCGCTGCTGTTTCTCCCACAGGGCAACGGTGTTGAGACAAGCGGACTGCCACGCGTTCCAGAGTTGCCGCGCGGGATCGGAGGCAGCATTGCCAGCCAGCGCTTCGGCGGCATCCGCGCCAGTTTCAAACGACAACATCGCCGTGGTCGCCATCGTGCCCGACAGCAACATCCTGCGCGTGACGGAAGGCAAAGTTCTGCTATTGTCGGAATCAGCCATTGATCCGAGCTCCTGATCAGCTTGGGTTATGGTCAGGCTGAGCAGAGTGTTCGAGCACCCTGTTCAGCCGTCTGCGCAAATGCAGATTGACACATCTTACCTTCTAGTTTCGGCGAATCAACAAAATTCGCCATAATATGGCGATTTATGGAATGACGCCTGTACAGTGCCGAATGGCCCGCGCTGCTCTTGGATTGGGTGTTCTAGATCTTGCCAAGCTGGCCGATGTTTCCACCAACACAATTGTCCGTTTCGAACGGGGAGAAGCCCTCAAGCAGATGACAGTCGATCATCTACGCAGCGTTTTAGAGGCTGCAGGTGTCGAGTTCATTCCCGAAAACGGCAGCGGCCCGGGCGTACGACTGGCGAAGAACACCATGCGTTGATGGATAAGCAGCTCAATGACTCGCCACGGATTCTCCGATCATCAGCCGTTGCTCTATCGGTCAGTGGGGAAGCATCCCGAGCTCAGTCTCGATCGGCATCTGGCGGATCGGGTCAACAGCCGTCTGGTGAGGCCGAAGCGATGGTCCGTAGGCTGCTGGAAACCGACGGGATGTGCTGGTCGCCATTGCCACGCGGTTGAAGGATGTCGAGCGTCATGACTGGTGAATAGGTGAACGCCCTCCTTATGGCTCACGACGGTTGTCCCACCTGACGAAAACCCACGGAGCGGCTCCGAAATCGCGATTCCGATCGGCGCCACTCCGATTCACTGTTCCCGAACGCCGATCCCAAAGTCACGTAAATCGATTCTGATCTGCGGATGTTGGATTCCCGCCCCGGTACCGGCACCGTTGAGAAGAGTTAGGGGACCTGCCGTCGACAGCCGCCCAGATGGTGAAGACTACGAGAAGATGATGACGCAAAACCCCAGTCGAGATGCCCCACCACGATATAGCAGGAAAGGCTTCAGGGTACCTTGTCGAGAGTTGTGATGTTGTCCACCCCGATGGCGGCATCTCCACCTGTCGGCAATGCGCTGTATCAAGTCCTATGCAAATCAATTCCCATTAGGTCAAAGCACCATGCCTCGGTCTACATTACGAGCAACTCTAAATACATCATCTCAATTCACCCTTTCGCGATTCCTGTTCCAGTTTTGTCGTTGCCAAAGTCCCGATGTGGTGATTCCCGGCAAACCGCGTTTGCCGGACGAAGACGGTCCGACCGGCGATTAGAGACGATCCAGCCCTCCCTGTCGAAATGTCAGCACAGGCAGGCGCACTTGCCCTTGCATGGCCTGCACTGCGCCGCGATAGCTCTTGCCTGCTTCAGCGCCATCTCGCACGAACCGTAGACATCCTCTGTGAAGGTCCGCCAGACATAATGCCGCACCGTTGAACGCGCACCTTCCAGCTTTCGCAGTGGGTCTCTTTTCTGGGCTCGTCCCGGAAGATACCGTAATTTCCAATATCCTTATGCGGCGCTGGATGTTCCGTCGTTTGTTCCCCGTTTCCGTTCCGTTATTCCATGCAACCAGTAAGCGTTTTTTCATTCATGATAATATTCGTGTGATTGATCAGCGTTACACGTTCTGGTAAAGGTTTTCTGTCGCTTAAGCTTGGGCAAGGGTGGGGACTTTGCGCGACATCACGTCGATTGTTTGAATTTGATATTTCAAATGGAGGGGACGGGAACCATGCCAGTTTATCTGCGGATTTATGGCGTTCGTAGCAACGTCACGCACAAACCGCATCGCATCACGAGCGGCGCGTTCTCACCAATAATCACCTTCTACAATCTCGCCCGCATGAAATCCGCCTGATCGGCTCCGTCACGATGCTTCGGCACCGTTCCCAATTCATTGGGGCAGCGCGTTGTCGGGTGATCTGATTTATTGCATCCATCCAAACCGTCCGAAATCAGGGAGGGGCTTCCCATGAATACTCAGCCGACCGGTGGAGATTTTGTCCAGGCCAGCCGTACCCTGCGGGTGTCTTCGCCACTGGGCGAAAACGTCCTCCTAGCCGAGCGGCTGACGGTGAACGAGGCGGTCAATGACCTCTTCACAATCGAGCTGGTTCTTCGCTCCAAAAAGACCATCGCCCCGGCTGACCTCATCGGCAAGATGGTCGATGTCGAGCTGGAGGCGACAGCCGGACAGTATGGCCAGAATTCCATCTACCGGCCTTGGAACGGCTTGGTGACGACGATATCGGAAGGCCCCGCCGTCACCCGCGGCTTCCGGCACTACCGGCTGACGGTCCGCCCGCAGCTTTGGCTGCTGTCGCAGAAATCGGACTGCCGCATCTGGCAGAACCAGACGGCCATTGATGTGCTCAATACGCTCCTGAGCGAGCATGGCCTGCCCGCCGCCAATACGGGAGGGGTACTGGGAAAACTCCCGCCGCAGGAATACAGCATCCAGTGGAACGAGACCGACCTCGATTTCCTGAGGCGGCGGCTCGAAGAGGATGGCATCTACTTCTTCTTCATCCATGAGAAGGGACTGCATCGCCTTCACGTTGCGAGCCATGCCTCAGGCTGGCTTGGACCTTGCGACGCCGCGCAGGGCCAGAAGCGCGTCAAAGTGGCGATGGGCTCGACTGACCAGAACCATATCAGCGAGTGGATGCGGAACTACTCCTATGTTCCGGGCGTACGTTCCGGCGGCGATTTCAATTTCGAAACGCCGAGATTCGATGTCCGGGCGACGACGCCATCGCTGGTCTCGCTTCCCGGCAACGCCAAAAGCGAGCTTTACGAATATCCAAACCGGACCGCCACGCTGGATGCGGCGGAGCGCGACAGGAAGCTACGGATGCAGGCGGCGGAAACCGATCACAACCGGGTCTCGGGACGCGGCAATGTGCGCATCCTTGAGCCGGGACGCAAGTTCCAGCCTTACGAGGAAGCCAATCCGGACGCCCGCCATGACGAGCATGTCATCATCCGCGCGCTTCATGAAGCGGTGGACAAGAGCTATGAGACGAACAGCGACGAGCCGGAATACCGCAACAGCTTCGAGGCAATCCCGGCGGGAACCCCGCTGACGCCGCATCGCACCACGCCGCGCCCGAAGATCGACGGCACCCTGACCGGCATCATCGCCGGGCCACCCGATGAGGAAATCCATGTAGACAAGTTTGGCAGGGTAAAGCTCTGGTGGCCTTGGGACCGGCGGGCGAAGAAGGACGGCTCCGACACCAAATGGATCCAGGTCGCGCAAGGCGTGGCGGGCGGCACATGGGGCATGAGCGTTCACCCACGCATCGGCATGCAGGCGATCTGCGCCTTTGAGAATGGCGATCCCGACCGGCCCTATTTGATTGCGCTCGTCACCAACCCCGTCAATATGAGCCCGTATGAACTGCCGGCCAACAAGACCCGTACGGTCATCCGCTCCAAGACCTACAAGGGCAATGGGTTCAACGAGTATTCCACCGAGGACGCACCGGGGCGGGAGAACCAGTTCTTCCACGCGCAGAAGGACCGGACGGAACGCGTTCTCAACGACCGCACCAAGCGGATCGACCGTCACGAGGTGGCAGCCATCGGCGGCAACCGTGTGGTCGAGGTGGGCGGCAACCAGAAGCATGAAATCGGCGGCTCGCTGAACACGGTCGTCGGCGGGACCGGGCCGATGGCGACATTGGCAATAGCGGGCGTTCAGGCGCTGTCTGGCCAGACGGCGGGACTGCTTTCGCAGGCCGCGCAGATCGCCGGCGGCGGTGGAGTCGGCATTGCGGCCTTCGCGACGAGCCTGGCTTCGTCGGCGCTCGGCTTCCTTGGCGCGGGTGGCCTTGCCGCGCGTGAAGGCGTGGTGGCCGGTCCCAGCCCGCGCGCAGACCAGGGCACCGCGCTCGCCGCATCGGGAACAGGCGTCGGCGAGGATGCAAGCGGCCTGTTCCCGCTGCCGGGCATCATGAACACAATCGTCAGCACCTTCAAATCCGACAGCGTCGGCGTGGCGCGCGCTGAACAGATCGGCGTGAGCAAGGTCACCAATGTCGGCCAGACGCAGGTGACGAATGTCGGCAAGGAGCAGCACACCACCGTCGGCAAGAAGATCGATGTGAAGGTCGGGCAGCTCTACAACCTCGTCTCGCACGAGAAATTCCATGGCGAGGCGAAGGTCTGGGAAATCTATTCGGACGACACGATCCTGCTATCGACCAAGGGCGGCTATATCGAGCTCAACAATAGCGGCATCCGCCTGCACGGCCTGAAGATCGACATAGAGGGCAACCAGATCAATTTCAAGAAGGGCGGTCCGGGCGAAGGCGCGTCCTGCCTTAGAGAGATGGCGAAGTCTTCTACGCCGTTCGTAGGGGTCTGATGTGGCGGATAATGGACGCTTGCGCCCCGTGCTTTTGCACGCTGAATCCGGTGTCTTCGCCGTCCTTGACGGCGCACAGTTCGATGACCTGCCAATGGCCTTGTTCGAGGGGGATTTCGTCCACCGCCCGCTTTATCTCGATCGGGGAACCGGCACCGCCGATCAGCTTCGAACCGCGCCACAGCTCGTCTGGCTCGACCGCGACAGGAAACATGCGCTTCGTGACCGGACGGAGGAGAACTACCCAATCAATGAGGCCGTGGTCGACAAGATGTTCGCCTTGGTCGAAGAGCGGCATGCGGTGGTGTTCTGGCTATGTAAGGCAGGCGGCGATGCTCTTTATCGCCATTTGCGCACCATCAACATGGTGAATATACCTGAGGAAGCCGCGAAAAAAGGGAGCCTTGATCCAAGGGACGAGGTTTCCGGCAGGTTCATGCCTGTGCTTTTCAGACACGCCGATCCGAATGTGTTGGCTCAGGTAATGCCCGTCGTGGATCGCCCGCTAATCAAGAAATTCCTCGGCCCTGCCGAGAGTGTTGTTTTTCTTCCTGACGACAAGTGGTCCGAAAGCGGGAAGATTCTCCAGCTCACCAACCCGCAAGGCGATATCCCCGTTCCGGTGGGGCCTATATGTCTTAGCGCCGATCATATCAATCAAATATCGCTCCTACGCGCCCGGTTGGAAATGCCGGTCATCGTCAATGCGTTCATCGCAGACAATGGTCTGGAAGAGCAACACGCGCCCGTTTTCGAAAAAGCCATTCAACGGGCGTATCGCTACGGCCTGCGTGATGAACAAACCTATGTGGCGTTCTTAAAGCTCGAACGCGCATACGGGCCTGATTTCGAATTTCGCCGGGGGCGGGAATTCGTGCTCGAACATCTCCAGGATAGAGATATGAGTGCCGAGGCAAAACTGGCTTGCGTCGTCGCGGAACTTCAAAACGAAAAATTTGAGAGGGAGAAGAGGGGATGACGATATGTGCGACATGCCCCAGCGAATGCGGCAAGGGCATTCCGACGAAGGCACAGACGGACCCAGTCCGTCAGGTGCTCTGTGTAATTTTTTGCCAGGTTCGTCAGGAGTTTTGCGAAGGAAAACACCAAGGCAAGACAAAGTCCCAGGTAGCCAAGGAAAGAGCTGCGACGTCGCGGGCCCTTGATAGCGCGATCAGCAGAAAGTACGGCGCGGGATCAAAGAAGGCGCTCGAGAAGATGCTTCTGGTGCCGTGGGAAAACGCTCCCGCCAGTTGGGGACGGAAGGCGCTTGAGAAAGCCACTCTCGAGAGGCATTTGAAGCCTCTCTACGACAAATTGAAAGCCGAGGCGACGCAAAAACTCGGCAAAATGGCCGTGAAAAAGGCGGCGAGCGGATGGATGAAGCTCGTGCCGGTGTTGAACGTGCTTTCCACGGCTTACGATCTTTATGACGTCGCGTCGACTGGCTATGATCTTTACAAATCCTACCAGGATGCCATGTCCAAATATCAGGGCGACGTCTACCGGGTATCGCCAGACATCGCGATCGACGGCAAGCACGGAGAGTTGAAGGATATCTATGACTTCAAGTTTGACAAGGACCGCTGGCGCAAGGGCCAGCGTGAACTCTACAATAAAGGGTTGCGTGATGCTGGTATCGAAGGGGTGGATGTCGCACGAGATGGTGAGGTTAGCCACAAGACCTGTGCCTGCGATGGCAAGGCACGTAAATCCGGCGTCGCGGGAGCTTGAATACCATGTGGTATGAAGATGCGCTATTTCAGCCGCAGGCCGCAGACCGTCCCGATCCCGATGCGGTCAGTTCCTTCGCGTCGCCGGCTTTCCGCCTCGCGATCCTCTCCTCGGTCCATACTGGCCATCCGTTCAAGCATGTCGATGCCTATTCGAAACTGTTCGACGTCTTCAAGCCAATCCTTCAGCGGGATGCGGAGCGGCTGTTGATGATCGAGACCGCTGGCGGCAATCCGCGGCGGCGCAAGAGCATTAAGGCCGAGGACTGGAAGCCCTTTGAACATCTCGCCGCGAAAGTGCCTGCCGATGACGGCTTTTTCATCGGCTTTCATTATCAGTCAGGCACCGTCGACTTGAAGTTGCAGCATATCGATATTGACAATGTCTTCGACAAGGGGCCGACATCCTTCCTGTTCTCTGTCACTGGCTGTGTTCAGCTCGATGCAACAGTCCCCGTAGCCGAATGGCAATCTGGCGCTCTCGATATCGATAAGCTTCAGGCTGCGCTCAAAGACCTGCCGATCACCACAGGCATTGCCGGGTTCGGCCTCTCGCTTTCGGAAGAGGACGGCACGAATTCAGAAGCGCTTCGCAATCTCCTGCCGATTGCGGAAAAATTCCCGGCACTCGATATTTCGCGCAACCGCTACCGCGAATGGGAGGGCTATGACGAGAAAAAGCCGGGCCTTTACTGGCTGGCGGGCATCAATTGGCTCACCTTCGTTGGAGAGCCTCTTTTGACGGTCCTCGGCGGTGCCGATGCGGTTTCTCAGGGTTTGCCCGATGCGATCAAGGTGACCAAAACCCCGAACTGGGTAATGTTTCAACTGGGCGACAGGCCGATTACCGGCGAGGCAGGCGTGGATGACGATCTTCTTCCGCTCTACCACGCGCTTGGTGCAAAGCTCCAGCCGGTACATGGTAGTCCGGAACGCCGCCGAGCCTCGGTATTCGGCAGAACCAACACGGATAAATCGATTGAGTGGCAACGCCGCTTTTACGACGGCAAGTGGTTCGGGAAATAGATCATGAGACAGCTAGGCTTCGAAACTGTTTTTACAGCCCAATCGCCGAAAGGTCCTGGGCTCCGTATCGATCTCAAGGCCGCCTATGAAGCGGCTAAATTATTGGATACGGTGCCGGACGGGTCGCTGAAGCCGGCGCTAGCCCTTTTCGCCGCAATCAACAAAACCGCAGGACCGGCTCGCCCTTCGGCTTCGGGGCCGCGGCAACTCTTCTTTTCGCTGAGCGAACCGGTTGCATCGAAGGGCTGGCGTATCGCAATGCTCCTGAACCTAGTGGACAATGCCACCTTCGACAACGATGGAGGCCCCGTCTCGGAAATTGTGCAGCGTGTTACTGTTGAGTCCGATGCGCTGGCCGGTCGAAACTGGGCGGACATTGCCGGCGAACTGGATGCTCGCAAGAACGAGGCGCGAAAGACCATGACGGAAGTCTTGCCGCCCGATTACGAGGTACACGAAGATCTGGGTAGGCAATGGCCAGCGGATGGGCGGGAATGGATGTTCAAAATCCGTCTGCATCCGGCACGTCCGCTGACGACCGACGAAATAACTCGGTCCCGATCGCTAGTGGAGTCGATTGACAGTCTGATGGCCTGGACCGCATTCGAGACGGAAAAAACGCCCTACGAGATTCTGAGTTCCGGTGTTGTCCCATACCCGGTTGAGGTGATCGCCGAGGCGGACACTGTCGGTATCGAACTGGAAATGCCGCCATCAGGCATGGCGCTGCCGGCGGTTTTGATGGAGGAGGCCGTATCCGCCGTATCCGGATCAAAGCCACGGAGTTGGGACATTGATATCGAAGAGGGCTGGTAGCGCCCAGATTTTACGCGCCGCACCAACGGCTTCTCGGGTACACGGAGTGAACTATGGTATCTCAACCGGTCACGCTCAAAGGCCACATGCATGTCTGCCCGATGTGCGATCCGGGTCCCAAGCCGCATGTTGGAGGCCCGGTCGTCTCGACGGGGCAGAGCTTCGTCACCGTAAACGGCATTCCCATCGCGACCGTCGGGGACAAATGCCTCTGTTCCGGCGTGCCAACGACGGCAGCCATCTCGGCAGGCTCTTCGGTTGCCAGTATCAACGGCAAGAAGATCGCGCGCTCAGGAGATGCCTGCGAGCATGGTGGCCGCCTCGTTCAAGGCGTTTCGTGGATTACGTTTGAGTAGGGACGCCGTCGGCGGCCCTTCCCCTCCTCGACACCATGAACGCCATCGTCGGTTAGCAACCCGGCAGAATTTGTGGGCGATGATTTGGCCGCCTTTTTTTCCGATTCTTCGGCAAACATCGTTATCGGGAGTAACGGGGAGAATACGTCGGGATAGTTGGAAACGCTGTTTGTGCGGATTGGATAGCTGGAGATGGATCGGCTACATATAGGCATCGGGCCATCTGCTCTCTAATTTGAGGCCACCGATTTCGGTTTCAGGTGCCGCTTTGGCCGGAAGGGGAACAAACCATCCGAGTAACGGTCAGCCAAGTCGTCGAAGACAGCCTCGCTTTCCCGCACATTGAAGCCTTGCCGTTCGAGCCCATCCACGATGGCTTCGGAAAGCTTGTCCAGGGCGGCTCGAGCATCGGGCCTCCCCTGAGCGGCTATGATCATCTGCCAGAGCAGCATCCTCGCCAGATCGTCCCGCGACGGCCGGCGTCGGGTTTGGGCCTCGTCTCTGACGCGCTGCTGGCGAATGGCCTGTTCTGCATTGCGTTGATTCTTCGATTTCCTGGGCATGGCTCTCTCCTTTTCGAGGAGCCTTATTCTCGATGCAGGCCATGCAAGGAACGAATGCCAGTGCCTGTGTTGACAATCCGGCAGGGATAACCGGCACCGGCTCACGGGTGACCAGACGGTGCTTGGACCGCAACCGTCGTTTGGCTCAGAATCGCAAAACGGTAATTTGGCAACGACAACCGAGAAACCGGAATCGCGGATGGGTAAATTGAGATGATGTATTGCAAGGTGCTGGGAACGTCATCCGAAGCATCGGCGCTGTAATCTGAAGGAGATCGCTTTGCGGGCAATTTGAGCGAGTTCGTACCCCGCGGGAACGCCAAAGCATCGCCCCGGGCAGTCGTAATCTTCCGAGAATCGCCATTTCATAAGGCGGAATCGATTGATCTGGCTTCGGACTCGGCCATCCGCACATTGGAATCGGCGTTCCGGATTTTGGAATCGGAGTGGCGCTGATCGGAATCGCGGTTTCGCAGCCACTCCGTGGGTTTCCTCAGGCCGAAGAACCGTCGGCCCCCTTAAACAGCGCCCTCACCTCCTCGCCGGTCATGACACCGGCCTCCCTAAGCCGTTCGGCAATGGCGATCAGCACGTCCCGGCGCTTGTCGAGCAGCGTGCGAGCCATGGCTTCGGCAGCCACCAGTCGGTCGTTGACCCGCTCGGCCAATTGCCGGTCGAGGCTGAGCTCGTTGATGCTTCCCGCCACGGACCGGTAAAGCAGCGGTTGATGATCGGAGAAGCCGAGCCGGGTTTCGGCAGCCACCGCAAGTTCAGTTGCCTTGGCCAGGTCGCTGTCATTGTATCCGCCTGCCCCGGCCACCGCCTCGCCGAAGATCAGCAGTTCAGCCGTCCGCCCCGCCAATTTGCAGGCGATGCTGCGCATCAGCCAGTCCTGCGTTTGCTCAAGATGGTGATGCTGACGGCTGACCACCTGGCCCATGGCACCGATCCCGATGCCGACGGTGATGATCTCGGCGATGTCCATATCACAAAACGCGACCGCATGCCCCGCCTCGTGAATCGCGGTGCGCCAGCGTAGTTCATCCGGGAGTTCCATGTGGCCGGCACGCAGAGCATGCTCGATATCGCTCCAGGTGAGCGGCCGCTGCTGCCTTGCGGCTTTCCGGCGAACTTCACGAACCAGCCGTTCGATATCGGCTCCGGTGCAACCCGTCGCCAGCAAGGCCAGCCGCCGAAGATCGGCATGCTGCTCAGCTGTGACCGTCAGGGTGGCTTCAAGCATTTGGGGATACCTCTCGGTTAAAATCGTCGATGACATCAGCGTCACGGCTAGGGCGTGTCGTCATTTGAGAATACATTTCCTGAGGATTTCCAAATCAGCTTTTCAGTGATTCATAAAG
>NZ_BMHH01000034.1 GCF_014640615.1 Paramesorhizobium endophyticum | reverse complement strand
GCAGGAATGTGCCAACTACTTCAAATCCTGCGGATATGACCCCGAGTAAAGTGGACGCGCTCTAGCTGGGAGTTTTAGCCAAGAAGAGCTGAATAACGAAATCGAACGACGATGCCCCGCAGGAGACCAAGGTCACTTCGGTTTCGCCTTGAGATTCAGATTCACTGCGCTGCATTGGCAACGCAGTGAATCGGGCGGCCCCCCTCGCGGCGACACGTACAGCCATGATTGACAATCCTCGCACCGCAAACAATTCAGCAGTTCTTTGAATGCCGCTATCACGGGCTCGAAATCCTTTTCCCGAAGTTGGCCCACTCGTTGTAGGACGGGCGGCTTTCGAAGAAGCAGGTGGCGATAGCTGCCGTCACCATGCGTCGCCGTCTTTCCCGAAAACGATAATGTGTCGGGAAACTCGGTTAGATCGTCAGCGACAGGATTGACCGGCCGCACGCCTGATGTGCGGCCACATTAATCCCTGCTAGCCCGTAGCCTTCCAGCATCGCGCGCAGGTGGTGTGCCGAACATCCGCGTGTACTCCCGACTGAACTGCGACGCGCTTTCATATCCGACTGCAAATGCTGCGCTTGTCGCGTCGGTGTCGGCGAGCAGTAGCCGCCTCGCTTCCTGCAGGCGGAGAGTCTTCTGATATTGCAGTGGGCTCATGGCAGTGGCAGCTCGGAAATGGCGATGAAATGTTGCCACACTCATCCCGGCAATTTCCACCAGCTCTTCAATTCTGACAACGCGATCCAAGTTCGTGCGCAAATGGGCGATAGCATCCCGAACCTGTGAAATCCGGCTACCGGCTCGGGCTGCCTGGCGAAGCAGCGCTCCTTGCGGGCCTTGCAAAAGGCGAAAAAGAATCTCGCGCTCGATCAATGGCGCCAGCGTGTCGATTTCGTCTGGCGCATCGAACAACCGCAACATCCGTGACCAGGCATCGAGCAATTCAGGCGTCATAGCGCCCACCGCAAAAGCTATGGTATCTCCCTCGGCTTTGCCAGCTATGTCAACAACCAGATCCGAAAGGATATCCTGGTCGATCGCAAGCCGTACTGCGACGTAGGGCGCCTCGGGCAAATCCTCGATCGTGACGCGCGATGCCGGCACGTCAATCGAAGCGATGAAAAAATGATTGCTATCGTAGCGCAGCGTGCGGTCTCCAATGACCACTCGCTTGGTGCCTCGCAAGACGATGCCAAGCATCGGCTGATATAGAACCCCAACCGGCCAGCTCTCCTTCTGCGCGGCATGGAGGCTAACTCGCGGGATCGACGCTCCTTCCAATTGAGTGGCGTGGCGGTATGCCAGATCGGCGAGAGTTTCGTGCATGAAATCTATATAGATTTCATTGAGCGTCCGGGCAAGATTCCGCCGGGTTAAAACGGTCAGTGATCGGATCAGGCAAAAATCTGCGACAATCGGGCGCGAAGAAGCCGGGGGCAGGTGCCATAAAAGGGATACGCCTGCCCGTTTCGTTTCACTCAGGAGAGCCCCATGCGCTATAACATCCTCGGCCGCACCGGCCTGTTCGTTTCCGAACTCTGCCTCGGCACCATGACCTTCGGCGGCGGGAGCGGTATCTACAGCAGCATGGGCGGTCTACAGCAGAAAGAAGCTGACGGTCTGGTCAAGACCGCGATCGATGCCGGCATCAACTTCATCGATACGTCCGACGTCTATTCAAAAGGTCTTTCCGAACAGATCACGGGCCAAGCGTTGCGCAACGTCGGCATCGCACGGGAGGATGTGATCGTCGCCACCAAATTCTTCGGGCCTACGGGCGACGGCCCGAATGCGCGTGGCACGTCCCGCTCGCACATGCTCTACGCCCTGGAGGGCAGCCTCAAGCGCCTTCAGGTCGACCATATCGATCTTTACCAGATCCACGGCTTCGACCAGATCACGCCGATGGAGGAGACGCTGCGCGCGCTCGAAACGGTCGTCCAACAGGGCAAGGTCCGCTATATCGGCGTCTCCAATTGGGCCGCTTGGCAGATCGCAAAGGCGGTCGGTATTTCCAACCAGTTCAACCTGGCCCGCTTCGCTTCGCTTCAGGCACATTATACGATCGCCGGACGCGATCTGGAGCGTGAACTGGCGCCGATGATGGAATCCGAAGGCATCGGCCTGATGGTGTGGAGTCCGCTGGCGGGCGGTTTTCTGTCAGGCAAATATAGCCGCGACGGCGCTAAGGAAGGCGACAACCGCCGCGCCACCTTCGATTTCCCGCCGGTCAATGAGGAACGCGGCTACAACGTCATCGACGCGATGAAGCCGATCGCGGAAGCCAAGGGCGTCTCGATCGCCCAGATCGCACTCGCCTGGCTGCTCCACCAGAAGGCCGTCACCAGCGTAATCATCGGCGCCAAGAAGCCAGAGCAACTCGATGACAACATCGCCGCGACCAAGGTGGCGCTGACCGACGCCGAACTGAAAACACTCGATGAGGTCAGCAAGCTGCCCGCGGAATATCCCGGCTGGGTATTCGAGTTCCAGAGCAAGGTCCGTGGTGACCAGCTCAAGCAGGAACCGCGCGGGGGCCTGAGAGCGCCCGCTTCCAGTTAAGGCGGAGACAGTCGGCCCGCATCGGCGGGACCTCAGCTAGAGCGACCTGAAACGAGTCAGCCGCGGACGCCTTTGGCCGGGTGGCTTGGGCATAGGGTATGCCACGTGGAACACCCCTGCCTTCCTGATTGGGAACTCGCAGCGGCAAAACAGGGCCGGTGCCGAGAGCATTCCGATCAGGGCCGAAAGGGCTTTCCCAACACTTGTTCCCGATTGAATTTCCCGAAAGTGCCAATCGGACATGGAGAAGCGGGATGCGGGGACAGCCTGAACGGCCAGTTTCAGGATCACGCGCTGGTCGATCGAACAACGATAAGTGGGCGGAAGCAGCCAAAGCCATATGCCATAGAGCACGTTGAATCATTCGCTGCGTTCGCACGATTGGTCGGTTTTAGCACAGCCTGCCCCGCAACGCCCCAAGCAGAGTAAGAGTGCGGACGGGTTTGCCGTGACGGGTTGAGGGTCGGAGGAGAGGCTTCCGGCGCCCGTCGCGGAGAACCGCGATGTCCAGACATAATCGAAGCGTTCGCGCCGGCACAGACCGGGTGAACCTCTATGACGAAATCACCAACAAGATCATCGCAGAGCTGGAGGAAGGGCGTGTTCCATGGGTTCAGCCCTGGGGCACGTCTGCCGCGAAGGCGCCGCTCGGCCTGCCGAAAAACGCCGCTACCTCCCGCACCTACAGCGGCATCAACATCCTCCTTCTCTGGGGAGCCGTCATACAGCATGGCTTTCCCGGCCAGAGCTGGTTGACGTTTCGCCAGGCCCTGTCGCTTGGCGGCAATGTGATGAAGGGCGAGCGCGGTACCACCGTCGTCTATGCCGACCGCTTCATTCCCGACGACGAGAAGAAGCGCGCCCGCGAAATCGGCGAGGAAGCACGGGCAATCCCCTTCCTGAAGCGATTCACCGTGTTTAATACGGCGCAGTGCGAGGGTCTGCCGGACGATATCGCCACCGTCGCGCCGCCGCCACGCCTGATCGAACCGAAGGTAGAAGCCCTCATCAAGGCGACCGGCATCGACTTCCGTATAGGTGGCGACCGCGCCTTCTACGTCCCATCCCAGGATTATGTGATGGTCCCGCCCCCTCAGGCGTATTTCGAGCCCATCAACTGGCACCGCACGGCGCTGCACGAACTTGGTCACGCCAGTGGACATCACAGCCGGTTGAACCGCGATCTCACCGGCTCGTTCGGCTCCAAGAAATATGCCTTCGAAGAGATGATCGCCGAACAAATTTCAGCCTTCAGTTGCGCGGCTCTCGGCATCGTGCCGACCGTTCGCCACGCCGATTATATCGGCAGTTGGCTTGAGGTCATGCGCGAGGATTCCCGCGCTATCGTCCGTGCCGCCAGTCAGGCCAGCAAGGCGGCCGACTGGCTGCTGTCCTTCTTGGCCGACGAGGAGCAGTCCAACGGCAGGACCGAAACTATAGTCGACAGGAGGGCGGCATGATGCGCCCGCGAAGCCATCGGACCGCCTATGCAAAGCCGGAGATACGGACTTACGTCTTTCCGGCTTTGGGCTGCCTATCCGGTTTGGCAGCGGTGCCCGTAGAGGAAGAGGAAGGACGGGTTTTCGTGACGGGTTAGGGTCGAGAGAGAGGCTCTCGGCGCCCGTCGCGGAGAAACCACCATGGCCAAAGCTGCCAAGAAGAAGCCCGCCGTTCCGATGATCGTCTTCTCACGGGCGCGCGATATTCCGTTCAATCGGATCAGGCTGTCGGACAGCAATGTTCGCGAAACCGACGTCGAGGCCGGCCTCGACGAGCTCACCTCTGACATCGAGCGCCGCGAGGATCTCGTGCAGGGGCTCAATGTCCGCGCCGTCCTCGATGCCGACGGCAACGAGACCGGCGATTTCGAGACACCTGCGGGCGGACGCCGCTACAGATCGATCGCGCGGTTGGTCAAGACCGGCCGCTTCCCCGAAGAAGGACTTGTCCCCTGTATCGTCAAGAAGGCCGATGCAAAGACCTCGGCCGTCGATGACTCGCTCGCTGAGAACACCTTCCGGCTCGCGCTCCATCCGCTCGACCAGTTCAAGGCGTTCAAGCGCATGGTCGAGGGCGGTATGACCACCGAAGAGGTCGCCAGCGCATATTTCACCACCCAGCGCTATGTCGAGCAGCGCCTCGCGCTCGCCAAGGTCTCCCCGGTGCTGCACGAGGTCTATGCCCAGAACGGCATGACGCTGACGACGCTGGAAGCCTTCACCGCCCACCCGGATCATGGCCGCCAGGAGCAGGTCTGGGATGCCGTCAAACAGTCATACTACCGAGAGCCCTGGCGCATCCGTCAGATGCTGACCGAAACCAGCGTTCCTGCCTCCGACAAGCGCGCGCTCTTCGTCGGCATCGATGCCTATATGGAGGCGGGTGGCTCGTTGCTGCCGCGCTACCTCTTCGATGAAGACGGGGACGGCTGGCTGGAGGATGTGCCGCTTCTCGACCGGCTGGTCACCGAGAAGCTGAAGGCCGCCGCCGACGAGATCGCCACCGAGGGATGGAAGTGGATTGTTGTCGATACCAATCTTCCCTATGGCCATGATCATGGCCTTCGCGCCATCGTCGGCACCTCCGCCGATCTGACAGATGAGGACCGCGCCGCTCGCGATGTGCTGCGCGAGGAATATGATCGGCTCGAGACGGAATATGAAGGCGCTGACGAGCTGCCCGATAAAATCGATCAGCGTCTCGGCGAGATCGAGATGGCGCTCGAAGCCTTCGAGAAGCAGCCCATGATCTACGATCCTGCCGAGATTGCCATCGCTGGCGTCTTCGTCAGTATCGGTCGGAATGGCGAACTTGTCTTCGATCGCGGTTATGTCCGGCCCGAGGACGAGCCTCAGGTGGAGCCCAATGGCGGGGAGTCTGCGAACGTGGGCGTCACCAATGTCCATCCAACAGCGGCGACTGTCCAGCGCGCCGTCATCACCGTCGGCGGGCAGTCCGTTGAGTCGGAGGAAGACGAGGATGATAACGTCAAGCCGCTCCCCGATCGTCTAATCATGGAACTCACGGCCGAGCGGACGCTGGCTCTGCGCGACAAGCTCGCCAACGATCCCGGTGTCGCCTTCCTCGCCGTTCTGCACAAGTTCTGCCAGGATGTGTTCTACGGTGGCAGCCAGTATGGCTTTGCGATGGAAGTGGCGGTCCGCGGCACCTACTTTCAGGTTCAACCGGATGGTCTTCGCGATAGCATCTATGCGACGTCGATCGAAGCACGCCACGACGCATGGAAGCGCCGTCTCCCGACGAAGGTCGCAAATCTCTGGGATGCGCTTGTCGGACTAAACGGTGCCGAACAGGCTGAACTGTTCGCCCATTGCGCATCCTTCGGCGTCAACTCTCTCTACGAACGGGCGGATCGCTATGGCGGCGGCAGGATCTCGGCCCATGGTGTCGAGCAGCGCTTGTTCGAGGCCGATCGCCTGTCGCGGGCCGTCGGACTGGACATGGCCGAAGCAGGTTGGCGCCCGACGGTCACCAACTATCTCGGCCGCGTGACCAAGCCACGCATCTTGGAAGCGGTGCGCGAAGGCGCTGGCGAACGGGCGGCCGAGCTTATCGACCATCTGAAGAAGGGTGACATGGCGAAGGAGGCCGAGCGCCTTCTGGCGGATAGCGGCTGGCTGCCCGAGCCGCTGCGCCTTGCCGATCTGGATGCCGGCCAAGCCGCCGAAGGGAAGGTGGATGCCGAAAGCGACGATGATCCGCTGCCTGAATTCCTCACTACAGATGGTGACGAGGAAAGCTCGGACGATGACCCCATCGGCCAGGAACCGGAGCATCTGGTCGCCGCCGAGTAGGTCACATCAGCGGGGTGACTCCGGTCGCCCCGCTGCCTTTCATCTCTTTCATTCCCAGCCCGGCTCCGCGCCGGGCTTTCTCGTTTCAGGAGAGGACCAATGGCCATACCCGAACATGCCCGCCGGAACTTCAACACGCTCCTGCGTGCCGCACATGACGGCAATCTCGCCCTCATGGAGTGTCTCGATGCCGTCACCGGCCAGGCGCGCTACGTCTTGTGCGCGGTGGGACACGATGGCACCGACTATATGTTCACGCGCTTCGGCCATCTCGCGCCTGGAAACCCCTACGAGGCTTACTTGCCGCCAGATCCCAACGATCCGACCGGCTTCATGCCAAAAGGCGAGAAGTAAAAACCGGCAGGATCACGCTCGAGCGCGAAATCACAGGCGGGCTTTGCGTATCTAAGAGGAAGAGGGCCGCGGACCGGGATGGGTCCGGACGGGCGAGAGAGCGCTTTCCGGATCTTTCCCGTTTGCTCTCCGGAGAATAAGCCCCATGACGACACAAGCAACCACACCGCAACGTGCAACCCTTGCTCCGCAAGACCGACGCGAGAGGTTTTTGCCGACGCTGTTCGGAAATAGACTGCCGCTCCTGATTGTTGCCGAGAACGCGGTCTACACATTCATGCAGCAGCTCAGCCCGCGCGACTATGGCGGAGGCCTCTGGAATTTTTATGAGCACGAGGGCCAGCCGCTGTTCCTCGCTCCAACCTCGCGCCCGCGCTTCAGGATCGAGGGCGAGATCACGGAATATCGCGGGGAGGTTTCGGCGGAGACAGCCGGCATCATAGCCACCCTGTTCACCTTCTCGCATCTCTCCTTCCGATACGAGTCCGACCTTCTCGCGCGTGGTTACGGCCGGCTCTACACCTATTCGACCGGCCATCCGGAGGCGTCCGAGATATTCCAGGCCATTGACTGATTGACACGGAGCGTCCCGCTGCTGAACGGCGGGGCGCTTTTCTCGCGCAAGCCATGGCCATCATATAACGACGATGAGAGGAAAAGTGCGGCCGGTTTGGCCGTGAGGGACGAGATTAAGGCGATCCGATCGGTGTCGCGCCGGCGCCGGTAAGCAACACCGATGCCCTATGACGGCGGAGAGTGAATGGCCGACCGTTGTCATGGGCCGGTCGGCGGGTCGACATTCATCGAATGAGGGTATATACATGTATCATGTCACGCTGTTACTGCTCCATGCTGCGCTCAGCGACCCGAAGGATAGGCTCGGTCTACGATCGGGCGCTCGCGCCGCTTGGCATTAACATCGCCCAGTTCTCCCTGCTGCGAACCATCCAGCGTCGCCAGCCCGTGAGCTTGACGGAGCTGGCCCGGAGCGTCGAGCTGGATCGCTCGACGCTCGGGCGCAATGTTCGGGTCTTGGAGCGTCTCAGCTTGGCGGCGATGGACCGCGGAGAGGATGATCACCGGGAGGCCGCCGTGAAGCTCACAGCCTGTGGAGTCGAAATTCTCGAGAAGGCCGGTCCGCTCTGGGAGGACTGCCAACGCAAGATCGAGACCCAGCTCGGCCCCGTGAAGGTGACCGCCTTGCAAGAGATACTTCGTTCCGTCTGATTTTTTTTGCCCATAAACGGGCATATGCCCGTGTCTGGAGACGTTCGTGACAGGTCCAACGCCGCAATCCTCGCAATCATCTCCCCTGCCGGACCGTCTTGCCGCGCGCGGGGTCCATTACGGGTGGGTCGTCGTCGCCGTGACCTTCCTGACGATGATGGTGGCGGCGAGCGCGGTCGGTGCGCCGGGTGTTCTGATAGGCCCCTTGCAGAGGGAGTATGGCTGGACTGTCGCGGACATCTCGGCTGCCTTCGCGGTACGCTTCTTGCTGTTCGGCGCAGTCGGGCCTTTTGCTGCCGCGTTCCTTAATCGCTTTGGCGTCAAGCGTGTCTGCGTCTTCGCGCTTATTCTTATCGCTGCAGGCGTCGTTGGCTCCTTCGCCATGACCAGACTCTGGGAATTGTTCCTGCTTTGGGGTGTCGTGGTGGGCCTGGGCACCGGTTTCACCGCCATGGTACTCGGCGCGACAGTCGCTACCCGCTGGTTCGTAGCCCGCCGTGGGCTGGTAGTCGGCCTGCTGAGCGCCAGCGTCGCAACCGGCCAGGTGCTGTTCCTGCCGGCCTTCGCCGCGCTGTCCGAAGCCTGGGGATGGCGACTCGCCCTGGGGCTCCTTCTCGCCATGCTGGCGGTTGCAACGCTCCTCGTGCTGCTTCTGATGCGGGACCGGCCGGTGGATGTCGGTCTTCTGCCCTATGGCGCTACCGAGATGCAGGCCGAAACCTCGCACAACGCGTCTTGGGTTGACACCTTGATTGCGCCGATCCGCGTGCTCGGGGAGGCATCCCGGACCGGGACCTTCTGGATACTGTTCGGCACCTTTTTCATTTGCGGTGCCACGACGACAGGCTTGGTGCAAACCCATCTCGTCTCCATCTGTGGTGACTTCGGGATCGCTGCGGTGACGGCTGCGGGACTGCTGGCGGCCATCGGCGCGTTCAACTTCATCGGCACGATTGCTTCGGGCTGGTTGTCAGACCGCTTCGACAGCCGCTGGCTGCTGTTTTGGTACTATGGCCTGCGCGGGCTCTCGCTGCTCTATCTGCCCTTCACCGATTTCGGGCTCTACGAACTCACCCTGTTCACCGTCTTTTACGGTCTGGACTGGCTGGCGACCGTTCCGCCCACCGTCAAGCTGACGGCCGAAAGGTTCGGGCCCAGCGCCACCATCGTCTTCGGCTGGATTTTCTTCGGCCATCAAATCGGTTCTGCGGTCGCGGCTTATGGCACCGGCCTGACCCGCGACGTCTACGCCACCTACCTGCCGGCATTCTATATCGCTGGGCTCCTCTGCCTCATCGCCGCGCTGGGGGTCTTCGCGATCCGCCGCTCACGAAGTGGCGCCGAAACGCAGTTCGCCTGACCTCCAGAAACGAAAAGGCATCTCCATGGATTACACGACCTTCGGAACCACGGGCCTTCAGATCTCGCGGATCGCGCTCGGAACGGGCAACTTCGGGACCGGTTGGGGGCACGGCGCCGACCCCGACACGAGCAGGGCGATCTTTAACGCCTATGCCGAGGCCGGCGGCAACTTCATCGACACGGCGGATGTCTATCAATTCGGCCAGTCGGAAGAGATCCTGGGCGACCTGCTTCAGGGCTGGCGCGAGGACTTCGTGCTGGCTACGAAGTTCACCAGAGGCGATGCGCCGAACGCCGGCCGACTGGTCACCGGAAACAGCCGCAAGGCGATGGCGGCTTGCGTCGACGCCAGCCTGAAGAGGCTCAAGACGGATCGGATCGACATCTACTGGGTTCACTGGCCGGACAATGTGACGCCTGCCGAGGAGATCGTCCGCGGGTTCGAGGATCTCGCGCGTGCCGGCAAGATCCTCTATGCGGGCCTCTCCAACTTCCCGGCGTGGAGGCTGGCGCGCGCGGTCACGCTCGCGGAACTGACCCATGCGGTGCCGATCGCTGCGGCACAATTCGAGCACAGCCTCGTCCATCGCGAGCCCGAAACGGACCTGTTCCCTGCCTCGCAGGCGCTGGGCCTCGGAATCGTCACCTGGTCACCGCTCGGCGGCGGCATGCTGACCGGGAAATATCGGCAAGGCGAAAAGGGTCGCGCCGAAGGCTTCGGCGGCAAGGTTTTCCAGCCGGAGAACTCCGAGCAGCGCACGAAAATCCTGGACACGGTTCTGGCGATCGCCGGAGAGCACGGGGTCAGCGCCGACCAGATCGCGATTGCCTGGGCCGGCAGCCACGGCGCGGTCCCGATGATCGGACCGCGCTCCGTGGCGCAGCTTGCCAGCAATCTCGGCGCTCTCGCCGTCGCGCTCTCGGACGAGCAGATCGACCGCCTCGATGCCGTCAGCAGCCTCGACCCGGCCGCGTCGAAAAGGACGCCCGTGCCGACCGGCGCGCAAGGTGTCCGAGCTCCGGTGGCCTGACAGACACGAATTCCACTCCAATCGGGAGAAACCCCATGAGCACCACCGACATCATCCTCGCCCATCCGGTTCGCACCGCGATCGGCGCCTACAACGGCACTCTGAAGGGCGTGCCCGCCACGGAGCTCGGCGCGGTCGCCGTGCGGGAGACCCTTCGCCGGGCCGGGCTCTTAGGCGACGACATCGGCACGGTGGTCATGGGCAACGTCATCCAGGCCGGCAACCGGATGAATCCGGCAAGACAGGCGGCGCTCGGCGGCGGCCTGCCAGTGTCCGTGCCGGCGCTGACCGTCAACCGCGTCTGTGGCTCCGGCGCTCAGGCGATCCTGAGCGCCGCGCTGGAGATCGCCGCCGGCACGAGCCAGGCCGCCATCTCCGGCGGCATGGAGAACATGGACCGCGCGCCCTATCTCATGGACGGCGGGCGCTGGGGCTACCGCATGGGGCCCGCCCAGATCCTCGACAGCATGCTGACGGACGGGCTCAACGACGCCTTTTCCGGCGAGCATTCCGGCTGGCACACCGAAGACCTTGTCACACAGCTTCAGATCACGCGCGAGGCGCAGGACGCTTTCGCGGCGCGCTCCCAGCAGCGCTTCGGCGCGGCCAGGGATGCCGGAAGATTCTCGGATGAGATTGTGCCGTTCGAGATCAAGGGCCGCAAGGTACCGAGATCTTCGACACCGACGAAGCGCCGCGCCCCGATACGACGGCAGAGACGCTCGCCAGGCTGAAGCCGGCCTTCCGCAAGGACGGGACGATCACCGCCGGTAACGCGCCCGGCCTGAACAGCGCCGCCGCCGCGATGATCGTCGCCGAGCGCGGCTTTGCCGAGACCAAGGGCATCGAGCCGATCGCGCGCCTGGCGGGCTTCGGTGTCGCCGCCGTCGAGCCGGGCTTCTTCGGCCTCGGACCCGTTCCCGCCGTGCGCAAGGCGCTCGACCGCGCCGGCTGGACGCTCGGTGACATCGAGCGGATCGAGATCAACGAGGCCTTCGCGGCCGTGCCGCTCGCGATCATCAAGGAACTCAGGATACCCGAGGACATCGTCAATGTCGAAGGCGGCGCCGTCGCCCATGGGCACCCCATCGGCGCGACCGGCGCGATCCTGACCACGCGTCTCCTTTACTCCATGAAGCGTGACGGGCTGTCGAAGGGCATCGTCACGCTGTGCATCGGCGGCGGACAGGGCATCGCGCTCGCGCTCGAAGCGCTCTGATTCCGCAGCGAAAGGACCCAGCCATGCCCGTTTTCAACGCCCATATCCCCGCCGGCCGCTATTCCAGCGACCAGAAGCGCGCCCTTGCCGACGCGCTCAACCAGTCCCTCGTGCAGGGCCTCGGAATCCCGGAGGACGACCGCTTCGTCGTCCTGAGCGAGCACGGCCCCGACGAACTGTTCATCCACCCGACCTTCTTCGGCATGGAGCGCGATCCGACCAATGCGATGATCGTCACCGTCATGATTGGCGCGCATCGTCCCCTGGACGACAAGCGCAAGCTGACGGCCGCCATCAACCGGCTGGTCGTCGAAGCCGTCGGCATTTCGCCGGACGATATCTTCGTCACGCTCATCCCGATCCCGAACGAGAACTTTTCATTCGGCAGGGGGGAGCTTCAGTTGGCGGACGCAGCACCTCGCTGGTAGGCCGCCGAGCCGATACAATTCGCCAGGGACCGGTGCTGAGCCCGCCTTTGCCCGGCGCATAAGGGAGTTAGACCACATGACGACATCACCCTATCTCAATCGCCGGGTGCTCCTGGCTTCCCGGCCGGAGGGCGCGCCCACGCTTGAGAACTTCCGCTTCGAGGACCAGCCGGCGCCTGATCCGGCCGAAGGCGAAGTCCTGCTGAAAACCCTCTTTCTCTCGCTTGACCCGTATATGCGCGGCCGCATGAGCGCCGCGAAGTGCTACGCCAGACCGGTCGAAATCGGAGATGTAATGGAGGGCGGCACGGTCGCGCAGGTGCTTCAGTCCCGCCATCCCGACTTTGCCCCCGGCGATATCGTCCTCTCCTATTCCGGGTGGCAGAGTTTCTCGGTCTCCGACGGCAGCGGATTGCGAAAACTCGACCCGTCGCAGGCGCCCGTCACCACCGCACTTGGCGTCCTCGGCATGCCGGGCTTCACCGCCTACTCGGGGCTCCTGACGATCGGGCAGCCAAAGTCCGGCGAAACCGTCGTCGTCGCGGCAGCGAGCGGTCCGGTCGGCTCGCTCGTCGGGCAGATCGCCCGGATCAAGGGGGCGCGGGCCGTCGGCATTGCCGGCGGGCCCGATAAATGCGCCTTCGTGCGCGACGAACTCGGCTTCGACGCCGTGGTCGATCATCGCTCTGCGGACTTCGCCACGGAACTCGCGTCAGCCTGTCCCGACGGCATCGACGTCTATTTCGAGAATGTCGGCGGAAGGGTCTGGGATGGCGTCTTTCCGCTCCTCAAAGACTTCGCCCGCATTCCGGTCTGCGGCCTGATCGCTCAGTACAACCATGCCGGAGACAGCTTTCCCGGCCCCGACCGCCTGCCGGGGCTGATGCGCGCGATCCTGAGCAAGAGCCTCCTTCTGCGGGGCTTTATCCAGCGCGAGTTCGTCTCCCAGTATCCGGATTTCCTGCGCGACGTCTCCGCCTGGATCGCATCGGGTGAGGTTCGCTACCGGGAAGACATTGTCGACGGCCTCGACAACGCCCCGTCAGCCTTCATCGGCCTGCTCGACGGCCAAAACTTCGGGAAGCTCATTGTCCGGGTCGGTGACGATGAATGACGGCCGCCAAAGCCGCCGCGCGGATTGTGGCGATAGTGTCGCTCGCCATCTCAGCCACGCTGAGCGGCGCCGTACCGCCGGACGTTCCGATGCCGCGATAGTCGAGCGCATAGACCGGTCGATCCGCTGCCAGACCCTCGACGATCGGGGGATCGAAATTGTCGAGGTTCGCACCCCAGTGATTGAGCAGCACGACCGGCACGCCGGCGTCAGGCCCGAGGCGGCGATAGGCGAAGCGCGTGCTGGCTCCCTCGACGTGGTGAGTAGGTGTCGTCTTCCAGTCTGCGCTGCGGATATTGGCCATGGCGGTATCCTTGTTTCCGGATATCGCGTCACTTCAGCGTGACGACGACCTTCCCCTTGGCGCGACCTGTCTCGATATAGGCGAAGGCCTCGTTCAGCTTTTCGAAGGGGAAGACGCGATCGACCACCGGGCGGATCGTGCCGTCCTCGATCAGCTTCGCGATCCGATCGAGTTGCTCGCCGTCGGCGCGCATGAACAGGAACGAATAGTCGACACCTGCACGCTTCGCCTTGCGCCGGATACCCGCGCTCATCACGCGCAACACGAGCCGAAGCACCGCATTCAAACCCTGGGCCTGTGCGAAGGCTGGATCGGGTGGGCCGGAGATGGAGATCAGCTTGCCGCCGGGCTTCAGGACCTTCAGCGATTTTTCCAGGGTGCCGGCGTCGAGGCTGTTGAGGACGACGTCGTAGCCCGACAGCTCTTGTTCGAACCTTTGGCTGCGATAGTCGATGACGACATCCGCCCCCAGTTCCTTCAGCATCGCGACGTTGGCAGCACTCGCCGTCGTCGCGACCGTGGCGCCGAGATGCTTGGCGAGCTGGATGGCGAAAGTGCCGACACCGCCTGACCCGGCATGGATCAGCACCTTCTGTCCCGGCTTGATCTGCGCGCGCTCCACCAGAACCTGCCAGGCGGTCAGCCCGACCAGCGGGATCGACGCCGCTTCCGCCATCGACAGATTGGCAGGCTTTGGCGCGAGATCGGCTTCGTTGACGGCGATCCGCTCGGCAAAGGTGCCGATCCGCCCGTCGCGCGGACGAGCATAGACCGCGTCACCCGGCTTGAAGCGCCGTACCCTCGCGCCGATCGCGACGACCGTGCCGGCAAGCTCATGGCCAAGGACGAGCGGCGGCTTGTACGGAAGGACCGGCCTGAAGTCGCCGTTTCTGATCTTGGGGTCGAGCGGATTGAGGCCTGCCGCCTCGACCTCGACCAGCACGTCGTCGGGACCGGGCACGGGTTCGGGCATCTCGCCGAGACGGAGCGCCTGTTTCTTGCCATAGCGGTCGAGGATGAAGGCCTTCATGATGCTGCTCCTCCGGATCAGGCGGGAGCTGTGACGATGGCGGCCGGATAATCGGTGTAGCCCTCGGCGCCGCCGCCATAGATCGTGGCCGGGTTCATCTGGGCTAGTGGGGTGCCGGTTTTCAGCCGTTCGACCAGATCGGGATTGGCGATGAAGTGGTGGCCGAAGGCGAACAGGTCGGCCTTGTCCTCGGCGAGGCGGGACTTGGCCAGTTCGAGGTCGTAGCCGTTGTTGGCGATGTAGGCGTTGCGGAAGCGCTGTCGCAGCGCGTCGAAATCGAACGGCCTTGCATCGCGCGGGCCGCCTGTCGCGCCCTCGACGACGTGGATATAGGCGATGCCGAGACCGTCGAGCGCTTCGACGACGTGGTTGAATTGCGGCTGCTCATCACTCGCCGGCACGATGCCGCTGGCCGGCGACACCGGCGAAAGGCGGACACCCGTGCTCTGCGCGCCGATCTCGTTCGCCACGGCGGCTGTCACTTCGACCAGCAGCCGGGCGCGGTTCTCGATCGAACCGCCATAGGCGTCGGTGCGGACGTTGGCGGTCTCGCGCAGGAACTGGTCGAGCAGATAGCCGTTCGCGCCGTGCACCTCGACGCCGTCGAAACCGGCCTCGATCGCATTGGCGGCGGCCTTGCGGAAATCCTCGATGATGCTCGGTATCTCCTCCAGTTCCAGCGCACGCGGTTGCGACACATCGGCGAAACCGTTGTTCACGAACGTCTTGGTCTCGGCGCGGATCGCCGAGGGCGCGACCGGGGCTTCGCCGCCATGAAGGTCGACATGGCTGACGCGGCCGACATGCCAGAGCTGGACGAAGATGCGACCGCCCTTGGCATGAACCGCGTCGGTGACCTTGCGCCAACCCGTCACCTGTCCGGGCGTGTAGATGCCGGGCGTATTCTGGTAGCCTTGGGCCTGCTGAGAGACCTGTGTCGCCTCGGTGATGATGAGCCCGGCGCTCGCGCGCTGGGCGTAATATTCTGTGGCGAGCTCGCTTGGCACGAGGCCCGCGCCGGCGCGGTTGCGCGTCAGCGGCGCCATGACGATGCGGTTTGCCAGCGTGAGGCCACCAAGCTCGTAGGGGCTGAACAGGTCTGTATCGGTCATTGTCGCTGTCTCTCGTTCTGATGATCTGAATTCGGTCGTGATCTCGAGCGCTTCTAGGCATCCGCCAGGTAACGAGCGGCCGGCCGGGACTGTCCGAAGCCGGAGATCATCGATTGTCGGGCGGCTTCGAAGACCTCCCACTGTCCGACATCGTGCAGTGGCGGGATGGTGACGGCCTCGCGCCGGTCGAAGCCTGCCAGCGCCGCGTCCACCAGATCGTCCACTTCCATCACGGCCGGCAGCGTGTCGACGTCGACACCGGCGTGGCCCCAGATTTCGGTGCGGGTCGCCGCTGGAAGTACAGCCTGGACATAGACGCCCTGGGGTCCGAGTTGGAGGCTGAGCGCCTGGGAGAGATGCAGGACGAAGGCCTTGGTCGCACCATAGACCGGCATGCCGTATTCCGGCGCCAGGCCGACCGCAGAACCGATGTTCACGATCGCGCCTTCGCCTGCTGACGTAAGGCGCGGCGCTATGGCGTGCGCGAGCCGCACGAGGGCGGTCGTGTTGAGCGCTACGAGCCGGTCGATCTCGTCCGCTGACTGCTCGACGAACGTCCCCGCCAGACTCGTCCCGGCATTGTTGATGAGGATGCCGATCCGCGTGTCGTCGCGCAGCCGCGCCTCGACCGTTGCCCGCTCTTCCAGGTCAACAAGGTCCGCCGCAACGATGTCGATCTCGACGTTGGTCTCGCCTCGCAGGCGATTCGACAGGGA
Organism: Paramesorhizobium endophyticum; assembly: GCF_014640615.1. Lineage (GTDB taxonomy): Bacteria > Pseudomonadota > Alphaproteobacteria > Rhizobiales > Rhizobiaceae > Paramesorhizobium > Paramesorhizobium endophyticum. The sequence continues at coordinate 6,398 of NZ_BMHH01000034.1, read as the reverse complement.
TTCGAGGCGCGCTGTGTTGCGGGCGACCAGCACAAGGTCATGGCCGCGGCGCGCGAAGCGCTCGGCATAGGCCGCGCCGATGCCGGTGGAGGCGCCGGTGATGAGGACGGATGGTCTGGCAGTCATGGCATTGCCCTTTCGCGGCATTGAAACTATATTCATGACAATCATCATCAATGAACCTAAATATGATATCCATCATCAAAATGTCAATGCCGCACGGAGACCAACGGAAATGAAGGTGAGCCAGGAGCAGAAGGCGCAGAACCGCAGCCGCATCCTGACCGAGGCAGGACGCCTGTTCCGCGAGAAGGGATTTGATGCGGTGAGCGTCGCCGAAGTCATGCAGGCCGCAGGGATGACCCATGGCGGCTTCTACGGGCATTTCCGATCAAAGGACGATCTGGTCGCCCAGACCATCGCCCATGCCGTCGGCAGTCAATCAGCGACCGAGGATATCAACGCCTGGATCGACACCTATCTTTCAGAGCCCCATCGTGACCATCCGGATCTGGGCTGCCCGATGGCCGCCCTCGCGGGCTTCATGCGGCAACAGGCACCAGAGGCACGGGCATCCATGGCGCAGGTCCTCGCCTCACAGATCGGCACCCTCGCAGAGATCATGCCCGGCGAGGATCCCGCCAAGCGCCGCCGGGCGGCCATCGGCAGTTGGTCGGCGATGGTCGGCGCGCTCATCCTCGCCCGGTCGATTGATAACCCCGCGTTGTCAGACGAACTCTTGTCCGAGACCCGGGCATGGATCGACGAAACAAAGACGCCCAACCCGCCCCCGCAGAGAAGGCGCGCGGCATGAACATCCTCGAAAGCAACGATGGCCTCGACGGTCATGACCAGTTGGCCGCTCTCATGCAGGCCAATATCCAGCCGCCGATCGGCGAGACGCTGGAGTTTGCTCTTGTCGAGATGGAGCGCGGACGCGTGGTGTTCGAAGGATCACCGTCTCGCAAGGTCTTCAATCCGATCGGATCGGTGCATGGCGGCTACGCGGCGACGCTGCTCGACAGCGCCTGCGGCTGCGCCGTGCATTCGAGCCTTCCGGCGGGCCAGGGCTACACGACGCTCGAACTGAAAGTGGCTTATCACCGCGCCTTGAGCGAGAAGAGCGGGCCGGTTAGGGCCGAGGGAAAGCTGGTCTCGCTCGGCCGGCGCGTTGCCTTCTCCGAAGCGCGGCTCATCGACTCGGAAGGACGGCTCTGCGCGTCCGCAACCTCGACGCTGCTCGTTTTCCCGGTCGATCCGCCCGCTGCTTAACCGCGGGCCGGATAGTCAGCGGTGAGTGAAAGCTGTTGCGCCGAGTAATCGCGCGGTGGTGCCGTATCATTTGGGCCGGCAGGCCCATCTTGAACTCGTTCTCGATCGGCGCCACTTTTGCGATCAGCTGCACGCGGCTCAGTTCGCGTTGGCGGCGGCGCTCGGACTCGGTCGTATCCTTCTCATCTGAATTGGCGCCCGTGACCGCCGCCTGACCTTGACAATGAACCCCGGTATCGTCGTATCCAGGAGTTCGTAATGGCGCTCCTGCGGGATTGCGGTGTCGACAGCGCTCTTTGTGAGCCTGGATGCAATGTTGGCCATCGCTTCGGCTAATTCCTCTCCAGCGCCCGGCTTTCCAGCCGGGCGCTTTTTTCATGTAGGCTATACCTATGCTTTGAGAGTGAGAGGCCTGCCGGGACGGGTTGAGCCCGGGCGGTCAAGAGAGAGCGCTGACCGGGCTCTCCCGTTGCTGCTCTCCTGAGGTTTCTCTCATGAACATCACGTTGCCCGTGGCCGCTTCGGACGCGCCCATTGCCCATGCGCCTGCCATCATCGCGGCCTCCCATCACCTCCTCGGCCATCTCGAACGCGGCGAGCGCGTCGATGCCACCGTCCTGCGCTCAGCCATGGAAGCGACCTTCGGTGCGTCCGATTCCAGTGGCGCTTGGAATTGGAAAGCGGCCTACGACGCCTGCGAGGCGACAACCGTCCTCTTCCTGCGCAAATACGGAAAGGCGCTTTTCCGCAAAGCCGGTTCTCCGGCTGCACGGCTTTCCGCTTTGGCGAAAACCGCCACCCTTCTCCCGACGCATACGCGCCGCTCCGAGGAAGCCCAGACCTTCCAGCAATTCTCCACGCCGATTCCCCTTGGCCTGGCCGCTGCGACCGCCGCCGCCATCACCCCGGCCGACCGCGTGCTGGAGCCTTCGGCCGGCACCGGCCTGCTCGCCATCTTTGCCGAGATCGCCGGCGGCTCCCTCATGCTCAATGAGCTGGCCGATATGCGCGCTGGTCTTCTTTCTTCCCTCTTTCCAGCCATTTCCGTCACCCGCTTCGATGCCGCCCAGATCGATGACCATCTCGATCCGTCGATGGTGCCGAGCGTCGTGCTGATGAACCCGCCATTTTCCGTGATGGCGAATGTCGAGGGCCGCGTCGCGGACGCTGCGTTCCGCCATGTCGCGTCGGCGCTGGCACGCCTTACTCCCGGTGGGCGACTGGTGACGATCACGGGCGCCAGCTTCGCACCTGACCATCCCACTTGGTCGTCGGCCTTCGCCCGTCTGCAGGAACATGGCCGCATCGTCTTCTCCGCCGCGATCCACGGCTCGGTCTATGCCAAGCACGGCACGACCATCGACACGCGTCTCACCGTGATCGACAAGCTACCTGCCGGCGATCCGACTGCGTTCCCGGCTTCACCCGGCATTGCGCCGGACGTCGCTACGCTCATGAGCTGGCTCGACGAGCATCTGCCTGCACGACTTCCCATCGATTCTTCCGTCGCAGTTCCCGTTGTGGCGGCGTCCATGCCCCGCAGCGTGCGCGGCTATCTGAACCGCGCCGCCAGATCCGCTCCGGCCGCGCTGATCGCGGAACCCGAGGGCCTGCCGCTCGCCTATGAGACTATCGATTGGCGGGCCGGCGAAGCGGGGCGGCTCTCCGACGCCATCTATGAGGAATACGGACTTCAGGCGATCCGCATTTCCGGGTCTCAGGCCCATCCGACCCAGCTCGTGCAATCGGCGGCCATGGCCAGTGTCGCGCCGCCGAAGCCGAGCTATCGGCCGCGGCTTCCCGCCAATGTCCACGAACTGCTCTCCGACGCGCAGCTTGAGACCGTGATCTATGCCGGCGAGGCGCATTCCGACTATCTCGCCGGATCGTGGAGGATCGACGACACCTTCGATGTCGTCACCGCTGCCCGTGACGATGCGAAAGACGCCGTCCGCTTCCGCCGTGGCTTCATGATCGGCGACGGCACCGGCGTCGGCAAGGGCCGCCAGTCCGCCGCTGTCATTCTCGACAATTGGTGCCAGGGCCGTCGCAAGGCGGCCACCGCCAAGCGCGAACTTGATCAGGAAACAGAGAAAGCGTTTAAGGCTGCGACAGCCGCGGCGAAAGATGCGGAAACGGCGCGCGCGCGAATTGATCGCGAACTCCAGGCGGCGAAGAAGAAACTCGAAAGTTTCGCGCAGTCGATCGGTACAGCCGCTGAACTCGAGCGACTTGCCGGCGAGGTCGCCCGCCTTTCGCCGATTGCATTCGATCTCGCTCAGCGCCTGGCCTACGCCGAGGCCGAAGCGACCGAACTGGAACGTCTCGCGACCGCAGATGAGCGAGCAGTGCGTGATCTGCGCGAGAACATCGTCGCTACGCAATTCTTCAACGGCCTGCAGCCTGTTTGTTGCCCACGCTGCGAGACGCGCGTCTCAAGCGAGCGGCTGAAGCGCGAAAGCGCTGATCTAAGCTGTTCACTCTGCGCCGAGGAGATCCCGATCAACGAGATGGAAGGCGCGAGCGACGGGCTGGACGCGATCGAACAGCGCTTCGCGGCCGCAAAAACTGCCGCTGGTCGCTCACGGGCCAATGCAAAGGCGCTTGATGAGCAATCGAGGGCTAGCAGTGCCGAGTTGGAGAAGGCACGCTTGGCACTCACCAACGCGGCGACGAGCGCCACGTTCGAACAGCGCCGCGAGGCGGAACTCGAGGTCGCGCGGTTGGAGGGAGCTCTGAAGGAGCGCCAAGCTCCCGCCACACCGGTTACCGTTTCTCCCGATGTAGCGCTTGTCAGCGCGGCCCATGCAGAGGCAGAAAAGGCTTATATCGCTGGTCGCGGCGACATCCTTGAGCGCCTAGATACCGAGATTCTTGCGCTGGGGCAGCGGCTTGGCGTGCAGATGCTTGAGAAGGTCAAGCTTAACACCAACGCCTCGCTCCTTCTTACCAAGGGTGGCGAGCCTACCAGCTTCAGCAAGGTGACGGCGGGCGAGCGGCTGCGGTTGCGGATAGCGACTGCGGTGGCTCTGCTTCGGGTCGGACAGGAACGGGGCCTTGGTCGCCATCCCGGCCTCCTGATCGTAGATTCCCCTGCTGCTGAAGAAGTAAGCCCGGATGACCTGACTGCCGTACTGAGTGAGCTTCAGGCGATTGCGCATGAAACCGACGGACTGCAGATCATCATCGGAAGCGCCAATGCCAGCGCTATTGTGGATCAGCTCGGCGAACAATGGTGCCGGTCCGCGAAGGGAAACGATTACCTATGGTAGTGCGTCCAACATGGCGCCTCTCGGCATGAGCGCGCTTGATCTTCTCGAGGCGCGTCTGGCTAATAGCCAGCCGATCACGATCGACGATCTTGGTGGTGTGGATGAAATCCTCGCCGATGCTGATCGGCTTCATGCAGCGCCTTTCCTGGACGTTCTCGCAGACATGATCAGTTCGGCCCCTCCCGCCGACGGCGCGCTGCTGCATGATTTCCTGGTCAGCGGCTTCGATGTGGCACGCGATCCGCAATCTTTCCGCGATGCGATCGACCGGCTCATCAGGAGCACGACGCTGCGTGCGGCCATGATGCAGGCAGTCGTCGCGATTTTCACGCGGCGAGTTCGAGAACGCGGGAGCGACCGTGAGACGCTGATTGCGGCCTATGCGCTCGAAGGCCTCTTTCGTCTCGCGCTAGAGGGCGATGTGAACCGTCACCGGCCCCTGCTCGAACTGGCCGAGGTCGCGTCCGATGTGCCGGGTGCCTTCGCCCGGCATGTCGCGAAGATTGGCGGGGCCGCCTTCCATGCCTGGGGCGATGATGATCTGCTGACGATGCTTCATCGGTTACTTGATAATCCGGAAGCAGAAGGAGAAGCGGCGTTCGAGCTCGGCCGCGCGCATCTGGCACGCGCGCTCGATGGCAAAGATTTGGCAGCAATCTTGGGCGGCTTGGACACAGCGCGTCTGCTTTTCGAGCGGGCACGCGAGGCTGATGATGATCGGTCGGACGCACGCGCGTATATAGATCGGCGATTGATCTAGTGCTCGGCTTTGCGGCGAACCGGAGTGGCGCTGAGATGCAGGAGACACTGGCTGATCTGGTGACCGCCGCGCGAGATCGTGCAGCAGTGCTGCGTACCGGCCACGTGGCACCATGGCTCGCGCCCCGTCAGGACGTGGATATTGAATGGTTCGAACTTGCGCGTACGGTCCAACGCGCGGCAGACGATCTTGCCCGTCCGAGTTGGGTTAATGCCGCCGCGACCATGGATCGTATCCTCGCAGTCTATGACGCAAGCTGCGCCATCGCTCACGGAGACGGTCTGCAGTATGTGCTGCGCCCGAGGATCGAGGCTTCTTTCCTACGCGAACGCGGCCTCACGGCCCATCTCGATGATCTATTGAATGAAGGGCAATGGCCCGATGCACAGCGGGCGATCGCTCAGAATCTTCGCGCCGGATTGGATCAGACTTACCACGCGGGTGCCGAACCGGGAAAAGCAAGGGAGAATGAGCAATATCCGCTGCTCGCGCGCATTCTCCCCGAAAGTGCCTTGATCGAGCAGATTCCTTCCGACATGGCACGATCGCTGGAGTTGGGGCTCGCCTGCCACGCCGCACGTAGCCGCGTGCTAACCAATCCTGTCCTGCAACGGGTGCTGGCGTCGTTGCGTGATCAGCTTTCCGCCAGCACCGAATATACAGGGGACGTCCAAGAGGCGTTCGACGCCGTGCTCCAACAAATTCTGATGTTCTGCAGTGACAGGCAGAATGCCGAGATTCGCGATCTCGGCGCGCGCGGCGCCTATTTGCGCGCCCGAGATCCGAGCGAGGCCGATCTCCAGTCTGATCTGCGCGACTTCCTGAAGGGCAACCTTGTAGGCGCGGAGGTGCTGTCCGAGGTACGAGGTATCGCGACCGGGCGAACAGATCTCTACATCAGTCTGGGTGGTCCGGCGTTCGTTATCGAGCTCAAGAAGCATGAGGGTGAGTTTTCACCCGAAGCCGCCAAGCGCTATCGGGCGCAGTCAACCAGTTACCAGGCGACCAATGTCCGACTCGGATTTCTAGGGCGTGTCGTCATTTGAGAATACATTTCCTGAGGATTTCCAAATCAGCTTTTCAGTGATTCATAA
>NZ_BMHH01000033.1 GCF_014640615.1 Paramesorhizobium endophyticum | reverse complement strand
ATGGCTGCGCTGCCCATCGGCACAAAATCAGCCGCCGCGTAGAATTGAGATTCTTCACGGTCGACTACGTCATCCCTTCGGAAACAGCCAGGCGAACCCTCAAATAAAGTTCCACGGTGTAGATCCCCTGTCCCTGCTGCGTTCATTGCAGAAAGGAAATAGGTGGCCGGATTTTAATCCGCCCGACTTTTGCACTGCCGCTCTCACAGGCTGACGCAGGCCGATCCCTACGCCATCGCCAATCTCTCCTACGAGTTCTATGGCGAGGTCACCATCGACACCAGCCTCGAACGCTTCGCCGACAGCTACAGGCTAAATGGAAATATCGGCTTTAAGGTGAAGTGGTAACTAAAGGCGGGGGAGCGTAAGAGGAGACGGTTTCTTCCTCTTTAGCGTGGTATGGCTGGATAAATCATTATATCCAGCATTTAAATTCTGTTCGATAACAATGGGGCCGACACTGACGTGTTTCTCAGCAGTCAATTGGCAGACCATATGCACGTGAGGTCGCGAAAGGGCAGTCACGCAGCGATGACAGCTTTGCGCCCCAAGCACGAACCCGCTTCGCGGGAGGGCGCGTGTAGCAAAGTTTGATGGTTTCGTCTGAGGCTCTGGGCAAATAGGGGCGACGGTCAGAACATAGAGTTCCTTTCAACAAGAGGAACTCACCATGACGATTTTTCAGACCGATGCCCCTACCACATCGCTTCGCCAGCGCATGCAGCAAGACATGGTGATGCGAGGCCTGGGATCCCATACACAGCATGATTATGTTCGGCATGTCCGTCGCTTTGCCGCTTTCCTCGGGCGGCCTCCCGACACTGCGGCCGCTGAGGACATCCGGCACTACCAGTTGCACCAGCATGACAACGGCGTGGGACCGGCCACGATCAACAGCACAGTTTCGGCGCTACGCTTTCTGTTCACGGTGACGCTGAAGCGGCGGGATTTAGCCCGAACGCTAGTGATAACCCGCAATCCACGCAAGCTACCCGATGTGCTGAGCATAGAGGAAGCTGCACGGTTGCTCGAGGCGGCGCCAGGTATCAAATACAAGGCGGCGCTCGGTGTCGCCTATGGCGCGGGCTTGCGTGTCTCCGAGGTCGCGCATCTCAAGGTCGACGATATCGACTCAGCTCGCATGCTGATCCGGGTCGAACAGGGAAAGGGACGCAAGGACCGCAACGCCATGCTCTCGCCGCAACTCCTGGAACTTTTGCGGCTGTGGTGGCGCGAAGGAAAGCGGCGCGGCGTCATGCTGCCCCATGGCTGGCTGTTTCCGGGGCGCAGTTGCACCGATCCGATCTCGTCGCGGCAATTGCATCGTGCGGTGCAGGAAGCCGCCGAGATTGCCGGCATCCACAAGCGCGTCAGCCCGCATACATTACGGCACAGCTTTGCCACCCACCTTCTGGAGGACGGCACCGACATCAGGGTCATTCAGGTTCTGCTCGGACACAGCAAGCTCGAGACGACCGCGCTCTACGCCAAGGTCTCCACCCGGACGATCCACGCGGTTGCGGGGCCTCTCGACCGGCTGATGGCGCTGATGGAAGGCAAGAGGCCCGACGGCTGAGCCGTGCGCGACTCGATAGAGGCCGCCGATATTTTCCGTGCCGCAGGGCCTGCCTACCGGGCCGCCCATGCCGGGCACCTGAGCCTCACCCAGATCAAGGTCATGTCGGCGATCGAGAACTGCCGCACCGCAGCGCTCGGCGGCCACGTCGAAGCCTGCGAGGATTGCGGGCACTGGCGCATCGCCTACAACTCCTGTCGCAACCGGCACTGCCCGAAGTGTCAGGGCGCGGCCGCGCGGACGTGGTTGGCCGACCGCGAGGCCGATCTGCTTCCAGTTGGCTATTTCCACGTCGTGTTCACGTTGCCGACCGAGATCGCCGACATCGCCTTCCAGAACAAGGCGCTCGTCTACGATTTGCTGTTCAAAGCAGCATCGGAGACGATGCTGACCATCGCCGCTGATCGCAAACACCTCGGCGCGCGCATCGGCATCACCGCAGTCCTTCACACATGGGGATCCGCGATGACGCATCATCCGCATGTCCACATGATCGTGCCTGGCGGTGGCATCGCCCCGGACGGAAACCGCTGGATATCTTCTCGACCTGCGTTCCTTCTCCCGGTGCGTCTGCTCGGCAAGCTATTCCGCCGGCTCTTTCTCACGCGGCTGATTGGTCTGCATGACGCCGGGCGGCTCGGCTTCTATGGATTGATGTCGCACCTCGCCGAGCGGCGGGCATTCCTGCACCACCTTGTTCCTGTCCGCAAGAAGCGCTGGGTGGTTTACGCCAAGGCGCCGTTCGCCGGCCCCGAGGCGGTGCTCGCCTACCTGTCGCGCTACACTCACCGCGTCGCTATCTCGAACCGCCGCCTGATCGCATTCGACGAGAGCGGCGTCACCTTCCGCTACAAGGACTACCGCCGCGTCGGCGCCGACAGGCAGCAGATCATGACGATTGCGGCCGACGAGTTCATTCGCCGCTTCCTGATCCATGTCCTGCCGCGCGGCTTCCATCGCATCCGGCACTATGGACTGCTTGCCGGCTCCGCCCGCAAGGCCAGCCTTGCACTCGCCCGTGAACTTTTGAACGTCGCCGCGCCGACCGATGACGACACGCCCGACACACCGGACGACTTCCGTACTCCATGTCCCTGCTGTGGCGGACGCATGATCATTATCGAGGTGTTCGAACGCTGGAGGCAGCCGCGCGGACCTCCGGATGCAGCGTCAGCAAACCGGGAGACCGGGCCGTGACCCGGCATGGCAGCATCCAGGCATCAGCCGCAGGCGCCACGCCTCCGGCAACGGAGCCATGTGCGGATATGGTGATCATTGGCACCGACATGGCCGCATTCAATGGAGCGACGTGCCAACAGCATCAGGCTGAGAAACAACCAAGCGGCCCGTTTGCTACTATCCTGGCGCTTTCCGGCAATGGTCACCCTATCGCCGGCCTCAGCCGGAAATCGAAATCCCCATAACCATCGAACATGGCCCGCGGGTTCCTGCATGAGAGGCTTTCGTACGCCTGACGGCACCCGAAACCCTTCACCATCTCGGTCGCTCGCCGTTCGATTCGCCGATCCTAAAAGCTGCCGTCCGCGTGAATCCGATAAAACCGGAGCGTCTCAGCCCCCCGGCTAGAGATCGTCAAACATTGCTAGGTCATGCACTTGCCGAACTCGGGGCAGCACATCGTCGAAGTCCTCGAACGGATCACCGGGTTGGATGAGGTGAGCGATGCTGGCAAAGGTCACGCGGGCACTCGGCCTCGACTCGGATTTGAGGCGCACGCCATTGGCGAACTGCTCCGAGCTCACGCACCCTTTTCGGACAACGCCGCTTAACGTCTGCACGATGATCGGTATGGCTGGCTGCTTCCCCGCCGCCATCGCCTTTGCCGCAAGGATACCCGAGATACGCAGCTTCGATGAGTTCGAAGCCCTTATTGGCCAAGGTTGCGCTGTCGATCGTGTTCTTTATACTCATGGCCCAGTTTGGATGGGCGAGCGCCTGCTCACGGGTTGCTTGTTGCATCTGCTCAACGGATGATGTCCGAAATGGCCCCCCGCTGGCAGTTATAAGGTATCGTCGTAAAGGTTGGCGTGATTAGCGCCGGTATGGGCGCTTCGGTCATATCTTGCCATCGGGATTGCTCAGTGTCTGTCCGGAGTGTTTTTCTTTTGAAACCAACTGCTTAACGTGACAAAGGGTTTTCGTTGATATGCTAACCCATTGAATTTGCTTATACTCATGACTCATTTGAGCAGAGCATTGTAATTTGGATCAAATTTCTCAGCGAATTCAATCTATTGAGCCCGGACGGACTCTCAGCGCCGGGCGCCGGAAACCTCTTCTCCAGCCCTCGACACATCACGGCCAAACCGGCCAAACTCTCACTCTCAGGGGCGTTGCGGGGTCTCCCCGCTGATGTGGGGGGCGCTGGCGACATCGGCGCGGGCTTTGACGAGTTGAACTGGCCGCGGCCCGTTCGGCCGGGCGACGAACTGCATCTACTGATCGAGGTGCTGGAGGTGCGTCCCTCCCGGTCGAAGCCCGACAGGGGAATGGTCAAGGTCCGCACGACCACGCTCAACCAGAATGACGAACCGGTGCAGGTCTCCATCGGCAATCTGGTCGTGCAAAGAAGACCGACGAATTGACAATGTGAGCAACCAGATCGCTGACGGACATGCGCGACGCGCTCGGGCGGCAGAACGGAGATAAAAATGAAAGCCTATGTGCTCGAGAAATACAAAAAGGGCGAGCCGCTCGTCGAACAGACCCTGCCTGATCCCGTCGCCGGCCCGTCCGACGTCGTGATCCGGATCGAGGCGGCCGGTCTAAACCTGCTGGACATCAAGATCCGCAACGGCGAGTTCAAGCTGATCCTGCCCTACAAGCCGCCCTTCGTACTCGGCCACGATCTGGCCGGCACGGTGATCGCTGTCGGATCGCAGGCACGTCGTTTCAAGGTTGGCGATGTGGTCTATGCCCGCCCGCGAGACGGTCGCATCGGTGCGTTTGCCGAAGCGATCGCGGTCCATGAGGACGATGTGGCGCTGAAGCCCGCCAATCTCCCGGTGACCGAAGCTGCGGGTGTGCCGCTCGTCGCGCTGACCGCATGGCAGGCGCTGGTCGAAGTGGGCAAGGTCAAGCCGGGCCAGAAAGTGTTCATCCAGGCGGGTTCCGGCGGTGTCGGCACCATCGCCATCCAGCTTGCCAAACATCTCGGCGCGACGGTTGCCACCACCTGCGGCGCGAGCAGTATCGATCTGGTGAAAGGCCTCGGCGCCGACGTGGCGATCGACTACCGGACGCAGGATATCGAGAAGGAACTGTCGGGTTACGATCTGGTCCTGCACAGCCAGGATGACGCCACGCTGCAGAGGTCGCTGCGGGTCCTCAAACCCGGCGGGCAGTTGATCTCGATATCAGGGCCGCCGACACCGGTGTTCGCGAAGGCGCAGGGTCTGAACTTTGTCCTGCGCTTGGTGCTCGGCCTGATCAGCCGAAAGGCGCGCAAGGCTGCGGATCGGCTCGGCGTAAACTACAGCTTCCTGTTCATGCGCGCGGATGGCGAGCAACTGGTCGAGATATCGAAGCTGATCGAGGCCGGAACGATCAGGCCGGTTCTCGACCGCACCTTTCGCTTCCGCGATCTCAACAAGGCTTTAAGTCTCGTCGAGAGCGGCCGCGCCAAGGGCAAGGTCGTGGTCGAACTGGATTGAGGACGCAACTCCGTCCTTATTTCCGGCTTTTGATGTGCAGCATGGGATAGTGCTCGTAGTGACCTATGCCCTGGGCGACGATGGGATCGCGGGCTGTTGTCTCCGTGATATCCTGATCGTCTCCAATGCTGAACAAGGACACACCGTAGGTGCCATTGGGACCGATGACAGGACCATGCGCGACGATGGTGCCCTCATTTAGCAGGTCATCCAGAAATTCACTGTGGCGACCTATCCACCCCTTTTCTTCGTCGGTAAGGGTTGTCAGAAAATCGGCCCTTGGCGGGATGTACTTGCATAGAAAATGTTTCATTTTCGATCTCCTTGGTTTGGCGATGCTGGTTGTAGACAGCGCCATCGCGGCGACCGCGATAATCGGGCCGCGAAACGGCGGACAACCGCAGAGCCGGCTCCCGGTCCGACGCCCGTCACAAGAGCAAGAGGGCGCGGCTGTCGTTGCTCATGCGTCGAACCTTCCGAAGCGTGAATGCTTCTTACGCGGGCCGGGGAGCGTGGGGGCCGCGGTTGCGATCCAGTTGCGCGTCTCGGTCAGGATCTCTTCAGCCAGATCGCGGTCCTGGGTTGCCCTTGCGAGAATGAGCGCACCAACCATTGCAGACCAATTGCCGATGGCGTTGCGTCGGGCTGTGGCGTCGCCGGCATCACCCATTGCCTCCGTCAACCGAGCGATCTGGGCGCGGATGCCATCGGACATGGCCTGGTGTGCTGCTGGCGTCTGGCGTGGTGTTTCCCCGGCGAGTGCCGATATGGGGCAGCCATGAGCAACATCGTCACGATGTCTGCTCGACAGATAGGCCGCGCAGAATGCGTCCGCATCATCAATGCCGGAGGCCTTCGCCAGACGGTGGATAAGGGTCTGGCCGATCAGGTCGTCCTTTGATTCGAAGTGACCGTAGAAGCCGCCATGGGTCATCCCCGCGGCGCCCATCACCTCTGCCACCGTGACGCTGTCGAAGCCTTTCGACTGGAAGAGCCGACAAGCCTCATCGAGAATCCGTATGCGGTTCTCGGCCATTTGTTCGCGGCTCACGCGCATCTCGCAATATCCTTTAGCCCCGTTGACATATTAGATGATGAGCATCATATATTCTGGATTACATGATACTCATCATGATATTAACTCGGACTGGCCGAAAGAACAATGCCATGACTGTCAAACCTTCCGTTCTCATCACCGGCGCCTCGACCGGCATCGGCGCAACCTATGCCCAACGCTTCGCCGAGCGGGGTCACGACCTTGTTCTCGTTGCCCGTAATGTCGAGAAGCTTGAGGCGAACGCGGCCCGGCTGAGCAAGGACACTGGCGTCTCCGTCACTGTGTTCCCAGCGGACCTGACGGACGAAACCCAGATCGCTGCGGTCGAGGCGCGGTTGCGTGAGGATACGTCGATTGGGGTTGTCATCAACAATGCCGGTGGAAACGTCGCCGGAAGCTTCGTGACACAGGATGCGCAGGATCTGACGCGACTGGTCACGCTCAATGCCACCAGTGTTCTGCGTCTGAGCCACGCCGTCGCACCGCGCTTTGCCGAAAAGGGTGAAGGCGCGATTGTCAATATCAGCTCGGTTCTGGGGCTGGCGCCGGAATGGGGCACATCAGTCTACACCGCGACCAAGGCATTTGTTCTGTCGCTCTCCCAGGCGCTGCAGGCGGAGCTTGGACCGAAGGGCGTCTATGTCCAGGCCGTCCTTCCCGCTGCGACCCGCACCGAAATCTGGAACTACGCCGACCAGAGCAAGTTGCCGCCGATGATGGAAGTCGTCGATCTGGTTGACGCGGCACTGGCCGGTTTTGATCGCCGCGAGGGGGTGACGATTCCTCCGCTGCATGACGAAGCGCGCTGGGCCGCGCTGGAAGTAGCACGCGGTACACTGCTCCAGGACATCGGCCACACCACGCCCGCCGATCGCTATCGCACTGTGGTCTGACCCACCCAAACCTGTGATTACAAAAGGAATAACCCATGACGTTCAAAGCGCTTCTGGCCACCAAAGCAGGTGATGAAGTGTCCGCCAGTGTGGTGGATTTTGACGAGAAGGATCTGATGCCCGGCGACGTGACTGTAGCGGTCGATTACTCGACGGTGAACTACAAGGACGGCATGGCTTTGACCGGTTTCGCGCCGATCATCCAGACCTTTCCTCTTATCGCCGGTATCGACTTCTCCGGCGTGGTCGAAAGCTCGACCTATCCAGGGATTGCGCCCGGGGATCGCGTTGTCGCCAATAGCTGGGGCCTCGGGCAGACCCATCATGGCGGATATGCCCAGAAGGCAAGGCTGAGCGGCGACTGGCTGGTCAAGCTACCGGAAAACATCTCCACGAAAGATGCGATGGCGCTTGGCACAGCCGGTTATACCGCCATGCTTTGCGTTCTCGCGCTCGAACACGGTGGCGTCACGCCTGACAAGGGCGATATTCTGGTGACAGGCGCCAACGGCGGCGTTGGATCCATTGCGATCGCGCTTCTGTCGAAACTCGGCTACCGGGTTGTCGCCTCGACCGGACGACTGGGCGACGCGGACTATCTTCGTGAACTCGGGGCAGCCGAGATCATCGACCGCAACACGCTTTCGCAGCCCGGTGCGCCAATCGCAAGCGAACGCTGGGCGGGCGCGGTGGATTCCGTTGGCAGCCACACGCTTGCGAATGTGCTGGCCCAGACGAAATACCGTGGTGTCGTCGCAGCCTGCGGCCTAGCGCAGGGGCGCGATCTCCCGACAAGCGTGCTACCGTTTATCCTGCGCAACGTCACGCTCGCCGGGATCGACTCGGTCAACGCGCCGCAGGATGTCCGTCTCCAAGCCTGGGACCGGCTCAGCCGCGATCTCGACTTCTCCAAGCTGGCGCGTACGGTATCTGTCGTTGGCTTGGGGGACGTACCCGAGGTGGCGAGACGGATCATCAAGGGCGAAGTCCAGGGACGGACGATCGTAGACGTCAACGCCTGAGGCCATTCCCGGCTCTGAGATAATTGCAGCTCGGCGGCCGCAGCCATTTCTGAACACATCCCGGATTTCCGGACTGAGCTCCGGGATGCCTTCGGCTATTCAGTGTTGTCGCCCTGCGTTGCAAGCATCGGCCTATCAGGGTGATCAGCTAACATTCCAAAGCTGCCCGACCACACATAGTGAGGAATATCCCAAATATGCGGGTGAAATCACGGCTGTCCTGCCTCTCGTCTTGCGAGCAATCCCTGATCAGGCTTCAAGTGCTCCCAGGTTCTTTCTGTCTTTTGCCCGCAGAGCCCAAAGCAGAAGGCCGACGGTGATAGCAAGCAGGACCATGGATATCGGACTGGTGACGAAGACGGAATAGTCACCTCGCGAGATCATCAGCGCCCGCCGCAGCGTCGTTTCGAGCTGCGGGCCAAGGACATAACCGAGAAGCAGCGGAACCGTCGAAATCCGGAGCTTGGCGAAGACATACCCTACTGTTCCAAGGATCCCCACCAGCAGGTGTCGAAGGTGGAGTTCTTCAGCGTATAGGCGACGACGCAGCAGAAGACGACGATCGCCGGATAAAGAAGCCGATAGGGAATTTTCAGCAGGGCGACCCAGATGCTGATGAGCGGCAGATTGAGGATCAGCAGCATGACGTTGCCGATCCACATCGAGACGACGAGCCCCCAGAACAGGGCCGGCTGGCTGGAGATCACCTGGGGTCCCGGCTGGATGTCGTGGATCATCATCGCGCCAATGAGAAGCGCCATGGTGGCGCTGCCGGGAATGCCGAGGGTCAGGAGTGGGATGAAGTTACATTGGGCGGCTGCGTTGTTTGCCGATTCCGGCGATGCGACGCCCTCGATGGCGCCGCTGCCAATTTCGTCGCGATGACGGGGAAACGCGTTTTTCCAGCGTGTAGGCGGCGAATGAAGCGATGGTCGCGCCAGCTCCGGGCAACACGCCGAGCAGCGCGCCAATGCCCGTTCCGCGCAGGATCGCCGGAAGCATCCGGCGGCGATCAACAGCATTTGGCCACAGGCGGCCAACAAGAGGCATCGCCATGGTGCCGTTGCGCCGCTCTTCGAGATTGGTGATGATCTCCGTAATGCCAAATATGCCCATGGCGATGCACGCAAACTCGATGCCATCCATCAACTCCGGCGAGCCGAAGGTGAAACGCTGGGCACCGGAGTTCACGTCGGTCCCGACGAGACCGAGCAGGACGCCAACGATGATCATCGCTAGCGAGCGATCGAGCGGCTCCGACGTCAGCGCGACCGAGGCGACAATCCCGAAAAGCATAAGGGCGAAATAGTCGGCGGGTCCAAAAGCTAGCGCGACATCTGTCAGCGGCGCGGCAAAGACAGCCAGAAGCAGGACCCCGACGGTGCCCGCGAAGAACGACCCGATGGCTGCGGCTGCAAGCGCGGGGCCTGCGCGGCTCTGTTGGGCCATGGCATAACCATCCTGCAGGGTGACCGACCGACGAGGATTCGCCCGAGCCGGACGGCACATGCAGGGTTTGTCCTCGATGCCCTTGAGCAAGCTCTTCATGATCGGCGTCCCGTTCATGGCGGCGGGCTTATCCACCACTCCGACCGTGGCGTGCAATATGTATCTATTCGCTATTCCGAGCGTTTGGCAGAAGCAGGTATCGAGCCTTCTGTCGGAAGCGTCGGTGACAGCTATGACAACGCCCTCGCAGAAACCATCAACGGTCTCTACAAGGCCGAGGTCATCCATCGGAGAGGACTGTGGCGCAACTTCGAGGCGGTCGAGTTTGCTACGCTGGAGTGGGTCGACTGGTTCAACCATCGGCGGCTTCTGGAGCCCATCGGGAATATACCGCCAGCCGAAGCCGAGGAACGCTATTACGCCATGCTGGACGCACCGGCCATGGCAGCATAACTTAAACGAAATAGCCTCCGGCAAACCCGGTGCGGTTCAGAATGTTTCCTTTATGCCACGGCCGCCGAAAGAAAGCTGCCGGGCAGAAGCTCCTGCTCGCGGCACCTGAAGCAGGCATCGGTATTGCTTCCACGCCACCCGCGTTAAGATGCGCAGCTGAGAACGGGCGTGGGCGCCTCGGCTCGCGCCAAACCAGATGCCGCACCCGACAGTGTCCTCACCTCCGCCGAGATTTCCGCGCTCGACCAGACCGACGCGGCACGAACGCGGCCACGCCTCCAACGGCCTACGTGTGCTGCCTATCTGCTGCAAATCGCCATGCTGGGTGGCTATCTGACCCGCAAACATGATCCGCCGCCCGACAACATAGTCGTCTGGCGTGGAATGACCCGCCTGCACGATATCGCCGTCGACATCTCTATCGGGTCAAGCGACGATGTAGGCAACTGAAAGCTTGGCCTGAGGTTACATCGGTCGTCGTATGCAGATCGAAGCAAATAGCGCACTTTGCAGCGACGGCTGCAGCACCGGTTGTTCTAATGGACGTTGCCCGCCCAACCAGATTGGCAACGCATCGTCATCACTTGCCCATCATTGATTTGTGAGCATCTGGAACGCGTCCCGTTTTCGCCCGTTGATAGCAGTGCCGGTAACGGCACGTACCATATGCGATGGAGGGAGAAATGATCTCCACAAAATTCAACATCAATCTGGCCGAGTCGACCATTGGACGCAGGAACCAGATCGCGGCGAACAATCTCCTCTGCAGCCATAATTGCAATACCAGCAATACCAGCAGCTGCATGTGCGGGGGAATATCACAAACTGCAGGAGTATAGTGATGTCCTCCCTACCAATCTTAGAGTTCGTATGCCAAGATTATCATCATTTTAATGCTGGTGCGCTGAAGCGCGCAATACTCGATTATCATCGGCATGTTTCCGCTGGTGGAAAAATGTTTTGGGCTTTAGCGGGTGCGTTGTCGACCGCTCGCTTGGGAATTGTTTTGGCTCCCGCAATTCGGAATGGACTTATTCATGGTCTGTCGGTGACAGGTGCGAACATTGAAGAGTCATTGCTGCAAATGATCGTGGGCGAAAAATATAAATTTGATTGGGACTATAGATATTTAAAGCTTGAGGATGATGCCAATTATGAAGCGCAAGGAATGGCCCGGGTCACGGATACGCTTATCCCAAAGGAAGCTTTTGACGTCGTAGGTGAGATGCTCAAGAGCCGTTGGCTATCGACGCAAAGTGCTTCGGGGCGACGGTTTTGGCATGATTATTTCTATGATGTGGCGCATCAAGAAGGCGGAAAGTCCGCATATGGGAAGCGTCCCAATGAGTGTTGGCTACTTGCCGCGGCTGAACAAGACATTCCGATCATGGTGGGAGGTCATGCCGACTCCTCATACGGCAATTATTTTGCTTCTCTATGCTACAGGAGGGAAATCAGTCCTAATATTGTGAAGTCAGACATTGAGTATATGGTTAGTTTCTTTGACATTTACCAAGACACGCTTGCGCCCGGCCATGGGTGTGGTTATGTCCAGGTCGGTGGCGGCATTGCTGGCGATTTCGCCATGTGCGCGGTTCCTAGTTTGCGTCAAGATTTGGGCCGATCGGTTCCGCACTGGGCTTACTTTTGTCAAGTCAGCGACTCCATAACGTCATTCGGGTCGTATTCAGGTGCGGGAGCCAATGAGAAAATCACATGGAACAAAACGAACGCAAAGACTCCCGCTCATCTGATTGAAAGTGACGCCACCCTCGTCGTACCCATCTTCTTGGAAGCGCTCCTTGAGGCTCAGCGATTTCCAGAAGCTGCGATGCGCCTCATGACCGAAAACAGGTGAGCAGTGGTCATCAACCCTTTTGCCTCATGGACGTTGTCCGACACGCCGCCCGGTGCCGTGTATGATACACAGGCCCATCACCATGACTTGCCAGGTATCCGTCGTTTAGCGGCGTTGAATGAGCCGTCGCAAGCTGACACGGCGATGATGCAAATGGCTGCCTTGAGCTATTGGCAGCAGCACGGCGCGGCCTTGTTGGCGGCGCCCTTTGAGGATCCCGAGCGTGTGCGCGCGCGCCAATTCGCTCAACTTCAGGCACTGGCCGATTATGCCTTCCAGCATGTGCCGTTTTACCGGAACCTTTATGGCTCGGTTGGCTTCTCGCCAGGGGCTTTGCGGACCTGGGCTGATTTCAATGCGTTGCCGATGATCAACAAGCGCATGCTGGCAGCCGCGCCCGACAAGGCCCGCTTAGTCCTGGGCGCGCATCTTGATGCCTGCTATTCGTCCCGGAGTTCCGGATCGAGTGGGACCCCGTTGACGACGTGGCTAGACAGTCAGGATGTGATCCGAGACTTCGCGGAACAACTCCGCTTTCTGCACGATGCCAGCGATGGCCATCTGCGCGGGGATGACTGGATCTACACGCTTCACCATGGAGGATTTTGGTATTCCTCGGCGCTAGGGCAATACAGGGTATTCCGCTTGATGGATCTTCAAAAAACGGATTTGTCTGATCTAGCACACCATTTGCAACTTTTGCAGCCCGTCGTGTTGACCACGCTCCCGTCCTATTTGCCAGTTCTTGCCGAACTTGGACCTCTGACGCGGTTTGGCGTGCGGGCCCTGACAACCAATTCTGAAATGAGCAGCCCGGCTGAACGACAGCGCTATAGCCGCCACCTTGGTGTTCCAGTTTTGGATGAGTATAGCTCAGAAGAAATTGGACTCATGGCGACGGAGTGCTTGCACGGCAGCTATCATGTGATCGAGGATGGGGTCTATCTGGAGATCGTCGACGCGGATAGTGACGGTCTTGGACACGTCGTCGTCAGCGATCTCGGTAACGTGCTCATGCCGTTGATCCGTTATGATCACGGTGATCTGGCAAAATTTTCGTCAAATTCTTGCACGTGTGGCCGTCAGTTCCGGCGGTTGTCGACGTTGCACGGTCGGTGTGATGATGCGTTTCAGACCGCAACTGGCAAGTATTTGCCAAGCGCGTCCGTTCTGGCGATTTGCGATGATCTCTTGACGGACGAGAAGTCCGGTATGCGGGAGTATCGTCTTATTCAACACGGGATGTCTGAGGTTGAATTACAGTACTCCGGCGTCCCATCAAGCACTGATGTAAGTCAGACGATTGCCGAATTGCAACGTCGACTTGAGGACTTGTTTGGGTACCAGCTTCAGCTTTGCGTAACCCAGTTCGATGTATTGCCGCAGAGTGCCAGCTTCAAGCGACGCTGTTTGCTGCGCATGTGGAGTAAAAGCCCATAATGCTGGTTGTCAATCGCGTACTGTTGGTGACGGGATGCTGCTTGAGTGAAGCTCAAGTCACCCGCTATGGCGCTAGCTATTCGCGTATCATTGAGCTACCCCAGCCAACGAGCCCCGAGGCGATCTTCGACGCGGGAAGGATGGCTACGGACTACATTCTGGGTGGCCCGGAATACATTGATGCAGTTGCCCTTGAGCGGATGCCGGCGCTCGAACGATTGGTGTTACTCGGGACGGGGGTTGCCTCGTTCGTCGACCAGTCGGCAGCTGCCGCACGCGGACTCACGGTCATGAATACGCCACACATGAATGTGGAAAGCGTCGCGGAATTCGCGTTGGCCATGTTGATTGTAAACGCCAGTAACGCGATTGGTTCTGCTGACCAGGTGCGGGCTGGAGTGGGTTGGCCCCAAGGGCCGTGGAAGACCCTCCGCGAGCAAAAAATAGGAATATTCGGACTTGGGCACATCGGGCGAGCGCTCCTCCAGCGGCTTCATGCGCTCGGCGTCGAGAACGTTTTGTACGCAAGCCGGCATCGCCATACGGAGATGGAGCGAGAGTATGGCTTAATATATGTGGCTCATACCGAGCTTTTTCAAAATTGTGACAGTGTAAGCATTCACGTGAGCTATAATCCCGTTACACATCACATCATCAATCGCGCAATTTTGATCGCAGCTAATCGAGATTTATCTATACTATGTTTCGCAAATCCACGCGTAATCGATCCAGACGCAGCGCGAGATGCCTTGGTTTTGGGGCAGATTAGGCGGCTTTATATTGATGGATACTATCGAGAGTGGCAAGCCAATCGTGGGCAGGTTGACGACCCTGAAGGCTTGCTGGCGCTCCCGGGCGACCGCTTTTGGGCCACGTCCCATCTGGCCGCACAAACGCACAACGCGATCGGCCGCCAGCTTGAGCAGGCTCTTGAGCTCTTGTCGCCAGCGAGACGGTTGCCTAAATAACGGCCTGTGCGTGCGGCCTTCCTCAAATGCACCGCGCAGTCCGGTGCCTCAATAGGAGATCATCCCATGCAGGCGTTAGGAAAAGATCCGCAGTATACGTGGTTGACTACTGTACCAACGGGGTCACCCGATCTGCAAACAACGTATCCGCCAAGCGGCTTTCACATGATGGCTGATGTGTGGGGGGTTTCACCAGCGCTGCTGAACGATGTGAATGCCTTAAAAGAGCGGATGACGAGCGCTATTGCGAAAGCTGGCGCGACCTTACTGAAGATCGAGGCGCTCCAGTTTCAGCCGAACGGCGTGACCATTGTCGCGTTGCTGGCTGAATCGCACGCTTCCATCCACACGTATCCTGATCAGGGCGTGCTGATGGCGGATGCCTTCACCTGCGGCAGCATTGACCCCGCGCCACTTCTGGGTGAATTGGTGGCCGGGTGTGGTGGATCCCATCATGTCATCCGGCGCACCACGCGCGGCGAAGGTCGTCCTTGCCATGTCCAGGAAGATATTGGCCCGGGCCTATCGCGGGTTTGGGAGCTTGAAGATGTCGTCGTTCAGCGCAAGACGGCCTTCCAGGAGGTCTTGATCGCACGAACGCGCCAAGGGTTGACCTTATTCTGCGAGCAGGAGCGGCAAAGCTCTGAGTTGACCCAACTGATCTATCACGAGGGACAATTCATCCCGGCCGCGCTGTTGGCCGCGGAGTGCCGCAGTGTCTTGATTATCGGGTCGAGCGAAGGGGTGGTGACCCAACTGGCACAATGGTGTGGCGCTGAGCGGATCGTTCACGTTGATATCGACCGTGAATGCGTTGAATTGTGCGCCCAGCACCTTCCGTATGGATACAATCCTCGTGACATCGAGCGCTATGCGCAAGGCACGGCTCAGGTTCAATTGCTGTTTGCCGACGGTTTCGAGACAGTGAGGCGACTTCAGTCGGAAGGGGAAACATTTGATGTTATTGTGCTTGATCTTCCCGATGAACAGTGGGAGTTCGGCGCCCAGCACAACCGGCTCTATGAAACGGATTTTCTACGCGGTTTGCAGGATTTGCTGACTCCCCAGGGGGTGGTCATCACCCAGGCGGGCTGCGCAAGCTATTGGCGAAATCGGACGCTGCTTCGGACCTATCGACGCTTTGAAGCGCTGTTCGCCAGCACCGTTTACTTCGAAATGACCGAACAGGATTGGGTTTGGCTGATCGGATGTCGTGCCTCGATCCCAGATCCGCTGGCGCACATGCAAGCTCGTCTGAATACGCTGCAGTATACCCCCCAATACATTGATGGCGCCCTATTGCCTGCGGCCATCGTGCCGCCCATGGGGCTGCGCCGCCTCCTCGACCAAGCGGCCTGAGGTAATGACGATGATCGCTAATCCGCTCCAATTCGCCGATCAATTGCAACGCGCTGCTCCCGTCCAAAACTCGACTTGTCCAGTTTGGGTGGAAAACGAATGGGACAGCCTGGAAGAAGTGATCGTTGGAACGATCGAAACAGCTCGATACCCCACATGGCACGTCAGTATCGAAGCACCGCTGCCAGCCAAGTCGCATCAGGATTTCATTCGTCGGCAAGGCCAATACTTCGACGCGAAGCTTTTGGATAAGGCGCGGCGCGAGGTGGATGGATTGGCCGAATTTCTGGAACGCTCCGGCATCAAGGTGCGGCGTCCGAATTTTGCCGGCTTGGATGCCCCCTTCGTGACGCCGATGTTCTCGAGCCGGGGGGGCTTGTACGCGGCGATGCCTCGAGATGGTTTGTTTGCCGTCGCCGACAGCATCATCGAGACTCCAATGGCGTGGCGCGATCGCTACTTCGAAGCCTTTGCGTTTCGCGACATTCTCATGGACTATTTTGAGCGTGGGGCACATTGGCGATCAGCGCCCAAGCCGCAGCTGACCGATGCGTTGTATCGCCAGGATTACGACAGTCGCGTCAGCCACTTCGAGTCGGTTCTGACGGAAGTTGAGCCCGTTTTTGACGCGGCCGACTTCGTCCGCATCGGAAACGACATCATTGGCCAATACAGCCACGTCACTAATCGGGCCGGCGCCCAGTGGTTAGCCCGTGAACTGGGGCCTGACTATAAAGTGCATATGTATAGCTTCGATGATGCTGGACCGATGCACATCGACACAACGTTGCTGCCAATCGCGCCCGGTCGCGTGCTGCTTAACAAAGCGTGGGTTTCAAGCCTTCCTGACTACTTTAAAGACTGGGAAGTCCTTGTTCCGCCACCGTCGTGCCTATCAGAAAATCACCCGCTTTTCTTCACGAGCCGATGGATCAGCGTGAATGTTTTGATGCTCGATCCGCATCACGTGCTTGTCGAAGAGAACGAAAAACCCCTCATGGAAGCGTTCCGCTCCTGGAAGATTGAGCCGATCCCCCTACCTTTCAAGCACTTCCAAACGTTCGGTGGTTCTTTCCATTGCGCGACGCTGGACGTGCGGCGGGGAACGGACCAAGGCTTGATGTGAGTGGTCTATGAGTGATCCCTCCATGTCCACCCAGACGCCGTTGGTGCAGTTGCAAGCCGTCAGCCGCGTCTATCGCAGCCGTCGGCACACCGGCGCCTGGTGGCGCCAACTGCTAAAGCCTGAGTTCAATGAACACCTTGCCCTCGATGAGGCCAGCTTGGAGATCCATGCTGGACAATGCTTGGGGCTTGTCGGTCCTAACGGGGCTGGCAAGTCGACCTTGGTGAAGCTATTGACCGGTCTTTTACAGCCTGACAGCGGGCAGATTAGCGTGCTGGGGTTCGATCCTGGCAAGCGGCAGTCTGCCATGCTGAACCAGATAGGCGTCGTTTTTGGCCATAAGAGCAGTTTGTGGTGGGATCTCCCCGTCAAGCATTCGTTCGAGGCTGTTCAGAAGATTTACCAAACGCCACCAGATGTCTTCAATCACGATGCGCAACGGTATGCGGAGTTGCTTCGCATCGACCATCTTATGCAGCGCGCTGTTCGCCAATTGAGCTTGGGAGAGCGCATCAAGTGTGAATTGGTTCTGGCCTTGGCACACCAGCCGCGCTTGCTGCTGTTGGACGAGCCAACGATTGGCGTGGATATGGAATCGAAACAGCAGTTGCGGGCGGTCATCAATCAAATTCTTAGGGAGAAAAAAATTGCTGTTTTGTTGACTACTCACGACGTCAATGACTTGTTGGCCTGTTGTAGTCACATCGCCTTGTTGCAAGCCGGTGAGCTTTTTCAGTATAGCGCGCTCAAAGATCTTTTAGGTGAATTCGGCTTGACATCGGATAATAGCCGAGGCCTGGAAGATTGCTTGATTGAAGCCTTCCGCGCGCGGCGCGATGACGACGAGGAAATCGAATTCGGTAGCGTGGTGTTGGCGGGTGGCGTGCCGGAGGATGATGATGAAGACGTTTGAGCGGCATTCGCCTTACATGCTGAACGGCCTGCGTCTTCTGCTCGTTGATCGCGGGGTTCTGCTTGTTGACTTCTTCATCGCCACGGGATGCGCGTTCGTCATCCAGTTTCTTGTGTGGGCAACGATCTATAATGCAGATCAGGAAATTCATGGGTTCTCGTTCAATGAACTTATGTTCTACTGTGCATTCACGATTTTTCTTTCGCGATTTCACAATACCTATGACTTGGTTGAAGATTTGTCGCAAGAAATCATCCAGGGAAAACTTGAGGTCTTGATGGCGCGGCCTTCTCATATCCTAGCGCAAAAGTTCTTCGCTTACCTTGGGGGCGGCGGTTTGTACGTCCTTCCTGTCCTTGTCTTATGTGTCCTGTTTTGGTTGCATGGAGACCTCCCGGCTTTCGCGACCGCTAGCGATGCCGTCGCCTACCTTGCGATATTCGTTGCGTTTTTGTTGGTGGGCGTCGTGTTAAGCTTTTGTATTGGTATGATTTTGGCCATGACAACCTTCTGGTTGATGCAGTCCGATTTCGTCCTGGCTAGCCTGACGAGCATCGCAGCTTTCCTCGGAGGGGCAATCATTCCCCCGGCGTTTTGGCCGGAATTCGTTCGCCCCTTGATGGAATACAATCCCTTTCAGTATTTCATCGCTGCGCCGGCCCAGTTCATTATTCATGGAGATATGCAACAAGGCCTGATCGCCTTGGGGGTTAGCATCATATACGTTGCGGTATTTATGGTGATCCTGCGCATACTTTGGGGACGTGCACTTTTGCGTTATAGTGGCGGAGGAGGTTGACATGTGGATTTTACTGCGCAAGGCGTATGCCACACAGCTTCATTACCCGGCCAACTTTATGTTATATCTAGCGATTCAGAGCTTTACCCAGCTTTTGACTCTATTTTATCTTTTCACGGTTTTTACATACACTGAACAACTAAATGGTTGGAGTCGCGAAGAGGCCATTTTCGTATTCTACCTGGCGACAATGGTAATTTTGGTAGCTGAGTGTTTTACATGCTCGCTCCAAGAGTATTACCATAAACTTGTTCATGGCCAGCTGGACCCATTGCTCGCCATGCCTGTTAGGCGGCGGTCGCTCCAGCTCTTGCGGTGGGCTGAACCTGGTTTCTTGCTGCCAGTTCTTGTGTTGTTGTGCTGCTGGCCTTGGCTGGATCCTCAGCCGGACCGAAGCCTTGTGGATTGGGTGAGTGGTGCCTTGACGTTGGCGCTTGGTGTTCTGGCCATCATCATCATCTTTGCGTTGGCTTCGCTCCCCGCTCTCCTCACGCAACGACAAGCTCCTGCTGATTTCATGGTCTCCGAGTTGAGCAGGATGATGTTCCTGCCGTCGGGCGTCTTGCCCCGTGGCAGATGGAAATATGCTCTTGGCGTGAGCATGCCGCTTTTGTTTTCCGCCAACGCCGCGGGGGCCATTTTAGTCAAAGGTGACTATGACACCGCCCTCGCGCTCTTGATGGGTGTGGTTGTCTTGGGCTCCTTGCACAGCATCTTGGAGCGACGTTTGCTTCGGACCTTTAGCTATCCTGGTAGTTGAGAAAAGTAGACTAAAGGAGCGCCTCTCGATGGCTTTAGTTAAGGAGACCACGGCGTCGGTTGCGCACGGTCCGTGGCTTGTGGCCCGTGATCGTCATTGCGCGGAGGCGGTTGTCAACCAGTGGCTCAGGGAATTTGGCTCTCCGCTACTGGTCTATTCGCAGACGATGCTGGGGAACCTTGCGGATGGTTTTTTACGGTTTGCGGCCGCGACAGGGCGCCGCGTGACGAGTGCGTTTGTTCTGAAGGCGTGCTCGGGCCATGCCATTTTGAAAGTCTTCCGTGACCGCGGCTTGTGGGCGGAAGTCAATAGCGCGGCGGAATACATGATGGCCCTGGAGGCTGGGTTCGCGCCGCACCAAATCCATGTCAATGGCGTTGCGAAATGCCCGGAGCTGATCGACTTGGTCGTGCACAAGGGCTGCCGAGCGCTGCACTTGGATAGTGTCGAGGAGATCGACTTGGTTGCCGCTCGCGCGGGCGCGGCGGACAGGCGACTTCCAGTGCAGGCGCGCGTTTGTCCCGACATCAGCAGCGCCGCCGCTCCCGGACTAATGACGGGAGAAGTGGACAGTCCGTTTGGTATCGCCTTGCAAGACCTTCCCACCGCATGGGACGCCCTGCGACGGCAGGGGCGAACCCTCATCCTTCAAGGCGTTCACGTGCACGCGGGCTCTGGAGGCAGGCTGTCAACGGTTTACCCGCACTTGATCCAGACCATGCGCGATGTCTTGGATAGCAGCCAAGCCGCCGGACTCGAGCAGCCCTTGGAAGTGAACTTGGGAGGCGGATTTGTGTCAGATCCCGACGAGCCCTCCCGTGTGCAGGGCGCCGAGGATCTGCTCACGGCCATCGCCCAGCTGCCACGCGGCACGGACATAATGTTTGAGCCGGGACGGTTCCTTGTCGAACATGCTGCGTCGCTGTTTTGTCGCGTCGCCACCATCAAGCACAAGGCAGGGATGCGTTGGGTCGTGCTGGATGCCGGCTATTGCCATCTCAGCGATCGCGCGATTGTGGATGCGCGCTTTCCGCTCAGGGCATTGTGTGCCGCGGGACCTTCCAGTGTCGCGCGCGTTGCTGGCCCCTTGTGCGACGGCGTCGATACCTACCGGGCGCTGCCTCAAGCTGATGGTAGCCCGGGCGTCTTTAGGTTGCCGGACGCTTTGGACCGTGGCGACGGCGTCGAAATCAGTTTGACGGGCGCCTACGTCTACAGCACGGGCAACCACTTTGCCGGATTTGGCCAGCCGGCTGTTGTCCTCGTCGACTGTGACGGCAATCCTAAGCTCATTCGGCGACGCGAACAGTACCATGATCTGCGCGCGCTGGAGATAATTAACTGATGGTGGGTCCATGGCAACCGCATCGTTTTCAACCCGATTCAGTGAGGATATCGTGCGTACTCTTGTTGTTCCGCAGCTCCGTCAGCCACTCATAGCGTCGCGGCCTGTCCCCGTCCTGCCGACTGTCGCGGGTAAATCTCTTACAGACCAGGAGGTCACGGGCTTCCAACACTTGGCCGACTTGAGCAATGGCCACGCCTATCATGACCTTCCGGCATCCTTGGCCTCCTTGCCGGATGAGATACCAGCACTATGGCGCGCGGCCGCTCAGCAAACGCCGCTTGAATGGGAGAAGAACTTCATCGACAGCTTTGTGAAGCTCAGTGGTGTGAACTCCCTGCGCAAACTGACATTCTGCCGGGCTTGTCCGACGGCGTCGAATTCCATTGATTTATGTGGCGCACTCTTGCGTAGGCGTGGATGGGTGACGGCTCTCGTTGAGCCCACATTTGATAATCTGGCCTTGTTGTTGAAGCGGCGAGAGGTCGCGCTGTGTGCGATCAGCGAGGACATGATTTTCGAAGCAAGCCCCCAGGTCTTGCAAGATCGGCTGCGTCAGACCCGGGCGAACGCCTTGTTCATGGTCTCGCCATCGAACCCAATTGGTCGCTGCCTCAGCCCTCATCGGCTTGACATGATATCAGCGCTGTGTACGCGACTTGATGTGACCTTGGTTCTGGACTGCAGTTTTCGTTTATTCAATCGCGCTCCCTACGATGACATCGAGATTTTTCTTAGGAACAAGACCCGCTTTCTGGCTTTCGAGGACAGCGGTAAAACCTTGCCAACGCTCGATACGAAGGCAAGCCTGATTTACGCTTCGGATGATCTGGCGGCGGATTTGGAGGAGTTGTATAGTGAAGTCTATTTGTGCTCTTCTGGTCTCACGTTAGCCCTATTGGCGCGCAGCTACGACTTGATGCAGGAGGTTGGCCTGGAAGCCGGCTTGTGGCGCTTTGTCGATCAGCGTCGCAGCCGCCTGCGGGCCGCGCTTCCGGGAACTGGTCTGCGGGTGGCGCCTGAAAGCATTCACTCCATGATCGGGCTGGAATGGCTCACATTCGACGCGCCAGAATTCAATGATGTGCAGGTGTGTGCCCTGCTGAAAGCTCATGGCTTGGCCGCGCTAACCGGGCGTCAGTTTTATTGGTCTTCGTCACACCAGAAAGCTCACCAGTATCGAATCCGCTTTAGCATGATGAAGGAGGAGTATCGCTTTTCACGTGCGCTTCAGATTCTTGGTGATTTGAGGGTGAATGGAGGCCTGTTGGGGCTGTTTTTGTTGATTTCCACGCGGGACTGAGCCGGTTTGTGAGCGGCGGTGCAAAAGTCGGCCACGGAAGCGGCGCGATAGTCCAACCGCGGGCGGAGTAAAAACCGGCCACCTATTTCCCTTCTGCAACGACGGCAGGAGGGTTGGGAATTTACACCGTGGAATTATATCTGAAGGTCCGCCTGGCTTGTTCGGAAGGGATGAGCCGGCGGTCAGGCCGCAAAGCATTTTGACGTTGCCCCCAATTTTTATCCAGTTTTGAGTTCGCTCCAGCGGTTTTGGGTTTCTGTATTTGCGACGGTACCCGTGACGGCGCGGAAGTCCGGTCTTCCAGTCCTTCGACGCCGTGGGTCAGGAAGCGATCATACCAGCGGTAGAAGGTCGGCCGGGGAATGCCGAGCTTGTCGAGGGGGCTGCTTTGCAGGCAGGTGGGATTCTTCCACGAGCCGGATGATCTCAAGCTTCTCGGTGGCGGGATATCTCATTCGTCGTCGCCCCCATCCCCGATCATGCTTTTTTTGAGCAGGCGGTTTTCCAGGGTGAGATCGGCCAGCGCCTCCTTCAGGTCGCGGCTTTCACGGCGCAGCGCCTTCACCTCGTCAGTGGTTGCCGAACGGGCAGTGTCGCCCGCAAGCCGCTTCTTGCCCGCTTCAAGGAATTCCTTCGACCAGCTATAATACAGGCTCTCGGCAATCCCTTCGCGGCGGCAGATCGCGGCGATGCTATCTTCGCCATGCAGGCCGTCCAGCACGATGCGGATTTTGTCCTCGGCAGAATGGTGCTTGCGCGTGGCGCGGCGGATATCCTTGATCGTCTTCTCGGCCGTCGATGTCTGCGGCCCGGTTCTCTGTCTCATCTTCGCTTCCTTTGATTAAGCTACGATGAGCCGAAAATCCTCTCTTCTCAATTAAGCAAGTTCTGTCTCATGGGCGCTGATCCGGGACAACGCCACTATTATCCCGAAGTGCCGCCGCGGGTCGAATATGAATTGACCGAGATGGGCGCCGGTATGCTGCGCGCCCTTGAAAGCATCAACTATGGATCAGGGACAACTTGCTCCGCGTCGAGGAAAGCCGCCGCGCGTACGACGCTGCTGGGCAATAAAATTGCTGAGATCAGCGGACAAGCCTAGGGCGTGTCGTCATTTGAGAATACATTTCCTGAGGATTTCCAAATCAGCTTTTCAGTGATTCATAAA
>NZ_BMHH01000032.1 GCF_014640615.1 Paramesorhizobium endophyticum | reverse complement strand
TCTGCTTCGGCATTCCGGTTTCCTTTCAACTCAAGAAAACCTCTCCACTTTTCCGAAGCAAGTCCAGACCGCGAAATTGACCCTATCGAGGCTGCATCCGCAGTCGCGCAGCTTCATGCCCGCATCAATCTCGCAGATCCAACCCCAAGTGTCGAAGAGCCGATCGGTCTCGATCCCAAGGGGGCCGCCTACCTCAGTTGGATCGCCGTGGGCAAGACGATGGAGGAAGCGGCGGAGCTTGAAGGCGTCAAATACAACAGCGTACGCTCGAAGATTGCCGAAACCAAGAAACGCTTCGACGTTCACACCTTGACCCATCTGACCGCCGTCGCAATTCGCAGAAAGCTGATCTGAGCCTCAAATCACCGACACTTTTGGGATGTAGCCAAGAATGGTGACCAGCGTGTTCACCACATACATCTGCGCGTGCATCTCCATGCAGGCCTGGATGTAAAGGAGATGTTGAGTGCCGCCGGTCGCCTTACCGGATTTGTAGTCCTCCGGTAGTCCTTGGAAGAGCCGGTCGGCCTCATCGACCAGACGCCGATGAGTTCGAATAGCATCCACCGTTAAGCTCTCCAGATCAGCTTGGGAAAGACCCTGCGTCAGCCCGAACACGGGACGCATTTCGAGTTTATCTTCCGATTTCGGCGCGTCCGATGTCATTCGATCCAGTCTCCGGCTTGTCCGCGGTGCGCCCCCGCAAACGTAAATCCCTGATCCCAAGCCGGGGGTTGGAAACTGTCCTAGACAGTCCTGAGACCTTTAGCACCGAGGCGCCTGGACATACGTCACAGGCCCCCGGCCATAAGGTCAGAGGATTCTGGCGCTATCTCGGCCGACGCCAGCCGCTAGGAGGGGTTTCCACACCCCAGGGCAGCGCGTACTACCCTATCCGCCCTTATAGAGGGCGAAAGCTAATTTCGCCAGTGCAAACAGGCTCATAGTTGCGCATGAGGAGCGATGAGTTTCGCGAGTATCAAGGTCGTTTAGCACCGATGCTGGAAAGATCGACGCGAATGCCGGCTTTGTTCGGATCATCGTCACGGGCCTCATCCTGGAGAGGATCGGTCACCACGTCAGAATCTGCTGACTGCTCGACGGCATCGCTTGCAGACTTCTCCATATCGGGGTCGGGTTCAGGTATCTCTATTTCACCAAGGTTCGGTGCCTGGAATACTGCCGTTCCCTCGAAATACCCCGTCTGCCAGGCGATAATCGCGTCGTCGAACACCTGCGGCAGAACCTCCTTTTCAGTAGGATTCCCGTACCACTTCGTCACGATCCGATAAACGTTAGCGAACAGCGCCGTTCCCATCCGGAGATTGGCGCAGGCATCCACGAGGTCGGGCTTCAGTTCACCGGCCTCCATGACGCCGAGTCCGGCCGGATATTGTGTAATCCCGACGCGCACCATGTTGCGCCCGACATGCTGCCGAATCAGTTCCATCGCCTGGTCAGGCGTGGTGGGCTTCGGCACCAACACGACACGATTGCCAAAGCGGACCGTGACCGCCAACGAATCCTGCGACCCGGCCCGCTCGACGAATTTCTCAACGATCGCCGGCTTAAGCCCCGGATCGGCGCATTGCTGAATAAGGGCGGCGTCGACCATCCCGATTTCTCGCTTGCTTACATCTCGCTTGCTTACATATTGAAGGCCATGACGACCGGCATACCGAAAAGCTTCGCCCAAGCGGCCGCGCTGGCGCGCTGGATTGCAACGATTGAGGTGCGGGCGGTCCACCAGCCGTTTCCGGTCGCGACAATCAGGTCCGGCGCGTGGAGCATCGACTGAAGCACAGGCCAAAGAATGAGTTGCTCGTAGCAGATCAGCGGTGCGATCCGTGTGCCGGCCAGATCCACGAACGGGTTCGCGAAAAGATGCACTCGAGCCCCGCCGCCCTGCCCTGTCCAGGCCCGCCAAGGCTGCCACATGGAAACGGGAAGCGGCATGCGCTCGCGATAGAGGATGCGCGCCTCAGGCCCGGAGATCGCCACCATGACATTGTCGTAACCCGCCTGATCGATTACGGCCGCGCCGGCAAGAACAGTGACATCGAAACTACCTAAGCCCTCCTGCCAAAGCCGTGCGACGGATGGCGTCCAGAAGCCAATGGCGCTTTCGGGAAGGACGACGACACGGCTCCCCGCGCCCGCTTGCCGACGCACCGTTGCGATCAGGTCACGGTGATACTCGAGCGAAGCCTTGCGACCGAGGCTGGCACCGTATTCAAGGTCGACGCCTTTCCATCCATGCGGCAGGACGGGTTGCGTCCACGTTGCGGCGGACCAGAACCAGAAGCCTCCCAGGGCGATGGCCGCAGCCGGCCAGTATCGCGATGCCATCATCGCAAGGCCAGCCGCAGCCGCAGCCAGTCCCCACCATCCCCATCCTGGAAACAGCACGCCTGCCGACGTGATCGGATGCGCCCATCCAGTAATGCCGAAGGGCGGCAGCCCCATCAGCACCGCCGCCGCCAGATAGCGCGCCGCCCCAGCCCTGCCCCGATGCCCCGCTTCCGGTCGCTTTGCCCAGAGCGCGGCATCCTCGGTCAGCGGGCGCAGCGTCATCATCAGATGGATGTGCGGGTTGCCCGGATTGTCGTGATAGACCCAGTCCGCGACCATGCCCTTCGACAGGATCTGCCGTTCCACGAAATCCCGAACCAGCGCAATGTTCTGTTCAGCCAAAAGCTCCAGCGGCAGGGCGATGGTCAGATCCTTGGCAAGTTGCGCATCGGACCGCTTCTCGAAAGCCTCCACCTTGTTCCAGAAGGCTTCCGCCGCGCCCGCTGCTGATCGATCCGCGATCAGCATGCGGACCCATTCCGGCGCGCCCGGCGGCAGCACGAACTCCTCATGCAGGAGCCCTTGCTTGTGTGAATAGTCCACTGAACGGGCCTCGCGCTCGTAGTCCATCTTCGCGCAATGGCGGTACGCCGCAGACAGCACCGCGCTGCGACCGTCGCCGCGGCTGATGATGCTGACGGAGAAATGGGCGATGGCCACGACGACGCGGACTCCCGGTTGATCGATCAAAACAGGCCGTTCCCCGGGAATGGCGGCCCCGCCAGGGCCATTGAGCAATGCGTCGCGTCAGCGACGTATAATTGCGCCCTTGGAGCCGCTCCTTCGGAACGGCAGGGATGATCCACCAAAGTGTCGGCGTTGCCGACGTGCAAATCTGCATATTCCCTTGACGAGGCATCCGGAGGAGTTTTGGCGCCGCGCATGCAACACCAAAACCATCAAGGAGTGCTACCGGAATGAAGAAACCTTCGTCGAAGATCAGGGAAGATATCGCAAAGCTTCCAGGATCAGTTGAAGCAGGCCGAAACACGCGAGGCCGAGCGGATAGGCAGGGTCGCGCTGAAGGCTGGTCTCGGCGAAGTCGCGATCGAGGAGGCGGCGCTTCAGGCGGCGTTCGAGGACATCGCCAGACGATTTCGCGATGGCAGGGGTGCTGCGACCGGAAGGAAGAGTAGCACCGACGGCAGAGGCGACGGTGCTTCGTCCGCGACGGTCGAGGCTGGCGCGGCTGCGGGCATCGGTGACAAGGCTTGAGCGCATGCACCGCACGCAGTCAAGCGAAGCCCGGAAGAAGGACACACGCGAAAAGATCGAGCTGGGCGGACTGATCGTGAAGGCTGGTCTGCGCTACGAGAAGCGGGCGCTGCTGCTCGGCCTGCTGATCGACGCCAGCCGCCGCATGAAAGGCGACGACTCGGAGCGCTCGCGCCTGACGGCCATCGGCGCGGAGGCCTTCGGCCATGACGGCGAATAGGCTCTTCCTTGCAATCGTGCCCGCCACCATCATGCTTGCGGCCACAATCGCTATGCCGGGTGTCGAGCACTGGCTTGCGACGTTTGGAAGACCTGCCCCCTCATGGGGAGAGCATGAGAGAGGAGGCTTGCCCCCCTTTCGTAGCCGTGCCGGCCGGTCGATCCGGACGGCACGGCTCCCCCACACCGAAGCAAAGACGAGAGGCGGCAGGCGCCGCCTCTCGTCTGGATGTCAATCGGTATCGGGTCCCCAGGACGGATTGGTGTCAGGGTACACAATGCCTTGGGCATCCGGCAGCAATGCTCGCACGACCGCCCTGATTTCGTAGTAGCCAATTTTCGTGCGGCGCTGTGCGACGAGGATGCTGATTGCGGTTTCATCCGCCTCGATCGCCCGGATCGCTTCATCCATCCTGTCGAATGGTCCAAGGTTCTCGACCGGCTCATAGTCGCCGTAATCGTCGTTCCAGCCGCCGGCGATGTAAGTCGGCGCGGTTTCAAGGCGCTTGGCGGCCCGCTCGGCCTCCCGGATAAGGCGGAAGCCCTGCTTGCGCTGCCTCCAGTATTCCGCGCTGCCCCCGTCGATGGTGATGATCTTGCGCTGTGTCATAGAAATCTCCTTTCGTCTTTCTGACGGAAGGAGCCCGCACCGGCGCATCGAGGGGTCAAGGATCGCTTTGGCGACCGCCAACGGCGGCGAGCGGGGGAGCCGATTTTGTCGGCGGGCGCGCCCGAGTGGCCGGCGGCAAAATTGGGGGGACCGCTCGTCCTTGATGCCGGAGAGGCTGTGCTACAATGGGCAGTCGGGTGCGACCTAGAAAGTCGCATAAGTTTCTGTTTTACAGGAGGAATTCGAGAGATGAACTAACTGATAAAACCGGTTGTTCCATCAACCGTTCCCTACCCGGACATGCGGAGTTGGTAACGACTCGGTGTGAAGCTTCGGGGACAATGTAGCCACTGGATATCCGGTACACCAAGCCGCGAGGCGACGTGGAAACTGCCAGCACGAAGGCGGTGAGGCGCTAGGGACGGGCGGCAACGATCAACATATGTGAACCTCTGATAATCGTCGTGACCATTAACAAGCCAAACGTGCTGACAGGCTTGAACCAAAAGGTACGCAGCAAGGTGTGGTCTCCTCTGACTTGAGCCACCATGGACGGTGCGCTGCCGGCGAATAGGAGGGATCCGACCCGCTCAGAGACTTATGCGGAACAGGGTAAGCCCGTAGCGCTGCCGGAAACGGCAGGCGAACCGTAAGGAACGCTGTTGGCGCTGCGGGTAGAGGAAGGCGGAGAAAGCGAACGCCTGGCTGTAATGGCCGGGATACGGGCTGCAACATCGCCCGACACGAAAGTGGGCAGACTTCCGCCCGGTCATTCATGGTGAGAGAACATGACAAATCGCTGGACGGGGAGAAGCAGATGACGGCTACCGATGCGAAAACATCGACGGCTGGTGCGTCCTCGCACGAGGCACAGATGTGGGATCAGGCGAACTGGCCCTACATTGAGGCAACCGTGGAGCGACTTCAAGTACGTATCGCCAAGGCCACTCGCGAAGGCAGATGGGGCAAGGTGAAATCCTTGCAACGTCTGCTGACCCGCTCGCACAGCGGCAAGATGCTTGCTGTGAAGCGGGTTACGGAAAATCGTGGTAAGAATACGCCGGGGGTGGACGGAGCAATCTGGTCAACCTCGGCGGCCAGATGGAGGGGAATGACGACGCTACAGCACCGTGGTTATCGAACGATGCCACTGCGCCGCGTCCACATCCCGAAAAGCAACGGCAAGAAGCGCCCGCTCGGAATTCCTTCTATGCGGTGCAGAGCGATGCAATCCTTATGGAAACTCGCTCTGGAACCGGTGGCGGAGAGCCGGGCAGACCCGAATTCCTATGGATTTCGGCCCAAACGCTCAACAGCCGACGCCATCGGCCAGTGCTTCATCTCGCTGGCGAGACACGTTTCGCCAGCGTGGATTCTGGAGGGTGATATCCGTGGCTGTTTTGATGAAATTAGTCACGATTACATCCTCAAGCACATACCGATGGATAAGGGTGTCCTGCGAAAGTGGCTTCAAGCCGGATATATCGAAGAGGAAACCCTGTTCGAAACGACGGCGGGAACTCCCCAAGGCGGGGTAATTTCGCCGACAATCGCGAACATGGTGCTGGATGGGCTTGAAGCAGCGGCACACGCAAGCGCGGGTTCTTCGAAACGCGCGCGCGAGAAAGCCTGCCTGAACGTCATCCGCTATGCAGATGATTTTGTCATCACCGGCATTTCCAAGGAAACACTGGAGGACAAGGTTATGCCTGCGGTCAGGTTGTTTCTGGCCGCTCGGGGTCTGGAACTTTCGAAGGAGAAGACCAGAATAACGTACATAGCGGAGGGTTTCGATTTTCTGGGCCAGAACGTACGCAAGTACAACGGCAAACTCCTTATTACGCCGTCCAAGAAGAGCGTTAAATCGCTCCTCGACAAGGTCCGAAAGATCATAAAAGGTAACGCCACCGCCACGCAGGCGTCATTGATACATATGCTCAATCCGATCATTCGGGGTTGGGCCATGTATCATCGGCATTGCGTGGCAAAGGCAACCTTCTCTTTGGTGGACAACCGCATCTGGCGAATGCTTCGGAGATGGGCGGGCCGAAGGCACCCCAACAAGAGAGCACGATGGGTGCAGAACAAGTACTACCGGACTTATGGAAACCGGAACGGGGAATTTGGCACGGAAGACACCAAATATCGGCTATTCCGCGCAGCAACGGTCTCAATCACGAGGCACATCAAAATCCGCGCTTCGGCCAACCCATTCGATCCGGTATGGCACGAGTACTTCGCCCATCGTCGAGCCACGAAATCAACCGCCGAGTGGTCCGGTGCCACAACATGGTGCTGAAGAATGGCTTGAGCCGGGTACGGGGCGATCCGTACGCCCGGTTCTGAGGGGGCGGCGGGGCAGAAATGCCCCGCTGCTACCCGACAGAGAGAAGCCCCAGCGGCCCCGACCAGGGGGCGCGTCCGTATCTGGCCGGCAGGCCGGCACTGCACGCCGTAAGAAAAAAGGGCCTCCTCTCGCCGCGAAGCAAAAGCCCCGATTTCGGGGAGAGGCGGCGACCGAAGCCGCCGCCCCATGCGCGTGATGGCGCCTCACGCACGCTGCGCGGAGGCCGCCCATTCGCAGTCTTCGATGAAGATCGCCAGCGCATCCTCCGTCCAGAAGACGCGCTCGACGGTGAAGGTGATGCCGAGTTCCCGTGACATGCTGTCGATCAGCGCCGCCAACTCGCCGAGTTCGACAACCGGAATTGGGAGGCGGACAGGATAGCCCCGTTCGACGACATGCCACGGTCCGGAGGAGGACACGAAGGCATTGTCCTGCCCTGCGGCGGGAACGGGGTCAAGAAGCGCGATACAATCGAAATCGAACGCAAACTGGTCCCACGTTTCGCACCAGCCGGGCTCGGCGCGCTCGTCGTGAGCCCTTTCGGCAACCGTCGTCGCCGCGAAGTACGCCCGGTCGCCATCCAACATATCCTGCTCGTAGTCGATCATATCATTGATCATCACGATCAGGCGGCAGCGGGCCCGGCGCGCGACGGCACTTTCTTTGAAGCGCATGCCGAGATGGGCGGTGCGCAGGAATCGCGACAGCAACACGATACGGTCGATATGGTTCTGGATGAGGTCTTCGATCGTCATGGTTGATCTCCTTCATTGCAATGACGGAGATCGCTCCCGGGCAAGTCACGCATCGGGTCAAGGATCGCTTTAGCGACCGCCAGCGGCGGCGAGCGGGGGAGCCGATTTTGTCGGCGGGCGCGCCCAAGCGGCCGGCGGCAAAATTGGGGGAACCGCTCGTCCTTGAGGCGATGGGCGCGGCCCGTATAATGGGCCGTCTGAGTGATGCAAACCACGGCCCTGCCAGGGGCCGTGTCCGTATCCGGCGACCAGCCGGCCCGGCATCCTCTCCGCGCCCTGACCGTCGCGATTGCGCGTCAACGGCCGAGCGCTGCGAGAGGATCGTCACGCGCATGCGCGGAGACCGCTTGCGGGCTCCGGGAGCGTCCCTTGGGGCGCGAGTAGAGCCGTGCCCCATGGGGGCCTCGCCCAACACTTTCTTCCGGAAGCAAGGAGCAATACGCACCGGAGCTGATGCGAGAAATCCATCACCGTTATGAATCAGTAGAGGCGAATCGATTCAGGAAAGTCGTTGGACGCCGCGTCTGCAGGAAGCGAGAATCCGGCGATGGACCACGAGGAAGCAGGCCCCGTTCATCTTCGCCGCATCGATCCGTCGCAGAACATGCGGCGCTTCCATACGCTTGCGATCCAGCCGACCTTGTTCGGCGAGGCGTCCCTTGTGCGCAACTGGGGCCGGATTGGCACGAGCGGCCAGTCGATGGTGGAGACGTTCAACGGGCAGGATGAGGCGAAGAGGACATTCGAACGCCTCGCCTGCTCAAAGCGGCGTCGCGGCTATGGCGACGTCAACGGAACCGGCTAACCTCGGTGAAGGCTTTCCGACGGGCGATGAACTTGCGCAGCAGCGGCAGGAAAAATGCTTTGCTGAAGCGCCCGATTGGTGGCTCCGGTTCAAGATAAAAAGATTGACCAACAAGATCGGTATTGAACTCATCCAAGATAATCCAAAGGCGCCGGTCGGTATCGAGGCCGGCACGGCGCTTTTCGATAGCTGGGATTTCCGCCGAGAAACGCGATGCCTCCGGCTCCTTGGTGGTGATCGGGAAGAAGAGCACGAGATCTCCGTCCGGTCGGGCGGTGCGTACGCCGACGGCAACGGGCCGATCCTTACGACCTTCGGTCTCCCCCGCACGGGCCTGTCTCGCCCAGAGGTAGGGATAGCGGATGACGGATGCGGTCTGGATATCGTCGTAGCTCATGACCGGCTCGTCTCATCCTCTTGCGCATAAGCTTCGACGGCGTTTTCGAAATCGGCGAGCAGGCTGTCAGGCATTGTCTCGATTGTACCAACGGCGCGGGCGTCTGACTGACGCATCAGTCGCTCGTAGTCATCGATGTTGAGGAGGACGAGGCGCGGCTTGTTGCGCTGGGTGATCGTCACCGGGCGACGCAGCGCCTCGGCAATAATGTCGCCGGACTTGCGTGACAGATCACTGGTCGAATAAGAACCACCGGAACGGGGCATGACGTTCTCCTGTCATTGTTGGCTATGCTGCATAATACAGCATTTGCAGCTTTTATGCAAATGCGGAGAATTCCAAACGCCGCTGGCCGAGCGGCGCTTGGAGCGATGGCAATGGTGAAACCGCCCCTAGAAGGGCGGCTCGCTGCTGTAGCCGCCAGCGGCTTCGGCCAGCATCGCCTCGCGGTTAGCCAGCGCCATCTCCAGCTCCTCCGCAATCTGGCCCCGCTCAGCCGCGTCAATGGCGTTCCGCAACTCGGCGCGCAGTTCTTCAATGTGCTGATCGATCGTCATTGTCGTCTCCTTGCCGTTTGTGAAAGACGACGCCTGCGGTCATGGCGGACCGGAGGGGTCAAGGAGCGCGGAGCGACCGCCAGCGGCGGCGAGTGGGGGAGCCGATTTTCTGACGTCGCCCCTTTGGCGATGGCTGAAAATTGGGGGAACCGCTCGTCCTTGAGGCCTTCGGGCCGTCATGACATCATTGGATGAACTGAGCAGACCCCCGGTCCCGGTTATGCGCCCTAAAAGCCGGAGGCAGGCTCGATGCCTGTTTCCGGCTTAGGCACCCCGGACGAGATTAGCCGTCGTCAGGCTCGTCGAGGATGCCAGTTTCAAGCTGGCGCTGAATATCGTCGTAGCGAATGATCTCGTAGTCGTCCGACTTCCAGGTATAGCCACCGCGCCGAATGTCTTCGATCAGCGCCCATGTTCCCGTCCGGCCAAAGAACAAGGTCCTCCGGGTGCGGTTCTCGGGACTGTTCATTGGGTTTCGACATGATATCCTCCATCGGGATTTGGTAAGGGAACCCGCCTCTGCGGCGGGGGCCCTTCGTGGCGGGGGTCAGACCTCGCGTTTCGGGCGGTTCCAGATGAGGGCGTATTCCCCCTCCTTCTTGCTCGGCCAAAGGGCCGCGGTGATCGGGGCATTGAAGCTTGGGGCGTCCAGCTTGACGGAGATGTATTCCTCGCCATCGTTGGAAACTGCCTTCCAGGCTGCCCCGACCTCGACGCCGTTGCCGGCGGTGATGCGGAAGTCCGGGGCGTCGCGCGAGACACGCTCGATGGGGTTCAGGCGGGCCTTCATGCTGACCGTGAGGGTTCGGACGTTGCCGACGATCGAGTTGTTGGCGTTGGTGGTGAATTCGCCGATGACTGCCAGGGTCTGTTCCTTCCGGTTTGTCCGGGCCGCGCCCATCGCGGCCTCGATGATGGTGTAAGGACCGGGGGCGATCGGCACCGCACCCCTCGGGGCCGGAACGAAGTGGAGGGCGGTCTGGCGCGGTTATTTTGCCTCGCGATGCAAAGCCCGGCGTGCCGGGCGGCGGAAAATAACCGCGACAGACCGTTGCGGATGGACGATCGAGACCGCGTTGGTTGCGCCCAAAATATAAAGCGACAGGAACAGATATGGCCCGCGCACATCGGTGGTTTCAGTGGGTGACGTCAACGGCAGCACGATCGTCGGGGGGGTGCTCCTATCGGACGTGACAGCTTGTCCGACCGGGCTCACCGACGTCTCTGCAAGTGTCCTGGCCGCATATCCCATTCACGAGAGCCGGGGGATGGCGCAGCGCGGATGATCTCCAGCTATGGCGGGATTTCATTCCGCTCACGTCTTCGAATCGGCTTCACGCCGCATTATCCGATGCAAATCATGTGACGCCCAAGGAGAACACACGCTCCGATCGAGAGCGGCATAGCATCAAGCCGCTCGGTTCGAACAATCCGCCGGAAGACGGATCAAGCCGGCGCAAACGAGCGCCTCATGTGTCGGGTTGACTTTGTACTTTCCGACCACATATTATACCCATGACAACCAAGGAAGTTGCTATGGCCCGCGGACACGAAGCTTCAAGCCTGACACTTAACACGCATGCCGATCCGAATTCCCTGCAGGCAGCGTTCCTACGCCGGGCTATGGCGGCCTTGGAGCGAATTTCTGCCAATGTGCCGCCGAAGGCATTGACTGATGCGCTCGCCGCCCCGACCGATGCGGGCTCCGTGGCTCAGCTTTTGAGCCATTCCGACCTCATCGGAACAGCGGTGACCGATCTCGATCCGCTGGTCCCGGCGCTTGCACGCAATGTCGAGCATCGCCAGCGCCTGCTCAAGCTCGCCGGTGGTGTTCTATCGGCGGAGGAAGCTGGACGAATACTCGGTATCACAAGACAAGCGGTCGACAAAAGACGGCGTTCCAATGCCATTCTGGCTATACGGGAAGGAAGCGACTGGCGCTATCCGGCTTGCCAGTTCAGCGAAGGCGAAGTGGTTGTGGGGATCGCTGATATCGTGCGGGGTTTCGCATCGGCGGGGCCTTGGGCGACACTGGATTTCCTGCTCGCTCCTGATACGGCCCTAGGCGGGAGATCACCTTTGGAAATGCTGCGCGGTGGCGAACTTGAGCCGGTTTTGCGGCTTGTGCGCGCGAATGAATCGGACGGCTTTGCCTGATGATGACCAAGCACGCCGGGCAGCGTGGCCCTTCCGGCGCGGCTCCGCTGCCTCCCGCCTGGCTTCATACGAGGCCCTTGCCGGTTGATGTGCTTCCTGCTGGAACCATTCTGCACAGGGTTCACCGTTCGAAACTTTCCCCGGTCTTTTTCGGCCCGGGGAAAGGCAATCCACCGGTCAACCGATTCGACAGTGAAAGCGGACGTTTCGGCGTTCTCTATCTGGGCTTGAGCCGGGATGGCGCGTTGGCGGAAACGATCTTGCGCAACCCTCAGCGTTTGATGATAGCGGCATCGGAATTCACCAGCCGGGCGGCGGCTGAATTGAGCGTGCGGCGAGAACTGCGCGTCGTTCGTATGCACGGTAACGGACTGCAGGCGCTGGGTACGGACAACGCGATTTCCACCGGGCCGTATGAGCCATGCGGTCGATGGGTCGATGCGCTCTGGGATCATCCCGACATGCCTGACGGCCTCGCCTATCAGTCGAGACATGACCCTGGCGAGATTTGTATTGCGTTGTTCGAGCGCCCGAACCTTACGATTACAGTGCAGGGAACAAAGCCGCTCACGGCTATGCTCAACGACGTCGCAACACTGCTCGACCGCTATGGGAAGTCGATATCCTACAACATCTGAACGCCGGAAGCAGGCTTGATGCCTGCTTCCGGCTTGTTCAAGCCCTGCAGAAGCCCCGCCTTGACGGCGAGGCTCCTGCAGGGCGGGGATCAGGCCTCGCGCTTCGGGCGGTTCCAGATGAGGGCGTATTCCCCCTCCTTCTCGCTCGGCCAAAGGGCCGCGGTGATCGGGGCATTGAAGCTTGGGTCGTCGAGCTTGACGGAGATGTATTCCTCGCCGTCGTTGGAGACCGCCTTCCAGGCTGCGCCGACCTCGACGCCGTTGCCGGCGGTGATGCGGAAGTCCGGGGGGGTCGCGCGAGACACGCTCGATGGGGTTCAGGCGGGCGTGCATGCTGACCGTGAGGGT
This sequence comes from Paramesorhizobium endophyticum, assembly GCF_014640615.1. Lineage (GTDB taxonomy): Bacteria > Pseudomonadota > Alphaproteobacteria > Rhizobiales > Rhizobiaceae > Paramesorhizobium > Paramesorhizobium endophyticum. Next base: position 15,670 of record NZ_BMHH01000032.1, on the reverse strand, counting down.
CCGGACGTTGCCGACGATGCTGTTGTTGCCGTTGGTGGTGAATTCGCCGATGACTGCCATGATCTGTTCCTTCCGGTTTGTTCGGGCCGCGCCCATCGCGGCCTCGATGATGGTGTAAGGACCGGGGGCGATCGGCACCGCACCCCTCGGGGCCGGAACGAAGTGGAGGGCGGTCTGGCGCGGTTATTTTGCCTCGCGATGCAAAGCCCGGCTTGCCGGGCGGCGGAAAATAACCGCGCCGGACCGTTGCGGATGGACGATCGAGACGCAGTCGTCCTCCGGTCACACCAGGTCCATCGAGACCGCGTTGGACGCGCCGAAACGCAAGGCGGAAGTGAGCCTGACATGGCCTCTGCTCATTGGCGGCGTCAACGAAATACCAATGGCGACAACAGCATTGTCGGGAATGTGCCTGACTGACTTGACAGCTCTGCCTGGCCGGATCCGGGGACGCCTCTGCCAGACATCCCGACCGCATCTCTCGTCCGCAATGGCCGGGGCCGTCGCCCTGCGAACGACCCTCCAGCAATGGTGCGGCCTCCATTGACCGCTCACGCCGCTAAGCCGGCTTCACCCTGCAGCATCCCGACGCTGGCCCTGCGAGACGGAGGGAGGTTTCGGCACCCGTCACCGCCTCGGCGCACACGAGGTCTGTCGTCGCCCACGAGCCCGCCGCCACAGCGGAGATTCTCCCGCGCCATGCCTGCGTATATGCCAGAAGGTAAAATCAGCTCTCCGGGAGATCGTCCGGCCATTGTTGGGCGCCGTGCAGCACACGGAGAAAGCGCGAAGGCCGACCAGACAAGCCTCATGATTTCAGGCCGCTGGCCCTGCGTCGGGCAGCCGCGCGTCGTTCAGCGAAGTGCGCCTCCACCTGATCCTCGGGGATATCGGGCCGGGTGTCTTCCAGCGCCTCACGCACCTTGGCCCGGAACTAGGCATCGTGCGCCTCGCTGTTCGTCACCAGTTCGAGAGGGAGAGTCCCTTCATTAGCGGTGCGGGTCAGTAAAATTCGAACCGCGTCCGAGACCGTCAGGCCCATGCTTTCCAGCACGGCCGATGCTCGGTCCCGGACATCGGCGTCGATCCGGGTTTGGACGAGTGCGTTTGCGGGCATAATCCCATCATCTCCTTCTATCACTTTAGTGTAATGCAATTGATTGACAAAATCCAGACCCGCTACAAGCCACACATGCCCTCGCACTCATTCGGCCAGAGATCGAGCTGGCCGCGATCGGCGGCGGTTGAAAAATCGGCTTCATCGAGCGGCACGCAGGAGCGATGCAGAAAGACTTCGCCGCGTATGCCACGCAGACCGGTGCGAAGCGCCCCGTCGACCGCGACCGCGTCGGCCCAGGCCTCAGGGTCGTCGTCGCGCATGCGACGCCAGTGTGCGTTGTCGTGAAATGGGCATCCCACGCAGCTCGATTTTGGCGGTTCTGGATAGCCGTGCCGGCGCAACCAGGCGAGGCAATCCTGCCTGCTCATCCGCTTCTCGATCAGCGGGAAGCGCTTGACCTGCCACGCCTCGAAACTCGGCTTGGCGCGGACGATTTCGTCGGTGCTGATTCCTATCCAGCTTTCGACGACAGGATAGGCCGGCGAGCGCTTTCGCGTGAGGCCGGCGAGTTCGCGCACCTTCCTGCATATTGGGACTATCTTGAAGTCGGTCGTGCACTGCCTGCGGATCATGCCGATGGAGACGGTCTCCGTCGTGGTCCGGCGCGAGCCGATCTCAACGAGTTCACCATCTTCATCCTCGTCAAAGACCGGCACCTTCGCGCCAGCCGGGGTGGTGGTCTTCGCAAACGCAGGAATGGAAGCCCAGCGATTGCCCTTGCCAGCGGCCAGGAGTTGGTCGCGAATATTGCCAGCTGAGACGATATGGACCGGAAACGGCAGCACGTTGCCGGACATCAGCCATTGCAGGTGCTCGTAAACGGCGCGGGGCTCCCAGCCTGTGTCAGCAAATATTGTGCAAGAGGGCATCGGCCCGATCTCGCCATGGGCGGCAAGCAGAGCCATGGTGGTGGACTGGACGCCGGCGCCCAGCGAGAGCGCGCGCAGGCGGATTGGGGAGTACTCCATGCCCTCCCCTATGAAAGAAGAAGCGTTGAGCATCAGGCTGCCTCCCGGTCCGTGTCCGCCTGCGGCTGGAGATCGTGCAGATAGGCGACGGCCCGTTGCGCATGGGCGGCTGCCTGGAAGATTGCCCGCTTGTCTCCCTCAAGGACGGTGAGCCACGACGCGACATAACTGGCGTGATCGGGACGTGGCTCCAGCTCCGGCACGATCCCGAGGTCCGCGCAGATCATTGCACTCCCGATCTCCACCAAAAGTTCTTCGCGCGCGCGGTCCGTGCGATCCTTGTGGTATCGGCTTAGATCGCGATACCGAGACGATGGGCTCATCAGCGCGCGGTACGCGTCCATGTCGGCTCTTTCGAGACGAAGCCAACCAGTGAAGTCACATGGTCGAGAACCTCCACGAAAGTCATGTCCTCCAGATGCTCGACAAGACTGAATACATCGCCCTTGGCGTCGGAAAGCGGATCGAACCATCCCCTCCCCTCATGAATAACGATGATGATTTCGTCACCGCGACGGAATTTGACCGCCTTGCGGGTACTCTGCTTCAAGTCGACCACAAAGCCAGACTGCTCCAGTACAGCGGCGCACGGGACACGGACCCGCAGGTCTTCCAGTTCCTGTTTCTACATTCTTTTGCCGGCGCTCTCGCGTCCGCCTTTCTTTCCGGGTTCTTTTTCCCGCAGTTTGCGGGACCGTTTCCGGCGGCCCGCGAAGAGCAAAGGGGGCAAGGGCGCGGCCGACAAGGTGCAGATCTGCACCGGGCGGCGGCGCAGCTTCCCTTGCCGCCTGCCGCTCGCAAGCGGCACCCGAAGGAGGAAAAGGGCCGGTTCAATGATCCGGCCCATATTCGAAGGGATCAAATTCGGCGATAGCATCGACCTCATCGCCGTCAATTTCGGCGCTCGGCAAAACGCCGAGTTCGTTTCCGGACCTGACGAGTGTAACCGGAACCATGAGGGTGCGGGCGAGCTGGAAGGCGCTTCCCATTCCTGCACACAAACACGGGGTCGAGGAATCCGTGCTAGACCCCATGTTTCCGGCAGGGAGGACATGCGCATCAAGCTTTAGTTTCTTTGCGTCAATGCAGAAAATCTAATTCAACTTAGAATAAATGGTTCCACAATATCTGCAACGAATGCTATGTATCGATGAGTAAATCCAACAAGGAGAGGCGAGAACAAAAGCTGAAGTAGAGCGATTTCAGGTACAATAGAAAAGAATAACTTGCATGATACATGATGTATTTGCAGTATTGTTTATCTTTTCTTTATATCACTGACTTCATCACACCGCTCGTTCATCGACCTCCTGCCATCATCATAGACAAGGGGCGACATCGTCATCATGGACAACGTGCCTGCACACAAGACGGAAGGAGTGCGTCACGCAATCGAAGGTGCGGGATGCCGGTTACTCTACCTTCCTCCCTACAGTCCAGACTTCAACCCCATCGAGAAGGCCTTTGCCAAGCTCAAGGCGGTCTTGCACGCCAAGCCGAGCGAACAGTCGACGGCTTATGGAATACGGTCGGCCAGATCGTCACACTGTTCGAGCCGCAGGAATGTGCCAACTATTTCAAATCCTGCGGATATGACCCCGAGTAAAGTGGACGCGCTCTAGTTCAGTTCGCCTGTCAGAAACTGCGCCACCCCCATGCCGAACGACCAGTCATCGTCTCTGTTCTGCACCATCGAGACCATCACGTCTGAGGGTTCCACGCCGCAGTTGGAGGAGAGCATGTCTGTCAGTCGCTTGTAAAAGTCGACCTTCTCCTCGCGTGATCTGGGACGAGTAACGACCTCGACCAAGACGAACTCCCTCGTCCTCGGAATGTTCAGCCCGGTATCCAGCGCTCGCAGATGGGTCGGCTCATGCTCCGTGAGTATTTGATACAGGTCACGCTCGGGGACCTTGAACGACTCAACCATCGCCTCGTGAACCGTATCCAGAAGACGTTCGACCTGTTCTTGAGAACGGCCCTTGAGGACATGGATTTTCATTAGCGGCATCTTATCTCTCCAATCAACCTCAGGTGTCGCGCTGCATCAGCCACTCGACCTCGGGAGCGGGGATAAATCGCCACTTGCGCAGCGGCCCCGCCATGACGTTCAGGTAGTACATCTCGAACCCGTAGGGAGCGCCGCATGGGTGGTGGCCCCGTGGGACAAGCACGACGTCGCCATCGCTCACGGCCATGGTTTCGTCTAACTGGCCATCGTCGGTGTAGACACGCTGGACGCCGAACCCCTCCGCAGGATTCAGTCGGTGATAGTAGGTTTCCTCGAGGTAGGTGATCCGAGGAAAATCATCTTCGTCATGACGGTGTGAGGGGTAGCTCGACCAATGACCAGCGGGCGTGAATACCTCGGTCACGAGCAGACTGTCACAGTAGTCCTCGTTCTCCATGGCGATATTGTTGATAAAGCGGGTATTCGTCCCCTTCCCTCGCTCTGCAAGAACAATTCCCTCGGGGCCGATGCGGCGAGCCGCATGCCCGCTCATTCCGGGCGCGGAGCAAACCGCGATCGTGCAGTCTGTCTGCGCGGTTGCTTCCCAGCCACTGCCGTTGGGCAGGTAAAGGCAGTGCGGCGGTGTCTTCTCGAAGACGTTCATGCGATCCCCGAGGACGCCCCAGTCCTGATCTGCAGCAGACAGCGACGCTTTGCCTTCAACGATAACAAGGATCACCTCGCGGTCACCCGTATTCTCACCCACTTTTTCCCCCGCCCGAATGCTGTAGAGCGAGAAGCCAACATAGCGCCATCCGGCGGACTGGGGCGTGATGTCGTGCACTTTGCCGTGGTTTCCGAATGGCTTCCTCTGCAACTGTTTCATGCTAGGTCCTCAGTTTACTAGGTTCTGTAAATCGCGCTTGCGTAGGTAGTCAGACCGCGCAGCGACGAGATTCTCGGAATCCTCGGCTTCAGGAATGGCCACGTCCCACCAGAAGCCGCCGCCCGCCTCACCTGGACCAGGAGCTGGATCGGTGTCGATGACAATCACGGTCGGACGGTCCCGCTGGCGGGCGGCCACGATCTGGACCTCAAGGTCGGTGACGTCCTTAGCCTTGAAGGAATATGCTCCCATAGCAGCAGCATGGGCGACGAAGTCGATTTCGGGCTGCTCCTCGACGTTGCAGTCCTTGTAGAGATTGTTGAACTCTTCGCCGCCGCAAGCGATCTGAAGCCGGTTGATGCAACCAAATCCTCTGTTGTCGGTCAGAACGACCGTGAACGGGATCCGGCGCATAACGGCGGTCGCTACCTCTGAATTCATCATCATGTAGCTTCCGTCGCCCACGAAGCAGACCACGTCCCGGTCGGGAAGCGCGAGCTTCAGACCCATTGCGCCAGCAAGCTCGTAGCCCATGCAGGAGAAACCATACTCCATATGATACCCTCCCTGGGCCGGCTGCCAGAGAAGTTTGAGCGCTCCCGGCATCGTGCCTGCGGCACACATGGCGATCGTCCGGTCCGTTGATGCGCGTTGCACCCCACCAATGACCTGAGCATCTGTCGGCAGATTGTTGTCAGTTACACTTCCTGGCGCGGCGCAGTGTGCATCGACTTTGGCTAACCACGCAGTACGGGCGTCTGGATCGAAAGCCTTGGCATAGTGGCCGCCGAGAGCGGCTGATATCTTCTCGAGCGATGCTCTTGCATCGCCGACCAGACTTGCCGATCCATGCTTGTAGGCGTCGTAAGGTTGCACATTGATTGAAACCAGCTTCCTGCCGGGGTTACCAAACAACGCCCACGAACCGGTGGTAAAATCCTGAAAGCGCGTCCCGACACCGATAACGAGGTCCGCGGCCTGGCAGAGTTCGTTTGCAGCCTCGGAACCGTCGACGCCGGCGGCGCCGAAATTCATCGGGTGTGACTGCGCAAGTGCCGACTTGCCTGCCTGGGTCTCGACGATGGGTATGCCGTGCGTCGTAGCAAAGGAGGCAAGAGTATTCTCAGCTTCCGAGTAGATGACGCCGCCGCCGCATACAAGGACAGGTCGCTTCGCCCTGCGGATCATGTCGACCACCCGTGCCACCTCCCGGGCGTCGGGTTCAGGCCGACGGATGTACCAGACAGCCGGTTCGAAGAAGGCTTCAGGATAATCATAGGCCTCGGCCTGTACATCCTGGCAGAAGGCCAACGTGACGGGGCCGCAGGCTGCAGGATCGGTGAGAACCTGCATGGCGCGGGGAAGTGCGGTCAGCAGGTGCTCGGGACGCGCTATGCGGTCAAAGTACCTGCTGACCGGGCGGAAGCAGTCGTTGACGGAGATGCTGCCGTCCTCGAAGTCTTCGATCTGCTGCAGGGCCGGATCGGGCCTGCGGTTCGCGAAGACGTCGCCGGGAATGAACAGGATGGGAAGCCGATTAACGTGCGCCAGACCGGCGGCCGTGACCATGTTGGTTGCGCCCGGACCGATCGAGGACGTCACAGCATGGGCGCGCCTGCGCTTCTTCGCCTTTGCATAAGCAATCGCCGCATGTGCCATGCTTTGCTCATTCTGGCCGCGCCAGGTCGGCAACGCTTCGCCGATGCCATGAAGCGCTTCTCCGAGACCCGCAACGTTCCCATGGCCGAAGATCGCCCACACGCCCTCGATGAAGCGATCTCCGTCCTCAGTCATCTGAACGGAAAGCCAGCGAACCATAGCCTGTGCAGCCGTCATGCGTAAGGTTGTCATGTTACGTCTCCTGCGCTGCCTTGCGGGCACGATCCCATACGCCGCAAAGGTTTTCGAACCGGCGCGCCATCTCGGCGATCGCATTTGAGTCATCGAGGCCGCCTTCCACCCAGGCGCGTGCCACGTCACCGAAGATCGTTCGACCAACTGCGAAACCTTTAACCAGATCGAACGCCGCCGCGACCTTGAAGGACTCGGCAAGTTCGGTTTCCGGAGCGTCCAAGCCCAGAACCACAATCCCGCGCGTGTTCGCGTCATGAGCCTCGATCGCGCCGATGGCGTTGTTCCACGCCTCCTTGGTCTTCATCGGCTCAAGCTTCCACCAGTCAGGGTAGACGTCGCAGGCATAGAACTGCTCTATCAGCAGCGCATTGGTCATGTCGTCGACCTCGCCCACTTTCGACGGAATGATCTCGAGTAGAAACTCCAGTCCGTTGCGCCGGGACGCTTCGAACAGTCTCTTGACCGTTTCTTCCTGGCGTCTGCGGGTTTGTTCATCATCGTTCGGATGGCAAAAGCAGAGCACCTTCACGACATTTTCCCGCGTCCATTCTTCAAGCCCGCCGCAGTCGAGTCCAAGTTCCGGCTCGAGCGTCAACGGCCGAGACGCTGGCCACTCGCAGGGACGCCCGATCCAAAGACCGGAGCCGGATGCGGCATGAAGGGCTTCACGGCCGATGCGATTATCGCAGAGGATTCCGTATCCCGGTTTGCCCGCTTGCACCTGAAGCGCAGCTTCAAGGCAGAGCCGCTTGAATGCCCCGCCCTTAGCAAGCGTGTATCCTGCCATTTCTTCCAGCTGCATACGATGGTCGAAGGCGAACACACGCATCGTCGACCAGTCGCCGCGTCGATTGCTCGACCAGTGTAATTGCTCAAGTTCGCGGTCATTTCTCAGGTCGGGCCGCACAACGCCGCGCGCAAGGAAGAACTCGAGTTCCTTCAAGCTCGGATACGCAGGTGTGCAACCGTGGCGGCTGACTGCCAATGCCCCACATGCATTCGCGTATTCTAGCGCTTCTGGCCAGGACTTGCCGTCGAGCCAGCCCTTCAAGAGGCCTGAGAAAAATCCGTCGCCGGCACCCAAAACGTTGAACACTTCTATGGCAAAGCCCGGTCCGCTTTGCGCATCATCCAGTCTGTCGGGAACCGAGCCCTCGATCGCCACCGCGCCCTCCGCACCCCGCTTGCAAACCAGCGTGGCAGCTGTCACGTTTCGGACGGCTCGGAGAGCTTCGATCGTATTCGTGGTGCCGCCAGCGATGTGAAATTCATCTTCCGTTCCTACGATCAAATCGAAGAGATGGAGCGTCGACTGGAGCTTTTGTGTCACCGACGTGCTCTCGACGAACCGGCTTTCGCCATCGCCATGACCCGCAACACCCCACAAATTAGGGCGATAATCAATATCAAGCGCGATCCTGGCGCCGCACTCGCGGGCGGCCTTCAGCGCCTTCAGCACAGCTGCTTCAGTGCGGGAGTTAGACAGGTGCGTGCCTGTCACAACGACGGCCCGCGACTGACCGATGAACTGCTCGTCGATATCGTCTTCGCACAGCGCCATGTCAGCGCAATTCTCGCGATAGAAGATCAATGGAAACTGTTCCTGGTCGCGAATACCGAGGATAACGAGAGCGGTCAGCCGCTCCGGGTCTGTAACGACACCTCTGACGTCTACTCCCTCACGCACCAGCTGCTCACGGATGAACCGTCCCATGTGTTCATCACCGACGCGGGTGATGAGACCGCTCTTGAGCCCAAGTCTCGCTGTCCCGCACGCGATGTTCGTCGGGCTGCCGCCGATATATTTGCGGAAGGAACCCATGTCCTCGAGACGCCCGCCGATCTGGGCGCCGTAGAGGTCGACCCCTGCCCGGCCAATTGTGATGACGTCGAGCGTCTTCTTCATGTTCAAAACTCATTCCTTGTTGGGCCACGCCCGTTTGTGGACGCAATGGTCTGAACCGTCGCAAGCTCTACGGCGGCTCGGCGTGGAATTGACCCCGTTATCCGATAGCCGACGGGTGCTAGATGGCTTGCGGCTTGAAGTCGCTCGCTGCTACGGGCATCACGCCCTGCAGCAAGACCACGGACTTCTCCAGTCCCTCCAGGCTATTCAGAAGCACGTCCTCATGCTCGATTGACAACCAACCGTCGTAGCCGGCCATCTTCAGCCGATAGCAGAACTGTCGCCACCATTCTTCCCCATGACCGAAGCCTAGGGTAATGTACGACCAGCTGCGCGCTGGGATGTCCATCAGACTGCCGTTTTCCAGCAGGCTCGTGACGGCCTGCTTGGGTGGGTTAAGGAACGTGTCCTTGGCATGAACGTGATAGATGGCCTCGCCGAGCGCTTCCGCTGCGACCAGCGGATCAGCGCCCATCCAGAAAAGATGCGATGGATCCAGGTTCGCACCGACGATCGGCCCAACAGCTTCGCGAAGCTTGAGCAAAGACGGAACGTTGTAGACGCACTGATTGCCGTGAAGCTCGAGTGCGATGCGCTCGACGCCGTTTTCCTTGGCGAGCGCCACGATCTTTGTCCAATACGGAATGAGCTTTTCTTTCCACTGATATCGCAGGATGGTCTGTGTTTCCGGCGGCCAGGAGGAAACAACCCAGTTCGGCATGGTGTCCGTCGCACTTCCGGAAGGAAGTCCGGACATAGTGCAGACCGTTTTTATCCCTAACGCACCTGCAGCGCGGATCGTGTCCTCAAGGCCTTGCCCCTGCGCAGGGTCGGTTGGGTGAAGCGGATTGCCATTGGCGTTCAGACTGATCACGTCCAATCCGCGCTCGGCGAATGCACAAAGGAAGGTCTTCTGCGCGTTCTTGTCGCCGAGAATGGCCTGCAGGTCAAAATGCGGGGCTGTCGACCAGCCACAAGTGTTGATCTCGACGCCGGACACGCCCAGTCGTTGAGCGTGGTCGAGCATGCCGTCAAACGGCAAGCCCCCAAGGCTATCCGATACGAATCCCAGTCTCATGCGTAAAACTCCGGTTTGGTAATCATTTCGATCGGCATCTTACGGCCCTCACCCAAAGCTCTCACGCCGGCTTCCGCCACCATCGCGGCGCAGTATCCGTCCCAGCTGCTCGAGGCGATGTCAGGGAAAACCCCAGTCTCGACAAAGCGAAGGAAGGTCCGGTTCTGACGGCGATAGGCTTCGGCATAACGTCCTCGCCAGTCGGATTCGTAGCTCGTGCTCTGACCGAATGCCCGGTCGACGCGAGTGTAGTTGATCGCGTTCATCGCGATCGTGGCCTTCTCACCCACCAGTTCGGCGCGAACGTCGTAGCCATATGCCGCGTTGTTGTTGATCTCGATGTTGACGAGCTGGCCGTCTTCCGTTTCCAGCACCATGTAAACAGGGGCAACCAGTGCGTCGGAGCGCTTTGGCTGAAAAGCCGAAATCGATACGTATTCAGTCCCTAACACGTGACGAACTACGTCGAATTCGTGCGGTGCGGAATTCGTAATCGCCATCGCTCCGGTGAAATCCGCAGCTGGCGTTGCAACGTTCCGATGGAAGTTGTGCATCATCAACGCGCGTCCGACAGTGCCGTCGTTGAGTGCCTGCTTCATTTCGACATATGACTGATCGAAGCGGCGCATGAAACCAAGCATGATCAGCTTCGAGCCTGCTGCCTGTTCGGCGTGCATGATGTCGACGCACTCCTTAGAGGACTGCGAAAGCGGTTTCTCACAAAGAACCCGCTTTCCCGCCTTGATGCAGGAGAGTGACAAAGGCGCGTGCGTAAAGTCAGGGCTGGCGATGATAACGGCATCGACGTCAGGGCGACCCGCAACGCGCTCGGGATCTGCGTCTACGTCGTGAGCACCGTAAGCCTCGGCCACCTTGCGAGCGCGATCCGCGTCCATGTCGCAGACGACCTGGAGGGTCGCACCGGGCAGATCTTCCGCCACGATCTTTGCATGGTCGGCTCCCATCAGCCCCGCGCCGATGATGGCGATCCTTGTTGTCATTTCGATATTTCCTGTAGCTAAAGAACCGGTGGGCTGATGCCTGCTAAACCATAGGCCTTCACAAAGAGCGTGCCGGGCATCCTCTCCCGACACGCGCCCTTGGCAGGGCTTACTTCTTTGCGTATTGGTCGACGTTGTCCTTGGTGATGGAAGTGAACGGCACCAGTTTTTCTGCCGGAGCCGCCTCGCCTTTCTTGATGCTCGCGACGACGTCGAAAGCAGCCTTTGCCTGTCCTGCAGCGTCCTGGAAGATTGTCTGCGACATCGTGCCGGCTTCGATGGCATTCAGCGCATCTGCCGTGCCATCGACGCCGGAGATCATGACGCCTTTCAGACGATCAGCGCCTTGAAGTGCCTCCAATGCGCCCAGAGCCATCTGATCGTTGGCTGCAATGATCGCATCGAACTTCGGGAAGCTCTGGATCCAGTCTTCCGTTACCTTCATGCCTTCGGCGCGATCGTAGTTGGCCGAAAGGCTGGCGAGCGTGGTCACGTCCGAACGGCCAAGCGCATCCTCGAAACCCTTCTTACGCTCCTGGGTGTGAGAAAGGCCGGGGGTGCCTTGAAGATAAAGGATCTTGGCATCCTTCGGCAGATGCTCCTTCATGAACTCGCCTTGCAGTCGGCCGGCGTCGATGTTTTTGGAGCCAACGAACGTGTATTTGCCACCCGCCGACTGGATGCCAAGAGCGATGACGGGGATGCCGGCTTCGTTCGCCTTTTCGACGCCAGGTACGATGCCTTGGTAGTCGACCGGCACGACGACGATCGCGTTCACCTTCTGCGCGATGAAATTGTCGATCTGGTCGAGCTGCTTGCTTGCGTCGTTGTTCGCGTCGGAGAAGTTGACTTCGACCGCCGGATCGGACTTGGCCGCCTCGATGAAGGCGTTCTTTCGTGCCATGACGAAAACGTCTGTGTCCGCCATATTTGCGTAGCCGACGACGAACTTGTCGGCGGCGAAAGCCGTGCCGGCAGACAGAGCGGCAACGGATACGGCGCAAGCGAGAGCGAGTTTAGCGATAACTTTCATAGTTTCCTCCCAGAGAGTTTCGGATGATATTGATCAAAGGCGGGAAATTCCGCGCCACACAGAGGTGTTTCCTGGGCGGGGCTAAGCCCGCCTGGAACGTTGTTCATGCCTTCTTCTTGTTGCGGGCAGACTTGGTCCAGACATCCAGGATCACAGCGATCGCAATGATCAGGCCCTTGATGATCTGCTGCCAGTATGAGCTGACGTTCATGAGATTGAGAATGTTGTTGATGACGCCGATGATCATCGAGCCGATGATCGTCCCTGTGATGGTTCCAGTCCCGCCCATGAGACTTGTACCGCCAACAACGACCGCCGTGATTGCGTCGAACTCGTAGCCGACGCCGCCCGCCGGCTGACCGGAATTGATGCGCGACATCAAAACAATGCCGGCGATGGCGCAGAGGATGCCGTTAAAGATGAATGCCTTCACCACGACGCTGTCCGGGTTGATGCCGGATGCGCGCGCTGCACGCTCGTTACCGCCTACGGCGTAGACGTACCGACCGAACTTGGTCTTGTTGAGCAGTATCCACGACGCGACGACGACGACCACGAGGATTATCACCGAGATCGGAACGGGGCCGAGCGAGCCTTGGCCGATCACCTTGAAGTCACCCAGACCAGTCACCGGCGAGCCGCCGGTGTAGAGAAGCACCACTCCCCGCGCCACCGTCGTCATGGCCAGCGTCATGATGAAAGATGGAATGCGGAAGAATGTGATAACGAAACCGTTGACGATACCGGTCAAGATACCGACCGCCACGCCTGCCATTATAGCGAGGATTACGCTTCCAGTCATGGCCATCACGCTTGCAGCGAGGACGCCGCAAAGTGCCAGAACCGAGCCCAGCGAGACGTCGATATGGCCCAGGATGATGATGAAGGTGACCCCGCAAGCGAGAAGGCTCACGACCACAACCTGGCGCAAGACGTTGGTCAGGTTGGCTTCCGTCAGGAACGTGGGGCTCAAGATCGACGCAAGGATAAAGATGCCGACGAAGATCAGAATCGTACCGTATTTGCGGTAAATCTGGGCGAAGCTCAAACTTCTGTCTACCGAAATACCGCGGCTCTTCGGTTTTACCGGTGCGTCTGCAGGTTCGATGCTCATCAATGTCCTCCCGTAGCGAGGCGCATGATGCTTTCCTGAGTGGCCTCGTCTCTTTTCAACTCGCCGGTGACCCGGCCTTCATTCATCACCACAACGCGATCACTCATGCCCAGAATCTCGGGCAATTCGGACGAGATCATCAAAATCGCTAAACCCTGACGGGCGAACTCGGTCATGAGCCTGTGAATTTCTGATTTCGAGCCGACGTCGATGCCTCGCGTGGGTTCGTCAAGTATGAGGAGCTTGAGGTCGCCGAGGAGCCACTTCGCCAGAACGATCTTCTGCTGATTGCCGCCGCTCAGGTTCCCCACGATCATCGCCGTGTCGGGCGTCTTGATCTGCAGCAAATTGATCATCCGCTGCGAGGCGGTCTCCTCAAGCCGCTCGCTGATAAAGAGGCCGGAAGTGAACTTCTTGAGGTTCGCAAGCGATATGTTTTCGCCAACGGATCGGCAAAGAACAAGTCCCTCCGACTTGCGGTCCTCAGAGACCATTGCGATCCCCTTTGCGATCGCATCCCTTGGGGACTTAAGGTTTAGAACCTCTCCATTCAGTCGGATTACACCTGCGTCGGCGGCGTCCAGACCGAAGATAACGCGCGCTACCTCCGTACGGCCCGCCCCGATGAGGCCAGAAAGTCCGACGATCTCGCCGGCACGCACATTAAAGCTCACACCCTCGAAAGTCCCCGTGCGGGCCAGATTCTCGACCGAGAGAACGACGTCACCGATTGGGACATCCTCTTTTGGAAAAATGCTGGAAATCGTGCGGCCGACCATCTGGGAGATGAGCTTTGTGGAGTCGTATTCGCTGGCCGGAGCGGCCGCGACGAACTGACCGTCGCGCATGACCGTGATATCATCGGCGATCTGGAAGATCTCGTCCATCTTGTGGGTAATATAAATGATAGCGACGCCCGCTGCTTTCAGGTCCGCAATCTGTCGAAATAGTATGGTGACTTCATTGTCGCTGATCGCCGACGTTGGTTCGTCCATGATGACGAGTGATGCCTCGCGCGAGATCGCTTTGACGATCTCGATGAGCTGCATCGTGGCAATGGACAGATCGCGCATCTTCGTTTCAGGGCTGTACTTCAGACCAAGCCGATCCAGAAGCGCCCTTGTGTCGGAGTTCATACGCGCAAAGTCGACGAATCGGGACAAAACGCCGGTCCGTTTGTAGGTGGGCTCACGACCGAGGAAGATGTTTTCGGCGATCGTCATGTCTAGAACCGGGCTCAATTCCTGATGGATCATGGAAATGCCGCGCTCGAGGGCCGTAGCTGCACCTTGGTGGTCGAGCTGCTCGCCTCTGAATACGATCTCCCCCTTATCGATCCGATAAATGCCGCTCAGGATCTTCATCAGTGTGGATTTGCCAGCACCATTCTCGCCAACCAGGACGTGTACGGTTCCGGGGCGGACCTTGAGGTTCATTGCGTCGAGAGCAAGCACACCTGGAAAGGATTTGGTGATCGCGCGCATCTCCAGGACATAATCGTCCCCGCCCGTTTTAGACGCACGTTCTCGGTCGCCGCCAACGAGCGGCGCTACCTTGTGAAAGGCGGCTGACATGAAATTCCTCCCGTTAGGGCTCTCCCAAGCCCTCAGGCCGCATCGGCCTCGTTACGGATATGAAATCCGGGAAAATGGGGGGGATGTCAACTTAATGGTAGATTTTACTCTCAAAAACTCTCATAGGAAACGTCAACAGATGAGAGGATCATATGTCTCGCCCCACGATTCCGGAGCTGGCGAAAGCCGCGCAGGTTAGCATTTCAACGGTCGATCGTGTTCTGAATGGTCGTGATCCGGTCCGCTCGCAAACCGCTGAAAAGGTTCTTGCTGCTGCTCGGCAGATAGGTTTTCATGGCGTGAGAGCGATCGAAAGGCGCCTTGAACGAGACAAGCCGGTCATCAAGTTTGGCTTTCTTCTCAAGCAATCGCATCGCAAGGTCTATCAGATGTGGAGCGAGGTTCTCACGGATGCTACGGATAGCTTTCCTGATGCTCATGGCCGGGCAATCGTCCGGTTCATGGATGACCTTTCCCCCGACAAGGCCGCGGAGGCTATCTATTCTTTGAGCCGCGAAGCCGATGTCATCGCAATGATCACGTCTGACCACCCTCAGGTGAATCATGCGGTGGACGGGCTTGCAGCAGAGGGAATTCCGGTGGTTACGATGATTTCGGACCTCTCTACAGCTTCTCGTGCCGCCTATGTTGGCAACGACTGCGTGAAGAAGGGCCGAACGGCCGCGTGGTTCATAGCCGGGCTTAATGCAAACGGCGGCAAGGTGTCAGTCTTCGTCGGAAGTCATCGCTATCTCGCTCAGGAACTTAATGAGATGGGATTCCGCTCCTATTTCCGAGAAAGCGCTGCAGATTTCCAGATGCTGGAAACCATTGCCACACTCGAACAACCAGAGATTGCTTACGAAGCGACATGTCGTCTTCTCCGTAGCGAGCCGGATTGGGTTGGACTGTATGTCGCCGGAGGTGGGATCACGGGGGTGATGCGGGCGCTTCGAGAGGAGGGTGGCCCCGTCGCGAGGCGTCTGACTGTGGTTGCTCACGAATTGACGAACGACACGAGAGCTGGTCTGGCGGAGGGATTGATCAAGGTTGTCCTAGCCCATCCTACAAAATTGCTTGCGGAAACCTTGGTGCGCGCGATGGCGGAAGCGCTCGATACCGGTCGAGCAGCGACAGTATCTCAGCACATTCTCCCCTTCGACTTTTATACCGCGACGAACATCT
>NZ_BMHH01000031.1 GCF_014640615.1 Paramesorhizobium endophyticum | reverse complement strand
TCGTCACCGACAATTTCCGCGTCATCAGGCCACGCGATTTTCGGGTTATCGCGTGAACGGGGTATATTCACGCGTCTTCAGGCCGGCATATTCCTCATAGGAATCCTCGACCGTCAGGATGTGTTCGCGCATTGATTCCGCGGCAAGTTCGCGATTGCCCTGCAGGATGGCGACGAGGATCGCGTCATGTTCGTTGTAAGATTTTGCCAGACGCCCAGTGGTCAAAAACTGCGCGCGGCGGAAAGGCGACAAGCGCCGACGCGTCGCCAGTGTGATTTCGACCAGATAGGCATTGTGGCTGCCGGCATAGATCGCTGCATGAAACTTCTCATTAAGCACATGGTATTGGCTCGGATCATTTTCCTTGAGTATCTGCGCCAATCCCTCGTGAATGGTCTCGAGGTTGCGTCGTTCCGAAAGCGTCATGCTGGCCGCCGCAAGGCTTGCGCACAGCGCTTCCAGCTCCGCCATCACCTGAAACATCTGCCGCAGATGTTCCGGCGACGGGCGGGTGACGATGGCGCTGCGATGCGGTCTGGTCTCGACAAGGCCCATGGCGGCAAGATCGCGGATCGCCTCGCGCAAGGGAGTGCGCGAAACGCCGTAGCTTGCGGCGATCTCGGTCTCGTCGAGCGGCATTCCCGGCGAAAGCTTGCCATCGACGATATCGTCGGCGAGTCGTGCGCGCACTTCCTCGGCACGTGTCAGCTTGCGCGGCGATCCTTCTTGCCTGGCAGGAGGAACGTCTTCGCTATCCGAGGGCTTTTTCTTCATTATTCCGTCCAAGGGGCCATCTTTTTCGAGTATTCTTATGTCGAACTGGTTTGCTTGCGCAACATGCTTCGACCTTCGCGTGTAACTGATGCACTATTCTCTTTTGCCGAAGCGATCCCGGCCACGCGCCTCCAGCGCCAGAGAAGCGTGCAGGCGACGCTGGTAATGCCGGCCAGTATGCCAAACCAGACGCCGACGACACCCATGCCGAGGCTGAAGGAAAGAGTGATTGCAACGGGCACGCCGAGCAGCCAATAGCCGCAGAGACCGATGAGCATCGGCACACGCGTATCCTTCAGGCCACGCAGGGCGCCATTGGCGGCCGATTGCAGGCCGTCAAAGATCAGAAATGCGGCGAGGATCATGATCAGTTTCTGTGCCAGCACCTCGATGACCGCAAAATCTGCAGTTTCTCCGGCAAGGAACAAGTCGATGATCTCTTTTGACCCGACGAGCAGGATTGCGCCGAACAGCGCCATCAGGCCTGCGGCAACGATCAGCGCCAGATTGCCGGCCAACCGGGCGGCTGCATCCCGACCCGCACCGAGATGATAGGCGACCCGGACAGTCGCCGCCTGGCCGATTGCGACGATCGGGTTGAAGGCAATGCTGTTCAGCGTATAGGCGATCTGGTTGGCGATGATCGCAATCGTCCCTAAGCCACTGGTGACCAGTGTCAGGACCAACGTCATGCCGAGTTCCGCCGCGTAGATCAGCGCGATCGGCCAGCCGATCGACCAGACCTCCCGGACGGCCTTCGTCGCGGTCGGAACGGCGGCGCGGAACGTCGAGAGCGGCAGGTGTTTGCCGGCCATTGCATAGGCCGTCAATCCGATCGCAACCAGCCACCAGGCGATCGCATAGGCGAGACCGGCGCCCGCAATTCCATGGCCAGTATTGCCGAAAGCCCCGAAAGTGAGGCCGGAGAGAAGCGGCACGTAGCAGACAGCTCCAAACCCGACCGAGGCCATGATCAGCCATGATTTCCCGCTGACGGAGCAATAAAGACGGATCGGCGCGATCCACAGGATGGCCGGCAGCGCGAAGGTGGCACGGCTGGTGAACGCTTCCACATCGCCGAGAATTTCAGGCACGACGCCGAACGGAGCAAGGATCGCAGACAGGTTGAAGAGGATCGCCATCGACAGGAGCGAAAGGATGAGGCCGGCCAGCACGGCGCCCCCGAAGGCATAGGCCGCGCCATCTTCATCCGACTTTTCCGCTTCGCTTTTCCCCTTTGCAGCGGCCATCAGCGGATGCGCGCCGGCGATCACGCCCTGCGAGATGACGCTGAGGGCCTGAATGAAGATCGCGCAGAGCCCGCCGGCCGCAAGCGCGGAGCCGCTGACGCGGCCGAGCATGACGCTCGCCGCGAGACTCATCACCATCTGGCTCGCCTGGGTGACGGCCAGCGGAGCCGAGATGCCGCCAAGGGCTCGCAGCTCATTCCATGTCGTGCGTGTCATGCCTATCGCGATCAGGCTACAACGGCCTGGGCGCCGAAGGCATCGATGACATCCTGGGCTGTGCGGCGGGCGCCAGCCTGGAGATACTCCATGGCGACCAGCGAAGCGTCATGCGCAGCCTGCCCGGAACCCGAAACGCAATCCTCGATAACGCGGCAATAATAATCGCCCTGGTGTGCATCGACGAAGCTGTAATGGATGCAGACATCGGTGAAACCGCCGACGAAGAACAGTGTCTCGGCCTTCACGGCCTTCAGAAGGATTTCCATCTCGGTGCCATAGAAGACTGAGTAACGGCGCTTGGTGATGCGCAGATCGTCCGGCGTCATTTCCATTTCCTCGATCGGGAAAGGCGTGCCCGGCGAGCTTTCAAGGCAATGGATGCTTTCCGAACCATCCAGCTCGCGACCGAAATCAATCAGGCTGTCGCGATGCGCTTCCTGCACGAAGATGACGGGAAT
The DNA here is from genome assembly GCF_014640615.1 of Paramesorhizobium endophyticum. Classification (GTDB taxonomy): domain Bacteria; phylum Pseudomonadota; class Alphaproteobacteria; order Rhizobiales; family Rhizobiaceae; genus Paramesorhizobium; species Paramesorhizobium endophyticum. The sequence continues at coordinate 26,731 of NZ_BMHH01000031.1, read as the reverse complement.
GCCGGCCTTGCGGGCTGCATCGACGACCGACTTCGCACGCCAGTTGCGTTCGATATGGTCGTCCATGAATTCCAGGCGGGACGTCGTCGGACGCGGCATGAAGCCCGCTTTCTGAATATCGACGACGATCAGGGCGGCACGCCCGACGATCATGGGCTTCGGAACGATTGGATTTCCAGCCATCAGTTTCACTCGCTTGCTTATGAATTAACACTGTCGTCACCCCTCTTCCCCGACCATCAGATCCGGTCGGAATGGCGCTATCGGCTGCGATTATACACACCAAAATCTAGTATGCAATATTGCATACAATTCGCATATTATTTGGGCATATGCCTAATTTTCCTCAGAAAACATGGGGCATCAGGAGTATCCGTAAATCACAGAACTCTACATATCTATTTGTTTCAAAATGCATTTTTAAATCTGGCACGGCTATTGCATAGCTCTTTATCACCTACTCAAGTGGACAGTTAAGGAGAACACGCATGGCATCCAGAAAGCCCTCCCCGCCTTCCGGCCAGGACATGAACTCGGCGATTTCGCGCAGATCCGTCCTGAAGGCCGCCGGCGGCCTTGCCGCGGCGGCACTCATTTCCTCGCCCTTCGTGCGCCCCTCCTATGCCGCAACGACGCTCCGGGTTTCGAACTTCGGCGGCTTCTTCGAGCAGGCCTTCGCAAAGAGCGTCTACCCAGCCTTCACCAAGCAGACCGGCATCGCCATCCAGTCGATCCCGCAGTCGGCCGGCTCGCAGTTCCTGGTCCAGCTCGGTCAGGCGATCCAGGCAGGCTCGGCCCCGATGGACGTCTGCTGCGTCGGTCAGGCCGACGTTATTCGGGGCCGCCAGCGCGGCCTGTGGGCAACCGTCGAAAAATCCAGGCTGAAGAATGTCGGCAACCTGCTGGACGGCTTCCTTTATGAAGACGGCGGCAAGGTCGATGGCGTCGGCGCCATGGCCTGGTATATCACCCTGATCGCCAACCCCTCCGAATTCGAAAAACTGCCGGACAGCTGGACTGAACTCTGGAAGCCGCGCGCATCGGCCTGGGGCCTGCAGGGCGGCGGTACCAGCGTGCTACTCGACATAGTGGCTTCCGTCTATTTCGACGGTGCTTCGACGCTCGACACAGAGGAAGGCATCGACAAGGTCATCGCCAAGATCGGCGAGTTGAAGCCGAATGCGAAACTGTGGTGGACCGATGAAGGCTCGATGCAGAGCGCCTTCCAGAACGACGAAGTCGTCGGCGGCCTCTATTTCCACGACGTCTCGATGATCATGAAGAAGGAAGGCACCGACGTCGCCTCGATCTTCCCGAAGGAGGGCGCGGTCCTCGGCTTCAACGCCTGGTGCCTTCCGAAGGTCGGCGAAGTGAGCGAGGGCGCCATCGCCTTCATCGACTGGAGCGCCACGCCGGAATGCCACGAGCTGATCGCCCGCAATGTCGGCGCAGCCCCGCTGATCGAGAAGTCGAAGCTCAACCTGACCGACGATGAGTTCAACGCCGTGTCCGGCACCGGCAAGCCGATCGTCGTGGCCTCGGCAGCGAAGGTGAAGCACGCCGATTACATCTCGGCGCAGCTTCTCAAGATGCTTGGTCAGTAAGTCGGGACGAAAACATGCTAGGCTTGGAAATCTCAAACCTCACGAAGTCCTTCGGTGAAAACACGGTCGTCTCCGACGTCTCGCTTGCCATCAAACAGAGCAAGTTCGTCTGCTTCCTCGGTCCGTCCGGTTGCGGCAAGACGACCCTGATGCGCATCATCGCCGGTCTGGAACAACCGACCAGCGGCACGGTGCGCCTCAACGGTCGCGACATAACCGGTGTTCCGACCAACGAACGCAACTTCGGAATGGTGTTCCAGGCCCTTGCCTTGTTCCCGCATCTCGATGTGGCCGGCAATATCGGCTACAGCCTCCGCTATCGCACGATGGCGAAGCACCACAAGCAGGAACGGATCGACGAGCTTCTGAAGCTCGTCGATCTGGCTGGCATGCAGTCGCGCCGGGTCGACCAGCTTTCCGGTGGCCAGAGGCAGCGTGTCGCGATCGCCCGCGCGCTGGCGCAGGAACCGCTTCTCTTCCTGATGGACGAACCGCTTTCAGCGCTCGATGCCAAGCTGCGCGACCACATGCAGGTCGAGCTGCGGCAGCTGCAGCAGAAGCTGAAGATCACCACCATCTTCGTCACCCACGACCAGCGCGAAGCGATGACCATCGCCGACCAGATCGTCATTATGGCGCATGGCAAGGTGCAGCAGGTCGGCAGCCCGGTCGATATCTACCGCAAGCCGGTCAATCGCTTCGTCGCCGACTTCATCGGCCAGAGCAATCTCGCAGAAGGCATTCTCGTCGATCGCGAACATGTGCGGATCGGCGAAACCGTCATCATCACCGGTCCGGCGCCCTCTCGTTTCAAGCCCGGCGACAAGGTCACGATCTGCGTCCGCCCGGAAAGCACCCTCCTGTCACGACCGCAGACAGGCAGCACCGGCCCGACCGCGAAAATCACCTTCGTGCGCGACCTCGGCTCCAGCGTCGAAGTGTTTCTCGACAGCAATGGCCGCCAGGTGATCGCTTCCCTCGCCCCGAGCGCCTGGGCCGAGCTCGAAGACGCAACCGAGTTTTCCATCTCCTTCGCACCGGGTTCGGTGACCGTCCTGGAGGACTGACCATGTCGCTCGTTTCGGGACAAGACGGCATGAACCGGCAGCGCCTGTCGGCTTCGTTGTCGATAGCCGCCGGCCTCGCCTGGCCATTCTTCATGATCGTCGCCTTTTTCGGCGTGCCTTTCGTACTTCTGCTGCGCGTCAGCGTCGCCCGCGTCGATCCGGCCTATTATCAGGGCAGCGGCTGGTCGCTCGATGCGATGGCGAGCCTGTTCCAGCCGATGGTGATGAACGGCCTGACCTTCTCACTCTGGCTGGCGCTGACGGTCGCGACGCTCAGCATGATCATCGCCTTTCCGGCCACCTGGTTCATCACCCGCATGAGCCGCAAGGCGCAGATCGTCTGGCTGATCGGGCTTCTGACGACGCTTGCGCTCTCGGAAGTGCTGATCACCTTCTCCTGGCAGATCATTCTCTCCAAGCGGGTCGGCATCTCCAATATCGCCGTTTTCCTCGGCCTGCTCGACAAGCCGGTCTCGCTGACGCCGAGCTTTTATGCGGTCGTCAGTTGCCTAATCTATGTCGTCATCCCCTTCAACGTGATGACCCTGTATCCCGGCCTGTCGCGCATGGATTCCTCCTACATGGAAGCCGCCGCCACCATGGGCGCCACCCCGATGCGGGCTTTTTTCAACGTGGTCCTGCCATTGATGCGCAAGCCGATCGCCACCGCTTACCTCACGACCGTGGTGATGACGATAGGCGCTTATGTCGCGCCGCTCGTGCTCGGAGGACCGGCCAACTGGACGATCGGCGTCATCATCAGCGAGGTCGCCAATTCAGCGCAGAACCTGCCGCAGGCCTCGGCGATCGCCGTCTTCCTGATGCTGGTCACCGGCGCGATGATCCTGGTGATCAATCGTATCGGCGGGAAGGGATACACCTCATGAGCCGGTTGGCCCTGAAACTGCTGCGGCAGCTTTTCCTTGTCTGCCTCGCCTTCTTCCTTGCGGCGCCGCTCATCATCGTTGCGGGCGTCAGCTTCAACAGCACAGCGCAGATGACCTTTCCGCCGCAGAATATCAGCCTGCGCTGGTATTTTGCCTTCATGGAAGACCCGGCCTGGACATCGGCTTTCCTGCGTTCGGTCGCAATCGCGATCGCCGCATCGCTTCTGACGATCAGTGTCGCCTTTCCGATCGCCTATATCCAATGGAAGACCAATTCGCGCTTCGCGAAGATTTTAGGCGGCATGGCGGGGGTTCCCTTCATCCTGCCGCCGGTCGTCATCGCGGTCCTGTTCCTGCTGTTCTGGGGCACGGTCCGGCACGTCGGCCAGATCGAGAACATCGTCATCAGCCATGCCGTCACCTTCATCGCCGTGCCGCTGGTGATGATCTCGCTCGGTTTTGCGGGGATCGACAAGTCGCTCGTCGAAGCGGCCCGCACGATGGGCGCGCGAGACGACGACATCCTGCGCACCGTCGCGGTCCCTTTAGTCCTGCCCTTCGTCGTGTCGAGCTTCATCTTCGTGGCGATCTTCAGCCTCAACGAATATGTCATCGCCTTCATGGTGGCCGGCTTCACCGCCGAGACCATGCCGGTCAAGATCTTCTCCAACATGCGCACCGGCTTCTCGCCGACCATGTGCGTCGGGGCAGTTCTCTTCATGCTGATCGGCCTTCTCGGCTTCATCACCGTTGCCCGCCTGGGCAATCTTCCGAAACTTCTCGGTGCGCGTTTTTAAGAGGAGCATTCCATGCCAAAGAAGCAGAATCCCATGATCATCGGCCAGCCGGTCCTGATCGTCGTCGATATCCAGAAGGCCGGCTTCGACGATGACGGCACGATCCCGCTGATGCCCGGCATGGTCGAGCGCATGCGCAAGGCCCGCACCGTCATCGATGCCGCGCGCAAAGGCGGCGTGCCGATCATCTTCCTGCAGGAAAGCCACCGCAAAAGCGGCGTCGATTACGGTCGCGAGATGGATGGCGACGAAGACATGCACCTACGCGAAGACTGGGCGAGCACGGCCATCGCCGCCGAGGAAGTCGGCCTGCGCGACGACGATTACACGATCGTCAAGCGCCGTTATTCCGGCTTCATCGGCACCGACCTGCAAATTCTTCTGCGCGGTCTGAAGGCCGAGACCCTGATCCTCGTCGGCGGCCTCACCAATATCTGCGTGCATTACACTTTCGCGGACGGTCACCAGGCGGATTATCATTGCCGTGTCGTTGAGGATTGCGTCGCCGGCTCCTCAATCGAGGCGCATGACGCAGCCCTCGCTAACATGGAATATCTGCAGCACGGCGCCCGCCGCACGGCAGCCGAAATCAACGAGATATTTCTCGCCTTCAAACAAGGTAGGGCTGCCTGATATGCAAGATCGCCTGAAGACGGAAACACGCCGCATCTGGTCCGGGCTCGCCTCGGAAATCGAAGGCCTGTTCGCCGAAATGTGGAAGGTCCCGGAACTTTCGGCGTTGGAGTATAAGTCGCAGGCACTCCTCTGCGACTTCATCGAACGGCACGGCTTTTCGGTCGAGCGCGGTGTCGGCGGCGTGCCGACCTCATTCATCGCCCGCATCGCCAATGGCGAAGGGCCGAAAGTCGGAATCCTGGTTGAATACGACGCCCTGCCGGGCCTCTACAACGACGCCGTTCCCTATCGCCAAGGAAACCGCCGCCTGCCCGGCCATGGCTGCGGCCACAACCATATCGGCCCGGCCAATACCGGCGCAGGCATCGCCGCCGCCAAGGCGATGATCGAACAAGGCGTGCCCGGCGAGATCGTTATCGTCGGCTGCCCGGCCGAGGAGATCGGCTGGGGCAAGCTTGCGCTGCAGGCGGCAGGCATATTCGATGGGCTCGATCTGGTCCTGACCTCCCATGGCGATTATCAGAACGGCTCGCTTGCTCGCCCCTGCCACGCCATGGCGAGCGGTGAATTCAAGTTCATCGGCGAAAGCGCCCATGGCGGCAAGACCGCCACTCGCAACGCACTGCTTGCCGCCGAAGCCGCCTACGCGGAATTCGACCGACTGCGTCACGACATTCCTGGCCTGCAGCTGAAACATGTCTATCGCTTCGCCGGCATCACCCCCGGCGTGACACCCGAAGAAGTGCGCCTCTGGTCCTCCGTCCGGCATCCTGATTTCGACGTGGTGCAGCAGGGTTACCAACTGATGCTCAATACCTACAGCCGAATTGCCGCGGAAAACGGTGTCGAACTGGTCGCCGAACAGATAGCCAATTGCCGCGGTTATCTTGGCAACGACACGGTCGGGCGTGTGCTGGACAGGTGTCTCAGGGAAGTCGGCCCACCGCGCTTGGGCGATGCCGATGTCGAATGGATGGAGCAGCTTTCCGCGGCTTGCGATCCCGGAAAACCCTTCAAACTACATCGCGGGCTCGACTATTTCGACACCGGCATCGACTATTACGGGCAGGATGATGGCGACATCAGCTGGCATATCCCGCTCGGCCGGATCAACTGGGCCTATCCGGAGAACGTGCCGATCCATCACTGGGCATGGACGGCGCTGTCGGGGCATCCCTCGAGCAGCCCGGGGCCGCTGATGGCATCGGAAGCGCTTGCCATGGGTGCAATCGCATTGCTGGCATCGCCGGAAATGGTCGCCGTCGCCAAGGCAGAGCTCACCGAACGCACCGGCGGCAAGCGGATCCCTGCACCCGCACCGACCATATCCGACGTGCTGGCGAAGGAGCCCCAGTCCTTCTGGGATGCGACCTGGACACGCCAGGCGTAGAGAGGCATTGAAAATCCAGACGGACAGGCTTTAAGCGCGGACTATATTACGAAGATCACTGATCCGTCATCCGCTGCAGATTATTACTTAAATATACAGACTGGTTGAAATCATGAAAAAAGACAAGCTTAGCAAAATGAAGTCCCTTTTTGTCGCCTCGGTCATCCTGATGATAACAGTAGAAACAACGAATGCAGCGTCGTTGAGCGACGAAGCCCGCAGTGAAATCGTCAACCACATCGATAGCCTCTCTGGGAAGATCAACCAGATTGCCCGCGAGATCTGGCTTCATCCGGAACTCGGATACAAAGAAGTGGAGACATCGAAACTGTTGAGCGAAGAGCTTGGCCGGAACGGCTTCAAGGTTACCAACGGAGTGGCCGGCATACCGACGGCCTTCGTTGCCAGTTATGGCAGCAATGATGGGCCGGTTATCGCGATCATGGCGGAGATGGATGCCCTGCCCGGCTTCTCCCAAGACGCGACAGCGACGGTGACGGCGATCAAAGATCAGAGTAATGGTCATGCATGCGGCCATAATCTTTTCGGTGCAGGGTCGGTCGGCGCAGCCATCGCAGTCTCCAAATGGATGGAAGCAAATAGCGTCAAGGGGCAGGTGCGAGTGTACGGTACGCCCGCCGAGGAGGGGGGCTCCGGCAAAGTGCATATGGTGCGCGCCGGCCTGTTCAATGACGTCGATATCACACTCCACTGGCATCCAGGAGCCAGCAATGGCGCATGGCAGGACAAGTCTCTCGCCAATATCAGCGGGAAATTCAAATTTCACGGGGTGTCGGCTCACGCCGGCATTGCGCCCGAAAAGGGCCGTTCCGCACTGGATGGCGTCGAAGCGATGAACCACATGGTCAATATGATGCGTGAGCATGTTCCGGAAAAAACACGGATCCACTACGTAATCACCAACGGCGGCAAGGCCCCTAACGTCGTGCCGGATTTTGCCGAAAGCTACCTTTATATCCGTCACCCGGACCCCTCGACTGTATTGGAAATCTTTGAACGCATCACGAAGGCTGCGGAAGGGGCCGCACTCGGCACCGGCACAACTGTAGACATCGAGCGGATCGGCGGCGTCTACTCGCTCCTCCCCAATGACACTCTCGGCCGTGTCATGGATGAAAATCTCCGTGCTGCCCGGCCCATCAAGTGGACGCCCGAGGAGATGAATTTCGCCGAAAAGCTGCAGGAAAGCATGACGAAAAAGCCCGATCTCGCGAAGGCCTTTGCCATCGAAGAGTACGAATTCGGCTTTCAAGGCTCCTACTCGACCGATGTGGGCGATGTCAGCTGGGCGACCCCGACGGCAAGCATAGGCACCGCGAGCTGGGTGCCAGGCACCTCCGCGCACTCCTGGCAGGCGGTTGCAGCGAGCGGGATGACGATTGGAGAAAAAGGCATGCTCCTGGCGGAGGAGACACTTGCCTCAACAGCAGCCACCTTGTTCCTGTCACCGGATTTGGTGGCACGGGCAAAAGCGGAATTTGAAAAGGCTCGTGGCAAGGATTTCCACTATGTTGCCCTCACCGGCGATCAGGCACCGCCGCTCACCTATCGCGATGAACCTATGTCGGAATAGGGCGTTGACTTTCTACACTCGCAACGCGCCTTGGCGGGTCTGCACCCGGGAGCGATAGCGCACCCGGGTGCAGTGTTTCAGGTTCGCAGGGTGACGTCACGCCTGCAGCGAGCGGATATAATTCCGCCAGCCGCCCATCGCGGTAATCTCTTGCGCGCCCATCACAGCATGGCTTTCGCAGAGAAAGCCGGAAACCTCAGACCCATCGTTCAGCGTGATTTTCCCGATGCCGAGCGGCGCGGGAATTTTCTGAACGAAACCGCCGAACACTTCCGGCGTCACTTTCCATATTTCTACTTCCAGCCCAGCGCCCGCATATCCCGGCTCGCGCACGAGACCCGGCTTCGGCGGTGCCGTATCGGGAAGCACGAACAACCGGTATTCACCGCCGGTGCGGCAGGTCTTCGTCAGTACGCCGCCGCGCGCCGACAACTCGTGGTTCAGCGGCATGCCGCTCAGATGCGCGCCGACCACGACAACGCTGACGAGCCCGTCATCGAGCGCCGTGATCCTGCTGGCCTCCGGGATCGTGGCCGCGCGATCCTTGCCCATGCCGGCGGCAAGCGCCCGGTGCATGGCATCGGCGAACGGAGCGAGCGCGTCGTCGCAGAACCCAGGCCCGAACAGCGTCACCCCGCCGGCAAGCCCGCGCGTTTCATCGAAGCCTGCGGGAATGGCGATGGCGGCATATCCGAACAGATTGGCGAAATTGGTATATCGGCCGAAATGGCCGTTCCTGACGATCGGATCCGACCGCATTTCCTCCACCGTATAGATTGTTGGCGAGGTCGGCAGCATCAGGACGTCGACCTTTTCCCATTCAGACAATGTTTTCTGCCGCAGCGCCTCCAGCCGGTAGCGCCCCTCGAAAGCCGCGACGGCATCATAGGCGCGCGCGCCCTCAATGATAGCCCTGACGGTTGGATCGAAGTCGCCGGCATTGGTGTCCATGAAATCCTTCACCGCCGCCAGCCGTTCGGCAACCCAGGGACCGTTATAGAGAAGCTCCGCCGCGTCGCGGAACGGCGCGTAATCGAAGGGAACAATGGTTGCCCCCAGCGCCGTCGCCCGCGCAATGGCGGCGTCGTACAATGCTTCATACTGCGTGTTGCCGAAGAATTCACGCTCGCTTTGGCCCAGTACGCCCACCTTCAGGCCCGATTGCGGCAGTTGCACCGGCGTTGCCGCCCGTGAGAACGGATCGGCGGGATCATGACCGTCCATGATCCGGCGCACCGTGATCCCGTCCCCCACAGTTGCGGCAAAGACCGTCACCACATCCACGCTGCGGCAAGCCGGCACGACGCCGGCATTGGACACCAGACCAGGCGTCGGCTTGATGCCGACGAGATTGTTGAAGGCGGCCGGCACGCGGCCTGACCCCGCCGTATCGGTGCCCAGCGCAAAGGAGACGAGGCCCGAAGCGGTGGCGACGGCGGAACCGGAACTGGAGCCGCCCGAGACATAGGCGCTGTCAAACACGCAGCGCGGCGCGCCATAGGGCGAACGCGTGCCGTTGAGTCCGGTGGCGAACTGATCAAGATTGGTCTTGCCGGCGACCAGCGCGCCGGCCGCCTTCAGCCGCGCAACGACGCTCGCGTCCTTTTGCGGGACATAGGCATAGGCCGGGCAGCCGGCCGTCGTCGGAATCCCTGAGATGTCGATATTATCCTTGACTGCGAACATCATGCCCCAGAGCGGCAGGCTGTTCGGCGTTGGCGCGCGTTCCATCAGTTCACGCGCTGCCGCGCGAAGCGCGTCGTCCGGCACCATGGTGATGAAGATGGCCCGATCGGCCGACGCAGTGCGCCGTGCGATTACCTCCTCCACGAGGTCGATCGGCGTAAGCCCCATGGCATAGGCGTCCTTCACCGAAGCAAGATCGAGAATGGCGGGTAGCATCAGTTTTCCTCCAGAATGGCCAGCATGTCGCCGGCCTTGACATTACGGCCGGGCGCTATCCGCACGGAGCGGATGGTTCCGGAAGCGTGAGTGGTCAGCGGGATTTCCATCTTCATCGATTCGATGATCGCCAGCGTCTCCCCGGCAGAAACGGTCTGACCCGGCTCGACGAGTACTTTCCATACATTGCCGGGTATGGCGCTTTCGACTCCGAAGCAGCCGGGCGGAATATCGCCCGGCGTCGCTCCCGGCTCGTCGGCGACAGAGAAGCTGTCGAGACCCTGTTCCTTCCAGCGCCGGCGCTCGGCCTCGAAGGCTGCCTGCTGACCGGCCTTGAACGCGCCGATGCTTTCGCGATGGGTTTCGAGTTCGCGGGCGTAATCGGCATAGGAAAACGTGCCGTGCTCGACCTTGAGCGGATAGGCCCCATGCGGAAAGGCCGACCGCGCTTCGGACAACTCATCATGGCTGACGGGGAAGAAACGGATTTGGTCGAAGAAATCGAGCAGCCATGGCTTGCCCTTTGCGAAGGCGGATGTCTGGCGCCAGGTGTTCCAGACCTGCAAGGTGCGACCGAACAGCTGATATCCGCCCGGCCCTTCCATGCCGTAGATGCACATGTAGGCGCCGCCGATCCCCACGGCGTTTTCCGGCGTCCAAGTGCGCGCCGGATTGTATTTGGTGGTGACGAGCCGATGACGCGGATCGAGTGGGGTGGCGACCGGCGCGCCGAGATAGACATCGCCCAGCCCCATGACCAGATAGCTGGCGTCGAAGATCATCCGCTTTACCGCCTCTTCGTCCGGAAGACCGTTGATGCGGCGTATGAACTCGATGTTAGAAGGACACCAGGGCGCGTTCGGGCGCACAAGTTCCTGATATTTGCGCATGGCCAGTTCGGCGTCGGGATCGTTCCATGAAAGCGGCAGGTAGACCGTCCGGCTCGGCACCGTTACCCGGTCGACCGGCGGCAGGCCGCCCTCCAGTTCGCGGAGCAGACCGAGAAGCCCCGCGCGGCCAAGTGTCGTTCCATCGTAATGGATTTGCAGCGAGCGAACGCCGGGCGTCAGATCGATGACGCCGGGAAGCCTCGCTTCCCTGACCGCCTGCATCAAGAGGTGAACACGCAGCCTCAGGCCGATATCGAGCCGCATCGAACCATATTCGACAAGAAGATTGTCTTCTCCCTGGCGGCGGTAAACGACGGGGACATCCCTGTCATCCAGCCTGCCGACGATCGCCGATCCGGCCTTTTCGCCGATGCCCGCCACATAGGGGCCGGCAACTGGCTCGCCGGGCAGCTCGACCGGATGAAAGCGAATGCGGTCGCCCGGCTTGAACTGGCCCATCTTCCACTGTTCGTCGCGGGCGATCACCGCCGCGCAGACGAAGCCGCCGAGGCTTGGACCGTCGGGACCGAGGATGATCGGCATGTCACCGGTAAAGTCGATCGCGCCGATGGCATAGGCGTTGTCGTGCAGGTTGGAGGGATGCAGGCCCGCCTCGCCGCCATCCTCGCGCGCCCATTTCGGCGCTGGCCCGATCAGGCGCACGCCGGTGCGGGCGCTGTTGAAATGAACCTCGTATTCCGTGTCGAACAGAAGCGCTATATCTTGGTCGAGGAAGAAATCTGGCGCGCCATGCGGGCCGTAGACGACACCGACATTCCAATGCGAGGTCAGAACCGCGGGTTCGGCGGCTGGCAGGCTGTTCTCCTGCCGCGCCCGCGCCAGCCTCAGGCTGTCGCCCGCCTTCAATACCCCGGTCGCATGCCCCCCGAAACGCCCGAGGGCGAATGTTGCCCGTGATCCGAGGATGACGGGCGCCGCAAAGCCGCCAGCGACCGCGAGGTAAGCGCGTTGTCCCGACCCCCGGATCACGCCCAGCGAAAGCGTCTGACCGGCTTTAACCGCGACGGCAACGCCGTTCTCAACCGGGATGCTGTCAAGCAGCATCGGCATATGGGCGCCTGCGAGTGCAACAACCACGTCCGAGAAAAATTTCAGTACAGGACCGGAGACCGTCAATTCCAGTGCCGTGGTTTCATCCTCATTGCCGACGAGCCTGTTGGCATGACGGAAGGACCGTTCGTCCATCGGCCCGCTCGGAGGCACGCCGACATGCCAAAGGCCGAGCCGCCCCGGCAGCTCCTGCAAGCTGGACTGCGCGCCGGGCGCGAGGACCTCGATCACATCGGGCTCGAAATGGAAATCCCTCAGCGCTGTCGTCGCGACGCCGCCGCTTATAAACATTGGCGAGCGGGCGATGGCCCTCAGATAGTCCAGGTTGGTCTCGATGCCCGCAACGCAGGTGTTGTCGAGCGCCGTGGCCAGCGCTTCAATCGCTGACACCCTGTCGTCAGCGGCAACGACCAGCTTGGCGAGCAGCGGATCGTAAAAGGCCGTCACCTCCGTGCCGGTCTCGATCCAGCCGTCGACCCGGATGGTTTCCGGGAAGGCGACCTCGGTCAAAAGTCCCGCACTCGGCCGGAAATTGGCATGCGGCATTTCGGCATAAAGACGCGCCTCGATCGCCACGCCACGCGACTTCAACGCGCCGGCGGAGGCAAGCACGTCCTCACCGGCGGCCTGATGGATCATCCACTCGACCAGATCAATGCCGAACACAGCTTCGGTCACCGGATGTTCGACCTGCAATCGCGTATTGACCTCGAGGAAATAGAACTCCTCGCGGGCCGGATCGTAGATAAATTCCACCGTGCCTGCGGATTCGTAATCGACCGTTCGGCAGAGCAAGACCGCATCCGCATGCAGGCGGAAACGCTGATCCTCGCAAAGACCGGGAGCAGGCGTCTCCTCGATCACCTTCTGGTTCCGGCGCTGGAGCGAGCAATCCCGCTCGCCGAGCGCGATCACTCCACCTTTGCCGTCGCCGAATATCTGCACTTCGATATGTCGCGCCTGCGGCACGAACCGCTCCAGATAGACGCGGTCGTCGCCGAAACTGGCCGATGCCATGCGCTTGACGGCTGCGAAGGCGACTGCCAGGACTTCCCGATCCTGACACAGCTGCATGCCGATCCCACCGCCGCCGGCGGTAGATTTCAACATGACCGGATAACCGATCGTCTCCGCAGCCGCGAGCGTCTCCTCGAGCGTATCGAGTAGCCCGCTTCCCGGCAGCAGCGCCAGCCCGCTTTTGACGGCAAGCTCCCTCGCGACATGCTTCAAGCCGAAGGCGGCGATATTATCGGCGCTGGGCCCGATGAAACGAATCCCTTCCGCTTCCAGCCTCCTCGCGAAATCGATGTTCTCCGACAGGAAACCATAACCGGGATGAACGGCCTCGGCCCCCGTCGCCTTGCAGGCGGCGACGACGGCATCGACGTTCAGATAGCTTTGCGCCGCCGGCGCCGGACCGAGCCGAACGGGCTCATCAGCCATCAGGACGGCTTTGGAAAATCGGTCGGCATCCGAATAGACGGCAACCGACGCGATCCCGAGCCTTTTCAGCGTCCGGATGATCCGGACGGCAATCTCGCCGCGGTTTGCAACAAGGACTTTGGTGAACATCGCTATTCTCCATTGTCCCAGACGAGCACACGAACCGGCGTCGGGTCGAAACCGTTGCAGGGGTTGTTGATCTGCGGACAATTGGAGATCACCAGCAGCACGTCCATTTCCGCCTTCAGCTCGACATAGTCGCCGGGCGCCGAAATGCCATCGGCGATGGTCATTTCTCCGGTCGGCTCGATCGGCACGTTCATGAAAAAGTTGATGTTCGGCACGACATCGCGCTTGCTCATGCCGTATCGGGCGACCTCGAGCACGAAATTGTCGCGGCATGCGTGGAGATAGCGCGTCTGGCGGCCGAAGCGCACGGTATTGCTCTCACAGGAGCAGGCACCCGCCGACGTGTCGTGCCGCCCGCAGCTGTCGGCCGTCATCGTCAGCATCACCCGGCCTTCATTGGAGATGATGCGGGTGCCGGTCGAGATATAGGCCGCCCCCTGTTCGCGCATGGTGTCCTGATTGGAATAGCGCTCCGAATAGTTGGCGGCATTGTAGAACAGCGTATCGATCGCCTGCTGCCCGTAGCTGTCCTCTATGCGGACGATCTGTCCTTTGCGCACGACGGTGGAAAACGGCGCCTCGGCGGCGATGAAATGATCCTGCGCCGCGTTGCCGGGCAAGCGGGAAGGCGAAGTCTGTTGAAATGCAGTCATGTATGATCCCTCAAGCCCCGGCGAGCGCGTTGTTTTCGAAGCCGCGGACGGCTTCGGCGGTAGCAGTGCGGCATAAATCGTCCGCGGCGGGCTCGACGGCCCTGATGCGCGTGACGCTGACCGGCTTGGGCGCGTAGACCGGGTTCGGATCGAGCGGATGCGGACAATTGGAGAAGCCGACGATCATGTCCATCTCGGCGCGCAATTCCACATAGTCGCCATTCGCGACGAGTTCCGGCTTCCAGAGGAATCTACCCTCGCCATCGACCCGAACCGGCGCAAAGAGCGCAAGCACCGCCGGAGTGTCACGCGTGTCGAGGCCAAGCTTGGCCACCATCTTGACCAGATTGTCGCGGGTATTGCGGATTTCCGGGCCACTTGCACCGGCATATTTGCGCGCATTCGACGCGGCGGTCGAGCCGCCTATCAGGCAGTCATGCGCACCGCAACTGTCCTCCACGATGGAGAACATCACCCGGCCCATGTCGGAGAAGATGACCCGGCCCTTGCCGAGCGCCGTTGTCCATTGCACCTTGACCGTATCGGGCAGGTTCAGCCTTTCCGTCGGATCACCGGCATTCCAGGCGACGAGCGTGACCGTCGAAAATCCCGCATCGAGCGCGACGCGCAATACTTCGTTCCGGCGTACGCGGGTCGACCAGTACCAGCCGCCAGCAATGACCTCGCGGTGCAGAATTTGCCCCGCCGCGATTGTCCGCGCCGGCTTTACACTCTTTCCCGGTAGGGCCTTCGGCGCAAATTCCAGGCCCTTTTTCTGGTGTTCCTCGTAGCGCGCCCGGTTGGCGGCGATCTCTTCGGTTGATCGTCTGATATGCACGATAATGTCTCCCTGTACGTCTTGCTAAGTGCTCTGCTGATCCATGATCGGCCCGTCGCGTCCCGGCCTGATCAGCGATGGAAGGCCGGCGCGGCGCGGCGCGGCGGCCAGATGGGAATGTCGCGGGTGATCGAAGCACCATAGCGCAGCTTCTCCTCGGGCCGGTCGCGGCGGCGCTCGAAGGCGATGACCCGCGTCGCGAGCGTGAAAGCCTCCGCCATGTCGTGGGTGACCATCACCACCGTCATCGGATGCTGGTGCCAGAGCCGTTTCATCAGCGCATGAATCTCGGCGCGGATTCCGGGATCGAGCGCGCCGAAAGGCTCGTCCAGCAGCAATACGCGCGGTTTCATGACGAGCGCTTGGGCAAGCGCGAGCCGCTGTTGCATGCCGCCGGAAAGCTGGGCCGGATATTTTGCCTCGACATGATCAAGCCCGACCTGCGCAAGCATCCCGCGGGCTTGCACAATGGCTGCGGCCCGCCGGCGACCGAACAGGCGCGCGACGTATCGCGATCCGGACATTTCCATGCCGAGCAGCACATTGCCGAGCACGCTCAGATGCGGAAACACCGAGTAGCGCTGGTAGACGACGCCCCGGTCCGCCCCCGGCTCCGGCGGCAGCGGCACGCCGTCGACCAGGATCGTGCCGCGCGTCGGTCTTTCCTGGCCGAGCAACAGCCGCAGAAACGTCGTCTTGCCGGAACCTGACGCGCCGACCAGCGCCACGAAGGCGCGCGGCTCGACCTCGAGCGACACGTCTTCGAGCACGATCTGGTCGCCATATTCCTTCCAGATCCTATCGACCGAAAGCCGGCTCATGACGGGTTCTCCAGAGTGGTCCAGGGAAATATCTTCCGGCGCAGCTTGTCGAGCGACCAGTCCATGCCAGCGGCCAGAAGCGTGATCCAGGCGACGTAGGGAAAGATGACGTCCATCGACAGATAGCGGCGCACCAGGAATATCCGGTAGCCGAGACCGGAATCCGACGAAATCGCTTCGGCAGCGATCAGGAACAGCCAGGCCGGCCCCAGTTGCAGCCGCAGGCAGGTAATCAGCCGGGGCAGAATCTGCGGAAGCACGACGCGGATGGCGATCTGCCACGAGCTACCGCCCAATGTCTGTGCCTTGACGACCTGCTCGCGAGGGATTTCCGACGCTCTAAATGCCAGGTCACGGATCATGACCGGCGTCACGCCGATGGCAATCAGCGCAATTTTCGAGATTTCCCCAAGCCCGGCGACGATGAACAAAATCGGCAGCAGCGCCAAAGGCGGCACCATCGAAAGAGCCGCGACGAACGGCGAAAGCAGCGCCCGTATGTAAGGCAGCATACCGATCATCATCCCGACCACGAGAGCGATGACGACGCCGATGCCCAGACCGGAAACGAGCCGGGTCAGGCTGGCGAGCGTATCGCTCCAGAAGATGTAGTCACCGGTGCGCGCATCCGCGGTCATCACGAGACGGTCGATTGCAGCGGCAAAATTGCCGAGGCCGGGCAGCAGCTTGTCGTGCGGGTTCGCGGCCAGCCGTGCCGCCGATCCCGCCGCATAGGCGATCAGCAGCAGGGCAAACGGCGTCAGGGCGAGAACGAGCTTCGTTCCCCTACCGGGATAGAGATTGATCCAACGCATGAATGTCGCTCCGCTTGGGGTTTGTCCGGCGCCAGGCGTTCGGCCCAGCGCCACAACGACGCTCAGAGTGATCCCTTGGCGGCGGCGTCCATATAGGTGGTGGTGAAGCGCAGCTTGATATTGGCCTTGTCGCCCAGTACCTTGCCGTCCGGCATCTCAATGCCGATCACGTCGGCCGAGGTCGCGCCGTTGCCGAGCAGGGCCTTCGAGAACAGGAAGTTGCGAACCAGATCCATGGTCTTGGGCAGGGCGGACGAAGCGGTGAAGGCTGCGGCATCGGCTGGCTTATCGAACAGTTTCGTCGCCTTCATCTGCGCTTCGAAACCGGCAAGATCGGTGCCGGACGCCTCGCCCATTTCCTTGCGGGCGGCTATACCCTCGGCGCCCTGCGCCGTCATCACCTTCATCGTGTCATACCAGATGCCGGCAAGCGCCTTGCCGAAATCCGGATTGTCCTTTAGCACAGCCGTGTTGGCGACCAGCAGGTCGATGATCTCGCCGGGAATCCGGGAGCTGTCGAACACCGTGTGGGCGGATGGGTCTTCCAGAATGGTCGAGACGAGCGGGTTCCAGGTGACGACCGCCGTCACGTCCGGCGTCTTGTAGGCGGCGACCATGTCTGCATCCGACGTGTTGACGACCTTCACGTCACGCTCGCTGGCCCCGATCGTTTCGAGCGCGCGGGCAAGCAAATAATGGGAAACCGAGAACTCGACGAGATTGACGTTCCGGCCCTTGACGTCGGCAAGCTCGCTCCTGTCCTTCAGGATGACGGCGTCGTTGCCGTTCGAGAAGTCTCCGACGATGACCGCCGTCGTATCGACGCCGCCGGCGGCGGGGATGGACAGCCCGTCCATATTGGTGAGGGTCACTGCATCAAATGCGCCCGCCGTATACTGGTTCATCGATTCCACGTAATCGTTGAACTGGGTGACCTCGATCGAAATGCCGTATTTTTCGGCCCATTTCTGGACGATCCCGTGGTCCTTGGCATAACCCCACGGCATCCAGCCGACATAGATCGACCAGGCGACCTTGAATTCCTTTTTCACCTCGGCCTGCGCGCTGGCAACTGCGCTTGACGCCAGAGCGGCGGCCAAAACGCTGATCGATATCATTTTTTTGAAAGACTGCATTGGCTTCCCCTTTGTTTTAAAAAGGGACCGGCATGGACCAACGCCGCCAATCCCTTGGCTAACGAGGTCTCCCGGGCTTTTCTCCCGCCGTGCACCCGGCGGGATGTCTCCCCGCCGGTGGCAGCTCTCGGACCAGCACGTCACAGACGCCGGAACCCTAGCCGCCAACTCGAATGATAATGAAGCAAAAGATGTGCCAGATTGGAAAAGCTCATTGAAACAGGGGGGAAATCACGCACCAAAGCGATATCAGCCAAAACTTAGGCACGGCGATCATGGAGGTGCCTACAAAACAGCCAGCGGCCCACATTCGCCACCTGACGCCGCAGGCCGACCGCCGACGATTTCACCGACAGATACCCCAATGCAGCATGCTTTTTCGCGCAGGCGGAAAACATGTATTCTGAAAGCCTTGGAACATGATGTAGTCAAGCTCGAGCAGGTGTTTAGTTCGGGACGCGGCGATGCGGTCGAAGCCGAACGCTTTGCGGTCCTGACCGTCGAGTGCCTGGCCCCGTGAAAGCTGCATTTTGCAGGCTATCCCTAATTTCAGCGATGAGCCGGATCGACATCCGGGCCAAGACAGTGTATTGAGCTGATTAAACGTTTAATCATCTCCAGTTCTGCGACCGGATGAACAACAATCGGATTCGACCGAACCTCAGCAAAATAGCCGCCCTGCTCGATGTTTCGGCGGCAACGGTTTCCAACGCGCTTTCCGGAAAGGGCCGCGTTTCGACGGAGCTTACCGAGAAGATCCGTGCGACGGCCGCCGACCTCGGCTATGTGCCCGGAACGGCCGGACGAGCCTTGCGCACAGGCCGTTCCTATGTGCTAGGCCTCGTTCTTCCGGACATCGCAAATCCTCTGTTTCCCCAGATCGCGCAGGCCATCGAGCACGCCGCCTCCAAGGCCGGATATGGCGTTCTGATCGGCAATTCGCGCGGCAATGTCGCAACACAGACCGAAGTCATCAACAGGCTGCTGGAGCGCGGCGTCGACGGCATCGTCATCGTGCCTCGGCACGGCACGCGCATCGCCGATATCGGCAGTCCCATGGCCGTAATCGATAGCCCCTCGACGCCCGGCAACACCGTTTCCGCCGACCATTGGCAAGGCGGCCAGCTCGTGGCGGAGCATCTCGTTTCGATCGGCCACCGCAAGATCCTGATCATCGGCAACAATCCGGCATCCAATGTGCAGAACGATCGCATCGGCGGTATGAGATCGCGCATGCCGGCAGGAGTGGAAAGCGAAACCCTCTGGATCGAAAGGCTGGAAAGTGAGACCTCTCCCGGCTGTCCACTCGGGCTGGAGCAAAAATTCAACGATGGCTTTACTGCTTTCGCTACCCTTTCCGACCTCCATGCCTTGCGAGCCCTGACCGAGCTTCTGGGTTGCGGCATCAGCGTACCGGATGAGGCGAGCGTCACGGGCTTCGACGATCTCATCTGGTCATCCGCGTTCAAGCCCTCCCTCACTACCGTCCACGTGGATATGCCCGCGATCGCCAAGGTTGCCATAGACGCGCTGGCATCGGCCATAGAGCGCAACGCATCGGGCGGCGCGCCGATGAATTCCAGCCCGGTGCGGCCTCTGGCCGGCGGCAGCGAGTGCATACCGATGAGCCTCGTCGTGCGCGAGACATCGGCCCCTCCCCGTTCAACCCACGCCTGAATATAAAAAGCCCCCAGAAGGAGAACATCGTGACATTGAAGACGGCCTCGGCCTCAGCCGCCGCGCTGATTGTGAGCATAGGTCTTGCCCACGCCCAAGAGAAGACGCTCACCATTTCCGTCTATGGCTTTGCGCAGGATGAATACAAGGAGCTGCTCTACGATCCATTCGAGGCCAAATGCGGCTGCAAGCTCGTTGTCGAGACCGGCAACAGTGTCGAGCGCCTGGCCAAGATGGAAGCCAACAAGGTGAACCCCGTCGTTGACATGGCCGTGGTCTCGATGGCCGATGCGCTTCAGGCAAGCCGCGCCGGCCTGATCGACAAGATCGATACGGCGAAGCTCACCAATTTCGACAAGCTCTATGACATCGCCAAGGATCCGAACGGCGACGGTATGAGCATCGGTTATACCTTTTACACCACCTCGATCGTCTACCGGAAAGACAAGATGAAGATCGATTCCTGGGCGGACCTGCTGAAGGACGACATCGTCTCCCATGTCGCGTTCCCGAACGTGACGACCACTCAGGGACCGTCGGCGCTCTACATGCTCGGCCAGGCGCTCGGAAACAGCACACCTGCTCTGAAAGGCCCGATCGAAGCGGTTGGCGCCAGGAAGGACGATATTGTCACCTTCTATGTGAAATCCTCGCAACTCGTTCAGCTCATGCAGCAGGAGGAGATCTGGGCCGCGCCGATCGGCCGTTTCTCCTGGGCGCCTTTCGCCAAGCTCGACCTGCCACTTGCCTGGGCGACGCCCAAGGAAGGCCAGACCGGCGGCATGAATGTCATGGTCGTGACCAAGGGCTCGAAGAACCGGGATCTTGCGCATGAATTCATGGATTTCTGGCTCTCCACCGAAGTGCAGACGAAGCTTGCCGAAGCGCTGGTGGACAGCCCCGCCAATGCCGAGGTCAAGGTGCCGGACGAAGTGGCCGCCAACATCACCTATGGCGAGGAAACCGCGAAGAGCCTCAAGCTCATGCCGTCCGCCATCGCGCTCGACAATCGCGATGCCTGGCTATCCGAATGGAACGCCAAGGTCGGTCAGTAATCGCCAGCTTGGGCCTATCGCCTGCGCCTCGCGTGATGAACAAAACAGATCAAAAGGGTCAGACAAAATGTTCCAGAACCGGGCAGAAGCGTTGGCGCTCGCCCTTCCGGCGGCTCTTTTCGCCGCGATCGTCTTTCTGGTGCCGGTCGCCCTGCTTCTTTCGGAAGGGTTCCGCTCGGCCGGGAACTGGACGATTTCGGCCTATGCGGATTTCTTCACCGAGCCGCTCAACCGTACGGTCTTCCTGCGCACGCTGAAGCTCGGTCTGCTCGTGACCGCCGCCGCTGCGGTGATAGGCTACGCGACGGCCTATGCTATCGTGTCGCTGCCGCCGGGTGCAAAGGGACGCATGGTGGGCCTTGTCATCCTGCCACTGATGATCTCACCGGTTGCCCGAACCTATGCCTGGATCGTCATCCTCGGGCGCACCGGCATCGTCAATCAGGCGCTGATGCTGTTCGGTCTGACCGATGAGCCCTTGCGCATCCTGTTCACCGAGACGGCAGTCTTCATCGGCCTGCTACAGCTTTTCCTGCCGTTGATGATCATCTCACTTATCAGCGCGCTGGAAAACCTGCCGAAGGATGCCGTGCCCGCGGCCCGCGTCCTTGGCGCCAACTGGCTCCAGGTGTTCTGGAAGGTGATCCTGCCGCTGACCCGCGAGGGGCTGGTGGTCGGGGGCACGCTCGTCTTCACCGGCTCCATGACCGCCTACATCACGCCCGCCATCCTCGGCGGCTCCAAGGTTCTCATGCTGGAGACGCTGCTCTACCAGCAAGTGACCGTCGCCAACAATTTCGTCTCCGCAAGCGTGATCGCGTTCATCCTGATCGTCATGAGCTTCGCCGCCAACATCCTGCTCCGGCGCATTGCGACCGCGAGGAACAAGAAATGATGCAGAGATTCTATGCACCCCTCGTGCTGCTGCTGGTGATGATCTTCCTGATCGGGCCCTTTCTCATCATCGTCGCGGCATCCTTCTCGGCGGGCGACATGCTGGCCTTTCCCCCGCAGGGCTTCTCCGTAAAGTGGATCGCCAAGGTCTTCACCGTGGAGAGCTTCCGCCAGAGCTTCACGACGTCGATGTTTCTGGCGATAGGTGGTACTTTCGCAGCCCTTATTCTCGGAATTCCCGCCTCCTATGCCATGTCGCGCTACCGGCTGCCGGGGGCGGAGACGGTGCGTTTCATGGTTTCCATGCCGATCATCGTGCCCGGCATCATCGTCGGTCTCGCCCTGCTGCGTTACTTCGTCATCCCCATCGGCGTCCCTGTCACTCTTGCTCTCTTCGTCGCGCACACGGCACTGGTCCTGCCCTATGCCGTGCGGGTCGTCTCCGCGAGTCTCGACAATTTTAGAGCCGACGTCGAGGAGGCCGCCGTCCTGCTGGGTTCGTCGCGTTGTGGGGCCTTCTTCCGCGTGGTGCTTCCCAACATTCGCGGCGGCATTCTTTCGGCCTTCATCCTCGGCTTCGTGACGAGCTTCAATCAGGTGCCGGTTTCCCTGTTCCTGTCCGGCCCCGGCGTCCGCACGCTGCCGATCGATATGCTGGGCTATATGGAGATCGTCTTCGATCCCTCGATCGCCGCCCTTTCCTCGCTGCTCGCTTTCCTTTCCATCGGCATCGTCTTTGCCGCGGAACGTTTCCTGGGGTTTTCCCGCTATGTCTGACACTTCCTTCCTCACTCTCGACAAGCTCACCCTCGCCTATGGCAAGACGACCGCCGTCAAGGATCTCGACCTCCAGATTCGAAAAGGCGAATTGCTTGCGCTGCTGGGCCCTTCGGGCTGCGGCAAGACCACGACCATGCGGTCCATTGCCGGGCTGATGCCGGTAAAATCGGGACGCATCCTGCTCGACGGCAGGGAAATCACCCGTACGCCGGCCAACAAGAGGGAAGTCGGGCTGGTCTTCCAGTCCTACGCCCTCTTCCCGCATCTCACGGTCTTCGAGAACGTCGCCTTCGGACTCAAGCTGAAGGGCCTGTCCGGCAACGCGCTGGAGGCCAAGGTCGGGGCCGCGCTGAAATCCGTCGGCCTCTCGCAATTCGCCAGCCGAAAGACACCGGAACTCTCCGGCGGCCAGCAGCAGCGCGTCGCGCTCGCCCGCTCCATGGTCATGGAGCCGAAGGTGCTGATGCTCGACGAGCCGCTGTCCAACCTCGACGCGCGCCTGCGTCTGGAAATGCGCACCGAATTGCAGCGCGTGCAGAAGGAAAGCGGCGTGACCATGATCTTCGTCACCCATGATCAGGTTGAGGCGCTGGCGCTCGCCGACCGCATCGTGGTGATGCGCAACGGCGCAATCGAGCAGATCGGCACGCCGGAGGACATTTACAACCGCCCGGCCTCCGGCTTCGTCGCCGATTTCGTCGGTTTCGAGAATATCTTCGCCGTCCGCAACGGCAAGATCACCACCGGACACGGCGAAATCGCTCTTTCAGCCGAGGTGCCCGACGTGGCGGGCCTTGCCTGGCGTCCGCGCGCCATCCCGCTGGGGACAGGGCCGTTCACGGGCTTCGTGCGAGGCATTTCCTTTGCAGGCGCCAGCCGCGAATATGTGCTGGATACGCCCGTGGGCATCGTCAAGGCCGAGACCGACGCATCGCTTCGCGCTCATGAACTCGGTGCATCGGTGGCATTCGACCTGCCGGTGACAAGTGCCGCCATCCTCGACCGTTTCGGATGAAGACGATGGGCGTCTGGATCGATACCGATATGGGCTTCGATGACATCGCAGCCATTCTGGTTGTGCTGCACGCGGGCCTTCCCATCGACGGGATTTCCCTCGTTTTCGGCAACACGCCGATGGAACAGGTGAAGCGCAATGCCGCCGGTGCGGCGGGTGCCTTCGGCTGGGCCATGCCCATGCATGCCGGTCGCTCGGCGCCCGTAATGGGCATGCTCGAAACGGCCCAGGGAATTCTGGGCGAAACCGGCATCCCAACAATAGGTCTCGCGTTTCCGCGGAGCGATGGATTGCCGCACGGCGATGCTTTTTCAAGCCTTTGCAAATGGCTCGAGGAGACACCGCCGCCGCGCCGCATCCTGGCGCTCGGGCCGCTGACCAATATCGCAGCGCTGGCGCTTGCCCGGCCCGACCTTGCCGCCCGCATCGATGAGCTTACATGGATGGGCGGAGCCCTGACGCGCGGCAATCATACGGCATCCGCCGAGTTCAATGCGTTTGCCGATCCCGAAGCCGTGGCGATCGTTCTCGCCCACGGCCTGCCGCTGCGCATGATCGATCTCGACTTCTGCCGCAAGGTTCTGGCAACGTCGTCCGATGTGGCCCGGGTGCGAAACGCCGGCGGCGGGAACGCGGCGCAGATCGCTGACATGTTCGCCGGCTTTGTCAACATCGCCGTCTCTCGCGGACGCCCGGCCATGGCGCTCTACGACCCCGCCGCAGCGGCCGCCTTCGTCCGTCCCGATCTGGTTACCTATCAGCGGGCATGCATCGGCATGGAATGCGCGGGTACGCTCACGCGAGGTCGCACGATTGTCGAAACCCGCGCCACCCACGCCAGCTTCAACGCGGAGTTCGCTTCGGATTGCGATGCGGATGAAGTGAAGAAACTCATCATGGCGGCGCTCACATGGGAAGCCGGCAAATGAACCGGACAGCGAAGCCGGAACCCTTGGACTTGGCCGACGCGGCCCTGCGGCTGCGCGCGGTCGCCGCCGCCAGGGGGGATGCGCCATTCGACCTGCTGATCGTCAACGGTATCCTTGTCGATATGGTGACTGGAGAGCACCGGGCAGCGGATATCGGCACGCTTGGCCCGCTCATCGCCTCGGTGCATGCGCCCGGCAGTCGCCAAGACGCGGCGGAAATCCTCGACGCCGAGAGCGGCTTCATTACGCCCGGCCTCATCGACACCCACATGCATGTCGAGAGTTCGATGGTGACGCCCGCCACTTATGCCGATGCAGTCGTCCCGCGCGGCGTGACCACAGCGGTCTGGGATCCCCATGAATTCGGCAATGTCCACGGCATTGCCGGTGTCGATTTCGCCATTAGGGCGAGTGCCGGCCTTGCGTTGCGGTTCATCGTTCTCGCTCCGTCCTGCGTTCCCTCCGCACCGGGCCTTGAAGGCGCCGGCGGCGATTTCGACGCGGCGACCGTCTCCGGCCTTCTCAGGCGTGATGAAATCGGTGGTGTGGCCGAAGTGATGAACATGCAAGGCGTCATCGATGGCGAGCCGCGCATGAGCAGCATCGTTCATGCCGGGCTGGCAGCCGGAAAGCCCGTCTGCGGCCATGCCCGGGGCCTGACGGGCAGTTCGCTGCAGGCCTTCATGGCGGCGGGCGTCGGCTCCGATCACGAATTGACCTCCGGCGCCGACCTGATGGAAAAGCTGCGTGCCGGCCTTGCAATCGAAATGCGCGGCTCTCACGACCACCTGTTGCCGGACTTCGTTGAGACGCTGAACGCGCTGGGGCATCTGCCACAGACGGTGACGCTTTGCACCGACGACGTCTTCCCGGACGACCTCGTCAAAGGCGGCGGTCTGGACGACGTGGCGCGGCGTCTAGTGCGCTATGGTATGAAGCCTGAATGGGCGCTACAGGCGGCAACCTTCAACGGTGCCCGCCGGCTCGGGCGCGACGATCTCGGACTGATCGCGGCGGGACGCCGCGCCGATATAGTGGTGTTCAACGACCTCACCGAACTCGAGGCAAGGCTGGTCATCGCCAATGGCGCCATCGCCGCCAGGGCCGGAGCCATGGTAAATCGCTCGGCGCCGACAGCCGCTGATGGCTTCCTCGCCTCCGTGAAGCTGCCTTCGCTCGGCACGAATGATTTCCGCGTTCCCGTTGATGGACGCCGGGTTCGCGTGGCGACCATCGACAACCCAAGGTTCACCCAATGGGGCGAAGCCGAAGCGGACGTTGCGAACGGCTTCGTCGTGCCCCCGGGAGGCGCGACGCTGATCGCGGTCGCCCACCGCCACGGGCTTTTTGCAGCCCGCCCGCATGTGGGCTTCCTGCGACATTGGGGAAGCTGGAAGGGAGCCTTTGCCACCACCGTCGCCCATGACAGCCATAACCTGACCGTTTTCGGCGGCAATCCCGAGGACATGGCGATAGCCGCCAATGCCGTGATCGCCGGCGGCGGCGGAATGGCCGCGGTCGCCGGCGGCGAGGTGCTGGCGCGGCTGCCCTTGCCCGTCTCCGGGCTCGTCTCGCAAGCTGGCCTTGCCGAGGTCGCCAACGGATTTGCCGAGCTTCGGGACGCAATGGATAAGATCGTCGAATGGCAACCGCCCTATCTGGTCTTCAAGGCCTGCTTCGGTGCCACGCTCGCCTGCAATGCCGGCCCACATCAAACGGACAGGGGCATTGCCGACGTGACCACCCGCACCATCCTCGCCTCGCCCGTACTCGAGGTAATCGCCTGACAATTTCCATAAGAGGCATGGCGCGAAGAGCATATTGATGCGGCAATTGCGTACCTTGTCGATCCGCGCAGCCATGCCGGCTTAAAACAACACAACTCTTAGAATAACCGGTCTCCTTTGGGTCGTGTGGCCGGATCCGTCAAAATGAGGCGGTTGCGACCCGAAAACGCACGTTTGGCGAACTCAACGAAATCCAGAACGGGTTTCGACTTTTCGTTCGCCTGCCACCCGACAACAAGCTCCACTTCTTCTGGAATTTCGGTTAGTGGTTTGTAGACAAGATGCGGACTGTGATTGTGGATCAGCCATGACGGCGCAATGGCGATGCCGACGCCGGCGGCGACGAGCGTTGCGATCGCAAGCGTGTGAGACACCTCCTGGACGACCATGGGATAGATACCCGCCCGACGAAAAGCGTCCATGATGACGTGATGGTAGCTGGCGCCGATCGTAGGCGCATAGGTTATAATGGGTTCCCCCGCGAAGTCCTTGACGCAGAAATCTGCTTTGCTCGCAAGCCGATGATGCGTCGGCAAAACTGCAACAAAACCCTCCTTTAGCAGATGGTCCGTTTTCAGGAAGCCGGCGGGGTTGGTCGGGCGGATAAAGGCGACCTGAACCTTGCCGCTTTGGAGCATCTCAAGCTGATTAGCTGTACCCAGCAGTTGCACGTCCACCTGCATAGCGGGGTATTTTTTACGAAAGTCCGCAATCACGTCGGGCAGCACATGAGACAAAGCGACGTGGACACCGCTGACGTAAATCTTTCCGCCTTCATCGCCGGAAATAGAACGGGTGTGCGTGACGGCCCGGTCGATGCCGCCTAAAATCTCTAATGCATGCAGCAGGAAGATTGAGATCGCGCAAGACCTGGGCATCGGCCTATCGACGCTGGTGCGCTGGATTGGCCGGAGCCGGGAT
>NZ_BMHH01000030.1 GCF_014640615.1 Paramesorhizobium endophyticum | reverse complement strand
CTGGCTCTTTATGAATCACTGAAAAGCTGATTTGGAAATCCTCAGGAAATGTATTCTCAAATGACGGCACGCCCTAAAAAGGAACAACGCTTCTTCCTGTATTTTTGCGCTATTCCGCGCTATCGCCCGATGACCATTTAACCCATCTTGAAATTCCCCGCCCAAACGTCCGACCTGTTCTCCGGAAGGAGATCGTCGGTTGTCGGGAACGAGGATTCTATGGGGCCAAATTGCCGTCGTCACGCTGATCGTGGTGACGGCCGTATGGGGAGCGACACAGTATGTCGCCTGGAACCTCGGCTTTCAGGCCCAACTTGGCCGTTCTTGGTTCGAGTTGTTTGAGATACCAGTCTATTACCCACCGGCTTTCTTCTGGTGGTGGTATCTCTACGATGCCTATGCCCCGCAGGTTTTCGCCAAAGGCGGGATGATTGCAGCGTCAGGCGGTTTCGTCTCGGTCGCCGTGGCAATCGGCATGTCGGTCTGGCGGGCGAGGGAGGCCAAGAATGTCGAGACCTATGGCTCGGCACGTTGGGCCGATAAAACAGAGGTGCAGGCGGCCGGACTTCTCGATCCGGACGGCGTCGTGCTCGGTCGGTATGAGCGGGAATATCTGCGTCATGACGGACCGGAGCATGTGCTGTGTTTTGCGCCGACCCGCTCGGGCAAGGGTGTCGGCCTTGTCATACCGACGCTCCTCACCTGGCCGGGCTCGGCGATCGTACACGACATCAAGGGTGAGAACTGGCAGCTTACCGCTGGTTTCCGCACCCGGCACGGTCGCGTCCTGCTGTTCGATCCGACCAATCCGAAATCGTCGGCCTATAATCCGCTGCTTGAGGTACGCCGCGGCGAGTGGGAAGTCCGTGACGTCCAGAACATCGCCGACATTCTGGTAGATCCCGAAGGCAGCCTCGAAAAGCGGAACCATTGGGAGAAGACCAGCCACGCGCTGCTGGTCGGCGCCATCCTGCACGTCCTTTACGCCGAGAAGGACAAGACGCTCGCGGGTGTTGCCGCGTTTCTGTCCGACCCGAAGCGGCCTATTGAGTCGACGCTCGCAGCCATGATGAAAACGCCGCATCTCGGCGAAGCCGGTCCGCATCCCGTTATCGCCAGCGCGGCGCGCGAGCTCTTGAACAAGAGCGACAACGAAAGGTCGGGCGTGCTGTCGACCGCCATGTCGTTCCTGGGTCTCTATCGCGATCCCGTCGTCGCAGAGGTAACGCGGCGCTGCGATTGGCGGATTTCTGATATTGTCGGTGGGGAACGGCCGACGACACTCTACCTCGTAGTGCCTCCTTCCGACATCAGTCGCACAAAACCGCTGATCCGCCTGATCCTCAACCAGATCGGCCGTCGGCTGACCGAGGACCTGGAGGCGAAGACAGGCCGCCATCGGCTGTTGCTGATGCTTGACGAATTTCCGGCTTTGGGCCGGCTGGATTTTTTCGAGTCGGCGCTCGCTTTCATGGCGGGTTACGGGTTGAAGAGCTTCCTGATCGCGCAATCGCTGAACCAGATCGAGAAAGCCTACGGGCCGAACAATTCGATCCTCGACAACTGCCATGTGCGCGTCAGCTTCGCGACCAATGACGAGCGGACCGCGAAGCGTGTTTCCGACGCGCTCGGCACCGCGACCGAGATGCGGGCGATGAAGAACTATGCCGGGCACCGGCTCTCGCCTTGGCTTGGCCATCTCATGGTCTCGCGGCAAGAAACCGCGCGCCCGCTGCTGACGGCGGGGGAGGTCATGCAGCTTCCGCCCACCGATGAGATCGTCATGGTTGCCGGCACGCCGCCGATTCGGGCGAAGAAGGCCCGCTATTACGAGGATGCCCGCTTCAAGGAGCGTATCCTGCCACCACCCGCGCTCTCGCTTCCAACGCATCCGAACGCCGACGACTGGAGTGCATTGGCTTTGCCGCCGCAACCGGAACTCACCGATCTGGTGAGCGAGGGTGCAAGCGACGACGAGGATCCGACCGAATCCGAACGGCGTAGGCAGCCCGAGCTTAGCCGCGTGCAGCCCATCGAGAAGAAAGCGCCGATAGAAAACGAGTTCGATCCGCCCGATGATGACGATGGCGCCGCAGCCAGCAGGCACTTTGCGCGGCTCGTGCAGGGCATGGCGCGCCAGGTATCCCTCGATCCGAACGACGGCATGGAGTTGTAGCTGCGATGGCCAGCCGAAAGAAGAAGATACAGATCTCCGTCTATCTCGAGCCGGACATCATGAAAATGCTCTCCGACTATGCCGCGCGCCGTGAGCAGTCGATGTCCTTGATTGCGGAAGCTGCCATCGCGTCCTTCCTGTCGCCCGACGATACGGAGCGGCGCGAGGCAATCCTCGCCAAGCGTCTCGATCAGCTGGACCGGCGCATGACCCGGCTGGAACGGGATGTCGGCATCGCCGTCGAGACGCTGGCCGTGTTCATCCGCTTCTGGCTTGCCACCACGCCCGCGCTACCTGAGCCTGCCGCGCAGGCCGCGCGCGCCAAGGCCGGAGAGCGCTATGACGCGTTCGTCACCGCTCTCGGACGCCGGCTGGCGAAGGGACCAAAACTTCAGCAGGAGATTTCCGAGGATATCGACGCGCCGAAGAGGGAATGAGCCAAGCCGCGAGGGAAGCCCATAGCGAATAAGGGTAAAACCGCCTTTCTCCTGTAATTGCACGCTACGCCCCTACGACATTAATTCCTTGTTGAATCGCACGGTATTCCGCTTTTTTTAATCACCTCCGTTGCGGGGAACATCCTTACGCCCCGCCAAGTACGGGGCCGACATGACTGCTACTCACCACAAACCGGAAGCGATCGCACGTGGCGCGCGGATGTTGCGCACGGCGCTTGGAGCCTCGATCACACGGTTTCTGGAAGATCCCGCCATCATAGAGGTGATGCTCAACCCCGATGGGCGGCTCTGGGTCGACCGGCTTTCAGAGGGGCTGGCCTATACGGGGGAGCATCTGTCCGCCGCCGATGGTGAGCGAATCATCCGCCTCGTCGCGCATCATGTCGGCGCGGAGGTTCATTCCCGCAGTCCCCGCATTTCCGCGGAGCTGCCCGAGACGGGCGAGCGCTTCGAGGGGTTGCTGCCGCCCGTGGTCACCGCACCCGCCTTCGCTATCCGCAAGCCCGCCGTCGCCGTATTCACGCTCGATGATTATGTCGCCGCCGGGATCATGACGGCGGAGCAGGCAGCGACGCTGCGCGTAGCCGTGCTTTCACGCGCCAATATCCTCGTCGCCGGCGGCACATCGACCGGCAAGACGACTCTGACCAATGCGCTGTTGGCCGAGATCGCCAAAACGGCCGACCGCATCGTGCTGATCGAAGATATCCGGGAACTGCAATGCGCCGCACTCAATCTCGTCGCCATGCGCACGAAGGACGGGACAGCGACCCTGTCCGATCTGGTGCGCTCGTCGCTGCGCCTGCGACCTGACCGCATCCCGATAGGGGAGGTGCGAGGGGCCGAAGCGCTGGACCTTCTGAAAGCGTGGGGCACCGGTCATCCCGGCGGCATCGGTACCATTCACGCCGGCAGCGCGATCGGTGCGCTGCGCCGCCTTGAGCAGCTCATCCAGGAAGCCGTCGTCACCGTCCCGCGCGCTCTAATCGCCGAGACCGTCAATCTTATCGCCGTGCTGTCGGGACGTGGCGCTTCGCGCCGGCTCGCTGAACTGGCTTGCGTCGATGGCATCGGCCCGGACGGGGATTACCGCATCATGCCTGCCGTTCTGCCAACATCCGGAGAACTCCCATGATCCACCGCTCCTTGCGCATTCGCCGATATATGACATCGGCAACATCCGGCTTCGCTCTGTCGCTTGCTATCTCGACGGTCGCTCACGCCGCCGGTTCTAACATGCCGTGGGAAGAACCCCTTCAGCAGATACTCGAATCCATCGAAGGGCCAGTTGCCAAGATCGTCGCGGTGATCATCATCATCGCCACCGGGCTGGCGCTCGCCTTTGGCGATACGAGCGGTGGCTTCAGGCGGCTGATCCAGATCGTCTTCGGCCTGTCGATCGCCTTCGCGGCGAGTTCTTTCTTCCTCAGCTTCTTCTCCTTCGGCGGCGGGGCGCTCGTCTGATGACGGCTGTTCTGGAACATGCCGAGGAGGCGCCGGGCTTCACCGTCACCGTCCACCGCGCGCTCACCGAGCACATCCTGCTCGGCGGTGCGCCAAGAAGCATCGCCATCATGAACGGGACGCTGGCCGGCGCCGTCGGCCTCGGTCTGCGGCTTTGGCTGGTTGGCCTCGCCATCTGGGCCGTCGGGCATTTCGTGGCAGTCTGGGCGGCGAAGCGGGATCCGATGTTCGTGGAAGTGGGCCGCCGACACCTGCGCATCCCCGGTTATCTCTCGGTCTGAGGAACGCGGGCCATGATGAACCTCGCCGAATACCGCCGCACCGCCAGCCGCCTTGCCGATTATCTACCCTGGGCCGCGCTTGTCGGCGAGGGTGTCGTTCTGAATAAGGACGGATCGCTGCAAAGGACCGCTCGGTTCCGCGGCCCCGATCTGGAATCCGCCGTTGCGGCCGAATTGGTCGCCGTCGCCGCGCGATTGAACAATGCCTTCCGCAGATTGGGAAGCGGCTGGGCCATCTTCGTGGAAGCGCAGCGCGAGGAGGCCGCGACCTATCCGGACAGCCTCTTTCCCGATCCGGCCTCGGCTCTGGTCGACGCCGAACGCAAGGCCGATTTCGAAGAGCAGGGCAGTCATTTTGTTTCCAGCTACTTCCTGACCTTTACCTATCTGCCGCCCGCCGAGGACGCGGCACGTACTGAAGGCTGGCTCTATGAGGGCCGCGAACGCTCCGGCGTCGACCCACATGAAATCCTGCGCGCCTTTATCGACCGCACCGCCCGTGTGTTGGCGTTGCTCGATGGTTTCATGCCGGAATGCCATTGGCTCAACGATAGCGAGACGCTGACCTATCTCCATTCGACCGTCTCGACCAACCGGCATCGTGTCCGTGTGCCCGAGACGCCGATGTATCTCGATGCGCTGCTGGCCGATCAGCCGCTGACCGGCGGCCTGGAGCCACGGCTTGGGCCGATGCATCTGCGTATCCTCACCATTGTTGGTTTCCCGACGGCGACCACGCCGGGAATTCTCGATGAACTGAACCGGCTCGCCTTTCCCTATCGCTGGTCGACGCGCGCGCTCCTGCTCGACAAGACCGACGCCTTCCGGCTGGTAACCAAGATCAGGCGGCAATGGTTCGCCAAGCGTAAGAGCGTAGTGGCGATCTTGAAAGAGGTGATGACCAATGAGGCCTCCGTTCTCGTCGATACCGACGCGGCGAACAAGGCCGCCGACGCGGACCTGGCGCTTCAGGAACTAGGCGCCGACTATGCCGGCATGGCTTATGTCACTGCGACCGTGGCCGTCTGGGACGAAGATCCTCGTCTGGCCGACGAAAAGCTGAGGCTGGTCGAAAAGATCATCCAGGGCCGTGACTTCACGGCAATGGTCGAAACCATCAATGCGGTTGACGCGTGGTTAGGCTCGCTGCCCGGGCATCTTTATGCCAATGTGCGGCAACCTCCCGTCTCGACGCTCAATCTCGCCCACATGATCCCCCTTTCCGCCGTGTGGGCGGGGCCGGAACGGGACGAGCATTTCGAAGCCCCACCCTTGCTTTACGGCAAGACCGAAGGCTCGACCCCGTTCCGGTTTTCCCTTCATGTCGGCGATGTCGGGCACACGCTGGTCGTCGGCCCGACCGGCGCTGGCAAGAGTGTACTGCTCGCCTGCATGGCGCTCCAGTTCCGACGCTATGAACGGAGCCAGATATTTGCCTTCGATTTTGGCGGCTCGATCCGTGCAGCCACGCTCGCCATGGGTGGCGACTGGCATGATCTCGGGGGTGATCTGACCGAGGGAGATGCTTTTTCCGCCTCGCTCCAGCCTTTGGCCCGCATTCATCTGGTACCTGAGCGGGCCTGGGCAGCCGATTGGATCGTCGCCATCTTGGCGCGCGAAGGCATCGCGATCACGCCTGATGTCAAGGAGCATATCTGGACGGCGCTCACTTCGCTCGCCTCGGCACCGCTCGAAGAGCGCACGATCACCGGCCTGACGGTGTTGCTGCAATCGAACGATCTGAAGCAAGCCTTACGCCCGTATTGCGTCGGTGGTCCCTATGGCCGGCTGCTCGATGCCGAAACCGAGTATCTGGGTAGCGCATCCGTGCAAGCTTTCGAGATCGAGGGTTTGGTTGGCACCGGGGCCGCCCCGGCGGTCCTGTCCTACCTCTTCCATCGCATCGGCGATCGCCTGGACGGCAGACCGACGCTTCTCATCATCGATGAGGGCTGGTTGGCGCTTGATGACGAAGCTTTCGCCGGCCAGCTCCGCGAATGGCTGAAAACGCTCAGGAAGAAAAACGCCAGCGTCATCTTCGCCACACAAAGCCTCTCGGATATCGACCATTCGGCCATCGCCCCCGCGATCATCGAAAGCTGCCCGACGCGACTGCTGCTACCGAACGAGCGTGCCATCGAACCGCAGATCACCGCCATCTATCGCCGGTTTGGGCTGAACGACCGTCAGATCGAGATCCTCGCGCGCGCCACGCCGAAAAAGGACTATTACTGCCAGAGCCGCAGGGGAAACCGCCTGTTCGAACTGGGCCTTTCCGAAGTCGGCCTGGCGCTCACGGCCGCATCTTCGAAATCCGACCAGTCCGCCATCGCCCGCGTCTTCGCCGAGCACGGCCGCGACGGCTTCCTTGCAGCCTGGCTTCGCCATCGGGGCGTCGATTGGGCTGCCGACCTCATTCCGGACCTCGCCAATCTCATCCCCCAGCCCGACAAGGAGGCTCAACCGTGAAGACTCGTCATTCCCATGCGGCGCTGTTTGCCGCTTCCTTTCTCACCCTCTCAGGTCCCGCTTCGCTGGTGCTTGCACCGCCGGCCTCCGCTGCCTGGATCGTCTACGACCCGACAAATTATGCGCAAAATCTCCTTTCCGCCGCCCGCGCGCTGGAGCAGATCAACAACCAGATCACCAGCCTGCAAAACGAAGCGCAGATGTTGATCAACCAGGCCCGCAATCTCGCCAGCCTGCCGCATTCGTCGCTTCAGCAGATCCAGCAATCGGTTCAGCGCACGCAGCAGCTTCTGTCCCAGGCGCAGAACATCGCGTTCGACGTCGGCCAGATCGACCGGGCGTTTCAGTCGAAATATGCCAATGTCTCGCTTTCGGCCACCGATGCGCAGCTTATCGCCGATGCCAAGGACCGCTGGAAGAACAGTGTCAGCGGCCTTCAGGACGCCATGCGCGTGCAGGCTACCGTCGTCGGCAATATCGACACCAACCGCGCCGAGATGTCGCAACTGGTCGGCCAGAGCCAGAGCGCGACCGGCGCGCTTCAGGCCACGCAGGCAGGCAACCAGCTTCTGGCGCTGCAGTCGCAGCAGCTTTCCGACCTGACGGCGCTGCTTGCCGCCAATGGCCGAGCCGCAGCACTGACCCAGGCCGAACGCGCTGCCGCCGCTGAACAGGGCCGCGTGCAGCGCCAGCGCTTCCTGACGCCGGGCTCCGGCTACACGCAAGGCAATGCCAAGATGTTCAACTAAGGGGAAGACTATGGACGGCAAACTGCTGGCCCGGCTGGGCGCCATCGTCTTCGTCTCTGTCGCGATTACCGCGACGGCAACCGAGATGCTCAGAAAAAGAGAGAACTCCGCGCCATCGATACGATCCCAGGCAGCGGCCGAAACGCCGGAAGATCCACTCCGCCTCGGCCAGCGCCGGTGCCAGCAGCTTGGGCAGGCTGCGGCGAGCGATGCCGAGTGCCTGCGCGTCTGGACGCAAACTCGCGACCGCTTTCTCGGCAGGACATCTGTGCGGGCGGCCCCACAAGCCACCGAAGGGCGGTGAACCATGGGCGGCAGCGGTGTCATCGACAATTTCCTTGGTGTTTTTACCTCCTATATCGATAGCGGGTTCGGCCTTCTCGGCGGCGAGGTCGCCTTCATCGCCACCACGCTGATCGTGATCGATATGACGCTCGCTGCCCTCTTCTGGAGCTGGGGCGCCGATGACGACATCATCGCCCGCCTTATAAAGAAGACCCTGTTCGTCGGGGCATTTGCCTATATCATCGGCAATTGGAACAATCTGGCGCGCATTGTCTTCGAGAGTTTCGCCGGCCTCGGCCTGCAAGCTTCCGGGACCGGCTTCAGCGCTGCCGATCTGATGCGTCCCGGCCGGGTGGCGCAGGTCGGCCTTGATGCCGGCCGCCCGCTGCTCGAATCCATCTCCGATCTCATGGGATGGGTGAGTTTCTTCGAAAACTTCATTCAAATCGCCTGCCTCCTCTTCGCCTGGGCGCTTGTGATCCTCGCCTTCTTTATTCTGGCGATCCAGCTCTTCGTCAGCCTGATTGAATTCAAGCTGACCACGCTGGCGGGGTTCGTGCTGATCCCATTCGGTCTCTGGGGCAAGACCGCCTTCATGGCGGAGCGCGTCCTGGGAAACGTCGTCTCCAGCGGCATCAAGATTCTGGTTCTTGCCGTCATCATAGGCATCGGCTCGACCCTGTTCAGCCAGTTCACCGCAGGCTTCGGTGGCGCCATGCCGACGATCGATGATGCAATGGCGATCGTGCTGGCCGCGCTTTCCCTGGTCGGTCTCGGTATTTTCGGACCGGGCATCGCCAATGGTCTTGTATCCGGTGGTCCGCAGCTCGGCGCCGGTGCGGCTGTCGGCACCGGCCTTGCCGTCGGTGGTGCGGCGCTGGCAGCCGGCGGAGCAGCTGGTCTAGCTCTGCGCGGTGGTACCGCAGCACTTTCCGGTGGAGCCGCCGCCGTCCGTGGCGGAGCGGCTGCCGCAGGCGCTGCCTCAGCCGCCTACAGCCTCGGCTCGATGGGGCAGACTGGAACAGCCAGCGTTGTATCCGGTCTCGGTGGTGTTGGGCGAGCGGCGGGTTCAGCCGCTGTCTCACCCCTCAGGCGCGCCGCCGCCCGCGCAGCAGAGGGCGTCAAAGCCAGCTTCTCGGAAGGCGTGAAGGACGGCTTCGTAGTAACCGGCGGCTCTTCCACGCTCGGTACCGTGGGCGATGACGCTGCCATGGATGCTTCCTTTGCTGGCACCCCGGCGGCTTCGCACGACGGCGCCCCCGATTGGGCCAGGCGCATGAAACGCAGCCAGCACTTCAGCCACGGTGTTTCCGCCGCCGCCCACGCCATCCGTTCCGGTGACAGCCATGGCGGCGACTCTTCCGTCAACCTTCAGTCAAGTGATCCATCATGAGCTTTTTCAAACGACCGGCAGCCCATTACGGCAAGACGCCACAACCCGAGACTCCCTATCAGAGAGCCGCGCAGGTCTGGGACGAACGCATCGGTTCCGCGCGCGTCCAGGCCAAAAACTGGCGATACATGGCATTCGGCTGCCTCGTTCTTTCGGCGGGCTTTGCCGCGGCGCTGGTCTGGCAATCGGCGCGCGGAACCGTCGTACCTTGGGTGGTCGAAGTCGACAAGCTCGGTCAGGCGCAAACCGTCGCCGCTGCCACGGCCAACTATCAGCCAACCGATCCGCAAGTAGCTTGGCATCTCGCAAGGTTCATCGAGCAGGTCCGGAGCATTCCCGCCGATCCGATCATTGTCCGCCAGAACTGGTTGCGCGCCTATGACTGGACGACCGACCGGGGTGCGGCGGCGCTAAACGACTTTGCGCGCAGCAACGACCCGTTCACCAAGGTGGGCAAGAGCCAGGCCGCCGTCGAAATCTCATCCGTCATCCGGGCATCGCCGGACTCCTTCCGCGTGGCGTGGATCGAGCGCCATTATGAGAATGGCCAGCTCTCCACCACCGAACGCTGGACGGCCATCCTGACCATCGTGATCCAGGCACCCCGCGACGCTGAAAGGCTCAAGGCCAATCCGCTCGGCATCTACGTTAATGCCATCAACTGGTCGCGGGAGATGGGCCAATGATCGCTATGATCCGCATATCTATAAGTCCGCCTTTCCGTAAATCCGCCTTGGCGCTTATCCTTCTTTCCGGGACTGCTCTGGCCGGCTGCGCTACACCGCAAAAGCCGCCTCAGATCAGCTATGACGCCAACGTCCCGCCGTTGCCGGCGGTGCCCACACCAGCTGTCGAGCAGCGGCCGCGCGCTCTGCATATTCCTCCAGCTTGGAAGGTGGCGCGGGGAGGGGCCGCGTCCGGCACGGCGACAGGCCGTGTCGAAAACGCCAACGCGGCGGCCCGCGTGGAGCCGCGCCGTGAAGGGTATTACAACGCAATTCAGATTTATCCGTGGAGCGAAGGCGCGCTCTATCAGGTCTATGCCGCGCCAAGCCAGATTACCGATATCGCACTCGAACCGGGCGAAAGCCTGACCGGAGCGGGACCGATCGCCGCCGGCGATACCGCTCGCTGGATCATCGGCGACACCGAGAGCGGCAGCGGCACGACGCGGCGCGTCCATATCTTCGTGAAGCCGACGAGGCCGGACATCTCCACCAACCTTGTCGTGACGACGGACCGGCGCGTCTACATGATCGAGCTGCGGTCAGGCGAGAAGCCCTATATGCCGTCGGTCGCCTGGGCCTATCCTCAGCCGCCCGCCAGCCAGCGCCGGGCCGTCCCCGCCACGCCGATCATTCCGACCATCGCAGCAAGGAACTATCGCTACGGTCTGACTGGCGACAGTCCACCCTGGAGGCCCGTTTCGGTCTATGATGACGGGCGCCGGGTCTATGTCGAGTTTCCGCGCGGCATCGTGCAAGGTGAGCTTCCGCCGCTGTTCGTAATCGGACCGGAAGGCGAAGCCGAAATCGTCAATACCCGCGTCTATGAGAACATCCTGATTGTTGACCGCCTGTTCGGCACCGCCGAGCTGCGCCTGGGCAGCGGCAAGCGCCAGCAGACCGTAAGGATCGTGCGCACCGATGGGAGGGTGAGGGGCGGTCTACTCTCTTGGCAGCAAAGCTTCGGCGGGGTTTCGAAAGCGGCGAACGCCGGCACCATAGGGGAGGGCAGGGCAGATGATCGGCAATGATATTGAAAAAGAAGTCGTACCAACGCCAACACCGTCAGTCGCGGAGTCCGCAGCTCCCATGCGGCTGCGCGCCGAGACGCCGCGTGTCACTCGCCTGTCGCGCAAAGTGCTGACCGGTGTCGGCATCGTCGCCGGTCTCGGCATAGGCGGGGCATTGATCTATGCTCTTCAAGTCCGCAACTCGGGGTCCGGTGGAGAAGAGCTTTATTCCACGGAGAACCGGCAAACGGCGGACGGGCTCGCGGGTTTGCCTCGCGACTACACCGGCCCGGCTCTCGGACCACCGTTGCCAGGAGATTTAGGACGGCCTATTCTCAACGCACAGAACCGTGGCCAGCCCGTGCCCCCATCTCCTGTGACGGCGCCGGCCGTCGATCCCGCTGAGCAACGCAGACTGGCGGAGGAAGAGGCCGCGAGAACCTCCCGTGTCTTCTTCCAGACCGAAACCCGGCCTGGATCTGGCGCGACCGCGCCGGACGCCGCCCCGTCGCTCAATCTCGCTGGCCTCGACCTTGCCGGTCAACTCGGCTCCACATCGGTGCAAGATCGCCAGCTCGCATTTCTGAATGCGGCCATCGACCGCCGCACCGTCGCGCCCGATCGCGTCATGCCGCCTGCATCGCCCTATGTCCTTCAGGCTGGCTCCGTCATCCCGGCGGCGCTCGTCACCGGCATCCGCTCCGATTTGCCTGGGCAGGTCATCGCCCAGGTCACGCAGCATGTTTACGATAGCCCGACCGGACGCATCCTGCTCGTGCCGCAGGGCACCCGTATCGTCGGCCAGTATGATAACAATGTCGGCTTCGGGCAGCGTCGCGTCCTTCTGGTCTGGGACCGGCTCATATTCCCCAATGGCCGGTCCATCGTCCTCGAACGCCAGCCAGGCGCCGACCTACAGGGCTATGCCGGTCTCGAGGATGGCACCGATTATCACTGGTGGGATATGGCGAAGGCCGCCGGTCTCTCCACGCTGCTCTCAGTTGGCGCGGAGCTTGCCATGGATGATGAAGATCGGCTGGTGCGGGCGATCCGGAATGGCGCGCAGGATACCATCAACGATGCCGGCCAGCAGATCCTTCGCCGACAGTTACAGGTCGCACCGACGCTGACGATCCGGCCCGGTTTCCCCGTTCGCGTCGTCGTCACGCGTGATCTCATTCTTGAGCTATATCAAGGAAAATGATGTTCCCACACGGCATCGTGCTGCTGGGGCAGCGTACCTGCTGTTTATAGATCCGAACGGCGAAGTTGATCTTCAACATCGGCCTTCTCTGTTCGGCAGGGGCCTAGGAGCAAGCGGCAGGCGAGCACGGCTCCGGCCGGATTGCCGCCCCGGAAGCACGGTTGTCGAACAGACAAGAGCAATTTGTCTTCGGCTTCGATCCTAGTCAGCAGAGGCCCACCGTATTGCCTCGGTGAAGGCGCAATTCTTTCACATTCCCGGAGCTAAATTTATTAACATATTTTAACATTCTGTGGTTTCAGCAATAATTTTCGAATTTCATTCCGAAGTTGATTTTTGACGCGCTTATCGTTGCCATTCGGTGCGAAGGATAAGTTGGTATGGAAAATCGTCGTTTTGATATCAGGAAAAGCCTGTTGCGAGCCTTGTTCGCCTCTCTGTGCGGCGTTTCGGCGAATGCCA
Organism: Paramesorhizobium endophyticum; assembly: GCF_014640615.1. GTDB lineage: Bacteria > Pseudomonadota > Alphaproteobacteria > Rhizobiales > Rhizobiaceae > Paramesorhizobium > Paramesorhizobium endophyticum. The sequence continues at coordinate 21,393 of NZ_BMHH01000030.1, read as the reverse complement.
TGGCTACGGAGCAATATCCGTGCAAGCCCGCCCCAGATGAGGGAAGGTTTGCTTGGGGACGGATACAGAGCATTGACCCTAACTATTTGGTCAAGCGGATACTTGGGCCATACACATTCAAAATCCCCTACGGCTACATGATTGGGCGGCCAACGCCGGAGCGCCTGAACTGCTACCCGAAACAGAACAGGCTCGAGTTCGCGTTCTGGATGCCGGACTTTCGCGCACCGAAGAAAGATATGTGGTCAGAACCGAATTATCGCGTTCACGAACCGGGCAGAGATGCACCCGGACCGCAGGAATATGTGGTCGACGTGGTGGGGCTGGAGTTCATCGAAACCAAAGCCGGAAAATCTGGTTCTCCAGGCCGGCGTTTTGTCAATGGCTTGGCACTTCTTCGCAAGGATTTCCGTATCGAAGAGACATATGGCCTGATCCACGTTGTGCCAGGCCAGAATACTCCTCTATCCGATGATTATGTTAGTCTTTCAAACGAAGGCTATGAAATCCTTCTGGAGTGCTCTCGTCCTGAAAGTCGCGATTCGAATCCAAGCTGCAAGGCTTATCTGTATTTCACCGATCTGCAACTCGAAGCGGTGATGCAATTCCCCGCCGATGCGCTGCCAGAATGGCAGAAAATCAAGGATGGCGTCCGGATCCTCGTGGAGCGTTGGATCGTCAAGGAGAAGCCTACGTAAAATTTACCCCATCTAGAATGTAGCAATGGAGAAGTACGATGTCATTCGGAGAATTCAAGCTCACTCCGGAGCAGTTGAGCAAGCTGAAGGAAATCACCAAGTACGGGACCGCCAATTTCGCTGACGGATACGATTATCTGCGCCAGCAAATCCAGATCTTTCTGGACGATCCGGCGAATGCGAACAATCCCGATCGTCAAGCTTATCAGAATACCAGTTACTGGCTGGCAAAGGCGGCAGAGATCAACCGGAACAATCCGGACAGCGAGGCGAACGCATTCATTCGCGATATCACGCGTAGCGGGCTTCTGTTCGACGGCAAGGCCGCCGATCCAGCAAAAATTCAGGAAAACTCGGATGCAATAGCGAACAATGTTTTTAAGGACGTGTTGAAGACTTCAAGTATTCCTGGGATAGAACGGCTGCTCACCCAAGACGTGAATACAGCGTTGAGGGATGGAGGCCAGACTCTCGCTGGCTGGGGCGGGTCGTTCTATTACTGGAACATGCCGCTTTCGCAGGACCCGAATGACACGGTCGGCAACCGTATCCTCAATGATCCCCTCGAACATGAAAAGTTCATTGCCCTCACCGCAAAGGCGGTGCTGGATACAGCGGGCCGTTTCGGGGTCAGTATGGAGCAGGCCTTGACCGCACTGGGCGCGCAGGCGCCTGATACCGTCAAGGCCGAGATCCTCAATCGCGTTGCCGATTATCTCGATGGCACTTCCGAAAGCTTGGTGGGGAATCCGGATGCAATCGACGGCTACCAGGCAAGCATCGGGGCAGACGGCACAATCAGTTGGTACCAGCTTGATAAGGATCTAAAGCGTGTTGATCTGACCGATCCGGCGAAGATTGCCGAATTGAATGCCCGCCGCGCCGTCCGTATCGAGAAAGGGGCGAATCTTGAGTGGCAGGTGCCCGTGCCGGGTGCTGACCCTATCAAGCTGGATGGCGGCATAACCGCCGAACAGCCGGGTCCGGTTCTGCAGGAAGCCGCCGTCAACGCGGACGCAGAGCGCATCGCGGCCGAACAGGCCGAGGCCGAGCACAAGGCTGCACAAGACGCCGCCGTCAAGGCGGAGGTGGAGCGGGTCGCCGCCGAGTTGGCCGACGTCAAGCGGAAAGACGCCGAGCAGGCTGCTGCAAATAAGGCGGCCCGTGAAGCAGCGCGTGAGGCCGAACACAAGGCTGCGCAAGACGCCGCTGTCAAGGCGGAGCTGGAGCGGGTCGCTGCCGAACTGGCGGAGGCCGAGCGCAGAGATGCGGAGCAGGCTGCTGTAAATAAAGCGGCCCGTGAAGCCGAACACAAGGCTGCCGTCAAGGCGGAGGCAGAGCGGGCCGCTGCCGAACAGGCAGAGGCCGAGCGCAGGGCCGCGGAGCAGGCTTCAGCCGATAATTCAACCCAAGAAGCCGCCAGAAAAGACACAGCCAAGCAGGCTGCTTTTGCTGACGCCGAGCGCGAGCGACAAAAAAATCTGCAAAACTGGGCTGAAGGGATACGGAGAAAACAGGAAGAAGATTATAAGCGCCAGCAGGAAAATCATCAGAAAATGCTTGAGCAGAACCAAAAGGCAAGAGAGGAGCTTGGTAAGTTCACGGCGGGGTTAAACTCTCAGAATGGCTCCCAGGCCAGGCATCGCAACACCGGTGGGAGCGGTATTCCGGGATTAACTGTCGGTCTTCGCAACCCACCGATACCGGCCGACCGTCCGGGCGGAGGCGGTGGAAGCACCAGTCCATGGATCGGAGTGCCTGTTGTTGTCGATCTTAATGGAGATCGTGTCCTGGATATTGTCCCGCTGGGTCCCGATAGTAATGAAAAAGCGAACGATATTACTAGGAGTGCTTCTTCCTCACCGACAGTTCCAACATCTGCCGCCAGTCCAAGCTTTGACTGGAACGACGACGGAATACCGAAGGCGACAGCTTGGGTCGGGCCGAACGATGGTCTGCTAGCAATCGATCTGGCGACGGATGGCCGTGCCGGACCGGATGGAAAAATCGACCAGGCAAAGGAAATCGCCTTCTCGCTTTGGAAAACGGAGGAAGAGCGGCAGGCGGAGAACGCGGCCAAGGGTATTGACGATAGCGGTCGCCCGAACAGCGATCTTGAAGGTTTGCGTCGCGCCTTCGATTCCAATGGAGATGATATGCTCAACGCAAACGACGCCCGCTGGGCTGAATTCCGCATCTGGCAGGATTATAATCAGAACGGCGCAGCTGAAACAGGGGAGCTTCGCACGCTCGCGGAAGCCGGCATCAGGCAAATCGATCTAATACCGTCCCCGGGAGGATCCAAGGCCTTCGCCGATGGATCGGCTATCACCGGCACAACTGTGGCGCACAGAAGCGATAGTACGTCGATGCTAGTCGGGGACGTCGCGCTCGCCTATCGGCCGCCGGTGCCCGCACCGTAATCTGGATGTCTACGTTCTCGTCGCTCCGGCGGACATCTCAGATCGGGCATGAAATGCGTATGGGTTTTTTCATGGTCGATGTCGCGTTAGATAGCGTTGCTGACGGCCCTTCCACTGGAAATACCGTCAGCAGCGAGGCGAATATAGGCCTCCATGCGCTTGTTGCCATTGCCCGTCATTTTCGGATCGCGGCGGAACCGAAGCAACTGGCGCGTGAACTGGCCCTGACGCAGGGTGCGAACGTAAGCGACATTCGCCGAGCCGCCAAACACATAGGTCTCAAATCGCGGTTTGTCAGAGTGCGCGATGAAATCCGTCTGGCGGCATTGCCGGTGCCGGCGATTGCCTGCTTCGACGATGGATCCTACGAGCTTTTCTCCGGAATGACAGCCGATGGTTCTTGCCGGCTTGTCGATCCACTGAGCTTTGAACCCCGCAATGTGCCGGCCGGAGAGTTTCTCTCGTTCTCAGGCGGTGCCTTTATTCTCGTCCAACGCCGCTTTATCGGTCCCGGCACGTCGCCGGAAAGTTTCGGCTTCCGCTGGTTCCTGCCGTCGTTGTTCCGATACAGGCGCGCATTCGGTCATGTCCTTCTGGCCTCGCTTTTCGTCCAGTTGTTTGCGCTCGTAACTCCGCTTTTCTTCCAGGTCGTCGTGGACAAGGTTCTGGCACACCGTAGCTATTCGACGCTGATCGTCCTGGTTGTCGGGCTGGCGGGAATTGGTGTTTTCGACGTCGTTTTGCAATATTTGCGTACCTATGCGCTGTCCCACACCACCAACCGCATCGATGTCGAACTCGGACAGCGGCTGTTTCGTCATATGATGAACCTGCCATTGAGCTATTTCGAGACACGCGCAGCCGGACAAACGATAGCGCGTGTACGGGAACTCGAAACCATCAGGGATTTCCTGACGGGTCAAGGATTGTTCTCGGGGCTGGATCTCATCTTCACGGTCGTTTTTATCTTCGTGCTTTTTTGCTATTCGACTACCCTAGCGTGGATCGTCGTCGCATCGATCCCCTTTTATATAGCGATCGGCGTCTTGATACGGCCGTTTCTGAAAGAACGCATCGACGAGAAATTCGACCGAGGCGCTTATAGCCAGCAGTTATTGGTTGAAACCGTCGTCGGTATCCAGACCCTCAAGGCGTCTTCGGTTGAACCTGTCGTCGCGGCGCAATGGGAGGAGCGCCTGGCAGCGTATGTGGGGTCCTCCTTCGCGGCGACGATGCTTGCGGCAATGGGGCAGAATGCAATTCAATATGTGAACAAGGTTACATACGCTGCGCTGCTTCTCTTCGGAGCCCAGGCCGTGATCAATGGAGAGCTGACCGTCGGGGCGCTTGCGGCCTTCAATATGATCGCCGGTCAGGTCGCGCAGCCGATCCTACGCCTGTCACAGCTTTGGCAGGATTTTCAACAGGTGCAGGTGTCGGTCTCCAGACTCGCCGATATCCTCAATGCTGTTCCCGAACCGAAGCCTTCCACGCCGATCAACTTGCCACCACCGAGGGGCGCACTGGCGTTCAAGTCAGTCAATTTCCGCTACAGCCCCGAAAGACAGGACGTTCTCCGGGATATCAACCTGACCATACACGCGGGCGAGGTTGTAGGCATTGTCGGGCCATCAGGATCGGGCAAGTCCACGCTGACCAAGCTCGTCCAGCGCTTTTATATCCCAAACAGCGGCCAGATATTTATGGACGGACATGATATCGCGCAAACCGACACTGCCTGGCTGCGCGCACATATCGGCGTGGTCCTTCAGGAGAACATGCTGTTCAACCGCACGATCCACGACAATATCGCGCTTGCATCTCCGGCCATGTCGCGCGAAGCGGTGATCCGTATGGCCAGGCTCTCAGGGGCTGACGAATTCATCGCCAAGTTGCCGCAAGGCTACGACACGCTGATTGAAGAACGGGGCGCCAACCTCTCGGGCGGCCAACGGCAAAGACTCGCAATCGCCCGCGCATTGGCCACCAATCCGCCGATCCTCATTCTCGACGAGGCGACCAGCGCGCTCGATTACGAAAGCGAGCGGATCATTATGGCCAATATGCGCGAAATCGTCCGCGGGCGCACCGTGATCATCATCGCTCACCGGCTGGCCACGGTGCGCTATTGCAATCGCATTGTCGGAATGAACGACGGGCGTATCGTCGAGGCAGGGACACATGAGGAACTCATATCTCGGCCTGACGGGCTCTACGCGCATTTGTGGCGTCTCCAGACCGGAGGCAGCGCGTCATGACTATTCTCAGCCTACCAAACGTCCGTTTCCCGGTCGGTGGGCCCGAGGGGCGGCGGCACAATCGCAAAGATAATGAATTTCTCCCTGCCGCACTGGAAATAATGGAGACTCCGGCTTCTCCCATACGTATCGCAATTCTTTGGTTCATTTGCCTGCTGGCGGCGGGTGCATTGCTTTGGGCATGGCTCGGGACGTTTGACATTGTCGCGACTGCACAGGGCAAGGTGCAACCTGCCGGCCGTGTGAAGATCATACAGTCCCTAGAGGCAGGGAGGGCGAAATCGGTCCCCGTTTCAAACGGGATGAGCGTGAAGGCCGGGGATGTCCTGGTGGAAATCGACGACGCTGAGATCGGGACCGAGGAAAATGCCGCCCGAAGCAGCCTGCAAGCGTTTCAAGCCGAGGTTGCGCGCCGAGGAGCAGTCCTTGCTGTCATTGCTGCCTGGCAAAAGCAGGAAGACCGGAGATTGCGGGCTGATATTTTACAGAACTCCGGTCGGTCCCCCAATTTTGCCGAAGACATTCCCGGAGCTATCCGGTCACGGGAAGAAAATATCCTGCGGGCAGATTTGGCACAACTGGCCTCCGCGCTGAATAATCTGGACGCCCAGCGCAGGCAGCGGCAGGCGGAAATCGACAGTCTGGATCAAGCAATCACAGCGCAGGCTTCACTCGTCAAGACACTGGAAGAACGTGTGAACATGCGCTCGGCACTGGTCAAATCGAGTGCGGGTACACGTGCTCAGGTTATCGATGCGCTCCAGGAGCAGCAAGAAGCGGCCGCAACACTTGCAGCGCAAAAGGGGCAACAAGATATAGCGCGGGCGGCACTGCAAGTTGCCATCAGCGAGGCCGATAAATTGGTGAATGCCGTCATTGCCGAAAATGCCGCGAAGCTCTCTGAAGCCGGACGGCGAGTCGATGAATTGCAGCAACAACTCATCAAAGCCAAAAAACGCCGCGAACTGATGACGATCAGGAGCCCAATCGACGGGAGCGTGCAACTGTCGGGTATCACGACCGTCGGCCAGGTGGTCACGGCGGGTACCGAGTTAATGCGGGTCGTGCCGGAGGGCACGCTGCTCGAAATCGAAGCCTATGTGCCGAATCGTGACATAGGTTTTGTTGCCGCAGGCCAGCCGGCGGTCATCAAGGTGGAGGCCTATCCTTTCACCCGTTTCGGCATCATCGAAGGTCGCGTCGAGCGGGTCGCCACCGACGCAATTCCGGAACCGGACGCCCAGCAGCTGGAATCCGCGGCTGCGAAGGAACCGCAATCGATCGTTCCGACGGGCAACGCGCAGCGGATGCAGAATCTGGTGTTTCCCATCAGTGTCCGCCCGGATCAGGCGACCATCGATGTCAACGGAAAGGTCATGCCCTTGACGCCGGGGATGGCAGTGACTGTTGAGGTCAAGACGGGGAAGCGCCGGATTCTCGAATATCTTTTTTCGCCTCTCGTGGAAATCACCTCGGAAGCCATGCGCGAGTTTTAGAAAGCAGATTTAAGCGATTCCACCATCCAGATTGAAGGGAATTTGCTTTTGCTCCGGGTCACTGCGGCCTTCCCGCCACATGTATCATTTCGTAACGGAAAGTGCGCGTTTGGCGTGTTGACGCTATGGTTGCGGGAGGTTATCAGCAGGACAGATATCCGTTTTCGAGGGTGGGACGCCGTGACGGTAAGGTATTGGATTTTAAGTGCTTCCCTATTTGTAGGGGTGGGCGCTGGCGGGTTTGGCTCGGCTTGGGCGCAAGGGGTGGATGCGGATAGGGCGGAGGCTGGGAAGCCAGCGGCGGTGGCGCCTGCGCAACCAGCGGCTGCCGCGCCGCGGGTGACGAAGTTCGATGACTGGTATTATCGCTGCGCCGATGTGCAGAGTGCCGGCGGCAAGGCCGTGCCGCAATGCGAGGTGGCGCAGATCGCGCAGGTGAAGCAGGGCGAGCAAAACGTCAACGTGCTGACGCTGGCGATTGCGAAAACCGCGCCGGAAGAGGGGAAGAAGGAAGGCGGACTGCTTTTGACGGCGCTGGTGCCGCTGAATGTGGTGCTTCCCGTCGGGCTCGGGCTTGCCGCCGATGGCAAGGATGTGGCGGCGCTTGCCTATCGCAACTGTAATCAGGCCGGCTGCTGGGCGCAGCAGAAGCTGGATGCGAAGATGCTTGGCGCGCTTGAGAAGAGCGATGCAGGCGAGGCACGGCTGCGGCTGATGAACGGGCAGAATGTCAATCTGAAGTTCTCGCTGAAGGGATTGAGCAAGGCGCTCGCCGAGCTGCAGAAGCCATCAAAAGCCTGACCGGGGAGCGAGCATGATGCATTCTGTTCGCCTTCGCGGGCTTCGGCTTGCGCTCGTCTTAGGCACTGTTTTGACCGCTCCAGCCCTTGCGCAGACGCCGGGGCCGACGCCCGCCGACGATTTCATGCAAAGGCAGCGGCAGGAAGAGTTGCAACAGCGGCTCGATGCTCTGCGTCAGGCGACGCCCGGTGGCGGTGTTGGCGCAGAAGAGGCTCGACCTCAGCCTGAGGCGGGTCCGGCGAAGGGGCCATGTTTCCAGATCGATCATGTCGAGGTGGAGGGCGTGACGCTCTTGCCGAAGGGCATGATCGATCCTGTGCTGAAACGCTATCAGAAGAAGTGCATCGGCCTCGCCGATATCAACGGGCTTTTGAAGGAGCTGACCTTTCTCTATGTCGAGGCGGGGTACATCACCTCGCGCGTTTATGTTCCCGAACAGGATATCGCGGGCACGAAGCGCCTTCGGCTCGTTGCGGCCGAAGGTGCGCTTTCGGATATCTATGTGAACGGCAAGCCAGCGGAATATCCCGAGGTGGTGGCCACGGCCTTTCCCGGCATGAAGGGCAGGGCGGTCAACATCCGCGATGTCGAGCAGGGGTTGGACCAGATCAACCGGCTTTCCTCCAACAATGCCAAGAGCTCGATGCTGCCGGGCAAGGAGCCGGGTTCCTCGATCCTCAATATCGAAAACAAGCCTGACAAGCCCTGGCATGTCTCGCTCGCCAACAGCAATCTGGGCCAGAAGTCGACCGGCTATTCGAAGTCGTCGGTGTCGCTGACGCTCGACAATCTCGTCCGGCTCAACGATCTCCTATCCCTCACCTATGAACATAGCGGGCCGGACTATCCCTGGCCCGACGATGGCGTCGGCAAGAGCAACAGCATCTCCGGCTCGTTCAGCATTCCCTATGGCTATTGGACCCTGTCGCTGAACGGCTCCTATTATAAATATGAAAGTTCGGTGCCGGGGAATTTCGGGGACATCGAGACCTCCGGCGATTCCAGCCAGTTCGGCTTTTCGCTCGACCGCGTCATCCTGCGCGACAAGGATTCGATCACCACGCTCAATGCCGGGCTCAATTACAAGGAAACCAACAATTTCCTGATGGGCAGCCGCATCGAGGTGGGTAGCCGGCAATATACGGTGGCCAACCTTGGTGTCTCGCATTCGCGCCGCATGCTCGGCGGGCTGTGGGCGTTCGACGTGAGCTATTCGCAGGGGCTCGGCCTCTTCGGCGCGACGGAACGCGGCGACCCCGGTGCGGGCGATGCGGAGCCGGAATTCTCCAAGGTCTCGGGCACGGTGAGCGTGACCCAGCCGTTCCAGGTGGCCACGCAGAACTTTCAATTCTCCAGCATGATCAACGGGCAATATTCGCCCGACAATCTCTATGGAGCGGAGCAGATTTCGCTCGGCGGGTATTCGAATGTGCGTGGCACCCGTGACAGCGTGCTCTTCGGTAATAGCGGAATGTTCAGCCGCAACGAGATCGTCTGGCGCACCATGCCGTGGGGCGACCATGCGTTTCTGGCCCAAAATCTCGGGGAGCTTCGGCCCTACGCGGCGATCGACTACGGCCACATCTTCGAGCAGGAGCGATACGGCATCGACGGCGGTGATATCGCCGGCTGGACGGTGGGCATGAGGCTCGCCGGCGGCAAGCTCGGCGCGGATATCGGCTATTCGAGAATATTCAAGGCGAGCGCGGAAGTGGACGAAGGCCTGTTCTTCGTCAGCACGTCGCTGCGCTGGTAAGTAGTTTGGTTTGTTTTTGCCGCGTGAACTCGTGGGGAGCCATGCGGACAAAGGGATGATCGAGGGGATCGGGACATGTTGTTGAAGGTTGCGCGCCAGTCTCTCGCCACGCTTTTGAGCGCTCTTCTGGCCTTCCAGCCCATACTGGTTCAGGCGCAGCAGGTGACGCCGGATACGAGCGCCCCTATCGCCAACCAGCCCGGCGTCGGGGCCGCGCCGAACGGCGTACCGCTCATCGACATCGTGACGCCGAACGGGCAGGGGCTGTCGCACAACAAATATGGCGACTTCAATGTCGGCAATCCCGGCCTGATCCTCAACAACTCCAATAAAGAGGTGGACACCTCGAAGCTCGGCGGGGTGACGCCGGGCAATCCGAACCTTCGTAACAGCGGCCCGGCAAGCGTCATCCTCAATGAGGTGACATCAGGCAATCGCAGCGCGCTCGAAGGTCCGGTCGAGGTGTTCGGCGGTCGCGCCGATGTCATCATCGCCAATCCGAACGGCATTACCTGCGACGGCTGCGGCTTCATCAACACGCCGCGCGCGACGCTGACTACGGGCACGCCGGATGTAGATGCTGCCGGTCGACTCAACGGCTTCACCGTCCGCGGTGGTGATGTGACCATCGGCTCCAAGGGTGGTAATTTCGCATCGGGCGATGGCGCTGTCGATCTCTTTGATATCGTTTCGCGCAATGTCCGCATCGACGGGCCGGTGGCGGGCAAGGATCTGCGGCTCACCGCCGGTCGCAACAAGTTCGACTACGCAACCGGTGAAGCGACCGCTCTCTCCGGCGCCGACGACGCGCCGGAATTCGCCATCGACGGCTCCGCGCTCGGCGCGATGCAGGCCGACCGCATCAAGATCGTCGTCACCGACAAGGGCGCGGGCGTACGCATGCGCGCCGACATGGCCGCCAATGCCGGCGAGCTGACGCTCTCAAGCGACGGCAAGATCTCGCTCGGCAACGCCTCGGGCCGCGACGGCGTCAACATCCAGTCGAAGAGCCGGGAAGTCGAGGCCAAGAAGATCACCGCGAAGAAGCGCGTTACGGTCAAGGCTGCCAAGGGCGTGACGCTGGAAGCGGTTGCCGCCGACGAGGACGTTGTCATCGCCTCCGGCACCGGGCTGCTGTCGATCGCGGGCGAGGCGGCGAGCCTTGGCACTGTCGAGCTGACATCGTCAGGTGCGATCTCCACCGGCAATGTCTCGGCGGGCAAAAACGCGACCCTCGATGCAGGGCAGGGGATATCAGCCGGGCAGGTCGTCGCCAATGGCGCGGCGAGCCTCAAGGCCACATCCGGCAATATCGCGCTGTCAGGTGCAGCCAAGGCCGGCGGGGGTGATCTCACGGTGGACGCGTCTTCCGGCGCGATCACTGCCGCGTCCCTTATCAGCTTCAACAATATGACGCTGACGGCAGGGGCCGACATCGGCGTGACCGGCGACATGTTGGCGGGCGGCAAGCTTGTTGCCAATGCCGCCAGTATCAAAATCGGCAATGCGGTAGCCGGCGTCGATGCCTCCGCCACCGCCCGTTCGGGCAAAGTGGTGCTCGGCAATGCAGGGGACCTGGCGCTCACTGCTCATGCTGGCAGCATTAATGTTGGCACTCTGCTTTCGGCAGGCGACATTGCTGCCACATCGACGCGGGATGTCACAGCGAACGCCGTGGCGCATGGCGCGATGACCATGAATGCCGGTGGCACGATCACGCTCACCGGCCAGTCGCTTGCGGGCAGCGATGTCGCTCTCAAAGCATCTTCGCTGCAACTCGGCACGCTCGTATCCGGTGTCGATTTCGCTGCAACAGAACAATCCGGCGGCTCGCTGATCCTGAAGACCGGCGCGGGCAAGATGAGGCTCGATGCAACGGGAGGCTCGATTGTTGCCGATCAGTTGGTGAGCGGCGGCGAGCTTGCCGCCCATGCGCTGCGGGATATTACTTACAACAGCTTGCAGAGCTTTGCCGGGGCAGACCTTCACGCCGACCAGGGCTCGATCAGCCTTGATCACAGCACGGTCGCCAAGGGTGGTATCACGCTGACGCTGCAAAGTCTCGATTTGAGCAATGGCCGTAGCAAGCTTGCGACCGCGGGTATGCTGACCGTCAACGCGGCGGATGCGAATCTTGCGAACAGCACGCTGACCTTTGGCGGCATTTCGCTCAATTTGACCGGCACCGCTGATCTCTCGGGCTCGAAAGTGCAGGCCGTCACGGCCGATGGCGGCACTGGCAATATTGCGATCTCGGGGCAAACAATCACGACCAACCCGGCCACGGCGCTTCTCGCCGCTGGCGATCTTACTCTGACGCTGGCCTCGCTGACCAATGCCGGACAACTCGCGGCCAACGGAAATCTCACCTTCAACATTACCGGCAAACTGACCAACGCACCGACCGGGCTTATCTATGCCGGTCAGGATGGCCTTTTCTATATCGCGGGCGATCTCGTCAACGATCAGGGCGCGATCATGACCGGCCGCGATCTTACGATCGCGGCGGACGCCAGTGGCGGGCGTAACCAGTCCATCACCAACACCTCCGGCCTGATCAAGGCTGGGCGCGATGCCACCATCACCACGGCAAATCTCGTCAACGAGCGGGCCTCGGCTCCCACCTGGTCGGATGTCGTCGTCAGCGACAACGAAACCACCAAGTTCGAACTCAACCCCGAAACCTGGGGCAAGCCGCTCGGCCATCTGTTCATCCGCCCCGATTCCTATGTGCCGTTCAATCTCTATCCCGGCGAGGAGCCGGCAGGAATCGACTGGATGGCGGAGCTTTACGGTGTTGTCACTTTCGCTGACGGCACATCCTACCGAACCCGCAGCCTGGCGGCCTATGAGGAAAACACCCCCTGGAATTGGGGCAGCAATCGCGACGGCGTCGGATCGATGAGCGACTTCCTGCGCGATCATTATCCCACGGATGCTGACGGGAACATCCTGCTGACGCCCGATTTGCAGCCGAAGGCCATCCTGATCGTCAACAAGGCGCAGCCCTTCGCCTGGTCGTTCACCTGGGACGAAAACACCCGGATGCGGCAGACGATTCATGAGCAGAGGTTCAACGGCGATCTGGCGCCTGAGGCACTGATCCAGACGGGCCGCGATCTGAATGTCGACGCCACCACCCTCGACAATGCCTATAGTTCCATCGAGGCTGGCGGCAGCGCCAAGCTCACGGGGACGACGCTGAATAATCAGGGCGTCGCGCTCTATCGCACCGTCACGTCCACCTGCGAGGCGAAGGGCGGATGCGAGGCCTATGACGCCAATGGCAATCGCGATAGTGTCAACGATCTCGACCGGGGCAATTCGCGTGTCACCAGTCAGGAAGTCGTCGACGGCGCGTTCGGCACCATCAAGGCGGCGGGCAATCTCGACGTCAGCGGCTTTGCCACCGTCAACAATACCTCGTCCGCGGGCTCCATCGCCGGCGGCGGCCAGCTTTCCACCGCTCCCACGGTCAGCGATCCGACAAAGGTCTTGGATGGCCTGACAGCAGGCGGGGCGCTGTTTACGCCCAATCCGGCGCTGGGGCAGATCAATGCTGATAACCTTGCACCGCCAAAGCCCAATTCCGGCGGCTTCGGCGGCACGATCCCCGGCCAGACATTCCTCTACGAGACCCGCGCCGAGTTCCTCGATGTCGGCAAGTTCTATGGCTCGGGCTATTTCATCAATCGCATCGGCTACAAGCCGGACCGGGAGGTGCCGTTCCTCGGCGACGCCTATTTCGAAAACCAGCTCGTCGACCAGCAGCTTCGCCAGCTCGTCAATCAGGGGCTGGGCAGCGGCTCGTTCATCCCGGGCAGCGACGCCATCGAGCAGATGAAGGTACTGCTCGACCGGGGCGCCGATTTCGCCAAAGAGCATGGCCTGACCATCGGCGCGAAGCTCTCGCCGGAATTGATAAACAATCTCACCGAGACGATCGTCTGGTATGAGAAGAAGACCGTCAACGGCATCGAGGTGCTGATACCCACTGTCTATGTCGCCAATACGGACAGAGCCAATCTGACCGTTGCGGGCGCCATCATGTCCGGCGGCTCGCTCAGTATGGATGTCGGTAATGTCAATAATTCCGGTATCATCACTGCAAAGACCGATCTGAAGATTGCCGCGACCAATATCAGTGCGACGGGTGGCAGCTTCAATGCGGGCGGAAACACCGCGCTTTCCGCCACACAGAACCTGACAATCGCCGCGGGCACGATGCAGATCGGCGGCGAGACGTTCGTCAAGGCAGGCAGCGGCGTCACCGCAGGCGGCAATGCCGATCTCTCAGCCGGCAACGCGCTGACTCTACGCGGCTCGGACATCAAGGCAGATGGCAATGTCAGCCTGACCGGCGAGAACGTCACGCTCGATACGGCCAAGGCCACCAACAATGGCTCCGACAATGTGATCGGCACGTCCGTTCAGTCCGGCGGAGGCACCACCATCAAGGCGACCGACAGCGTCAATGTCATCGGCTCGGATGTCGCGGCAGGCGGCAAGCTCGATGTCGAGGCTGAGAACGGCTCCGTCAATGTCGTGGCAGCGGACGTCGAGAAAAAGGTCAACGGCGTTGCCGGGACGCGCATGTCGCAGACCGACTCGACCTTCGCCAAGCAATCCACTCTGTCGTCGGGCGGCGATACGAATATCAAAGCTGGCGATGACATCCTGATCTCGGGCTCGAAGGTCGAGGCGGAGGGCAATGTCGCGCTTGTCGCCAAGGACGACATAAACATCACGACCGCCCGCGAGAAGACCGAGACCATCGGCAGCGAGGTCAAGCAGGGTTCCGAGACGCATGTCGGCTCGCAGATCACCGCCGGCGGCTCGGTCAGCATCGCGGCGGGCGATAAGCCGGACGCGGGTGACCCGCATGATCTCAATATCATCGGCTCGGAAATCTCCGCCGGAGGCAAGGTGGGGCTTTCAGCGACGGATGACGTGACCATCGCCGAAGCGCGCGACACCGGTTATCACCAGCTCGACACCCGTTCGAAGCGCTTCATCGGCAGCAAGGAGACGCACAGCCGCACCGAGACGGAAACGGCGGTCGGCTCCTCCATCAGCGGTGCTGCGGGTGTCGATATCGTCTCCGGCCAGGACACGACGATCTCGGCATCGAAGGTTCAGGCAGGCGACAAGGATCACAAGGCCGATCTCAACGTTACGACGGGCGGCGATCTCGTCATCGCGTCGGGCAAGAACACGGTCGAGACGGATGCATCCAAATCGAAATCGGGCTTCCTTTCGAAGGAAAGCGGCAAGAGCCATGATTACGACGAGACCACCGTCGCCTCGGAGCTTGGCGCGTCCGGCAATGTCAACCTCAACGCGGGCGATAACATTGCCATCGCCGGCTCCAAGGTGAATGCGGGCGAGGCGATCAATATCGAAGGCGACAGCGTCGCGATCATCGGTGCGCAGGAAGAGCATGACTCTTCGTCGTCGAGCAAGAAGTCCGGCTTCGGTGTCGGCTCGGGCGGCGGTTTCTATTCCCTCTATGGGAAGGAGTCGAAGAGCAGCAAGGAGAACATCGTTTCCAATGTCGGCTCCGAACTCTCCGCCGGCACGGATGTGAACGTCAAGGCGCGTGAAGGCGATGTGAGCATTGTCGGGTCCGATATCCAGGCGGAGCGCGACATCGCGCTTGATGCCGCGCGGGATGTCAACATCACGCCGGGGGCGGAGAGCTACCAATCGGAGGAGAAAGAAAAGCGCTCCGGCTTCGGTGTCCAGCTCGGCTCGGGCAACGGCAGCGCCTCCATCGGCATCGGTTTCGGTTCGTCGAAGGACGAGACGAGAGAGGGCGCCGAGACCAACGCGGTCTCCAGCCTTGCCGCCGGGCGTGATGTGAAGATCAATGCCGGCCGCGATGCGAATTTGCAGGCAGCGCAGGTGGAGGCGGAGCGCGACGTGGCGATCGTCGCCGAGCGCGACGTCAACCTGCTCTCCGCGCAGGATGTGTCCAATTACGAGCACATGCATGAGGAGCTGTTCGCCGGCATCACCGCGCAGGTCTCCACCGGCATCGTCGGCGCCGGCCAGAGCATTGCCGACGCGGCGGGCAAGATCGGCAAGGTGTCGGACGGCTATTCGGCGGCCAATGCCGGCTTTGCCGGACTGAAGGCCTATGACGCGCTCAAGGATCTGCAGACGATGGCGAACGGCACGGGCAATCTTGCCTCGGCTTCGCTCAGTGTCGGCTTCCAATATTCGAAATCGAAGGAGACGGCGGAAAGCTCGGTCCCTGTCGTCACCGGCATCCGTGGCGGCAACAGCGTCACGATCGACGCGGTGACCGGCGACATCAACAGCCATGGCGCGCAGATCATCGCCGGCGTCGACGCCAACGGCCTGCCCTCGGGCGGGGCGGGCGACATCTCGCTTTCGGCGGGCGACGCCATCAATCTGGAAAGCGCACAGGCGACCAATTTGTCCTCCTCGTCGAGCAAATCGGCGGGGGCCAGCATCGGCGTCTCGGCCGGACTGTCGCTGAACGGCGTCGGCCTCGGCCTTAGCGGCAATGTCAATGCCGGCATGGGCAAGTCCTCAAGCGAAGGCACGACGCAAGTCAACACCCATGTCACCGGCACGGGCGACGTCAAGCTCAACTCAGGCGGCGATACCAATCTGAAGGGCGCGGTCGTCTCAGGCGAGACCGTTACTGCCAATGTCGGCGGCGATTTGAACATCATCTCCGTGCCCGACACCGGCACCAGCAAGAACCAGTCCGCCTCGTTCGGCATGAGCTTCGGCGGCCCGCTCGATCTGGGCTCGCCGCTGTCCGGTTCCATGCCGTCGCTGGGAAGCCAGATCGGCAATATGGGCGCGACCGGCATGTCGCCGGGCTTCGGCACCGGCTCGGGCACGACCAACTGGATCAGCGAGCAATCAGGCCTGATCTCATCGGGCAAGATGGAGGTGACCGTCGGGGGTAACACCCATCTCGATGCCGGCAAGATCATCTCCGAATCGGGCGACCTGACGCTCGACACCGGCACGCTGACGCATGAGAACTTCTCCGGTTCGAAGCAATATGAAGGCTTCGATGTCTCGACCAATATCGACCTGACGGGTAAGGCCCCGCAGCAACCGGACGCCACGACGCAGCCGCGGGTGACGGCGGAAGGCTCATACCAGCTCGACGACACCAGGCAGGAAGTCCGCGCCACGGTGGGCGAGGGCGAGATCACCATCCGCGACAAAGACAAGCAGGCGGAACTCGAGGCCGAGGGCAAGACCGAAGACCTCGCGGCGCTGAACCGCGACCCGGACAAGGCCTATGAGATCACCAAGGATAAGCATGTCGAGATCGAGTATTATCTATCGGATACGTCGGTAAAGGCGGCGATCGAGGCTGGCGCGGCGATCGGTGAAATCGTGGGCGGCCTGCTCGATCGGCTGGGTGAGTCGGATTTGTCGCGGGCGATCCGCACCAAGGATATCGATGTCGCGGCGGCGCTGAAGGAATTGCAGTCCGGCGCCTGCGGCGAGCAGCGCGGCGATGCCGGCTTCGATCTGTTCGAGTGGATCGTGCCTTCAGCCTATGCGGCAGATTGTACGCTTAAGACCCTCTCGGGCAAGACTATCGTCATCCATGACCGCGAGACCTGCATTCAGGTGCTCGGGCAGGCGCTTTATGCACAGACCATCGGTGTCGCGAGAAACCTCGATGCGTTCGGTCGCGGCATCGCCCTCGGCGCGTTGTCACAGGGGGAGGAGTTCGCAGAGCTCCTTTCTGATCCCAAGGGGCTCGCCAAGACGATGACCAGCGTTGCGCTGGAGATCGCTTACGATCCGGTCGGGGCGGCCGCGAAATATGGCTTTGCTACCGCAGATAGTCTTTCAGAGCAGTCGCTTCTTTATCTGCAGGCCCTTGCCAACGGCAATTACGAAGCAGCGGGCAAGTATCTCTCCAGCTTTGCCATCGATCTTGCCATCAAGGTTGCCGCCCCAATGGCGGGAACGGCTATCGGCGCAGTCAAGCTGGCGGATAAAGTGAAGGCGCTGAGGAAGATTGAGAAAATTGAGGAGACCTTTAATCAGGGACCAAGAGGCGGTTTTGGGCCGTTAAGGCGTCCAGTTGATGACCCTGCGCTAGATTCAATTCTCGACTCTAACTATGGGGTGCAAAGCATTAACGGAGCACGTGTTGGTAATGGTGGCACTGCTGATGCGTTAAGATATGAAAAGGCCACAGGAGAGCTACTATCTCCGAACGGCCATATGCAGAAAGCACAAGAGTTAAAAACTCGTCTTGAAACTTACGTGAGGCGGGCAACTAATAGCCCGAATCCAAATAGTTCTGGCTATACTTATTCATCCAGAGACATTGAATATGCGAACGAGCTTATAAGGGATTTAGACGATGCTATCAGAAGATGAGTTATTTCTGAATTTTGTCGAAACGATCGGGAAGAAATTGAGTATAAGTGCTGAGGATGTTGATGGCGTTTTCAGGTACATTGGAGGGGTTAACGGCGTAGTGTCAGAAAGATTGTTCATCTCCGCATATGAAAGCCTCGGGTGGTTCATTGCAGAGAAATTGAATATGGAACAATTAAAAGACTTCATAAAAAAAAATCGCAGAATGTTGGGTCAGCATTCAGATGCAAGGTATTTTTTTGTGCAGGCATTGATGGATAAATCAGGTGTCCAAGGGGAGGATTTAACCGAGATACTGAATGACGTCCCGCCGGAGTATAAAATATATCTAATTAAGAGATTTCTCAACTGACATCTCTTCCAACGGTCGCATTGCGAAAGTGGATTTCCTTTCACCAAACAAAGATGACTAGGAATGCAATATGCACTCAAAGCTAGAATTATTGCATGATGCAGAAATCATCCAGATAAAGTCGAATAGGCGCTCGGTAGGAGCCTTATCCCCAGGCTACGTCAATGTATCTAGAAGGCGTATGTGGGTTCCTCCTTCGCGGCGACGATGCTTGCGGCAATGGGGCAGAATGTGAACTGATGGGGTTGTCTAATCGCACGTGGGGTGTCAAGCATTCTGATGTTGAAACGACACTGCCGGGTGCATGGTTGTCTTCGCGGTCGACATTAGCCGCCGCATGATGGAGCTCCGCGGAACGAGCCTTCAATGTGGACGACGCATTCAGCTGAGACAGCGATGCAACCCCATCAACGGAATGGCTCGGCTCACGTCCCGGCAGGGACGTTTCGGCGTTCAGACGTTGAACGCTATGCGGATTTAGGTTGCGGCTCCCGCATTCGGATTAAAGAACTCACCAGTCTTCAGCATTGTGTGCATGATCACCGCAAGTTTGCGCGCCACAGCCACGGCGGCTCTTTTGAAGCCTATCCGTTCCCGGAGCTGAAGCCCCCATGTCCGCAGGTAACTCTCCTTTGAGCTACGTGTCAGAATGACCGACGCCGCTTCGTAGAGAAGCCCACGTAAATGGCGGTCGCCGCGTCTGGATATATGGCCATCGTAATCGACTTCGCCGGATTGGTAACGGCGCGTCGTGAGACCTATCCACGCACCTACAGCTCGGGATTTCCTGAAGTTGTCGGGATCTTCGATGGCAGTAGCGAAGGAGGTTGCAGTGATCGCGCCCACGCCGGGGATGGACATGAGTATACGGCAGGCTTGGCTCTGACGGGCGTCCGCGAGCAGTTGGCGACCGAGCTCTGCGGCACGGATGCGAAGGCCCAGCCAGGCATCCAGCATCGGCAGCACGATATCAGCAAGATCCTTATGATTGATAAGAAGGCTGCGAACGTTCTTCTCAAACGTGCTTCCCTTGCCTGCGGGAACGACCAGACCGAAAGTCTTCATGATGCCGCGGATTTGGTTGGAAAGCTCGGTGGTCATCCGGACCAACCGGGTGCGCGCCGCGACAAGCGTGCGGGCTAACATGCTGTCGAAACCTTTCACCCGCACTTCGCGAAAGAATCCGACTTCTGCCAGGTGTGCCAAACCGTCGGCATCATTTGCATCTGTCTTGTTCGCCGCCATATCGAGCGCTGCTTTGGCGTGACGGGCATCGATGCAAATGGCCGGCAGCCTCTCGGCGCGCAGTGCATGAAAGAACCATACCGACAAAGGCCCCGTTTCGAACACCACCCGTTTTACAATTGGTGCGCGCTTGCGGATAAGTTCGGCAATGACGGCGGGATCAGAGGCGCACTTCCCGCGCCAGATCCGCTTACCCTCACGGCGGATCGAGATTGCCGTCTCTTTCATTGATACGTCGAGACCGATATACTCTGTCATGGCTGTTCTCCATTGATGCTGGGCCCAGCGTCCAGTCGAGAGCCCGTATTTCATCTTATCGGGGAACAGCCGCCTTCCAAGATCATGATCGGATTCAAAGGGGCGTCGCTCCCGCGATTACCCCATGTGGATGCCCCCTCCGGCCGGCATCGGCGTATGATGGCAGCCCAGCGCCATGGTGGCGCTCAAGGAGGAAAGGCAGATGACAGCGGTGCATATCCTTGCGATCGACCTCGCAAAGCGTAGTTTCCAGGTCTGTGCAACGGATCGTGGCGGTGCGGTTCTATTCAACCGGGCGCTTTCACGGGCTCGATTGCAGCAGCTTTTGAGTGAGCAGCCGCCGTGCATCGTCGCGATGGAGGCGTGCGCCACCAGCCATTTCTGGGGTCGCTTTGCTCAAAGCTGCGGCCACAAGGTACGACTGATCCCACCCATTTATGTGAAGCCCTTCGTCAAGCGGCAGAAGAATGACGCTGCCGATGCAGCAGCAATTGCAGAGGCAGCGCTGCGCCCGAACATGCACTATGTTGAAGTCAAAAGCGCCGAACATCAGGCGCGTGCGGTGGCGTTTCGAACGCACCAGTGCTTCGTGCGCCAGCGCACCCAGCTCATCAATGCGTTGCGAGGGCACCTCGGCGAATTCGGGATCGTCGTTGCTCAAGGACCAGCCAATCTCACTGCGGTGGCAGGAGTTCTGGCCGATGAGACAAATGATCTCCCCGATGGAGTTAGAGAGATTGGTCAGCTTTACCTGGACCAGATCAGGCTGCTGACCGAGAAGATCGATGGGCTGATGCTGAAGCTTCGAGAAGCTACCAAGGCGAATGAAGATATGCGTAGACTTTGCACTGTTCCCGGCGTCGGCCCCGTGACCGCCGGCGCGATCCTCGCGTTTGCACCCGATCTTCGTGCATTCAAGAGCGGTCGGAATTTCGCTGCCTGGCTCGGCCTTGTGCCCAGGCAGCACTCCACGGGTGGCAAAACACGATTGGGCGGTGTCAGCAAGATGGGACAGACCGATATTCGAAAGCTACTGATCGTCGGAGCCATGAGCCTGATCCGCTGGATAGTGCGCAAGGGCGTGTTACCTGACAACTGGCTTGGAGGCATTCTGGGACGAAAGCCTCGCATGGTGGCGGCTGTTGCGCTCGCCAACAAGATGGCGCGCATCATATGGGCAATGATGACCAGGGAGCAGAATTACAGAATGGCGTAATCCGCTGCCTTTTTCGAAAGGTAATGCGGTGATGCCTGGGGCCAAAAGCCCCGGTAGGAAGATCGACAGACGGAACGATGCGGAAAGGACTTCAATGTTCAGAATGGGGTAAACCAGTCCCGGCGCTCGAGCACAAAGCTCTCTGAACCGATGTGGTCCCTGTTCTTCGAACAGCATCCCGGCCCGTGGCTAATCAGGCCACATCAAGAGGCCTGACACACGACCGATAGAATTCCTCGTTCGCGGACTACCGTCAAAAATCGTCGACCGTGACCTATTCTCATCATGTTGATAGTTTTGTTTAATTTCTCTGCTTCGCGCCGCTTTGTGTTGCAAGAAAACCGCGCGTTGAGGGTGGTTTTCCTGCAAAATGCTTTTACGGTTTTCCGGCTCGGTGAAGCATGATTCACTGGTCTGATCTGCGACAAACCGTAAGCGCTTCTCTGATGCCCTATGCGTCTGGGCTTGCCGGCTTGGGGAAGCGCCATGGCATGAG
>NZ_BMHH01000029.1 GCF_014640615.1 Paramesorhizobium endophyticum | reverse complement strand
CAATGTCATGCACCTTGTCCAGAAATTTAAACCGGACAGCAGTGGGACAAGCCCGAGGATGACGGCGAGAGGGCGCTGCTTCAAGCTAATTCTGACAGACACTAGCTTCATATACAATGAGCAAATCCCGTGAGTAAGCGGCTTGATCGAATGCGCGCCAACCCCAAGGGAGACTGGCGCATTGAAGACATCCAGCACGTTTGCCGTGAATTTGGCATAAGTTGCGAACCGCCTCGTGGAGGAAGCTCCCACTACAAGATATCTCACCCTTCACAATCCGAGATTTTGACCGTGCCTTTTAAAAGGCCGATAAGGCCTGTATATATACGAAAGCTGATTGAGTTTATTGAAGCTGTAGGAGGCAAAAATGAATAGCAAAGCGTATGCTGTTATCGTTTCTCCGCTCTCCGAAGAAGACGGCGGGGGCTTCATTGCGCGAGTTCCCGATCTTCCCGGCTGCATGAGTGACGGCGACACTCCCGAAGAGGCCGTGCACAACGCCTATGATGCAATCGACGCCTGGATTGAAGCTGCGATTGAACTTGGCCGCGATATTCCTCCCCCGCATCGTAACCTTGCTTACGCATAAGCCGGTGCTCGCGATGCATCCGACGACTTAATCCTAGAGCGGGTCGCGCTTAATCGTACCCATTGCGCTCGCTCTAGATTCTTAGTTTGTCGCATTGTCGCGGTCGTTAAATGAGGCCATTTAACTGCGAAATGCTTTAGCCTCAATCACCTTGGGGCTTTGCGTCAGATCACCCAGGCGCCTTGAATTACTTCAAATCCGGGAAGAAATGCGGGATGTCATCCAGCCCGAAACCGGCAATCTGCGTCAGATAATAAAACCCGGCGAAGATGATCGCCGACACCACAGTCGTACGGAAAAAGGCAAGACCGATGCGCGGGCGGGCGGGGGCGGAGGCGGTGGTGCCGAGCGTGACGTCGTTTTCTTCCGCCTGGGTGCGCAGGCCCACCGGCAGCAGCGCGAACAGCGTGACCCACCAGATGATGAAATAGATCGCAAGAGCCGATCCTATTGCCATATTACCGCTCCTCCAACTCGATCAGCACGCCGTTGAAATCCTTCGGGTGCAGGAACAGCACCGGCCTGCCATGCGCGCCGATCTTCGGCTCGCCATCGCCAAGGACACGCGCGCCCTCGGCCTTCAAGCGGTCACGCGCGGCGGCGATATCCTCCACTTCATAGCAGAGATGATGGATGCCGCCAGATGGATTCTTGTCGAGGAAGGCGCGGATGGGGGAGTCTGCACCTAGGGGCTCCATCAGTTCGATCATGGTATTGCCGACATCGACGAAGGCGACCGTGACGCCGTGTTCGGGTAGTTGCTTTGGCGCGCCCGGCTCCATGCCCAAGGCCGTGCGGTAGAGCAGGATTGCAGCCTGGAGATCCGGCACTGCGATGGCGACATGATTGAGGCGGGTGAGCATGACTCAGAGCGCTCCACACGCAAGCGGAAATGTTGGCGGGACAGCGCCCCCCTCTGCCCTGCCGGGCATCTCCCCCGCAAGGGGGGAGATCACGCCTTCATTACCCGACAGCGCCAACCGCGAACCTTGCAGAATAGACGCCGAGCGTCGTGCCAGCCAATCTCCCCCCATGCGGGGGAGATGTCCGGCAGGACAGAGGGGGGCGCCTCGCGCTTCCATAACCGGTTTCCCTACACCTTCGTCAAAAACACCGTCACCACCGGCTTCTTGCCCCACGCTTCATTCGCAGCGGAGCGGATGGCGCGGCGGATGGCTTCGCGTACGACTTCCAGATCCTTGCGGCGGGCACGGGGGATGCTTTCGAAGGCGCTGACCGCGGCGTCGAACAGGATGTCCTCCATCAGGTCGCCGGTCGCATCTTCCTCGGGCAGGCCGACCAGCACCAGATCGGGATCGCCGATGATGTTGTAATTGCCGTCGATGATCACGGACACGCCGACATGGCCGACATAGGAGAGCTTGCGGCGCTCGGTGATGCCGACTTCGTCCTCGTCGCCGATCAGCTTGCCGTCCTTGAAGACGCGTCCGAAGGGCGCTTCGTCGATGATCTCCGCCGGGCCGGGCGCGAGGCGCAGAATATGGCCGTTGCGCACCTGCGCCACCTCGGGAATTCCCTCCATCGCGCCGAGCGAGCCTTGGGCGGTCAGATGCGCGGCCTCGCCATGGACAGGCACGAGAATGCGCGGTTTGACCCAGGAATAAAGCCGCCGCAGCTCGTTGCGGCGCGGGTGGCCGGAAACATGCACGAGCGCATCGTCGTCGGTGATGATCTTGATGCCCTGCTCGATCAGGCGGTTCTTCGTCTCGATGATCGCCTTTTCATTGCCGGGAATGGTGCGGGACGAATAGATCACCGTATCGCCCGCCGACAGCGCGACGGAGCGCATCTCGTCGCGGGAGAGCTTTGCCAGCGCGGCGCGCGCCTCGCCCTGGCTGCCGGTCAGGATCATCACCACGTTTTCGCGCGGGATATAGCCGTAATCGTCCTCCGTCAGGAAGGGCGGCAGGCCGTCCATATAGCCGAGCTCCGACGCCACCTCGATCGCCCGCTTCATCGAACGGCCGAGCACCAGCACCTGGCGTCCCGCATCCCGCGCGGCCTCGGCGATGGAGCGGATGCGCCCGACATTGGAAGCGAAGGTGGTGATCGCCACGCGCCCGCGCGCGTTTTCGATGAGCTCGCGCAAGCTCTCGCCGACCTGGCGTTCCGAGGGCGAATCCCCTTCCCGCATGGCATTGGTGGAATCGCAGATAAGCGCCAGCACGCCCGCCTCGCCCAGTGCGCGGAAACGGTCCTCATCCAGAAGCGGCCCGAGCGAGGGCTCGGGGTCGCATTTCCAATCGCCGGTGTGGATGGCCGTGCCGAGCGGCGTGGTGATGGCGAGCGACGCGGGCTCCGGGATCGAATGGGTGACCGGGATCGCCTCGATCTGGAACGGGCCGACGGTGAAGGTCTCGCCGGCGCGATAGAGTGTCACCGGGATTTCCGGCGCGCCGTGTTCGCCCTGGCGCTTGGCTTCCAGCAGACCGGCGGTGAAGGGCGTGGCGTAGACCGGCACCTTCAGGCGCGGCCAGAGATCGAGCAGCGCGCCGTAATGGTCCTCGTGGGCGTGGGTGATGATTATGCCGTGCAAATTATGGCGCTCGGCTTCGAGGAAGCGGATATCCGGCAGGACGAGATCGACGCCCGGCAGGTCCGGCCCGGCGAAGCTTACGCCCATATCCACCACGATCCACTCGCGGTTACTCTCCGTTCCATAGCCATACAGGGCGAGATTCATGCCGATTTCGCCGACGCCGCCCAGCGGCAGGAAGACGAATTGCGCGGATTTGGGCTGGGGCATTCAATATCCTCGCGGAATGTTCATGTATATTTGCATTGTTGCCCAAACGCTTAGCACCGGCTCATGAACCTGCGCTACCCCTCCTTGCAAGAATATGACAGCATAAAGCTGGCTTGGGCATTTCACCTGTTAGCTGGAAACGCTGGCGGGACAGCGCCCCCCTCTGTCCTGCCGGACATCTCCCCCGCAAGGGGGGAGATTACGCTGTCATTTCCGCCTTCGCCAATCGGCAACGTTGCAGAATAAAAGCCGTCATCCGTGAAGGCCAATCTCCCCCCCATGCGGGGGAGATGTCCGGCAGGACAGAGGGGGGCGACGCAGAGCGCCGGCATCTCCAAGCGCACATCTATATCGCTCTCGCCGACGCCACCGCGCCGAAATGCACGTCTCCGGCATCGATGCGGATGCGGGCGCCATCGGAATCGCGGATGACGAAACGGCAATCCTCGTCGATGGTTTCGAATATGCCGCTGATCACGCGGTCCTCCACCCGTACGGCCACTTCTCCACCCAGCCCCGCCGCGCGCTCCAGCCAGCGGGCGCGGATATGCTTCAGCCCCCTGCCCTCGTTCCAGAGCGCGCAATTTTCGCGCCAGCTGTCGGAGAGGGCGAGGAAGAGGGTTTCGGCGTCGCAGCGGCTGCCCAGCGCTTTTAGCGATGTTGCCGGATAAGGCAGGTCTTCCGGATGGGATACGACATTGACGCCGATGCCGATGGCAAGGGCAAAGCGACCATCCGGCAGGAGGATGGATTCAAGCAGAATGCCGGAGAGTTTCGAACCGTCAGCCAGTACGTCATTCGGCCATTTGAGTTCGAAACGGTCGCGGCCCTTTGAGGCGCCGTCCAAGCCAACCGCCACAGCGGCGTCCGGCACCACCGCTTGCAAAGCGTCGCCAAGCGCCAGTCCGGCGACAAAGCCGAGCGTTGCCGCGATGGTCGGTTCATAACGTTCGACCAGTAAAAGCGTGGCGGCGAGATTGCCTGATGGTGTCGACCAGACACGGCCACGCCGCCCCCGGCCGCTCTCCTGTTTCTTGGATACCAGCCAGAGTTTGCCAGCATCGCCGGCTTGGGCGCGTTCCAGCGCGACGGCGTTGGTGGAGCCGACGGTTTCGAAGGATTCGAGGCGGTAGCCGCTTTGGCTGGCGAGGGGGGAGAGGGAAAAGGTCATTGCGGAAACGCTGGCGGGACAGCGCCCCCCTCTGTCCTGCCGGACATCTCCCCCGCAAGGGGGGAGATTAAGCCTTCATCGAGGGCCGACATCAAACGCGAACGTTGCAGGACGGGAGCCGCAGGTCGTATCAGCCGATCTCCCCCCTTGCGGGGGAGATGTCCGGCAGGACAGAGGGGGGCGCCTAGCACCAGCATCTCCACTTAATGCAAGCCTTTAAAAGAACGGCTTCGCCGCGGCCTGCGCAATCGCTTCCAGCGGCCCGCCGATCAGCACGTAGAAGAGCACGAACGCGCCGGAGAGGCCCAGCACCACGCGCAGCGCGCCGGAGGCCGGCACGAAGCCTTCCGCCGGCTCGTCGAACCACATGATCTTGATCAGGCGCAGATAGTAGAACGCGCCGACGACCGAGGTGACGATACCGATGACCGCGAGCGGATAGAGGCCCGCATCGACGGCGGCGAGGAAGACGTACCACTTCGCCCAGAAGCCCGCGAGCGGTGGGATACCGGCCAGCGAGAAGAGGAAGATGGTCATGATCGTCGCCATGACGGGATTCGTGCGCGAGAGGCCGGCGAGGTCGCTGATGCTCTCGAGGTTGCCGTTCTTGCCGCGCATGGCGAGGATGAAGGCGAAGGTGCCGAGCGTCATGACGAGGTAGATCAGCATATAGAGCGCAACGCCGCGCACGCCCATCGCCGTTCCGGCGGCGAGGCCGACCAGCGCATAGCCCATATGGCCGATGGAGGAATAGGCCATCAGGCGCTTGATGTTGTGCTGGCCAATGGCGGCGAAAGCGCCGAGCAGCATGGAGGCGATGGAGATGAAGACGATCACCTGCCGCCAATCATGCGTCACGGAGCCAAAGGCGCCCATGGTCACGCGCACGACCAGCGCCATGGCCGCCATCTTGGGAGCCGCGGCGAGGAAGGCGGTGATCGGCGTCGGGGCACCTTCATAAACGTCGGGCGTCCACATATGGAACGGCACGGCGGAAATCTTGAAGGCGAGACCCGCGAGCAGGAAGACCAAACCGAAGATCAGGCCAAGCTGCGGCTTGCCGCTGGAGAGCGCCGCTGCGATCTGGTCAAAGCCAATATGGCCGGTGAAGCCGTAGATCAGCGAGATGCCGTAGAGCAGCATACCCGAGGAAAGCGCGCCCAGCACGAAATATTTGAGGCCCGCTTCCGTGGACTTGACGCTGTCGCGGTTGATCGCCGCCATCACGTAAAGCGCGAGCGACTGCAGTTCGAGGCCGAGATAGAGCGTCAGCATGTTGTTGGCCGACACCATCAGCAACATGCCTGTGGTGGCGAGCAGGACCAGCACCGGAAATTCGAAGCGGTCGAAATTCTCCTGCCTGGCGAAGCCCATGGACATGATGAGCGTGACGATGGAGCCGATCAGCGTCAGCACCTTCATGAAGCTGCCGAAGCCGTCATTGACAACGGCATCGCCGAAGGCCTTGCCCTCGGCGGGGCAGAAGATGATCAATGCCAGCGCCGCAAGCATCACCAGCACGGCCAGGCCGCTCACCGTCGCGCTCGCCTTCTCGCCGGCGAAGACGCCCACCATCAACAGCGCAAGCGCCCCTACCCCCAGAACCAGCTCCGGGGCAAGAAGCGTCAGTTGTGCAATCAGATCGGTCTGCATCAGGTAGCCTTTTAAGTATATCGCATGATCTTATCCGAAAAGTCTGCAACTTTTCGGGATCATGCTGTGCCTCTTACTGCGCCAGCGCAACGCTGGCGGCGGCGGCCAGCGATGCATGGTACTGGTTGACGAGCGCGCTTACGGCGGCGGCGGTCACGTTGAACACCGGAGCCGGGTAGACGCCGAAGAAGATGGTGAGAACGATGAGCGGGTAGAGGATGATCTTTTCGCGCAGCGAGAGATCGAGCAGCCCCTTGAGGCTATCCTTGGTCAGCGCACCGAAGACCACCCGGCGGTAGAGCCAGAGCGCATAGGCCGCCGACAGGATGACGCCTGATGCCGCGAAGAACGCCACCCAGGTGTTGACCTGGAACACGCCGAACAGCGTCAAGAACTCACCGATGAAGCCTGACGTGCCGGGCAGGCCGACATTGGCCATCGTGAAGATCAGGAACGCGACGGCATATTTGGGCATGTTGTTGACGAGGCCGCCATAGGCCGCGATCTCGCGGGTATGCATGCGGTCATAAACCACGCCGACGCAGAGGAAGAGCGCGCCCGAGACGATGCCGTGCGACAGCATCTGGAAGATGGCGCCCTGAATACCCAATTCATTCGCGGCAAAAATACCCATCGTCACGTAACCCATATGGGCGACGGAGGAATAGGCGATCAGCTTCTTGATATCCTCCTGCACCAGCGCGACGAGCGAGGTGTAGATGATCGCAATGGCCGAGAGCGCGAAGACGAGCGGCGCGAATTCCGCCGAAGCGAGCGGGAACATCGGCAGCGAGAAGCGCAGGAAGCCATAGCCGCCGAGCTTCAGGAGAATGCCCGCGAGGATGACGGAACCGGCGGTCGGCGCTTCGACGTGCGCATCCGGTAGCCAGGTATGGACCGGCCACATCGGCATCTTCACCGCGAAGGAGGCGAAGAAGGCGAGCCAGAGCCAGGTCTGCATCGAGGCCGGGAAGTTATACTTCAGGAGTTCCGTGATGTCGGTCGTGCCGGCCTGCCAGGCCATCGCCATGATGGCGATCAGCATCAGCACCGAGCCGAGCAGCGTATAGAGGAAGAACTTGAAGCTGGCATAGACGCGGCGCTTGCCGCCCCACACGCCGATGATGATGAACATCGGGATGAGGCCCGCTTCGAAGAACACGTAGAAGAGCACGATGTTGAGCGCGCAGAACACGCCGATGATCAGCGTTTCCAGAATGAGGAATGCGATCATGTACTCCTTGACGCGATGCTGGATGGAATCCCAGCTCGCCAGGATGCAGAACGGCATCAGGAACGCGGACAGCACGACGAACAGCACCGAAATGCCGTCCACGCCCATATGGTAGGAAATGCCGGAGCCCATCCACCCATGCTTTTCGACGAACTGGAAGCCGGCGTTCGAAGGATCGAACTTGGCCCAGAGAACGAGCGAGAGCACGAAGACGACAAGTGTGGTCAGCAGCGCGATGTTGCGGATGTTACGGCGCGCGGCGTCGCTGTCGTCCTTGATCAAAAGGATCAGGAACGCGCCGACGAGCGGCAGAAACGTGACCGTAGAGAGAATTGGCCAGTCGGTCATCAGAAAGAGCTCCCGAGCATCATCCAGGTGACGAGCGCGGCGACGCCGATAAGCATCGCGAATGCGTAATGATAAAGATATCCGGACTGCAGCTTGACGACCCGGTCGGTGACGTCGACGACGCGGGCGGAGATGCCGTTGGGCCCGAGGCCGTCGATGATCTTGCCGTCACCGTCCTTCCAGAGCACCCGTCCCAGCCACAGCGCGGGACGGACGAAGAGGAAGTTGTAGAGTTCGTCGAAGTACCATTTGTTGAGGAGGAACTGGTAGAGGCCGGGATGACGGCGGGCCAGTTCCTTCGGCGTTTCCGGCGAGCGAATGTAGAATTGCCACGCGATCAGGAAGCCGAGCAGCATGGCGACGAAGGGCGAAGCTGCGACCCAGGCCGGAACATGGTGGTGTTCCTCGAGCAGGTGATTGCTTGGCGCCGTGAACAGCGCGCCCTTCCAGAACTCGGAATATTCATGGCCGAAGAAATATTCGCGGAAGACGAAACCGGCCAGAAGCGCTCCGATGGAAAGCACGAACAGCGGGACGAGCATCACCGGCGGCGATTCATGGACGTGGTGCATGACCTCGTGCGACGCGCGCGGCTTGCCATGGAAGGTCATGAAAATCAGACGCCAGGAATAGAAGCTGGTGAACAGCGCCGCGATGACGAGCAGCCAGAAGGCATAGCCTGCGGCGGGGTTGTGCGAGACATAGGTGGACTCGATGATCGCATCCTTGGAGAAGAAGCCGGCGGTGCCGATTTCCGTGAAGGGGATGCCGAGGCCGGTCAGCGCGACCGTGCCGATGATCATCGTCCAGTAGGTGGTCGGGATCAGCTTGCGCAGACCGCCCATGTTGCGCATGTCCTGCTCGTCGGAGACGGCATGGATGACCGAACCGGCGCAGAGGAACAGCAGCGCCTTGAAGAAGGCGTGGGTGAAGAGATGGAACACGCCCGCGCCGAACGCGCCGACGCCGAGCGCCGCGAACATATAGCCGAGCTGCGAGCAGGTCGAATAGGCGATGACGCGCTTGATATCGTTCTGCACGAGGCCGACCGTCGCCGCGAAGAAGGCGGTGGTGGCGCCGATGATGGTGATGAAGGTCAGCGCGGTCTGCGACAGTTCGAACAGCGGCGACATGCGGGCCACCATGAACACGCCTGCGGTGACCATGGTCGCGGCATGGATCAGCGCCGAAACCGGGGTCGGGCCTTCCATCGCGTCCGGCAGCCAGGTGTGCAGCAGGAACTGCGCCGACTTGCCCATCGCGCCCATGAAAAGCAGCAGGCAGACGATGGTGATCGCGCCCTGCCGGTCGAGCGAGTAGCCGAGGAAGTTGAGAACGGTCTGGCTCGCATCCGCACCGGCGACATAGTTCGACGCAGCGGCGAAGACCGTGTCGTAATTGACGGCGTTGAAGAGGACGAACACGCCGAAAATGCCGAGCAGGAAACCGAAGTCACCGACGCGGTTGACGACGAAGGCCTTCATCGCGGCGGCATTGGCCGAGGGCTTCTGGAACCAGAAACCGATGAGCAGGTAGGAGGCAAGGCCAACGCCTTCCCAGCCGAAGAACATCTGCACCAGATTGTCCGACGTCACCAGCATCAGCATGGCGAAGGTGAAGAGCGACAGATAGGCGAAGAAGCGCGGCCGATGCGGATCGTGGTGCATATAGCCGATGGAGTAGATATGCACGAGCGCCGAGACGGTGTTGACCACGACAAGCATCACCGCCGTCAGCGTATCGATGCGCAGCGCCCAGTCGAAGGAAAGCGAGCCGATATGGATCCATTGCAGGACCGGAACGCGCACGGTCTCGCCATGGCCGTTCATGGCCAC
Organism: Paramesorhizobium endophyticum; assembly: GCF_014640615.1. Classification (GTDB taxonomy): domain Bacteria; phylum Pseudomonadota; class Alphaproteobacteria; order Rhizobiales; family Rhizobiaceae; genus Paramesorhizobium; species Paramesorhizobium endophyticum. The sequence continues at coordinate 24,777 of NZ_BMHH01000029.1, read as the reverse complement.
CTGGAAGAAGACGACCCAGGAGAGGACGGCGGCGATGACGAGAAAGCCGGAGGTGACGAATTCGCTGGCCTTGGCGCCGATCTTGTTACCGGCGAGGCCGGCGATCAGGAAGCCGAGAAGCGGAAGGAAGACGATTGCGAGATAGAGCATTTGCCCGTCAACCTTTCATGACATTGACGTCTTCCACCGCGATGGAGCCGCGGTTGCGGAAGAAAACAACGAGAATTGCGAGGCCGATGGCCGCTTCGGCGGCTGCGACCGTCAGAACGAAAAGCGCGAAGACCTGACCGACCAGATCGCCCAGCGCCGCCGAGAAGGCGACGAAGTTGAGGTTCACGGCAAGAAGGATCAGTTCAACGGACATCAGGATGACGATGACGTTCTTGCGGTTCAGGAAGATGCCGAAGACGCCGAGCGTGAACAGAACGGCCGAAACGGTCAGATAGTGTGCGATACCGATTTCCATCATAAGTTTCCCGTCAAAGTCCCTTGCCCGTCTCGACCTGCTTGATCTCGATCGCGGTGGCCGGCGTGCGCGCCACCTGCTGCGGGATCGACTGGCGCTTGACGCCCTGCTTGTGGCGCAGCGTCAGCACGATCGCGCCGATCATCGCCACCAGCAGGATAAGGCCCGAAATCTGGAAGAAGAGGACATAGTTGGTATAGAGAATATCGCCGAGCGCGGCGGTGTTGGTGCGCGTCGCCAGATCCGGGATCGGCTGCGCGACACTGGTGGCGAGTTGCGGCGAGAAGGCATGGCCGCCGAGCACGATGATCAGCTCCGCCGCCAGAACGATGCCGACCAGCGCGCCGATGGGTGCATATTGCAGCGCGCCGCTCTTCAATTCCGAGAAATCGACGTCGAGCATCATGACGACGAAAAGGAAGAGCACGGCCACGGCGCCGACATAAACCACCAGCAGGATGAACGCCAGGAACTCAGCACCCGCCAGCAGAAACAGCGCCGCGGCGTTGAAGAACGCGAGGATGAGGAACAGCACCGAATGCACGGGATTGCGCGCCGCGATCACCATGAAGGCGCTCGCGATCAAGATAAAGGCGAATAGGTAGAAAAACGCCGCCGCTAGACCTGTCAGCATGGGGATACCCCGACTTCCTTCTATGGCAGTGCTTTGACGCTCTGCCTATCCTTCGTAATTTTGATACAGGCGGTGGATAGCCCTTCAGTATTTTCCGCCGTATGCTTTTTTCCCGCATGATCTTATCCGAAAAGTCTGCAACTTTTCGGGATCATGCGTACTCAGCGGTACGGCGCGTCCATCGCGATGTTGCGCGCCAGTTCGCGCTCCCAGCGGTCGCCGTTCGCCAGAAGCTTGTCCTTGTCGTAGTAAAGCTCCTCGCGCGTCTCGGTCGCGAATTCGAAGTTCGGGCCCTCGACGATGGCGTCCACCGGACAGGCTTCCTGGCAGAAGCCGCAATAGATGCACTTCACCATGTCGATGTCGTAGCGCACGGTACGGCGGGTGCCGTCATTGCGGCGCGGGCCGGCCTCGATGGTGATGGCCTGCGCCGGGCAGATCGCCTCGCAGAGCTTGCAGGCGATGCAGCGCTCTTCACCGTTGGGATAACGGCGCAACGCATGCTCGCCACGGAAGCGCGGGCTCACCGGTCCCTTCTCGAAGGGATAGTTCAGCGTCGCCTTCGGCGAGAAGAACTGGCGCATCGAAAGAAAGAACGCGCCCACGAACTCCTGTAGCAGGAGCGATTTTGCGGCTTGAGCAAGGGAAGCCATTGTCTTTCTCCTTAAGCCAGACCGGTCAGTTTCAGGAAGAAGGCGGTCGCGATCACCATGAACAGGGAGATCGGGAGGAACACCTTCCAGCCCAGGCGCATCAGCTGGTCATAGCGGTAGCGCGGGACGAATGCCTTCACCATGGCGAACATGAAGAAGCAGAAGCACAGTTTCAGCACGAACCAGATGACACCGGGCACCCAGTTCAGGAACCACACATCGACGGGCGGGAGCCAGCCACCGAGGAAGAGAATGGTGGTCAGCGCGCACATCAGCGTGATGGCGACATATTCGCCGAGGAAGAACAGGAGGAACGGCGTCGAGGAATATTCGATCATGTGACCGGCGACGAGTTCCGATTCCGCTTCCACCAGATCGAAGGGCGGACGGTTGGTTTCCGCCAGCGCCGAAATGAAGAAGATGATGAACATCGGGAACAGGCCGAGCCAGTGCCAGTCAAGGAACGAGCTTGGCAGGCCCATCATCGTGCCGAGGCCGGTATCCTGCGACATGACGATGTCGGTCAGGTTGAGCGAGCCGACGCAGAGCAGCACGGTGACGATGACGAAGCCGATGGAGACTTCATAGGACACCATCTGCGCCGCCGAGCGCAGCGCGCCCAGGAACGGATATTTCGAGTTCGACGCCCAGCCGCCCATGATCACGCCATAGACCTCGAGCGAGGAGATGGCGAAGATATAGAGAATGCCGACATTGATGTTGGCAATGGCCCAGCCCTGATTGACGGGGATCACCGCCCAGGTCGCCAGCGCCAGCACGGCGGAGACGAGCGGGGCGAGCAGGAAAACCGCCTTGTTGGCGCCGGACGGAATGACCGGCTCCTTGAAGACGAACTTCAGCAAATCCGCGAAGGACTGGAACAGGCCGAAGGGACCGACGACATTGGGGCCGCGGCGCAGCTGCACGGCAGCCCAGATCTTGCGGTCGGCAAGGAGAAGATAGGCCACGCAGATGAGCAGCACGACCAGCATCAGGACCGACTTCAGCGCCATGATCAGCGCCGGCAAGACGTATGTTGCGAAAAAACCGTCCATTCTCGTTTCTTTCCCTGGCCCTATTCAGCCGCCTGCTGGAAGCCGCCTACCGCGAGCGCGGAGCACTCGGCCATGATGGCGGAAGCCCGCGCGATCGGGTTCGTCAGATAGAAGTCTTTGATCGGCAACGCAAATGCGCCTTTGCCGGAACCCGCCTTTTTCTCGCTCAAAGCGACGATATCCTGCGCGTTGCCGCGCTTGATGGCGTCGATTTCCGCCATATGCGGGTATTCGGCATAGAGTCGCCCGCGCAACTGGCTGAGCGAATCAAACGGCAGCTTGTGGCCGAGCACGTCGGAGAGCGCGCGGAGAATCGCCCAATCCTCCTTCGCCTCGCCCGGTGCGAAGCCGGCGCGATTCGTCATCTGCACCCGGCCTTCCGTGTTGAGATAGGTCGCCGACTTCTCGGTATAGGCCGCGCCCGGCAGGATGACATCCGCCGCATGGGCGCCGGCATCGCCATGGGTGCCGATATAGACGATGAAGGTGTCGCCCTTCGCCGCCAAGTCGAGTTCGTCCGCGCCCAGCAGGAACAGGACATCGAGACCGCCAACCATTTCGGCAGCGATCTTGCCCCCCTCCCCCGGCACGAAGCCGATGTCGAGGCCGCCGACGCGCGCTGCGGCGGTATGGAGCACGGCAAAGCCGTTCCACTCTTCGCTGACCGCGCCGACACGCTGGCCAAGCTTGGCGGCGAGCACCAGCGCATCCATGCCGTTGCCGCCCTGCAGCGCGCCCTGGCCGATAAGGATCAGCGGACGCTTGGCGTTTTCGAGCACCGAATAGAACTCGCCCTTGCCATCGGCCAGATCGCGCAGCGTATCCAAGCCGGAGCCGAGATAAGCGTAGTCATAGCGCAGATCGACCTGCGGGCCGATGAGGCCGATGGGGAAATGGCCCTGACGCTGGCGCTTGCGGATGCGGGCGTTGAGCACCGCCGCCTCATGGCGCGGATCGGAGCCGATGATGACAAGCGCGTCGGCGTCTTCGATGCCCTCGATGGTCGGGTTGAAGATGTAGGATGCGCGGCCCAGAGACGGGTCGAGCGCCACGCCATCCTGACGGCAGTCGATATTGACAGAGCCGAGCGAGGAAAGCAGCCCCTTCAGCGCATACATCTCCTCGACGCTGGCGAGGTCGCCCGAGATCGCGCCGATGCGGTCGCCTGACGTGGCGGACACCTTGGCGGCGATAGCAGCGAAGGCTTCCGGCCAGGTGGCGGCGACGAGCCGGCCATTGCGACGGACATAGGGGCGGTCGAGGCGCTGGGTCCTGAGGCCGTCCCAGATGAAGCGGGTCTTGTCGGAAATCCACTCCTCGTTCACCGCTTCGTTGGTGCGCGGCAGAATGCGCATCACTTCGCGGCCACGGGCATCGACGCGGATGTTGGAGCCGACGGCATCCATCACGTCGATGGATTCGGTCTTGGAGAGCTCCCACGGACGCGCCTGGAAGGCATAGGGCTTCGAGGTCAGCGCACCGACCGGGCAAAGGTCAATCACATTGCCCTGCAGTTCGGACGACATGGCGTGTTCGAGATAGGTCGTGATCTCGGCATCCTCGCCACGGCCGATGAGGCCAAGCTCGGAAACGCCGGCGACTTCCGTGGTGAAACGGACGCAGCGCGTGCAATGGATGCAGCGCGTCATAATCGTCTTCACCAGCGGGCCGATATATTTGTTCTCGACGGCGCGCTTGTTCTCGCGATAGCGCGAGTTCTCGGCGCCATAGGCCATGGCCTGGTCCTGCAGGTCGCACTCACCGCCCTGATCGCAGATCGGGCAGTCGAGCGGATGGTTGATGAGCAGGAATTCCATCACGCCTTCGCGGGCCTTCTTGACCATGGGCGTGTTGGTGAAAATCTCCGGCGCTTCGCCATTGGGGCCGGGGCGCAAATCGCGCACGCCCATGGCGCAGGAGGCCGCCGGCTTGGGGGGACCGCCCTTCACCTCGACCAGACACATGCGGCAATTGCCGGCAATGGAAAGACGCTCGTGGAAACAGAAGCGCGGCACTTCCGCGCCCGCCTCTTCGGCTGCCTGAAGGAGCGTGTAGTGATCGGGAACCTCGATCTCTCTGCCGTCAACCTTGATCTTCGCCATTATTTGCCCCCATTGAGGCGCGCCGCCTCGTAGGCTTGAAAGAGATCGCTTACCGCCACACCGTTGATGGTCATGCCCGCGATTTGCGCATTCTCGATTTTGACATTGCTGAGGTTCACATCGACGAAATGCGCGCTGGAAAGATTGGCGTCTTCCACCTTCACATCGCTCATGTTCACCTTAGCCAGCACACTTACCGACAGGTTTACCTTGTGAAACCTGCTGTTCGACAGATTCACGTCGTCGAAGCTCGAATTGGCAACGGAGGCGTTGCGCATTTCGAAACAATCCCGTGTGTCATGAATCTCTGTCATCGGACTTACTCCGCCGCTTCCAGCGCGATATATTTGCTGTTCACGGCATTGCGGCTGTATTCATCGATCCGCTTTTCGATTTCCGGACGGAAATTGCGGATCAGGCCCTGGATCGGCCAAGCAGCCGCATCGCCCAGCGCACAGATCGTATGGCCTTCCACCTGCTTGGTGATGTCGAGCAGCATATCGATCTCGCGGCGCTGCGCGTTGCCGGTGACCATGCGCTCCATGACGCGCCACATCCAGCCGGTGCCCTCGCGGCACGGCGTGCACTGGCCGCAGCTTTCATGCTTGAAGAATTGCGACAGGCGCGCAATCGCCTTGATGATGTCGGTGGACTTGTCCATCACGATCACGGCGGCGGTGCCGAAGGAGGACTTCACCTCGCGCAGGCCGTCGAAATCCATGGGGCAGTCCATGATGTCCTCGGCGCGCACCACCGGGCAGGATGCGCCGCCGGGGATGACCGCCAGCAGATTGTCCCAGCCGCCGCGAATGCCGCCCGCATGCTCTTCGATCAGCTGGCGGAAGGTAATGCCCATCGCCTCTTCGACCGTGCATGGCGTATTGACGTGACCGGAGATCATGAACAGCTTGGTACCGACATTGTTCGGACGGCCGATGGACGAGAACCATGCCGCGCCACGGCGCAGGATCGTCGGAGCGACCGCAATCGATTCGACATTGTTCACCGTCGTCGGGCAGCCATAGAGGCCCACATTGGCCGGAAACGGCGGCTTCAGGCGCGGCTGGCCCTTCTTGCCCTCGAGGCTTTCCAGAAGCGCGGTTTCCTCGCCGCAGATATAGGCGCCGGCGCCGTGGTGGACATAGATATCCATGTCCCAGCCGGTCTTGTTGTCCTTGCCGAGCAGGCCAGCCTCATAGCACTCGTCGACGGCGCGCTGCAGCGCCTCGCGCTCGCGGATATACTCGCCGCGAATATAGATATAGGCCGTATGCGCGCCCATGGCGCAGCCCGCGATGACGCAGCCTTCCAGCAGCGTGTGCGGGTCGTTGCGCATGATGTCGCGGTCCTTGCAGGTGCCGGGCTCGGACTCGTCGGCATTGACCACGAGGTAATGCGGACGGCCATCGCTCTCCTTCGGCATGAAGGACCATTTCAGACCGGTCGGGAAGCCCGCGCCGCCACGACCGCGCAGACCGGATGCCTTCATCTCATTGATGATCCAGTCGCGGCCCTTCTCGATCAGGGCTTTGGTATTGTCCCAACGGCCAAGCGCCATCGCCTCTTTCAGCGAATGACCATGCTGGCCGTAGATGTTGGTGAATATGCGATCCTTGTCAGCCAGCATTTCTCACCTCTATTCCGGTTGCTTCTTGGTGCGTGAAGCGGGCTTCTTCGGTGCAGGCGCAGGCTCGGTCGAAGCCTTCTCCTCCTCGGCCTCGCTCACCTTTTTAGGCGAAGGCGATCTGATCGCCTCATTCGTCTCCACAGCGGCGGTCTTGGGCCGTGCGGCATCGGAAGGAGGAACTTCGGCTTCCTTGCCGTTCTCCTGCCGGGCAGCAGTCGCCGTCGTGGCATCGCTCTTCAGCGCATCCACCGAAACACCCACCGGAGCCGAGAGAACACGGTTGATCTGCGGACCGGGCTTGATGTCGTCGCCCCTGCCCGCTTCGAACGCATCGATGATCTCTCCGAGACGCTCCGGCGTCAGGTCCTCATAGGTGTCCTTGAAGATCAGCACCATGGGCGCGTTGACGCAAGCCCCCAGGCACTCGACTTCTTCCCAGGACAGCGTGCCGGACTCGTTGGTCACGAACGGCTCGGGATTGATCTTGTGCTGGCAGACCTTTTTCAGATCTTCCGCGCCGCGCAGCATGCATGGCGTGGTGCCGCAGACCTGGATGTGGGCACGGGTACCGACAGGCCCAAGCTGAAACTGTGTATAGAAGGTCGCCACCTCAAGCACGCGGATCAGCGGCATGTCGAGCATCTTGGCGATGGTTTCGATGGCCGCGCGCGTGACCCAGCCATCCTGTTCCTGCGCGCGCATCAAGAGCGGAATCACCGCCGATTGCTGGCGGCCTTCCGGGTATTTCTTGATCTGCTGTTCGGCCCAGACCTGGTTCGCGCGATTGAACGAGAAGGCGAGCGGCTGAACGGAATCATCTGCGAGACGGCGTACGGACATCAGCGGTCAACCTCACCAAACACGATATCGAGCGAGCCGAGGATTGCGGATACGTCGGCAAGCATGTGGCCACGGCACAGGAAGTCCATGGCCTGGAGATGGGCAAAGCCCGGCGCGCGCAGCTTCACGCGATAGGGCTTGTTGGTGCCATCGGCAACGAGATAGACGCCGAACTCGCCCTTGGGCGCTTCCACGGCGGCGTAAACCTCGCCTGCCGGCACGTGATAGCCCTCGGTATAGAGCTTGAAGTGCTGGATCAGCGCTTCCATCGAGCGCTTCATCTCGCCGCGCTTCGGCGGAACGATCTTGTGGTCCGAACTGGAGACGGGGCCGGTCGAATCCTTGCCGAGCAGGAGATCGACGCACTGGCGCATGATGCGCACGGACTGGCGCATTTCTTCCATGCGGATCAGATAGCGGTCGTAGCAGTCGCCATTCTTGCCGATGGGAATGTCGAATTCCAGCTCCGGATAGATTTCATAGGGCTGAGACTTGCGAAGGTCCCATGCAGCGCCCGAACCGCGCACCATGACGCCCGAGAAGCCCCAGGCCCAGGCATCCTCCAGCGAGACGACGCCGATATCGACGTTGCGCTGCTTGAAGATGCGGTTCGGCGTGATGAGAGCGTCGAGATCAGCAAGGGTCTTGAGGAACGGATCGATCCACTTGCCGATATCCTCGACCAGCTTCTGCGGAATGTCCTGATGGACGCCACCCGGACGGAAATAGGCCGCGTGCATGCGAGCGCCTGAGGCACGCTCATAAAACACCATCAGCTTCTCGCGCTCCTCGAAGCCCCAGAGCGGCGGGGTGAGCGCGCCGACGTCCATGGCCTGCGTGGTGACGTTGAGGAGATGGTTGAGGATGCGGCCGATCTCGGAAAACAGCACGCGGATGACCTGCCCGCGGCGCGGCACCTCGATACCCAGCAGCCGCTCGACGGCGAGCGCGTAAGCGTGCTCCTGGTTCATCGGCGCGACGTAATCGAGGCGGTCGAGATAAGGGACCGCCTGCAGATAGGTCTTCGCCTCCATCAGCTTCTCGGTGCCGCGATGCAGCAGGCCGATATGCGGATCGACGCGCTCGACCACCTCGCCGTCCAGCTCCAGCACGAGGCGAAGAACGCCGTGCGCCGCCGGATGCTGCGGGCCGAAGTTGATGTTGAAATTGCGAACTTGTGTCTCAGCCATTCTTTATCGCCTCAGTTCGCCTTTGCCTTCTCGTCGCCGGGCAGAACGTAATCCGTCCCCTCCCATGGGGAGAGGAAATCGAAATTGCGGAATTCCTGCCTGAGCTCGACCGGCTGGTAGACGACGCGCTTCAACTCGTCGTCGTAGCGCACTTCCACATAGCCGGTGAGCGGGAAGTCCTTGCGCAGCGGATGCCCATCGAAGCCGTAATCGGTGAGGATGCGGCGCAGGTCCGGGTGGCCGGAGAACAGGATGCCATACATGTCGTAGGCCTCGCGCTCGTACCACTCCGCGCCCGGATAGACAGCGGTTGCGGACGGAACGAGGGTCGTCTCGTCGGCCTGCACCTTGACGCGGATGCGCCTGTTATGGCGCGGCGACAGGAACTGGTAGACCACGTCGAACCGCTTGGCGCGCTCGGGATAATCGACGCCGCTCAGATCGATGAACGACACGAACCGGCACAGATCGTCGTCACGCAGGAAAGTCAGCGTGGCGATGATCTTTTCCGCCGGGACGACGAGGTTGAGCTCGCCATATTCGATGGCGACATCCTCGATCGTCTCGCCGAGGCGCTCACTAAGGTAGAGCTTGAAATCCTCAAGAGTGCTCATGCCAGCCCTCCCCTATCGCTCAATGGTGCCGGTGCGGCGGATTTTCTTCTGCAGCATAAGAATGCCGTAGAGCAGCGCTTCGGCAGTGGGCGGGCAGCCGGGCACGTAGATATCGACAGGCACGACGCGATCGCAGCCGCGCACCACCGAATAGGAATAATGATAATAGCCGCCGCCATTGGCGCAGGAGCCCATGGAGATGACGTAGCGCGGCTCCGGCATCTGGTCATAGACCTTGCGCAGCGCCGGGGCCATCTTGTTGGTCAGCGTGCCCGCGACGATCATCACATCGGACTGCCGCGGAGACGCGCGGGGCGCGATGCCGAAACGCTCCGCATCGTAGCGCGGCATGGAGATGTGCATCATCTCCACCGCGCAACAGGCCAGGCCGAACGTCATCCACATCAGCGATCCGGACCGCGCCCAGGTGACGAGCGCGTCGGTGGAGGTGACGAGAAAGCCCTTGTCGGACAGTTCCGCATTGATCTCGTTGAAGAACGCATCGTCCGAGCCCACGGGCTTGCCCGTGTTCGGATCGATAATTCCCTTGGGCTGGGGCGCGACGAGCGTGGTGTTGCTATCGGTCAATCCCATTCCAGCGCTCCCTTTTTCCATTCATAGATGAAGCCGATGGTCAGCACGGCCAGGAACAGCATCATCGACCAGAAACCGAACCAGCCGATGGAACCGAAGGAAACCGCCCACGGAAACAGGAAGGCGACTTCCAGGTCGAAGATGATGAAGAGAATCGACACCAGATAGAACCGGATGTCGAATTTCATGCGCGCGTCGTCGAATGCGTTGAAGCCGCATTCATACGCCGACAGTTTTTCAGGGTCCGGCTGCCGGTAAGCGACAAGGAACGGCGCGACGAGAAGCGCCAGACCGATCACCAGCGCCACGCCAATGAATATGACGATGGGCAGGTAGGAACTCAAAAGCTCGTTCATGATCCTGTTTCCGCCTTTTGACACGAGGCTGATTGCCGCCTGTCATAGACCTTTTGCCGGCCACGACCATGCGACACATTGCATCTTTTAGCCGCATGATCTTATCCAAAAGTCCGCAACTTTCTGGGATCATGCTCTACCGAAAGACCCCTCGCCCAAGCAGCTTCAAAAGGCATACCGTGCGAACTGGTGCGACCAGCGCGATTTCGCGGCGAGGGTTAGCGCAGAGAGGCTGAAGGTGCAAGGCAAAAGACCGCCAAACCGCCGCCCTCCTTTTGCCATATGCTTAATAATGTGCCGCTCATGGCCGCATATAAGGCGGAAGGCCCCATAAAACCAGACGCTGACGGTTATTGGCAGGGCAGCGCGAAGCCTGAAAAAGCCAGGGAAGCCAGCAATTTAGGCGGAAGTGGGCCAGACAGGCGCAGCGCGAACCGGGCCGGTGTCTCAAATGTTTGTGAAACAGGAATCAGTGTGGAAGACCCGCGTGCGGCGCGGATGGGCTTGCTGCCTATTCCGCAGCCTCGAGCCCAATCACCAGACGCTGACCCATGATCGCAAGCGCGGCCGTCATGAGCGGAAGTCTTGTTGCCGTATTCGGATCGAGCATACGCCGAATTTCCTTCTCGTCCTTTCCCAGCCTGCGCGCGAGCTCGAGGCGCGACAAGCCGGAAGCACGGAAGGTTTCGATCACTGCTATCTTGGCCGCGACTTCGGCATCCGGGCAGATCATTTCACCTTCCGCCTTGGCTTCTGGAAGCGCCCAACCCTTTTCCAGATAGACCAGCAGTATGACTCCAAGCGCGTCCGCCGCCATCGCGCGCGCATCCGCCATATCGTCACCTTCGGTGATAGCCCCAGGAACGTCGGGGAATGTGACGACAAAGCCGCCTTCGCGTTCGGTCGGCTCAAAAACCGCGGCGTAAGCATAGGTTTTCATCGGTCATATCCTTCCTTAGCGCTTCGCAGGTGATATTCACCTCAATCCCAGCCCCTTCAGAATTTTCGCCGCTGTTTTCGGGTCGATTTCCCGGTTTGGCAGCGTGGCGACTCGGTCGCCCACCCACACCGTCGCATGACCGCCCTTCCCCTTGCTTTTGCTGATGCGGAAAGCGAGCCCGAGAGCTTTGGCCTCCTCCCTCAATTCGGCAATGAAGCGGTCCCGCTTGTCCATCCCTTCCCCCTCGGGACAGATTCCGACAAAGCAATCCAAATGGCAAGGAGATTCGGACAATTTTGTCCGAATCGTTCCGGGCAGGAAATGTAAACTGAATGGGATTTAGGATCATCGAATCGCGCGCCTAATCCCGCATATCAATCGGGCTGGCAAAGGTCATTCGAAGGGATGATGTGAAGGGGAAATGATGCTTCCAGCGGCTGGGCGCCACTCTTCATCAAACCAATCAAAGTTTTGATTTTGCTTGAAGAAAAGTGGCGCGAGTGACGGGGCTCGAACCCGCGACCTCCGGCGTGACAGGCCGGCACTCTAACCAACTGAGCTACACCCGCGTACTTTCTTTTTAGTCCCGCCGGGGCGTTTCCGTCCGGCGATGAGCGGGCTTCTAAGGGGTTCGCCGTCCCCTGTCAACGACCTCATTCGAAAATTTTTGAGAATATTTTCTGTTTCGAAAATGCGGTCCGCAGAACCTCGCCGCAGCGCGCCCTCCCCCGCACTTACCTCTTGCGCTTGCGAGCCGAATTGCCTAAAGGCATGACCACACGCCGCTTCACGCGAGCGGGCGATTAGCTCAGTTGGTAGAGCGCTTCGTTTACACCGAAGATGTCGGCAGTTCGAGCCTGTCATCGCCCACCATATTTTTCAATATGTTACGGGTCAACTCACGAAGTTCCCCATGGTTCGATGAACCTGATGGGCATTTTCCCTTACGAAACGCCCTTCTCTTTTGAGGCCCCTTACCATGCGCGCTAGAATCACCAAGCTCGTATTCGGCTTTGCGTTTGCCGTTCTCTTTTCCTCGCCGGGAAGCGCAGCGCCGATCTGTTCGAATCAGGTTTGCACCATCGACGGCGACACCATCACCATCCGCGACGAGCGCATCCGAATCGCCAACATCGACGCGCCGGAGATTGGCCGTCCAAATGCGATGCCTGGTGGCAAAACGCCGCCTCGCTGAACTGCTGGCGACCGGCGATCCCGTCATCAAGCGCGGCGATCCCGGCTCAGGCCGCGTCAAGGACCGATACGGGCGCACACTGGCGACCATAGCCGTGAATGGCGCTGATGTGGGAGATGTTCTTGTGGGGGAGCTTCTGGCGCGCCCCTGGAAGGGCAAGCGGCGCGGGTGGTGTGAGTGAGGGGCGTCTACCGCCCGCTCCTGACCTTGTAATAAATCTGCACCAGCAGCCAGATCACGCCGAGCGCAGAGAGAGCTATGGATAGGACATGCTCCAGGTATGGGAGCCATATCCAATTCATCGCCGCACCAGTGGCAATTGCTGTAGTTGTACGATCCGCGATTTGCTCCTTCATCACCAGCACCCCGCCGCTTTGCCGTAGGCATTATGCCCTGCAATCCCCTGCCCTGCCGTAGTATCATTGCCTGCGAGATAGACCGCCGTCGCGGGCTTAACGCTGATCCGCTTCCACCCGGCGCAGTTGGTCGCACTCGTCTGGCACCCCGCCAAGCTCAAGGCAGAGGCGATAGCCGTCCATGTCAATAATCTTTTCATCCACATCGCCCCTTTGTTGGATTGCCTTCACCGTTGCCTCTGCCGCCGACAAAGCCGCTTGCTGACGCCCCTGCGCCGCGCCGTAGAGATAGACGGGACCGGCAGCGAGCAACGCGCCCACCGCCGTCCCTGCGCCGATCTGCCAATATTTGAGGAGCGCCAGCATTACAGCGCGTCCTGCACACCATCCATCGGATCAGTGCGCGTTGGCTTGGGCGGCACGTTCGGGATGAAATAGACGAGAATTGCAGCTATCGCCGCGATAAGATTGCTCGCCGTCACCTGATCCACGCCAAGGTCAATCTCGAAATAGGACTGGACGAACGTCACCGCGGCCATGAGCGCGGCGACGAGGAACTTGTTGTAGGCCATGATGTTCATTGCGCCGTCCTTTTGAAGAGAGCCGCGAGCGCGGCAAGGATGATGGAGATGAGTGATTGCTTGACAGCCGTCGAGGGCGCGGAAGGCTGCGGCGCGGCCCCGGCAGGAGGGGATACGGGCGTGGGAACGGTCAAACCCGGCGCAGCCATTCTCAAAGCTTCCGTGCGAACGCCCAGGACACGCGATGACCAACCTTTGCCGAATGTCTTCCACGTGTCGAGGCGTTGCAGGAAGGCGAGCCGCTTGTCGCAAAGCTCATGGATGACGGACGCATGCGGCTTGCCGCGCACGGCCTTGAGCGTGGCTGGACCGATTTTGCCATCCTGCGTCACGCCCGCCACCGCCTGGAGGTATTTCGCCGCCCGCGACGGCCCGCTGTTCACCGCGAAATCGAACACGGCGTAATCCACGCCATCCGGCAATTCAGCGCCCGCTACGGCGTCCCAGTAATGGCGGCGGTAGATGGTCGAAAGCTGCGCATCGGTGATCTTGCGCAGATCGGCCTTTGTCGCGCTGGGCTTCACATAGCGGCGAAAGGTCGCCAGCGTGACGCCTTTCATGGTTGCGCCGCCCGGATCGGCGGGATTGTCGGCCCAGCCGCCCTCGTGTTTCAGGACGCACGAAAGCGCCCGCTCGAAATTGCGGTTCATGGTCTTTCCTTTCGGCAATAAAAAAACCGCCTCAGAGGGCGGTGTGGCGGGTAAGCTGGTTCGGGATGCTATGAGCCGGACGGCCACTCAAACGCCGGCAACTCCGCGAGAAACGCCTCAATTCTCCGGGCCTTCGGTGGTGTCACACATTGCTCTGCGTAATGATCGCCGCCCCAGAGAGATTGACGACTTTCACTTCGCAGGGGACAGAGAGGCTACCTTGATTATCCAGCGTCACAGTGAGTATGTCATCAGAACCACCGGAGCCGAAAGAAACAGCTACAGCCGTTGTGGTGGCGTTCACTATTGGCGTTGAAACGGTGGTTGTGCTGGGTCTGCCTGTATGCACATCTTCGCGGTAGCCATACGCGCCGTTTGCCAGGATGATTTCCGTTTTAATGGCGAAATCCGCGTTCACAAATGCCGCGTCACTCTTGATGCTGAACGTAACGCTAGCGGAACCCCCGCCAGCAGGCCCAAGAGTATACTGAAGCCGAGGCGCGTTGATTTCACGCGGCGAGCGCAGAAGACCGCCGTTCGGAACAACATACACTGGCGACGTTGAATTTATAGAGCATTTCGCCGGGATAGACGGCAATGTCGTTTCGCCATACCCCGTGAACCTGTCAATTGCGCCGGTGATGATGATGTCTGTGTCAACGCCGAGCTGGAATGGATCGCCCGTAGTCGGGTCAGTGCTCGCCCCGCACCATTCCCGGCTAGTCCTCCCGGATAGGGAAATAACACTCCGAAGTGCCTGACCGCTTTCATCCAGCGTACTCTCTGACTGTGTTCGGAAAATACCGCCTACCTCTTCGAAGTGACCATCGTGGATGTTGGCTCTGATCATGGACCCGAAGCCGGTAGGCTCCCCGTCGCCAGGGGTGCGTGACAAAAGAAATCCGCCATAGCGTAGACCAAACCATAAGCAACTATAGAAATCGGATAGATTTAAGACTGCATTTGCTTAGTGAGATGCCGATACCGCCATTTGTCATGTTACATTGATCGAATACCACATTCCCTATGTGATTTTGTCCAACGCCATCAGTTACATTTTTTCCAACGAATCTAAACGATGCAGCGTAACCAGATGTTGAGACTTTTCGAAACTCAAACCCGCTTATGTATCTTTGATTACTTTCGCCACGAGTCACTATAATGGCAGTAGAACTTGTATAGTCTGGCGTTGCGTTTAAGAAACTTATTCCTTCAACTGAAAAATTCTCATTGGAGAACTGTAAAAAATCAACCTCAAGCGCATTGTACGCTCCTTTCGTAACAATCATTGTCCCGGGATGCAACGAATGAGCCATCGTTGCATGGTTCCCGGTCTCCACTCCGCGCCACCTCCATGTTGCCCACGGCCCCGGAGCGGGCTTGATTGTACGACTGAGGAAATATCCTTTTGCGTCGAATAGTACCGTCGCCCCACGTGCGGCAGCATAATTGGTCGCCGTTTCGATGGCATCGGCGTCGTCGGTCAAACCGTCGCCCTTAGCACCGAATATCTCGACCCTTAAGTCTTGATCGGCCAATTCCCACCACGATCCGTCCGCTGACTGGATTTTGCCAGCATGTGAGGGTTCGGAAGTAACGCGCTTGTAAAGCGCCCCTCCTCCATCTCCCGCAGCGTAATACCCAACGAGCTGGATGAAATCCACCGAGATTGGGATTGTGGCCGCTTCTACCTCAGCCTTACTGCGGTATGGGTAAGCGTCCCCCTCTATGCGCCGGGGATCATAAACATCTTTCAGCATGTCCCCGGTGCCTGGGCCATTGGGGCCTTCTGGCCCCCGAATGTCGGTCGCCTGAGTGATATCGCTCACAATACCGTTCGGGCCGAGATATCCGTAAACATTCGGCTTCGGTCCGTGGCCAGCAGTCCAATCGTATAGCTGGAGAACACGACGCGCCCCATCAGCAACGACGCGCAAAAGAGGGGACCATCCACGACGGCCAGCCAAAATGCGGAACTGCCCCTGATACTTATAACCGCATACAATCTGGCCCGCCTCCATCTCGCCAGATGGCACGACAACCCCCGTCGAATCGGCGATGGGAAGAGGCGCACCCCCGTTGAAAGAAACTGTTGCATCCCCTGTCGTCGTGGCGACGATAGGAAGAGCAATGAGGACCGCGCGATCAACAAGCGGAATGGGTATTTCCGTGGTTGCCTGGATGGCGTTGTCCGTACCCACTCCAGTATTCGTCGCCGGAATAAAGCTATAAGGAAGGTCACCAATCCTGATCCAAGAACCGAATCCAGAAGCGCCGGACTTGTAATAGGTGCCGTTATTGCCAACGGCGGGGTCTCGGATGACCCACGCCATTTGCTTATCGGCGTAGTTGAGGCTTGCATCCATCTGAGCCTTTGTCTCAAAGACGACGCCCCCATTAATCTGACCGGGGGCAAGCCCGAATGTGAGAACACGCTTAAAGGCAAGCAGCGTGGTGCCAATATTGATCGGATTGTCAGACGCGACATACCATTGGCCGGCATTCAGAACACCATCCGTGACGATGATCATCGTCCCTTCACGGACATCTCGGTTGTTGTTGAAATCAGCGGACCGCCGCCATAGGCCGACCGACACCACGTAAAGGCCATTCGTCCTTGAATCCGTCTGGTCCTTCACCAGAACACGGTCATTCTCGGCCAGCTGTAGGCCGTCTATGACCTGCAAGCCGCATAGAACGATATTCTGTGTTGTGGCGCAACGCACCGGCCCTTTCATAGCGGCGGATGATGCGAGGCCGTCAGTACGGTCAATGATAATTCCCATGGGGATTCCTCAATAGAAAAAGCCGCCCCGAAGGACGGCTTATGGTGTGATTTGATAAACGGCCCGGAGGAGCGCTTCTCCACATTATAGGGAAAAAATTTCACCAGCTATCTTTACACGGTGCATAATTTGCCCTATATTAGTTCCATTGAAGCGAGGGGCGCATGGGCAAGCTGGTTCAAATCGGAAACATCATCATTCGAGTGTACGCGAATGATCACTTGCCTCCTCATTTTCACATCCTCACGCCCGATGGCGATGCGCTTGTGGAAATTGCAACGCTGCAAATCCTGCGTGGCAAACTGGGCCGCAGGGTAGAAGATACCGCCCTTGAATGGGCGCGTGAGAATAAAGCGACGATTGCCGCTGAATGGAACCGGACAAATCCCCGCTTCCCCATCGCTTGAGAGAGGAAACGAAAATGGACATGCCGCGTATTGAAAGCGTAAAGCCCGCGCCGAACATGACCCTGGAAATCCAGTGGAAGGATGCTCCGGCCTCCACGGTAAATCTCGTCGGCTGGGTTGCCACCGGCGGCGAACTTCTCGCCCCGCTCAAATCCCCAGATATCTGGAAAACCGCTGCTGTTGCCGACTATGGCGCAACGGTCGAATGGGCAGGCGAGGATTTGGCGATTGATGCCTATCACCTGTTTCAGATTGCCGAAGATCAGCGCGACTTCACCTCGGATGATCTATGCCGATGGCAGGAAGCCGCCGCCCTTTCCAACAACGAGGCGGCGGATTTCCTCGGCGTCAGCCTCCGCACATGGAAAAACTACCGCGCGGGCGCTCCCATTAGCCATGCCGTCAAGATGCTGTTGCGCGCCAGCCAGCGAGACCCTCTCCTGATGCATGCACATTATCGGCCACGGCAAACAGGCAGGCCGAAGCGCGCCGCCTGACCAAAGCCCAGCTTAGGCGGCGTTTTCTTTGCCCTCGACAAAGCCCCTCCCCTTGTGCTTTTTTAGCCGGAAAGGGGATTGGGGATGCTGCGGTTTTTTGTTGCCATTTTATTTTTGGCTTTATGCGGATGTACGTCTACCGAAGAGGCCGACCGAAAGTTTGCCAGTTACGCTTCGGAACGAGACGCCTACATGAAGTGCGGTTATGGGGCGGCCCGGTATTTGACGAAGAGAAACCCTAACCTCCAGTATTCCGTATTGACGAATGCAGCGCGAACTCTTTGCGGCCAAGAGCGATCCGCTTTGGTAAACAAGATCACAAAAATCTACAGTCGCCAGATATGGTTTCAGTTGTTTGAGATATCAGACAGGAAGTTTGATGAAGCGGTTAGCTTGGGGGCAACCTATTAGCGCCACTTTGCCCTATACCCCCGTCGGTTTTGGACGGCGTAATCAAAAGTCGAGTTGGAATTCAATTTTATTAAATCCTCATCGAGGAACATAACAGCTCCCGTCAGCAGCTTTCGGCGAAGCTGCTGTATCGTTCGCAATCATCGTAATGGCCTGAGCTTTTCTGGCCTCGTGGGGTTGCTACAACGATTAAGGCGCAAACGATAAACACAGCCGAGGCTTTTGCTGCGCTACGGATATCGCCATCCCGGTAAAAACCATAGGCGATAAATGGCGAGAATATCATCGCCACCGCTGCCGGGATAAGTATCAAAGCGAAAATAAACCCCATCGATCCTATTTCCTTGTATCTGGAAGCCCAAGGGCATTCCCAGTGCCCTCTTCAACCATATTGAATAGCCGCCTCAAATAGAAAAGGTTTTGCATCGGTATCATTTCGCGTGCTTTTCGCAGGTCGCTTTTCGTCGTGTCTCCAGCGAATATTGATCCGGATACCTGAAATATGTCTGCTATCGCGCCGGGGGTTGGCCCTAAAAATGCACTTGTCACATTGCGGCTGGCATACCGAGATACCTGTTCTCCCGTCAGGAGGGATGCCCCTACTCTGCCGCGTGTAGCCTTCTCGCTGAGATTATTCACTTCCATCAGCCACCCGGTCAAGCCAGAGCGGTCAAAAGCCTCTACACCCCATTGCCACGGATTATCCGATAACGGCTGTCCAGATATGGTCTGTTTGGCCCAATAGCTCACCGCTCCAAGAGCGAGCGAAACCAGTATCCCGTTCAGGACTGCCGCATCACGTTGCTGCAAGCCCGTCAATGTGACGCGCTGCATGGAGGAAAGCCCGAACGATTTGAACTGGCCTATGGTCTTACCTAGTTCGGTACTCATCCATAGCGGCTTGTCCTGTCCCGGGGTGACGACAATGCGATCCACATCTCGCACAACGGCGGCACGGAAAGCTTCCCTCGCCTGCTTGTCGGACCAGCCCGCGGCCTTTGCCAGCAGCACCCCATCTTGATTATCGCCGTGCTGCGCAAACTCTTTGGCGATACGCTGTGCTATGTCTTCATCGATACCAGATGCTGCGAGCCTGCGAATATCTTTCGGACTAGCCGCCCCGGCGGCAACTCGCTGCGCAGCCTGAAGGACATTTGACATTGTGACAAGGCCCGCGAACTGCTTCATCGAGGCATTCCATGGAGCCATCAGCGACACGACGCCGAAACGAGAGGACAGCGATTGAATGCCGCGCTCGAATTTGGAATGTCGTCCAAACTCACCTGTGATGTCGGCTATCGCCATGGCGCGCGTATCAAGGATCATGTCCAGAGCGGTACCGGCCTGCTTGACCTCCTCAGCCGCCGCGCGGAATGCCCGGAAGTTCCTCATCATCGGCAAGAAGCCATCCCGGAAGGCGCTGGTCATTCCATGTACGGTGATCACGCGGCCCATATCGGGGATAGCAGAAACCTTCATGCCACCGAGAAGTCGTAGGTAATTCAGGTTTCGGGCCACACGACCGGCGCGAAGAACCACACCATCAGGATTTGAAGGGAGCGCATATTGCCCGCGTAGACGGTCACGGATACCTTCAATGTCGCGGACGGCAGCTTTCCGCTGCTTATCGAGCCGTGTGCGCTCTTTTTCCTTCGCCGCCGCATCAAGGTCAGATCGCCCATCGACCTGCGCAATCTTTCGGTTCGCTTCGTCATTCACCTTGCGGATTTCTTCCGCCATGGTCGGGTCGCCAAATTTCTTGGCAATCTCCACGTCCGCCGACATGGTGCGTACCTGGGCCTGAAGGACCTGTTCAATGTCCAGTTCAAGAAAGTCCTGTATCTTGGCGCTTTCGATATTGAGGGTTCTTTCCTTCAATGGCCCGCGCGGCCCTGAAATGATACCGTCATAAGGGATGCGCCCATCAGCGTTTCCAAGAATCGTATCTATCGTTTCGTCAACAAGGTCGCGTATTTCATCATCGGATAGGAGCGCGAACTCGTCTGCTTTTGCATTCGCGGAATCCGAAAAGTACTTACCCGTTTTTTCGAAGATTCCTTCAAGCCTCTTAACCTGCTTGGAATTGCGGGCCAAATCGACCTCGATGGCGTCCAACTCCCTCGCCGCATTATCAGCCTTAAGTTTTTGGCCCGACAAACGGAGATATTTTTCCTTCGACTTAAGGCGAGTAATCTTTGCCTTCAGCTCTGCTTCAGCTTTCTTCGCCCTAACGTAGTCTATCGCCATTTTTACTCTAGATGAATTTTTTATATCATCCGGGGGCGCGTCGAACTCATCGGCAATGCTACGGTATTTCTCTACGACCTCTTGGAATTCTTCTTCCATCACCCTGTATTCAGAGCGAAGATCATCAAGAGCATCCCGTCTGCGCTGAAGGGCCTCAAACTGTTTTTCCGTGACGCCAATTTTGCCCTTTGGCGGTTTGACGCTCAGAACATTTCGATAGGATTCCTCCTTTTGGGAAATGCGGAGTTCCGTCGCTTCCATTCTCTGCTCGACTGCGCGAACCTTCTCCTGTGCCTGATGTGCTTTGACCGCTACCTTTGAAGCGTCCGCCTGAGCAAGCCGATTTTCCGCTTCCCCTCGCTTTGCCAACATGTGGGATTGTAGAACGCTTGCGAATTCATTGCGGCGCGCAATGATTTTGTTCTTGTTGTACATTCTGAATAGGTGAGAAACGTCCCCTTGCACTTGAACGTCTTCCGGTAGTAACCCGGCCTCGATTGCGGCTTTCTTCATCGCCTCATCAGTCCGGCGATAAACTGTTGCTGCCTCTGCAACGGTGGATATGGGATGCTGCTCAGCGCTGAATGCAGCCTTCCCTACTTCTTCCTTGAATTGCTTGTAGGTCAGCTTCGTGCCGCCCGTTATACGCTGCATTTCGGCCCTGATAGGCGAAAGGCGCGCTTGCCATGCCGAGGGGTCCGGCGCGTCGTTGAAGTATCTGGCATAGAGCGTATCGATGTCGGTCAGCGATTTTGCTAACGGCGCATTCCACATTTTCATACGTGTTTCGACGGACCCCCCAATCTCGGTCGCAACTCCGCGCGCATTGTCGGCGTATTCCAACGGGGTTTCAGCAAGGCCCCTCACCGTCTGGCGCGCGGTATCGAGGTCAGACAATTGCAGCCGGATCAAAGGGTCCTGCTGATTGACCAGTGGAATATTCTTGATGAGCGCTTCATCCTTGAGCGCTAACGGGCCGGTATCGCGCGCCGCCGCGCCAGCTGATGCCGCCTTCCCTGCCGCGATGAAAGCATTATCGAATTCATCATAGCCGCGCTCTTGCCCTTCGATCTTGCGAGACAGGATTGAGGATGCTTCATTTGACAGATAGCGCGCCGCCAGTGTGCCGAGCGCGCCACCGAGAAGAATGGAGCCGCCGACATTGAAAACGCTTTCCTCGCCCGTCCTCGCGACTTGGGTGAGATGCAATCCGGCCTCTGTGACTGACGCATCAATACCCGCGCCAATGGCCGCGCCGGTCGCCGTCCTAAGAAGCGAGCCGCCTGAGCCTAGAACGCCGCCGCCAACCGGCAGAAGCGTCGGAAGATCGAGAACCCCGGCCCCCAAGGAGGCTATGACACCCATAGCGCCAGCCGCATCGATTGTTCGCCTGCAGGAGAAGCGGCATGACCATCGAAGCACCAGAGATCCTTCTCGCGCACTATCTCAAGACCCTCAAGCTGCCGACCTTCCAGCGCGAGTATCAAAAGCTGGCTCGGCTGTGTGCCATCGAGGGCGTCGATCATGTCGGCTACCTCTTCCGGCTTGCCGAGCGGGAGATGATTGAACGTGACCGTCGTAAGGTCGAGCGTCGGATCAAGGCGGCCAAATTCCCCGTCGTCAAAAGCCTCGACAGTTTCGACTTTACCGCCATCCCCAAGCTCAACAAGATGCAGGTACTGGAACTGGCGCGATGCGAATGGATCGAGCGCCGCGAGAACGTCATTGCGCTCGGACCCAGCGGCACGGGCAAAACGCATGTGGCTCTCGGTCTGGGCCTCGCCGCCTGCCAGAAGGGCCTGTCGGTCGGCTTCACTACGGCGGCTGCCCTGGTCAGCGAGATGATGGAGGCGCGTGACGAGCGGCGTCTCCTCCGCTTCCAGAAGCAGATGGCCGCTTGTTGATTTCCACGCAGAACGAGCCGGTTAGTCGCATAATTTCCATTGAGAATTGAGCCATGTGAACCTTCCCCCCAACGCGGTTAACGACGGGGGCAACGGAGTGATCCACATGGGACTTTTAAACATCATCCGTCGGATGGCGCTACGCGAGAAGCAGTCGATCCGCGAGATAAGCCGGCGCACCGGGCTGTCGCGCAATACGATCGCGAAGTATTTGAGCGCTGGTACGATCGAGCCGACGTTCACGGTATCGGAACGACCGAGCAAGCTTGATCCCTTTGCCGACAAATTGGCTGGCTGGCTGAAGACCGAGGCCGGGAAGTCGCGTAAGCAGCGCCGAACACTGAAGCAGATTCATGCCGATCTGGTGGCTCTCGGCTTTACCGGCTCCTATGGCCGGGTGGCCGCCTTCGCCCGCGAGTGGCGATCTGATCGGCAACGTGAGCAGCAGACGACGGGCCGTGGCGTATTCGTTCCGCTGTCATTCCGCCCAGGCGAAGCATTCCAATTCGATTGGAGTGAGGACTATGCCGTGATCGGCGGCGAGCGTGTGAAGCTTCAGGTCGCACATATCAAGCTATCGCACAGTCGCGCGTTTCTGGTCAGGGCTTACCTGCTGCAAACGCACGAGATGCTCTTTGACGCCCATTGGCACGGCTTCCGTGTGTTCGGCGGCGTGCCTGGTCGCGGCATCTATGACAACATGAAAACGGCGGTCGACCGCGTCGGCCGCGGTAAAGAGCGACAGGTCAATATCCGCTTCCTCGCGATGACGAACCACTATGTCTTTGCGCCCGAGTTCTGCAATCCCGCTGCGGGCTGGGAAAAGGGCCAGGTCGAGAAGAATGTCCAGGATGCTCGACCACGGCTGTGGCAGCAAATGCCGGACTTCCCGGATTTGGCAACGTTGAATGACTGGTTGGAACAGCATTGCCAGGACCTGTGGCGGGAGACACCGCATGGCAGCTTGTCCGGTACGATCGCCGACATCTGGGCCGCAGAGCAGGCCGCGTTGATGGCGTTGCCCACCGCTTTCGACGGCTTCGTCGAGCAAAGCAAGCGCGTCTCACCGACATGCCTGATTACCTTCGAGCGGAACCGCTACAGCGTGCCTGCGTCTTTTGCCAACCGGCCTGTCAGCCTGCGGATTTATCCCGAGCGACTGGTCGTTGCGGCCGAAGGCAATATTCTATGCGAGCATGAGCGGGTTATTGAACGCAGTCACGACAAGCCGCCACGAACGATTTACGACTGGCGGCATTACCTTACCGTCATTCAGCGCAAGCCCGGTGCCCTGCGCAATGGTGCACCCTTCCTGGAATTGCCGTTGGCCTTTCGACAACTGCAGGACCAGATGCTTCGCCGCCCCGGCGGTGATCGTGAGATGGCCGATATCCTTGCTCTTGTCCTGCATCACAACGAACAAGTCGTCGTCAGGGCTGTGGAACTGGCCCTGGATGCAGGCGTGGCGACCAAGACGCATGTGCTGAACCTGTTGCATCGGCTGATCGACGGCAAGACGACCGACGGTCCCAACATAGATACCCCACAGGCATTGACCTTGCTGCGTGAACCCAAGGCCAATGTCGAACGCTATGATGGTCTGCGCGTCCAGATCGCAGGAGGTCGTCATGCGTCATGATCCTGCCAGCGCCGCCGTCGTTATCATGCTCCGTAGCCTGAAGATGTATGGCATGTCCCAAGCCGTCACGGACCTGATCGAGCAAGGGGCTCCGGCTTTTGACGCGGCCGTGCCCATCTTGTCCCAGTTGCTGAAGGCCGAGATGGCCGAACGCGAGGTCCGCTCCATCGCCTATCACATGAAGGCTGCCCGCTTCCCCGCCTACAAGGACCTCTCCGGCTTCGACTTCGCCGCCAGCGAGATCAACGAAGTGACAGTGCGCCAGTTGCACAGATGCGAGTTCATCGACGGAGCGCAGAATATCGTGCTCGTCGGCGGGCCGGGCACAGGTAAAACACATGTCGCGACAGCTCTCGGCATCCAGGCGATCGAGCATCATCGCCGAAAGGTCCGCTTCTTCTCCACGATCGAATTGGTCAACGCACTCGAGCAGGAGAAGGCAAAAGGCAAGGCAGGCCAGATCGCTGAGACGCTGGCTCGCCTCGACCTGCTGATCCTGGACGAATTGGGATACCTCCCGTTCAGCGCCTCCGGTGGAGCGCTGCTCTTCCACCTGCTGAGCAAACTCTACGAGCGGACCAGCGTCGTCATCACCACCAATCTCAGCTTCAGCGAATGGGCCACGGTCTTCGGTGACGCCAAGATGACGACCGCTCTGCTCGACCGTCTCACCCACCGTTGTCATATTCTGGAAACCGGCAATGACAGCTTCCGCTTCAAAGCCAGCTCGACTGCCGCAGCACAGAAGAGAGGAGAAAAAGCCAATCCCTTGACCAAACCCTGATCAGAAAACCATACTCAGAGGTGGCTCACTTCTCGGTGGAAAAACCGGCTCAGTTCGGCGTGGAAATCAACGCCGGCCGGAAAGTGGGCGTAAAGAAGCCACTCAAACAGCGGCAGATTTGGGCAATTCGTTTCTTCCTCGAAAGTTCCCGAACGTTTTTCCACAAGGATTTTATGCTGCTTGATAAGTGTCCGTCCGAGGACTTTCTGAATCGGAAGAATTGATTATCGGATTTACGCTTGCGAAGTA
>NZ_BMHH01000028.1 GCF_014640615.1 Paramesorhizobium endophyticum | reverse complement strand
CTAACCGGAGCCTTCTTCGCACGCTCACATCTCCCGCGGCAGGAGGGCAGCGGGAAAGCGCTTACGACAAACCGGAGAATGGCGATGTCGAGACCACGCGAGCGGCGCGAGACGGGAGAGCAGGATTTGTTCCGCTCCCGGCTGGATCAGATCCTCAACATGAAGCACGAACTGGTGCGGCTGGCGCGAGAGATCGACTGGCCGCATCTGGAGCAGCGCTTCGGCGAGGTTTATTCCGACCGCCCCGGCATGCCGCCGCTTCCCACAAGGCTGATGGCCGGGCTGGCGATCTTGAAGCACACCTTCAATCTGTCGGATGAGGAACTGTGCGTCCGCTGGCTGGAGAATCCTTATTTCCAATATTTGTGCGGCGAAGAGTTCTTCTGTCATAAGCTCCCCTTCGACCGTTCATCGATGACGCGGTGGCGCAATCGCATGGGCGAGGATCGCGTGAGCGCGCTGTTGCAGGAAAGCCTGGCGGTGGCGGTCAAGACCGGAGCGATGCAGCCGCAGGATACGCGACAGGTCATCGTCGATACGACCGTCCAGCCGAAGAATGTGATGTTTCCCACCGATGCCAAGCTCCTCAACCGGGCGCGCGAGCGGCTGGTGAAACTGGCGAAGAAGAACGGCATGACGTTACGTCAGACCTATGTCCGGGTTGGAAAGCTGGCGCTGATCCAGCACCAGCGTTACGCTCATGCCAAGCAGTTCAAGCGGGCGAGGAAGGCACTACGGACGCTCAAGACCTATCTGGGCCGCACCATCCGCGACATCCAGCGCCGGATTGGCGAGGACGAAGCGCTGCGTTCCGTCTTCCTCTGGCCGCTGCATCAGGCCAACACGGTGCTGGAGCAACGCCAGCGCCAGCGTGGCCGCAAGATTTACAGCCTGCATGCGCCGGAGGTCGAATGTATCGGCAAAGGCAAGGCACACCGGCCTTATGAGTTCGGCGTCAAAGTCTCGGTCGCCACCACATTGAAGCGATCAAAGGGCGGCCAGTTCGCCCTGCATGCAAAAGCCTTGCCCGGCAATCCTTATGACGGCCATACGTTGGCAGCCGTCATTCCCGACATGGAAAAGACCATCGGCAATGAGATCGGACGCATCCTCGCCGATGCCGGCTATCGCGGCCACAATGCACCGGATAGCCACAAGCTCCGGGTCTTCACCGCTGGTCAGAAGCGCAATGTCACCCCGGCCATCAAGCGCCAGATGCGGCGACGTTCCGCCGTCGAGCCGGTCATCGGCCATATCAAAGCCGAACACCGCATGGACCGCAACTATCTGGCCGGCAAACATGGCGATGCCATCAACGCCGTTCTCGCCGCCGCAGGCTATAACTTCTCTCTCATCATCAAATGGCTGAAGAGCTTGGCGTGGCTGCTGATTGCATGGCTCGCCTTCGCGCAAAAAGCATCGGCAGTTTAACCCGCCTCATTCTTCACGGACGACAAAATCTTCTTGCCAAACCGGGGGCATCCACACGCGCGCCGGGTTTGCCGGAGGCTCCAACTTGTGAGACAGTGGAGCCGAGATGAGCAAGACGACCAACAAATTTTCACCTGAAGTTCGGGATCGCGCGGTGCGGCTGGTTCTGGACCATGAAGCTGAGCATCCATCGCGCTGGGCGACGGTTTCGTCGATAGCGGCCAAGATCGGCTGTTCGGCGCATACGCTGCATGAATGGGTCAAGAAGGCGGAAGTGGACAGCGGCCAACGCGCCGGTATCCCCAGCGACATGGCCGAGAAGATGAAGGCTCTGGAGCGGGAGAACCGCGAACTTCGCCAGGCCAATGAAATCTTGCGCAAAGCATCTGCATATTTCGCGATGGCGGAGCTCGACCGCCCATTGAAGCGATGATCTCCTTCATCGATGAGCACCGCCCGGTGTTCGGGGTCGAGCCGATCTGCAGGCTGCTGCCGATTGCCCCCTCCAGCTATTATGAGCATGTCGCAAAGCGTGAGGACGTGGGCCGGCTGTCAGCTCGCGGGCGCAGCGATATCGCGTTGAAGATCGAGATCCGCCGTGTATTCGAGGCGAACTTCCGCGTCTATGGCGTGCGCAAGGTCTGGCGGCAATTGCAGCGGGAGGGCTTCGAGGTTGCCCGATGCACCATAGCCCGGCTGATGCGATCGATGGGCCTCAAGGGCGTCATCCGTGGCAAGCCGGTCCGCACCACCGTCAGCGACAAGGCAACGCCGTGTCCGCTCGACCGCGTCAACCGTCAGTTCAAGGCGTCCGCGCCGAACCGGCTCTGGGTTTCGGATTTCACCTATGTCGCCACCTGGGCCGGCTTCGTCTACGTTGCCTTCGTCATCGACGCCTTCGCCCGCCGCATTGTCGGCTGGCGGGTGAGCCGGACGGCGAATGCCGGCTTCGTTCTCGATGCTCTGGAGCAGGCCCTCCATGACCGGCGTCCGGTTCAGGGCGGCGGCCTCGTCCATCACTCCGATAGAGGTGTGCAATATTTGTCGATCAGATATTCGGAACGGCTGACCGAAGCGGGCATCGATCCCTCCGTCGGAAGCGTCGGCGATAGCTACGACAATGCTCTGGCCGAAACGATCAACGGTCTTTACAAGGCCGAGGTCATCCATCGGCGAGGACCATGGCGGAACTTCGAAACGGTCGAGTTCGCCACCCTCGAATGGGTCGACTGGTTCAACCACCGACGGCTTCTGGAGCCCATCGGGAATATACCGCCAGCCGAAGCCGAGGCACGATATTACGCCATGCTGGACGCGCCAGCAATGGCCGCATAACTTAAACCAAACAGCCTCCGGAAAACTCGGCGCGGTTCACTTATGATTCGCGCCTAACCCCGGACCGGGATAACCTCTCAATCGCTCCGCTCCTCACCTGAGGCATTCGACGATTCCAATGGCGGACTCGGGCGCAGGCTCCTTCTTGCCTTGGTGGGACGGGTTCAGTATTATGTTCTTGATTTGTTCGCACCTTCGTAACGGAGAGTCAAGTCGGCTCAGCAGCGTAGGAAGCTTGCGCCGCATGAGTGAGAAATCGTGGATAGCGGAGAGTATCGCTAAGCTGGTAGGGGCGCAGCGCGCTCCATACTGGGTCCGGACGAAATGTTCGCGTAAGCGACTGCCGTTATCGGTCAGAAAAGTATAACGTATGGAACAACATGGGGATGATGTTACCGTAGACCGAGGCTTGGGGGACGCTGGCAGTGCATATAGAGTTTTTAGAGATCGCCAATTTCAGGAAGTTACTGTCGACGCGGGTCGACCTTTCGGGCACTACCACACTCTTCGTTGGAGCAAACAACAGCGGCAAGACGTCGGCGATGCTTGCGCTACGCCGCTTCCTGTCACCGCGCCGCTGTCCATTCGAGATACACGATTTCACGCTGTGCCATTGGCCCACGATCATCGAGCTAGGCGAGGCGTGGATAGCTGCCCGCAACGCGGAGGAGGTCGTTGACCTGATCGTCGACCCGTGGGTTAGCGTCTTGCCGACTCTGGACCTGTGGTTGCACGTCGAGGCGGGAGAGATGCATTACGTCCGTGACCTCATCCCGACCTTGGATTGGGAGGGGGGAAGGCTTGGCGTTCGGCTGCGCTACGAGCCGAAAGACCTTGCGCTCTTGTACAAAGAATACATGGGCTCGGTGAGCGACGCTGAGGCGATGAGGGCTGCGGCGGTCGCAGCCACCGCCGCAGAGAATGACGACGCTGATCCACTGGCTACTCCGCCCAAGCTTAGGATCTGGCCGGAGAGTTTAATCGATTTTCTGAGCAAGCGTTTGTCGACGCACTTCACCATTCGGGCCTACTCGTTGGATCCGGGTCAGCTTGTCGCTCCTGCCAAATCTCTGGCGCGTCCGCAGGTTCTTCCCAGTGGATCTCGGTCGACCGACGGCGACCCATTGAGTGGCCTGATCCGAGTTCATGACATTCCGGCGCAAAGGGGCTTCGGTGAGGAGCAGCAGGCCGCGGAGGATGATGATGCGTCCGCGGCGGCGAGCGGCAGTCGGCTGTCCGACCAACTTAGAAGCTACTACGCCAAACACCTCGACCCGACGAAGGGCCCAGATCCGAAGGACCTTGGCGCGTTGCAAGCGATAGAAGCCGCGCAGGACGCATTCGACAAACGGCTCGCCGAGAGTTTCAAGGCAGCCTTCACCGAGGTCGAGGGTATGGGATACCCTGGGGTGACCGATCCGCGTCCCCGTATTTCGACGCGCTTGAAAGCTATCGACGGTCTCAACCACAATGCGGCGATTAGCTTCGAGGTGGATGTCGTTGCTGAGGACGGCGCGACGACCCCTGTGTTGCGATTGCCGGAATCAAATAACGGCCTCGGTTATCAAAACCTGATATCGATGATATTCCGGTTGATGAGCTTTCGTGACGCTTGGATGCGTGTCGGGAAGGCGTCAACAGGCGTGACGGTGACCGCCATTGAACCTCTCCATCTCGTCCTGGTCGAGGAACCGGAGGCGCATTTGCATGCACAGGTCCAGCAAGTCTTCATAAAGAAGGCATATTCGGTGCTGCGTGCGCACGAGGACCTCGGCGACAGCCGAAAGCTGCGCACCCAATTGGTGGTAAGCACCCACTCGAGTCACGTCACGCATGAGACGTCGTTCTCATGTCTGCGCTACTTTCGGCGACTGCCTGCAGGTATGGCTGCGAACGTGCCAGTCTCCACAGTCATCAATTTGTCGGAGGTTTTTGGCCCAGGTAGTGAGACCGAGCGTTTCGTGACTCGATATCTTCGAGCCCAACACGCCGATCTGTTCTTCGCCGACGCGGCTATTTTGGTGGAGGGCCCGGCCGAACGCATGCTCGTCCCGAATTTCATCCGCACGCACTACGACGAGCTCAATCAGTGCTACATCACATTGCTTGAAATCGGAGGAAGTCACGCGCACCGTCTCAAGCCCTTGATTGATCACCTCGGTTTGCTGACCCTGATTATCACTGATTTGGACACGCTGGATGGAACGGGCGGCGCCTCCGTCCAACCCGCGAAGGGCGCTGGCCAGAAAACCAACAATGCGACGCTGAAGACCTGGGTACCAAAGCTCGACGACGTCGATGAGCTCATGCGGGCTGATGCCCGGACGAGGACGCTGCATGAGGACGACGACCAGCTATTCGCCGTGCGGGCCGCATATCAAATGCCTTTGGGTGTGACGTCGCCGGGTATCGTAGGGCCGGAGATCGCATATCCGTATACGTTTGAGGACGCGCTGGCGTTTGAGAACCTCAGCTTCTTCTCCGAACAGGATGGCACGGGCCTGGTCCGTAAGTTTCGCGATGCGATCGCGAGTGGCGGCGGCGCGGCCGCTATCGGCGAGCGAATGTACCTCGCCCTCAAGAACGGCAAGAAGGCCGAGTTTGCGCTTGACCTGATTGAGGTTGAGAACTTCGACACGATCATCGTGCCGCGCTACATCGCCGAGGGACTCGAGTGGCTGCTCGCACAGCTCAAGAAAAAGCAGGTCGAGGTTTTGTCCCTGGTGAAGGAGGCGCCGACACAGGAGGAGGTAGAGGTCAGCCCTCCGCTCGAAGAGGATGTCGTCGTCGAAATCGAAGGGGCCGACGCATGAGCGCGGTTGACGACAAGTTTGATTCCGATGCCGACGAAGCGATCCTCGCTTGCCTGAACATCGAGAAGCCAAGAAGCTTCTTTCTCTACGCTGGCGCCGGATCGGGCAAGACGCGGTCCCTCGTTGAGGCGATCCGAACTGTGTGTGAGGAGCAGGGCCGGTGTTTATCGCTATCCGGTCAGAAGATCGGGGTGATCACCTACACCAATGCCGCCTGCGACGAGATCAAACAGCGGCTCGAGTTCGATCCACGCGTGGAGGTTTCGACCATCCACGCTTTCGCATGGTCGCTGATTGCTGGCTATGACGGAGATATTCGAGGGTGGCTATCGACCAGGCTCCTTGAGGATATCGCCGAACTGGAAGAAGCACAGGCGAAGGGACGGGCAAACAGCAAAGCCGCGTTGGATCGCGCTCGCTCGATCGAAAGCAAGCGGAGACGCCGTGCGAACCTCGCCGAAATTACGCGATTCGTTTACAGTCCCACCGGCGACAACCGTACGCGGGACTCTCTCAGCCATGCGGAGGTCATTGCGATGACCGCCGATTTTCTCACCGCAAAGCCTGGTTTGCGCCGGCTGTTAGTAACCCGCTTTCCAATTCTGCTTATCGACGAGAGCCAGGACACCAGCCGGAGGCTCATGGACGCGCTGCTCGATGTCGAGGCGGGATATCGCGACGCCTTTTGTCTCGGACTTTTCGGCGACACGATGCAGCGCATCTACGCCGATGGTAAGGAGCGTTTGGCCGAGGCCATCCCGCAGGCCTGGGCCAAGCCGAGGAAGCGGATGAACCATCGTTGTCCCACACGAGTCATTACGCTGATAAACAAAATTAGACGAGATGAGGATGGCGAGGAACAGCAACCACGGAGCGATGCAGAGGAGGGCGTTGTTCGGCTGTTCGTCGTCTCGCAGTCGATAGCCGACAAGAGCGCAGCCGAGGCCACCGTAGGTGCACGAATGGCGGAGATCACCGGGGACCCAAGCTGGGCGGAGGGAGCCGAAGCGGTCAAGACGCTGGCGCTGGAGCACCTAATGTCCGCGCGCCGCTTTGGCTTCGAACAGTTCTTCGAGCCTCTCTACGCGGTCGAGCGCATCCGCACGAGCTTTCTGCAAGGGACAGGCGCGGGCATCGGCCTTTTCACCCGTGAGATATTGCCGCTGGTCGCGGCCCTGCGTGCGGGAGATCCATTTGCCGTCGCCGCAGTCGTTCGGCGCACATCGCCACTCCTCGATCGCAAAACGCTCGAAGCCGCCGGCGAGAAGCAGATCGAGATTCTCAGCAAGGTCAGGGCTGCCTGCAATGGCCTGCTGGCCTTGGTAAACGCCGATGAGAAGCCGACTGCGCGCTCGGTCCTGCGCTATGTCGCCGAAACTAACCTCTTCACCATCCCCGAAGTGTTGGTCCCGTTTTCAGCCCCCGATGCCGTCATCGCGGAAGGCGAGATTGACGCAGCCGGTGACGCCGTCGATCAGGAAGAGGAAGTCGATGTCAAAAGCGAGTTGGGCGGTTGGCGGTTGGCACTTGAGGCGCCCTTCGACCAGATCGAGCGATATGATAGCTACGTTCGTGGCGTATCGCAGTTCGACACGCACCAGGGGGTAAAAGGGCTGGAATTTCCAAGGGTAATGGTTGTCGTTAGCGATCATGAAGCCCGCGGTTTCATGTTCGCCTATGACAAGCTTTTCGAGACGAAGGCGATGAGCAAGACGGATCTTGAGAATGAAGCGGCAGGGAAGGAGACGACCATCGATCGGACGCGGCGACTATTCTATGTGACCTGCAGCCGCGCCGAGCAAAGCCTCGCAGTCGTTTACTACACTGCTGATCCGACGCTGGCACGCGACACGATGATACGGCAGGAATGGTTCGAGCCTGGCGAGATAGAACTAATCGCCTGAGCGGTTCGGTCGGCTTCGACGTTTCTGAGCCGACTCTAGGGCTGGTGTTCCTTCCACTGCCGATGTTGCTCGCGCAGTGCAGTCTCGATTGCGGCGAGCCGGGCGCTGTAATCCAGTCCGTTCGGGCTGTTGGCGGCGACTTCGGCGGACGCGATAATGAGGCGCCACGCGCCGTACTCGTGAAAGGGATTGAGTCCGATGACGTTGCCGAGCGCAAGGTCGCTAGGTTCCGGCGTGGACAACAGCTTGGCGAACGCTGCGATCGCAGCGTTCATGTCCCAATCGGAGACGAACAACATCAGCGCGCATAGAGCAAGCAATGCCGTTGGCGCGCCTTTCCATCGATAAATTTCGGGCTGCCGCTTGCCGAAATCGATGCCGCCGTTCGCGACGACGAAAGTGCAAAGCGAGATCGCGGCCTCGTAGTACGGCTGCAGCTTGGTGACGTCGAACACCTCGCGCCCATGATTTTTCTGGGCGAGTTCGCTCGCTTGCCGCCACGTCGCTTCCTCGAACGGTAGCAATCCGCCCTTCACCAGTTCGAACAGATGAAGGTGCTCTTCGGTGAACTGCTTTTTTGCGGCGGCTTTCCAATCGAAGGCGGGCATCTCTGCTTGGGATGGGTGGAACTGCCAGCGCTGGTGGTGGGGATGGCGCTGAAGTGCATGGGCCCAAGAGATAGCCTCCAAGGGCATCGATACCGTGAAGCGGGTGGCGGATTTAAGTTCGAAGAACCACTGCCGCATGTCCCGGATACGACGCTGGTCAAATATGCCTTGCTCGATGCCCTTACATACCAGGAGCCGTATGGCTCTCGTTTCAGCGCTTTTTTCCGATCCGAAGTCAAGGAGGCCATCTTGGGTCGAACGAGTTTCGTCGTTCCCGTGGAATTCGCAGAATGGATGGTGGGCGTCGCCGCCATTCGGATCGACAAACCTGAAGTGGGCTTGCCGGAGGACTGCCTTGGATGCTCGCGACTTTGCGGGCCGTACGATGTGAGCGCCGAATTTACCGCAGGATGAGCATTGAACGTCTGCACGGATCGCATCGCTGAACATGCTGAGAAGTTCGGCCCCATCGTGGTCCTGCGTCGGCTGTGTGCCGGTCATCAGGATCGCGAGTTGGTCGACATCCAGTTCGCGCTCGAACTTCACGGAAAATGCAGTTGCTGGCATTTGCTCCCCCAAGCGTATTGATCGTCATGCGTCGGACGAGCGATCGAACGACGCGGCAATCCACTAATTATCAGTATTGCTGTTCGAATCGGCGTTAGTGACGATCTCAAGCATTCCTTCCGCCGCCATCAAGTCTATTGCAAGATTCAGCGCCTTGTATTCCGCGTCGGTAAACGCTGCTGATTTATGCCGAGCGTCAAGATCAACGCTCAATTCCTCAACGAGGCGGATGATCATGTAAATGTGGAGGGCGTAGGATCGTCTTGCGAGCCCTTCTTCCGTCTCCGGGAAATAGCGGGTCATGTTTGTCGGGCCGGGCAAGCCGTCCAGTTCGCCGTCCCACGCGGTCGCGCTCTGAACGATGTCATGCCTGGACACATGGGCGGCTGCGGAAAGCCCGCCATAGAGACGGCCAAGCGATTGTTCGAGAGCTGCGACGTTCGGAGCGCCGTTGGGCTTTCGCCGGTTTGCACCAACCGCCTTGAGCTGGGCGAGGATCTCGAGCTCCTGGCGCAGCAACGCGTGGGCCTGCAGATAGCGGGCCTCGGCGATGGCTCGCTCACAGGCCTCAAGGCCGATGATGAAGGCGGCGAACAGTGCGTCGCGCTCGAAGGTGGTCTGATCGCCCTCAACGACGGCGCCATTGATACGCAAAATGCCGCTTGCGAGTACGCCGGTCGCCAACATGTGGGCGTCGATCAGCCGTCCGTATGCGGCCATCGACTTGGCCTTGGCTTGCTCTCCGAAAACCTTCTGGACAGCATACAGGGTGGCTGCCGGCTCGATCAGCGCCTCCTGGTGGCGTTCGATGGCGTCCTCGTCGAGTGTCTTAGCCATCGGCGCTCAAAGCCCTGATTTCGACGAGAAAGGCCATCCCGATATTCCACACGTCGATCGGCGTCGTGCTCATTCGGCCGCCGATGGTTCGGTTTCTGGCTCCGGTGCGAGGATGTCGGTGGCTTGCCAATTCTCGCCATCGACCACAGTCACGAATTCTCGGTCCCAGACACCCCAGCGGACCGGCAACGGATGCGTAGCGAGAGGGTTGTGGACATAGGTCAGCGGCCTGGCCCTGCGGGAGAGATTGCCCAGGCTGACGCGAGACCATAAAACGCCGGAGACATCGGCAAAAGCCGGATCGAGGAAGGCGGTGCGCGGGATCGGCCCGCCCTGACGCGCGATCTCCGGCGCGGCGTGAAAACCTTGATCCACCACTTCGTCCGTCTCGCGATCGATGGTGATGTAGGCGTCGCCGATCGGGAACAGGGAGGTCATAATCAGCGGTGGGTGCTCGGGCACATAAACCCCAAACCGGCTCGCGCTGATCGCAATGATGCGAACGTCATTCTCGCCGATCACACCCTCTCGTAGGTAGTGCCGAACTATCCGGAATTTGGTCCAGAAAGCGCTGGTGGTGCGAAGTTGCGCCTGACGGATTGGTGCGGCGCTGAGGCCACCGCCGTCGTTCATTGGAACGGGCCGGATCACCTGATCGGGGCCAGGGTCACCTTCGTCTGGCGCGATGGCTTCGATCCAGATTCGGCCTTCGTCCGTTAGAACGCAAAGGTCGGGTTGACCACCCTCGCGCAAGCGTTCGGAAACCGGCAGCAGGCTGCGGCCGGCGTCGAGGAGGGCGCAGCCAAGATAAATTTCCCAAAAACGGCCGTCGACGTCGCGCGCAAAGCCATGGCGGAAATCCGGATCGGCATACGGCTCGTAGCGCTCCCACATTCGCTCGATGAGGTCGTGCAATTCCTTCTCGACTGGATGGTCAGCCGTCCTGAGGTTGATGAAGCCACGATCAAGGTTTGGTCCATCGAAGTCGAAAATGCGGGTCACGATCTTCTCTTTTGAGTTTTACACGACGCCTCGGCTGACGCGTTCGTGCTCCGCGGTCAGAAACGTCAGGTAGCTGCGGATGAGGTTGCAATAAAGACGCGCCTCGTCGATGCCGAGAGCGAGGCCCTCTTTAAGATCGACGCCATGACGCACCCCGCCGCCTGTGGGCGACGACAGGTATCCATGCAGCGTCATCATCCAGTTCAGGATCTGCTCTTGGTGCCCTCGGCCGCGCTGGCGCAATTCGAGGATGATCTTGTTGAAGTAGCGGCCTTGGATGCTTCCATCGGCAACGTCGAGGCCCCTAAAGGCGGTTGCGATGGTTTCCAGAAGCCAGAACACTTCCTGGACAGCCTGACGGCCGTTGCCCTCGCTCAGGAACCGCTGAGACGCGTCGAGGGACTCGTGGATGAGGGCTCGCGCCTGGACATCGAGGGACGGGGGCGCGTCCGGAACGGTGATCGGAATGTGGACGCGGGTGGCGACCAGCATCGGAGGATTCAGCTGATAGCCGACGTTGGCGTCGGCGAGGATGCGATTGATCCTCCCAGCTTCCAGTATCACCATCGCCGGATCGCGAGCCCGAAGTTCCTGGCATGCGTCCCAGAACGCTTCGATGAAGACCGGAGCATTCTCACCGGCGCGTTCCATGTCTCGGTCGAGATCTTCGGAGGCGAACCGCTCGTTGGTGCTCGGCCAATACTCGGCGCTGGCGGTCGCGCAGAATCGCGCTTTGAAATGCTCCAAAATGGCCTTCCGATGCCCTTGTGCGCTGATGCGGTTGATAAGGTCGCGAAAGCCCTCTTGTACGACGGGCTCTATCGCGCCGGGACTGTCGAACCGCCAATTGCCGTCGAACTGAAGCATCAAGAGCGGGCTCTGGCGGCTTTCCGCACGCGGGCGGGGGCGCGCGTGGGCGTATTCGATGCAATCACGTCGCCCAGGCTGTGAAGCTTGAGGGGCGGATGCGACGGCAGCTTCACGGTGAGTTCAAGCTTGCCGCCGATCGCCTCAACGTAGCTGCGCAACGTCGATAGATACATATCGGCCTGCTTTTCGATCTTTGAGACCGAGGGCTGTTTGATGTTCAAGGCACCAGCGACATCTTCCTGGGCCTTGCCCACGATCTGACGTAGCTCGCGGAGTCCTTCGACCTCCTGCCGGAGTTCGTCATAGCGCGCCTCGATCTGCTCCTGCTGGTCGTGGGGCAGGGAAGCTATAACCTGATCGATGCTCCGTCCCATAGGACCATCCCTTCTTTGCGGATCTCAGGTTTTCCAGATGGTCGGAAAGCCGGCTATCCGCCTTTGCGATAAGCTGCTTATAGAAGCGCTTCTGGCTAACGCCCGACTTGTCACCCGCGACCAGGAGAATAGCCTTCCGTTCCGGGTCAAACGCGAAGGCTGCGCGCCATTCGCCGTCGGCGGCCGAGAAACGCATCTCCTTCATGTTGGTGTGTTTCGAGCCCTTGAGCGTGTCGACATAGGGCCGACCGAGCTGCGGGCCGTATTCGGCGAGCAGCTTCGCGACGGCCAGCAATTCGGTCTGGACCCCGCGCTCGAAAACCAGAAACTCCGCCTCGAAGGCGTCATGCAGTCTGACGTCCCAGTTCATATAGCCTCCAGGCTATGTCGGGGTCAAGGGTCAATGTGTCAGGCATCAGTTGCCACCCGCGGCGATACCGACCTGGCGGAGAATGTCTCCGATGCTGTCGGTGGCGATTTGGCAGCGCGCGATCACGCGGTCGAATGAGACGACACGGCCGTTGCGGCCGCGCTTCACGGTGCATGTGACCTCGCGATGTAGGGCTATGTGCTCAAGCGCCGCCTTAGCCGCCGCGCCGCCGGGTTGATGAACCTCGGGCGCATCGAAATCAGCAAGGCGAACCTCGATCCACTCGTTGGGGTCGACCGTCCTGCCGACGCAAAGGCCGTCTCCATCGCCAACGTATTGGACCGTGCCGGAGAACCGCGTACCTGCTTGGGCGGGCAGGGGGGCTTTGCACGGGTCAGCAATGGCGGGCGCGATTGAACAGAAGAAGACAAGCATGCCGGCGGGAAGGAAAGACCAGTGGCTCACGCGGCAGCCTTCAACGTGCTGTTGCCCTTCTTCTTTTTCAGGAGCGCACGGACGAATTTATCCCAGCGCGCCATGCCGGCGCGCTTCTCCGGCATGTAATGCCAGCGATCATAGTTCTTGGAGCTAACGTCCTGCAGCGCGTGATTCTGGAGGCGGTCCCGAATCTCCTTCGGGACACCCGCCTTGCCGGCGAGTGTCTTGAACGTCCTCCGAAGGTCGCGATTGGTCGCATAAGGGATGACACCGCGGTCGCGCTGCCGCCAGACGAAACTGTAAAGCGTGCCGTGGCTGACCGGTTTCGAAGGGTCCTTCGCCGAAGGGAAGAACCAGCCGTATTCGTTCGGCTTGATCGACTCGATGAGCTCCGCTGCGAGCGACGGGACCGGAACCGCGTGCGGCTGCAGGTTCTTCGTTTTCGACCAGTCGATGATCCGCTCGGCGGCGTCCCACTGATCGACATGCAGCCGCGCGATCTCCTCGACGCGCTGGCCGGTGAGCATGATGAGCTGCACGGCGCGCGGATACGAGGGGTGGACAGGAGTGTCAGGGCACTCGAGCCACCGATAGAGCTGGACAAACTCATCCTCACTAAGCCAGCGGGTGCCCTGGACCTTGGGTTCGGTGGGGATGTCGGCGGCCGGGTTGAAGGGAATCCGGAAGCGGCGAGGAGATGTGTTCCGATAATCGTTGTCCGATTTCATTCCCCAGCTAAAGGCGGCATGGATATAGGAACGGACATGATCAGCCATCGATCGGGCGCCGCGCTCATAGATCGGCCGGATTAGCTCGACGATTTCTTCGGCCTCGATTTCGCGGGCGAGGCGATTGCGTCCGAGCGTATCGGCAATCTTATTGAGGCCTTTTTCCGTCTCTTTCCAGGAGGGCTTGCCGGCAGCTTTCAGCGCGGCGACGTAGCCCTCGAACAGATCGGCGACGGTGCCCGGTCGAGTATCAGCCGCGATCTTGATACTGCGACCCTTCTGGATCACATCGGCGAAGTCGCGTTTGAAAATTTCACGCGCTTGCGCGAGGGACATCGAGGGATACGAGCCGAGTTTCTTTTTCGCGCGTTTCCCGTCACGCCATTGCTGCGCCATCCAATCGGCGGTTACGCGCTTCGGCATTGGCTTGAGAACGAGAACAAGCCGGCCGGTGCCGCGCCCTTCGCCGTCGGCGAGGTTCTCTTGTTTCCTTGTGAGCTCCACCCGCTTCATCGCTTGCCGGATGGCGGTGTCGGTAAGGCTCGACATAGCGTTCCTCCTGCTCCGCAACTGGGATCGGAAGAGGAGAAACTGGGATCGGTGCTCGGGAGCTGGAAGCCGTTTGCTACCCCTTCAACAGCCCCCAGTTTGCCAAAACCGTCCCCTGTACGCAAGCCAGAAAATGCTTGTGATTCATTGTGCTTCAGCGTGATCGACCGTGATCGAGAGGAGGGTAGTGGGGTGGTTGTGGACGAGGATGATGGCCGAGGCGGAAAGCTCCAGCGCCCGGCGCATGATCTCGCGTGGATAGACGGGCGTATGGTCGACCGTGCCGACCTGCTGCACCTCATCGGCGATAAGACCGTTCTTCTTGTCGAGAAACAGGATGCGGAATTGCTCGCGGTCTTCATAGGCCATCGCCGTGGTGCAATATTCGATGACCTTGCTCCAGGAACCCAGCACCTCGCGCCCCTTGATGGTGGCACGGCCCATGGCCTGAGCCGCAGCTGCGATGATCTTGAGATCCGTCGCGATGGCTGGACCGCAACCGGGCACCTCTGTCAGGAGTCGCTCCGGCGCGCCCAGTACTTCCGCGAAGGAGCCGAACCGCGCCAGCAGCGCCTTGGCTAGCGGCTTGGTGTCGGCGCGGGGTACGCAGCGGAACAGCAGAAGCTCAAGCAATTCATAATCGGCCAGCGCGTCGCCGCCATTTTCCCGAAAGCGCCGGCGCAGCCGCTCGCGGTGGCCCTCATAATGCGGGCGGGATGCCTTGACGACGGAAGTTTCGACGGCCTCCGCGAATTCGGCCGGCGTGCTTTCCTCACGAAAGCCGTGCTTGCGATCTTTATCGCCCGCCATTCCTTGTCGTCCCCCGCACCGCAGAATGAATTTATGCGTAGTTGAGTATAAGCCAAATAAGCTTGGCTCCGGTCAACTCCTCTTTTTTATCTATCCTGTGGCTATTCTTTTTCGCGCGTAGATTGGGGGCCGAATATTCCGGCGGGCGACAGCGTGAAAACCTCGCAGCCATCTTTCGTCACGCCGACCGTGTGCTCGTATTGTGCGGAGAGCGAGCGGTCGCGCGTCACCGCCGTCCAGCCATCGGAGAGCACCTTCACATGCGGCTTGCCCAGATTGATCATCGGCTCGATGGTGAAGATCATGCCTTCGCGTATCTCCACGCCCTCGTTCGGCGTGCCGTAATGGAGGATGTTCGGCGCGTCGTGGAACAGCCGGCCCACGCCATGACCGCAAAAATCCCTCACCACGGAGCAGCGCTCGGCCTCGGCATAGGTCTGGATGGCCGCGCCGATGGCGCCGGTGCGCGCGCCGGGCTTGACGGCGGCGATACCGCGCATCAGCGATTCATGGGTTACTTCCAGCAGGCGCTCGGCGGCGCGCTTGATCTCGCCCACCGCATACATGCGGCTGGAATCGCCATGCCAGCCGTCGAGCAGATAGGTCACGTCGATATTGACGATATCGCCCTCGCGTAGGGACTTATCGTCGGGAATGCCGTGGCAGACCACATGGTTGATCGAGGTGCAGACGGATTTGGTGTAACCGCGATAATTGAGTGTGGCGGGAATCGCGCCGTGATCCGCGCCGAACTCATAGACGAAACGGTCGATTTCATTGGTCGGCAGCCCAGGCCGGACGATGGAATTGAGCTCGTCCAGGCAGCGCGCCGTCAACTGGCAGGCCTTGCGCATGCCCTCGAAGGCTTCCGCGTCATAAAGGCGGATCTGGCCGGTGAATTTCAAAGGCGCGCTTGCCGCGTCGAGATAGGTAACCATTGGTCTCAATCCATTCCGTCGATCGGCACCGCGCATTCCGCGACAATACCCTCAGGCGATATTTGGCATCGAATTGCATAAGCCTCAACCCCGCGTGCGCGCGCCCGTTCGAATGCCCTGACATAGGCGGGGTCGAGATCGTGGCAAAGACGGAATCTTCCGCAATCGCCACGCTGGATGACGAAGAGCATAACAC
Organism: Paramesorhizobium endophyticum; assembly: GCF_014640615.1. Taxonomy (GTDB): domain Bacteria; phylum Pseudomonadota; class Alphaproteobacteria; order Rhizobiales; family Rhizobiaceae; genus Paramesorhizobium; species Paramesorhizobium endophyticum. The sequence goes on along the minus strand of NZ_BMHH01000028.1, from coordinate 20,343 downwards.
CCCGGTGGCCAGCTTCCACCATGTCGCCCAGTTCTTCCAGATGTTTTGCGCCGCGCGCCGTCACCGTGTCCGGGAATTCGGCGAGGCCGGCCTCGCGCATGAAATGCACATTCTTGACCTCGACATAGGCGAGCGGGCGCGATTCATCGGACAAGAGAAGGTCGATGCGGGAGTTCCGCCCGTATTTCTGCTCGCGCTTCAAGGTGGCATAGCCGGAGAGCGAGGGGAGGAGGCCCGCCAGAATCGCTTCTTCGGCTATTTTGTTGGGAAGGCCGGTGTTGATGCCGACGAATGTTCCATCCGCCTCGACGATTTGCAGCGTGTGCGGATATTTGCGCGCGCCGCCTTCGGTGATACTGAGCCAGACGCGGGAGCCGGGCGCGCTCAGCCCCAGCATCGAACCCGTGTTCGGCACGGATGCGGTGATGAACCGCCGGTCATCCAGCGTGACATCGGCGAGGAAGCGCTTGTAGCGGCGTTCCAGCCGCCCGGAAACCATGGGAAGAATGAACTGCATGAAGCGCCATTAGCATAGCCCATGGGGCTGGCACAATTCTCGCTTCGATGTCGGGAAGGAAGAAACTCGCGGGCGTCTAAGGCATTGAAAAGATTGGTACGCCCAAGGGGAATCGAACCCCTGTCTGCGCCGTGAAAGGGCGCTGTCCTAACCGCTAGACGATGGGCGCCCGCGAGTGAGTGGGCTTATAGAGAGGAACTTTTTCTCCCGCAACAGCTAAAATGGATTTTTCGGAAAAAATTTCGAAGCGGCGCGAAAAGGGAGCGAGCCGCGCAACTTTCCGATGCGCCCAAGCGTCTATCCGAGCAACCCGGACGGCGTGGAATCCTCGAATGAAAGCTATTGCGATCACGATATCGCTGTCCCTGGCGGCGCTTGCCCCGGGAACGGGCTCTCGCCTTCACCGATGACGAAGTCGAGATGGGAGATAAGGAGCATGAAGGGTAAGCGAAAGATTCTGGATGGAAACAAGAGACATGGCAATCTGCCCGATTCTGCCAGGCATGGCTGTCCGGTTTCCAAACTGCTCGAGCAGCCGTGCTGGCGAAATGTCCGGCAACGGCATCAGCCGCGCCTTCAGAAAAGGCAGAAAAAATGAGCGATGTCATCCTTTTCCGCCCTGCACAAATTACTATGCAGGGCGAAATCGGGACCATGCTGACGCGGGTGATCGTGACGAGTCACATACACTGCACAGCTTCCTTTTCTTGTCGCTTCCATAAACTTGCGAGATTCTTCCCCCGCAAAAGCGTGACAAGCGGCGCGAAAAGAGGCCCTTAGCCCGCCCGCTCGATCCTGATCATCTGCGGCTTATCCACCAGATGGCCATCGTCAAGGATGGCGTCGAGCGCCTTTTTCACCGCGGCTTCCGTCGTCTCATGCGTCACGAGGATCACGGTTTTGGTGTTCTTGTCCGCCGCTTCCATCGGCGGGCGCTGGACGATGGATTCGAGCGAGATGTCGTTCTCGGCCATGCGCTTGGCGATGGCGGCGAAGACGCCGGTGCGGTCTTCCACCGTCAGGCGGATGAAATAGCCGCCGGCATGGGAACGCATCTGCGCCTGTTGATAAGGCTTCAGCGCCTTGGCCGGCGTGCCGAACACCGGGCCGTGCTGGAAACCGGGGCGGCTCTTGGCGATGTCGGCAATATCGCCGATCACGGCTGAGGCAGTCGCATTGCCGCCCGCGCCCGGGCCGGAGAGGAGAAGCTCGCCCAGAAGGTCGGTCTCGATCGCCACCGCATTGGTCACGCCATGGACCTGAGCGATGACCGACGAGGTCGGCACCATGGTGGGGTGGACGCGCTGCTCTATGCCGGTGTCGGTCTTTTGCGCGACGCCCAGGAGCTTGATGCGGTAGCCCAGTTCGTCGGCGGCATGGATGTCGGCAAGTGAGATGTTGCTGATGCCTTCGAGATAGATATCGTCGGCGGCGATCTGCGTGCCGAAGGCGAGGCTCGTCAGCAGCGCCAGCTTGTGCGCCGTGTCATTGCCCTCGATGTCGAATGTCGGATCCGCCTCAGCGTAGCCCAACTCCTGCGCATCCTTGAGGCATTCCTCGAAGGAAATTCCCTCGTCCCACATCCGCGTCAGGATGTAATTGCAGGTGCCGTTCATGATGCCATAGACGCGCGACACGGTGTTGCCGGTCAGCGATTCGCGCATCGCCTTGATGACGGGGATGCCGCCCGCCACCGCCGCCTCGAAATTGAGAAGCACGCCCTTGTCCTCGGCGATCTTGGCGAGCGCAACGCCGTGCCTGGCGAGCAGCGCCTTGTTGGCCGTCACCACATGATGGCCGGCCTTGAGCGCCGCTTCCACCGCCGCCTTGGCCGGGCCGTCTTCGCCCCCGATCAGCTCGACGAACACATCGATGCCATCGGAATTGGCCAGCGCGACCGGATCCTCAAACCACTCGACGGCGGAAAGATCGATCCCGCGGTCGCGCGAGCGGTCGCGCGCAGAAACAGCAGTCACGACCAATTCCTTACCGCATTGGCGGGTCAGCATCTCGGCCTTGTCGCGCAAAATGCGCAAAACCGAACCGCCCACGGTGCCGAGCCCGGCAACGCCGATCCGCAATGCATCAGTCATGATCGTGCCTCTGAAACTATTCTCTTAAGTATCGGTATGGTGCGCCGCGATCAGCGGCGCGCCTCGAGCGGAATGACGTTGTGCAGATTTTCTTCCTTGGTTGCAAGGAAGCGCTTGATACTGCGTGCCGCCTGCCGGATGCGGTGCTCGTTCTCGACCAGCGCGATGCGGACGTAATCGTCGCCATGCTCGCCGAAGCCGACGCCGGGCGCGACCGCCACATCCGCCAGTTCGATCAGCAGCTTGGAGAATTCGAGCGAGCCCATCTTGCGGAAGCGCTCAGGGATCGGCGCCCAGGCGAACATGGTTGCCGCCGGGGACGGGATGTCCCATCCTGCCCGGCCGAAGCTTTCCACCAGCACGTCGCGGCGGCGCTTGTAGATGGAGCGCACTTCCGCGATGTCGGTGCCATCGCCATTGAGCGCAGCGGTCGCCGCCACCTGGATCGGCGTGAACGCGCCATAATCGAGATAGGACTTCACCCGCGTCAGCGCTGCGATGAGCCGCTCATTGCCGACAGCGAAGCCCATGCGCCAGCCCGGCATGGAGAAGGTCTTTGACATGGAGGTGAATTCGACGGCCACATCCATCGCGCCCGGCACCTGCAGCACCGAGGGGGGCGGCGTGTCGTCGAAATAGATTTCCGAATAGGCAAGGTCGGAAAGGATGATGATGTCATGCTTGCGCGCGAAGGCCACGACATCCTTGTAGAAATCGAGCGTGGCGATATGCGCGGTCGGGTTCGACGGGTAGCTCAGGATCAGCGCCAGCGGCTTCGGGATCGAATGGCGAACGGCGCGCTCCAGCGTCGGGATGAAATTGTCGTCCGGCTTCGCCTGGATCGAGCGGATGACGCCGCCGGACATGATGAAGCCGAAGGCATGGATCGGATAGGTCGGATCCGGGCAGAGAATGACATCGCCCGGCGCGGTAATCGCCTGCGCCATATTGGCGAAGCCTTCCTTGGAGCCGAGCGTCGCGACGACCTGCGTATCGGGATTGAGCTTCACGCCGAAGCGGCGCGCATAATATTGCGCCTGCGCGCGGCGAAGGCCGGGGATGCCCTTCGAAGCCGAGTAGCGGTGCGTACGCGGGTCCTGCACCGCCTCGCAAAGCTTGTCGACAATGCCCTTCGGCGTCGGCAGATCGGGATTGCCCATTCCCAGATCGATAATGTCTGCACCGGCGGCTCGCGCACTGGCCTTCAGGCGATTCACCTGTTCGAAGACGTAGGTCGGCAAGCGGCGGATTTTGTGAAACTCTTCAGACATTGTCGTTGGTTCCGGTGCGGGTTGAAAAATACGAACCGGCTATACACCCGTTCGCGGAAAGGGTCGATCTGTTGATCGTAAGGGGAACGATTATTTCACGAGAAGTGGCAATACCGCAATAATATGCCAGAGGCAGCGATCATGCGACTTGCGGGATGATGTGATCTCCCGCTTAATTGCTCTCCGTCTCGATTTCCTTGAGCGTCTGTGCCGCCTCTTCCTGCGCCTGCTTGCGCTGGGCGTCCACCTGCGCCTGGTTTACCGGTGGCGGAGCCGGCATGCGTTGCTGATGGCTCTGCTCCGATTCGAGCTGCGATTTCAGGTTCTGCACATCCTGCGTCGAGAATTGCGTGGTTGCGCCCTGCGGCGGCTTGGCGAAAGTGGGCCATGTGCCGGTGTTCGAAGCGCCGGCCTGCGGTGCCCCTTCAAACTCGGGCCCGCGCGCGCAGGCCGAAAGCCCCGCCAGCACGAGGGATATCAGAATGAAGCGGCCGGACAGCCTGATGTGCCGTGACATGATATCTTACCCCTGTAACGATGGCGGCCTAATTTTTCAGTGTTGAATCGGTATCCGCAACTCAACATACTATGTCAATAAGAGGGGTCTGAGGAAGTGGGACGTCATGGCTGATACCGGGAATCGCGGCGACAATCATTCGGCTGACGCATTTGCCTTCAATGAATATATGATCAAGGATTTCGGCGGCTTCACGCTCAATCTCGCGCGCATGGTGGAGCAGGCGGGAAAAGCCGCCTCCGCCTGGATCGAGCCGCGCGAAAACGGCTTGCGCAGCGACGACCCCGGCGAGCCGCTGGGCGATATGGTAAGGACGCTTTCGAAGCTCTCTGAATATTGGCTCGCCGACCCGGCGAGAACGCTCGAAGCTCAGACGCTCCTCTTCTCCACGTTCCTCACCCTCTGGACAAATTCGATCCGGCGCATGGCGGGCGAAACCGTCGAGCCCGTCGCCACGCCCGATCCCCGCGACAAGCGCTTTCAGGACGAGGACTGGTCACGGAACGCCTTCTTCGATTTCCTGAAACAGGCCTGGCTCGTCACCGGCAAATGGGCCGCCGACCTCGTCGAAAAGACCGAAGGGCTGGACGAACACACGAAGCGCAAGGCGGCGTTCTATGTGCGCCAGTTCGTCAGCGCTGCCTCGCCCGCCAATTTTGTCTTCACCAATCCGGAGCTCTTCAAGGAAACGGTCGCCTCCAGCGGCATGAACCTCGTCAACGGCATGCGAATGCTGACCGAGGATATCATCGCCGGCAATGGCGATCTGCGGCTGCGCCAGGCGGATCACGGCCATTTCCGGCTGGGCGAGAACGTTGCGGTGACGCCGGGCAAGGTGGTGGCGCGCAACGAGCTGGCGGAAATCATTCAATATGCGCCTGCCACGGACGAGGTGTTCAAGCGCCCTCTCCTCATCTGCCCGCCCTGGATCAACAAATATTATATTCTCGACCTGACGCCGGAAAAGTCCTTCATCCGCTGGCTGGTGGAGCAGGGCCATACGGTGTTCGTCATCTCCTGGGTCAATCCCGATGCGCGCCACGCGCACAAGGACTGGGACGCCTATATCGAAGAAGGCGTCCTTTTCGCGCTCGACGCGATCGAAAGGCGAACCGGCGAGCAAGCGATCAACGCCATCGGCTATTGCGTCGGCGGCACGCTGCTTTCGGCTGCGCTCGCCCTGATGGCGAAGCGAGGCGATAACCGCATCCGCACCGCGTCGCTGCTGACAACGCAGGTGGACTTCGAGCATGCGGGAGATCTAAAGGTCTTTGTCGATGAGGAGCAGGTGCGCGCGCTGGAAGAGGCCATGCGCAAGAACGGCTATCTAGATGGAACGAAAATGCTTAGCGTTTTCAATATGTTGAGGTCAAGTGATCTCATATGGCCTTATGTCGTTAACAATTACATGAAAGGCAAGGGACCCGTCCCCTTCGATCTTCTTTACTGGAATGCCGACGCGACCCGCATGAGCGCGGCCAACCATTCCTTCTACCTCCGCAACTGCTATCTGGAAAACCGCCTCTCGCGCGGCGAGATGGAACTGGCGGGACACAAGCTTTCGCTTGCCGACATAGACATCCCCCTCTACAGCCTCGCCGCCCGGGACGACCACATCTCACCCGCGCTCTCGGTCTTCACGGGCAGCCAATGCTTCGGCGGCGACGTCACCTTCGTCCTCGCCGGCTCCGGCCACATCGCCGGCGTCGTCAACCCGCCCGAGCGGCGGAAGTATCAGTATTGGACAGGGGAAAAGCCTGAAGGGGCCTATGACGACTGGTTTGGGAAGGCCGAAGAACACCCCGGATCGTGGTGGCCGCACTGGCAGGAATGGATCGGCGCGCGGAGCCAGGAGAAAGCAGGCCCGCGCCATTTTATGGAAGGCGATCCGGATATTATCGATGATGCGCCTGGGGCTTATGTGCGGATGAGAATATGAGCCAAAGAATGCCGGATCGTCTTGAGTTCCTTGCTGTCAGCAACCGCACCTTTCCCCGGCAGGTTGCGAACTGATTTAAAAACCGTTAATAACCCCGATAATTTGCCTCCTCGTGAAGCATGGAAATCCGGGAATCGGTTCAGGTTTTCGGAATCACGCATGACGCGACAAAGATCATGCGAAGCAGAGTCGAAAGGGTTTTTGCCCTCAAAAAACAACCCGTCCGGATCGGTCCAGCCGCCCGGAAATAAAAGCCGGGGGATGCGTTGAGAGGACTGAAAAAAAGCACGGGGGCCGGCAAGGGCCGCCATTTTGTGTGGGCGGTTGCGACGCTGGCGATTTCGGTTGCCGCTTGCACCACCGGCTCCGGCGTATCCCAGCAGGGCGGCAGCCTTGTCGCGGAAACTCTTGCCAGCGCCGCGGCGCAATCGCAAGGCACGACGGCTGAAGCCGCGTCCACCACGCCCACGACCGTCGAGGGCGCTCCGGTGCTGGCCATGGCCGCTACCACGCCTGCGAATCCCGCCGCGCAGAATCTTTTGCAGGGCCCGACCGTAGCAGCGGCGCAGGCGGCTTCGGCCGAAAACGCGAGTTCCTCCGCCATCCCCGTCCCCGCGCCCTTGCCTGCTGTCGCGAAAGCCGATGACGAAACCGGCAAGGCGGAGGAAACGACGCAATCGCCGCCCAAGGGCGTGCAGATGGTCGCCTACACCGGCGCGGCGCGCCCCATGGAACTGGCCACCCCAGCGGTCGATTCGGTGGAAGACGGCTCCGTCATGCGCCTCTTTGTCGACAATCCCTCGAAGAAGCGCGAAAAAAGGCTGGAAGCGCCGAAGAAATCCACGCGCGACTATAATTATGCCCTGCCGGGCGTACGGGAAAATCTCGGCCTGGAGATCAAACGCCGCAGAAGCCTGGATGATGACGGTGACATCGACGCGAACGAGGAGGACGGCTCATTCCCCGTTCAACTCGCCTCCGCCGGCGGGCTTGGCCGTCTCTTGCCGCGCGGGCTTGAAAAACAGCGCGCATCGGTGGAAACCGCCTGCCTCAAGCCAAAGCTTCTCACCATATTGAAGACGGTGGAACAGCATTTCCGCCGGCCCGTCATGATCACCTCGGGCTACCGCAGCCCATCCTATAACCGCCTTGTGCGTGGCGCGCCGCGTTCCCGGCACATGCTCTGCGAGGCGGCGGATATCGTGGTGCAGGGCGTGTCGAAATGGGAAATCGCCAATTTCGTGCGGAAATTGCCCGGCCGCGGCGGCGTAGGCACCTATTGCCATACAGATTCCGTGCATGTGGATATCGGCCCCGAGCGCGATTGGAACTGGCGCTGCGTGGCGCGGCGGTAATCGACGGCAGCCCTCACGACAAACCTATCGAACCACAGAGGGCGATCGGCATATCTCTGAGAGGACAGCCTACCTTTTCGGCTCGGCGTCGGACGCGCGATCAGGATTGCATTTTTTGCATCGTGCCGGCGACCGTCAAGACGACACCATCGCTTGTGCTCGGTTACAGCGATCAGGCCCTTTCGAAGCTTTGCCTAGACTGGACGCCCTTCGAGACGATTAATCGCCGCTTCGATATCGGCGACCAGCGCGCGCGATCCCTGCTGGCCGGCGCGGGCATGACGTTGGAAATGCAGGCAAAACCGGTCGAGCGCCTATCCGGCGGAAAGAAGGCGCGGCTTGCCATGCTGCTGCTGCGGCTAACCAATCCGAATTTCTACATTCTGGACGAGCCCACGAACCATCTCCACATCGATGGCAGGAAGCGCTTGAAGTCGAACTTCTGTGCAACGAAGCGACCAGCTTGATCGTTTTCCATGACCGCAGCTTCGTGCGCAATGTCGGCAATCGTTTCTGGCTGATCGAAAGGAAAAGACTGGTTGAAATCGACAGCCCGGACGCCTTCTTTGCCAGCATCGGCGGCGCTGACGAACACTAAATCGATTAAGTATTTGAACCTGCAACATTTTTTGTTCTGAGGCTCTTGCAGGGAGGAGGGGCCTTTGACAAAAGGTTTGCAAAACTCGGGTATAGGTCTCCTATGGGGGAACCTGCAGCTACCACATCCAGATAGGACTTTCCGTTATGGTAAAAACCGAAGAGCAGACCTCGCATGGCCTCGACCGCATCCTGACGCTCGAACTGGTGCGCGTGACGGAGCGCGCAGCGGTGGCTGCGGCACGGCTTCGCGGGCGCGGCGACGAGAAGGCGGCAGACCAGGCGGCGGTGGACGCCATGCGCCAGGAACTGAACCGCCTGCCGATCAACGGCACCGTGGTCATCGGCGAGGGCGAACGCGACGAGGCGCCGATGCTCTATATCGGTGAGGAAGTCGGCACCGGCGAGGGATCGGCGGTCGATATCGCGCTCGATCCTCTGGAAGGCACGACGATCTGCGCCAAGAACCTGCCCAATTCGCTGGCGGTGATCGCCATCGCCGAAAAAGGCAATCTGCTCTACGCGCCTGATGTCTATATGGAAAAGATCGCCGTCGGTCCCGGCTACCCGGCGGGCGTGGTCGATATCGATGCTTCTCCGACAGACAATATCCACGCCATCGCCAAGGCGAAGGGTGTTCCTGTCAATGAAATCACCGCCTGCATCATGGACCGCCCGCGCCATGCGCGCCTGATCGAGGAAGTCCGCGCCACGGGCGCGGCGATCCGGTTGATCGGCGACGGCGACGTGGCGGGCGTGATCCACACGACCAATCCCAATGAGACCGGCATCGACATCTATCTTGGCATCGGCGGCGCTCCGGAAGGCGTGCTTGCGGCGGCGGCGCTGCGCTGCATCGGCGGCCAGATGCAGGGGCGGCTGCAGCTCAATACCGACGAGAAGATCGCCCGCGCCGCCAAGATGGGAATTTCCGACCCGAAGAAGGTCTATACGATGGAGGAAATGGCCAAGGGCGACGTGCTCTTCGCCGCGACCGGCGTCACCGATGGCAACATGCTTTCCGGCGTGAAATTCGCTCGCGACTATATCCAGACACACACCATCGTCATGCGCGCCCACTCGCAGACCGTACGCGAGATCAAGGCCCGCCATCAGGATATGTCGAAGTTTTAGAACACGATCCCTGGAGTTGCAGACTTTCGGATAAGATCATGCGCTAAAAAACGGGGGATTATTCCATGAGGCGGCATTGCATCCATGTCGCCTCACATGTTTGAACGGAGCATGACAAGCTCCGCCACCCTTATTCAGGAACGTTTCTTCCTCGGCGTCAGCCGGTCCGTTACCGGATCACGATGGGTTGACCGGCTGGGCCCGCGCGAGGCCAATACCGCGCTGGCGATTGCGCAAAACCATGGCATGCCGGATCTGGTGGCGCGGGTGCTGGCGGGGCGGGGCGTCTCGCTCGACGATGCGCCTTCCTTCATCGAGCCGACCATCAAGTCGCTGATGCCCGATCCCGTATTCCTGACCGATATGGAGCGGGCGGCAGGGCGAATTGCGGATGCCATCGCCAGACGCGAGCGCGTGGCGATCTTCGGGGATTATGACGTGGACGGCGCCTGTTCGGCGGCGCTGCTGTCGCGCTTCCTCACCCAATACCGCATCGCAAATGCCATATACATTCCTGACCGTATCTTTGAGGGCTACGGGCCCAATCCACAGGCCATGCGCGATCTGGCGGAAAAGGGCGCGACGCTGATCGTCACCGTCGATTGCGGCACCAATAGCGCGACCGCCATCGAGGCGGCTGTGGAGGCGGGCAGCGATGTGGTCGTACTCGATCACCATCAGGTGGGCGGAGCCCTGCCGCAGGCAGCCTTCGCCATCGTCAATCCCAATCGCGAGGACGATATTTCGGGGCAGGGCCATTTATGCGCGGCCGGAGTGGTGTTCCTGACGCTGGTTCAGGTGCTTCGGACCTTGCGCGAGCGGCGGATCGCGAGCGAGATCAGCGCGCCGGACCTTTTAAGTCTCCTCGATCTGGTGGCGCTCGCGACGATCTGCGACGTAGTGCCTCTCAAGGGCGTCAACCGCGCCTTCGTGGTGAAGGGGCTGCTGGTGGCGCGTGCGCAGCAGAATGCCGGGCTGGCTGCCTTGGCGCGGGTGTCACGCATCGGCGAGCCACTCAACAGTTTTCATCTGGGTTTCCTCATCGGCCCGCGCATCAATGCCGGTGGGCGCATCGGCGATGCAGGGCTCGGCAGCCGGCTTTTGACGCTCGATGATCCCGTTGAGGCGGAGCGGATCGCGCAGGAGCTTGACCGGCTCAACCAGGAACGCCAGGCGATGGAAATACAGATGCTCGCCCAGGCGGAAGCCGAAGCCGCCATGGAAATGCGCGGCGGGGAGGGGCCGGCTATTGTCGTCACGGCAAGCGACGACTGGCATCCGGGCATTGTCGGGCTGATAGCGGCGCGGCTGAAGGAACGCACGCGCCGTCCGGCCTTCGCCATCGCCTTCAACCAGAATGGCGTCGGCTCCGGTTCCGGCCGCTCGATCACCGGCTTCGACCTTGGCCGCATCGTGCGTGGCGCGGTGGAAAAAGGCCTGCTGGTCAAGGGCGGCGGGCATGCCATGGCGGCGGGCATCACGGTGGAGCGCGAGAAGCTGGGGGCTTTGCGCGCCTATTTCGAAGAGGTCGCAGGGGCAGCGGTGGCGAAGCTGCGCGGCGACCACAGCCTCGCCATCGACGGTGCGCTTTCGGCGGCGGGCGCGACGATCGCGCTTTATGAGGCGCTGGAAAAAGCCGGTCCCTACGGCTCCGGCCATCCGCAGCCCGTGCTGGCCTTGCCGCATCACCGTCTGGCCGGGGCGAGCGTCGTTGGCAAGGATCACGTCCGCGCCACGCTCGCTGGGGCTGATGGCAGGCGCATCAACGCCATCGCCTTCCGCGCCGCTGGAAGCGCTCTTGGCGATTTTCTCCTGAGCCAATCGGGCCGGACTATCCATGTCGCGGGTAATCTCTCGCTCAATCATTGGAACGGCTCAGCCTCGACGCAATTCCGTATCATGGATGCTGCAATCGCCGTCTAAATATAACGGCAGCGTCATTTGAAATTTGGGGCCAAGCGCTTATAGAACGCGCACGATTTCAAGTTTCAGGATTCCCAGAAATGACCACGACCGGCCTCCCTTTCGACGATTTCCGTGAACTGATCCGTAACCTCCCGGGACCGGACGAACGGGCGGCCCAGGCGGTGCGCGAGCGCGATGCGGTGCTGACGAAGCCCGCCGGCTCGCTCGGGCGGCTGGAGGAAATCGCGGTCTGGCTCGCCGCATGGACGGGCAGGGCGCAGCCGCAGGTGACGCGGCCGCTCGTCGCCGTCTTCGCGGGTAATCATGGTGTGACCGCCAAGGGCGTGTCGCCTTTTCCTTCGAGCGTGACGGCGCAGATGGTGGAGAATTTCGCCGCCGGCGGCGCGGCCATCAACCAGCTCTGCATTGCCTATGATCTGGGCCTCAAGGTCTTCGACCTCGCGCTCGAATACCCGACCGGCGACATCACCGAGGAAGCGGCAATGGACGAGAAGACCTGCGCCGCGACCATGGCCTTCGGCATGGAGGCGATTGCGGGCGGCACGGATCTGCTTTGCATCGGCGAGATGGGCATCGGCAACACCACCATCGCGGCAGCGATCTGCCATGGCCTTTATGGCGGCACGGCGGAGGAATGGGTCGGCCCCGGCACGGGATCGAACGGCGACGGGCTGAAGCGCAAGGTCGCGGCAGTGCGGGCGGCGGTGGAACTCCATCGCAGCCATCTGAAAGACACGCTTGAACTGCTGCGCCGCCTCGGCGGACGCGAAATCGCCGCGATGGCGGGCGCGATTCTCGCCGCGCGGATGGAGAAGGTGCCTGTCATCGTCGATGGCTATGTCGCGACCGCAGCGGCTGCAGTGCTTCATGCGGCGAGCCCGGCGTCGGTGGACCATTGCCTCTTCGCCCATGTCTCGGCGGAGCCGGGCCATCGCAAAGTGCTGGAAAAAATGGGCAAGAAGCCGCTGCTCGATCTCGACATGCGGCTGGGCGAAGGAACAGGCGCCGCGCTCGCCGCCGGCATCGTCAAGGCCGCCGCGCTCACCCACACCGGCATGGCCACCTTCGAGCAGGCGGGCGTGAGCGGGAAGACGAACTAAACTCTTCGATATTGCGATTCCCGCTGGATCAGGTGGTTTGCGGCCCTCCCAATTTTTTCAGAGTCAATCCCGCAATTCGCCTGCGCCCGCGAAACTGTGAATCCTTGTGAATCATGGTATAGCTTCCGGCTCTCCAACGAATTGGTTTGAGTCGCGCATTGCCCTCCAGGGCATTCCGGCGCTAGCTCGGTGAGAGAGAACAGGGGTGCTTGAGAATCATGGCAGAAGCGGCGGTACGCAAGATCGATGAGACGCGAGGCGGCGGTGGTGGACGCGGCGCGCTCTATCGCGAGGCGCCGAACAATATCGAGGCGGAGCAGGCGCTGCTGGGCGCGATCCTCGTCAACAATGATGCGTTCTATCGCGTTTCGGATTTCCTGAAGCCCGCGCATTTCTACGAGCCCCTGCATCGCAAGGTCTTCGAAGTCGCCTCCGATTTGATTCGCATGGGCAAGGCGGCCAATCCCATCACCATGAAGACCTTCCTCCCCGCGGAGGAAAAGGTCGGCGACATGACGGTCTTCCAATATGTGGCGCGGCTTGCCACGGAAGCCGTGACCATCATCAACGCGGAAGATTACGGCCGGGCGATCTACGATCTGGCCACGCGCCGCGCGCTGATCGGCATCGGCGAGGATATGGTCAACATCGCTTATGACGCCCCGGTGGACGTTGCCCCGCAAGCGCAGATCGAGGATGCGGAACGCCGCCTGTTCGAACTGGCCGAGACGGGCCGTTACGATGGCGGCTTCCAGTCCTTCAACGATGCGGTCAAGAGCGCCGTGGACATGGCCAACGCCGCCTTCATGCGCGACGGGCATCTCTCCGGTATCTCCACCGGCATTCACACGCTCGACGGGCGCATGGGCGGCTTGCAGCCCTCGGACTTGATCATTCTCGCCGGACGCCCCGGCATGGGAAAGACCTCGCTTGCCACCAACATCGCCTTCAACATCGCCGCCGCCTATCAGGGCGAGCAGCAGGCGGACGGCTCCATCAAGGCGGTCAATGGCGGGGTGGTCGGCTTCTTCTCGCTCGAAATGTCGTCCGAGCAGCTCGCCACCCGTATCATTTCCGAGCAGACGGAGATTTCTTCCTCGAAAATCCGCCGCGGCGAGATCACCGAGACGGATTTCGAGAAGCTCGTTGCCTGCTCGCATATGATGCAGAAGATCCCGCTCTATATCGACCAGACCGGCGGCATCTCCATCGCCCAGCTTGCCGCCCGCGCGCGGCGGCTGAAGCGCCAGCGCGGCCTCGACGTGCTGGTCATCGACTATGTGCAGCTGATGACCGGCTCGTCCAAGGCTTCCGCGCAGAACCGCGTGCAGGAGATCACGGAAATCACCACCGGCCTCAAGGCGCTGGGCAAGGAACTGAATGTGCCCATCATCGCGCTGTCGCAGCTCTCGCGCCAGGTGGAAAGCCGCGACGACAAGCGCCCGCAATTGTCGGACTTGCGTGAATCGGGCTCCATCGAGCAGGACGCCGACGTGGTGCTGTTTGTGTTTCGCGAGGAATACTATATCAAAAACCGAGAGCCAAAACCGGGGACGGAAGAGTATTTCAAATGGCAGGCGGAGATGGAGGACGGGCGCGGCAAGGCGGAGGTGATCATCGCCAAGCAGCGTCACGGACCGACAGGCACCGTCAAGCTGGCCTTCCAGGCGGAGTACACGCGCTTCACGGATCTCGCCGAGGAATCCCACCTGCCGGAGCGCTATGAATAAGCCGATCACTCTTCCTGTCGAACAGCCGGTGCTGGTCACCAGCGCGGACCGGCTTCTGGCCGGCGGCAGGCTCATCATCGATCTGGACGCCATCGTCGATAATTGGCGTACGCTCGACGCGCGTTCGCGGCCCGGGAGGGCGGCGGCGGTGGTCAAGGCGGATGCCTATGGTTGCGGGATCGCCGAAGTGGTTCCGGCGCTGGCCAAGGCGGGCTGTGATACGTTTTTCGTCGCGCTGCCGGAGGAGGGGTTGCGTGTGCGCCATGCCGCGCCGCGCGCTCGTATCTTCGTGCTGAATGGCCTCTTCGATGACGCTGCCCCGGCCTTCACCGACGCTGATCTGATTCCCGTGCTCGGCTCCGACCATGAAATCGCGATTTGGGCCAAGCATGGCAGAAGAAAGCCCTGCGCCATTCATGTCGATACCGGCATGAACCGGCTGGGCCTGACGCCGCAAGAGGCAATCGCCTTTGCCGGACAAGCGAAATCCGTGCGCCCAGTGCTGCTGATGAGCCATCTCGCCTGCGGCGACAGCCCCTCGCATGAAATGAACCGCCGCCAACTGGAAGCCTTCAAGGCGGTCCGCGCCGCCTTTGGCGATATCGAAACGAGCCTCGCCAATTCGGCGGGCGTGTTCATGGGCGGTGATTTTCTGTTTGATCTCACCCGGCCCGGCATCGCGCTTTATGGCGGCGAGGCGGTCAATGAGGTGGCGAATCCCATGAAACCGGTCGCCACCGCCGAAGCGCGGATCGTGCAGATACGCCATGCGCGGCAGGGCGAGCCGGTGGGCTATGGCGCGTCGGCGATCCTGACCCGGGATACGCGCATAGCCATCGTCTCCACCGGCTATGCCGATGGCTATCTGCGCTCCGCGTCCGGCTCGGGCGTTCCGCTGCGTGGCAATGTGGCGACGGGCGCATATGGCTTTATCGCGGGCAGGGCGGTCCCGGTCCTCGGTCGTGTCACCATGGACCTGACTTCGTTCGACGTGACGGATGTGCCGGTCGATGAGATTCGCGCCGGCAGCCATATCGAGCTTTTCGGGCCGAACATTGTAATAGACGATGTGGCCCGCGCGTCCGGCACAGTCGGCTATGAACTGCTGACCAATCTCGGGCGGCGGTATCACCGGCGGTATGTGGGTGGGGGAAAACCTCTCTAATGGCCCCGTTGGTTCTAGGCGCCCCCCTCTGTCCTGCCAGCGTCTCCATCTAAAAGCGAACAGATCGCATGGCTAAATCCCGAATCCAATTCATCTGCCAGAATTGCGGCACCGTTCACACCCGCTGGGCGGGCAAGTGCGATGCCTGCGGCGAGTGGAACACGCTTATCGAGGAAGGCACCTCAGGCGGCATTGGCGGCGGGCCGGGCAAGGCGCCGCGCAAGGGCCGCGCGGTGGCGCTGACCACTCTTTCGGGCGATATTGAGGACGCGCCGCGTATCCAGTCCGGCATTGCGGAGCTTGATCGGGTGACGGGCGGCGGCTTCGTGCGCGGCTCGGCGTTGCTGGTCGGCGGCGACCCCGGCATCGGCAAATCGACGCTCCTGACGCAGGCCGCCGCAGCGCTCGCGCGGCGCGGCAACCGCATTGTCTACGTCTCGGGCGAGGAGGCGGTTGCGCAGATTCGCCTGCGCGCGCAGCGATTGCAGGCCGCCGACACGTCGGTGGAACTCGCCGCCGAAACCAATGTCGAGGACATTCTGGCGACGATCTCGATAGCCCGCCGCCCGGATCTCGTCATCATCGACTCCATCCAGACGCTCTGGACCGACATGGCCGATTCCGCCCCCGGCACGGTCACGCAGGTGCGCGCCGGGGCGCAGGCGATGATCCGCTTCGCCAAGCAGACGGGTGCGGCGGTCGTCCTCGTCGGTCATGTCACCAAGGAAGGGCAGATCGCAGGCCCCCGCGTCGTCGAACACATGGTCGATGCGGTGCTCTATTTCGAAGGCGAGGGCGGCCATCACTACCGCATCCTGCGCACGGTCAAGAACCGTTTCGGCCCGACCGATGAGATCGGCGTGTTCGAAATGTCGGATGTGGGCTTGCGGGAGGTCTCCAACCCCTCCGAGCTCTTCCTCGGCGAGCGCAACGAGAAAGCTCCCGGCGCCGCCGTTTTCGCCGGGATGGAAGGCACGCGGCCTGTGCTCGTCGAAATCCAGGCGCTGGTCGCTCCCTCGACGCTCGGCACCCCGCGCCGCGCCGTCGTCGGATGGGACGGCAACCGCCTCTCGATGATCCTCGCCGTGCTGGAAGCCCATTGCGGCGTCCGCTTCGGCCAGCACGACGTCTATCTCAACGTTGCTGGAGGTTACCGCATCAGCGAGCCCGCCGCCGACATCGCCGTCGCTGCGGCGCTG
This sequence comes from Paramesorhizobium endophyticum, assembly GCF_014640615.1. Classification (GTDB taxonomy): domain Bacteria; phylum Pseudomonadota; class Alphaproteobacteria; order Rhizobiales; family Rhizobiaceae; genus Paramesorhizobium; species Paramesorhizobium endophyticum. Next base: position 3,800 of record NZ_BMHH01000028.1, on the reverse strand, counting down.
GTATCCTCCATTGCCGGTCTCCCGCTTCCCGCCGACTGCGTCTATTTCGGCGAAGCCAGCCTTTCCGGAGCCATCCGCCCCGTCGCCCATGCGGTGCAGCGGCTGAAAGAAGCGGAAAAACTCGGCTTTCGCCAAGCGGTATTGCCCGGCGGCAGCGGAGAACTGCTGAAGGGGCTGAATTTCCAACTGACGGAGACCCAATCCCTGCCGGACCTCGTCGCACGCATTGCTGCATCGGGGCCGGGGAAGCGGGGAAGAGAATAGTTCTTCTTCAGCCTTTCAAATCTCGCATTGGAAACCCAATCGCTAAAAGTTGACAGATTTCCCGTAAACGATCATGTCTGGCGAGGCAGTGCGTTTGCAGCCGCATGGAATCATCCGGCGTTGCATAATGCGAAAAAATAAAGAAATAGAGCGGTTCCATAGGAATCGCTTTGATCGAGGTGGGCAAGATGCCGATTACGCTGCTTGACGGAATTCTTCTCGGGATCACGCTCATTTCCGCTGTGCTTGCCATGGTGCGCGGATTTTCCCGCGAGGTGCTTTCGGTCGCCTCCTGGGCCATCGCGGCCATTGTCGCCTATCTGTTCTACACTCCGGTCGTGCCGCTGGTGCAGCCCTATATCAGCAATGAAACCATCGCCAAGATCGCGGCGGTGGGCGCGGTTTTCATCGTCACGCTGATCATCGTCTCGATCATCACCATGAAGATCGCCGATTTCATCATCGACAGCCGCATCGGCGCGCTCGACCGCACGCTGGGCTTCGTCTTCGGCGCTGCGCGCGGCGTGCTGCTGGTGGTCGTGGCGATGCTGTTCTTCAACTGGCTCGTTGCCGGAGCTCAGCCGGCTTGGATTACCGAGGCCAAGTCCAAGCCTCTGCTCGATGCACTGGGGCAGCAACTGATGGGGTTTGTGGAGAAAGTGGAGCCGACCGTTTCGAGCAAGATCACTCCGAAGAGCGACACGGCGCCGGGACAAGGCGGCAATCAGGAAGCGCCGGCGGATAACGCGCCTGCGGAATAATTTGATCGGCGCGACAATGGTGGCGCTTTGAACGAGCGCATCATTTGTGCTAGACGACGCGGTGAAGGGCGGGAGCTGATCATTCTCCCGCTTTCTTTATTGCATGATCCCAAAACTTTTTGGACAAGATCATGCGGCAGGAGAACTCAACCCGATCACGGTTTTGAATTTTGATCGCTGCGATCCCATATATCGTGGACATGCCCAATAGAAAGGCCAGGCGGCAATGACCGATCTTTCCGGCAATGAGACGCATTTTTCCTTGGACGATGACTCCTTGCATGAAGAGTGCGGGGTTTTCGGCATTCTGGGACACCGGGACGCCGCCACGCTGACGGCGCTTGGGCTCCATGCGCTCCAGCATCGCGGGCAGGAAGCCGCCGGCATCGTCTCCTATGACGGGCAGCAATTCTATACCGAAAAGCGCATGGGCCTCGTCGGCGATCATTATACGGATCCAGCGACCTTGGCGAAGCTGCCCGGCTACATCGCCATCGGCCATACCCGCTATTCCACGACAGGCGAAGTGGCGCTACGCAATGTGCAGCCGCTGTTCGCGGAATTGGAAGTTGGCGGCATCGCCATCGCCCATAATGGCAATTTCACCAACGGCCTGACGCTGCGCCGCCAGCTCATCGCGTCAGGTGCGATCTGCCAGTCCACGTCAGACACGGAAGTGGTGCTGCACCTCATCGCCCGCTCGCGCTTCCCATCGTCGAGCGACCGCTTCGTCGACGCCATCAGGCATGTCGAGGGCGGCTATTCCATGCTCGCCATGACGCGCACCAAGCTCATCGCCGCCCGCGACCCCATCGGCATTCGCCCGCTTGTCATGGGCGAGCTCGACGGCAAGCCGATCTTCTGCTCGGAGACCTGCGCGCTCGACATCATCGGCGCGAAATATATCCGCGACGTCGAGAATGGCGAAGTGGTGATCTGCGAGATCCAGGCCGATGGCTCGATCACGACCGAGTCGATCAAGCCGCAGAATCAGAAGCCGGAACGCCTCTGCCTGTTCGAATATGTCTATTTCGCCCGGCCCGATTCGGTCGTCGGCGGGCGCAACGTCTATTCCGTGCGCAAGAACATGGGCATCAACCTCGCCGAGGAGGCCCCCGTTGCCGCCGATGTGGTGGTACCCGTGCCCGATGGTGGTACACCCGCGGCGATCGGCTATGCGCAGGAGAGCGGCATTCCGTTCGAGCTCGGCATTATCAGAAACCATTATGTCGGGCGCACCTTCATCGAGCCGACGCAATCGATCCGTGCCTTCGGCGTAAAGTTGAAGCACTCCGCCAACCGCGCGGTAATCCAGGGCAAGCGCGTGGTGCTGGTGGATGATTCCATCGTGCGCGGCACTACCTCGCTCAAGATCGTGCAGATGATCCGCGATGCCGGTGCGCGCGAGGTTCATATGCGCGTGGCCAGCCCGATGATCTATCATCCGGATTTTTACGGCATCGACACGCCCGAGGCGGACAAGCTCCTCGCCAACCAGCACAAGGATCTGGAATCCATGTGCCGTTATATCGGCGCGGATTCGCTGGAATTCCTCTCCATCGACGGGCTCTACCGGGCCGTGGGCGGCAAGCCGCGTGATCCGCAAGCGCCCCAATTCACCGACCATTATTTCACCGGCGACTATCCCACCCGCCTCGTCGACCAGGACGGCCCCAACAATGTGCACACCTTGCCGCTGATGGCGAGCAATGGGTGATTGTTTCCGTCGTCATTCCTGGGCTTGTCTCGAGAATGACGCGATGCGCGGCATGGGCGGGGCGCTTGGTAATCGACAAACGGGGGATTCTGTAAATGACTATCGATCTTAGCGGCCGCCTGGCGCTGGTCACCGGCGCATCGCGCGGCATCGGCTATTTCCTGAGCCTGGAACTGGCGAAGCGCGGCGCGCATGTTATCGCGGTCGCCCGCACTACCGGCGGGCTGGAAGAACTGGACGATGAAATCCGCTTGGCTGGCGGCAGCGCCACGCTGGTACCGCTGGATATTACCGACATGACCGGCATCGACCGGCTGGGCGGCTCGATCCATGAGCGCTGGGGCAAGCTCGATATCATGGTCGCCAATGCGGGTATTCTCGGCGTGCTTTCGCCCATCGGGCATGTCGAGGCGAAGACCTTCGAGAAGGTGATGAATGTCAACGTCACCTCTACATGGCGGCTGATCCGCTCTATGGATCCGCTGTTGCGAGAGTCGGATGCTGGCCGCGCGATCCTGCTTTCATCCGGTGTCGCTCATTCGGCACGCGCCTTCTGGGCGCCCTATGCGGCGTCGAAAGCAGCTGTCGAGGTGTTGGCGCGCAGCTGGGCCGAGGAAACGAAGCAGATGAAGCTGCGCGTCAATTCGGTCAATCCCGGCGCGACGCGTACAGCCATGCGCGCACAGGCCATGCCGGGCGAAGACCCCGAGACGCTTCCGCACCCGCGCGAGGTGGCGGAGAAGATCGTCAAGCTCGCCGATCCGGCATTGGATGTGACGGGCAAGCTCTTCGATGTGCGGCAGGATAGGTTTCTGGATTATCATATGCCGGAATAAGGGGGCTAGAGTCTGTCAGAGCTCAACTGAAACGTTGTGAAGAAAAAGGCGCGTAATCCTGCCGTCATCCTCGGGCTTGTCCCGAGGATCTGCCATAAGAAAAAAGATAAGCTGTTACCGTCCTGACAGATTAAGCCACGGTAGATCCTCGGGACAAGCCCACTGCTGTCCGGTTTAAATTTCTGGACAAGGTGCATGACATTGATTCTACTCGCTTTCAGA
>NZ_BMHH01000027.1 GCF_014640615.1 Paramesorhizobium endophyticum | reverse complement strand
GTATTACGCTGGAAAAAGCGTCCGGTTAATGATCGGAATCTCCGTCCGGTTTCATTGGAATACGCACCTTCGACTTGAATGGTATGACATTCACCGAGATGGCAATGGAGGGCACTGATCCGGTCAGGCTGGAATTGGTATCCGGGGAAGGCGCCGAAGAGCGACCCGGGAACGGCGATCTTTACGACAGCTTCCGTCTGCACGGATGGCATCACCTGGGCGTCTGGGTCGATGATGTCGATCAGGCGGTGGCGGAACTGAAAGCTCGAGACATCCGCGTCGTCCTCGATCCTGTCGACAATGCCCACTGGAGCGTGCGCGTCGCATTCTTCACCGACCCATGGGGAAACGTCATCGAACTGCTACAGACCCTCTAATGAGAATAAGGCCGGTCTTACCGGTGGCCTTCGCGCGCTGCCGCGATTGTCGTTGAAGGATCGGAACCGCTACGAAGTATCGTCTTTCAATGCTTCGTGGGCACTCCCTGGCTGAAACAGCCGCCGAGCGGCGGCGCTTTATGCGCCGCCGTCGAACTTCATGACGGGGATGCCGAGCTTGCGGGCCTTGTCCGCAAGGTTCTCCTGGATCCCGGTGCCGGGAAAGACGAGGACACCGACCGGCAGGACATCGAGCATGGCGTCGTTGCGCTTGAAGGGTGCGGCCTTGCCGTGCTTCGTCCAGTCCGGGCGAAAAGCCACCTGCGGCACTTTGCGGCTATCTGCCCAGCGGGAGGCGATCAGTTCGGCGCCCTTCGGCGTGCCGCCGTGCAGCAGCACCATGTCTGGGTGCTTGGCGCGGACCTTATCGAGCTTCTCCCAGATCAGGCGGTGGTCGTTGAAGTCGCCGCCTCCGGTTACGGCAACCTTGGGGCCGGCGGGCAGCAGCACCTCGGCTTCGGCCCGGCGCTTTGCGGCGAGGAAGTCGCGGCTGTCGATCATCGCCGAGGTCAGGTTGCGATGATTGACCATCGAGCCGGCTCGCGGGCGCCAGGCGGTGCCGGTGCGGTGCTCGAAAGCTTCCGCCGAGAGGTCACGGAAGAGTTCCATGCTGTTGCGCCGCTCGATAAGCGTTTGCCCTTCTGCCGTACGGCGTTCGAGTTCGACCGACTTCACCTCGCTGCCGTCCTGTTCCCGCTGAAGGCGGCGCTGCGCCTGCTCATTGTCGTCGAGTTCGCGCTCCACCCGGTTGGCAGCGCGGTGAAAGAGATTGACGGTGCGGCCGACGCGCTCGCCGCGACTGACATCGACTTTGTAGCCGCCACTCACATCGCGCCGGCCATTCAGAACTTGCATATTCATGGCACCAGTCTCCATGACGGGCACCGGAAGCCTCTCTTCCAGGCTCACCCCGTCACAGAACCCCGGTCGGCACTCTCACTCTAAGAATGGATCGGACTAAGAATGGATCGGACGAGACGCTGGCCCGACCGCACGGGAAGGCGTGGTTCGATCAAGGCAGCCCGGCGCTGCTCACGTTGCGGCCCGCATTGGATTGATGATCTGAAGCCCGGCAAAATCCTTCTCGTTATCCGTGACGACGACACAGTCATTGGCTCCGGCGACGGCGGCGATGATCATATCGAGCGCACTGCGCGGTCGGCCGGCAATCTTCCCCTCCGCCATCAACCGTGCCCAGATCAACCCAGCCTTGTCATCGAAGACGAGGACGCGTCCCGCGAACAGCGCCTGCGGCCCTTCCGGCCCGGCAAACCAAGCCTCGAGAGCATCTCTTTTCTTCCCACGCGGCTTTTCGAGAATGCCGCGTCGGATTTCCGCAACTGTCAGCGAGGTAATGAACAGATCCTCATCGCGCTGCGCAGCCATCCAGGCAAGGAGTGATTCCGACGGTTGCGGCTTGATGACGTTACTGATTATGTTGGTGTCGAGAAGATAGCGCGTCACAGATCGACCTTGCGCCCCTCTTCACGCGGGCGGGAGAGATCGAGGTCAGCGCCAACCAACGGCGAGCGGCGCAAAGCGGCGAGAATGCCACCGGGCTTGGGCGGCTCGCCTGCGACGAGGGTTTTCACGGCTTGCCGCGCCTGCTCCGATTCCGGTCCTTCCTCGGCCAGCTGACGCGCGAGAGATCGGATCAGTTCGCGGTCGGATTCGAGCGCCATGACTTCAAAGCGCTTGAAGCCGCGCTGCGTCAGGCGCGCGCGATAATTCTTGATCGCTCTCTTCTGTGCGGTATTGCCCATGACCTGCCTCCATGCTATATCCAGATATATAGTCCGGATTTGTAATTTTGGCAAGCGAGGACAGATCTGATGATAAGCACATCCAAAATTCCGGTGAGGCCGAGGCGCGATCCCACGGACCACAGGTATTTTCTGTATGCTGTGATACGCTATACCTCGCCAGAGCGAGCGGTAGCGACCGATGGCGTGTTAAACGCCGCCGGATATTCTCCTTTGAATTCCGTTGCTTACATGACGTGTCGCGTCAATTATGCCGGGCATGACCCCGGAAGCACGCAAAACCAAGAGAGTGATTACGCGAAGCGAGCGCGAAGAGCTGCTCGCAGCGATGCTGCCCGACGAGCCGGAACTGACCTTCACGCCGCGCGGCAACCCGGACCCGCGCCTCGTGCGGCTTGCCCGGCTGCTCGGCGAGCAACTGGCGCGGGAGAACTTTGCTGCACAAAGAACCAAGCGGGGGCCAGGCCGCTCCCGGTAAGGAGTCATGCCCGATGAAGGTTGCGATCTACGCCCGCTACTCCTCCGACAATCAGCGCGACGCCTCGATCGCCGATCAGCTTCGCATGTGCCGGCTTCATGCCGAGAAACAAGGCTGGCAGATTGTCGAGGAATATACCGATCATGCGATCTCGGGCGCTTCCCTGCTGCGACCGGGCATTCAAGCCCTGATCTCGGATGCTGGTCGGGGTCGCTTTGATCTGATCCTTGCGGAAGCAATGGACCGCCTCTCGCGCGACCAGGAGGACATCGCCGGGCTGTTCAAACGCATGTCCTATTCGGACGTTAAGATTGTCACCTTGTCCGAGGGGGAGGTCACGCATCTCCATGTCGGCCTCAAGGGGACGATGAATGCACTGTTCCTCCAAGATCTCGCCGACAAGACGCGACGCGGCCAGCGTGGCCGCGTCGAGGCGGGCAAATCCGGCGGCGGTAATTCCTATGGCTACGATATTGTCAAAAAGTTCGACGCCAACGGCGAACCGATCCGCGGCGACCGGAACATCAAGGAGCGAGAGGCCGAAATCGTCCGCCGCATCTTTCGCGACTATGCCGCCGGCAAATCAGCCAAGACCATCGCCGCGGCTTTGAACAAGGAAGGCGTCCCCGCCCCTACCGGCGGTGATTGGGGCTTCAGCACGATCAACGGCAATCCGAAGCGTGGGAACGGCATCCTCAACAATGAGGTGTATGTCGGAAAGATCGTCTGGAACCGTCAGCGCTTCATAAAGGACCCGGACACCGGTAAGCGGCAGGCGCGGCCGAATCCGGAATCGGAATGGGTGATCCAGGAAGCACCGGAACTCCGCATTATTGATGAAGAACTTTGGCAAGCCGTGAAGAAGCGACAGGCAGAGAACAAGATCGAACGCGATAAGAATGGCCATGCCGATGTTGCGGCCATCAATTACCGCCGTCGTCCTAAATACCTGTTCTCCGGCCTGACCAAATGCGCCTGCTGCGGAGGTGGCTATTCGGCAATCTCGGCGGCGCTGATCGGCTGTTCGACGGCGCGCAACAAGGGCACCTGCGACAACCGGGTCAATATCCGCCGTGAGGAGTTGGAGACGCGTGTGCTCAATGCGTTGCGCAATCGGATGCTCGATCCGGAGATCTTCGCAGAGTTTTGTGGCGCCTATACGCGCGCGATGAACCGGCTACGAATGGAAGCCCGCGCCAATATCGACGCCGCGCAGGCGGAGATAGAGAAGATCGGTCGTGAGGAAGGACGGCTGATGGACCTCTATCTGAAGGAGGCCATTTCAATCGAGGCCGTGAAGGAGCGCGGCGATCAGCTCAAGCTGCGCAAGGCGGAGTTGAAGACCTTCCTTGAGACGGCTGACGAGCCGCCTCCCTTGCTGCATCCGAACATGGCGCTGCAATATCGCAAGCGCGTCCAGCAGCTCTACGAGACACTTCAGCATAATTCCGAAGAGAAGCGTATGGAGGCGGCGGATGCGATCCGCTCGCTGGTGGATGACATTGTGCTGACGCCGGTGGAGGGCAGGATCGAGATCGATGTTCGGGGCGATCTTGCCGGGATTCTCGCGCTTTCGGTTAAAAGCAAAAACCCCGCAGCGGGCGCTACGGGGTCGCAAGTAAAGATGGTTGCGGGGGCTCGCAACCACCGATACCGACATTCGCTTGAAGTAGCAATCTAGCAACATTAAAATTAAGGCCAGACAAAGTATACTGAAAGTTCGCTGCGGAATCGTAGGGTTATCCGTCCATCCATATTGCCAGCACTCCAAGGCTTCAGCCAGGTCAGCTCGCCTCTTTCCAGATCGGCAATAATCTTGTCAGTTACTTGTTTGTAGACATCTGTTTTCATTTCCGTTTTCCTTTGATCGGGTTGCTCATGCAACCGATCTGCCCCTCTGGCGAAGAGAGGGGGAAACCGTCCAGACCAAAAACGTCCGGGGTGGTGCGGGTGCAGGCGAACGCCGAGCCACGGCCCGGATGCTTTTGCCCAAAGGGCTTGGTCTTGACGGAGGACGGGGCTGCAAGCCTCCAAACAGAAAGCGGTAATATCGCAGAGCGCGTAAAAGAACCCTGCTCAGCAAAAGGGCCGCGAAATGCGGCCAGTCAAGCGCAAGGGATGGAAGCCGAATGGCCGAGACCACTGGCTCGGTTCACAACAGCCCGGTCCTGTCTGTCACAGTATGCGGCATTTGGTAAAACACCTAATCCACAGAGTCAGAAAACCAGTTTTATATATAGAAGCGATAAGATGGATTGGGTGTCGCGTTATCCGACAACTCGCACATCAGTTCCCCTACACGCCGTGCAAAGAGCAGCGTGATCGGGAAACGGGTAATCCCATCGCTGGAATTCCAGTTCATTTTGGTCAATGCCAGGATTTCCTCCGCGCGTGCCCGAATGTCGGTTTCACCGCAAGAGCCGATTTCCAGAGGTGCAGGAATGTGCATTCCTGGGAACTCGTTCCACCACGGGATGTAGCCGCTCGTGAACAGATAGGAATGACCATCCAGCGAACACAATGTGCCGCGCCAGGGTTCTTCGGTTCCTTTACGGACGACCCGAAACGAGGTATTGCGCAGCCAGATCAGATCACAGTTGGCGACCCGATCTTTAGCGGCCGTCCGAAAGCCGCGTTCTTCTTCTGGCTGATAGTTTGTGGTCTTATGAATCACCACGCGGTCGGGCGTCACGCCGGCTCGCCGCTCATACTCTTCGAGTATTTGCTCAAGCAGTTGACGCGCTTGCGCTTCGTTCAGGTAAGGTTGGCGATCACGCTTCTGGTCATGATCGATGCTCGCACCTTTGATCGCGTAAGGTTCGATATCTGTCGAATAAGCCTGCGCCACACTGGCATAGACCAGATGCCCGCCACGCTTTTTCATGTGGTGAAAGGAAATCCCGACAAAGCAGACATTCTTCGGCAGGTCGGCAGGCCTCCACGGGATGCCCTTGGATTTATAATAGATGGAAACGGCGGCGTTCCAGACACGAGTAGCCTGACTTTGCCCCTTATCGTCTGGCCGTTCGATTGTGTCCCGTCTAACGACCTGGATCGGGACAGCCTGACTATCAGCCATGATCTTAGCTTTAAGGGCACGGTAGAACGTTCGGAATAGCAAATCGTCAGCCATTGTATAGAGAGCGCTTGCAGCTTCAAGCTCGTCAGGCGAGGGCTGAAACAACGCAAGCTGATTGCTTTCTTCCTCCGCGCGCAAGAACTCCAGCGCCCGGCGTTCTTCTGGTGACAGGCCGGGGTTCATTACTCTCAAATCACCAAGTTCAGGCTTGATGCACAGGATTATGCAATCAGGAGCCTCGTCCCCGTACAGACTACTAATCTCGTATTCGAAGAGCTCGACCAGTTCACCGAATTTCTGGCCCTTTTGTGCCTCACGGAAAAGCTGACCATATTTCGAGGAAGAAACGATCCGTCTGTGCCGCTTCTCCATGATGAACTTCGCGTTCAGAGCCTTTTCGAGCCCTGGCCAATTCCGGAAACGCGCGGAGTTGTTCTCCTTTGCCGGAATGAAAGTCTCAAATCGCGACAGCCATGCAACGGCAGCGTCAATATCCTCCGATAGGCCAACAAAGCCCAGCTTTATCTGCCGAAGACCGGTGTTGTCGGATGGCCCATTCTTTGGCAATCCCCGGCGTGGATCGATGTCGGTTTTCGCATTTGAAAACTCGATCCGGGGCTCATGCAGTACGTCGATTTTCATTTGAATCGTCATGATCCACGAGCCCTTCTTCTGTTATATCCTGGGTGTAAAAACTGCCTTCGAGAACCAGATCAGGCACGTTTTGATCACCAATATTTATCGTTTGCCCCCCTTGCGATAGAAACCGCCCCCAGAAGACGAGATCACTCTCGACATTAGTATTTCTATCGAAGCGAATTCGACGCGTAGCACGGCTTGTCCGCATATATCCTGGCAACGGCGTGATGCCGTCCTGCTTCGTGAACATATAAAACGGTTTAATCCGCACGCCCCAGCCATTGCCTAGGCACACGATCTCGTAGCCGAAACCTTCGCATTCAAACCACGGCTTTCCGTCATCCCCGCGCTTTTTGACAACATCGCGTCTGATACCCCTCCGCCGAGGAGTGTCGTAAACAATGGTTCTGTTGTCTTTATTCCTACTCTGGAAATAGGCCCGCTTCGCCGGATGGCCCTTCTTCGTCTTTTCAACGACAAGACCGTCCTTCTCGAAGGACCGAATATGCTGCTCAAAATGCTTGCGTATCAGCCAAGCAATTTTCCGGTGCAGCACAATGTCTGAATCCGCCTCTGTCAGCGAAATGACTGTCGTCTCTTTCAAAAGGACATTCGCGAATAAAAGGTTGGCGATAGGGGCAGGCAAGAACGTCCACAAATCGCCGCTGCGGCGCTCATAGACGAATGTACCGGCTTCATGCAGCGGAACGTCCCGCCCCAGATCGACGCCCTCTCTGATCTTTAGGCGCGTAATCGTCTCAGGCAAAGCGGAGAACATCAGCGAGTTTATCGTATAAGTACCCACCGGGCGGGTATCGATCGACACGGAGGCTGATCCCGCAGAAGCGCCCGGCCTGAAAAGCTTGGCAAGGAATCCATCCTCTCCCGGCGGGAAAGCGAATGTCGCAGAGCCGCCAGCTTCGAAACAAAGATCGAGGGTGTCGGATAACCCGGTACCCGCGCGTTCCATGGCGCTTATGCCAAAGAATACATCGCATAGGGTTCTGTTTCGGAGATCGCTGAACTCCGGCACGGGAGAGAACGCACCTTCATCATTTGTCTCAAGTCGATTTTTCGACTGCGCAGACATTCCACCAGGGTTGGAAAAGCACACAGCAGAATTTCCGTCCACGTCGATTTGACTCGGCGCAACCATCTCATAATCCCGGTGAACAATCATGTTGACCAGCATTTCGATCAGAGCGCGTTCAGGGTATGCGGCGCGCGTATAATGCTTTTGCTTGCCTTTAACCTTGATAATGGGATTGACATCTTTGCTTTCCAGCCACTCAAGCAATGCACGATATTGAGAGACGAGATTGCCTTCGAAAACGATGCGCCTCTTTCCGGAAATAGTCGCGGAAATCACAGAGTGCGGAAAAAAGCGTTCAGGATTTCGACCAAACAGCAGGATGCAGGCATTCGTCGGCTGTTCGGAAGCATCCTTTTTCTGGGCCAATAGGCCGATCTCGCGCATCAGTGGCTTGAGCTGATCCGATGTGAGACTACCACGCTCAAGTTTCTCGCAATATTGCCGGAGGGTTACCAGCGCCAGGTCCGCATCGACATCAGCCCAGACAGCCCCGTCACATATCCGGTCATCAAAGCTGTCTCCGGCTTCGGCCACAGGAAGGGCGACGAACCGCTGGACACCGGCAAGCTCCACATTCAAGTCGGACAGAATTTCATCAAAGCCTTTGATCCCCAGTTTTTGAAAATTACTTCCCAAGCGGTCCGACAACGCCTGAACATTGGGGTGAAGCTGCTCACCAGCTCTCACACACCAGAATATACCGTGCCGGAATTTCTGATCTTCGGCTCCGAGGAGCGACGACATGATCGACGGCTCGTAACCTCGATAGCCCATGACGATCAAGGGTGAGAACTCAAGGAGCGGATGCAGCTTTTCCAGGAGAGCGCTATCCAGAGTTTGCGTCTCATGAACAAGGTTTCGGTCGGTATACTGTTCTGCCTTGCCGTGAAGCCAGACAATCTGAGCCCTCGCGAAGGGGTTAAATTCGTTGAAGTCGTCTGGCCTTCGATTGATTTCCGCAACATGCCTTATATGAGGGTGCTTCTCCCCGAGCGCCATCGGCAGGCACAAATCGAAATTGGTGGTCATCACCGTTCCGGCAAGCCCGCGCAGCACGAGATCAGCTAGGGCGCGGTAACCTGAACCGAGTTCGCCCTTTAGGCTGACGAGCTCCAACAACAACCGCCGTCTATAGGCTTCCGGCTTGAGCAAATTCTCGACAACGAGCGGAAAATTCTCGGCGAGATGATCATCTCCGTGAATAAACCACTCCTGCTGATGCAGCCAACTGGTCCATTCCGAGGGTTTAATGCGCTCGGGAAGAGACCTGCCTCCAAGCTCACGCTCGGCATAGACGTGCTTGGCAAGGCGACGGACGCTTTCCGCCGCGAGAGGAACACCGGAGGAAAATGAGGCCCCCGCCCCCAACAAAAATGTGGGGCGAGCGTCGTTGTCGGGCCTCAACAGCGAGGCAAGAATCGAAACGCTAGTTTTGTGGCTCATACAACCAACGTAACTAATCGCGAGAACAACTCAAGAACATTTAATGCGCCAAGCTGGAGTTATCCTCACTTTCACTAAAACAACACGCCACCACAATGCGGCAGCTGCTACCACGCCGGCCAGCCCAGTTCGGCAGGCACGCCACAGTCTGATTGCGTGGATAAGATCAGGGCAAGCAATGGTTTTGATTGATTAAATCTGATCAGAACCTAAGCTTGTCAAATGATTAAGGGGAGGAACCATGAAAGCAGGACCAGTTACCATTCGGCAGCTACTTGAAAACCGCCAGCGGTTCTGCGTTCCGATCTATCAGCGGCACTATGTATGGACCCGCGACAAGCAATGGCTCCCCTTCTGGAACGATGTGCGCACCAAAGCCATCGAACGTCTCAACGGGCGGGAACGGAGGTTTTCCCACTTCATGGGGGCTGTTGTTCTAGAAGCGCGCGGCAGCGTATCCTCCCGCCAAGTTACCTCGTTCCAGGTAGTGGATGGGCAGCAGCGCCTGACTACCTTCCAACTGTATCTCGCGGCAGCACGCGACTACGCCAAGCAGGCAGGATTCGACGACACGGTTGGGCTGGTAGAGGGCTACTTGTTCAACGAAAAGCAACATCTCATGGAAGATGCCGAGGTGGAAAAATTCAAGGTCTGGCCAACGAAATACGATAGAGTCCTGTTTCAGGATATTGTCACGCTGGGCCGCCTGGAGCTTCGAAAGAAATACAGCGCTCACTTCTACAAGGGCAAGGACAAGATTTACGACTATAGCACCGTGCCAAATCTTCTGGGCGCCTATGGATTCTTCTTTGAGCATATTCGTCATGCGGTTGAGAGCGACGATCTGGAAGACGATTTTGCCGAAACGATTGACGGCGCGCCGGACGAGGAAGATGAGGTGGCACAGGAAACCGTTGATCAAGATCGTGCGGCGATGGAGCTGCGGCTGGACGCGCTGTGGGAGTCGCTGATTGAAGAATTCAAGGTTGTCGAGATCATACTCGAAGAGGGTGACGATGCTCAGGTTATCTTCGAAACGCTGAATGAACGCGGTGAACCTTTGCTAGCGGCGGACCTAGTACGCAACAACATCTTTCACCGTGCTGATGCCCGGCAAGAAAAGGCTGAGAAGCTCTTTGAAAAGCACTGGAAGGATTTTGAAGCTCCCTTCTGGAGCGAGATGGAAAAGCAAGGGCGGTACAAAAAAGCCAGGATCGAATTCTTCCTTGCGAACTTCATTGCAGGTCAGGTCGCTGGAGAGGTTACGCTTTCCAAGCTATTCAGCGAATACAAGGCCTTCTTAAAGGTGCAGGCCGACCGGCCGGGCGGCGGCTATCAAACCGTCGATGTGGAACTCACGGACCTCGCGCGCTACGGTGCGCTATACCGAAGGCTCCTGGAAAAGAAGCTAGATGATCCGCTCGGTCACTTCGCTTGGTTGCTGAGTCCATGGGACGTGACAACGGTTTATCCATTGATCCTCCGGCTATGGGCTGAAGACGGCATGGGTGACGGTGAGCGCCAGACGTGCCTGGATACGGTGCTGTCATTCATCGTAAGGCGCGCCATCTGCGGGCTGACGACAAAAAACTACAACAAGTTCTTTCTGTCGGTGCTTAGGCACCTCGAAGCGAAGGGCTTCAGCGCCGAAAGACTGTCAGCCTTTCTTATCGCCCAAACGTCGGAAAGCGCGCGCTTCCCGACAGACCGCGAATTTGAGGCGGCATGGCTGTCCGCGCCTGTCTACGGCAAACGCCTGACGCCACTGCGCGTCCGTGCGGTGTTGGAAGCAATAGAGCGTCAAAAGCGTCATAAATTCCATGAAACTGAACATTTAAGCACAGATCTCTCTGTGGAGCACATCCTCCCGGCTGAGTGGAAAGCGCATTGGCCCCTAGGCGACGGTAACCTCGTCAGCAGCGATGAAGCTTATCAGGCAGTCTTTGCGATGGACGAAGATGAAACTCGGGTCGGCCAAATTGTCCGAAGACAGCGCCTTCTGAATACATTCGGCAACCTGACGATCCTAACTCAGCCGCTAAACAGTAGCGTCCGCAACGGAAAATATGAAATCAAGCGCAAGGCCCTGCAAGATCATTCGCTCCTTGTGATGAACCGGGAAATCACGAAGGTCGAGAATTGGAACGAGGATACTATCGAGGCGCGAGGCAAGTTGCTTTTCGAAACAGCCCAAGAAGTGTGGCCATATCCGAGTACTGTGATCGCAAAGGCAGCGCTTGATTAGGTGGTGAGGCGGTAGGCTATTTTACCCAGCCATCTGACTCATATATGTCCCGATAATCACCTACCGATAGATACGTGATCCCAAGCCCTTCGAAGAATGGCCTTCGGCTGTGTGTTCCGCCTTTATTTCTAACGTCTATATACCAACTGGGCGCACCCCATTCGGGTACGAGTTTATGGATGCGCGCCCGTTCCAGGAACAGCCAACGTAAGAAATTTTCGTCCTTCCCGAAACGGAAACCGAGCATCAGGATCGGACTAAAAAAGAATATGTCGAGCCAAGTATTGCTTCCACGCCACTCTTGTGCGCCACTCTTCGCAGACGCCCGCAAGCCTTCGTTGCCGTAAACCCAGGTTCGAGCACGCTGAACCGATCCCATATAGTGAGTGAGGCCCAACCTGATGCTGCGGGAATATTTCATCATCCCGTGTGGGTGCCAGATCGCAAACTCATCACGTGGATTTCTGATCTGCCTGTCAGAGAAATAAGATGCCCACGGATAGTAATCCGTGAATTTCTGCTCGGCGCGATACAGCTTTGCACCGATCGACGCAGAAAGGTTCTCGTCAAAATTCACGGTAAGGAGCGGCACGCGGTGATGCTGTGCCCACCTGACAATCGTGCGATGGTGCTCGGCGGGCTTCCAGCCGCTCATCAGCTCACAAAAATCAGATTGGAGGGTACTGCGATCATCCTTTGGTCGGGTAAGGTCCAGCAAGTCAAACAATTCTGTATTGGACATCTCGTCTGCGTCCGTAGCCGAAAGCTTGAGGCCGTTCCGTGTCGCGAGAGTACCTAACAATCCTTCCCAGCTGGAGGAGCCATCACCGTTGAACCGGTTAATACCATTCCCAACAAGTAACGCAGGCCTGACACCAGCCGACAGAATTTTTGTGAACTCTTTGGAATGATCGACCATTTTCAGTCCGCCGCGTGATCGCCTCGAAGCGACAAGCGAGCTCCCTGCGGGTTGTAGGTGTAGTTGCTTATGCTGCCATCCTTGATCCTCTCCACAACCTCATCCACTACGAACAGCGGCACCAAAAACCATTCTCTCGGCACAACGGGATTGCCGAAACGATCCTTGATCTTGATTTCCAGTTTTGCAGGCTCGAACACCCGATGGATCAGGTTTTCGAGTTTCGCCCGGTTGATGTTGAAAAGCTCGTAGGTCGCAACAATTTCCACGTCCGCTAGCAAGAAGGTGGCATCGAGCTTGGCATTGGCAATGCGCTTTTCGACGCTGCCGCTGGTCACTCCGATTTTGTGCACGATGTCGCGGTTCTCGGCCACGAGAGCATGGTTCGATTTGCTGCGCAGAACATAGATCGTTCCGCTGGCGGTATCATCCTCATCGGTATCCTCCGCAAAAAGCGGCCCGGCGCTCGGCTCGGTGATACGGCGGCCCGCTTCGTCCTTGTAAAGGGCGCGCTGAAGTGACCGTAGCAACAGATTGCTTTCCGTCCCGTTGGAATAGATCACACGCAAACGGGCGTCTGTCTCGCCATTCGGAGCCTTGATCGGTTCGCCGACTTCCGCGACATAGGCAGTCTGCCCGCCCAGAATGAAAAACTGACCTGCCGTGATTTCCGCCTTCAGGAAACCTGCGTCCTTCACGAATTTCCGTGTCGTGCGCACGCCGCTTTTCAGATCGGCCTGGACCTGGTCGAACAGTGGCTTGAATTTCTCGAAATCCTCGCAGCGCTCACGGTTGGCAATATCCTCCGCTGCCCGTTTTTCTGCCGTTGAGCGAACATGCTTCAGAGTCGTGATTTCCGGCGCTTCCGCTTCGATACCGAGTTCCGCCAGAAGCGCGTCATCGTCCATTTCGTCAATATCGGGCTGAGCGGCGGCAATCTCATCGCCAAGCAAGCCCTGATGATCGAGAGGTTCGACCAGCGCGCGGCACTCTTCCAGCGAACGGATACGATCCAGCCGAACGGCATAAAGCCGCTCGAAAATGTCGCGGTCTTCGCCGTGGCGTGGCGCGCGGCCATGTTCTTCGACAAAGCGCTGAATTTCTTCAAAGCCTGCGATAATCCGCTCTTCGCGCGGCGTGCGGCTGCCCGCTTTCTTGGTTTCGACCTCGACCCCTAATTCAGCAAGCAGAGCATCATCTTCATCGGTGAAATCAGCCATTTGCGGCCTCCGCTTTCATGCGCGCCAGGAAAGCTACACCTTCCGCTAGCTTCCGTTCCCAGGCATCAGCGGCGGTGATGGATGGCAAACGCCCGCGCTCCTGTTTGAATTTGACGGCCCGGCGCGCCAGATCGCGGGCCTCTTCGGGTGTCAACTTGACATTCTTCCCGGAAATGACGGCAGCCACCTGCTTGAGGCTCTCTTCATTCATAGCCTTCGCGAGAATGGCATAGGCCTCCCCGAACGGATTGATCCGGTCGATCAGGTCAATATCGAGTTCTCGCACATCCATGGCGATCTTCCGTATGCCGTCAAGCAAGGCGGTATTGCCGGATTTCGGAGCTTCCCCATGGGGGTTCAGCGCGCCTTTAGCCTGCTGGGTCAGGTTCAGCGCTGCAATGGCATGCTGTCGCACAGCCTCCTGATCCTCGTCGTCCAATTCCGGATATTTATCCTTGATGATCTTACCAAGGCGCACCTGGGTCAGCTCTTCCGGCACCAGTTCTTCATCGAACAGCCCCCGTTCAATTGACCTCTTGTCCTGAACAAAAGCCGTGATGACCTCGTTCAGGTCTTCCTGGCAAATGCGCTGCGCTTCCTTGCTCTTCGGCTCGGCAAGCCCCTTGATCTCGATCTGGAACTCGCCGCTTTCTTCATTGAAACCGACATTGCACTTGTTCGGATCATAACCGCCATCGCCATAATCAAAGCCGGGCGTCGGCTCGCTTTCCGGGCGCTTCGGCGTGAAATTGAAACGGGGCGCGAGCACCTGTTCCATGAGCAAGCTCGCCGCAATGGCTTTCAGCGTATCGTTGATCGCTTCCGTTACTGCCTCCTCGGACGCATCCGGTTCGGCAATCAGATTGGTGAAACGCGCGCGGGCTTTGCCAGGGGCATCACGTGTCGCGCGGCCAATGATCTGAACAACCTCCGTTAGGCTGGAGCGATAGCCAACGGTGAGGGCGTGCTCGCACCAAATCCAGTCAAAGCCTTCTTTGGCCATGCCAAGGGCGATGATGATGTCCACATAATCGCGGTTGGTTTTCATTTCGGGTGAACGGAGGCTGGCCTGGATTGTCGCCTGATGATCGGGATCGACCAGATCTGCTATTTTCAGGATGCGGCCATCGGGGCGTTTCACCAGTTGAAAGCCAGTTGCCGGATCGGAGCCCTGCCAGCTACCTAGCTCTTCAATGATATGCTCGACTTCCCTGATCTTGTCCTTGGTGCTCTCTCGCGAATTGACAGACGGGATATGGACGATGGTTTTTTCATCAGGGTCGAGCACTTTCAAAATGTCATCCGAATAGGCTCCGGCATAGAAGAAGTAGCCGATATCGAGTGACTTCAGATATTTATAGCCGTTGAGCTGCTGATAGTAGGTGTAGGTAACGGGCTCGAACTTGGTTTCGTCCTCGGGCATGAGCACCGGTTCTGCGTCCCCACGGAAGTATGAGCCGGTCATGGCAACGATATGGGTCTTGCCGCGCCCGATGAGCTGACCGAGATGCGAACCAAGCTTGTTGTCGGGATTGGCGGAAACGTGGTGAAACTCATCCACCGCGATCAGCCGGTCATCGAAAACCTCAATGCCGAATTTATCGACGGCGAAGCGAAACGTGGCATGAGTGCAGACCAGAACCTTGTCGTCGCTTTCCAGAAACGCCTTCGCGGAATTGACCTTGCCGCCGTCTGCGCCCGGCGCATTGCAAAGGTTCCATTTCGGGGAGACATGCCAATCCCAATAGAAACCGTGTTTCGACAGCGCCTCGTCGGCGAAGCTGGAACCGATGGATTTTTCCGGCACAACGACAATCGCCTGCTTGCAGCCCTGGTTGTTGAGCTTGTCCAGCGCGACGAACATCAGCGCCCTGCTCTTGCCCGATGCGGGAGGCGATTTGATCAGCAAGTATTGTTCGCCCCGCTTCTCGTACACCGCCTCCTGCATGGGCCGCATGCCAAGCTCGTTCGGCTTGGTTGAATTACCATTCTGCGCGTAGGTGACGGAAACGGATGGGACGTGTTTTTCGCTGGTCATGCTATTGCTCTCATTCTTATAGTTATTGCTCAGGATCATGCATCTCCGCCATTACCGCTCCCCTGCGACGCTCGCGAGCGCTGCTTTGAGAACCTGAAAGCAAACTTTCGCAGTATGGCCGTCTGGTGAGAAGGCGGAAATCATCTGCTCATACGGATGTATGTAATTGCGGAAATCACGCAAACCGTGGCTGAACTTCTTCACATCCGGCTTCAAAAGGCCGACCTCACATGCCACGTCGATTAGCTGCGCCAAGCTCCATTCATGAAATCTTCTGACAGAGCCGCCAGCATCCTTGGGACTGGCGGAGGCGCGGTTGAACTTCGCCGGGTCCTTTTGGGCTGCGCCGAGAAGGACTGCCTCAAGAACGCTGCCGCATAAGAATATGACGGAAAGATGCGCGCCAGCGCCCATCGCCAAACGCGCCTCCTCTAGTCGGGCCTTAACGATAGGAATCGCCTGAGTTTCGACTGGTAGCCTTTGGATGTTCGGAATCGTGAATTCTCGATGCAGGAAGTCATCGACGGTCTGCGCAGGACTGGAGGGAACAGGCTTGCCAGCTAATCGGGAAACGATAGCGCGTGATTTTTCAAGCAAGGTGGCATCGACAGCCTTGTTGTTCAGATCACAATCGGCTTCATAAGCTTGAAGCAACTCCGATAAAACATTCGCAACTGTATTGTCTGATTCACGTTCCCAGAACGCCCTGAGTTTTTTGGCCTTCGACGTGCCATAAGTTTGATAAGCTTGGCTATGAATATCAACCTTGTGCCGATTGAAAAACTCGCCGAATGTAGGATCGGTATAATCAAGAACATAGCCGCCCTGCATACCCAGCAGCTTTTCCAAATAACGTTTTTCAATATCCGTAAGGCTACTCATGCAGCCCCCTCAGTCACTGACGTTTTTTTACGGAGGAATGCCATTGGGTCCCAATCCGTATTAAGTGCTGCACGGCTTCTCACGGATATTCGGAAATGTCGGCGCAGATCATCCGCGATCTCCAGCGCATCTAGGCCAAGCTGAGCATATCCCCTCTGGCGCGGCTCAAAGAATTCCTCGTAGTCAGGCGGAAATGCGTGTTCGCTTGAAGCCGAAATATGTCTGTCGGTGCTTCTTGCCTTGTTTGGCAAGGCAAGAATTCGATGCATCAGAGGCTCCGGCATACTCCGCCAGTCAATGTCCTCGGGAAAATCAAGCGGATCGGGCGTGGAAACTTGCGCTTCGCAATACTCTTCGCCGCTCTCAGTGCGTCTCGCCGGACGTCCGCAGGCAGTTCCGTCATCATAAACCACGTCGATGCACTTATCGGCATACTCTTCCAATATGCA
This sequence comes from Paramesorhizobium endophyticum, assembly GCF_014640615.1. Taxonomy (GTDB): domain Bacteria; phylum Pseudomonadota; class Alphaproteobacteria; order Rhizobiales; family Rhizobiaceae; genus Paramesorhizobium; species Paramesorhizobium endophyticum. Next base: position 26,289 of record NZ_BMHH01000027.1, on the reverse strand, counting down.
GATCAACCGAATGGCGGCATAGGAGCCATCTCGGCGACGAGCAAGCCAGGACGTCCAAACCTCTTTGGAAATCGTGATCGTGCTTCCGACGACAACGCCAGCCAATCCTATGAGAGCTTCAATCATGCCGCCCCCTTCGTCTTGGTCATCTTCGTATAAAGTTCGAAGAGCTTTTCGAGGCGTTCGGTGTCATTGCGGAAGCGGCGACCGATGTAGATGCGCTCCAGCACTTCGTCATTGCGATCATGGGCGGCACGCAAATCTGCGGGCATTTTCTCGGGATCGTAAAGATCGGCGATGGTTGCGGGGAAATGCGCCTCGCGTGCGAGAAGGATGTCTTCTGCGCAGCGGGTAAGGTCTGCTTTGTTCTTTTCGGTCAGCTTAGGGACAGGAAAGGTGTTCCAGCCGAGAGTGTTGGAGTAACTGAAGTCCGTTCGCATCCGTACGCAAACAGTCCCGATCCAAACCCAATGCAGGCGCGAAGCAATGAGCGCCATGTTCCAAAGGGGCGCGTTAAAAAGTGCGAATAATTTATTCGAAATAATCGTACCAAGCGGAAGAGGTCCACAAGGAAGATAATCTCTATTCTCTGAGCTTATGGCTGCGATTGCGATAGTTTGTTCGTCGCCTGATTGACGCCTTTCATCAAAACGGTGTGGCCAGTCTGCTCCTCGCCTCGTAGCAACTTTGGTGCTGGCAAGTCTCATTTTGCGCACACCATCCATTCGCGCTCGTATGCGCGAAATTTTGGATGCCTCAAGCACATCGTCATCTCTAACCCAGATGCAATAGCGAAGTTTGCCTCCAATAAACTCGTCTGATCCCAATATTGGCCGGATGAACTTTACCCGTTCCGAGCTGCTGAGAGAGAGGTGGTCCAGCTCCGCTCTCGAAAGAAGGAGATTGCCACCATCCACCGGCTTACTACCGAAAGTCATTTCTGCGAGAGAGGACATTGGCTTGGAAAGTTTATCGACAATTACATTCGCATTGGGAACAAGGTAAGCATTTATATTTTCAGCATCTTTTACAACTGGACTTGCCCTTATTTAGTGGAGAGGTTCTGTCTCAAAATTCCGGTTCATGATCTCGAACTGGATCGGCGATTTATACCCGAGGGCAGAATGTCTGCGCACGGGATTATAGAACCCGTCAATATATTCGCCAATGGCTGTGGTTGCGTCATTTCTGTTCTGGAATACAGTGCGCCAGATCAGTTCCGACTTGATCGTTTTGAAGACGGTTTCCACCATTGCATTGTCATAGCAATTTCCTTTTCCACTCATGGATGGAAGCATTTTGTGAGCTTTGAGGATTTTGCGATACTCATAACTGGCATATTGGCTTCCCCTGTCCGAGTGCTGGATCAGCCCCGGCTTTGGTTGCCGGATTGCAATAGCTTTCTTTAAAGCACTTATCGCCAGATCCTTTTTCATCCGATCCCGCGCTTCCCAGCCGATAATGCGACGAGAATACAGATCGACAACGATTGCCAGATATAACCAGCCTTCGGCGGTCCATATGTAACTGATATCGACACCCCATTTCTGATCCGGTCCATTACAGGTAAAGTCCTGATCCAGAAGATTGGGAGCGACGGGTTCACCATGATTGCTGTCGGTTGTGCGTTTGAAGCGCGTTTTCTGCCGGGCTTTAAGACCGTTTTCGCGCATCAGTCGCGCCGTGCGGTGACGTCCTGCTCGAATACCTTCTTCATTCAGTTCAACATGCATTCGAGGGCTGCCATAAGTTTCACGTGACAACTCAAACTGATTACGAATGTGAGCCAGAATGATCATATCGTCGAGTTGGCGACGACTGGGCAAACGATGCTTCCATGCATAATAACCGCTGATACTGACGCCTGCGAAAGCGCAAAGCCGTGACAGAGACATGTGGGCCTTCTCCATGTCGATGAATGCAAACTTCATCGACTTGTCTCCCGAGCGAAGAAGGCCGTCGCTTTTTTTAATAAATCTCGTTCCTGGCGCAGAAGTTCGTTTTCCTTGCGAAGCCGAGCAAGCTCCTGGCTCATGTCTTCATGCGGACCGGAGAGCAAATCTTTCTCAGCAAAATTACGACGCCAGCGGTCAAGTGTTGATTTGCCAATGCCAAGGTCCTCGGCAACCGATGAAATGCTTCGACCACTCGTCGTTAAAATCCGAACGGCTTCGCGTTTGAACTCTTCTGTAAATTCTCGCTGCTTCAACTCTATGTCTCCTGTCAGTCTTATCTAACAGAAGCCCTCCACTTTTGAAGGGGAAGTCCACTCTTTGAACCGGCAATCGGCTTAGAGAGAGATTTGCAACGACACTTGCGATTGACGGAGATTGCTTGCTTCTCATGTGATAGCCCCGTTCCCGATAACGGAAAACCAGCTATCTGCGATTGATTCTCATTACATGGGACGATCAAGCCAGATAATATGTTGATCACGCCAAAGAGACAAAACGTGGTGGCATGCGTTGCTGTCAGATTGAGGGGAAATGCCTGCTAAGCAGGTTGTCAGCCTTTCCTTTAAGAAACGGCACATCCGGCGTGCGTCGAAACCTACTCATCGATTGCTGATGCGGATCCGCCTGCTGCCGGATTGCAGCGTTAAATGGTGCCGCGTTTGCGAGAGAGCGGCACCACATTACCTACTGGCGGGACCTTGTTGTGAGGGCATCGGTCGCCGCAGATATGGATGACATCCTCTTTGCCGCTGCCACTCATGTCGGTTACCGTCTCGGTGAGATAGCGGGCCGGAGTCGTGCCGAGCATCCGCCGGAACATGGCGATGAATGCGCTCGGACTCTCATATCCGAGGTCAATTGCGATATTCGTTACGGATTCGTTATCCGCCAGCCTTTGAAGTGCAAGGCCGACATGCAATTGCTGCCGCCAGCGGCCGAATGACATGCCAGTCTCCCGCTGAAACAGCCTTGTCAGGGTGCGATTGCTCGCCCCCACACGGGCGCCCCACTCTTCCAGATTCAGCCTGATTGAAGGATCGTCGATCAGCGTATCGACCAGCCGCTTCAATCTTCGGTCCGAGGGCATAGGGAGACGCAACGGCTCCACCGGCGCTCTCTCAAGCTCATCCATCAAGACCGACGCCAGGCGCGTCTCGCGGATATCTCCCTCCGGGTAGCTGTGCGGCTCGTTGACGAAACGCAGTATCAATTCGCGCAGGAGAGGTTGGACGAAGAGAATGCCGCAATCTCCCCGCTGGCTGCGGCTTTCGTCGGGCTCGACATAGAGGTTCCCGATCGACACCTGGCCGGTCGCCCTCGCAAAATGCGTGAGCCCGCCCGGAATCCAGATGGCGCATTGCGGCGGGACCGTCCAGACACCTTGCTCAGCCTCGACCGTGATCAGCCCCTCGATGACATAGAGCAACTGGTCCTTGCGGTGCTTGTGCGGTTCTGTCTCGCCGGCAAAAGCGAGTTCGACCTTCAGACCGACGACGGGGCGCGCGATAGTATCGGGATAATCATGAGGGGGAAGAACCGGAATGCTCATCGATGATACCTCAACGCTTTCGTCTGAACGCCGCTTTCCTCTCCATTCCCAATTTTCGCAACATATCACGCTCCACGCAGTTTGGCTGCTGCGAACCGGCCATGATTTGCAGAGAAACGGCCACGCATCATGCGGATTTCGGTGGCATCAAGGGGTTAACCGGCGCCCGTTGCAGGGTGGCGGCGAGGAGCAAGGCGACAATTCCCACCCAGAAGACGAGATAGAACCCATCCACATAGGATAGGACAGCCGCCTCGCGCGCAACGACGGAAGCGACGCCTGACACGCCGCTTGCGGCGCGCTGGACAACAGCAGGCTGCCCAGCCTCGATACCAGCCTTCAGCATAACGCTGTGGGTATCCAACGAAAGCCGCAACACGAGTGATATGATGCCACTTGCTACGCCCGGTGCGAAAATGCGCGCGAGAGGAGCAAAGACCCCGATAGCCGCCGCGTGCGCCGGGTTCATGTTGACGACGATGATCGGGATAATGCCCATAAGCGTCAGGCACTCCCCGATGGCGAAGAGGATGAGGGCTGGAATATATTGGTCGGTCCCCCATTCGTTGCTGATGCTGGAGCCGCACCAGGCTGAAGTGAAGACAATGATGCTCAAGCCTGCGATCAGCAGCAGTCGTGCGTCTACACGCCGTGCAAACCACACGGCGATCGGCGTCATCGTCAGGTAGGTGCCGAAGACGATGATAGCGGCCGATCCGGTCTGGAGCGGCTTCAGCTTGCCGATCGTGGCAAGGAAATTCGGGATCAGAACCGACGTCGGCGCCATCAGGACCCCATAAAGACAGGCAATCAGGAGCGCGGTGCGGACGTTGTGGTTTCCAAGCGCGCTGAAATCGACGAATGCGTCCTTGTTCATAGCGATATTCACAATGGACATCACCAGCAGAATCGCGCCACCTGCCAGGCCAGCTGTCACCACGCCGGAATCGAACCATCCCAGAGTCTCGCCGAGAGAGCATCCTGCAAACAGCATGGCCAGCCCCAAGCAGAACATCGCCATACCTCCCCAATCGCTGTTCCGCAGCCTGTCGTAATCTATCGGCGTCAGGGGAAGCGCTTTCCAGGCCATGAACGCGATGAGAGGCCCGGCGAGCGAGGCAGTCCAATACACCCACCGCCAGTCGATCACATCGACATAGATGCCGGACAGTCCGACACCAACATCGGTTCCGAATGAAGCCCGCAGGCTGTAGACTGCCATCGCCAGAAGCCAGAAATGAGGCTTCAGGCTGCGCAGCGCCAGCGAAATCGTCAGCGGGAGATAAGTTCCCAGGCACAACCCAACGATGACATGGAGCAAAACGAGCAGGTCATAGCTGCGCACGAAGGGTATTATCACGGTCGCAAGTGCGATCGTCACGCTGGGCACCATTATGACGCGCGCCGGCCCGAAAATCAGCATTAGCCAGACAGTAACGGGCATGGACAAAAGCTGCGCCGCGTTCATCGCCGTGCTCAGCCAAGCCCCTTCGATCATGTCGAGACCGAACGCTCCTCTCAGGTCCGCGAGAGACATGGAAAAAAGCCGGCCCTGCAATGTGGTGAGCAACGCGCCCATGAAAACGACCGCCACTGTCAGCGCAGGATTTGGCGCTTGGGCGCCGCGCCAGAGATGTGAGATCGAAAAGACCTTATCGAACTGCATCGGCGTAGGTCTCTTTTGTCACGGTACGAATTTCACGGGTATAGGCGGCCACCTTCGCCCCGAGCGTATCGATCCGCGCCTCGGCGGACATGCCTGGCCTCAAGAGATCAAGGTCCGTCTGCCCCGGCTCAAGTTCGATGCGCACCGGAATACGTTGAACGACCTTGGTGAAGTTGCCCGTTGCGTTGTCTGTCGGGATAAGAGACGATTCGTTGCCGCTCATGGGGGCAATCTGCTCGACGCGTCCCTGGAAGCTATATCCGGGAAGGGCATCGATAGCGACTTCCACCGGTTGTCCGGCCCGGACATTCCTGAGCTGCGTTTCCTTGTAGTTTGCAATCAAATAAGGCCGGGTGAGAGGTACGATCGTGACGATTTGCGTGCCTGATCCCACAAGGCTGCCGATCTGAACGCTGCGCCGGCCAAGCGTGCCGTCAAAAGGTGCGATGATCCGGGTGTAACCCAATTCGAGCTTTGCCGACGCAAGAGCGGCTCCGGCGGCATCGAGATCCGCCCTGCGCTCAGCGCGCTGCCCTGCCAGCGTGTCCAATTGTCTTCGCGCAAAAGTCAAGGCCGCCACTGCCGCCTCGCGGGAAGCTTTCGCTGAGGCCAGTTCCGCCTTTGAGTCATCGAAGGACTTTCCCGAGACAGTGCCATTGGTCACGAGCCGGCTTTTACGGTCGAAATCCTGCTGGGATTGTATAAGGCGCGCTTCCGAAGCATGAAGCGACGCCACGGCCTGCTCAATCGCGGCGCGCTGTTGGGCTTCCTCATTGCCGAGATTGTCGAGCACACCTTGCGCTTTTGCGAGCGATGCTTCGGCCCCTTGGACGCGCACAGCATAATCATCGCTCTCGATTTCGGCGATGATATCTCCGGCTTTGACCGTCTGGTAATCCGTGACGGGAAGACCCCTGACATAGCCGCCGACGCGTGCGCTCAATATCGCAGGCTCGGATTTGACAAAGGCATTCTGGGTAGATTGCATCGGTCGATTGCTTGTCCACGCACCCCAGTTCGAAACCGTGTAAGCGACCGCGCCTATCACGGCGGCGCACGCCAGCCACGGGGCCAGTTTGAGATGCCCAATGCGCGGCTTTTGATCGGATGCTGAAGATGATGTGGCGGTTGTTGCTGCGGGACTCGACATGAAAGTTCTCAACTCGAATTCTATCGTTTGTTGAGAAGGATATTTCGACAGTTGCGGATTTTTTGCGCTTGCGAGAAGGACAGAAAACCGTTCAACGCAGCCAATTAAGCCTGAAATCGCGAAGCTCAAACACGCAGCAATCCTTTCGCCAAATCCACGGCGTGCTGTAATCCCGCATCCCTTGCCCGCCGTCGGTGCCACGCTAGGTGCAGCGCAAACCCCGGCACAGTGATCGGCGTCGACAAAATAGTGAGGTCGTCGGCCAGCAAGGCAACACGCGAGGGCAGCATCGCGATCATGTCAGAGCCACGCAGCAGTTCAGGAACCATTCCAAATGATGGAACCACCAAGCCCACACGTCGCGATCGCCCGATCCGGGCAAGTTCCATGTCCAACGGCCCCCATCCTTCGCCTCTGCCTGAAACGAGAATGTGCGGAAAATCCAACCATCGGTCGAGATTGAAGTCGTCCGCCGCCGGATGACTCTCTCGAAACGCAACGACGTAGTGCTCGTTCAGCAGAATATCGCGATGGATATCGTTATCGTCACCTGGAAAGACAGAAACAGCGATGTCGATCGTGCCGTCGATCAGTGCAGCCCGTGCGGCGTCCGCTCCGTTCCAGGGCAAGATCACCAGATCTATGCCGGGCGCTGAAGTCTGTAAAGCGCGCTGAAGCGGCGGCAACACGAAGAGCGCCGGATAATCCGCCATTGAAAGACGCAGGGTTTGCCTGATCTCCTCAAGCGGTGGCTCAGGCGGATCGACGAGTTCCGTGATCCCGGCAAGCAGGGATTTGAGCGGAGCGCGAAGAGATTCCGCCCTGACCGTCCGCCGCATCGTTCCGCGTCCGCGTTCGAGGAGTTCGTCACCAAACAATTCGCGGCACCGCTGCAAGGCAGCCGAAGCGGCCGGCTGCGAAAGCCCAACCCGGTTGGCAGCCCGGCCGACATGGGCCTCGTCCAGCAGCGCATCGAGGATCACAAGGAGGTTCAGGTCGATCGATCTCAAATTCATGTCGCGAATAATAAGATAGATAATATATCGATTGGAATAATTTTCTGGCTTTCGGCATGGTCTTTCCAACAAAATATTGGAGTTGATGATGACCAAGACTCTTGTTCTTATTTTCCATCCGGATCTCAGCCGTTCCAAGGCGAACGCCGTGCTTGCCAGGAGGGCGGGAGCGCTGCCGGGTGTCGAGGTGGTCGATATGCAGGAGGCCTATCCCAACGGGATGGACATGCGGCGCGACGGCGAACGGGAGGCGGCGCGATTGCTCGAAGCCGACCGGATTGTCCTGCAGTTCCCAGTTCAATGGTATTCCACGCCGCCTCTGCTGAAAGCCTGGCAGGATGCCGTGCTCACACGCATGTTCTATATCGCTTACGAAGCAGAGGGGCGCCGCCTCGAGGGTACACCGCTGATGCTCACGGCAACCGCCGGCAACACCGCCGAAGCCTATCGGCCAGGCGGGACCAACATGTTCGCGATATCAGACATATTCACGCCCCTGCGCGCCACGGCGAACCGATGCGGACTGATCTGGACGGAGCCGTTCGTCATATACCGTGCCGACAAGCTCTCCGTCGACGAGCTCGGAAAGCTTGGCGAAAACTATGTCGACGCTTTCGCAAACTGGATCGGCAACTCCGGTTCGAAGAGAGGATGAGCGATGACAAAGGTGCATGACACATTGACCGACCTCCACCTCGGCACGCCTCTCTGGTTCGTCCTATCCGCGCGGCTGCTTCCGTTGGGCATAGTCAGTCAGTTCTTGAGTGCGGGAGCGGCTCTGTTCATCGGTGCGTGGGATTGGCATATCCACAAGGCAATTGGAGGAGGCTTGTCTTTGCCGATAATAGTCTTGTGCGCCGGTGTGCTTATCATCCCGCGCCTGCGTGGTTTCAACTGGTGGGTTGGATTGGTCTTCACACTCTATATCGTCCAGTTCGCATCGGCGGCCGGGGCGAATTCGCTAGCGCTCGCATTCCACCCGTTCAACGGAGCGCTCCTACTGATGGCCAGCCTAGTTCTGCTCGCTAAACTCGAACGCCGGTTGACGAAGAGCAAAAAGTAGTTTTGCAGGAACAGGTTTCACTTCAGCGAGCTACAGTACCAATCCTCGCTTCCGCCCCAACTGCCATGATGCGGAACCGCCCTGAACGACGCCGACGACCTCGCGACCCAGTTGGCGGTCGATGACCGACCGCCATGGAACAAGGGTGAACTCGTGGGTTTTTTCGACTATGGCGAACTTGCCACTCGATAACTGGACTGTCCCGGTGAACTTGCCATTGAGAGTTTCTCCATCGGCAGCCGCACGGAACGGCAGTCCTTTGCTCCCGGTCATTTCCGCACCGACGCGGGCGACTTCCCGTTCGCGCAGATTGGCGAGTAGATTGCGCCGATAGAGGATGCGTCCGTTCTGCTGCAGCGTGGCATCGCCCTGTGCGATATGATGCTCGCGGCGCTGATCCATCGCCTCGCGCACCTGCTGACCGAACCCTGCCGGGGTAAGATCCGAAGCGTCGGGAGTAACCAGCCTCCGGTCCAGCCAGGTCGCACCATCGGCACCGATCTGCTTTTCCAGATCGAAGGTCGAGACGACACGGATGCTGGCCTGCCGGTTGCGACCGGCATCATAGGCGGTGGCGCGGTTCTCGAAGTCATCGGGGATGCGCCACTGGTCAGCGTCGATCCGCTCAGCGATCCCGGCGCGGCGCAGCACCTCCAGTCGCCGGACATGAGCATCGACACAGCCGTCGTAATCACCGCCAGGCACACGTCCCTCGAACTTCGCCTGTTCTAGGTGGCGGCTCGGTCGGTAGATACCATTCTCGGAGATCGCAGCGATGGTGCGATCGGAGGGACGCTGCGCCGTATCGGCGGGGCCAACTTCAACGATGCTGCCGATCCGCGCGTCTTTGACGCGGGCCGGATCAATGCCGGGAAGATGGTGTGTTCGCCCGTCGATGCCGTCCACCACGAGCGTCAGGTTCTCGCCCATCTCGTCGGTGAGATATTTGTCCACGACGCGGCCGGTGATGGGTGCCGCGGGCGCCGCATCGTGAAGTTGGAAGGTCATCGGATCACGCTCCTGCCCATCAGCCTTCAGCGCCTTGTGCATGTTGCGGATGATGTCACCGCGCTCCCCCAGTTCACGCAACGCCGGTTCCATCTTCGCACCAAGCTCCCAGACGCCGGGTGCATGTTCCGTGGCCAGCCCCATCTTTTCTAGTTTGGCGAGACGGCGCAGGCGAAGCGTGCGGTTGAACTGGCGGCGCGCATCGGCCGGTTCATGGCGCAGATCGAGGAACCGTTCGTCGGCCTCCTCGGCCATGGCGCGGTCGATGCGCGTGAAGCGATCCTGATCGATTTCGGCAGACAGCTTGCGGCTCTGCTCGATCTCGGTCACGGGGCCGAGTTCCAGCGTGGTCAGTTCGCTCGCCCGCTCACGAATACCATTGGCGAGATAGTCGCCATTGATGACCAGGTTCTCGCCCAGATCGTCCTTCCCCCGAACAATGACATGGACATGGGGATGGCCGGTATTGTGGTGATTGACCGCCACCCAATCAAGTTTCGTGCCAAGGTCAGCCTCGATGCGGCTCATCAGATCGCGGGTGTGTTCGGTGAGGTCGGAAAGATCGGCGGCATCCTCGGGCGAAACGATAAAGCGGAACTGGTGGCGATCATCCTTGCCGCGATCAAGGAAGGCATCTCCATCAGCGCGATCGTCGGTGGCGGAATAGAGCTGGCCACGTTCGCCATCACGCGAGGTTCCATCGCGCTGGATATAGCGCAGATGGGCAGCCCCTTTTCCGTTCTTCCCCGCGCTCTGAACGTACCGGGTTTTGACGACGACGCGGCGCACTCCGGCCGCACTGTGGCGCCAGCCGCCTGACAGGGTTCGGGCGCGGACAAAGGCCGAGCCACGGCCACGCTTGACGCCCGGACCTTTACCCGCGCGCGATGCCTTCCCGCTCTTTCCGGCTGAACCAGATGAAGGCGACGAGGAGGTCCGGGATGCGAATGATGATGATCTGCCGGGGCTGTTGCTGTGCTGACGCGCCAGCTTCTTCGCCTGCGTCAGAAAGCTCTTCGCCTTGCCCGCCTTCGGTAAGTCGGATTTGATCCGACCTAGCCTGGGACGAAAGCGGTTCTCGTCGTCGGCGCTCATGGGCGCATCCCATGCCGTTTAGGCACGCAAACGGCAGATATTCGGCTATAGTGCCGGTCAAAACCCAGCAAAGCCAAGGCTTTGCGCCATATCACGGCACGCGAGACCCAAAAGCAGGGTGCCGTGCGCCGCGCCCCAAAACAGTGTGCAGACAAGGGCTTGTCCAGAAACCGCCCCGATAGAGTGCCGGTTTCCTTTATCTTGCCCTCCGCCTTCCCTGCCCTTTCTGCCCTTCCTGCCGGGAATGCAGCCAGGCGACCCCTTGCCTGACTGCACACCGGAAGCGGACCGAAAGCGCGTGGAGACGCCATGCTCATGGCGCATCTCCATTGCTCGCACGGGCCACGAATATGCCGCCGCCCTGCGGCTCCTGATCGACGGAATAGCGCAGAGGAACGGTTGCGCGGACGTCGTTCGACGGCTGATTGGCCGCCGCCGAATCACCGCTGGATTGCGCAACAAAGAGCGGAGCTTCGCGCCAATCCGGCGGTGGCGGCGGCACGATCGTCGGCACATCGGGCGCAGTTGCACTGCCGAGAACAGGTGCGAGCGTGGCGACATAGGCGCGTGTTTCTGCGGGCAAAGTGCGACCTGTCGCCAGATGCTCGTCATAGCGACCGGGACCGGCATTGTAGGCGGCAAGCATGGCCGCGGCATTGCCATAGCGGTCCCACATCTCCCGCAGATACGCTGTGCCTGCGAGGATGTTGTCGCGCGGATCGTAAGGATCGCGCCCGAGGCCATGGCGGCTGCGCAGGCCCGCCCAGGTATCGGGCATGACCTGCATCAGTCCCATTGCACCCGCCGATGAGATGGCGCGCACATCGCCCGCGCTTTCAACAGGCAGCACGGCCCGAATCCAGTGCTCTGGAATGCCGAAACGCTGCGACGCCTCGGCAATGAAAGCAGCATGGGGATGCGCGGTAACAGGCGCGGGTTGCGGCGTGACCTGCGCAATCGCTGGCGTCAATCCGCTGCCCGCCGACAGCAGGGCCGTGAAGAGAAGAAGGGCGCGGGATCGCATGATCTTAGTCCCGATCTTCGCGGGGTCGCGGGCGGCTCCAGTGCAGCGACCATGACGAGCCTGTGTCGTCATCGCGGAACAGGTTGGCGCGGATCGGCTGCGGCAAGGCGGGATCATCGAGCAGCACCGAGAGATATTCGCCAGCCTTTTCGCCGGTGCGTTTCCATGCAGCCCCGACCTCCGGCCCGTCATGTTCAATGTAATGGACGCGATAGTCCGGCGCATTCTCCGCATCAGAATGTTCGGCGGGCACGATGACGAGATCGCGCTTCATGGTAAGCGTGACGAGCTGACCGGCGAAGCCGGATGCGTCACGCGCAAATTGACCGACCTGTGGCATGGTGTGTCTCCTTATGTTTGTGGGTTTGGCGTGGGGTCCATGCGTGGCCGCCCGCCATTCGTAGCGGCCATCGCCTTCCTCATTGGTCCAGAGCGGGAGCGCCCGGCCGATAACGGAACTGGCGGGAACAGGTCCGAAGTAACGGCCGTCGAGGCTGTCCCGAATGTCCCAATTCATGAGGAAGAGTTCACCGCCGCCGATGATGCGGCAGCCCTGCCAGACCGGCAGATCGCGGCCCATGCGGTCGCGCTCCAGCGCGTCCCCCATTTCGACATGATCGACGGTAATGGTCGCACCGTTGCGGCAGACCCGCTGTCCCGGCAGGCCGAGGACGCGCTTCAGCAGCGGTACGCCGCGTCCGATATAGCCGCGCTCGACCATGAACCGCTCCAGCGGCTCAGACGGCATGATGGCGACCAGTTCGGGAACTTCGAGCGCATCGGCGGGAGCAACTGTGTAGAAGCCGATGGGCGCGCTGGCAGTCGCATTCCAGATCAGCCGGATTGGCAGATCGGCAACAGCCGTGGCGACAAGCGTTCCGACAGCCAGCATCGACACGGCAAGGATATGACGGCGGCTCATGTTGCGATCCTCCGGCGGCTGACCCATGCGGCATGGCGCTCCGGGGTGTAGGGATTGGGTTCCTGACCGGCACTCAAACGGTTGTGGACGTGCCGCCAATGGTCCGGCGCAACATCCGCCGGATCGACGCCAAACGCGTCCGCGGCATCAATCAGGGCCAGCACCCGCTGGACTTGTCGCCAGCCGTCAATACGCAGCAGGATCTCGCCGCCAGGGCGAACGAAGGGCACGGTCTGGTACGGTTCGCCACGCCCGACAGCGCGCAGGATGTCGAGCCGCGAAATGATGGTGCCGTAATCGTTGGAGGCCCAGCGGACGAAGGCGAAGATGCTTTCGGGCGCAAAACCGATCCGACTGCGGCGGCGGTCGATGATCTGCTCGAAGCTCTTGCGGCCGAATCGTATCCACCGCTCGACCTTCTTCTTCTGGAAGGTCAGTTCGACCAATGTAGTGAACGGTGCAGGCCCGTCCGCCTGCGGATGTTCATGAGCAGCGCGCACGGTTTTGCCGGTCATGGCTGATCTCCTTCGGTGGGTGGAAACTCGCGGACCAGCAGCTCGCGCAGCATCACGGCGACGGTGACGCCACGCCGGAAAGCGGCAACCTTGATGCACCCGCGCAGTTCGGGCGTGATGTCGATGGTCAGGCGGGCGGTGAACGCCTCCGCAACCGTCTTGCCGGTTGTCGGCGCATCGGCAGCTCTGACCCAGCTATCGGGATTGCCCGGACGCGATGCGAAGCCGGATTTGACAGGCGGACGTGTCATGACACGCTCCTTCCGATGCCCAGACCATTGTTCTCGGTCACCAGGGCTGTGACTTCCCTTGCGGCCCGTTCGCCGCCATCAGTCTCGGAGACCAGTCGCCCGGTCTGTGCGGCTTCGGCGAAGGCGACACGCTGGCTGATCGTTGTGGCCAGCAAGGGCGGATCATGGTCTGCCAGTGTCTCGGCCGTTTCGCGGGCGATGACAGTGCGCGCAGCGCATCGGTTCAGCAGAAAACGGGGGGACAGCTCCGGGCGATAGATGCGCGCTTCGTTCAGAAGCGCCAGCATCTCGGCCGATGCCCAGCCGTCGAAAGGAGATGGCTGCACCGGGATCAGCACCAGGTCGGCTGCAAGCAGCGCTGAGCGCATCAAACCAGCGACACGGGGCGGACCATCAATAACGACATGATCGGCGTCACGCGCCAGCTCCGGCGCTTCCCTGTGCAGAGTATCGCGGGCAAGGCCGATGACGGTAAACAGCCTTGGCAGCCCTTCATGGCTGCGCCGCTCCGACCAGTCGAGTGCGGAGCCTTGCGGGTCGGCATCGATCAGGATGACGCGCTTGCCTTGCGCAGCCCAGGCTCCGGCAAGATGCAGCGCCAGCGTGGTCTTGCCCACGCCGCCTTTCTGATTGAGGAGCGCGACGATCATGGCGTACCCCTCCCAGGTCGGCGGGAAGTGGCACTGGCACCGCGCCTCCCATGCGCGCGCGTCAAAGAAGAAAAGTTAGATTCTATGTTAGATTCTAAGTTAGCAGCCGGATTCTGCTTTTCATTCCAGAGGCTTGGTTGGGGTTCGTGCGCCTGATGTGCCGACAGTGCTGCGCCTGATGTACCGATACCCTTTGCGCCTGATGTACCGACGGCATCCACAATGTTATCCACAGGCACTGTGGATAGATTTTCAGGGCGGATTCGCAGCAGTTCGCGGCGATCTTCGCGCAGGATCTTGAGCCTGTAACCGGGCAGCGGCTGGCGGGCAGCAATGCGGCGCAGGTCCAGTGCGAAGTCCGATGGCCGGGCCATGCTGCCGGATTTCTGGTAGAGGTGGGCGATCTCGAACAGCCAGCCATGCGGCTGATGTCCGGCATGTTTGCGAGCGACACGGTATAGCCAGCGCTCGATACCGCCGGTCAGCCGGAAATAATCCGGGTCGATGGTGAGGACCAGCGAACGGTCGAGGACGCTGTTGTAGAACCACTCGGGCAGGACAAACTCCATGCCCTCGACGCGACCGTCGCGCGTGGTCATCTCTTCCCATTCGTTGATCCAGGAGAACTGGCGGCGGCGCCAATGCTTGCCGTTACGGATCGTCGTGGCGACGACCGTGGATTGCAGCCGGGCAAGCGCTGCCTTCAGTAGCAGATATTGCCGGTTGCCGGTGTCGCGCCCGATGGCGCGCAGCAGATGATAGGGCGTGAAGCGGAAGAAGCGGGATGTCTTGATGCCGTTGTTTTCGGCGGCGACGATCTGGCTTGCAGCCCAGATCAGCACATCAGCATCCCAGATCGTCGCCATTCCATGTTCGGGCATCCCGAACACCTGCACCTCGACATCGGCGGTCTTGTAGAGGATGGGCTTCGTGCGCGGCGTCTTCGCCAGCGAGAAGAATGGCCGTTCCATCAGATCGCGCTGGTCGCGCGGACTGGCATCGCCGGTTGCGACCACGAAGGGATCGAGGTGGCTGCGCTCGCTGGCGCCTTCTCGCCGCAGGGCGTCATGGTGATCGACGCGCCGCATTCAGAGCTTGCTCCGCTCTTCAGGCGTCAGGGGACGCGCCGGAAAGACCGTGCCGGCGTCCTTGTCACTGGTGGATTTGCGTGCTCCAATGTCGGCCCAGGACTGAAGATCCTCGACCGTATAGAGGACGCGGCCGCCGATCTTGCGATAGGTCGGGCCGGTCCCGTAGGTGCGGTGCTTTTCCAGCGTGCGAAGAGAAATGCCAAGGAAACGTGCTGCTTCCTGAGTGCGCAGCATGCGCGGTGGCATTTCCGTGTTGCGGCGCTCGGCCATGAGATCACCTCCGGTTCGTCAGGTTGATGCGGCTGCCGGAGACGGCGGCGCGCTATGGCGAACCATGGGAAGTGATCGGCGGCGTGTAGCGTGCCGCATTTGCGCCTATGCGCAGACGGCACCCCCGAAAGGAGCTATGTCAGCGCGAAAAGACGTGAGATTTCAGCAACTCAGGGAGGCCTATGCGGATTCGCTCAAGACATCCGCGCGCAGTTCGGCTATGAATGCAGATGGGGCAGACGCACTGCTCCGGGGCTTAGTAACCCCTGACTAGCGGTTGGTGTCGGCCGTGACGGCACCATACTCCTTGACCCTATGGTCGGGGAGCCTGTGGCGTATGCAACAGGCTTTCCAGCTAAAGGCCATGGGGCCGTCTAGTCACGGTTACTAACTCCCCGATCACCAGGAGTCAGAGAGTTTTATTGCGGGGGCGAACCGCAGAAACTCTTCTGAAAGAAGGGGAATAACCGTGAAAGCACCCGTCGAACTTGACCCCGATGTGGATGATCTGGCCCCGTCCGGCCTTGTCATCACCGCCTATGACGAGCAGCACTTTGTGACCTATCTGCGTATTCTGGACGCCAAGTCCGAGGAAGCCGACTGGAAGGAAGTGGCGCGAATTGTTCTGCACCGCGATCCGGCAACAGATGAGATTCGCACCCGGCGATGCTGGCAGAGCCATCTGGAACGCGCCAAATGGCTGTCGCGGGAAGGTTACAGGCAAATATTGGAACAGGCTGCAGCAAACAGAAATCGGTGAGATCGCCTCAGTCGCCTTTTGATCGTGGAATCGGCTTGACCGGATAATGCAGAAGCAGCCGATAGCCGCCGCGCATCATCCTGATGCCGTGGGCAACAAGACGACGTGCCTTGTTCTTGCGCGGATCAGTCTCGAAATCTTCTTTGTTACCACGGAAGCCGAGCAGGACTTCGGCAACGGCGCGATAGCTTTCGCCATGCAGCCGTGCGTCCAGCGCCCGCAGCGACAGAAGGTGCCATTGGCGAAGCTGCGCTGGCATGGCGCGAATATCCGGCCCCGGAGAGCGGCCTGTCAGGCACCTCCAGAGGCGGCGGGCCGCATGGGCGCGTAATTCCATGAACTCGTCCATGGGCAGGATTGCAGCATAGAAAGCTGCCGCATCGATCGCCCCCTGTTGCAGCCAGAATTGATGCGCCATCCCACCGACACGCCAGATTGCGTGCCAGCCATCCGGCGCGCGGCGCAGGATCAGGCCATCGAGATGTGCAAGAGCGACAAGCCACCCGCGATCGGCATCGTTCTGCTCGACTGGAGACAGAATAATGGCTTGCGGATTGAAATGCGGCGACCAGAAAGGCGGTGCGCCGTCAGGCTGCGCGTCGGGGTCGTGTGCGAAATCGCACCCCCCAGCGGGAAGCAAAGGCGTCAACCTCATCTCCCGCGGGTTCTCTCCTCTGCGTGAGTCTCACCACGTCACGGCGATAGTCTTCGTTGCGACGAAGATATTCCCAGGCGAAACCGGCGGGCGGAAAGTCTTTAATGCGTCTATAGGCCGCCGGAGTACGCCAATCTATGCTGTGCATGGCGCGTCCTCCCATAATCGGACAACGCGAGACATCGTCCGATCCGGAGAGGCTGCCGCAACTTCAGCGCTTCGTGTAGCCAGACTAAGAAGATAAGTGGATCGCCTAAACCGATAAGTCTGTTCAGCATTCCTCTCCAGTGCCCCAGAAACTAATCCACCCGTTTTTTCATCTGTTGGAAAACACATGGACCTCGCCATATGCGGTCTCGATGGTGAAGAACTCGCCGGCCATCTCAGCGTCACGTGCCATCGCATCCCAGTCGATATAGTAGCGCAGAGTGTCGGGGATCGTGACGCTCTCGGTGGTCACTTCTTCCGTGTAGTCGGCAAGCTTCGGGAACTGACCGTGATAGCCGTCCTGCAAAGTGAATTCGGCTTGATCTATGTCACCGCCGAACTGCTCCAGCAGGCCAGCTTCTAGTGCGCCATGCTCTTCTATGAAAGCGGCCATTCGCACCACGGTGCCGATTTCAGCATACTCCCTGATGTTGACACCTTCGAAGCCCTCATAGTCGTGAATGGCATATCCCTCTGCCTCCTTGATCGGGGAGCGCGCTAGCATGGCCGCAATCTCGTCCCTGATTTCGTCTCCGGACTGGTCCGCGTCGATCCAAGCCCCATGCAGATAGCCGTTATTGTAAGCGGCAAGGCAGGCAACATAGATGCGAGGATTGCTGTCGGATACGTTCGTCATGTCCATGATCCTTTGGGTTTTGGGTTCAGAGCAGCGAAGCGCCGCTCTTGAACCCTTGCCCGTCGGCGAGACTGGGGTAGCAAACAGCAACGGCGGCCAGGGCGGAGGGGGATCACCCGGCCTGCACAAGCCTATTTGGAAGGATGGGGATACCGCCCTGAGCGGTTCACTTACCTTGCTGGCGCGAGGGCAACGCCCTTAGTGCCTGAGCACCACCATACTGTAGAACTCCTGCGCCGCACCACGTGATGATGAGAACTACGTTTACGCCATAGCCCTCTAAATGAACTTGCAGGTAGGACCGGCAGCCAGATTAAGCTCGAAGAAATTCATAAGTAAGTTTCCCGTTACACGCCGATGAACGGCCGATATGGGGCCGCGAGCGGAATCACAGCTTCAAGACGCTCAAAGGGAATAGCTATCGGATCCAGTCGCCGCTCTTCGCTAGACCGATTTACTGTCAATAATTTCTTGGCGTAATAGGATTGTCTGCATGGGGTTGCTTACCCTTCCCGCACATGAACGTGCTACGGTCCGACAGCGACCTGTCGATTCGTATAGACTTTGGGCTCTGGGAGATACCACCGTATGCCTCTGGGATTTTTACAAGCTGAGGACAATAACGTTTGTGTGCTCACGCAGTGGTCCGTAGATCAATACGATGTTTTGGTAGACGCCTTGGCTTGGCTCTACCTGCGAAAACCGCTTCATTCATTCCGCATCATGCAGGGGCTCGAACCAGGTACCATAGGTTTGTTTGGAAACGCTAAGCAGGGTGCCATCGACTTACTTCTGTACGATATTTCAGACATTGTTGCCGACTTGGAAAGTGCGGACGCCGACATAAGGGAGTCAGCGAAAAAGAAACAGGACGCTCGCATGTCACATCGAGACGGCCTACTATTTCAGCATATCTCTTGGATCGCAGCCCGACTTCAATTTCCCACGGCGGAAGCGACCCCGCCTCATGTTAGAAAGGCGGACAAGGGTTTCGATGGGGTTCTGGTGGATGTTGACATCGCGAACGTTCAATTATCGCGGGTTGTCCTTTGCGAAGACAAAGCGTCAATAAGCCCGCGTGGCCTTGTCACTTCCAGTATATGGCCGGACGTCAAATCGATCATAGCGGGAAACAGGGATATCGAAGTCCTAGATGCTATCACACCGCTGCTCTCCTCTCTCCAGGAGGAAGATCGGGAATTGGCGATCGCTCGTCTGGTTTGGGAACGAGCCCGACATTTTAGGGTCGCCCTCACCGTAGGAGACGACCAGATTCAGAACGACGCATATAGCCACTTATTTAACGGGTTCGATGACAATGCCGGCGGTGAGGTCACCGCTCGTTTGGCCGAAGTAATGCCAATGAAGGATGTTCGGAAATACCTTGACGATCTAGCTACTCAAGTCGTCGCAAAAATTCAGTCGATGGCGGTTTAACAATGTTCGATCCTGTCACCGCAGAGTTCGTTCGTTCTGCCGCACCGCTGCCTGGTCTCGACCCTGCGAACTTGGTCGATGAGCTAACCGCTGCGTACGTAGACATTGCTGCAACCAGGTTGGCCATGGGAACAGATAATCCGCAGCTACAGAACCTGTCTCAACTCGCCGATCGCATGAGCAGGCTCGCGGATGCATACGAAGCAGAAATCGTTCTCGATGTGCAAAGTGCTCGCCGCCGATCCATTGCTTTCGTGGCCGCTTCGGCAAGGCAAGTCCTGGCACAAATTTCAAGGCTCCTCGCGAGCGCAGATGCGCCGACGGCACTTAATGACAGAATGGTAGGCGCGGAATTGTCCGCATCACTTCTTTTCTTAATCGCACAACGATCATCCGATGCTTATGAAGCGTCTCGAGAGATTAGTGCGGCCCGTGAGCCAAACGCGATCCGCCGCGCCTTGATTTTGGCTATCGGTCGATTTGCCCGTGGTCAGTTCAGATCGCTGCTCGAGATTGATGCCGAGCAAGAAGCTCTGGACACATCCAATCCGACTGATTTGGCTGCAGACCTGCTATTTCGAGAGTTGCTGCGAGCTCTGCAAGTGCTGGCTTCCGTTGGATTGGGGGAAACAGGGCTGGAGGGCATCGAAAATGCTCTAGCCAGTTTTCGACAGGTCCAGAAATTTGCGATCGAAGAAACGACCGCAGCAGGGCCAATCGAAAACTTCTCCGCGACGTCAGTTTTCGCCGGGCCATACCATTTGGCAGCGCTTCTCGAACGAACGGCGAGCTCATTCGGGCAGGATGTACTTGTTCTCACTCCGTCGCCCTCAGGTGCAGACCAAGCTAGCTGGGGCGAGTGGCTAAAGAGCGAAGCAGGCCGATGGCCCTTCCTTTGGGAAAATCATCGAGACGCGATAGCAACTGGCTATTTGGATCAGGGCAATTCTTTAGTCATGACCACCCCTACGGGGTCGGGGAAGACAACTCTCGCTGCCCTGAAGATTGCTGCGACTTTGGCTACAGGTAAGACCGTGCTGTACCTAGCACCGACACACGCTCTGGTAGGTCAGGTTCAAAATGACCTTAATGAGAGAGTTGTCGGCTTAGCCAAGGCAGAAAGTATCGAAGATGTCGGAGTGGAGGCCACCGCCGAAAGCCTTCCCGATATCGCTGTCGCTACGCCCGAAAGGTGTTTTGCTCTTCTAACGTTCGCGCCCGAACTTTTTAAGAATGTCGGTCTTCTCGTATTTGACGAATTTCACTTGTTGGGTGTGAATTTATCGGATGCAGGCGTAGAGCATACAAGGATCGATCGCCGGTCTATCGACGCAATGCTTTGTTTGCTGACGTTTCAATCAATCAACTCTGGCGCCGATTATCTGTTGCTTTCCGCAATGGTAAGCAACGGCCAGGAAGTCGCGGACTGGCTGCAATCTATTGTCGGACGTAGTGTCAAAGCATTCGATTACAAATGGAAACCGACGCGTCAGCTCAGAAGCTGTGTCCTGTATGATAAAGCGGAGATAACGGATCAAAAGCAATCCCTAAGAGGTGACCCACCCAATAAGAGACCAGCCGCTCGACCGTATGGCATGTTCTCGCTATCAAGCGGTTGGCATCCGGATGCTCCAGATAGATTGCTGCTGCGCCCATTGACTCCGGACCCGGTTCCTTTGGGATACGGGAGTAGCAGGGCAGGTCCATATCTAACGTCAAATCGCTACGAAGTTGCTGCGACAATCGCTAAGCGGTTCGCGGACAGCGGCTTAAAGGTAATTGTTTTCTGTGAAAGCATCGTGACCTGCGGCAGCGTTGCCAACGCTTTGAACAAAAAGTCGGAAGCGTTCGAAAGCGAACGGGACGATACACAAAACGAGTTTCGAGAAACCGCCGTTAAAGAGTTAGGCTCAGAGGCCGCACTTTACGATGCCGGAACAATGATCGCTGCAGTTCACCATGGCGAGTTGTTGCCTACCGAAAGACGTCTGGTGGAAGGTTTGTTCCGTCGCCGCGATAGCCAGCTGAAGGTACTTGCTGCGACATCTACACTTGCACAGGGACTTAATCTTCCTTGTGACGTTGTGATTTTAGCTTCAATGGATCGACTCGATGAAAGCGATCCAGAAGAGAAAAGACGGTCGAACCTGGAACCACACGAAATTCTGAACGCCCTCGGTCGTGCCGGGCGGGCTGGGCAAGCGGCTACTGGCTATTCCATCGTAATACCGGGACAGCCGACTTGGTGCGATCTGACGACTAAGTATGTGGAGTACGACGGAGATCTTCAACTCGTCTTCGCGGACGGCGATCAATGTCTCCCACTTGCCGACCCACTTACCGTTCTCTTCGATATAATTGAGACGAGAGGCGTTGCTGGTAGTGATGCTGACTACCTTCTGCGTAGGCTGGCGGTTTCGCTTGGTGAAGAGCGAGAAGGCATCGAGACCTTTGAAAAACTGTCGAAGCGTACGTTCGGCTATTTCCAACGTCGTTTAAAGGGTGTTGCTGAAGCGGATGCCTGGCTAGAGAAGCGAAAAGCCACACTTACAAAGCACTTGAGTGAGAATGCAGAACAAGATGGGTTGCCATGGCAAGAAGAGTTGGCGGCCAAAACCGGTGCATCGCCTAGTTTCATCGGGAAGCTGGTGAAAGCATACGAAACAGCGCCAGCTGACGCTCTAGAGGCGTCAACCTGGATAGATTGGATGTTAGCGCAGTTGAGCGCCGACGATGTCGACACAGACTTTTTCTTGCGACCCGATGCCATGGGCAGAGTCTTCGGTCGGGCGTTTACTGCCCAGAAAAGCCTACCCGATCAAAGAACTATCGGCATTGAAGGGACCCGCCTTGCGCTGCAGTGTTGGTTTGCCGGAGACACTCTGGAAAAAATGGAGGCGGACATCGCGGCGTTTGTGGCGGCTCATGAGGGCATTGTCGCACGGCCTACAAAAGCGGACAAAAAAGCAAAACGCGCGCGTCGATTAGTGCTCCGCGTTGCGCCCGATATGGGGTTTCTATGTGGTGTGCTCAGCCAAGTTGCGCAGAAGCTAACCGCTGAGACCGAGAAAACGGTGTCGCCGATGCTTGGCTTTTTGCCACAGCTAGTTCGCCAAGGTTTTAATAATCCCTACCAACTTGCGCTCGCGGTCGATGCAGGACACTCATCTCGTCTCGCCACCATTGAGCACTACTCCACCCTATCTTCGGAGATCACTAGAGTGGCTACGGACGAGTGGGATACAATTCGCGACAAAGTAGAAAATGCCCGCATAAAAGAGATGTTCTCAGTAGACGCTGCCGACTTTGAGGAGATTATAGCTTTGCTACAAGACAAAAAGGAATAAGATGTTTCTTGAACGCTGTTGTAACGCAAGTCAGCCCGTCTAAAGTGAATGTCCGCTTTAAAGCGGATGACGGCCCAGCAGTTGCCGACCCATTACTTTCCGCTCGTTAAGCTTTCTGGATTCGAAGTTCAGGTACCTCGATTACTCGAATCGAGTGCTATGGATAGCGGTCGTCTAATGCCCCATAAGCTACGTCTACGCAGGGTCAAAAACGACCAATCGACCGGAACCGATTCGAACTCGACCGAGTACGAATTGAGCATATGGGCCTCACTCACCCTCTCTCCGCCTCAGTGTGCCCCATCCCTTTTCTACGCCAAGGCATCCTATTCACCGCACGGAGTGCCGCGAGACCTTCCTCAATTTGGCATTCCACGGGTAATCCCCCCATTTTTAACGGGCTCCGCAGTAGAATTCACGCGGCCATTTTCAGTTTCTGTGCGGGCGTTATGCCACCGATGCCCATATTGGGCCGTTCATTGTTATAGGTCCATAACCATTGCGTGGCGAATTCCTGTGCCTCCTCGATGCTTTCGATGATGTACTGGTCGAGCCATTCATGCCGGACAGTGCGGTTATAGCGCTCGACATAGGCATTTTGCTGCGGCTTTCCTGGCTGGATGTGGTTCAAGGCAATGCCCTGGTTCGCAGCCCATTTCATCAGCTTGCCGCTGATATATTCCGGGCCATTGTCGACTCGGATGGTGAATGGCTTGCCGCGCCATTCGATGATCTGGTTCAGGCTGCGGATGACGCGCTCGGCCGGCAGCGAGAAATCCACTTCGATGCCCAGCCCTTCGCGGTTGAAGTCGTCCAGAACGTTCAACACCCGGAATTGCCTGCCATCCTCCAGACGATCCGCCATGAAATCCATGGACCAGACCAGGTTCGGCGCATCCGGCACGGCCAGTGCATCGGGCTTGTCGCGCTTCAACCGCTTACGTGGCTTGATCCGAAGGTTCAATTCCAGCTCGCGATAGATGCGGTAGACACGCTTGTGGTTCCAGCGATGTCCCTGGACATTGCGCAGGTAAAGAAAGCATAGGCCGAATCCCCAACTCTTCTTGGCTATAGTCAGCCCGATCAGCAGGTCGGCGATCTGCTCGTTCTCGTCGTTCAGCTTGGCGCTGTAACGATAGCAGGTCTCGCTGATACCAAAGGTGCGGCAGGCAAGCGCAATGCTTACCCCACGCAACGCCACTGCTTTCCCGGCCATCTCCCGGCGTATAGATGGCCGCGTCATTTTTTTCCGAGTGCCTCCTTCAGAAGCTCAGCCTGCATGCTCATCTCGGCATACATTTTTTTGAGCCGACGGTTCTCGTCTTCCAGAGCCTTCATCTGGCTGATCATCGACGCATCCATGCCGCCGTATTTGGCCCGCCATTTGTAAAAGGCGGCCGTGCTCATCCCATGTTCCCGGCATATCTCGGACACAGGGACCCCGCCTTCCGCCTGGCGCAGGATCGCAAGAATTTGGGGTTCGCTAAATCTGCTCGTCTTCATCAAAATCTCCTCGATCATAAAGCCCGAGAAAATTCTACTTTTGAAGCCCGTTAATTGGCGGGGGGATTACCCACGCTTCCATGTCCCCTGCCCTTTCCGGGCATGGAATTATGGAGACAATGGCAGTTAAGCGGAACAGGATCAGCAACAATGCTATTTCGCCCTCGTCCGAACAGGAAATGGGCCGGAACGAGCTTGCCCGCACCGACGCAGCGATCCAGTCCATCGCTCGGTTGATCGGCCGCCAGATCGCCCGCGAGCAGTTCGAGCGCAAGGCTCAGAAACAACAGCACGTGAAGCCCCTTTCTTCGCCCTGATGGTTCAACTGCCGGCCTCGCTGGCAAGCGACATGTACGCATTTTCACCCGGTGCCAGCTCCCTGCACCGGGCTGATGCCGTTTTTTCTTGAGACCGTTTTGGTCCCGTGATAAAGGTGACAGATGAGGATTATTGCCCGCCGTACTTTGCGCGAATTTGTCGAAAGCCTCGCGGGGCAAAAAGAGCAGCCGGCCGTAAAGGCTGCACTCGATGCCTGGTTCGACGAAGTCAGCAAGGCGGAGTGGGTGAGCACCGCCGATGTGAAGCGACTTTATGCGACGGCGAGCATCGTCAGTGCCGAGCGGATCGTCTTCAACATCAAGGGCAATGACTACCGCCTCATCGTGTCGGCGGACTTTGAGAAGAGTATCGTCTGGATCAAGTGGCTCGGCACGCACAAGGCTTATGACAGGATCGACGTGAAGGAGATCGAACATGGCAACTGATCTGAAACCGATCCGCACGGAATCGGATTACGATGAAGCGCTAGCCGATGTCGAACGGCTGTGGGGCGCCAAGAGCGGCACGCCAGAAGGTGACCGCTTGGATGTGCTGGCAACGCTGATCGACGTCTATGAGGCGAAGCACTATCCTATGGATCCACCTGATCCGGTAGAGGCGATCCGCTTCCGCATGGAGCAACAGGGACTGACCCGCAAAGATCTGGAGCCGATGATCGGACCGCGCAATCGGGTTGCAGACGTGCTCAACCGCAAGCGCAGCCTATCGATCGACATGATCCGGCAATTGCATATCCGCCTCGGCATCTCGGCCGAGGTGCTAATCCGGCCAAGCCGGATGGATAAGGTAGCCTAGGAGAGACAACCGATGACCCGCGTTGCACTTTATGCCCGCTATTCCTCCGACAATCAGCGCGCGGCATCGATTGAAGACCAGATGCGCATCTGCCGCGAGCAGGCGAAGCGCGAGAATTGGAAGATCGTCGGAACCTACAAGGATGCTGGCATCTCCGGCGCAAGTATGATCCTGCGCCCCGGCATTCAGGCACTCATTCAGGATGCGCAGGCAAGCCATTTCGACGTTGTGCTAGCGGAAGCGCTCGACCGTATCAGTCGTGACCAGGCTGACGTCGCCACCTTCTACAAGCACCTCAAATTCGCTGGCGTTCCCATCGTCACGCTGTCCGAGGGCGAGATCAGTGAGTTGCATGTCGGCCTCAAGGGCACGATGAACGCGCTGTTCCTGAAAGACCTTGCCGCCAAAACCCATCGCGGCATACGTGGCCGCGTCGAGGAAGGCAAGTCAGGTGGGGGGCTATGCTTCGGCTACAACGTCATCAAGCAACTCAATGCGCGCGGCGATCCCATTCGTGGTGATCGCGAGATCAACGAAGCCGAAGCGAATGTTGTCCGGCGCATCTTCCGGGAGTTCGCCGCTGGCGTGGGTCCGCGTACAATCGCCCGCACATTGAACGAGGAAGGTGTCCCCGGTCCAGCTGGCAAGCTCTGGAGCGACACCACCATCCGGGGCCATGTGAAGCGCGGCACTGGACTGGTGAATAATGAACTCTATATCGGTCGTCTGATCTGGAACCGGCTTCGCTACATCAAAGATCCATCGACCGGAAAGCGCGTCTCACGTCTGAACCCGGAATCGGAATGGATCATCAAGGATGTCCCGGAGCTGCGCATGGTCGATGACGAACTCTGGCATTCGGTTCGTGTCCGGCAGGGCGAGATCGCCGAGAAGTTTGCAAACGTCACCGAAGCCGTGCGCAAACACCACAAAAAGAACCGTCTGAACAGCACACGTCGCCCGAAGTCCCTACTGTCCGGCCTGGTGTTCTGTGGCTGCTGCGGAGGCCCCTACTCGCTTCGCGGCGCTCATCGGTTCGCCTGCTCGAACCACATCAGCAAGGGCGCCTGTTCAAACAGCCGCACGATCCCGCGTGAGGAATTGGAAGCCCGCGTGCTTTCCGGCCTGAAGGATCGGATGATGGCGCCTGAGATCGTTGAGGAGGCGATGCGCGCCTATGCCGAGGAAACCAACCGGCTGAACCGGGAACGCCGCTCCAGCGGCGATGCCTGGAAAGCGGAACTGGTCAAGATCGAGAAGCAGATCCGCGGCATCATCGAGGCGATCAAGGCTGGCATGTTCCATGAGAGCATGAAGGGTATGCATACGAGCAGGGCCGCGGCCTTGCCTCGTACATGCGGGTACGGACGGGCGTATGATGGCT
>NZ_BMHH01000026.1 GCF_014640615.1 Paramesorhizobium endophyticum | reverse complement strand
AAACGGACAAGCCCGTTTCACGGGACAAAGGAAGAAGGCTTCGCCCACTGGCGGATAATAGGAGAGCGCAAACATGGAAACATCAGCCCCAAGCGGAAAACACGGGTGCAATGGGGTGAATTACGATCACGTCCTGAACTGGTACTTTAAGCAGGCCGATGGGCTCCAGCGCGCGGGCGTAGAAATCCGCTTTTTTCACGGGCAAATTGTTCGTCAAGCCGATCTTGCGGAAGCCAATGCCGAGCCCGAGGAAAAGTATCGGAACGCAGCACTGGACGCGATTTTGGCATGTGAATTTGTCCGGGCAGTTCAAGCCGAAAGGCGTGGTGACAAGCTTCCCACTCTCGAAAAGGTGGAGGGATGGCTATGAGTGGTCCGCAAGTCATGTTCGGCTACCTTGTGAACCCCTATAACGCCACAATCAAGCGGGTTGAAATCGATAGAAGCGCCGAGTTCGAAACTATTACCGCGCTCATCGATTGCCGGTTCTTGGAGCGGTTTGCCATCGATGAAATCCACGATCTCTGGCTTAACGAATATGGATGGCTCGACGGCGCTAGAGCGGCAATCGACCTCAAGAGCTATGAAGGACAATTATTTGCTGGTTCGGGTGTCATTCTGGCGCACAACAGTGCGGGCGAGAGGATATCCCCCACCCTCTCTATTGAAACATTCCGGGCAATGATCGACGCCGTTCAGCCGATCATGTCGGCCAAGTTTCTATCATTTCCAAACGTCAACCTCAGCATGAGAGACAGCATCGTCTCTCTGACAACCCACGCGCAGCGCGTTCCGTTGTCCATCGTCTGATTTTCACAATTCGCATAAGGAGAGAACCCATGACCAACAAGACCACACAGACCCCGGCGATTGACAACGGTTTCACCGTACCGCTTGGCAAGCTCAAGCCATCCGAAAAGAACGTTCGGCGCTACCAGAGCGAAGCGGGGCTTGCCGAACTTGCCACCTCACTGGAGCATCACGGCCAGTTGCAGAACCTCAATGTTCGAAAGGGCGATAAGGGTGTATATGAGGTTGTTGCCGGAGCGCGCCGCTTGGCAGCGCTCAAGCGCCTCATGAGTGAAGGCCGGAGCGTCAAGGGGGTGAAGGTCACGAAGGATTTTCCCGTTCGTGTCGTCAGCGCTGCCGAGAATGATAGCGATATCGAAATCTCACTGGCGGAAAATATCGAGCGCTCCGACATGCACCCCGCCGATGAAATCGAGGCATATAAAAAACTTCACGAAGAAGAAGGGCTTACCCCGGAGCAGATTTCCGACAGATTCGGCATCAGCCATATGACCGTCCGCCGCCGGTTGAAACTGGCGAACGTTTCCCCCCGCATTCTTGAGGAATTTCGTCAGAACAATATGAGCCTTGAGCAAATGCAGGCTCTGGCGCTTTCCGATGATCACGAGGCGCAGGAAAAGGCATGGTTTGAGGCTGAATACAATTGGGCACGCCGCCCGGATACCCTACGCGAACGCCTGACCAACGAGCAGGTACGCGGCAGCGACCGGCTGGTGAAATTCGTTGGGCTCGATGCTTATACCGCCGCAGGTGGTGGCGTTGTTCGTGACCTCTTTTCAGAAGCCGACGAGGTATTTCTTACTGACCGGCAACTACTGCAACGCCTCGCCTTGGAGAAGTTGCAGGCCGCAGCAGCGCAGATCAATGGCGAGGGCTGGAAGTGGGTTATGCCGACTTTGGAAAGCGCCTCCAACTATCAGCGCATTTTCGCGAGGCACACCGATCCGAGCGAAGAAGATCAAGCGAAGCTCGACAAATTACAGGAGCGTAGGAACGGCATCGAGGACGCAGCCACAGAGCTAGACGAGGACTCCACGGAATATCAAACATTGGTCGAGGAATTAGACCTGATCGATGCCGATATTAAAGAAATAAATGCCCGTTACGTCGCATATAATCCGATGGAAAAGGCTGTTGCCGGGGTGTTGGTGTATATCGGGTATGATGGAAAGATCGAAATCGATGAAGGCCGGGTAGCGCCCGAAGATTCGGCGGAATTAGCGCGCGTCCGGAACAAAACCGAACGGATAGAGCTCATCGAGACAATCGACGCCACCAAGCAGGACGATGAACAAGATGGCCCTGCCCTCTCTTTTGCCGTCATTGAAGACTTGACTGCATTGCGCACGGTTGCGCTTCAATTGGCTGTTGCCGAGCGGCCAGATGTGGCGCTTTGCGCTATCATTCATCCGCTGGCTATCCAGCTTTTCTATAAGGATAAGGGATTTTTCGAAAACGCAGTTGAAATCAGCAACGCATTCCGTGGCCCCCGTCAACTGCAAGCCGACAGCAGCAATCATAGTGCATTTGACGCATTGGATGAGCTTCACGAAACTTGGGCGGCAAAAATGCCAGCCGACCGCGCTGCGCTCTGGGATTGGCTTACAGAACAGAACCAAGGCGCACTTATGCAGCTTCTCGCTTATGTGACGAGCCGCGCCGTCAACGCTTGGCAGCATCGGCATACCGGCCATACCCGCCTTGAGATGGCAGACCAAATAGCGGCGGCGGTTTCGCTTGACATGAACAAATGGTGGAAACCATCAGCAGAGTTTTTCAGCCGAGTTCCGAAGAGCATCGCTATCGCAGCGGTTCGAGAAGCCGGGATCAATGAGAGCGTGTGCAAAGGCATGGAGAAAGACACGAAAGCCGACGCCGTGAGCACCACGCTTGAACACCTTCGTGATACCGGCTGGCTACCCCTCTGTTTACGTCCGCGCACTGTTGAGCGAGTGGAAGCGGCAGAGGATGATTTAGACGAAGATATCGCCGCCGCCGCCGAGTGAGTGAATAGGCTGCCCGTTTCTCTCCTTTAGGGCGGCCCGCGCGGCGCAATCGAAGCCTGAAATCGGTTGCGCCGCGTTTCCCTTTCCAACTACAGGCGTGAGCGGCAAAAAATTTCTGGTTTCCGAGAATATACCGTTGCAAAATTGGAATATTCATTTTAATATATTCATATATTCTCAAAGGAATATCCCACACTGGAGGATACCCAATGTCACTGTACATTCGTGATGATGAAGTTGACGCGCTGGCGAGGAAAGTCCTCAAGGCAACGAAAGCGCCAAATAAGACCGAAGCGGTTAGGCGAGCTTTGCAAAACGAACTCGCCCGCGTCGAAGCTACAATACCATTTAGGCAGCGAATACGGAAGCTTCAAGATGAAGTCCGCGAGATTATAGGGCCTAACAAGGTCGAATACGACTTGAAAAAATTCAACGACGAAATGTGGGAAATCTGATGTATCTGGACGCATCCGCAATCGTTGCCATCCTTGCCGAGGAAGAAGACGCAGATTATTTCGCGGCTAAGATCGAGATGAGCAAAAAGCCGATCTTTTACTCCTCGCTTTCGATGTTCGAAGCCGTCATTAATCTGGCGCGGATATTTTCCATTGCTGCGAACGGCGATCAAACCCCGACGCCTCCTGAATTGATCGACAAGGCTCAGGGCATCGTGGAACGATTTCTAGAAACGGCTGGAGCGAAAGAAATGGCTGTCAGCGGCTCGCTTCACCGCAAGGCCATAGAGGCGGCACGAACCTATGGCCGCTTCGTGGCGCATCCCGCGCGCCTCAATTTCGGGGACTGTTTCGCCTACGCTTGCGCCAGGGAATACCGGCTGGCGATGCTATACAAGGGCAACGATTTTTCCAAAACCGACATTGAGGCAGCATAATGCATTTCACCGTGGAACCCACGCCTGATGGAAAATGGACCGTTATCGATCTGGGAACCGGGAAACCCTTTGGCGATCCCGTCCAGACCCTCGAAGAAGCCGCCTATCTCATTCAGGTAGGCGAAGCTTATCACCAGATCGAGCAGCTCGCAGCATGTCGCGGCGCTGCGTGTTCGGCCTAATTTCGGACGGCTGCCAATGAATGAGGACTCGACCGTCTACAGCATTTCTATTGGGGGCGATGACGGTCCCCCATATTTTGCCAGCCTCGCCGCCGCCGAGCCTTCAATGGCGGCAAATGGGCGGCATCGTCAATGGTCGCGATGACTGTTCACCGCTCTGGCAACGGAACCGTGGCGTTGGGAAGGGGGTGACGGTTCCCTCCTCCCCCTTCCCAAACCCATCCCCCTCTCCCCAGGGCGGGAGCGATCTGTGCGCTCTGGGAAACTGAAGCAGATACGGGAACTTCGCGTTGGTAGCCCCTGCCCTCTTCAAGGATGAAATGGCAGGTTCTTAGGCCGGGCCGGATGGAGCGAGCCGGAACGCGCCCTCAATAGCGCCGTAGTGACGGCGAGCGACATCCGGCCCGGTTTGTGGTTAGTTCTTCGCCATGTACTCGCGTACTGCCGTCTCGACTACCGCAACAATCGTCGTATTATTCCTCACGGCATAAAGCTTAAGCTCCATGTGAAATTCCGGAGTGAACGCGATACTCGTCTGTTTCTCCTTGCGTTTATCGGAATGAAGCAGCGCTTGCGCCTTCTTGCGTATTGACCGCTCGCTTTTAGGCTTCATGACGGCCGGTCCTTCCTCAGACGGTTTCACCGGCTGAGGGATGGATCGAACAGGTTCATCAAGGTTCAGTTCTGATAAAATATCGTTTACGTCTCTAACTGGCATGTCAGGCAACCTTTGTCGTATGACCGGCAATAAGGCCGGTCATTTCGTCGGTGAATTCTTTAATCTCTTTTTTGCAATTTTTGATGCTATCGTTCATTTCCCTCCCCTTTTTGCTGCTATCGCTCACTTCTTTAAGCGAAGGAATTGATCCGTATCGTTTGAGCATTTCAGAATAGAAACCGCGTTTCCATATGAGGCGTTCAGCTGCCAGCACGTTCATTTGCTTTGCAATCTCCGATCTTTGCTTCACATATGGGTTGTGAACGTCAGGCGCGGTGATGCGATTAGGAGAGAGAACTATTTTGGGATCGATTGGTTCGCTCTTTCGAATGCGATCCAAGATTTTAAACGTTTTTAATAGATTGACCCAATCATCATCAGTTGTTGCATAAGGCAAGATAATCAGTTCAGACGCTTCAGCCACCGGCAAAATCATTTCTGTTTTCGCACCTTGAACATCGAACAGAATATAATCGACCTTGCCACGCAGGTGTTGAATAACGGGCGAAATGTGGCTCAATTGCTCAATCTCTTTGAATCCAACATTCGGGATTTTATTGCCTCGCTGCTCTGCGTTCGCGATCCATTCTGCGCAGCTTCCTTGAGGGTCGGTATCAAGGATTACAACCGTGTTTCCCTCATGAGCGAGTTGTGATGCAAGGATGCGGATTGTGGTCGATTTCCCCGAGCCGCCCTTTGTCGAAATTGCCGATATGGTTTTAGTCATTTCCGTTTTGCCCTCTTTCATTCAGTAGCCATTTGAGACGGATTTGCATCCGCCTCCTAAGGCTCGGTGTTTAAATGACCGTATGAATACCGATCCATACGTTCAAATGACCACATGAACACCGTTTTACCTATTCATATAAACACCGGAAACGGTAAATAGCGAAATACCGGAGCATATGGATAACGAACCATATGATAACCGCTATCGGTAAAAAAACAATTACCGATTTATATGAACGCCTTAATCGGTAAACATGTGAATACAGCGACATATGAGAACCGATAAACCGCGTTGAATTAACATAGAAACAGCGAAACACCAATTAGCCGAGAATGGTATTTACCGATAACGGGGAAACGGTATTTGCTTATTGATAGTTGTGAATAGATTGCGATAGTGTCCTTTTGGGTGAGTATGGAAAATCGGAAAGTCACGAGTAAATGGGTGTATTGTTTCTGATGGCAGGATAGGGATTTATGTGATACAAAATCCCGGAACCGCTCTGAGCGCGGTTCAGATTGCCGCTCTGAGCGCGGCAGAAGAAAGAGAAGGGCAAGGACGCCAAATGGCCGGTAAGCGAAAGGATATTGTCTTTCACGTTCGAATGTCGGCTGACGAGAAAGCCGAATTCGAACAGCTAGCGGACCAGTTTGGGTTATCAATAGCTGAAGCAATCCGCCGCGCAGTTCGCGCTGCAATGGGTTACGGTCCAGTGCTTACTGACCGTGACAGAAATCGCTTCGACGCGATTTATCAGGAGCTGAACTCTATCGGTGTGAACGTGAACCAAGCCGTTCGAGCCATGAACACTGGCCGCGTTCCCGACGATGCCGAGATCAGGTCAATGCTCGTCAGCTTGTCAAACTCACTTACCGCTCTGGGTGAATTGTACGTCATGCAGGCTGCGAAGGCCCGAACCCGTGCCAAGCGAGTGATGGCCGATGGCTGAAATCTTCAATCCATTCACGACGACACCAGACTTCGAGGATGGCGACTTCGGTTCGGAGGAATTGGCCGTTGCGCAGCGGAAAGCATTTCAAGCCTACGCTGCCATCGCGACGCTGCAATCGGGAGCGCCAGTTTTCACAAACTCCAAGCTAACTGGCGGCGGGGGAGGGGCGGGGGGGAAACCAATCCCACCTAAGCCAGTGTCCGGAAAGGCCGGCGCAAAGCCGAAGAAAGCTTCCGGCCAGCCCAGGGGGACGAACGCAGTTGCGGTCAGTTCGCCGTCAGCCAATGCCATGAAGGCCGTGACTAACAATACGTCGCGCGGGATCGCCACGACGATGATTGTCGATATCGGATTCAAGAACGAAAAGGAGTGGGAAGAACCTCTTGAAGTGAAAAAAGGAGGCGGCGGGGGGGGTAAGTCCAAGAGCTTCGGTCGCCGCAAGCGGAACGCACGTCCGGAGGGCCACCCAAAGCCGCAGCGCCCACAGCCCATCAACGAGATAATCCGAAAAGCCGTTGGCGAGACGCCGCGCGCGCTTGGTCCAGTCATGACGCCCGAAAAGCGTATGACGGCGCTTGCATCGGGAGCTCAGGCGTCAGTGGTCAAAATGATCAGTGTCGGCGGGGGGCGAACGTCAGCCTCCAACATGGTGGCATACAATTCCCGCGAAGCAGCCATGCCGCTTGAGCGAGAGAATGGCGAGATGGTGACGACGAAGGCGGAGCAGTCCGCCATGCTCGACGAGTGGGAAGCGCTGTTCGACAAACGCGAACCCTCCAAGGATGCGGTGACATTGACGGTCACGATCGCGGGGGAGGGCGCGGCCTCTGCCGTAAGAGAAGCGCTGGAGGACATTTACAAGGATCAGCGCCTGGCGATTGGCGAAACGACCGACGCCGAGGGAAGGCAACAGATCGTCGTCGTCATGTCGATAGCGTCAGCAGGCAAGGGCCGGATCAAGACGACCGATCAGGCCCTTGAGAAGGTGCATGAACAGTTGCGCGAGCGGCTTGGCGCCGCCGCACCGCACCTATCTCTCGAGTACGGCAAAGCGACCCATGGCGTTGCCGGGCTGACGAAAGAGCTTGATGCCGCCGTGAAACGCGCCGGCACGCTCACCAGTGGCCGCGACGGGGAAATCAACGCCGAGAACATCCAGGCCGTGGCTAAGGGCTGGGAAAAGGATCTTCGCTCATATGGTCCTCGCGATGTGATGCACATCGCAATCAGCGCGAAGGCCGGGACGGACCAATCCGCATTCCTCGAGGCTGTTCGAGACTTCCTTGGTCACGAGTTTGCCGAACATAAATATGCCTTTGCGCTTCATGGGCCTCATGACACGGCAATCGATAAGCGGACGCAGGAATCCAAGGCAACCGATCATGTGCATGTCCATGCCATGATCGTCATGCGGTCCATATCGGGCCGGAAGCTCGACCCCAACATCAGGGATTTCCAGCGCTGGCGTGAGAACATGGCGCATTTCGCCCAGGAGCGAGGTATCAACATGGTCGCCACGCGCCGCGCCGAAAATGTCAACGCGCCGAATTTCACAAAGGCCGAGCATGAAGCCGTTAAGGCCAATGTCGCCGGCGAGACGATCAGGAAGAAGGTGAAGACGAAGCAGGATCGTGAGCCCGTCATGCCACGCCAGCCGGCGGGCGTCCTGGCCGCAGGGCAGGGCAGGGCCGCATTGGAAACGGTTCTCAAAGAGGCCGGCAAGAGCGGCGACAATGTTGTAAGCATCGCCGCGCTGCAAATGGCGAAGCGCCATGATGCGGCATTCACAGAAGCCAAGCTTGGCAATGTCCAGTTGGATAGGCTGGA
The DNA here is from genome assembly GCF_014640615.1 of Paramesorhizobium endophyticum. Lineage (GTDB taxonomy): Bacteria > Pseudomonadota > Alphaproteobacteria > Rhizobiales > Rhizobiaceae > Paramesorhizobium > Paramesorhizobium endophyticum. The sequence continues at coordinate 43,165 of NZ_BMHH01000026.1, read as the reverse complement.
CGCTGCAGCGCAAGTCATTTCCTCCTTGACCGCTCTTTCGGAAATGCTTCAGCAGGATTCCCGCCGCACTTTGGACGCCCCTCAGCGGAAGGTGCTGGAAAGCTCCCTCGACCGCTATCAGCAAATTGTGGGCAAGATTTCGGAATCGATGCGCGGAGATCCGCAGCTCAAGGCCGCGTTCGATGACAAGACACGCGCGGCGCTTGACGCACTCTTTCAGCCGGAAAGGAGCCGGACACATGAGCGCGACAAGGCAGCAGAGCCGAGCAAATTGGCGAGCGTCGAGCCACGCGCCGAGGATAAGGCAACCCGCGATTTCTCGAGAGACGCTGTTACGCTGAACGTCACAATCGACGGCGGGACGGATATTGCCAAAGTCCGCAATGCCTTGAAAGAGGTCTATAGGGAACAGCGCCTCGTCATGGGCGACGCCCTCGACGGCGAAGGGCGGCAACAGCTCGTCGTCGTCATGTCGATTGCATCGACAGGCAAGGGCCGGATCAAGACGACAGACCATGCCCTAGAAAAAGTACGTGATCAGTTGCGCGAAAAGCTTGGCGACGCCGGCGCATCACGCTTGTCCCTCGAATACGGAAAAGCAGTCCATGGCGTTGCCGGCCTGGCGAAGGAGATGGAGGCGGCGGCGAACCGTGCCGGCACGCTTACCGGGCCGCGAGATAAGGAAATCACCGCCGAAAACGTTCAGGCCGCGGCGAAGAAATGGGAACGGGATCTCCGCACCTCCATCCGCAAGCGGGCTCAGGAAAGCGATGGGATTGAGAATGAGGATTCGGTTTCACAGAAGCCGCAACCCGGGCGAATGGACGATCATCCGACAGTGGAGAGAAAAAGGCCGCCACGGTAGAAAGCGTATGGAAAAATTTATAACATCTAATAAGCTCTGATGGCAGACAAAGATGGAGAGTTAAGTGGTCGGGCAGCAAGAGAACCAAGCAGTTGACATGCAGGCAGAAGCCATAACGCATCGGGACATGGAGCAAGGGCAACGTTTAGGCCGCGCTGTGAAGGAAGTCTGGGGCATTGAAGGTGATGCAGAACATATGTCGTTACCAGCAAGCTCTATCAGCCCTAAGGAACAAATGATTGCTGCTGGCTCGAGTGGTTTACCAATCCCTCAAGAAGCAATGACCGATCGTGTGCTCTTGAATTATTACGCGGAAGGATTGAATACCCTGGATATCCGCTTACAAGATGCAGCGCCAGAAATCCGCTCAGACATAGCACATTTGCAAAAGGCTCTTGCCAATGCAAAATCAGAAATTCAGAACGAGCCAAAGCTGGAAGCAGCTGACTATTATTGGGTAGATAATTTTGCGAAAGACGACGTGGCAAAATATGGTCGTGAACAAGCCGCAGCGGCCCATCGGGCACTAGATAAAATAGCACAGGCCGACATAGCCATAGCAGAAACAATCGAGCGTGGAGACGATCCCACGCGCTATCAGGCTGAGAAGCAATCTGCCACCAGCCAAGCCGCCCTCCTCGCCGTGTCCGGAAATCAAATTTTGCGGAATGAAGCTCAGGGTATTCCTGAACTCCAGGTGGCGATAGAAACCATTGAGCGCGGGCATAGGGAAAATGAAAGTTCGATCAATCAGAATACGAATTCACAGACTGGCCCGATAGCGGAAAAGTATGCAAGGATCGAAAAAGAACATGCGTACAATGATGATGGGGATAGGGAATTTGCAGGCTGGACCGTTATGGACACCACGCTCGATGCCGTGGGCGAATTCCATGATAATTTTACTGAGGACACTCCCTACGAACATGTTGTGAAAGCCATAAAGGATCAGGGTTTTACAATTGAGACGCGAAAAGAGAGCGAGCGCCGTCATGAGCTCCTTGCTACGAACCAAGAAGGAGCTAAGTTTTCCGATGAAGCCAATGACATGAACGCTCCTGTTCAGCAGGTTTCCGGTTTTTCCAATGTGATGCAACGGATTGTCAAAGTCGTTGAGAAGATTTCAGATTCGATGCGTGGTGATCCGCAAATGAAAGCGGCCTTTGACGAAAAAATGCAAGCGCATGTGAAATCGCTATCGGTCGCGGCATCGAGGGAAACCCAGGCGCAGAAGCCCGCACAAAATTCGCAAAATGCTGAGGCTCAAATCGGAGTGAACCAAGAGCAAGTACATACGCGGCCGCAAGCGCAAGGCCGCTCACGTTAAACCGAAAGGGCAATTCGAATGGCGCAGACAGCAGCACTGGAAAGTTCTCTCGACCGTTATCAGCAAATTGTTGGTAAGATTTCAGAATCCATGCGTAGCGATCCGCAACTCAAGGCGGCGTTCGATGAAAAATCGCGTCCAGCGATCGATGCTATCGCTTCAGCGGGGGAGGGAAATACGAAAGACCGCGACCTGGCAGGAGCGGAGCGGGCGAGGGCTCAGCAAGCGCAGGCGGCCGAGAATGCGGAAGCCCATGAGCGCGCTGCGCGTACCGCCATTGACCCGGCGACAGCACGTGATAACGCGGATAAGGCAAGGCAGTTTCGCGCCATTGGCGCCCGAGCTGGAGTGGCGGCTGAATCGGCCGAAGCCAATTTACGTGCCGCCGGTGATGATACCCACCAGATTCGCGAGCGCGCGGAGCAAATCGTCAGGGGCGATGAATATCGACCCGATGTTGCAATTTCTTCGCAGAACACCGATAATGATCACAGGCGGACACTGGAGCATGTGAACGCGGCCCGTAAACCTGAAAAACGGCGCACGCTATAGGCGAGGAACAGCCCATGAACTGGAAAGACGAAGCAAACCCGCTGCTGATGCAATATCAGATGCAGCAGAACCCGACAAATAGAGGCGTTTCCGGGCTGGAAACCCTCGTAGCTATCGCGTTTTGCCTTTTGGTGCTCAGTTACCTTTTTAGTTGAGTTTTCAACGCTGGCCTACTCCGTGGGACTGGCGTTGCTATTAAGCACCTGCCTCATTCGCAACCAAATTCACAATCGCCTCATGCTCATCCTTGAGCTCTTGGATAAGCGATAGCGTGTATTCTTTGTCTTCAATAAGATCGCTCGCTTCGACCGCGGTTTCGAAATATCCGGCATCCCCCACAAGCGCATTGAGCTTTCCGTACAGCGCTTCATAATCGACGGTATCCGCCTCACCGCTGTCAAGAAATGCCGCCTTTGCCGCATATTCTTTTTGCGCTGACTTGTCGCCGCTTTCATCGCTCGTTGGGAGTACTGCTTTCTCCTTCGGCAGCGGCTTTTCCGATGAGCGCCGCGCCCAGGAAGGCATGAACGGCGCCAGTGCTTCTAATGGCGGGATCTGAAGAGTCACGCCGAGGGCGCCATTCTTCATCTTGATATATTTCTTTGTTCGGTCTGCAAGAATCTTGTCGCAAATGAACGGAGCGGCATTGGTCTTCAGGATGAGCAGATGGTTTCTGTTCCAGGCATAAAGTTCATTCGGACGGAACAAAGGCCGCGCCATCGAATGTTCTGCCACTGTCTTTTGAGGAATGCCCCCGAATGGTTTTAGCTGACGGCTTGTCGTTTCATACCCCTGAGTGGTCGATCCGGTCTTCTTCGTTACGAGATCCACCGTGGGCTCGTCATTGAAAGAGCAAAAAAGCTGAAGCGCGCACGATCCCAAAATCGATTCTCGGCCGGACCGCGTGAATTGCTCATCGATCTGCGCGACACCTTGAGACACCAGACAGATGCGAATGTCTCGGTCACGGGCGAACGGCAGCTGCTTGATAATACTGTTGATGCGGCCGAGCTGGTAAAACTCGTCGATCATGAAAAGAATCTTATTTTCGTCGGGCTGACGATAGGCTCGATTGACGAAGGAATTTACCTGCTCGAGGAAGAGTTTCAGCAGTTGGGAGAAAATCTCGATTTGCCCCGTATCGATCACGAGGTAGATGGCCGAGCGCTCTTGCCGCAGCGATTCAATCCTGATGGCATTGTCGCCCGATTTCGTCAGCGCTTCGACCGCTGGATTCTGCCAAGGCTTAAGATGCGTGTTCAGCGTTGATCGAATGCTACCCGCCTCTTCGCTGGGGATCGCCATGAATTCAGTCAAACGCGCCCGCGTATAATCGCTAATTCCTTCCTCGTCGCGCATGGCCTTGAGCGTATCAATGAAATTGTCGCGCACGCTGAACAAGCGAACAATCGTCCCCAACGTGCGGGCATTTTCACATTCCTTCGATTCCAAAACGTAGGAAATCATGCCAGCGACAAGCATCTGAGCACTGGTATTCCAGTGAGCGCTTTTCGGATCGAGCACCGGGATAAGCAAGCTCGCTAACGCCTGAATATCCGTGATCCTGGCTATGCCGCCGCGGATCATATCCAGAGGATTATAGGTGTGGGAATTCTCGAAACCGGGTCCGAAAAGATATACCTTATCACCCTTCTGCTTCCGGATTTTCGCGGTGCGCTCGTATAGCGTGCCTTTGAAGTCCAGCGCAATGAAGGTCCCCTCCCATTCAATGAGGTTTGGGATGACGAAACATTCTGTTTTTCCTGAATTCGTCGGACCTATCACAGCGACATGTGATTGATCTTCGTCTCTCAGGAGCTGGTTGCCCGCTCGTCCGAGAAGCAATCCTCCTTTGGCCTTCAGCCCTTTCTTCTTCAATTCTCGGCGCTCTAGGAACCTTGCGTTGCCGTGGAGATCTTCGGATTTTTTTTTGAGCAGGGCGATAGCCGTGCCAGTCGCTGCAGCAGCCGTTATGGCCGTCGCGCCAGCCGCAGTGGTGACGAAGAAATTGGAGGTGCCTTGGCTGAAAAGATTTTGCAGTGACGGCCAATGCTGCCAGGCGTCGATCATCGGCGCCCATGGCGTATCGCCCATCCTTCCGAACAACGAATCCCGAGTGGCAGCCATACCGTATTGAGCGATCCGGCGCAGATCATAGATGGCAGCATAGGTCGCATTCCAAACAACCCCGCTTGCCGCTGCGATAAAGCCGCCGGCAACAATTGTTTCCGGCTTCACCATCACAAGAGCCTTTCCGCCGCTAGATAATAAATGTCAGACACGCCGCGAAAATCTATACCCGTCTCCTCGTCCTCCCAGCGGGAAAGCTGAATGACGATCGGTATCACCGATTTCACATATCCCATGATATCATCTGCACGCAGGCCAAGATTGGCCTGGAGGGCCATAAGCACGAGCTGGTGAAATGCCATTTCAGTGGAGTCAGCGTGAATCGTGCTGATCGAGCCAGGGTGGCCAGTGTTGACAGCACGAAGAAATGTGAATGCCTCCTCGCCACGGAGCTCGCCAAGGAAAATGCGGTCAGGACGCATCCGAAGCGATGCTTCAAGCAAATCCTGTATCGTCACCTTCGCTTGGCCCTGCTCGCCCTTAGAAGCAAGGAGCGACACCCAATTGCTTTGCGGGGGTTTCAATTCCCTCACATCTTCAATGGTCAGTATCCGCTCCCTGGGTGAGACCGATTTCAAGAGCATGTTCAAGAATGTGGTCTTGCCCGTGCTGGTCCCTCCAGATAGCAGAATCGAGATTTTGCTTTTGATGGCGAGCTCAAGGAAATCTGCAAACAGCCCTTCACGAAGGTAGCCGATCAGTTCCTTTTCGTGAGCGGGCAGGAGAGAGGCTTTTTCCGATCCGATATTGACCTTCTGATAGCGGCGAACCGTGCGAGAAAATGCGCCACGATTCACATAATCGGCCATGCTCATGTCTTGAATGACCTGCTTGCGGATCGTGATCGATCCGCCATACGGAGCTGCAGGCGGTAAGATTGCCTGAAAGCGAGAACCATCAGGCAATGTTGCCGAAAGGATTGGCTTCTCGGCCGCGACGGCTTGCTTCGTAGCCGCCGCAACCCGTCGCGCAATGTGCATCACTTCCTTCTCAGATAGTGCCGGTACGCTGTGCTCTTCCATACCTGCGCCGCCGATGCGCTCCACGAACACTACCCCCGGCTTATTGATGCAGATTTCAACCACATCAGGCTGATTCAGCCATTTTTCCACGGGCTGAAGCGCGTCAGCCAGCACATATGAGGTTTGTTTTAAAGTCTCAACGGCATCTTCATTTATAGACATGCTGGTTTCCCAATTCCCGCATTTTCTCGCGAACTGGATCTTCATACAGCGCTGAGAAATCGAGATCGCGACGCACAAAGATCATGATCCGTTCGCCCTGATTGACGAAGATCGTCGGCTTTATCTGCATGGAATTCTTGAGCGCTTCGTTCGCCATTTCCTGAACTGATTGGCTGATAGTCCGGGCCGCGATTTCCCGCGCTTCATTCCTGCTGTTGTTGCCGTCAATCGTCGTGGTGATGGTTTCGCCCGTGACGGGATCGATCCGCGAAATAGTTTGCGACGGCGGGCTCGCTTCCTGGCCGAGGGTTGCGAGAAATTGCGTACCGCCGCCGATCAGCGTCAGGAGCATAGCACCACCATATCGCTCAATGACGTGATGATCGACCTTGCCAGTCATTCCGGATCGACCGAGCGTATCCGTTCCAATCGATCCGATCTGAACACTTACGCCGTCAGATCGAACGACCCGGTTCCAAGCGATAAGAACGCGCGTCTGTCCTTGCTGAATCGCAGAGCTATATTCTCCAATCAGCCTCGAGCCACGAGGCAACAGAATACGGCGACCGTCAAAGGACCAAACATCTTCTGAAATCACCGCTCGAACTGAGCCAGGTAGATCCGATTGAATGGCGGTTTCAAGAACACCCTTGATCATCGTACCTTCGACAATATAGGCATCTGTTCTATCGATCTTGCCGGCAACTGAGACAGCGACCCCTTTTCGAGCCTGCTTATCGAGGAACGCCATGTTAGCCTCGGAATTCACATCTTCGGTTACGGCTGAACCTGGATTAATTCCGTCTCCAAGCCCATCTCCACCCGCGTCATTCGAACCTGTGCTCCCTACGTTGATGAGTTGGTCTGAACGTAACCGTTTCCAACGCTCTTCCTCTTCTTTCGAATTATCAACTTGAGCTGGTTCCCCTGAGACGGATACCGGCGCCGGCGCCGCCGGCGCTTCCATTGGCGGCGGCGCTACAACCGCCTCTTGAACAGGCGGAGTTGCCGGCGCGCTTGGAGCAACGAGAGGTGGGGGAGGCGCAACGTTTGCTTCCGGCTCCATGACAACGCGGTTATCCGAAGCGGGTGACTCTGTCACTTGTGCCGGCGGCACTGTTGGCGGAATCGGAGTGGTGGTGCTAAAGGCTTCCGTGTCCGGATCGGTCAAACGCCGAGGCGGAGTATCGTCCTTGGTCAAGAACCATATGCCGCCGATACCGGCTATAGCCGCCAGAGCCATTACCGGAATCGGAACCGACTTGCGGCCTCCGCCTCCTGGCGACCGACGTTCAGCGCTTATATCGCTACTTGCCGCGATTTGCCGATATTCTTCTTCGCTGAGTGCCATCTTATCACCTATCTGGATTTACGGGACCGCTCTTGGCAAGCGCCCGTCCGCCCAATCCGGATTGGATTTTGCGCGGCGCAGCAACAGCATCGACGGAAGGTTTCGGATTGTCAGATGGAGCCCGCAGATTGAAAACACACGTCACGACATTGCCGTTACGCATGGTCCACTGGAAATTCACACGGTCAACGACGATGAACTCTTTTTCGCGACGAAAATTTACGAGCGTCTCGCGCCGATCTCCATCAACAGCGTAGATTGCCGGTACATCGCCGGTAAATTTGAAAAAGGTCTTCACGCCGTCATCGAACACGGCGGCGGGCTTCGCCCCATCGTCGCCTTTATAGGCATAATCGGTGTTGGTGTTCGCCACATCGAGGTTGGATAGGTTCGGGCTTTCTACCGCCGCCTTTGCTTCCGCCAGAAGCTTGGCGTTATATTGCTCCTCTGGATAAAGGAACCGGATTTTAAATGTCTGCTCGCTCCTGCTGGTGGAGGAATTCGAAGATAGGTCAAACGAATAAATGCGTCGATTGGTGACGACATTCATGTTTGATCGCGCGTTTTTCTCGACCGGCTTGATGAAAATAATGTTCTTCTTGCTATTCGGAACCACCTGCCAGGCAACGGAATCTCCGAGCGTGATTGTTTCCACCATCTCATTGTCACCAAAGACAATCATGGTGGAGATGCCATAGGTGGCAGTGATGCCTACCACATCATCGGCCTTGTAAACGACAGTGCGAATCCGTGGGTCATAGCGACCGCCGGCGGGCTTTCTTTCTGCCATCGCGGGAGTGAATGCCATCGTCGCCGCAATGCCGGCGAGAAGAAGAATGCGGAATTTTTTCATGGTCCAACCGTCCGCGGCGCGTCGTTCACAGACTCCTGATCCCGACGATATTCAAATACCTGAAAGCCTAGAGGATTATCAAAACGCAGTTCATTTTTCATAGGAGCGGTTGAATAGCGGAAGCGCACCGTTGCCACATAATGGCTGATGGTTTTTTGTGTGTCGTCTATCCGTTCAGTCGAAAACCGAACGGTTGCGGTCCTTTCGTTGAGCAACGACACGGATTTCACATTGACGTTTATGCGCGCCGAGCGTCCGAGAATTTTTTGCGGTGCTTGCGGATTTGCTTCGCTGTAGAGAGCCTCGTAATCCTTGGCAGCCCGGCCCGTCGAAAGCAGGAGCGTCAGCTGATAGTCGCGGCCTAGACCATTGTAATCATAAGTCTCGCGCGCCCGGATATAACGCACAATATTCGCCTGCGTAACCGCAGCGTCATCCGCGAGAGCTCCCGGCTTTAGCGCTCGCGCGATTTCGAGATAACCAGTCGTTTTGTCCTGAACGATCAGGTACGGTTCGTATGTCTGCAATGGGATGAGGGATGCCAGCGCCACTGCTTCCACCAGCGCAATAAGCACAGCAGATCCGGCAACCGCCCATGCCAAGCGCCTACTCGCCACGGCGCTCCGATAAACTGATTTTTCCCACGTCTCCCCCTGCTGGTAGTATGACCGCTCTACCATCGAGTCAGACTCTTTTCCCGCAGCGGGGCCTTGCGGCTCCACTTTCTTTTTCCTGAACATCAATGACCCCTGTTAATTTCTATTGTTTTGGATCGCGGAGGTGATTGCCGAACCGCGTCTTCTCGCACCGTCTATGCCGGCGCTAATTGCGTTTGCCATGCGCTGATCTGCCATGCGCTGCTGGCGGGCATGGGTTCCCCATATCCGATTACGATTCGCCGATCCGATTTTACCCAAAGCAGACCGCGCCGAATTAAGGGATGATACGCCCATGGATTGGCCAACATTTGCAGAAATGCCACCTGATACCATCGACGCGAGCGTGGGCACCTGAAGAAAAACAAACGCGCCCAGAACGCAAAGGAAGAGATATTCCGCAGCATCCCGTAGCATGATTGACAGGTCATCAGCTGCAACCTTCACGCTTTCGATTGTGTTCCAGCCGATACCAAGCACCAGGCCGAGAATTGCGTATCCAATCATCAAGGTACACATGGTTGTGAATAGAGCGCCAATCCACGAAAAGAACCAATTCCTCGACCATTCGAAAGCAACCAAACCAATGAAGATTGGGCCGAGTGCAAGAAGCACGAAAGCGATCATTTTCGCCATCGCGACGACAAAAAAGCCTGAAACTACGAAGATGATATTTGCTAATGCCAAAAGCCCGGCAACCAGAAATGCGCCCATCGAACGGATACCACCCTTTGCGAAAGCCGCTCGAACTGCTTCCCATCCGGTGTCCCAAGCGGTCTGCAATGCGCTTTCCGCTCCCGTTGACACGTTGCCAGCGGCAAAACCCTTGAACAGGGTATTCCCCACCGATTCCGGCACATCAATGACGATATCGTAAATGAAAACCTGATAGTTCGCCCAAGCCGACAATCCCACCATGATCAACATAATGACGGATAATCGCTTGAATACCTCACCAAGGCTTACATTCGACATGCCGAGCATCACCCGAATGCCGTAGTAAGCGACGGAAATCGCAAAAAAGATTTTCAGGGATGCAATGACTGGCGCCGACAGCGAGCTATAGGCCGACTGGACATAAGTGGAGCCTACCGTATCGACCTTATTCATGATCTCAGTTATGAAGTCGCCCACGCCGATTACTCCCCAGCCGGTGCCGGCTCTCTGTTCAATGGGCGAAGAGGGCCGCAATCGCGTTCATCCAAGCCGAGCGCGTCAAATGGCGTCGGATGCGAAGTCTGACCCTCGAAAAATTGCGTCACGTTCCGCGGAACGTCACTGCTTGAACAAGGAGCCTTCAGCTCCCTATGTCCGCAAGCCGAGAGCGCTGTCATTACAGCGACCAGCAACCCGATATTCCCCACTTTCATAATTTTCCCACCTCGTCAGTAATTCAGAAGGTCAGCGGTCCCGCTTTCCTCAGCAAGCTGCTTCATAAGTTTGCTCTGTTCAGCAGCGCCCAGCGCCGTGACCGCGCCGATGGCTTCATTTGTCGTTTGCGCGGTTTGCAGCTGCATCTGCGTATTCATGTCGATCGAGCCCTTAATGTCTTTCGACTGCCCGATCTGGCCGCCCGCGTTCTGGAACTGCGATGTTCTGTTCGCCACAGCCGCTTGTGATCCGGAGACAATACCGGCAAGTGACGTCGCCATGTTCAGCGCGCTTTCATATCCGGCCTGGTTCGATGAACTCTTCGCCATGCCCTCTTTGCCCGAAAGCGATTTCACAAGTTTCATGCCGTTGATCAACGTCGAGGCGAGCTTTTGAAAATCGCCGCCAAGATTTCCCCAATTCATCGAGCCGCCAGCGAGCACGTCAGAAAATGTCGGGGCTTGCCCGAAGCTAAAACCGCCGCCAAGCGCGGCATTGGCGAAGCTCGAACCGTCCTGGCGGTTGCCCGTGACGGCCTCGAGGATGCTCTTGGTCTGCTGCTTGATAAGATCGTTCGATTCCAGAATCGTTTGTGTATTCTTGGTGGTTTGGATCGTTTCCTTATGAACCGCCGAGTCGTAGGTTGGGACCTGGGCCACACCCGGCACCGCCGAGATGGCAAGGACCGCAACACTCAAAGCACTTTTTTTCAAGTTCCTCATTTCGCGTTCCTTCCTCACTGCTTCGAGGCCCGCGCAGCGGCCTCATCCTTCATCTGGCGCAACCGTTCGGTTATCGCTTCATTGGATAGATCATTGCCTTGATCAGCCGGATTTCCGCCTGTTGGGACCATTTTCACGGTCTCGCCTGTCTGTTCGTCAACATATCGCCAAGTTCCGTCAGCGCCGAGGATTTTCCACCGGCGCTCGAGCTGATCATAGACGGCCTTCACATCGTCTTTCCGACGACGGGGCTTTTTCACAGAATTTGTCAGCGCTGACGTTTCGGAATCGTCGGTCAAGTCGCTCATAAGAGCCACCTGCTTGTACAGCATGAAAAGCGCCAACGCCTCATTCAGCCCGTTCCAGTTTTGAGCTACCAGCAAGCGCGCCTGAGAATTCCGGTCCCACGACTGAATATCAGTTTCAGTCGTGCCGACCGCGGCCGCTTGCTCTGCAATGCGCTGCGTCATCGTCGCTGTATTCTGCTGGATTTGGGTAATCCCTGCCTGGCCCGCGCCAACAGTGTTCACATTGAGCTCGTCCATGCTGAAGCGGCCTCCCTGATAGCCGCCCAGGGATTTACTGAAAATCGGATACCAGCGATTAGATACCTTGTTGGCGTAATCGAGCGTTTTTGGCCATGAGCCAGGAATGGCCGTCTGTTCACGCCATACCTTGTGGTCGTAGCCAGAATGATAGCCGCCCGCGATGTGATAATTGCTGCCGCCGGCAATCTGCGAGCCTTCCTTGAGATAAAGGCATCCGGCTAGAATATTCTGATCCTCGTTCTTGCCGTTGTATGTTCCAAGACCAGCCTTTGTGAACATACGCTGCCCGGTTCGCGGAAGAACTTGCATAACGCCTTCTGCCCGCTCCCCGCCTGAATGCGGAGTCGTCGGCGCCACGCAATTCTGGTTGAATCGGCTTTCCTGATAAGCAATTGACATGCCCAAGGCGGGATCGACACCGACGCTCGAGCAGGTGTTGGCGATCTTCGCCGCCACATCAGCGCGTTTTGCCAATGCATCTTTTGGGCTTAAACCCCAGGCACAGGCAACGCCCTTCGTGCTCTCAGATTGCCCTTTCTTGATTTCGACACTCTTGAGCCAATGGTTCTTTTCGCCCGTCACTTCCTTTTCGACCGCAGCATCCGTAGTCGGCACCTGAGCGGCGGCGCTCAGGTGCGACGATGCAAAAGCCGCAATCACAAAGGCAGCCTTCTTCATGTGTCATCCTCCTTCAGCCGACCTTGCTCGCTCGCCAAATTCTCGCGGCCAAACATCAGGATCGGAAGCCATTGAGAAACATCATCTTGGAATTCGTCGCGCAGCCTGTCCATTTCGGCCAAGCTATCCTTATCTGCCGAGAGAACCTTCAGGACTTCCGGCATACCCTTGAGATTTAGACGGGCGACAACCGAATCCAGGCCGTGCTTGATCAGGAAGGCGCGCTCATTCTTTGGCGTCTTGAGAATCCATTCATATTCGCGAGCCGTCAGCTTAAACCGCGTCCGATGGACACGTTCGTCAGCGTCGGGGTTCGGAAAGAAAATTTTCGTTTGCGTCTGCTGGATCAGTTCATCGGCTTCATTGCTCTTGATTATGTCCTGGCCTGATTGTGTGCCAATGCCGATGATCCCGTTGAGCTTTCGGATCGTCTTCAATTTGTCGAGCAGGAATTGCGGGAAATACTCATCGCGAAGATATTTCCAGCCCTCGTCAATGAAAAATGCCGTTGGCGGTCCATCTTCCCGTAGCTTCTGTTCACAGCGATGGAAGATATACATCAAAGAGGCCGTGCGGATGCGCCCAGCATCCAGCACTTCCGTCATATCGAAACCGATCACGCGCGGATTTACGGTAAAGCTATCCATCGGATTGTTGAACAACCAGCCCCTGCGCTCATGATCTACCCATTCATCAAAGCGAGAAGCCAGATCGCCCGACTGCTTGATCTGATGGCCTTGCAGCAGTTCATGGAAATTTTCACAAGTCCGATGCTCGCGCTGATAGGTCATAATCTTGGCAATGGAATCGCGAACAATATCCGCTTCCACTGATGCAAGCCTCTCCTGCCCCTGATCGAGGCAAAGATATTCGACGAGTTTAAAGAGGAATTCCCGATTTTGCGGCGTATTGTCCAATTGAAAAGGATTGAAGCCCGTGGGCTGCCCCATTTTCAATGTTTCATAATACCCGCCCAAGGCGCGGATCATGATTTCGCCGCCCCGGTCCTTGTCAAAGAATACGAGGTTAGGGGAGGGGCTGATCCGTTCTAATTGAGAAATCACAAAGCCTTGCAACACGGTCTTGCCGGTTCCAGTTGGGCCGATGATGAAAAAATTACCGGGCGGCCGGTCGCCGCCCTTTTCATGGAAGTTGAAGAAATATGGTGTGAGGGAAGTCGTCTCGAGGAGGGAAACCGGCGTGTTCCAGCGCGGCCCTTTGCGTTCACCATTCGGATAATTGTGAAATGAGGAAAAGCCCATGACCTCCAGCGAGCTAATCATCGCATTTCGTGCGATATAGCTATTATTGCCTGGAAGTTGCGCCCAATAGCAATTCTCCATATTCACGTCCTCGCGGACGGGAACGATGCCGACCTCTGAAAGCCCGGTCATCACTTCATCAACGCCACGTTCGAGCCCTGACAGATCACGGGACAGACAGCAGACCGTCAAGTGATGGTCGCCATAGGTTGCGATGCCGCTCATGAGGCGGTCTTTGGCGTTCGCCACATCGTCAACGAGCGCGCTCTCGCCATCGTCGCCGGCGGCGAGCTGGCCGCTTTGCTTCTCGATTTTAGCGCGCGCCTCGTCCCGCTCGAACACCGAGAACGATTGCGTCAGGATGAATTCGCGATTGAGCTTCAATAGCCGGTCCAGCATACCCGCCGCTACGCCGGTCGGGTATTCCTTGATCGACAGCATCGCACCGAACCAACTATCATTGATGCTCCGGCCTTGCAGCGCAAAAGCCCGCTTCTGAAACAGCGGGCGATGTGTTGGCAGATAGCCATCCAAGCTCATTCGGGGAAGGCGAAGTTGATGATCGTGCGGCCCATTCACCAGTTGGGAAAGGAATTCACAAGGTTCCGAATAGAACGCCCCATTGCGCTCGCAAACACTCAGAATCTGCGGCCTGTATGGGGCAAATTGCTCAGTGAAGCGCCCTAAGACCTCCTTAAGGTCAGAGATGCGCTCGCTTTCCAGCTCGGCTGAAACGTCCGTTGTCGCGCCGCGAAGAAGATTGGTGAAACTTTCGATTGCCCCCATCTTGCCAATAGCGGGCTTGCGCACGATCGTCAGGTAAAGCTCATTGGTGAACATGGACCGCTCTTTGAGCGATGCCATGTATCGATCATTCACATATTTCGCGAAATCCGACTGAAACTCACCCAGAAGATCCGGCTTGATGCGCTTGCGAATAATGTGGGAATAAATCGCCCACCGGCTGCTGTTCAGCGACCGGATGAAGGTGTTCCGCTGCTCAAGCAGCGTGTTCAGTGTCCGATTGTCCGCCGTCTGAAACGAAAAGCCGTTCATCCGGATCACGCCAATGTATTGGTCGTGTTTGGTTTTAACAATGTGATCGGTGACATGCCGGATGAACGGGATATGACGCGCCGAAGGCGCTTCCCGTCGAGCGACACCAGAATATTCAAGGTCGAGAGCTAGCCGATTAAACAACATCGCGTCCTACGGTAAGTATGAATTTCCGCCCCAGAAACTGAAGTTCTTTACGAACCATCCCTTTCTCATTTTGAGAAAGCATATATCGATGAACCGATGGTCCCAGACCTGCAAGGCATATCCGATTGCATGAAGCACAGGATACATCAGAAGCGTGCGCAAATCTTCGGAGAAGATGAACACGATACCGACGATCATTGCGCAGAAGGCCGCAAATTGAAGCGGAACCCCCTTGAACGTCGCGGGCCGTGTCAGGCCGATGACGATTGGGTAAAACTCCAACTCGGTATCCTGAGTATAATGATCGTCGGCCATGCTTTATGCTCCGCTGGCGAACATATCGACGATCTGTGCGCGGCCAAAAATGATCGCAATACCGAGGATGACGCCGAAGAACCAAAACCATGAAATCCGGTTGAACATGGCGGCAAAGCCCGTTCCTGCCAATGCGATACCCGCAATGGTTTTCGCGAATGTGCCGCCAATCCAGCTATCGACAGTGCTTGCTGCGTTGTCGAGGGATTCAAGCGTCTGAGCCAGCGCCGGCTCCGCGAACATAACCGCAATGCTGGCAGCGCCGACAGCGAGCGCCGCCATCTTCGCAACCTGTTCCTTGTCGCGCGTCTTCGCGAACGAATAGGCTTTGATCGTCTGATCGGTAAGCCATCCCATGCTTTTCACTCCTTAGTCTAGATGCATTACAAAGCCGTGGTCCCACTTGCCAACACTGTTTGAAGCGGGGGTTTCCTCCAGAGCTGTATCGTCTCCAGAGATTGCAGCCGTCTGATTTTCAGATGGCGAGTTCTTCGTCGTTGCCACCGGACTGACGGCGACGGCAGAAGATCCGTAAATGTCGTAAAAGTCATTCAGCAGAGCGACCATATAGCCAGCCGTTCGCGGACCCTTCGGGATGCCTTGCGCGTCCCGCACTGCCTGGGGGCCGGAATGATAGGCTGCTGCTACCAGTAGGGGATGACGAAATTCGGCGGTCAGCTCTTTCAGATAGCGCACCCCGCCATTAATGTTCTGAACCGCATCCCACGGGTTTTGCACGCCGAGAGCCGAAGCGGTCCCTGGCATCAACTGCATGACGCCAATCGCACCATCTTCGCTATACGCGAACTGATTGAATCTGGATTCAATCTTGGCGATAGCGACCGCAAATTTCGGATCGACGCCCTCACGCTTGGCAGCGGCGATCACCATTTGCTCCACTGCGTCCGCCGTCAACCGCTCGACGCTGTTTTGCCTCGAATCCAAGTCCGGGCGCTGAACTGTCGTTTCCCGCGCTCCGACAATACCGACCGGAGCGGCTTCGCTCGCCTTGACGGCAACGCCATCTTCACCCAGGACGAATGCCCGTATTGGCTTCTCCCCCTCTGAATAGGAGAGCGCGATCCGCTCATCAGGCTTCTTCATATTTTTGCCTAGATGACGATCTGTTTTGTCCGACGCGACGGGATTGGATTCCTGAGAATACGAAAATTGCGTGCCCACGAGCACGCATATGGCCGCAACGCCTGAACACAAAACCGACGATTTTTGCGGTAAACCCATAGCTCAATTCCCGAATATGTTTATTATCGGTAAAGCTGTTATACGTTCTCGTCAATGGTAAAGATGTAATAACGGGAAGCCATGAAAAACCGCCTTTCTCCCATGATTTTGGGAGCAATTTTCGCTCCAAAAATCGCCCTCGCTGGAACGATGATCCCGCCG
This sequence comes from Paramesorhizobium endophyticum, assembly GCF_014640615.1. Taxonomy (GTDB): domain Bacteria; phylum Pseudomonadota; class Alphaproteobacteria; order Rhizobiales; family Rhizobiaceae; genus Paramesorhizobium; species Paramesorhizobium endophyticum. The sequence goes on along the minus strand of NZ_BMHH01000026.1, from coordinate 26,744 downwards.
GACGACGCCTATTTCGAGCGTTTCAAACGCGATGCGCCGTTTGTCGCTGTGATTGAATATGTCGATGCTGGGTATACCCGCGTCACCGGCCAAAGAACATTTCGTTCACAAAAGCCGTTCAAAGCCGGCGCTGGCGCGACGATCCAGTTGCAAGGCATGAACCTCAATCTTTATGGCCTCTCCGCCTGTCCATCGAAAAGGGACATATCGGTTTACGTCTACAGTGGACCGTGTGACCAGGCCGCCCCTCAATATATCAACACAGAGCTCAGCCTTTCCCCCATGCTGTTGTGCCGGGTGTTCGAGTCACAGGCCGACAAGCCCCTGCAGGACGCAACGTGCTTCACTCTTTATCGTGTGCTCGATACCGAGATTATTCACAATCTCGAAGATGCAGTTCTACGAGTTGGCGCGGTGATGTTGACCCGCGACAAAGAGGGGCGGCCATTGCGCCCCGATCTGGAAACATCAGAGCAATTTGCAAGAGAAAAACAGACGCTGCTCTGGAATCCATCCGCTGCGGCGGCGTTAGGAATTCACCAATGAAGAAGCTAGCCTTTATCCTCGCAGCGGTCATGCTGCCTTGCGGAGCTGCCAGCGCAGAAGATGGTCAGGCAGCCAATTCCAATCCGATTTTCCCCGTTCCGCCAAATGTGACGTTTCTCTCTGGCGACACATGGAATCAAGGTGGAACGATTGTCCGCCTATATGGCGTCCAATCGTGCATCCGCGGGACAAAGGTAAAAGTTTCTGCCGAGAAGACCACGGATTGCGGCGAGATTTCGATGGTCTATCTCGCCGGCCTCGTGAAGAACACGGCCCCACAATGCCAAGGCATTGCCGAAACGACGCAACCAAAGCAATATCTCGTCGTTTGCAAGGCGAATGTCGGTGGGCAGCAAGTCGATCTTGGAACGGCGCTCATACTGAGCGGTTTCGCATTTTCTGCCTATAATCCGGATGGTACGCCGACCTCAATGCAATATGTTGTAGCCGAAGAGCAGGCGAGGAATCAGAAGGCTGGACTATGGGCCTTTCCGGACTTTCCATATCCCACAGCAATTCTTATGAAGGCGGTCAAACCTAGGGAACAATGACGAAGCGCCGAGCGCCACCAAAGCGAAAAAAAATGAATAAGTCAGTTGAGAAATCCGGTTCTAAAGAGAAGCTCCCAGAGAAAGAGACTATCAGGGAACAGCGGAGGCGAATTTCCGCTGAGTTCCAGCGCCGATTCAGAGAGGAGCAGGCCGAACTTGGGCGCAAAGCGGTCACTCTCTGGCTGGACCCCGACATTCATGCCTTCATCGAGCAAATCAGGGATCAAGAGGGTTTTCAAAACTTACGCGAGACGACCTATCATCTTCTTAAGAAAGGACTTGTCCAAAAGGACGAGGATGACACATAGCTTTATTAGCTATTTCACTTGAGAATTTGTCATTCGCGTATATTCTCTCCGGCGTCAAACCGGAGAGGCCATTCTATGAGAAAAAAAGCTCTCATCTTAGGAGCGATCATTGCGGGCGCAGCCGCCGCCAGCGCCGCGCCCGCCAAAGCTCAAGACGCATCGTGGGGCTGTCAGGTACTGCTTTGTGCCGCATCGAGTAATCCGTCCTGGCACAGCGTTCCGTATTGCGTGCCCCCAATGACAAAGCTCATCGCGGCCATGAAGCTTCCTGGCTTTTCGTGGCCCATTTGCCGCGAAGGGAAAGCGGGCAAGCCCGGCAAAGAGGAATATGCCGACTGCCCAGCTGGATATAGCATTGGCTACAGTTCCTACGGCCGAGACGACCAATATTCCAGACCGGACAGGTGTGTGAAAACGATCAACACCTGCAAAAACGGGCGCCCAAGAAGCTACGGGCGAGGGGACAAAGAAGATTGCATCCGGTCAGTGGAAATGTCCCGGCCGCGCCGCGCCGATCCTTGGTATTTTGACATTCCCGACGCCAACGGCGTGAAAAAGCGTTTCTGGTTTAATCTCAACACATAGGAATTAGCCGTGTCGATCCGTAATTGTGCCGAATTTCACATAATTGGCAATGTGGCCAATATTGCGAAGCTCGAAAAGGTAACGAAAGTCACCATTGCCGCAAATCTCCGAACAAAGAAAAATAACAATTGGGAGGATGATCCACATTTCAACACCGTCAATATCTGGGACAAGGCCGACCGTGAATATATCGACGGCCACATCCAGAAAGGCGATCTTGTTCGAGCAATAGGCCGAGTGCGCGAAAGCAGCTACCAAGACGCCAACGGTGAGAAGCACTATGTCGTGGATCTCCACGCGAAGGACTTCGCGCGTCTTGCTAAAAAAGGGGAATAGACCGTCCGGCCCTTACATCGTCGATGCCGTAGCGGCGAACCGCTACGGCTTTTTTTTGAATACGCGGCGTCTCTGCAATTAATAATAATGCGTGGACTTCCAGCCGCTTGGTGATTTGCTAAAGCCGACCACGCCGCTTCCCTTCGTCCCGTCACCCCAATCGATATCGACTGCACAGGCTACGCCAGGTCCTTCGGTGTCTTTGTCGCACTGTCCAAGCGATATTCTGACATTCGGAAAAGTTGCGCCCTTCTCGACATGAAACGCTGCTTGCGCTTCGTCAGCTGATGGGATCTGCAAAACGGGCGTATTTGGCTCCTGTTTACCCATGGACGGGGAGCAAAGCGTAAGCGTCGGATCAGATCTTAGAGCCGCTATTTTGTGTGCGACTTTCGCGTCCTCGGCATTTTGGGGCAACGCCACTGGCGGGCTCGTGAATACCCATGTTGCACCTGAACCGCCCACCAGGCCGATAGCGAGGGCAATAATCGTTGGCTGCAAATTCACAAGTGTCCTCCTTTGTATCGAACCAGGGGCGAACTATACCCATAGACATGCGAAAGGAAGAGGGGAGGGGGTGAGCCGTCACCAACGATCCAACATTCGGTGGGGAAAGGGGGAACGTCAGGACGGCTCATGTGGTCCAGCCAGAGAGGGCAATCAGCTGGCGAACCCGATTTCAATATGACGATTTACACCTCCTTGTAAATCGGACCTCGATTCACAAACCCGGTTATTGCCGGGTGTGCGAACGGATCTTCCCCTCTTTGATCGCGACCATGAAAGTATCGAAATCAGCCGCGTTCATAAGGAACCTCGTGTGCCCCGGCCTGCTAAATGCTTCCTTCAGATCAACCATTCCTCGAGCTCGCGCTTCGGCGGCGTCCGCTATCAACGCCTCGCCATGATCCACATCATAGGATGGAGCGAACGCCACGGAATTTCCGCTCACCATCACCATGTAAAAAAAGCCATTCTCATCCATTATAAGCCTGTTTGTCATGTTTTGGCTCCACCTTCGTGAAGCGGCACTGCTCTTGCCCTGCGGGCAGGAGCCCCGCTCCTGCTCCCGCCGCGTCGCAAGTAAGACCGGGTGTGCAAGCGGAAAGCAGATTCGCGAGCGAGTGGTGCGGGCGCACAAGCGCAGCGCGGAGCCACGGTCGATCGCTAATCTGCTTGTAGCGCGCTGAGGGCTGGCCCTAAGCCTTTCCGTGTGGGTTTCCGGGTACTTGGTACTTTCTGGTTGCAGGGCGCGTCGAAATATCTGCGTCGAATAAAAAAGGGATAAAAAACAACGATAAAACTTGAATCGAATAACTCTTCTGACTTGGTTTCGTCAGGCAGGTATTCTGATATACCACTTACCGATTTTCGCTATTGAGATGCCATAAGGAGAAAGCATGTCGGGACCGGATATGTATTCACTCGCTCCGTTGACTGAGGAGCAAAAGCGCCAGGTGCTAGAAGACCTTGCCACGATTATACGAGGCGAAGAACTGGCGCTGCCTTGGCGCCGGGTCCGCCGGCTATTGGATCATGGTTTGATCGAAGTAACCAATCCCGTGATTACGCAGGAGAGCAATCACAGCTTGACCATCACCAATAGGGGGTATACCACCATTGATGTTAATGATTATTCTGTTGCTCGTTAAAGTTGCGTAATCTATGTTATGGAATTGTGACAGCGAAATAGGGATGACAGCATCCCTATTTTTCGCTGCGGTTTTGTGTTAATAATTTCTTACCAGTAGGGGAAGGGTGAGGGAGGAGTTCTTTATGTTGGATCAAGAAAACTCCTCCCCCACCCGCTAAAACTGGATCACCATCACACGAGTTCTTGGCGGCGTGTCGCGATAGCTTCGCAAGGTAAATTTCGTACCGATCCGGAAGCGCAGTGAATCCTCTACCCGGATACCGACCCTGATCCGCTCGATGGCCCCTATACACCATTGCCGCCCGACAAGTTCTTTTTGGGACGCATCGAAGCAATCGGCCAAAATGTGAAACTCATCGATCCCTACCACGATAAATTTGGCTTGGTCCCGAGATCCGAGCAGGTCCGGGCGAAACTCGGGCACCGACGCCGGCCCCATCATCCCCCGCACCCCTCGCCTGATCGAGCGCAATAGACGTAATGGCATCATTCCACCCCCGATGATGACCGTGATAATAGTCCCCCAGGCATCATGATGGCAGCCAACACCCCGACACCGAGGCCGGAGAGCAGACCGAAACCGAAGGCAAGGAAGACGACGAAACCTAAAGGTACGCCGATTGCCGTCATAGGCGATTACCCTGACGGCTGGACAGGCGGGGATTGATGAAAAATACATTGGGGGCAACCGCATTGCGCATCCGGCGAACACGCTCCAGATCGATGGCATTCGGTTCAGTGCGGGTTTCAATCCAACCTAGGCTATCAATCGCGATATCAAGTCCGCGCATCGCCTCGGCCAGGACGGTCATTTGCCACTGGATTTCCGCTCCAGTTTCAGCAGTTTTAAAGGAATCCGGTAGGGCTTGATAAAATTCGCGCCGTTCGTCGGTGATTATATCACAAATCCTACGCCACTCTTGAATTTCACGGCCCACCTTTCGCATTTTGGGCAACATATTATCTACTGCATTCTGTTGAGCCTTGTGCATGGCATAACCCCCACTCGTTACTAATGACATTGCTAAAGTTGCACGGCCTGTTCGTGAATCCAAGAGAAATATTTCAGCCTGTTACGGTAAAAATCCGCCAGTTACTTCTCTGGTCAATTCCATCTCTTGATGGCGGGAAACATTTACTGAGAGTCACTATATTAACCGAATGAAAGCGCGTGTACCTCGTTTCATCGCTCCATGTCTTCCGCGGCCTGCCCGCAAGCCGCCGGCGGGTTCCGGCTGGCTGCATGAGATCAAATATGACGGCTATCGATTGATGGCCGAGCGCCGGGATAGGCACGTCAGGCTCATCACAAAGAACGGTTTCGACTGGACGGATCGGTTTCCTGCGGTCGCATCTGAGGTTGCCGCATTTAATTGCACATCCTGCGTAATCGACGGCGAGATAGTGTCCTCCGACGAGCGCGGCGTGCCATCATTCGCACAGCTCAGATCACGTAAACATCCGGTGCAACTCTATGCGTTTGATCTCGTCGAACTGAATGGCGTGGATTTGCGCAATGAACCGATAGAGACGCGCAAGGAACTGCTGCGGCACTTGCTCAACCCGCATAGCACGCTTGTCTTGTACAGCGAGCGCGAGCGCAAGGAACAATGGAACAAGAGCCGCTCTGCTCAGAGGTAGTGAATCTGCCTGTATGAAAGAGTTTAACCTTAACGTGAGAAACCCGTCATGATTGCGTAAATCCGGTGGAGTTCCCAACTCGCGTTGTGGCATAAAAAGGCAAGAGTTTTGTGACCTATGCCATTCCCCCGGCAGATAACGACTAGGTCACGATTGATCGGCCCGGTGGACCCCCTCCCCCGGGCCGATTGTCATGTGAGCTTCTACCAACCGAAAGCCACAAACTGCCAAAACTTCGGAAAAAAGATGAGCAACCATACAGCGGATGCGACGACAACCAACGCAAATGATTTCAGCGCATCTTGAAGCACACGCCGAAATGGGTGCATTGCTGCCCTCTTTTGCTCATAGCGCAGGTTTGCAACCCCAGTCTGTTCCCAGTACCCCATAACTAAATCTCCCCGCTAGGTTGTTGCCATAGTAGGGCAAAGGGCTGTCCTAAATCTAGGGCATCCGCGCCGATGGCGCGGTCCGTGTTCTATCGCCGGCAGGCCGGCGACCGAGCCGATTATCCGGCCTGGATCGGGCTGGAGCTATGCGCCGGCTTGTCTCCTCCGGAGCCATCGCCGGCGCGAGCTCGCCAACGATCCCGGCCGGATCGTCTCGGCCCATTCGGGTGACGCCCCCGGAAGCATTGAAATGTGGCCCGCACGCGGGCCAGTTTTGTTTCGTTATGAGGGGGAAAGAGGACGCCGCCCTCTCTCCCCCAGGCAAGGGCGCAGCTGGTTCCAAGGGATGCAGCAAGTCGGTCGCACCCTGAAGGGTGCAACCGCGTTGCGCACCCTTGGCCCTGCGCAGTCCCTTGCTCCCCCTCTCACCCACTCTCATTGGCGAGGCCTAGAAGGCAGGAACGGGGTTCCTGCCCGATGGACAGGAACGCCTCGCCGGGGCATCGGTCCAGACGCCGGCACGCCGGCGACTTTCCATATAGACGGCTCCGGCACGCCGGCACCGACTTTTCACACTTTCACAAAACCGCCCATGCGACCGCAGCGCGGAGATATCAATTGGCGGGCGCGGCAAGCCGCGTCGGCCGGGGAGAAAAACGGCTTTCAGCGCTGCGCGCCGAACCTTCCGTTTTTCACCCCGGCCGACCATTGACATCTCCACGCTCCGGACGATCGGCGGGCTTCGCCCTCCTCCCTTCGCCCCGGGAAACGGACAAGCCCGTTTCACGGGACAAAGGAAGAAGGCTTCGCCCACTGGCGGATAATAGGAGAGTGCCAATATGGAAAACGCAGCCCCAAGCGGAAAACACGGGTGCGAGGGAGTTAATACGCCTTTCGTCGCAGCCAAGCAGAAGCAGGCCATTTTAGAACAGGAATACCGGGAGGCAGGCGCAGCCCTCAAATCGTTCCCGGGGTCGGGTTCCGGCGTTTTAGGGCTGACGCCCGATGCGGTTCGAGAGCTGCCGGAGTGGCAATCCGCGAAGCGCCGCCATGACACTGCATTTTCCAGCTTGAGAGATTTCAATGCGGCCTTCGTGAAGGCTTTTCACAAGGAATTACGCGCCGAACGCCGTGCACAGCTTCGTGGAATGAGGACAGACAAATGAGCATCGACGCCACCTATAGCCCGGAAGATAACAAAATCCGCCTTTATCCCTCTGGCCGTCTCGACCAAGAGACTCTCGAGCGAGTAAAGGCGGCCGGCTTCAAATGGGCTCCGAAGCAGGAACTTTTCGTTACTCCTAAATGGAGTCCCGCCCGGGAAGATTTGGCCCTTGAACTGGCAGGCGAGATCCAGCCCGAAGAAATGACGCTTGCTGAACGCGCGCAGGCGAAGGCCGAACGCCTCGACCAATTAGCAGAAAAGCGCTATCAGCAGGCAAATGCCTTCCAGCGCGCCGCGCGGGAATTGTCGCAAGCCTTCGCCAATGGACAGCCCATTCTTATCGGCCACCATTCGGAAGCCAAAGCGCGCAAGACGCAAGAGCGTATGCACTCCGCTATGGATAAGGCCATAAAATCCGAAAAGCTCGCGAATTATTGGCTATACCGCGCCGAAGGCGTTGAGGCTCACGCCAATCACAAAAATAACCCCAAGGTTCGCGCGAACCGGATTAAAACGCTGCTGGCTGAATTGCGCGATATGCAGCGCGATATCAATCATGCGCATTTGTGCCTTGCTGCCTGGGAAAGGATCACCACCGACGAAGCGATTAAAATTGCTCTGGGGCGGGGGCTGACAACCGGCCCGCTGGCACATTGGGACCTATCGTGGAAGGTTGAGCGCGGCGAGCTGACCCCGCAAGAAGCGCGCCAGTACGCAATCGACGCGGCGAACCGGACTATACGCAATGATTACCGCCGCCGCTACATCGAGCACACCTTGAACCGCCTCAGCTATGAACGCGAATTGCTGGGGCCGGTTGCCCGTTACGAAGGCGAGTTAACGCCTGTGATCCTACAGGCTTTCGCCCGCGAGCACGGAGCGCATAAGCCCGTTGCAAGGATCGATGGCGCAACCCTTATCGTCGAGAGTACCGCCGCCCTCCCCTTGCATCTGGCAAATGATACGGTGCTCGAAATGACGGCGGATGAGTGGCGCGATCTGATGCAATCAGTGGGCTACGAGGTGCCGGAAAAGACGGACGCAAAGCCTCCTATCCTTAATCTTAACGTTCCCGAATTGCGCGCACGGCATCGATACCACCGCGACCAGATCGAGATTTTCCGGGTCGTTCATATGACCAAAGCCCAATATGGTGCAATTTACGCTGAACAGCGCGGCACACGTCCTTCGTTATGTGGAGGGTTTCGGTTCAAAATCGCCCCGAACCCCTTTCATGAGGGACCGCGCTATCTCGCCGGATGGGTTGCTGTTTTCCTCACCGATTCGAAGGCTCATGCGATCCCAGAATCCATTGTCCATGCCAGCACGAAGGAGGACGCAGAATGAAGCGCCCTGCGATCTATACACGCCCGGCTAAGCCCATGTTTCTCCCGGTTCGTCGCCGGGAAGACTTCGAGAAGCTTGACGGCGTTGCAATCGCGGAGCCGGTTGCGGTCGATAAATTCACAGAATGTCATGTCACCCCCGATGATGTAGCGGACCGAATGGTCAGCTACTTGGGGCCAGCAGGGGATTTTCTGACGTTGGAGCCGAGCGCCGGAACCGGGCAGCTGACAAAGGCACTATTGCGGGCCGGACATAGTAGATACGAACTCACCCAGGTTGAGCGTCATGTGAAGTTAGCCGCCGGCCTGCATTCCTTCGGCCCGGTCGTTATCAGCTGCTTCCTGGAATGGGCTGCTGAGGTGGCGGGGCATGTGGAATATCCCCGCGTCATCATGAATCCGCCATTTCGGGAGGTGCGTAAGCACATGGAAGCCGCTCTATCCCTCATGGGCAAGGGCGGCCATGCCGAACCGGCCGTCTTGGTTGCGCTCGTGCCGATCACCTACCAGCATCAGGACGCGGAAACGCTCGAGGCGTTGCCGCCCGACACGTTCGCGACGGCCCACGTCAACACGAAAATCATCCGTATTGTGAAATCATAAAACCATGACAGGGATTTTTCTTGTTTCATGCGTAAAGCAGAAACGCAGCGAGGCAGCGCCGGCCGCCTCGCTCTATATTTCCGACTGGTTTCGTAAGGCCCGCGCCTATGTCGAAGATACCGGCCTGCCATGGTTCATCCTGTCAGCCGAGCACGGCCTATTGAACCCCGCCCAGGTGATAGAGCCCTATGAGCGCACACTTGCCGACATGCGCGCGATCGAGCGCCGCGCATGGGGCGACCGCGTGATAGAGCAAATCAAGGCAGAGATTGGACCGGCCCCCCTCCCCCTGATTTTCCTTGCCGGACGGCTGTACCGCGAGCCGCTTGCGGCATGGGCCGGAAGCCGCGCCGTCGTCCCCATGCAAGGGCTTGGCATCGGCCAGCAGAAAGCGTGGTTGACCACCAAGAGGCATTCACTATGAATTCCGGCGGTTTTCCTGGACCGTGTATCTCACCCAACTGGCTTGATTGGTTGGCTGGCCGGGGTTTTTCACAGGCTCCGGCATCTCTACAGCGCTTTTTGATTGCGCGTTCTGCCTCCGCCTGCTCCGCTTCGCTTCGGCCCGAAGGGCTGAAAAACCCCATCCATAATGCCGCCGGCACGCCGGCGACTTTCCATATAGTCGGCCCCGGCTCGCCGGCGCCGACTATTCACACTTCACAGATTCCGCCCATGCGACCGCATCCCGCCGCGAGAGCACCCAGCGCCAAGCCCAACAGCGCGAGCAGTAACTGTGCAAGTCGATCTTCAACGAAAAAGGCCAAAATAACAGCCGCCAAGCCGATCAACGAAAGAAGCAAAGAAAACAGCTTCCAGCGATGGTCGGATGCTACCGCCTTCAACAGACTCCCAGCCTTCCGCAGATCGCGTTTGGCCTGTTCAATTTCGTTCTGATCCATCGTCACGCCCTTTTCTGAAAACGTATCAGGGCAACCAAGTGTTTTCGCCATCGGACAGGCCGTACCACTGCAGCTCGACGGTTCGTTGAAATTCGCCGAGTGTCGCATGGACCTCCCGCGCGAGTACGATACCGCCCAGGTTCACCAGCATTTGCCCTGCCCGGCTTACTTTCGCTGCGCCCGGTAGCTTTCCTTGAGCGGTTTCGGCATCTTCCATTTGCGCTGCACCCTCCAACAACAGCGCCCGCGCCTGAGCAATGATTTCTTCTCTTTCCAATGTCTCGCCTCCTCATTCGCGCCTTTATTGGAAATTTGGTTTCAAGGACCGCCAGGCGAACCGCACTACGCCCAACAGAGAGAGACCAACGGAAAAACCAATAATGCCTCCAATAAGAATCCCATTTTTAAAAGCGTCATTCATTATGCTGTCTTGGTCTTCTAAGAGTGCGCATGTCAGCCCTTCCGGTGAAAGCGGCCTTACCGTGAGCGAAACGTCTTCGTTTACCTTGACCTCATGAATCTTACCGCCACCCCATTCAATGCAGGCATCGCGTGCGTTCCTGAATGATTGCATCATCGCCTCGTATTGCTGCTTTCCTTGATCGCTACGTTCTTGCGCAATCGCAGATCCCAGCGGCATTGCACAAGCGAGCGACAACACTGCTATAGGAAGGTATCTAGTTTTCATTGTCACGCCTTTGTTGGAAACACGCTAACGGAACAGGTAGGCTATCCCGTAGACACATGCGATTGTGGCTAGCCGCATAAGCGTGGCGTTCCGAATGCTTTTGTCGTGGCTTATGAAGCTCTGGCTCTCGAGCTGCTTATAATCGACATCACCTTTTTCGCTATTTCGCCAAATCGACCAAATCCACGCTGAAATCACGGATACGATGACCCATGGATTTGCGATGTATCCTGCCCCGCCCAGGACGGCTGGAATATACATCAGCGAGTACAAAACTAGGGCCATATCCCTCTTCCCTCTATGCCGTGCCTTAGTTGGACCACTAATCGCGTCTCATTTTTCCGAATAAAACGTCTTTGATTTTCATACCGCCGTAGCTGCAAGCAAGCAGCAGGAGAGCCACCACGATTCCGTAGCAGGTATATACAATGCGGTAATCCCCGCCCATCAGGAATAGAAAATAACCTGCTATTGCGAAGCAAAGCCCAACTACGGCTAGAAGCAGACCAATCAGTTTCCAGCGACCGAGGTAGATCGCCTCTTTTACATCGTTGAAGTTTGTTTTCCGTCGCATTGTTCTCTCCTCTCCTTGCACAGAAGTGTGCCTTATTTGGAACCAAACTGCTTACCGCCACGATCACCGAGGCGACGGTAAAGCGTCCGAACAGTCACGCCGAACTTCTTCGCGATCTCACCTTTTGAAAGCGACGATTCTTCCCACAAGCGCTTTGCCTCGCGTAATCGATCCCCGCCAAGCTTTTCTGGTGGCCCGCCCACCCTGCCGCTGGCTTCCCGCGCCCGCCGCATCTTTTGAGCAATCTCTTTTCGGTTTTCGCTCTCTGCTTTTTGTGCATATTCCAACACCTTGATAGCGTCGGGATGGCAAACAATCGTCTCGCCGGTCTTCACGTCATATATGACGGCGCTTCTTTCCCCGATTGCTTTCATCGCCTGCAGAACGTCGCCTTCGGACGAACCGAGCCGCGCAGCGCTGGCAATCACCAGCACGTCACCGGCCTCAAGGCTTCTAATTGCATTGTCGCGTTGTGGCAGCGCCGGTTCATTCCGCCCCCGAGGGATTTCGTCCACATACACCGGCCCATACTCTGAAAAGTCCTCGATTCCGGCACTCTTGAGCGCTTGTTTCTGCTCATCGATTGAAGGGCCAGCCTTTGACAAGCGTATATATCCGCGCCTCATTCCAAAAAAGTCTCACTGTGACATAACATTTATGTTTGACATAGTGTCATATGTTATGTCATAGTGCAAGGCAGAACAGGAGGCAATTAGCAATGGTCCCGAAACCTACACCTGAAAGCGATGCGCCGCCCGCCGACTGGCGTAATAATCCAGAGGGCTTCGAAGATGGCTTTCATGAAAATTGGGAAAGCGAGCCGGACAATGGTGGCTACCCCGACGACGAAGCTTGGTGAGGGAGGACGCCATGAATAAACCATTAACACCAGAGCAGAGCGCCGCCATTGCGGACTTCGCCGCCGAGCACGGTCGCAAGTGGAAATCCGAGTTGCGCGAGCTTTGGATGCGCGCGGCCGCACCGGCAATCCTTCATCGGCTTCGCAATACCCACGGTCCCTCATGGCTTGTGGATTTCAAACTTCCTAAACCATCCAAATAGCGCCGGAGGCCGTCATGCAGAAGCAGAAGACCATTCAGAAGCCGGAAGCGGCGCGGGGCTGCACCACCATAGGCGAGGTCGAACGTCTAGCCGGGATCGGTCAGAGCCACGAAGAACGCTTTGCCTTCTGGCGGCAGTTCTCGCACCTTGGCGACGCAGCGTTCGATTCCGCCCGCGCCGAGCTTTACGCTCGTATCGACGCGCAGTCCAAATAACCCCGGAGGCAATCCGTGAGCAATATTTACATGCGATTTTATCTCTACGGCTATCAAGGCAAAGCCCTGTCCCGCTTACTACGCAAACTTATCGCCGGCTCAGAAGTCCATCGCGCATGGCTCCTTGGCTATTTGGGGTTTTTTGAGCAGGATGGAGTTCGCTTCGGCCCCGCCAATCCGTATTCTTCCATTTAACGCCGGAAAAGACGATGAGCCAGCCACTTTGCCGATATTGCGGTAAGAAGATCGCAAAGAAGACGGAAACGATCTATTTCGGACCGGAGGCGGCAGCACATGTCACAGATTTTGCCAGCAGCCGTCCAGAGTATCCAACGTCGAAGGAAGAGGTGCAAAGACTGGTGAATGGGCAGGTTGTGGGGGTGAGCTGGTCGCGTGGTGAGGATTACTACGCTAAAAAGGCTGGCTGTGATTTCATCTTCAAGGCCTCGACATGGGATGGCGAAAGCTATCAAGACCCCTTCTTCTGCAACGGTGAGCACGCCAAGCGTTTCGCCTATGCGCTGGCGCGCGCCGGTCATGCCACTCAGGCATATCAAAAGGCCAACGAAGCGGCGCTTGCCAACAGTTCCAACTAACGCCCGGAGCCACGACAATGGATCATGCAACTCGTGCCGCGTTTGAGCGGCTTCTTAATCTAGCCCGGGGAGATACCGGCCAGTCAGGCAGGGCCGCGGCATTTGTTCTTGCTTGGTGGAACGCTGACAAACTCGGAGGTTTCAATCTTGCGGATTTGTTCGGTGTAGACTCCACTATCGCTGTGGACATGGCCCAGGTCTTCTCGTGGCTTGCTGCTCGTGGAATGGCTGAATATCCAACTGCCTATCGCGCCGAAATCGAAGATATCATGCGAGAATGGCGGCCAGAGATATGGGCGCCGTCGACAGAAATTGCGGACGTAGACGCCGTATAAATTCAAACAACCGCCCGGAGGCGCGCTATGCGCATCGAACTCACCGTCGCTGACCATGAGAAAAACGGATTTGTTACCCTTGCCCGTTGGCCTCGCATGTCCAAGGCCGAGACTCTAGCCGCCGTTGCTGCCATCGATGCCGAGATCAGCGACGAGATGGAACCGGACAGATTGACAGGCCCATTCACCTTCATCCTCGATATTATGGATGGGTACGATCTTCACGACACCGGCCAGCGTAGCTTGCCGATGCAAGTAGCAATGCGCCTCGCCCCGGATCAGGTTCGCACCTGGCTCGAAGAAAGGCCGGAACCGGATGACGCGATAGATAGGCGCGTTCCGGTCCTCAGCAGATTTTTCAAATAACTCCCGGAGGGGACAATGAAGCGATCCACTTGTAAACGCTGCGGCGGCTCTTTTTGGGAGAGCCACGCGGGCGCTCACGATGAAGACCTATGCGACAACTGCGAAGGCAAGCGCGCAACCGAACGGGGGCGCACAATAATGAACGATGATCAACTCAAGGCATTGAAGGGCGCGATTGGAGAGTTGAAAGGTGAGCTAAAGACTTTTGACCAACGCTTGAACGAGATTACAGACGAAGGAATGAAAACGCTGCGTCGTGCGAAGTCCGAAGCAAAGGCTCTGGCCTTCGGTCCCCGACCCCACTGAACACTGACATTCCAGAAACCGCCGGGATGGAGAGAGACGATGGACGAACGTACCTACGCAGAAAAATACGCCATGCGCAGCCGATTTTATCAGATTCTTGGCGAAGCCGGGAAATTGCTGGCCGACGCTTACACGCAGGCCGACGCCGAAAACCAAGCAGGCATCAAAGACATGGCATTTGACGCCATGGTCGCGTCATTGGTCGAGCACCACGGCTACGACCAATCGGAAATCCGTTAATTCCAACAACCGCCCGGAGGCAATCATGCCGTGGAATCCAAGACCAGAACCCAAGCCCGACTGGACCCCCGAACAGAGGGCCGACTATCACGCTGGATACTCGGATGCGCACTACGGCCACCCCTTTGGTAGCGGCCATGATGGCAGTCGGAGCCGCGCAACCTATCGGCAAGGCTTTGATGACGCCAAAGCCGACTCCAGTTCCAAATGACGCCTGGAGCGCGCTAAAATGAACAAAGAACGCCGCAAGGCTATCGTGAAGCTGAGTGACCAGATTGAAGGCTTGAAGGCCACGATTGAAGAGTTGAAGGGGGAGATCGAGACGCTACGCGACGAAGAGCAGGAATATTTCAATAACATGCCTGAAAGTTTCCAAAGCGGCGAAAAAGGATCAGCGGCTGAAAACGCTGTTTCCAGTTTAGACACGGCCATGGAAGCCATGGACGAACTCGACAGCCAGATTGACGCGGCTGTTTCCGCTTTGGGCGATGCCGCCCAATAATTCCAACAACCGCCCGGAGGCGCGCTATGCGCATCGAACTCACCGTCGCAGATCATGAGAAAAACGGATTTGTTACCCTTGCCCGTTGGCCTCGCATGTCTAAGGCCGAGGCTCTAGCCGCATAATGAACGATGATCAACTCAAGGCATTGAGACAGAACATATCGTGTTCGATCCTGTCAGCGGGAGGGAAGCACCCGCTGAAGCAGAAGCAATCCATGCTTTGATCTTCAGTATCGCAGGGGAGAAGCGAGCGCCCTCTGTACAGCAAGAGCAGCTAAGCTAATCTCCTCCTGGAGGGAGGTACAAGGACTTCCCTCCTTCGTTCTATCCTCCCCTCAATAAATCCAGAAACGGCATTAGAGAGATTTGCTATGAGCCGACATATAGTCACTGTGACTCAAGGAGAGAGAAAAGACGACAATGGAGTCATTGGTTATGATCCTCCATTGCGTACATTTTTCTTAAACGCTTTTGTCGATAAAGAAACCGACGAGCCAGAGCTTTGGTTGGGTTGGCGGCGCGATGAATTTCCTACGCTGGAAAGTATCATTCTCGCCGCCAGGTCTAATGGTTACGAGCTTTCCGCCCTCTCGCAAGACACTATCCTGTCCATGCTCGCGGAGTCCAGCAAACCGGCGCGTCTGAGCCTTGGCGAACGGTTAGGCATAGTTCTATAGCCTGACGGGAGCGTCGCCACCAAGACGATACGCCACAAGACATTTCACAAGTTCGCTCAGTTTGTTGCCGCCTCCCATAATGACAGGGGGTACTAATTTCTTATTAGCAATTTCACTTGAGAAATTGCTAATCATGTATATTCTCCCCGGCGAATGAACCGGGGGACGCGGAGTAATGCACCTATCGACCGCAAGCGCGAGCGGCGTCTCCCAATCACACATAACGAAAAGCCGGCTGCTGCAACAGCCGGCTTTGCTTCGTTGAACTGAGGAGGCGATCAACCGCAACCATTCATCAAGAACGAAGGGATGGATCGGAGCACTGCAATGCTCCGATCCGTGGCTCCTAAAATCCACCTGAACGGCAAAATTCAGAGACAGACGAGGAACCGTCTTATGTCTAGCATAGACTCGCGTTTACTAAAATCTTCTAAATGGCTTCGAGCCGCGACCTCTGTTCCGGCAATTCTTGCCGCCAGCTATTTCGCGGGCACCGGCATCAGTCAGGCGGCTTGCTCGCCTCAATCATCAGGTAGCTCCGCCTCGATCATCAATTGCGACAGTTCCGCGAACGGCACTTTCTACACAACCACCGGCAATTCTTATCAGTTCCCCGCAGTGCTTCTCACCCTGAATATCACAGGTGTTGATGGCATCATTTTGCCGCAATCAACAACAGCCTCGCGCAACCTGATTTTCGGTAATCAGGACGCTACCGTAAGCGTTCTTCAGGATGGGGCGGGGCGCTCGTCGCTGCTTCGCGAGGACCGCGCCACGGTCCCGAACAACAGAAACTCCGCTTCCGTTGATTTCGGGGTGGGGCCGAATAACGTATCGGTCACCGCAAAAAATGGTGGGATCGCGAGTATTGTATCATCAGTGCAAGGGGCAGCTGGGAACATAGTTGATGCCTCGCTATCCCTTTCGAACAATTACCGTTACGGTCCCCATTTGCGGGTGATTGCAGAAAGTGGAGGCGATGCGGCGGCGGTGCGCGCCGAGGGCACCGGCAATGCGAGCAACATCAGCGCCGGTATGCACTATCCGAACAATATCACTCCCGGTCCTGACGGGGGGCAGACCTTCGAAGTATCTGCCACTGGCAGTGGAAGCCGCGCGCATGTTATCGTCAGCTCCGGAACGGGGCTTATCAGGACGGGCGAAGGCGCTGATACGATCTACATCTCATCGAAGTCTGGCGGCACTGCCGGCGTCCTTGATGTTGTCAACAACGGGCAAATTTACCTCGCCGGTGGCGATGATACAATTGTGCTCGAAGCGGATGGCGGCACCGCAAAACTGAATACGCGCGTCAAAGTCGGCTCCGTTCTAGGCGGCGATGGCAATGATACGTTTATAGCCAGAGCCACGGACGCAGCAGGATCGCTTGCAGACTTGGGTTCCGTGAGCGGCGAGGGCGGGATTGATACCGTCGAGGTCTCTGGCAAGAACGCAACGATCTACTCCTTCAACGGCGGCGACGGCGACGACACTTTTGTACTCAAGGACGGCTCGGTCACATACGGCTTCTTTGGTGGCGCGGGCGATGATACCGCGTATATCATTGACGCCGCGACAATCACCGGGGCGAGCCTCCACGGAGGTGATGGTCAGGACGTGATTAATTTCTTGCGGTTTTCGGGGGCCACTGAAGATTATAAAGTGGCAGGATGGGAAACCTTCAACGTCCAAAACAGCCAGTTAACGCTAGGGCTTACCGCAACGCAGATCATCAATGTCGCGAATTCAAACCTCACGCTGAGGGATGTGACGGCGACGGTCGGTGTTGCCGGTTCGGATAGCACGGAAAACGTCATCATTGAAAAAGGGACGACGCTGGGCGGGATCGCGCTAGGGAATGGTAACGACAGCCTTGTCATCACCGCCTCTGCCAATCATGCCAAGCTTGGCCTGCTCGATGGCGGCGGTGACAATGATACCTTATCCATGGTCGGGCAATCCGGGGTCGTTGCGGATAACCGGATTCAGAATTTCGAAACCATCGAAATTTCAGGGGGTAGCGATCTCATCGTAGGGCGTACCCAAACAGAAACGCTGAAGCTCGATAGTTCGTCGGTTGCCATCCGGAATGTCTCCGCGAAAACTATTACCGGCAGCGCGGGCAACGAATTCTTGAATATCCAGCAAGCCTCCAACGCTGAAAGCGTTGACCTCGGCGGTGGCAGCGACACGGTGATGGTGGGGCCTGACGCCTCCACGGCTAATTTCGGCGCGATCAACGGCGGCACGGACGCTGAAGGCGAACAGGGCTTCGACCAGCTCCAGTTGATCGGCCAGAACACGGACCTCGCGAAAACTCGTCTTGATGAATGGGAACTGATCGAGTTGCAGCAATCGGCGCTGGCGCTCGATCCCTCGCGGGCGCTGACAGTCGGCACACTGGATATCGACGCGAACAGCCAGGTACTCGCGTTGGGAACCTCCACCATTGCCGGCGATGTGGTCAATGGTGGCAACATCTCCCTAAGCAACGGGGCGGCTCGTGATCTGCTGACCATCACCGGCAATTACACGGGCGAGGAAGGATCGACCATCACCGCTGATGTTGGATTCGATGGCGTAACATGCCCCGCTGACTATATGCGGATCGGCGGCAATGCCAGCGGTCACAGCGCTGTAAAATTGACGGCTTATGGCGCATCGGCCTGCAATACCAAAATCCCGGTAATCACCGTGGACGGCCTGACCGATGGGACCAATTTCACCAGCGACGAATTGATCATCGGCGGCCTGTACGTCTACCAGTGGACGTATGACGCATCGGACAAGACCTATAAGCTCGTGACGCAATGGCCGGAGCCTGAGAAGCCCGAGCCGGAACCGGAGCCGCAGCCTGAGCCGGAGAAGCCGGAACCGGAGCCGGAGAAGCCGCAGCCTCAGCCGGAACCGCAGCCAGAGCCACAGCAGCCGCTGCCGCAGCCGGAGAAGCCTCAGCCTCAACCGGAACCCCAGCCGCAGCCGGAACCGACGCCATGGGTATCGCCTACCATCGACGGTTACGCGAACATCATTTCGCTCGCCCAGCTGCAAGGCCGCAGCATTGCGGACGGCCTTTACTATCGCATCGGCGGGCTACGCGCGGGCGAAGCGGACAAGCTTGGGAAAAACGGTCTTGTCGCGTGGGGCCGCGTGATCGGCGGCACGGGCGCAATCTTGCCCGAGCCGGGCGTCAAGACCGAGTACGACCGCAAGATGGTGCAGGCCGGGGTGGATTTCGAGCTTTCGAACCTGTTGCCATCCGGTACGCTCATTGGCGGCGTCTTCGGTGGTTGGGGATCGGTTGACGCTGGCATGGCGACAACGCCGCACATCGATATCGATATGCAGGGTGGGCATGGAGGCGTCTATGCCAGCTACTGGCAGTCGATCGATGAGGGCCTTTGGATCGATGCGCTGGCGGCGTATCAGTTCAACGAGGCATCGCTTGCCGCCGGCGGCTTGCATGGCGGGACCACGGATGTAGACGGCTGGATCGCCAGCATCGAGACAAGCTATCGCTACCGCGTCAACACCGGGCTTGCTGATCGCCTCTGGATCGCGCCGGTTGCCCAGCTCGTCTATCAAGACGTGGACATGGACGGCTTCACCGACAATTTCGGCGTAACCATCAGCCAGCTTTCGGGCGACTCTCTGATGGCGCTGGCTGGCGTCAAGGCGGAAACCGAAACCGTGTTCGAGAATGGCGTCATTCTGCGCCCATGGCTGAGAGCCGATCTCCAGTACGAGGCCCTTGCCGAAAACAAGGTCACGGCCACGGATGGCGTCAACACTCTCAACGGCATTTCCGACATGCAAGGCATGTCCTATCGCGTGTCGGCCGGGGCAAAGCTCGATCTTAATTCAGGCGTATCTGCCTATGGTTCGGTTGAGTATTCCGGCGAGCGAACAAAAGACTTGTCCGGAAAAATCGGCCTGGCGGTCCAGTTCTGACGATACAAAAAAGGGCCGCAATAAAGCGGCCCTTTTCAAAAAGGGCATGAAAAATGGATATATCGAACCCAGCGGATTTTGGCTTTGGCGCGGTCGTCGGTGCCTCGGTCAGTATCGTCATGATGATTGCGATGGATCCTCTGTTGCGGAAGACAGAGCGAGAGGGAGCCATCGGTGTGCTTGCTCAGCTGAGGGAAGCGAATAGCACTCCTGCGTACCCGAACGATGCAGATGAGCCCGCGGGCGAAGCCAGCATTCCAAAGTTCTTCGGAATTTAGACGGCAGCGCTATGGATTATTTCGGGTCTACTGACTTTGTTTTCGGCCTATCGGTCGGCGCAACTTTCGGCTTCGTCGTGACGCTACTCACCAATTATGCGCGGCATCGATCTCAAACCGACACCATCACAAGAGCATTATTGCTGCTGGCCAATGAGCGGTTGCCGTCGCTGGACACGGCTCCTGTTTTCACAAATGAGCCGATTGAGCCGCGTGTTCGCCTCGTCGTATCGAATGAGACGCGCGGCGATTTGTAGCTCGAAAATTGCTAATACATTGTCCCTTAGGCTACATTGTGTCAGCGTATGCTTTGGGACGATTCGTCCGAATGCAGGAATTTAAATGTTGAGGAAAAGAAAACCCCGCATGGCGGGGTTGCCACGCGGGGTCGATAGGTCAAAAATCCCTAATACAAACAATCCTATCGCTTCCCCCTCATTTCGTCAACTGCCACCTTTTGGCGGTTGCGCTTGCGCGCCTATGGCGCAGCAGCGCGACCGGCAAATCGCCAGGCAAGCGATTACTCGCTTGCCTAATCGACAACACGGAGAGGGTTATATGGCTAGTTCAGGCTAAATAGAAAAACCGCCAGACGCGCCAACGTCGAAGCGGTTTTTGATGGGAAAGTGCCAAACTGTTCAAGAGTCACTTTCCCAAAATTGCGAGCTGCTGTCAACGGAAAAACGCCAATTTTCCGAACGGGTGAGCTTTAGCCTGAACACGGCCCCAAAAAGGGGAAGTGACCGATGAATGGTATCTTACGTTTCGGGGCGGCGCCTCGGATGCCGCAACCGCTTAACTGGCGAAAGCCCGCATTTAATAGCCGCGACTATTGGTTCGCAGTCGGGAACGGCTGGATCACCGACGAAGAATATGAAGCGGATCTCGCCGCTCATGAGGAAAGGGTGAAACGTGCCAAAGCCAGCCAGGGGAAGGCCAGCCCTCCTCCGGCTCGCTGGCAGCGGCAAGCGCCTCAAGCCACACGTCAATATGCAAACCCTATGTCCACTGAGGCCGCGCGTGACGACAGGCTGACGCCACAGGCGAAAGCCTTGCTGCAGGTGATCCGCGCCCGATGCGGCAAGCACGGTCGGACGGAAACAACGAAATTCACGCTCGCAAGTATCATGAGCCGGTCTGTACGCTCGATCCAGCGCTATATCGGTGAGCTCATCCGGTTCGGCTATATCGTCACCCGCACCCGCACCGGACGGACGGGACTTTATACCGGCCTCGTGATCGAGATCACGGCCAAGGTGTTGCCGTACTGGACCAATTTCGAGAAGCTTGCCGCTGATTTGGCAGGAAAATTAGGAGCTGATTGGGTAAGCAATCGCGTGTTTTCAGATGAGACAAAATTGTCCTCTAAAAACCATCACCTAAATTACAATATCATTCCAATGATAAGCGGAGAGCGCGCAAAGCGCACTCACTTCAATTTATTCAGTCCGGACAGCCCCTAACGGGGCTGCCGGGGCAAACACGCGAAACGTTTACGCCAAAAAAAGGGGCTTAGGAGCGGGCGAGGTGGCGGTGCCGTGCGCAAACACGCACCTATGGGGGATGCTGAAAATGCTCGTATTTGACTCCCATTGAGCCGCTGGCGCGAAAACAACCGCCGTTTGGCGGCGCACGGCCTACACGGGCGGCGCGCGTTGGCGCGCGTTGATGGGGCAACCGCGCCGGATGGATTTCCGCGCCGGATTTGTATAAGATGTAATAAACTGGAGGTCGCAATGAAATCTTTGATCCCTTTGCTTTTTTCCGCCGTGTTTCTGACCGCCGCGCCGGCGGCAGCGCAGGACAATTGCGGCGCGACCGGCGATGGTTGTCAGCCGCCCGAATACCAAAAATTGCTTGAAATTGCCGCCACTGCCTTCCCCGACTGGCCGGAAGTCGGTTATCGCACCTATGCCGCACTCTGCTATGAGGCGAAGGGCCAACTTAGAAAGCAGTGTTTTGCAAATCCGAAAAAGGCCGCAAAGTCGCTGAAACTGCCGCCCGAAGAATAACATGTCGTGGCGATCACTTGGCAGCGCTCCGCCTCACGAGCGTCCCTTTATCATCCAACTGGACGCGGCAGCGGGCGTCGAGGAATATGTCACCGTCGTCCGGTTCAGTCGCCGTCACGGCGTTTTTCTTGACGTGCTCAACCAAATCGTTCTTGCGCCCGATGACGAACGGATAATCGGCTGGCAACCGTTACCTGAACATTGCCCATCCGCTCGACCTTCTTTTTCTCTTCCTCCGATAAACCGGCGCGGGAAAGCCGCGGTCTTGATCGGCCTTGCCGCGGCCGCCATTGTCGGCGGCGTCGGCTATCTTTCCTCCTTCTCATTGATAGACGCCATTTTCACAATGTCTGCGGTTTTTGTACTGCTCGCGATTGTTGGCCTCGTCTATCAGCGCATTCGATATGGGGCATTCTCCTAATGAGACCACTGATATTCATGACGG
This sequence comes from Paramesorhizobium endophyticum, assembly GCF_014640615.1. Taxonomy (GTDB): domain Bacteria; phylum Pseudomonadota; class Alphaproteobacteria; order Rhizobiales; family Rhizobiaceae; genus Paramesorhizobium; species Paramesorhizobium endophyticum. The sequence continues at coordinate 4,469 of NZ_BMHH01000026.1, read as the reverse complement.
GAGCGCTCGCAGCTCTCATTTCCAGCGGCGTCCAGGCACAACAAACAGACCGGATCATATCCGGATACGGGTATACCGTTGACGGTGATAGCCTCGTCGTCGCCGGCCAGCCGGTTCGATTGGCCGGTATCTCTGCGCCGGCGCTGGAACAAAAGGGAGAGGACCGGATCAAACGCGGGTATCCGGCCGGATTGTTCGCCCGCGATGTGCTGGCCTCCTTCGTCGCTGATCAAGCCCTTGGATGCCGTGTGGTGCCTCAAAACGGCAAGGAGGCGGACGGCCTCGACCGCCTATACGCGGTTTGCGCAACTGCCCAGGTCACGGACATTGGAGGTGAAATGATCCGGCGCGGATGGGCGATCATAGACCGAAGTGGAGAAACGCAGGTCTATGGGAACTATGTGAAAAACGAAGCTGAAGCCAAGGCCGCTGGACGCGGCGTGTGGCAAGGCCCGTTCACCGAGCCATGGCTTTACAAGTCTGGCGAGACAAAACAATCAAGCAATTGAGGGATCATGATGAAGGCAATAGCGGCCGCGATTCTAGGCGTGCTGGTGAGCAGCACGGCATATGCGCAATATGACCATTCAGGAGATTTGGATTGGACATGGGACGGCTCTTTCAAGCCGCCCGTACAATCCGGCAATGGCGATTTTCCGAGCCAGCGCCAGGCGAACATTGCCTTCGAGCGCGCCCGTGACGGCGATCCCGTCATGACGATTGATTTCCACCAGGTCGCGCCGGGAAAGCCCCTCCCCGCCGCGATTTTCCTCTTTGCTTGCAAGAATGGTGGATATGACGCTTATCGCCATAAGGTGGACCAAGATCCGCAATTTGTGCATTGCCAAACATTTTTTATGGATGAATCGCGCCGGAAGCTATATGGACGCCCGGTCAACTTCATGCGTAAGGACCGTGAGAATTGGGGTATCGTGCTTCCGACAAGGCCGCGAGAATTACCCATCGCCGAAAAAGGCTCTTCCTATTTTCCTCCAGTGCCATCAGGGGGTATTCCGCCAAGATAATAATTATCCCGGCGTTGACCATTTGTTGACCGTATGACGCGAATCTTCTGCGTCATACGTCCGCAAAAGTTGCGGACTGGGCTGGACGATTTTCCAAAAATCATTATTATTGAGACTAAGCCATTCACGCGATGGCCCAGGGCGTTGGAACCCTATAGATCGGACGGTGAAACGTTAAATCACCAAACTCACTGACCTTTATGGTCGGGGAGCCTGCGGCGAATGCAACAGGTTCTTCGAACTAAAGGCCGTGGGGGCCGTGTCTATCGGTTTTCCAAACTCCCCGATCACCAAGATCATTGAGCATATGCGGGGGCGCCCGCAAATGCTGAGTTTGGATTTTCACAATGTCTGTTACAGCTTATTTTCTGAAAGCATTTGACCGAACGCTTCAAAGCGTTTCTCTCCCTGACGGCAAAGCGCAGATCGAGACGATCATTCGTCTTATTGGATGCAAGCAACTCGATATCGCGAAAGTTGACGGTCATTTCGTGTTTTGCGAACGCGGCCTTGCCGATGGTATGCCATGCGTCACCGTGATTGATGGCTATCTGGAGCCAATCGCCGGCAATCTTATCATAACCGGCACCGACGAGGACGAGGAAATCATAAACCCGTCCGCGCCGATTCAAGCGTTCGCCGAGCGAATTACCCTAGTGCATCCCGTCATTGACCCGGTTTTTCTCACCGGCTCCGGCTCCCGCCGTTGCCGGTTCCATCTTCGGATGCATGATTGTCGGCCGACTGTGATCGCGAAGCTGAATTAGCCCGAATTCCCGGCCGCGTTCTCCTGCCCGCGGCCTGGCTCGAGTTGAACATTTTTAGATGGAGAGGATAATGCCGAATATTCATAAACCGTCACCGAAAACGCCGAATCCAATCGATGTTAAAGTTGGCGCTAGGCTGCGGGCGCTGCGCAATTCTCTGCGCTGCAGCCAAGAGAAATTAGGTGAGGCACTCGGAATTACATTTCAGCAGATTCAAAAATACGAAAAAGGCTCAAATCGTATCGGCGCCAGCCGACTCCAAAACATAGCTGAAATCTTTAATGTTCCAGTTTCATATTTTTTTGATACTAACGGCCAGCCGGAAAACCCGCTAGTCACGCAGTTTCTTTCCAATTCCGAATTTGTCCAACTGGCCGAACTTGTCGCTAAGATAAAAAATCCGCGCCGGCGGCGGGTCCTCATTTCTGTTGCCCGTGAACTGGCAGCCACCGACCGCGCTTCTCGCGAAGGGGAGGCGGAGCCCCGCTGACGCGGAGCAGCTCACCGGCAAATGGCTTCGGGCTATTTCAGATCGTAGCGATGCCATTCGTTCCGCTGCTGCAAGCCGACCGCCATGCCGAGGGTCGCGTAAATCACATAATCGAACCGGGCACGATAACAGGTGCATCCAGCGCTAGTCCTGCCCCTCCCCTCCCCGCATCGATTCATCGCACAACGGTCACCCGAGGCATTGGGGCATTCTCGCTGGTGCGGTCCATCGGATCAACGATGAGCTCCTCCGCGGATGTGAAGCGGCCTTCATAGATGCCGCGAGCATTCGCGTCAGCGCAGTAGCCGTTTTCATCTCTCCTTATGCCATCGGGGCAACATCCCTGCTTGATGTAACGACCTATAAGACCGCCAGGACAACAAACAACCGTCTGAATCGATTATTCTCCCCGCCTTCGGCTCCTCGCCCGCTTCGCTTCAAAATAATCCCTTCAGCCGGTCCTCCGCTCCGCTCCGTCGAGTGTTTGCCGCCCTTACAGGCGGTCTTTTTCGGACGTTACGCAGGGGATGGCCCCTGATCGAAAAAGGAGAGACGAAAATGGCAACCATCGGCACCGTCGCAAAGAACGGCCGCGGCATCTATGAAGGCCGCCTCACCACCCTAACCCTCAATGCTCCCATCAAGATTATACCGATGGACCGCACCAGCGAGAATGCCCCAACACACCGCATCGTCAGCGGATCTGCTGAAGTCGGCGCCGTCTGGACGAAGACGAGCAAGACCAGCGGCAACGAATACCTCTCCCTCACCTTCGACACGCCCGAGCTCGATTATGTGATTTACGCGACCCTCGGCATGGCGGCCGGCCAAGATGACCCCGACGTTTATTCCATCATCTGGAACCGCCCAAAGCCCACACATTCCCGTTGATCCAAGGAACCCCGCGTCAGCGGGGCTCCGCCTCCCCTTCGTCAGCGCCAGGCCGACGATAGACGGCCGCGAGATCGCGGCCGTCTATCAATTTCACACATCGCCAAGTCGCATCGAGGTTACCGCCGAACCTCTCGCGGCAAGCCCGACGGCTTGCCGCGTCGAGTTCGGCGCTCAGCTTCTCCATGGTCGCGTGGATTTGTTTCCCTCGCTCAATGCACGTCTCAACGCCCTCACCAGCCCGATCCTCGCAGCTTTCCGCCAGCGCTGCGCTAAAGCTCAATTCATCCCATGAAGGGAAATTAGGTACTTCAGCCCTGAAGGAATAAACACCAACCAAGGCAACGGTAGCCAGGATCACCACTTTATTGAATGCTATCGCGAAAATCGGATGCTGCTTCGCTTTTGGTTTTCGCCCGAACCGGATGAACATCATCGGCACCATTGCTGTTTGTCACGATAGCCGCCGGTGTACCGCGCAGCTTTCCCGTGCGCGATCATCAATTCCTCAGCGTCCCCGGATTTGGTTTTGACGCTCACCAATATCCGCTTGTATCGGTCCACGCCTCGCCGCTGCAAACTGATCACTCCGGATTGCAATATCCGCTGCAAATATCTCGTCGCGTCGTCTGCCCTGACTCGCTCCGTGCTGCATTGTGCTTTCTCGCCCGTCTCCGGCGCGTCGATTCCGAACAGGCGATATTTCTCCCGATTGAACCAAAAAGTATCCCCATCGACGACGCAAGTGATCCGCTTCTCGTAGCCGCAAATCGGCCATGTTTCATTCGTCCCTTGGGCCAGCGTCGGGACGCTTAAGCCGCTCACTGCGATTAGTGTCCCGATAAAAATCCGCATCATTTCTCTCCTTAAAATGTGAAATTGCTAATACAAATCATTGCGTCGCTCATTGCAAGCGCCCGCTAGTCAGGGCGTCCCCTTCGGGCCGGGTGCTATTCGCCTTCGGCGAACCGAACCTGTCGTCGTCCGCTCCGGCGAAGCAGCGGGATTTCCCGTCTTGTTCCAAGCCGGAAATCCCGGCTTCGCCTGGTCGCGGCCTTCCGCCAGTTTCGGCCCTTCGGGTAACGCCCCCTGACGCAGCTGCCTTCGGCAGATCCAGACGCCGGCACGCCGGCGACTTTCCATATAGTCGGCCCCGGCACGCCGGCACCGACTTTTCACACTTTCACAAAACCGCCCATGCGACCGCAGCGCGGAGATATCAATTGGCAAGCGCGGCAAGCCGCGTCGGCCGGGGAGAAAAACGGCTTTCAGCGCTGCGCGCCGAACCTTCCGTTT
>NZ_BMHH01000025.1 GCF_014640615.1 Paramesorhizobium endophyticum | reverse complement strand
TCCCCTCAGCCACAAACGGCTCAAGGCAAGATGGGCCGACCAGGATTTCCTCACCCTCATTACTCATATGCGATAGCCCTACCCTTGTGGGGGAGATGCCCGGCAGGGCAGAGGGGGGTGAGCGCCGGGCATTCCGACGATAAGCTCCCTCCCCTACTCCACCCGCCTGATCCGCGGCACCTTCTCGCGCCCCAGCATCAGTTCGTTCAGCGCCCAGACCAGCGCGTCGAGCCTGTCGGGCGACCGGCCATTGGAGAGGCCGCCGGGAGCGAAGTCGCACATCTCGTCTTCCAGCGCCGGGAACCGTCCGGCATGGCGGATGCGGCCTTGTTCGTAGAGTGCGGCGACGGGTTCGGCGCGCAGCCATTTGCCGCGCATGGCCCGCACGGCGCGAACCGGAACCATGTGGTCCTCCGCTGCGATCACCGCTTTCACCATGTCGCCGCCCTGGTTGACCTCGGCAATGATCACATCCGCCTCCAGCCGGTGGTAGAGGGCGATGGCGGCGCGAGCCCATTGATAGGGCTTGGCCCGGCTGACGCTTTCATCCGCCAGCACCCAGCCGAAGCCGTCATGGTCGATCCCCGCCGCAACGATGCCGCAGGCGTCGGAACTCTTGCCGGAACTCGCGGGCGGGTCGATGGCGACGACGATGCGTTTCAGCGGCGAAACCCGGCTCATGACGATCCCCTCGATCAGCCCGCGCGACCAGAGCGCGTCTGGCCGGTCTTCGATGAGTTCGCCGTCCAGTTCCTGCCGCCCGAGCCGCGAGCCGGCATAGCGGCCCTCGATCATCGCCATGAAGCCCGGCGCGAGATGGGCGGCGTTTTCCGCCGTGCGCATCCGCGTCACGGGAACCGCCGGGTCGGAAAGCAGCGCGCGCAGCAGGGCGACGGGGCGCGGCGTGGTAGTGACGACAGCGCGTGGAGCATCTCCCAGCCGAAGGCCGAATTGCAGCATGTCCCAGGTTTCCTGCGGATGTTTCCATTTGGCCAGTTCGTCGCACCAGGCGGCATCGAATTGCGGCCCGCGCAAACTGTCAGGGTCCTCCGAAGAGAAAAACGACGCCACCGCGCCATTCTCCCATACCAGCCGCCGACGCGTGGCTTCCAGCCGGGGGCGCTCGGCGCGGGAGACGGAGAGGATGCCCGATGGCCCATCGACCATTACCTCGCGCACATCCGCCAGCGTTTCGCCCACCAGCGCGATATGGCCGCATTTCCTATGCGAGAAAGGCGCAAGGCCCATCGCCATGCCGGCGGCCCATTCGGCGCCAGCGCGGGTCTTTCCCGAACCGCGCCCGCCCATGATCAGCCATGTGCGCCATGGCTCGCGCGGCGGCTGCTGCGCGTCACGGCCCCGGATGAGCCATTCCCTCGTGGCGGATATCGCTGTCCTGCCCGTCAAGCCGATTTTGTTTTTTCGCAAGTCCGGACGGAAAACCGCTTCACACTTTTCCTGGACTTGCTTTGATAATCTCGGCTGCGCGGAGCGTGGCAAGTTCGTCGATCCTCCTGTCGATGAGCGCGAGCGCTTCGCGCAGTTCTCCCGGCCTGATTTCCGCCGCCGGAGCGGCTTCCGCGGGGCGCGTGTCGTTCTCGCGCTCGAGATCGATGATCGTTTTTAGCGCCTTGGCAAGCGATACCAGCGCATCGACCGCCCCCTTGTCCGGCACCCTGCCGCCTTCCGTCAGGCGCATGAGTTCCGTGCGGACGCGGGAGAGGATTTCTTCCATATCGGGAAGGCGACCGGATTTCGCCGGATCGTGGTCCAGCCCCAACCGGCGCAGGCCGCACAGATAGGTGGCTTCCTTGATGTTGAGCAGCGTGGCGATCTCGGCATGCGGCACGCCATATTTACGCGAGACGTCATAGCCCGCACGGGTGCGCGCAAGGGGAATGGGGGGCATGGGGAGATATCCGGTTGGCCGCCCTCCCTTCCCCCTTGCGGGGGGCCGAGCCACGGGTCTCGACCCGTCCTTCGGACCCCCGCAAGGGGGAGGGAGGGCGTTGGCGCTGTATCAGCCATAATTTTCCGACGATAACAAAAACCTACCAAACCACCGTCACGGCGTCAAGGACTTTTTTCCTAGCTTAGATATTTTCTCATATGTCACACGTAAGGAATTAGTTACCCTGTGTTCGTCCCGCTCCTTGCGTTTTTATTCAAATGCGACACACTCCCGGGCGGCGGCGCGATGATTGGAAGAATCTGCGCTCGACCAAGGCGGAGATCATGCGCAATTCCCCGAAAAAACCGCGTAAAGCGGCGCAAAGACCGTTCCGCAGCCCGCGGCTGATCTGGCTCGACGCGTGGGTCGACAGCGCGCTCTATAACTTACGCTTTTCGCTGGCCGAGTTCTGGGAGAACACCACCATCTTCTTCCGCCGCTTCCGCGTGCGCGGGCTCCGGCGGCTCGTCGTGGAAGTGCTGGACGAGGGTTTCACGCTGGGCGTGGGCGGCTGCGTGCTCATGCTGGCGCTGGCGCTTCCGGCTTTCGAGGAAACCAAGAAGGACTGGCGCGCGCAGGACGATTTCGCCGTCACTTTCCTCGATCGCTATGGCAACGAGATCGGCCGGCGCGGCATCCTGCACCGCGATTCGGTGCCAACAGATGAATTGCCAGACCATGTGGTGAAGGCGGTGCTGGCGACCGAGGATCGCCGCTTCTTCGACCATATCGGCCTTGATTTCGTCGGCCTTGCCCGCGCCATGTCCCAGAATGCGCGCGCCAATGGCGTGGTGCAGGGCGGCTCGACCATCACGCAGCAGCTCGCCAAGAATCTGTTCCTCTCCAATGAGCGCACGCTGGAGCGCAAGATCAAGGAAGCGTTCCTGGCCGTCTGGCTCGAAATGAACATGAGCAAGAAGGAGATCCTCCGGCTCTATCTCGACCGCGCCTATATGGGCGGCGGCACCTTCGGCATCGCGGCGGCGTCGGAATTCTATTTCGGCAAGAACATCAAGGATGTGTCGCTGGCGGAGGCCGCGATGCTGGCGGGGCTGTTCAAGTCGCCCACCAAATATGCGCCGCATATCAACCTGCCCGCCGCCCGCGCCCGCGCCAATGTGGTGCTCACCAACATGGTGCAGAGCGGGATGATGACCGAGGGCCAGGTGGTCGCCGCGCGGCGCAACCCGGCCAGCGTCGTCGATCGCGCCGAGAACGAAAGCCCCGATTACTTCCTCGACTGGGCGTTCGAGGAAGTGAAGAAGATCGCCGGCGACCTGCCGACGCAATCGCTGATCGCGCGCACCACGCTCGACCGCAACATCCAGAAGGCCGCCGAGGAGGCGATCGAGTTCCATTTGCGCCAGCATGGCAAGGAATATCAGGTGACGCAGGCGGCTGCGGTGGTGCTCGCCAATGATGGCGGCGTGCGCGCCATGGTGGGCGGGCGCGATTATGGCGAGAGCCAGTTCAACCGCGCCACCAGGGCGCTGCGGCAGGCGGGTTCGTCGTTCAAGCCCTATGTCTATGCCGCCGCCATGGAAGCGGGCATGACGCCGATGACCGTCATTTCCGACGGTCCGATCAGCTGGGGCAACTGGTCGCCGCGCAATTACGGGCGCAGCTTCGCGGGCCGGGTCAACCTGACCACGGCGCTGGTGAAGTCGCTCAACACGGTGCCGGTGCGGCTCGCCAAGGATCATTTGACGACGGCGCCCATCGTGAAGCTCACCAAGGCGATGGGGATCGAATCGCCGATCTCCTCGCACAAGACCATGGTGCTCGGCACCTCAGGCATGACCGTCATGGATCAGGCAACGGGCTTCAACGTCTTCGCCAGCAACGGCATCGCCGGAACGCGCCATGCCTTCACGCAGGTCCTGAATCACAAGGGCGACGTGTTGTGGGACTGGGGCCGCGACGGGCCGGAGCCGAAGCGCGTGCTCTCGGAAAAGGCGGCGTCCGAGATGAATTCCATGCTGGTGCAGGTGCCAGAATGGGGCACGGGACGCCGCGCGGCGCTGCCGATGACGCGGGTGGCGGGCAAGACCGGCACGACGCAGAGCTATCGCGACGCCTGGTTCGTCGGCTTCACCGGCAATTACACGGCGGCGGTCTGGTACGGGAACGACAATTTCACCCCGACCAAGGAGATGACCGGCGGCATCCTGCCCGCCATGACATGGCAGCGCATGATGAACTATGCGCATCAGAACATCGAGCTGAAGCCAATCCCCGGCATCGACAAGCCCTTCCCCGATCCGAAGCTCGTCGCCAAGGCGGAGGGCGAGAAGGGCGACGCCGCGCAGCACGACAGCCTCGTGGAGCGCCCCCGCGTCCTCTCCAGCGCCACCACCCGCGCCCTGCGCGAACTGAACCAGCGCTTCCGCAACGCCCCGCTGCTGGCCGCGCCTGTGGGGCGGACAAGGCTTTCGGCGCTGTGATTCGCATGTTTCAACGGAAGCGCCCGCATACCCCCCTCTGCCCTGCCGGGCATCTCCCCCACAAGGGGGGAGATCACGCTATCATTGACGACGCCGCCAATCGCAAACGTTCCAGGCTGAATGCCTTCGGCGATGCCAGCCGATCTCCCCCCTTGTGGGGGAGATGCCCGGCAGGGCAGAGGGGGGTTCCTCGCGCCATCGTCAACCATTTGTTGTTATGCTCCCCATGCTCCGAACCCTCCTCCCCACGGCCCTGACTCTCCTCGTCGCCATCGGCGGCGGGGTGGGGAGCGTTTATTATACGCTCAACCGGGAGCAGGGTTTCGGCGCGCTTCATGCGGGCCAATGGACTGCCTATCCGGAAGCGGGCACGGGGCAGGCCGATCCCTATACCAAGGCGCGGGAAGCCCGCAGCGGCGCGCTGGAACTGGGCGCGGCGGAGGGCGTGACCTTCCATGCCGTCCGCGACGCTAAAGGACGGCCCTTGCGGGCCAATTGCACCTACAGCATCACCGGCGATACGCCGCCCGCGCGCTTCTGGACGCTCTATGCCGCCGACCGCTCGCTCTCGCCCCTGCCCTCGCCTACCGATATGCCGCCCGCGCTCCATTCGCGTGAGCTCCTGCGCCATCAGGACGGCAGCTTCATCATCACCGTCTCGCCGCAGGCCCAGCCCGGCAACTGGCTGCCCGTGTCCGGCGCGGGGCCGTTCGTGCTGGTCATGACATTCTACGATACGCCCATCGCCAGCTCCACCGGGCTTTCCGATCTCACCCTGCCCTCGGCCAGCCTCGTGGCGGGCGAAGGAGGCTGCCATGGGTAGGCTCGTCTATGCCCTGGGCCTCGGCCTCATCGGAGCGGGCATCGTGCATATCGCCGTGCTGCTGCTCGTGCCTGTCTATTCCGACCGCAACGCCTGGAGCCGGATCACGGCGCAGGGCGAGGCCTACCGCTTCCATGTGCTCGATGCGGGCAAGGATGGGGGCTTCCACGACCCGCTCTTCCAGCTTGCCGCGTGCCGCTTCGATCTCGCCGATGGTCCCGTGCAGGTCACCGCCACCGGCAATGTGCCGTTCTGGTCGGTGTCGGTCCATGGCCGCAATGGCGAGACGCTCTACAGCGTCAACGACCGCGCCTCGACCGACGGCAAGCTCGACCTTGTCGTCGCCAACCGTCTGCAGATGGTGAACCTGAAGAAAGACCTGCCCGAAGAAGCCGCCGCCTCCATCCTCGCCGAGGAAGAGATGAGTGAAGGCTTCGTGCTGATCCGCGCCTACACGCCGGACCCGACCTGGGTTCCATCGGTGCGGCGGTTCCTGAGCGAGGCGGGGTGCGAGACGCTGCCGGTGTGATGCCACGCTCCTTCCTTCCCCCTTGCGGGGATTGAGGAGCGTTCGGCCGAAGGCCGAGGAAAAGCCAACGATCTGGCTTTTCCAGCGACGAAACCCGCGTTAGCGGGCGGATGGGGTGGTGACGGATGCGCTTGCTTCGAAGATCGTGGCGCAAACGTCACCACCCCCACCCGACCCTTCGGGCCACCCTTCCCGCAAGGGGGAGGGAAAGCGCGGTTCCATGGTTAACAACTTTCTAAGTCTTCCGCGATAATTTGAGGCAACGGAGCGTCGATTGCTCCCTTTAGCCGGTCGCATGATCCTGCCCGAAAAGCCTGCATCTTTTCCGGATCATGCGCCTGTCGAGTTGCTTGCGATTACCGGAGTACCTGCGTGACAAACGATGAGTTCCGCGCCCTGGAAACCCTTCAGGCAAGCGGCTGGGCGGATGGCGGAAAGGCCGACGATCTTCTTTCAGCCGCCGTCACCGCATTCACGGGCATCACGCGCCCGGCTCGCAGCGAGATACAACAACTCGAAGACCTGGCGCTGCCGCTCCTCGAAAACGCGACCCCGCGCGGCAAGCGCCATGTGGCCGCCGTCCTGTCGCAACTGGATACCGCGCCGCGAAAACTGGTGCTGGCGCTTTGCGGAGAGGCGGTGGAAATCGCCGCGCCGCTGCTGCTGCGCTCAAGCGTGCTGACGTCCAACGATCTGGTGGAGATCATCGGAAAACACGGCCTCGCCCATGCCCGCGCCATCGCCCGGCGACCGGAACTGGACGGGATCGTCGGGAGCGTGCTGGAGAGTTTTGCGGACCCGGTGATTGACAGGTCGATGGAGGTGCGGCGGAGGCTGGGGGAAACCGATACTTCAGACGTCATCGCGAGGCGCCCCCCTCTGCCCTGCCGGGGGAGATTGGCTGGCACTAATGACGGCGCTTATCTTGCAACGTCGGCGATTGGCGAAAGCAGAACTGACAGCGCAATCTCCCCCCTTGTGGGGGAGATGTCCGGCAGGACAGAGGGGGGTATTGTCCCGCCGACCCTTCCGTCCGAGAGCGAACTGACCCAGCGCCCAGATCAAGCCCCCTCGCCCGCCGACTCCATGATCGACACCGCGCTTCTCATCGACCCCGTGTTCTTCCGCAACATGCTGGCGGACAGGCTGGGCGTCAGCTTCGAACAGGCGCAGGCGATCATCGGGCAGTGGCCGGATTCGCGGCTGCCCATCGCGCTGAAGGCGCTGGGGCTTTCGGCGCAGGATTGCTATCTCATCATGACCGCCGTGCTCGGCCCTATCAGCAGCGACCGGCACAGCCTGCGGGATTTCGTGTATTTCTACCGCTCCATCGACCGCGAAACCGCGCTGCACCTTGTGCGGCGCGGCAAGGCCGGCGAGATGACCGCCCTCCTGCGGCAGAAGCTGCGCGAGATGGCGGCGGAGAATGACGAGCCCGTGCTCGACGCCGCCAACAGCGACGGAATCACAGCCTTCAAGGCGGCGCGGTAGCACCCTTCCGCCGCCCGCCCTCCCCGCGCCCTCGGGACCCGGCCATAATGACGCCCTATTTTGCGGAGCTTACTGTTACAACATAACGTCGGCATAAAAGCATTTCGCAGTTAAATGGCCTCATTTAACGACCGCGACAATGCGACAAACTAGGAATCTAGAGCGAGCGCAATGGGTACGATTGAGCGCGACCCGCTCTAGTGGAGTTTTCCATGAAGACGATTGCAACAGAAGCTCCCTCGGGGGCCGCCCTTGCCGCGGATTCCGTCATCGGGCTGGACGCTGCGATGTCGAGCGAAGGCAAAACGCGGGCCGCGCTTCACATCGGCAAGGCGAACATGTTCGCGCCGGAGCAGAACCGCTACACTTTCAAGCATATGGAAGAGTTCTTCCCGACGAAGACGATCGACGCGGGCGAAGGGCTGGAATTCATTTTCATGGATGCCGGGATCCCGTTCGATCAGGAGAAGATCGGCTTTTCGTTCCGCGACCCGCTTACCGGCGACGTCAGCACCAGCACGCTTGCGCAAATGTTGCGCGAGACGCGGGCGGATGCGCTCGTCGTGCTCAAGGACGGCAGGCTCGTCCATGAGGCCTATTTCGACGGGCAAACCCCGCGCACCCGCCACCAGATGATGTCCGTCACCAAATCCCTCACGGGGATGCTGGCGGGCGCACTCCTCGCGGAAGGAAAGCTCGACCGGAACGCCAGGGTGGGCGATCTTATTCCCGAACTCCTCGGTTCCGCCTATGGAGATGCGACGGTCGGTCAGGTCATGGATATGACCGTCGGCATCCGCTATTGCGAGGATTACACCGATCCGGAATCGGAGGTCGCCATCTACGGCGCGGTGCTAGGCTTCTTCCCCTCTCCTACCGGATATTCAGGCCCCCGGACCATCCGTGAATTCCTGCCCACGCTCAGGAAGAAGTGCGAGCATGGCAGAGCGTTTCATTATGTGACCGCCAATACCGATGTGCTCGGCTGGCTTTGCGAGCGCGCCACCGGCATTCCACTCGAAAAGATGATCGAAGAGCACATCTGGTCGAAAATGGGCATGGCGCGCGATGCCTATGTGCTCGTGGACAGCGCGGGCACGGCGTCATGCGGCGCGGGTTTCAACGCCACGGCGGTCGATCTGGCGAAAATCGGCCAGATGCTGCTGGATGAGGGCCTGTTCAACGGCCAGCGTATCCTTCCGCCCGGCTTTTTCGCGGAATTGCTCAAAGGCGGCGACAGGGAGACCTTCGCACGGAGCCCCGAAGGCAAGATCGCCATGAGCGGCTGGAGCTACCGGGACCAGTTCTGGTTCCGCCACAATGCGCACAACGCCTATATGGCGATCGGCATTTTTGGGCAGTGGCTCTATATCGATCCGGCGGCGAGGACTGTCATCGTCATGCAATCCAGCCTGCCCCTGCCCGACAGCGACGAAGTGGTCGCCTATACGCTGGCGGCCTTCGACGCGATCATTGCGGGCCTCGATTAAGACGGCGGCGCTTCGGCCAGTTTGGCGCGCTGCGTGGGGAAAAGGCCGAGCACCAGCATGCAGCCGAGAATAATCACCCCTGCCCCGGCGAATTGCAGCGGCGACAACGGCTCTTTCAAAAGCAGCGCCCCGACCAGCACGGCGACGATGGTGACGGCGAATTCGACGCTGATCGCCTTGGTCGGGCCGATGGAGCCGACGAGGCGGAAATAGAGCACATAGGTGGTGGCGCTCATCACGCAGGCGGAGATGAGCAGATAGAGTATGTCGAGCGGAGCCGGCATGCCCGGAATCGGCACGAAGAAGAGGAAGGGCGCAGCGATGAGCCCGCCGAACAGGAAGGAGCCGATCGTCACTTCCCAGGAGCCGGCAAATCTCAGCTTGTGGCTGGCGTAATTGCTGCCGAAGGCGGCGGAGAAGCAGGCGACGAGCGTGGCGGCGCAGCCGAAGATGAACTCTCCCGTCACCGGCACCGCCGGAAAGCCGACAAGCAGCACGATGCCCGCCACGCCAAGAATGAGGCCGACGAGGCCGCTCGGCCGCATCCGCTCCAGACCCCAGATCTGGCTGATGACCATGGAGAAAAGCGGGATCGAGGCTACGAGGATAGCCGCCATCGCAGTTCCGATCAGCGGCGTGGCATAGGAAAGCCCGAGCAGCTGCCCGGCGACTGTGGTGGCACCAACGACGAAGAACGGCGCCCAGCCCACTGAGAAATCCAGCCGCCGCCCCATGGCCCGCGCGATCAGGAACAGCGTCGCGCTGGCAATGAGCGCACGAACCGCCACCGCCGCCACAAAGCCGAAAGCGGCCACGACCTTGAGCACGACAAGAAAAGAAAGGCCCCAGGCGAGGGAAAGGAAGATGTAGACGGCGAGATCGCGGGGCTTCATGGGCGGGAATCACATGGGGCGAGGAGGAGACCACTTCCTTTACAGTATAGGCCGGGCTGAAACTATAGCGCGCCATTCGCGCTATGCTTGCAGGTGGATTGCCGGAGTACCGTCCTGACAAATTAGACCGCGGTAGATTCTCGGGACAAGCCCGAGAATGACGGCGTGGAGGGCGCGCGAGTCCTTACAAATTCTAATCCGCTCTAAAACTCCACAACCGTGAAAAGCGTCTCCGCCACCATTGGCCCTTCGATCTCGACCAGCCAGAGGTCGGAGTCGAACCGCGCTTCGCCACGAACCCTGTCGTCCGCCTCCCATTCGGGCAGGTCGCGGGCGATGGGGGTGAACACGCGCTCATCGGGCTTGGCCGCGTCATAGGCGATTTGCGGCGCGGGGCCGTAGAGGTCATATGCGCCATCCGGCTTGCGCAGCTTGATGAAAATAGCCCCCGCCTCCGCCGAACCGCGCCGCGCCAGATGCGCAAAGCCGCCCTCGCCATTTACCCGGCGGATGAGTGCGGAGACCCAGAAATCGGATGTGAGGCGCAAGGGCAATCCTTTCAGTAGCCGGCCGCGATTGCCCCTCACCCTTACCCTCTCCCCGCAAGCGGGGCGAGGGGGACATCATCGTTGCCATCCCTTTTCTTCCCCTGCACCTGGCAGAAAGAAAAGGTGAGAACGGTCGTGTCCCCCTCTCCCGTTCTTCACGGGGAGAGGGTAAGGGTGAGGGGCAACTCTTACATTCCAAGTGCCTATCGGACAGCATCGACCGGCCCGGCAGAGCCACGCGCCGAAATCTCCGACAGGACGAGCGAAACGGCGCCTGCCAGAAAGAAACCGGAAGCCAGATTGAGCGGGGTGCCATCGTAGAAATGGCCCATGCCGACCGCGAACAGCGTAGCGACGAGGCTCGAACCGGAGGCGATCAGCGATGCCCCCAGTCCGGCGACCTGGCCAAGCGACCGCATGGCCATGGCGTTGAGATTTCCGAACAGCACGCCGATTGCGAAGAACGCGGCAAATCCCGTTATCATGAGGACAGCAAGCGGCGGGCGCCCGCCCCAGAGTAACGCCGCGAGCAGCATCGCCAACCCCGCCATGCTTAACCCGATGAAGGCGGCGCGGGCCATGGCATCCATGCCGAACCGCTGCACGAGCCTGGCATTGAGGAAGGAGGCAAGCCCTATGCTCGCGGCGAGGAGCGCAAAATAGACCGGGAAGGTCTCTTCGATACCGTAGGCGTCGAGGAACAAATCGGCAGCCGTGCTGAGGTAAAGCAGTTGCGCGCCGAAAACGAAGCCCGTCGCCGCGATCAACAGCACCACGCGCCGATTGCCGAGAATGCGAAGCCCATTCAGCACCAGGAGCCGCGGCCGGAAAGGAATGCGGCGCTCGGGCGGCAAAGTTTCGGCCTGGCGCAGCACCAGCCACAGGCCGGCCAGGCAGGCCGTGGCCAGGTAGAGGCCGAAAATGCTGCGCCATCCGCCGGCGGCGATGATGGCTTGCCCCAGGGCCGGCGCGAGCATCGGCACCAGAATGAACAATGTGAACATGAACGACATCACGCGCGCCATGGCATCGCCCTCAAACTGGTCGCGGATCATGGCGCGCGTCGCGATTTTCGGACCGGAGACCCCGACGCCCTGAAGGAAGCGCCCGAGGATCACCATTTCCAGCGAGCCTGCCAGCATCGCGATCACCGTTCCGGCGCAGTAGACTGCGAGGCCGAGGAGGAGAGCCCGCTTTCTTCCCATGGCGTCGGAGAGCGGACCGAGCAGCAATTCCCCGAACACCATGCCGAAGATGAACAGGGAAATGATGTGCTGGGTGGAAAGCGGCGGAGAGACGCCGACCTCCGCGCCGATCACACGCAAACCCGGCAGCAGAGCGTCGATGCTGATGGAGGTCACAGAGGTCAGCAGGGCATAGAGAACGATACGTTCGCGGAAGCTGGGTGAGATGGTCATGGTGTGTCCCTCCGGTCCTCATTCTCGTCCTCGAGTTAAGCCCGAGGATGTCCCCGAGAATCTGCCGTGGATCTGGAAGTGCTGCTGTTTTGATGAATCGCCTGAATTTCGTTTTGGGACTGTTGTTGTCGTGGAGACGTAGAGGAATGGATCCCAGTGACAAGCACTGGGATGACGGGCTGCGTTGCTGTTGGCAAGCCAAACCTACCCCTCTCCGCTTGGCAGAAGCGTTTCCGGTAGTGGCAAAAACATCTCCATCTCGTCATCCCAGTGCTTGTCACTGGGATCCATTCCTCTACAGTGGCCTGGCCGCAACAATAAAAAGTAGCCACCGCTTCTATCTTTCCTTATGGCAAATTCTCGGGAACAAGCCGGAGAAGGGCGGCAGGATATAGGGGGCTCCCTACTAACTTATCAACCCGATCTCGCGCATCTTTGCAATCAGCTCCGCGTCCACCTGCCCCGTCACCTTCAGGCGGAAGAGCTTCTGGAATTCGCGGATCGCATCCTGCGTGCTTTTGCCGGGGACGCCGTCGACGGTGATAAGATCGTTGCCGAAGGCCTTCAACCCCGCCTGGACCTTGATGATATCCTCCGACGAAGCCGAGAATGAAACCGGCATTGCCGGCTGCGGCTGGGGTTTCAATTCGGCGGGCGGGCGCTGCGTGGCGGTGGCGGTGGTGGTGGTGCGGTCGATCTCCTGCTCGGCGCGCTTGGGCCTCGTACCGGGGATGACGACGGGCGATTCCGCCTGTCCTTCCACCGGCGAAGGCGCGGGTGCGATGCCTGCCCTTGCCTGCACGTCGCGCCAGGTTTCCAGCGCCTTGCGCGTTTGCGGGCCAGGCATGCCATCGACGGGGCCTTCGTAGAAGCCGAGCGCGGCGAGCTTCTGCTGCAGCCTTGCCACCTCAGGGTCGCCGCCCGGGCCGAGCGTAATCGCGGGCGCGGGCATTTCCGTTGCCACCGGCGTGGGTGTGGGTGCGGGTGCGGCGGCCTGATTTTGCTCGACCGCGGGAGCGGCGGGCGCAGGCGCTGCCGCCGCTCTCTCGCCGATCAGCGTCTGCGCGCGCGGCGACGGCTTGTAGACCAGTTCGGGCCGCGTCTTGAAGAACACGCCCTGATGCGCCTCCGGCTGGTACCAGAGCGCATTGGCGGAAACGAAGCCGAGAGTGATGAGGAAGGCGATGGCGCCGCCGGTGGCCACCGGATTGCGCGCGATGAAGTCGCCCGCCACGATGGCCATGGCGGAGACGGTCGCGAACAGCGCGTCGACGATGCGGCGACCGAGGCTACGCCGTTTTGCGGGTTTGCGCATAGACCTCCCCTTGGCTGTCGTTTTCGCTTGCTTCATGACGCCTTTCCGCCTGGATGCGGTGGATATCGATCACCGTTCCGGCTTGTTCCTTCTGGTTTTGGTTTCGATGCGAGAGCGGCCCGTCGAGCGGCAGCCGCACGGTGACGATGGTGCCTTCGCCCTGACGGCTGGCGATTTCCATCGTGCCTTCGTGCAAATCGACCAGCCCCTTGACCAGCGACAGGCCGAGGCCGGTGCCCTCATGGGCGCGGGTATAGGCATTGTCGAGCTGGGTGAACGGGCGGCACAGGCGCACGAGATCGTCCGCCGCCATGCCGATGCCGGTGTCGGAGACCGAGAAGACCAGCATGCGCTGGCCGCGCATATCCTGCACCCCGGCGTCGATGGTGACGCAGCCGCCCTTGTCGGTGAACTTCACCGCATTGGAAACGAGGTTGAACAGGATCTGCTGCACCGCGCGCCGGTCGGCGACGAGATCGCCGATATGGGCGTTGATGCGCTCGCCGAGGATCACGCCCTTCTGCGCTGCCTGACGGCCCATCACGCCGCAGCACAGATCAACCGCCTCGCGGAACGGGAAGGCCTCGGGGAAGATGCTATAGGCCCCGGATTCCAGCTTCGACATTTCCAGAATGGCGTTGACCACGTCGAGGAGGTGCGTGCCCGCCTGATGGATGAGGCCGACATATTCGCGCTGCGTCTCGTTCTGGAAGCGGCAGGGCATTTCGTGCAGCAGCGCGTCTGAGAAGCCGATGATGGAGTTCAGCGGCGTGCGCAGCTCATGGCTCGTCGCGGCGAGGAAGCGGGTGCGCGCCAGCTCCAGGCTCTCGGCCTCTTCCCGCGCCTTCTGCAGCGCCTCACGCGTGGCTTCCTCCAGCGATATGTCGCGGGCGATGAGGGTGAAGCCTGCAGGAGCCGCCACGGCATTGATGCGGAACGGACGGAACGCGACGGAACGCACGCCGGTTTCGGGATCGACATCGACGCGGCGCAGGCGCACCTCAACATCAGCGGCGCGGCCATGCTCGCGCAGATCGGCGAGGAGGGCCATGTACTGCACGCGGTCCGAGACATGGACCCGGTCGAGAAGCTGGGTGCCCTGCATCACCTGACGCGGCACGCCGAAGACATCAGGCGCCTGCGGCGAAAGCGACTGCACCACGCCATCAGGCGAAAGGCGGATCACCACGCCGTCGATGGCGCTCTCGATATCGCTGTCCGAGGCGGGCGCGGCCTTTTCAGCCTTGGAGCCGAGGATGGTCATCGCGCGGATAAGGAGCGAGGCGGCATAGGCGAAGGTGAGGCCTGCCGCCATCGTCATGGACGCGGCGGGCGCGGCATGGACGCTGGCGAGGAACGCAGCCAACACCAATGCGCTGACAACGAAGCCGGCATTCATGCTGCGCGCGGTGCGCGCGACGAACCAGCACTCGAAGGGGATCGCAGCGGCCATGACCCAGAGCGCCGGATTGGCGGCGGCATTGAAACCGGCGAGGCCAAGCCCCCCGCCATAAACGGCAAGCCCGGCAAGGGCGACGAGCCAGGGACGGGGCGACAGCGAGGCGAGTGCTGAGAGGATCATCGCCACACCGGCGAAGATGGCGAAGGCCAGCCCCGCTTCCAGCGGACCCTTCACTGCGCCGCTGACGACGAAGGCGGCCAGCAGCGCGAAGGGCATGGCCCAGAACACGGCGATCATGCGCCGCAGCGCGGCATCGCCCGAGGGCGCCCAGCGGCGGCAAAGACTATCGAACATGCGTGCACAGCCACGCGCGAAAGCGCCTGCGAATTCATGGGATTTCAGAAGGATGGCGTGCACTCTGCCGTACTCACTACAATGCGTTTTGTGCTCGCCGGATTGCCACAGCACCTAATCAAGATGCTTGAGACGATTCCGGCTCGTATGTCGGAGATTGGCGCGGGAGGCTTTAAGGAAAGGATAAAGTACGAGGCCCTGGCCGCCCTCAACGGCGGATTTGATGGGCGGGGGCGGCGCTTTTTAGCCTATGGTAAACAGAGGGTTGTCCAGACGGCGGAGAATGCGGCGATATCGCGGCTCATTGCCTTCCACCGGACATAATTTCATTCAAATTTGAATCAAAACTGCCCGGCATTTTCAATCCGATCTTTTTCTGCCTCTGGCATGGTATCCGCGTAATTGAGAATAAAGGCAGACATATGCGGTTTCTTCTAAAGACGGTCTTCTGGCTGACGCTGGCATTCGTGGTGCTGCCGCACACGCCGCTCGCCGGGTTGAAGGCCGAGATGGATCAGTGGGTGAGCGCCGAGCCCATCGGCAATCCGGCGACCGAACCGGACAAGACTGCTGAGAAGGCGATCCAGACCTTGTCTACGGCCAAGGAGAAGCTCGCCGACCTCACCACGTTCTGCGAAAAGAATCCGCTGCTTTGCGAAACGGGCAAGTCCGCGATTTCGAATGCGATCCAGAATCTCGGGAACGAGGCGGCGAAGACGGCAGATGGCGGGGTTCCCGTGCCAACATTGCGTGAGGCCGCGGAAAAAGCTGGTCATAATTAAGCGCCAGGCGCCCTCGTCCTTCGAGGCTTCGTTCCACTCCGCACCTCAGGATGAGGGCTACTGCGACGTAGTGGTCCCTTCCCCCTCGTGGTGAGGTGCGATTGAAGCGAAGCGGAATGAGCCTCGAACCACGAGGGGGAAGGGACCACTACGTCGCATTTATATTTCCACCTGCCTGCAAAATGCTTATATGAAGCCCATGACTCAGACCATTGACGACATCATTGCCGATTTCGACGTTCTCGACGATTGGGAAGACCGCTACCGCTATGTGATCGACCTCGGGCGCGAACTGAAACCTTATCCTGACGACGCCCGCGATGCGGCGCACAAGGTGCAGGGCTGCGTCAGCCAGGTCTGGCTCAAGACCGACATCGGCGAGGGAGCCGATCCGGTGATCACCTTCCTCGGCGATTCCGACGCGCATATCGTGCGTGGGCTCGCCGCCATCGTGCTGGCGCTTTATTCGGGGCGCAGGGCTTCGGAGATTCTCGCAGTGGATCCCGACAGTATTCTCAAAACGCTCGGGCTCAACGAACATCTGACGCCGCAGCGCTCCAACGGCCTGCGCGCCATGATCGCCCGTATCCGCGCCGAGGCGCAAGGGGCGCTGGCGGGGGAACCAGCGGCGCGTTGAGGCAAGGGTTGAGGGCAGGCGCCCTTGATCACCCCCTCTGCCCTGCCGGGCAGAGGGGGTGATCTCACAGTCACCGCGTTACCCCGGATTGATCTGCCGGCCGCCACGTTACCGGGTAACTACCTTATCTCCGGCCTATAATCCTCCATGCCCCATTGCAGGATGCGCGGGCGGCCTTGCCTTGCGGCAGCCGGCGGGTGGTAGTGCCGGTCGAGCGCGCCGAGGGCGGCTTTCAGCAGCAGCTTTGCCGAGCGCACCGGCCAGTGGCGTTCGCGCTCGACGGTTTCGAGGCCCTTCAGGAAACAGCAGACATCGACGAGCACGCCCGACAGCTCCGGCCCGACGCTCTCAATCGCCTTTTCCACGCGGAACCGCGCGGCAAGCGCCGCGTCGGTCAGGTCTGCCGTGCCGTTGGCGCCGGTGCGGCCTCGCCCGGCCACGCTGGTTTCCCAATTGGCGCTTACGCGCGGCATAAGCTGACCCCGCGTGAAATCGGCGCGCAGCCGCTCTCCCGCCACGAACTCCTCCGCCGCGAGAAATGGCTTTCCGTCCGCGCCCTTGCGCCGGTAGAGCTGGCTCAGCGGCGACTCGGCGAGATTGACCGCGACGGATTGCTTTTCCCCGTCGATCTCGATGGTGAAGACGCTCACATCCCGTTTCATCATCCGTTCCTCCCTTCATTGAGGAAGGTGGCGGCGGCCAGGCGCTCGAAGGCCGCGACGACCAGGTCGAACTCCTTGCTCTCTCGCGCGTCCTCGATCAGGTGGCAGGCATGCATGACGGTCGAACGGTCGCGTCCAAAGCCTCGCGCCACCTCGGTCATCGACATGCCGAAGAGCGTGTGCGCCACATACATGCCGATCTGCCGCACCCGCGCCACCTCGCGCCGGCAGCGCTCGCCCGAGCGCAGCTCATGGCCGGAAACCCCGTAAAAAGCGGCGAGGATGTCGATGAAAGCATCGCAGACCTCGACCATCCGCCCCCGCGGAACGTGCCTTCGCCGTCTCTCCCCCATCGCCGGAGGCCGGTCGATGGCCAGCGAACGCCCATGCCTGACAGCCAGCGTCACAAGCGCGTCGATCGCCTCGGACTGCGTATGGATCACACCGGAAACCCCCAAAGACATTCTCATTTCCCCCTGCTGGAACTAGGAATATCTTCTTATACAACCGATGAGCATTGCGAGGATAAATTTTTTATTAATTCTCGCGCGAATTCTAATTAAGCTTTTGTGCAGCAAGGATTATTTCTTTGGGGGAAGAAGCAGAAGTAGGAATTAATCCTCCACATTGCCCGACAGCGTCAAACTGTTTGTCCAACACTTCACTTTCGCAAGTTCAAACGGAAGCTGGTTTGCACTTTTCCTGGACTTGCTCCAACGGACGGACCTCATGACCTCTCATCATCTTGTCAGGCAAGCCCGGGAATTTCTTACACTGAAGGAAAAGCAGCGCGGAGAAGCCATGCAGCGCGCGGCGCTGCAAATCCTTTGCGGCATCGATCTGGACGCCGTTCTCGCCGCATCGCAAGAGGAAAAACGCACGGCCATCCGCCGGCTGAAGCGCCTCATCGAGCGCGAACGGCTCAAGGGCACATCAGGCCACTGGAGCTATGATCTCAACCGGCATATCGCGCTGAAGCAGGCGATGGAGAGGATAAGACAGTGAGTAGTGAGTAGTGAGTAGTGAGTAGTGAGTAGTGAAAAGATGGCCCGCCCCACTATCTCACTACTCACTATCTCACTACTCACTCAATAAAAAACGGCGTCGAAGCGCCGTTTTTTAAGTCGTTGCCATGGGGCGTGGCTCAGGCGCGCTTGCGCTTGCGGCCGAGGCCCATGTTCTTGGCGAGCTGCGAACGGGCAGCTGCGTAGTTCGGCGCGACCATCGGATAGCTCGGATCCAGATCCCACTTCTCGCGGTACTGTTCCGGCGTCATGCCGTAATGCGTCATCAGGTGACGCTTCAGCGACTTGAACTTCTTACCGTCTTCCAGGCAGATGATATAGTCGTCGAAAATAGACCGCTTGGGATTGACGGCCGGTTTCGGCTTCTCGACCACCGCCATCGCTTCTTCGCGGGTACCGACACGACCAAACGCGGCATGAACTTCCGCAATCAGTGTAGGCAATTCCCCTGCTCTCACTGAGTTGTTGCTGACATAGGCAGCAACAACTTCTGCGGTCAGACCGAGCAGTACGTCCTCAGCAGCTTCGTTAATTTCAAGATGTTCCATCTATCTTCCCTCATTATACACCCATTGGAAATATCCGAAGACATTTCCGCCGAGGGCATCCACTCTTCGAATGCTGGCAGCAGATCAATTCGTTTGGCTGTGCCTAGCCCATCCCGCGCGAGGCGACCATATCGCCAAGGAAAACCAATCTGTCAATTAATTTGTACTACAACTTTGCGTTTCTTTCCAATATTTAATAAAGTAAAATTATATATCCTTAATTTCATAACTATTCATGTATCCATGGGATATCGCTGGAATATAACATAGAAGTTACCCCAATATTTGATCCAAAATCTATTTAATATATTTTCAAGTGAATCGGTGGGATCGGTTAAGCGCAGCCTCCAACAGTCGATGTAGCTTCCATGAAAAAGCGGATCATTACGTCAAATTTCTGGCGAAGTGAAAATAATTCCCGCCAAAACGCACTCCGAATGATTGTGACGGGACAATGAGAGCGCGGATGCGACAATAAGAAACAGCGCAGCGCATGCTTGCCGTTGCCGAAGCCGCCTCCGGCACATAAATATGGGGCGCTCCCATCTTGGAAAGGAACAGCCATGAGCGCGACCGAGACCCGGCGAAAGCCGCTGAAAATAGTCAAGAGCGATGACGAATGGCGCGAGCAGCTGACTCCGATCCAGTACCAGATCACCCGGCAGCACGGCACCGAGCGCGCCTTCTCCAGCCCCAACTTCGACAGCAGCCTGAAGGGCACCTATAAATGCGTCTGCTGCGGGCGTCCGCTCTACCGCTCGGAGGCGAAATATGAGTCCGGCACCGGCTGGCCCAGCTTCTACCAGCCGATCGAGCCGGACGCGGTGGAGGCCTTCGAGGATCTTTCCTACGGCATGGTGCGCACGGAAATCCGCTGCGCCGATTGCGACGCGCATCTGGGCCATCTTTTCCCCGATGGCCCGCCGCCAACGGGCCTGCGCTATTGCATGAACGGACATGCGCTGGTGTTTGATGAGGATTGAGCGTTAATGGTTTAGCACCCTCCCTCCCCCTTGCGGGGAGGGTGGCCCGAAGGGTCGGGTGGGGGTGGCGACGCTTGGCGCCACGGTCTTCGAAGCAAGCGCGGACGTCACCACCCCCATCCGCCCGCTAACGCGGGGTTCGTCGCTGGAAAAGCCAAATCGTTGGCTTTTCCTCGGCCTTCGGCCGAACGCTCCTCAATCCCCGCAAGGGGGAAGGAGGGCGCGAACCGGCGCCCCTTTCACTATAGATACCCCCCACCCCAGAGACCCCCATGACCAAACCCTCCTACCCCACCCTCGCCGCCCCCATCGCCGCCAAACACCCCGTCAGCAACACCCGCCACGGAATCACCCGCACCGACGATTATGCCTGGCTCCGCGCAGACAATTGGCAGGAGGTGTTCAAGGACCCGTCCCTGCTCGCCCCCGATATCCGCGCGCATCTCGACGCCGAGAACAGCTATTACGCAGGCATGATGGACGACATGCGGGAGCTGCGCGAGGCGCTGTTCGCGGAAATGAAGGGGCGAATCAGGGAGGATGATTCGTCGGTGCCCTACAAGGACGGCCCCTTTGCCTATGGCTCGTCCTATCGCATCGGCGGCGAGCAGCCGCGCCTTTTCCGGCTTCCGCGCGAGGGCGGTGAGGAGACCGTGCTGCTCGACGGCGACAAGGAAGCGGAGGGCAAGACCTATTTCCGCCTCTCTTCCGCCGACCACTCCCCCAATCACCGGCGGCTTGCCTGGGGATTCGACGACAAGGGATCGGAATTCTATACGCTGAAGGTGCGCGATCTCGACACGCTTGTTGATCTCGACGACGCCATTCTCGACACCAGCGGCGGCGGCGTCTGGGACGCGGCGAGCGAGGGCTTCTTTTACACGCGGGTGGACGAGAACCATCGCCCTTCAAAACTCTATTACCACAAGGTCGGCACGCCGCAGGCGGACGACCGGCTGGTGTTCGAGGAGCCCGATCCCGGCTTCTTCATGAGCGTCAGCGGGTCCGCCCTCGACGATTTCATATTTATCTCCATTGGCGACCATGAAACGTCGGAGGAATGGATCGTTCCGGCGAACGCGCCCCTCACCCCGCCGCGCCTGGTGGCCAAGCGCGAAACCGGCGTGGAATACAGCCTCACCGAAGGCGGGGATGTCTTCTACATCCTGACGAATGCGGACGGCGCGAAGGATTTCAAGATCATGAGCGCGCCGGTCGATCGCCCGGAGCGTGAGAACTGGACCGAAGTGGTGCCGGAGAAGCCCGGCACGATCATCCTGAGCCACTCGGCCTATCGCGATTTCCTCGTCTGGCTGGAGCGCGCGGAAGGGCTGCCTCGAATCATCGTGCGCGACCGCAAAACCGGCGAGGAACACGCCATCGCCTTCGAGGAAGAAGCTTATTCGCTGGGCCTCGTCGGCAGCGCGGAATATGACACCGAAATCATCCGCTTCACCTATTCCTCGATGACGACCCCGGCGCAGGAATTCGACTACAATATGCGCACGCGCGAGCGCACGCTCCTGAAGACGCAGGAGGTGCCGTCAGGGCACAATCCGGCGGATTATGTGACGCGGCGGCTGCTCGCGCCCGCGCCTGACGGCGAACTGGTCCCCGTCTCGATCCTCTATCGCAAGGATACGCCGCTCGACGGCTCGGCCCCCTGCCTGCTTTACGGCTACGGCTCCTATGGCATGACCATTCCGGCGAGCTTCAACACCAATTGCCTGTCGCTGGTGAACCGCGGCTTCGTCTATGCCATCGCGCATATCCGCGGCGGCAAGGACAAGGGTTTTGCCTGGTACGAGAACGGCAAGCGCGACAGGAAAAAGAACACCTTCACCGATTTCATCGCCGCGGCGAGGCATCTGGTGGCGGAAGGCTTCACCGGCCATGACCGCATCGTCGCGCAGGGCGGCTCGGCGGGCGGTTTGCTGATGGGCGCGGTCGCCAACATGGCTCCTGACGCGTTCGGTGGCATCATCGCCGAGGTGCCGTTCGTGGACGTGCTCAACACGATCCTCGATGAGACCCTGCCGCTGACGCCGCTCGAATGGCCTGAGTGGGGCAACCCGGCCACCTCGGAGGCGGATTACCGTTATATCGCTTCCTATTGCCCCTATTCCAATGTCTCGTCCCAGGCCTATCCCCCCATCATGGCAGTCGCCGGCCTCACCGACCCGCGCGTCACCTATTGGGAGCCGGCGAAATGGGTGGCGAAGCTTCGCGAGCTGAAAACGGACGACAACCCGGTCCTCTTCCGCATCAACATGGATGCAGGCCATGCGGGCGCGTCGGGGCGTTTCTCACGGCTGGAGGAAATCGCGCATAATTATGCTTTCGTGCTGAAGGTGACGGGGAAGACGGGGGTGAAGGCTGCGGAGGTGGCTTAAGGTAGTTCTTGTTTTAATGGAACCGCCAAGGCCCTCGCCCTTCGAGGCTTCGTTCCGCTGCGCTTCACTACGCACCTCAGGATGAGGGCTACTGCGGCGTTCCAACCCTTCACCCTCATGGTGAGGTGCGACCCTGAGCTTGTCGAAGGGGAGCCTCGAACCACGGGGGTGAAGGGCGCACAGTCGGTTGCGCGCGTCTATGAAGGTGCAAACTCGTGAGGGGAGATACCCGCCCTTCGACAAGCTCAGAAGGACAGAGGGGGTGGCTCGCGCTTCCAGCAAACCCTAAGAAGACATTAGCCATGCCCGGCAAAACAGGAACAATCCGGCTCGATTGCGGTTATCCTGTGATTCGACAGTAGAGGCTCCAGGATCATGAAACAGATCGTTCTTGCCTTTTTTCTCGGCGCGGCGGCGGTGCTGTTCGCGGCTTCGGTTGCGGCGGAGGCTGCCGTGCTCAAGAATGTGCCTGAGAATGCCGGGCAGCGCTGCAACACGCCCCCTGCCGGCAGCGGCGTGATCGTCGGCATCTTCAGCGGCGAGAAGGAATCGCCCTTCATCAGCGATGACGATGCCCGTGTGCCCGTCGACCGGTTCCGCTGCTTCACCTCGATGGAGGAATGCCGGGGCTGGCTCTATACGATGCAGAGCAAATATGGTGACTTCGGCGCACCCCGGGCGGCATTCTGCCGGGTGCGGTAAGTTCTTTATGAATTGAAACGCCGGCGCGGGACGGCTCTCACCCTCCCTCCCCCTTGCGGGGAGGGTGACCCGAAGGGTCGGGTGGGGGTGGTGACGTTTGCGCTTGCTTCGAAGACCGTAGCGCAAACGTCACCACCCCCATCCGCCCGCTAACGCACCCTCCTTCCCCGCAAGGGGGAAGGAGGGTGCGAGCCCGTCCCGCCAGCGTTCCACTTTAAACCTACACCCCCTATTTCGCCTTATACCCATCCCCATGCCCCGGAATCGCCTTCAGATACGCCGCGATAGCTTCGCGGTCGCTGGCGGGGAGCTTGCTCATATTCGCCACCACATCGGCCATGGAACCGCCGAGCGAATCGAAATCGGGCGTGAAGCCGCTTTCCAGCGAATAGGCGATATCGCCCTCGCTCCAGCTTGAAATACCGCCCTCCCCGCTGGTGATGTTGGGGACGATGCCCTGCTTGCCGTCCTCGCCGATCTCAGGCGAAACGGCTCCTGACAGCCAGCGCGATTTTTCCAGCCCGCCGAACATATCGCGCGGCGTATGGCATTCGCCGCAATGGCCCGGTCCTTCCACCAGATATTGCCCGCGCTTGACGGTGTCCGGGGGATTATCGAGCGCGACCACCGGATCGGGCGAGAGATAGCGAAGCTTCCACAAGCCGATGCCGCGCCGGATGTTATAGGGGAAGGCGAGCCGGTGCGGGGGCGCGACGTTGTCGGATTGCGGCAGAGTCTTCAGATAGGCGAAGAGGTCCGCCACGTCCTGCGGCTTCATGCGGATATAGGACGTATAGGGAAAGGAGGGGTAGAGATGGCTCCCATCCGGCCCGACGCCCCGCAGCATGGCGTTGGCGAAGTCGTCGAATTCCCAAGCGCCGATGCCCTGCGGCGAAGGCGAGATGTTGGGAGCGACGAAAGCGCCGAAGGGAGAGAGGATTTCGCCTCCGCCCGCCAGCACGAGCCTCGCATCCCCCTCCGCTCCCGGCGCGGCATGGCAGGAAGCGCAGCCGCCCGCCCAGAACATCCGCTCGCCATTGGCGGCATCACCGGGCGCGAGATTCGCCAGAACCTTCGCATCGACCCGCTGCGGCGCGGTGAGGAACCAGAAGCCCGCCGAGGCGAGGGCTATCAGGACTAGGGCAAGGACGGTGAGCTTGCGGAGCATGGCCGTCAGCGCCTTTTGTTTTTCGATGGAGATGCCGGCGGGACAGTACCCCCCTCTGCCCTCCTGAGCCTGTCGAAGGGCGGCATCTCCCCCACAAGGGGGGAGATCACGCCTTCATCGGCGCTCGGCATTAATCGCCGAGGTTGCAAGGTAGAGGCCGATGGACCCATCAGCCAATCTCCCCCCTCGCGGGGGAGATGTCCGGCAGGACAGAGGGGGGCGCCTCGCGCTTCCATCAAAACCGTATCAAACCTAATTCTTCTTCACCCGGAATTGCTGGTGGCAGCTGCCGCAATTGGCTGAGATCACCTGGAACTGGGCTTTCAGGCTATCCAGATCCTGCGGCTTGGCGGCAACGGCGGCCGCTACATCGGTCTTGAACTTCTCGTTCCGGGCTTTGAAATCGGCCATGTTTTCCCAGATCTTCGGCGAGGCTTCCGTCTCGCCGGTATCGGAACCCTTCGGGAACAGCGCATCGACATCGAGCTTCTGGGCGTAGTCGTTGAGCTGGGAGAGCGCGTCGGAGGCAGCGGCGGCGTCGAAGGGTTTGGCGCCCTTCACCATCGGCGCGAGCTGGCCCACGGATCTCGCCAGGCCCTTCATGATGGCTTCGCGGTCGGCGACGACATCGGCATGGGCAAGACCGGCGGTGGCGATGAACAGAGCGGCGGCAGCGACCAGTTTACGCATGATTTCCCCTCGAAAGATTGGCAAGTCGCCTGAATATGATCGAAGGCCATGGGGAGGCATAGAGCGAAGGCCGAACGGAAACCCGTTCTCACATAGTTGTGATAAAACTGAATAAAATTATCATATTAAAGGAAAAGCCCCGATGTCGGGGCTTTTCACATGAACGCACTGAGAAGCGATCAACCAGCCGCCTTCTCGTAGAGCTCCTCGACATATTCCCAGTTCACGAGATTGTCGACGAAGGCTTCCAGATATTTCGGGCGGGCGTTGCGGTAGTCGATGTAGTAGGAGTGCTCCCACACATCGACGCCCAGGAGCGGCGTGCCGCCATGGACGAGCGGGTTCTCGCCGTTTGGGGTCTTGGTGATCTCAAGCTTGCCGTCCTTGAACGCCAGCCAGGCCCAGCCGGAGCCGAACTGCGCCGTGCCGGCGGCGATGAAGTCGGCGCGGAACTTGTCGTAGCCGCCGAGGTCGGAATCGATCGCCGCCTGCAGCTTGCCCGGCAGCTTGTTGCCGCCGCCGTCCTTCTTCATCCACTTCCAGAAATGGTTGTGGTTGTAGTCCTGGCCGGCATTGTTGAAGACGGCCTGGTTCGTGCCGTAGCTTTCCTTGACGATCTCTTCGACGCGCTTGCCCGCAAACGGGGTGCCTTCCACCAGCTTGTTGAGGTTGGTCACATAGGTCTGGTGGTGCTTGTCGTGGTGGTATTCCAGCGTCTCGGCCGACATATAGGGCGCAAGCGCGTCATAGGCATATGGCAGCGGAGCCAATTCGAAAGCCATGGGAACTCTCCTCTGATGGGGCTGAACGGACCAGCCCGAAAACGATCACGCAGGTTACATAGGCCGACCGGCGGCAGCGGGCAATGCTTAAGAGAGGAATAGGAACCTAATTTAAAAACCCCGCCCTTTTTCACCGAGTTGTGAACAGACGGCTTCGCTTACGAAGCATGCGCGTTCTCTATACTGTTGCATGAGTATCACAGCGCCGTGAAGCCATTTTTGCGCCCGATTGTTAACCAGTCGTGGCCATATTCGTCATGCGTTAAGAGCCCGTTCGCAGCTCATTGGAGTTCCTTAACCAAAAGAAGCTTATAAAAGCCTCCCCCCAAGAAAAAGTCTGGTTCAAGAATGGATAACAAACTTTCCCGCCGTTCGTTTCTGGCCTTGGGCGCCGTAGCCGCCGTCGGCCTTTCCGGCTGTACCACGGTCGCCAGGAATGTACCGATCATCGATATCGGCCCCGACGGGTTACCGATTGCGCCGAGGCCGCCCGCTGCCCCGGTACAACCCTCGCCCGAGACCGCTTCCGCGCTCGGTTCCTATGCGGCGATGTACGGGCCGATGCAGGACGGCGGCTTCGACCTTCCGGCCATTCCGATCCAGAAGATGGACCCCAAATATCTGCGCCAGATCGTTCCAGATCCCACGGGCGAGCAACCCGGCACGATCGTGGTCGATACGGCCAACCGCTTCCTCTATCTCGTCCGCGAAGGCGGGCAGGCCATCCGCTACGGCGTCGGCATCGGACGCCAGGGCTTTGCCTGGTCGGGCCGCGCCGTCATCCAGTACAAGCGCAAATGGCCGCGCTGGACGCCGCCCGACGACATGATCGCCCGCCAGCCGGAACTCGTCCAATACAGCGCCGCCAATGGCGGCATGGCCCCCGGCCTCAAGAACCCGCTCGGCGCGCGGGCGATGTACCTCTTCCAGAATGGCGAGGACACGCTCTATCGCCTGCACGGCAATCCGGAATGGTGGTCCATCGGCAAGGCCATGTCCTCCGGCTGCGTGCGCCTGATCAACCAGGACATCATCGATCTCTACGACCGCGTGCCGGCGAAGACGCCGGTGCTGGTGATGTGAGATAGTGAGTAGTGAGTAGTGAGCTAGAAAAACTATCTCACTACTCACTATTTCGCTACTGACTACCGTCTCAAACTTCCCAGCACGCCGCGCACCAGCGCACGGCCCAGCGACGAGGCGGCGGAGCGGACGGCGGATTTCATCGCCGCTTCCACGACGGACTGGCGGCCCGAACGGCGGCTGCCGCCGCCGGTGCCGAGCACGTCCCCCAGCATCCCGCCCCAGCCATTGCCACCCTCCTCCTCGGTCTCCTGCACCTTGGCGCTCTCCTGCGCCTTGCGCTGGAGGATCTCGTAGGCGGATTCCGGATCGACCGCGTGGTCATACAGCCCGGCGACGGGGCTGGCGGCCATGATCTGCGCCCGCTCCTGCGGCTCCAGCGGGCCGATGCGCGAGGCGGGCGGGCGGATGAGCGTGCGCTGGACCATGGAGGGCACGCCCTTTTCCTGCAAGGTAGAGACAAGCGCCTCGCCGGTGCCGAGACTTGTGATCGCCTTGAAAGTGTCGAAGTCCGGGTTGGGTCGGAACGTCTCCGCCGCCGTCCGCACCGCATTGGTCTCGCGCGGCGTATAGGCGCGCAAGGCGTGCTGGACGCGGTTGCCGAGCTGGGCGAGCACCGTCTCGGGCACGTCGAGCGGGTTCTGCGAAACGAAATAGATGCCGACGCCCTTCGAGCGGATGAGCCGCACCACCTGCTCCACGCGCTCGAGCAGGGCCTTGGGGGCTTCGTTGAAGAGAAGATGGGCTTCGTCGAAAAAGAAGACGAGGCGCGGCTTTTCCGGATCGCCCACCTCCGGCAGTTCCTCGAAAAGCTCGGACAGGAGCCAGAGCAGGAAGGTCGAATAAAGCCGCGGGTTCATCATCAGCTTGTCCGCGGCGAGCACATTGACCACGCCCTGGCCATCGGAGGTGGTGCGCATAATGTCCGAAACCTTCAGCGCCGGCTCGCCAAAGAACTTATCGCCGCCCTGCTGCTCCAGCACCAGGAGCGAGCGCTGGATCGCGCCGACCGAGGCCTTCGTCACATTGCCATATTGCCCTGACAGTTCGGAGGAGCGCTCCGCCATATGGGCGAGCAGCGCCTGCAAATCCTTCATGTCGAGCAGGAGAAGCCCTTCCTCGTCTGCAAGGCGGAAAGCGATGTTGAGCACCCCCTCCTGCGCCTCCGTCAAATTCATGAGGCGCGAGAGGAGCAGCGGCCCCATTTCGGTGATGGTGGCGCGGATCGGATGGCCCTTTTCGCCGAAAATATCCCAGAAGATGACGGGCATCGGCAGAAGATCATATTCGGTGAGCCGGACATCGTCCGCCCGCTGCATGAGCCCCTCCTTGACCTCGCCTTCCGCCGCGATGCCGGAGAGATCGCCCTTGATATCGGCGCAGAAGACCGGAACCCCGGCAGCGGAAAAGCCTTCCGCCAGCACCTGGAGGGTGACCGTCTTGCCGGTGCCCGTCGCGCCGGTCACGAGGCCGTGGCGGTTACCATATTTCAGCAACAGATGCTCCGGCTGCTGATAGCTATCGTCAGGCTTGCGGCTTGCGCCAAGAAATATGCTGTCGGCGGGCATGGGCGTCCTCATTTCGTCATCGCAGGGCCATGGGGATGGTATAGTGGGAGCCGGGGATGCGGACAATGAAGAATATTCTGCTTCCGCGATAGGCGCGCGCCCGTCGTGCAAGCCGCCAATCGGCGAACCAATCCGGCTTTGACACCCTTAACGCTATAGCGGCTCATGTTTTGATATAATCGCGAGGCGCCCCCCTCTGTCCTGCCGGACATCTCCCCCGCAAGGGGGGAGATTGCGTCTTCATCGACCCGCGGCGCCAATCGCCACCGTTGCAGAATGGGCGGAGCAAGCGGTGCCAGCCAATCTCCCCCCATGCGGGGGAGATGCCCGGCAGGGCAGAGGGGGGCGCTGTCCCGCCAGCGTTTCCATATAAAATTAAATGCAATAACGTGAATCGCCAGTGCAACAAAAGCATTGCGCCTACGGCTTCAAAAGAGTGCTACAATAATCGAATGGAGCGATATTCCGAGTGGGATGACCGAAAGGAACGGAGACGCTATGAGCATGGTTAGATATAAAAGAAGCGAGTTGCCTCCGCTGACGGAAGAACGCAAGGCGGAACTCAGGGCGTTGGCGGAAAGGCCGGATAGCGAAATCGACTACAGCGACCTTCCCCCGCTGGTGAAGGTGCTTAATACCTTGACTGTGGAGACCATGGAGAAGACAGCGTGTGGCGGGGACGTCCACAAAGCCAGCGACGCCGAAGATTTGTTCAGACAATTGAGCATCTGAGTGCGCGAGCCGTCCTATTCCAGCGAGTTCCGCCGTGATGCGATCTGCACATAGAGCCGGATTGGCTGCTGATTTACAAACTGGATGGCAGGAGCGTCCATTTCGAGCGCACCGGCACGCATTCCAATCTGTTCCGTTGAGTGTTAACGGCAACCGAAAAGCCCCTCTCAGACCCGCTTGCATTCCATCGCCCCAAATGCATATTACGTAAACGTCAAATTCTGGAGGATTCCCCATGGACGAACTCATCGCGCGCATCAGCTCGAATGTCGGCATCGACCCTGCCACGGCCACCAAGGCGGTCGGGCTTATTCTCGCTTTCCTGGAAAAGGAAGGCCCGGCGGACAAGGTTTCCGCCCTCATCGACGCCATTCCCGGCGCGCGCGAGGCGGTTGCCGCCGCGCAGGCTGAAGGCGGTGGCGGGTTCCTCTCCAGCATGATGGGCGGCGTCATGGGCCTCGGCTCGCAACTGATGGGCATGGGCCTCGGCATGAGCGAGATTTCCGGCGTCTCCAAGCAGACCATCGGTTATGCGCGGGAGAAGGCCGGCGCGGGTCCGGTGGACGATGTGGTGAATTCGATCCCCGGGCTGGGGCAGTTCGTCTGATCAGCAGGACGGTTTAGCGCCCCTCCTTCCCCCTTGCGGGGAAGGTGCCCGCGTCAGCGGGCGGATGGGGGTGGTGACGTTTGCGCTTTTGCTGGAGACAATGGCGTAAACGTCACCACCCCCACCCGACCCTTCGGGCCACCCTCCCCGCAAGGGGGAGGGAAGGCGCGAGCCTTTCTTCGGCAGAGATAGAGAGAAATACTGTTTCCGCCGACAGCCGAATGTACTTCCCCCAAACCGGGTTGAGAAAAACCATCCCTCTTAAACCTACGGTTAACTATGTGTTTTTACACATATGCTGATTTACCAAGTGGGGGTAGCGGGCATCATGACGTATCGTCAGTCTTATCTTCTATTATTAGCGACAACTGTATTAGTCTCTTCCGGCGCCAGCGCTGCCGATATGGACAGCCCGATCTTCGGGCAGCCGGCGGAGGATATCGTCTACATGCCCGAGGAACCGGCGGCGGGCATTTCCGGCGTTTCGGGGTTTGCCGAAGGCAGCTTCTCCTATGGCCGGGCAAGCGCAGGGGACGATAGCGCGAACATCCGGTCCTGGGCCTTGCGCGGCTCGGTCAATGCGGATCTCGGCACCGGGTTCAACACGCAGGTGGATGCCGGGTATAACAGGGGCGACATCAGCGATCTCGGGCAGGCCAACACGCTGGGCGGCACGCTTCACGCCTATTACCGCGAACCGGACGCCTTCGCGTTTGGCGGTTTCGTCTCCGCCTCGCGGTTCGGCTCGACCGCGTTCAACCTGCTGCATGACTATCTCGATGCCGACAAATATGCGACCGACCTCATCGGCGGCCTCGAAGGCGCGGTCTATACCAGCGACGCCACCCTTTACGGACGGGCCGGCTATGGCCGGGTGTCCTATTCGGATATCGAAGCGGATCATCTGACGGCGGCGCTTGGGGCGCGCGTCTATGCCAATGACGACACGCGCTATGATTTCGAGGGCGCGTTCAACCGGCTGTCGGCCTATGGCGTAGACGCCGATCTCTATTCGCTCTCTGCCATCGCCAATTATCGCTTTACCGGCACGCCCGTCACGGCTTTCGCGGGCTATCGCTATGACAGGGCCACGGTGGAAGACTCAAATCCGCTGACCGCCCACCGCGTCCTCACCGGGCTTCGGGTGCATTTCGGATCGAACAGCTTGAAGGAAGAAGAACGCCGCGGCCCGGCATGGGCTTCCCCTGCGCTCAGCTTCTGATACTCTGGCGGCCAAATGGCTGGGGGACCAAACGCTACGGAGGTGTAGACATGGATCCGAGCATATTGAAGGAAGGTCTCTTCCCGCCTGAAGATTACGACCGCTGGGTCAGGCTCGCCGAAAAGGCGTTGAAGGGCGAAAGCTTCGAGGAGGCGCTGACCTCGCAAACCGGTGACGGCATTGTCATCGAGCCGCTTTATGAGCGGGACAGGAATGCGCAGCCTCTTCTCCGCGCGGCACCGGACCGGCCATGGCGCATCATCCAGCGGGCGGACGATCCCGATCCGGCCCGCGCCAACCGGCAGCTCAGGGACGATATCGAGAACGGCGCCAATGGCGTGGCGCTGGTGTTCGAGGGCGCGCAGAATGCGTTCGGCTTCGGCCTTCCCCCCGGTCCCGATACGATCGACCGCCTGTTCGAGGATATCGAGCTCGATGGCCTGCATCTGCGGATGGATGCGCATCCCAACAGCCGCGCCTGCGCGGAGTGGCTGGCGGATTATCTGCGCTTCCGGCGCATCGATCCGGCCCGCACGAGCTTTTCCCTAGGCATCGACCCTACCGCGACGCTTGCCTCATGCGGATGGCTGCGCATGAGCGTTGAGGCGCTGAAGGCGTCGCTGCCGCAGGCGCTCGGCAATTTCTTCGCCACCGGCCTGCCCGGCATCGTGCTGGAGGCCGATGGGCGGCCCTATCATAATGCGGGCGCGAGCGAGGCGCAGGAATTGGGCGCGATGCTGTCCGTCGCTGTCAGCTATCTCAGGATGTTCGAGGAGGCGCGCCAGCCGGTCGTCTATGCAACGCCGCATATCGGCTTTGCCATCTCGGCCGACCAGGACCAGTTCGTCACCATCGCCAAGCTGCGCGCCTTGCGGCGGCTGTGGGCGCGGCTGCAGGAGGCATGCGGCATCCCGCCCTCGCCTGCCGCGATCCACGCGGAAACCTCGATGCGGATGATGAGCGCGCGGGACGTCGAAACCAACATCCTGCGCACCACCATTGCCGGCTTTGCCGCGGCGATCGGCGGAGCGGACGGCATCTCCATCCTGCCGCACACCATCACGCATGGCCTGCCCGATCCGGCCGCGCGGCGGCTTGCCCGCAACACGCAACTGATCCTCTCCCGGGAATCCAATCTCGGCTTCGTCGGCGATCCCGCCAGTGGGTCGGGCGGGGTCGAGATGCTGACCGAATGCCTTTGCGAGGCGGCATGGAATGCGTTCCAGGCGCTTGAGCGCGAGGGCGGCATTTTGAAAAGCCTCGTCAACGGCCATTTTCAGGCGCGGATCGCCGAATGCCGGGAAAAGCGGGCCGAGGCCTATCGCAGCGGCGAGCGCGAAATCGTCGGCACGACCGTGCATGCGCTCAAGGAGGATTACCCGGTGACGGTGCTCGATGCGGAGCGCAGGACATTGCCGGATGATGGAGCGGTGCATTGCGAGCCGCTGGTTTTTACGCGGCTGGATGAGATGGTGGGAAGCGATTGATGAAGGCGCTCTTCGATTTCACCCCCCTCTGTCCTGCCGGACATCTCCCCCACAAGGGGGGAGATTGGCCTTTATCGATGACGGCACTCTATTTTTCTGCGTTGGCGATTAGCGAAAGCGGAACTGACAGCCAATCTCCCCCCTTGAGGGGGAGATGCCCGGCAGGGCAGAGGGGGGTGCCTGGAGCCGGCATTTCCGTTGAGAATAAAATACTCCGGCTCATGGAGGAGGCACCATGATCCCCGATTTCACCCAAATCCCCTGGGCCGACCCGAAAGCCAAAGCGCCCAAACCCGGCGCGGACAGGTGGAAAACGCCCGAGGGTATCAGGATCAAGCGCGCCTATACGCAGGCCGATCTCAAATCCCTGCCCTATCTCGACACCTATCCGGGGATGCCGCCCTTCATCCGGGGCCCCTACCCCACCATGTATGTGCAGCAGCCGTGGACGATCCGGCAATATGCGGGGTTTTCGACGGCGGAGGAATCGAACGCGTTCTACCGGCGCAACCTCGCGGCGGGACAGAAGGGCCTGTCGGTGGCCTTCGATCTTGCCACCCATCGCGGCTATGACAGCGATCATCCGCGCGTGGCGGGCGATGTCGGCATGGCGGGGGTGGCGATCGACTCCATTCTCGACATGCGCCAGCTCTTCGACGGCATTCCGCTCGGTGAGATGACCGTTTCCATGACCATGAACGGCGCGGTGCTGCCTGTCCTGGCGCTTTTCATCGTGGCGGCGGAGGAACAGGGCGTCGGGCAGGAGCAACTGGTCGGGACCATCCAGAACGACATTCTCAAGGAGTTCATGGTCCGCAACACCTATATCTATCCGCCCGCGCCCTCGATGCGGATCGTGTCGGACATTTTCGCCTATACGGCGAAGCATATGCCGAAATTCAACTCCATCTCCATTTCCGGCTATCACATGCAGGAGGCGGGGGCGTCCGCCGATCTGGAACTGGCCTACACGCTCGCCGACGGCATCGAATATGCGCGGGCGGGGCTGGCGGCGGGGCTCGATATCGATAAGTTTGCGCCGCGGCTGTCCTTCTTCTGGGCCATCGGCATGAATTTCTACATGGAGGTGGCGAAGCTCCGGGCGGCGCGGCTGCTCTGGGCGCTGCTCATGAAGAAGAATTTCGACCCAAGGGACGAGCGCTCGCTGGCCTTGCGGGCGCATTGCCAGACCTCGGGCTGGTCGCTCACCGCACAGGACCCGCACAACAATATCATCCGCACGATGGTGGAGGCGATGGCGGCGACGGGCGGCGGCACGCAATCGCTGCACACCAACGCCTTCGACGAAGCGCTGGCGCTGCCATCGGACCATTCGGCGCGGATCGCCCGCAACACGCAGCTTCTGCTGCAGAAAGAATCCGGCACGACTGACATTATCGATCCCTGGGGCGGCTCGGCCTATGTGGAGCGGCTGACGCATGATCTAGCCGTCCGGGCGCTCCAGCATATCGAGGAGGTTGAAAAGCTCGGCGGCATGGCCAAGGCCATCGAGCGCGGCATTCCGAAAATGCGTATCGAGGAAGCGGCTGCGCGGACGCAGGCGCGCATCGACAGCGGTGAGCAGCCCGTCATCGGCGTCAATATGTTCCGACCGGCTGAGGACATTGCCGTGGACGTGCTCAAGATCGACAATGCGGAAGTGCGCGCCCGCCAGCTCGCCAAATTGCAGACGTTGAAGGGCACGCGCGATGTGGGCGCGGTGGAGGCCGCCCTTGACCGGCTGACGGCGGCGGCACAATCGGGCGAAGGCAACCTCCTCGAATTCGCCATCCATGCGGCGCGCGCCAAGGCGACAGTGGGCGAAATCTCCCTGGCGCTCGAAAAGGCGTTCGGCCGGCATGTGGCCGAGGTGCGCACCATCTCCGGCGTCTACCGCAAGGCGCTGGGGCCGAACAAGGCGGCGGAGCGGGTGCTTGAAAAGGTGGCGGCATTCGAGAAGCGTGCCGGAGAGCGCCCGCGCCTCCTCATCGCCAAGATGGGGCAGGACGGGCACGACCGAGGGCAGAAGGTAATCGCCACCGCCTTCGGTGACCTTGGCTTCGACGTGACCGTGGGCGCGATGTTCCAGACACCGGAGGAGGTGGCGGATCTCGCGGTCAAATCCCGCGCGCATATTCTCGGCGTCTCCTCCCTTGCGGCGGGCCACCTGACGCTGGTGCCGGAGCTGAAGGCGGCGCTTAAGGGACGCGGCGGCGATCATATCCTTATTGTCGTGGGCGGCGTCATCCCGCCGCAGGACCACGAGGCGGTGAGACAAGCCGGCGCCACTGACATCTTCCCGCCGGGCACTGTCCTCGGCGAGGCGGCGGAGAGGCTGATGGATGCGCTGCTGGAGGGGATTCCTGACCGCAAATAGCTGGAATTTTGCCGGCCGCCTCGCCACTGCCTTCGATGATCTCGCCATTATTCCATTTTAAAGCGTTGCAGGCATAGACTCCCGCTTCCATCATTCGCGAGAAACCATGATCCGAATCTACTGCCTGGATACCGACCATCTGATACTGGTCGAGGAGGAAGCGGGAAGCTCGCTGCCCATCAATGCCGTGTGGATCGACCTGCTCAATCCGACGCCGGACGAGGAAAAGACGGTCGAAACATGGATCGGGGCCGATATTCCGACCCATGCGGACATGGTAGATATCGCCGAATCGAGCCGGTTCTACATGGAGAACGGCGCGCAATATCTGACCGCGCCCATTCTTTATACCGTGGGCAAGGATCATCGTAAAACCGCGCCGATCTCCTTCGTGCTTTCGGGCAAGCTGCTGGTCACGGCCCGCTATAGTGAACCCAGGGCGTTCGGGCTCTATATCGAGCGCGCGATGAAGCCGGGCAATGGGCTGATCGATGCGAAATGTTCCGGCCTTGCGATCCTGCTCGGCCTTCTGGAAGCGGCGACGGACCGGCTGGCCGACATATTGGAGGCGGTGTCGGAGAAGATCGAGGAGGAATCGCAGTCGATCTTTCACATACGCGCCCATGAGCGCCCGATGACCAACAAGGATTTCCGCCTGCTCCTGACGCATATCGGCGGCCAGGGGGCGTTTCTCTCCAAGGTGCGCGAGAGCCTGGCCGGCATCGGCCGCCTGCTAGTCTATGTCACCACCAATTTGCCGGCGAGCGGCGCGGACAAGGACAAGAGAGCCTGGATCAAGTCGCTGGAGCGGGACGCGCAATCGCTGGAAAACTATGTCGATTTCCTCTCGAACAAGATCAATTTCCTGCTCGATACGGTGGTCGGCCTCATCTCGGTCGAACAGAACGCGATCATCAAGATATTCTCGGTGGCTGCGGTCGGCTTCATGCCTCCGACGCTGATCGCCTCGATCTACGGGATGAACTTCCATTTCATGCCGGAGCTCAAGGAAACATGGGGCTATCCGATGGCCCTCATCTTGATGGTAATCTCCGCCATCCTTCCGCTCGTCTATTTCCGCAAGAAGGGATGGCTTTAATCGCCGCATAATTCCCAAGGCCTGCAACTCTCGATCATGTTTTGCATGGACCTGCCATTTTCCTGACCTATATTGCAGGTTGCGATTGTTTTTGCGGAGGGTAGCTCCATGGCAATCAAGGATTTCTTTGTCTTTGAAAAATTCCTGACGCCCGTACTGGTCAAGATCGTCTTCTGGGTCGGCGTGGCTGGCGTCGTGCTTGTACCCATATTCGCTTACCAAAGGAGTTTTTCGGACGCCACGCTTCCCAATATCGTCGGGAGCCTCCTTATGCTCGTCGGGACCCTGATAGCATGGCGCGTTTTCTGCGAGAGCCTGATCCTGCTATTCAAAATCTACGACCGGTTGACTGAAATCCGCGATCAGGGCCTGCCGAAGCAGTAGTCGGGCTCCCGCAGCAGCGCGTCCTGAAAGGTGCCGACGATGAAAATTACTGGGCAATGCCATTGCGGGCATGTCACTTATGAGGCGGAGATCGATCCGGAGCGGATCACCATCTGCCATTGCACCGATTGCCAGCGGCTGACCGGGTCGCCCTATCGCGTAACGGTGCGAGCCTCTCCCGGCGGCATCCGGCTGACCGGCAACGCGCCCAAGGTTTATCTGAAGACGGGGACAAGCGGGAAAAAACGCTTGCAATATTTCTGTCCGGAGTGCGGCTCGCCCCTCTTCACCAGCGGCGAGGACACCGAAAACGCGCCCTGGGGCATCCGCTGGGGCAGCATCGACCAGCGCCGGGAATTCGCACCGAAGCGGCAGATCTGGTGCCGCTCGGCGGCGCCTTGGGCGGCGAAGGCTTTCGAGGGGTTGCCGGGGAATGATACCAACGATTGAAACCTGCCGCTTCCCATGTTATATCATGCGTTATAACAAGTGAGGTCGACATGGTCGCTGCCCTGAAACGCCCCGATGATTTCGAGCGGCAGATGCAGGCCGCGCGTGAGGTCATGGACCAATACAGGGCCGCACTGCAAAAGCTTGCCGAAACGGGGACATCGCCATGAACCTTACTGTTCGCAAAATCGGCAATTCGGAAGGTGTTATCCTGCCGAAGGAAGTGCTCGACCGGCATAATATCCATGCTGGCGACACGGTGCTTCTCATCGAGGAGGCCGACGGGCTGAAGCTGCGCCCGCTCACGGAAAATCCGGAAGAATTCGTAAAGAAAATGCAGATCGCCCGCGAGCGCATGAAGAAATACGAGGCAGCCTATCGCGTTCTCGCCAAATGATCGAATTCCACTCGCGGGAGTTCGTGGAGGCTATGCATAACGAGCAGTTGCGCCTCCACGGCGGCGCAGCTGGCTTGCGGGACGAAGATGCGCTCGAATCCGCACTAGGCAGGCCGCTGAACAAGCATGCTTATGAAGCGCCGGACCTTTATGAACTCGCCGCAGCCTATCTTTATAAGATCGTAAAAAACCATCCCTTCATTGACGGCAACAAGCGGACCGGTTTTGCCGCAGCCGATCTTTTCCTTTATTTCAACGGGCTGAGCCTGGAAGCGACCAATGAGGATGTGATCCTCCTCATCACCATGGTTGCCGCCGGTGAGATCGATGAGGACGGCGCGGCGGCTTTCTTTCGGGATTTCACAGTCAAAATCTGAGTAGTTCCTGTTTTGATGGAATCGCCAAGCCGCCTCGCCCTTCGACAAGCTCAGGATGAGGGTTGCTGGAATGTCATGGATAGCCCCTCACCCTTACCCTCTCCCCGTGATTTACGGGGAGAGGGGGACACGACCGTTCTCGCCTAATCTTTCTGCCAGGTGCAGGGAACAAGGGAGAGGCAGCAACGCGGATGTCCCCCTCGCCCCGCGTGCGGGGAGAGGGTAAGGGTGAGGGGCATTCCACGGCATGCACTTGTTTGGCCGCAACATCCCTTCATCCTCAACAACTGACCTGATGGGCTACAGCAATTCTTGTTTTGCTGGAATCAGCGCCAAGCGCCCTCGTGGTTCGAGGCGAATTCCGCTGCGCTCCATTCGCACCTCACCATGAGGGCTCCCGAGACGCTGTGCTCCTCCCCTTACCTGAAGCGCAACGCCCCTTACCCTCGTCCTGAGGCGCTCGCGAAGCGAGCCTCGAAGGACGGGGGTAAGGGGATCGCCATCGCACAGTTTCCATCAAACCGTGAAGTGCTCAATTTTCGGCGCACAGTTGGTTCCGTCTCAATAGAAATGCTCATAGCCGCGCCAGAAAATCCTCCTCCTGCACAACCGGCAGCATGTCGGCGGCGTCGCTGAAATAGGGCAGGCCGCTCCAGAGCGTGCTGTCGCCGATGATGAACAGCCGGTAGCGCGCCCGCGTCGCCGCGACGTTAAGCAGGTTCGGCTTCGATGCGGCCCAGACGGCGGCGCCGCGGTGCTCGGCATCGGTTCCCAGAACCATGAAGACGGTGTCTTCTTCCTTGCCCTGGAAGGTGTGGACCGTGCCGATCCGGTTTTTCAACCAATCATCCAGCCCCTTCGGTTGCTCGTGGCGACCGTCTGGATTGATCCAGTACGCCTTTTCAATCGCCTGCCTGAGGGCAGCCTTGGTTTCCTTGAAAGGGGAAATGATATAGACGCCCGGCAGACGGCCCTCGCTGCGGTAAGTCGCAAGGAGGACGCGCACCATGAACTCCACCTGTTCCCGCACCGTCTGCTTGCCCGTAACCCGCCCGCGGATATCAATCCAGGCGCTGTCGTGAAGTGGCGCGAAATCCTCTGAAGGTCCCCTCGCCGCGAACACCATCTTGCCGTGATAGGCGATCCGGTTGGCGAGGCTGAACATCGGGTCGATGCAGCGGCGATGCACGCGCAAGGGGCTGCCGATCCAAAGTGGATCGTCGTCTGCGTCGGTAGCCACCGCCGTGCCGAAGCGGTTGGCGGCGTCGGCAAGGGTCTGGACCGAGGTGCGCGCCGGTGAGTAATCTCCGCCGGCCGTGTGGGGCGAGAGTTCGCCAAGCGCCTTGATGAAGGCCGCCGGCAGGGTGAAGACGGGCTCGATCTGGAGCGGATCGCCGATGGCCATGACGCGCCGCGCCCGCATCAGCCCGCCCACTGCCGCCTGCGGCACCGCCTGCCCCGCTTCATCGATGAAAAGCCAGCCGATCCCGCCTGCTTCGACCCCGTTGAACAGGCGGGTGAAGGACGCAAAGGTCGTCGATATCACGGGCACGATCATGAACAGGCTTTGCCAGATACTGGCGATGGCTGCCTTTTCGACCGGCAAATTGCCCGAAAGCAGCTTGCTGATTGCGGGTATGTTGCCGCGGAAACCTCCACCGCTGCGCCCCGCCTCGGCAAGCCATGCGGCGTGCAGGCGCAAGGCAGCCTCGAAGAGAGCGGACCGCAGGGTGGCCATCGCTTCGGTATGCCACAGGCCGGAAATCTGGAACCGGTCGGTTTCGAGATCGCTCAATGACCCGGGAATTGCGGGGTTTCCCAGAGCCTCCCCCAATTGCTCCAGCTCCGCCCGCTTCTGCTTCCATTCATGCTGCCGGGCGGCAAGGGCGGCTTCGCATTGCTGAAGCCGCGCGCTCGCCCGCTGCATCTCGGCGGCATGGCTTGCCAGCGTTTCGCGCAACAGGGACTGCCGGCCTCGGACGGAGAGCTGCGCCTTCGCGTTCTCCACCATGCTCGCCCGGTATTCCTGCCCCGCCCTGGTCCGGAACAATCGATGCCACCATGCGGGGCTGGTCCGATCGAGGAGACGCTCCTCTTCCTTCAGTCCGGAAAGCCTGGCTTCGGTCGCCTGCAGCTCAAACCCGATGCCGTCATGCGCGCGCCCGCTGGTTTCCAACGCCTCGGCGGCAGACTTCGCTTGCGCCGACGCCGCCCGGCAATAGTCGTCTTGCGACCGTAGTCCCACTTCGCCGAACAGATCCGCATATCGTGCGTGGCGCGCGATACCGGCATCGACCTCCGCCTCCGCGCGCCTGAACGCTTCGACGGCCTCGGCAAAGGATGGCCCCTCATAATTGTCCAGCCAACCGTAAATGCTCTGGAACACATGGCCGTCCTTCCACGTCGTGTGTTCCCCATTCATCCTGGGCTTGAAGGCGAATTTGTTGCCGAATGACCTGCGGTTCGCGAAATTTCCGAGGACGCAGGAGATGAGGCCCCAAGGCTGCTCCTCCCCCTTGCAAGGTTGAAAGCCGCCTTTCTTCGTTTGTGCGGCGACCTTGTGGGCAACCGGTTGCAGATAATCGACCGACGACAGGTCCCAAATGGACTTGCGTTTCGGCAAATCCTTGGAAATGTTCTCGACAGCCGTGTTGTTCGAGGACGCCACCACCATCTCGAAACCGGTCAATTCCGGCTTCAAGATTGAAATGGTCGCCGTGGCGCCGTCGGCGAACTCCATCTTCTTGCCGCGTCCCGTGAAGGCGTCCCGGGGCGATGGGAGCGCGGCGAGGACGCGGGCGCGCTTGACGATGTTGTCGGCGATCACATCCCGCAGCAATGTCGTTTTACCGGTGCCGGGAGGCCCGTTGACAGAAAATAGGCCGTCTTTGCCGCCAAGCTCGCCAGCCGCATTGATGGCGAATTGCTGCATGAGGCTCATGGCATGGCTGGGGTCGCTCGGCCACCGGCCGCGATTGACACGGCTCGGATGGAGCTTTTCCAGTATCGCGAGGCGTCCCGCATCGGAATAAAGATCGAGACGTTCATTCGCCTCGAGCGGCGTCAGATATTGCCTGATGGCCTCCGGCACGACGCCGTCACGGACGCAGGCAATCGCCTTTTCGATGTCCTCGAGATAGAAACTGTTGAGGATGCCTATTTCCTGCTCGACCTCCGGCTCGTCATCCTCCTCGTCCTCATCGCCCTCGGCGGGG
Source organism: Paramesorhizobium endophyticum (assembly GCF_014640615.1). Lineage (GTDB taxonomy): Bacteria > Pseudomonadota > Alphaproteobacteria > Rhizobiales > Rhizobiaceae > Paramesorhizobium > Paramesorhizobium endophyticum. The sequence continues at coordinate 19,110 of NZ_BMHH01000025.1, read as the reverse complement.
ATCATGTCAATAATCTGAGGCGCCTCCAATTGCCTGACGGATGTCTCCAGCTTCTCGCGAAACCGGATTTCAGCCAGGGCGACCGGACGGCCAGGTTCCGGCTTGAAACCCGCCCAGTCCTGCAGGAGGTCATTCAGGGCAAGTATCTCCGCCGGGGTGATCGCCTCTGCACCGTCCGCCTCTCCGGATCGATCGAGATGGCGCTGCGCCCTGAAATTCTCCAGTAGCTCCTTCAGCTTCTTCATGCTTTCGGCAAAGGCGCCGAGCGAAAGCGCCATGAGCCCGCCCTTCGCTATACGCCCCAGCGCCCATGGCAAGGTCGAAATGGAAAACCGGTCGAAAAGCGGAACACCGTTGGCATCGAGATCAAGGCTGGCAAAGCATGTATCGCCTTCGAGGTCGCCGCGCTCCACGTCCTCGAACGCGGCCAGTCCGCTCGCCGGCGCACAATAACGCAGAATAGAATCCGTCATCTGCGACTTGTCGAACACCCCGAAGAAGAGCCTTATCCCCGTGAGTTCCTTGCCCTCGGGGATATTCGGCCGTCGCAGATAGGCTGTATCATTTTCAAGCGTTTCGGCATGCATCCAGAAGGGAGCACGCCCGTCCCGCGGTTCGGCGCAGGCGGACAAATCGAACGGAATAAAGAATTCTATCCGGTGCCAGTATTCCAGAATGGCCAGCAGCCGCTCCCGATCGATCGTCTCACCGCTCATTCAGACCATCCCTCTCTCATCCCAGAGTTGCTAGAACCAGCATGAAACAACCCCTCGCCGTCATTCTCGGGCTTGTCCCGAGAAGGACGTCTGGAAAAAGCGCCTTTACCCGATCCGCGCGCCCGTCAATGCTTCCGTGGAAGCGACGGTGCCAAGCGGAATGCCGTTCCAGTTCTTCAACTCGCGGGTGGCGAAGCGGTCGAACTTTGCGCTCAAGTCCGGTTCGGCGGCGAAGATGCGAGAGAGGACGCTTGCAACCATGGATTCGGAAGCCCGCGTCGCGCCGTCATCGCATTTGAGCGCGAAGGCGAGGCCGAGTTCCGGCACCGCGCCGGTGAAGACGCCTTCCGCGCCCGTCTTCACGAAGACGCGGCCGGGGGCCATGTTCATCATGGCCGTGCAGGCGCGCTTCGAGCCGGCCACATAGAATGGCTCGGCCATGCAAGCTTCCACCAGCCGCCGCGCCGCCTTCGCCCGTTCGGGGGCGAGGCCGTTGCCGGTCGCCATACGGGCAAAGCCCCGCGCCTGCGCGACGAGCGGGATGGCATAGGTCGGGATCGAGCAGCCATCGGTGCCGCAGAGATCGACGGCATGGGGCGCGCCGGTGACGGACTCCATGGTCTCGCGCACCAGTTCCTGAATCTGAGACCCCAGCGCGACATAGCCCTTCGTCTCGAAGCCGCAATGCATGCAGGTGGCGAGGAAGCCGGAATGCTTGCCGGAGCAATTGTTGTGAAGCGGCGTCGGCTCCTGCCCGCTTTTGGCGAGCTTCAAGGTCACCGGCAGTTCGAACGGCCAATGGACGCCGCATTCGAGCGCCGAGGCATCCAGCCCGGCTCGCTCGAGCATCGACGCGGCACGCGCCACATGCTCCGGCTCGCCGGAATGCGAGGCGCAGGCCATGGCGAGGTCCTTGTTGTCGAAGCCGAAGACATCCGCCGCGCCGCTCTCGACCAGCGGCAGCGCCTGAATCGCCTTGATCGCCGAGCGCGGGAAGACGGGCCGCTCGACATCGCCCAGCGAAAACACCGTGCGCCCGTCGCCATCGACCACCGCGACCGCCCCGCGATGGCGGCTTTCCACCACGGGTCCACGATAAACCTCGACGAGTTCAGGATTGCTCATAATGCGCGCTTTCGTATTTTCGGAGTTTGTTCGGGGAACTGTATAGCGGCGATGGGGGTGGAGGGGAATAAGGGACAAGCACTGGCACTATTGTATGTTGCGCTTGAAAGCATTCAACGATGAATGGAAACGCTGGCGCTCTACGTCGCCCCCCTCTGTCCCGCTGACATTTCCCAGCTTTTTTATTGATTGATTAGTCAATCAAACCTAAATTGCCGCCAGCACAACAATCTGGACCCAACCTATGCCCAAGATCGGAATGGAGCCCATGCGGCGGCGGGAGCTGATCGATGCGGCGATACGCACGATCGGGGAGCGCGGCTCGCTCGATGTGACAGTAGCGCAGATTGCCCATGAGGCGGGCGTTTCGCCGGCGCTGGCGCATCATTATTTCGGCGGCAAGGAGCAATTGCTGCTCGCCACGATGCGGCATCTCCTTGCCGAACTCGGGCAGGATTTGCGCGCGGCGCTGCGGGAGGCGTCCGGCCCACGCGAACGGGTGTCGGCCATCATAGCGGTCAATTTCTCGCCCAAGCAATTCGCGCCGCATACCGTCGCGGCCTGGCTCACCTTCTATGTCCACGCGCAGCAATCGGATGAAACGCGGCGGCTGTTGCGGGTCTATGCCAGGCGGCTGCATTCCAACCTCGCCGACGCGCTCGCTCAGCTTTGCGGGCGGGAGAAGGCCACGCGCATCGCCGAAGGCGCGGGCGCGATGATCGACGGGCTCTATATCCGCCACGCGCTGGGGGATGGCGCGCCGGATGCGGCGTCGGCGGTGGCGCTTGTCGAAGATTACATCATTGTTCAGTTGAAGGCATGAGCCGGATGGAAGCGGATTTCGTCATTATCGGTTCCGGATCGGCAGGTTCGGCGCTGGCCTATCGCCTGTCTGACAATGGCAGGCACTCCGTCATCGTCATCGAATATGGCGGGACGGATATGGGGCCGCTCATCCAGATGCCCGCCGCTCTCTCATTCCCCATGAACATGGCGGCCTATGATTGGGGCTTCGCCTCGGAGCCGGAGCCTCACCTTGGCGGGCGCAGTCTCGTCACGCCGCGCGGCAAGGTGATCGGCGGCTCCTCTTCCATCAACGGCATGGTCTATGTGCGCGGCCATGCCCGTGATTTCGACCATTGGGCGGAGGCGGGCGCGCGCGGCTGGGCGTATGCGGATGTGCTGCCCTATTTCAAGCGGATGGAACATTCGCATGGCGGCGAGGAAGGCTGGCGCGGTGCGGATGGGCCGCTTCATGTGCAGCGCGGCAGCCGACGCAACCCGCTGTTCCATGCCTTTGTCGAAGCGGGGCGGCAGGCGGGCTTCGAGGTGACACAGGATTATAATGGCGCGAAGCAGGAAGGCTTCGGGGCCATGGAGCAGACGATCTACAAGGGGCGGCGCTGGTCCGCGGCCAATGCCTATCTGCGCCCGGCGCTGAAGCGGCCGAATGTCAATCTCATCAGGGGGCTGGCGCGGAAGATCGTGATCGAGAACGGGCGCGCCACCGGCGTCGAGGTGCAGAGCGGCGGGAAAATCCAGATCGTCAAGGCGCGGCGCGAGGTGATCGTCTCGGCCTCGTCCATCAACTCGCCGAAGCTGCTGATGCTGTCGGGCATCGGCCCCGCCGCGCATTTGCGGCAGCATGGCCTAGAGGTGGTCGCCGACCGTCCGGGCGTGGGGCAGAATTTGCAGGACCATCTGGAGGTCTATATCCAGCAGGAATGCTTAGAGCCGATCACGCTCTATTCCCGGCTCAACCTGTTCTCCAAGGCGCTGATCGGGGCGCAGTGGCTGTTCTTCAAGAACGGTCACGGCGCGACCAACCATTTCGAATCCGCCGCCTTCGTGCGCTCGAAGCCGGGGGTGGAATATCCTGACATTCAGTATCATTTCCTGCCCGTCGCCATCCGCTATGACGGCAAGGCAGCGGCGGACGGGCACGGCTTCCAGGCGCATGTCGGGCCGATGCGGTCGAAATCGCGCGGCTCCGTCACCCTGCGCTCCGCCGACCCGATGGAAAAACCCGTCATCCGCTTCAACTACATGTCGCATCCGGACGACTGGAGCGATTTCCGCCATTGTGTGCGGCTGACGCGGGAGATTTTCGGGCAAGCGGCATTCGATCCCTATCGGGGCCGGGAGATCCAGCCGGGCGCGCATGTTGAGAGCGACGAGGAGATCGACGATTTCATCCGTGAGCACGCGGAAAGCGCCTTTCACCCCTGCGGCACGTGCAAGATGGGGGCGGCTGATGATCCAATGAGCGTGGTCGATCCGGAATGCCGGGTGATCGGGGTGGAAGGCTTGCGCGTCGCGGATTCCTCCATCTTCCCGCGCATCACCAATGGGAATCTGAACGCGCCTTCGATCATGACCGGCGAGAAGGCGGCGGACCATATTCTGGGGGTCGATCCATTGCCGCGGTCGAACCAGGAGCCATGGGATAATCCGCGGTGGCGGGTGTCGGATCGGTGAGGCCGGCGGCGGTGCCAGGACACCCCCCTCTGCCCTGCCGGGCATCTCTCCCACAAGGGGGGAGATTGGCCTGCATGGGTGACGGTACTTTATTCTGCTGCGTTCGTGATTAGCGAAAGCAGCTCTCACAGCCAATCTCCCCCCTTGTGGGAGAGATGTCCGGCAGGACAGAGGGGGGTATCGCAGCCGCTATGTTTTCAATATCAGGAGCCTTTTCATGCGCGCACAACCGAAAGCCTCGCACTTCATCAACGGCGAATTCGTGGAGGACAAATCCGGCAAGGAACTCCCCGTCATCTACCCCGCGACCGGCGAAACCATCGCGCGGCTCCACTCCGCCACCCCTGATATCATCGAGCAGGCGGTCAACGCTGCGGCTAAGGCCCAACCCGCATGGGCGGCGTTGAAGCCCGTCGAGCGCGGGCGCATTCTGCGGCGCACGGCGGAGATCCTGCGCGCCAAGAACCGGGAGCTTTCCGAGCTCGAAACGCTCGATACCGGCAAGGCCCTGCAGGAAACGCTGGTGGCGGATGCGGCTTCGGCGGCGGATGCGCTGGAATTCCTTGGCGGCATCATCGCCGGGTTCAATGGCGAATATGTCGATCTCGGCGGCTCCTTCGCCTATACACGGCGCGAGGCGCTGGGCGTGTGCGTCGGGATCGGCGCGTGGAACTATCCGATCCAGATCGCGGCGTGGAAATCCGCTCCCGCGCTTGCCATGGGTAATGCCTTCATCTTCAAGCCGTCCGAGAACACGCCGCTCTCGGCGCTGGCGCTGGCGGAAGCCTACAAGGAAGCGGGACTGCCGGACGGGCTGTTCAATGTGGTGCAGGGCTTCGGCGATGTCGGGGCGGCGTTGGTAGACCATCCGCTGCTGGCCAAGGTGTCGCTCACCGGCTCGGTGCCGACAGGCAAGCGCATCATGGCGCAGGCCGGAGCCAGCCTCAAGCATGTGACGATGGAGCTCGGCGGCAAGTCACCGCTGATCGTCTTCGAGGATGCCGACATTGAGAGCGCCATCGGCGGCGCGATGCTCGGCAATTTTTATTCCACCGGGCAAGTGTGCTCGAACGGCACGCGCGTTTTCGTGCATAAGAGCATCCGCGAGCGGTTTGTCGCTCGGCTCCTCGAGCGCACCCGCGCCATTCGCATCGGCGACCCCATGGACGAGGCAACGCAAATGGGCCCGCTCATCAGCGCCGCCCAGCGGGAGAAGGTGCTGGGCTATATCGCAATGGGCAAGACCGAAGGTGCCGCGCTTGCCTGCGGTGGCGGCGTGCCGCATCTGCAGGGCTTAGAGAAGGGTTTCTTCATCGAGCCGACGATCTTTACCGATGTCACCGATGAAATGACCATCGCGCGCGAGGAAATCTTCGGGCCGGTCATGAGCATCCTCGACTTCGATGATGAGGATGAGGTGATCGCGCGGGCGAACGATACCGAATTCGGCCTCGCGGCGGGCGTCTTTACCGCCGACATCGCCCGCGGTCATCGCGCGATCAGCCAGATCAAGGCCGGCACCTGCTGGATCAACGCCTATAACCTGACGCCTGTGGAAGTCCCCTTCGGCGGCTACAAGCAATCCGGCATCGGCCGCGAAAACGGCATCGCCGCGCTGGAGCATTATAGCCAGATCAAGACGGTGTATGTGGAGATGGGAAGGGTGGAGAGCCCGTATTGAGCGGTTCATCCCTGACGGAACCGCCTACACGGTTTTGAAATCGTTGTTGTCATGAGCGGTTGAGGAATGGATCCCAGTGACAAGCACTGGGATGACGGGTTGCTTTTGCTGTTGGCGACAAACTCTTCGCTGCTCCGCTTGGCAGAAGCATATCCGATAGTGGAAAAACATCTCCACCCCGTCATCCCAGTGCTTGTCACTGGGATCCATGCCTCTACAACGACACTGCCGCTACGATATTGAACGTGCCGCTCATTCGATCTTAAAATGATAATGAAATCACTACTCACTATCTCACTTACTGATCCACACCTTCACAGTAGCCGCCCTCCCCGCCGCATCGATCACCGTCAGCGTCGAATATCCCGCGCCATCCGGCGTCCAGGCGGTGGTGCGGCGGCGGGAGGGCTCGGGCAGCGGGCGGCCATTGGCGAGCCAGCGGAACGGGGCGCGGCCGCCTTGCAGTTTCAGCATCAGGGGCGCGGGCTCGCCGGATTGACCGGAGAGAAGCTCAACCCGCGCGCCTTCCGGTGGGTAGACGATCTGCGGCGCGGCCTCGCGGGCACCGGCGGCGACGAGCCCGTCGGGGGAGAAACGGCGCAGGCTGACAGGCAGTTCGTCGCGCGCCATGCGGACAGCGCCCGCGGGCGGGCGGGGGAACGGCACGGGGGCGCGGCCGGATTTGGCGAAGCCCTCGAACAGGATCGGCGCGGCGGTGGCGTAACCGGTGATATCAGGTGTCGCGGCGTTGTCGGCCCGGCCAACCCAAACGCCCAGCACATGCCTTCCGTCATAGCCCACCGACCACGCATCGCGGTAGCCATAGCTCGTGCCGGTCTTATAGGCGATGCCACGCTTCGGGCTGCCCTTGGGCGGGAGCACGCCGGAGAGGATGTCGGCGACGGTCCATGCGGCGGCGGGGGTCAGGAGGGGCGAGAGAGATTGTAGGTTGGCGGAGCCGTCAGGCACCCCCCTCTGCCCTGCCGGGCATCTCCCCCACAAGGGGGGAGATTGGCTGGCATGGGCCATGCCGCCAACCTTCAACGTTTGCGATTGGCGGGAACGTCCATGAAGGCCAATCTCCCCCCTTGTGGGGGAGATGCCCGGCAGGGCAGAGGGGGGTGTCTCGCGCCGACATTCATCCTCCACCCCATCCCGCAACCGCACCACCCTCCCCTCATTGGCGAGCCCGGCATAAAGCTGCACCAAATCCCGCAATGTCAGCCCTACGCCGCCCAGCCCTATCGCCAGCCCCGGTGCTTCTCCCTTCGGCAATTGCGCCTCGACGCCCGCCCGCCTGAACCTGACCATCAGCCGCGCCGGCCCGACCGCGTCGAGCAGGCGGATGGCGGGGACGTTTAGAGATAGTTGCAGCGCCTCGCGGATCGTCACATCGCCCTGATAGCTCATGTCGAAATTGTGCGGGCGGTAGCCGGAGAAGCTGGCGGGGCGGTCTTCGATGATCGTCTCCTGCCGCACAAGGCCGTCCTCGAAGGCGAGACCGTAGATGAAGGGCTTCAGCGTCGAGCCGGGCGAGCGCGGCACTTTGGTCATGTCGATCCAGCCCCAGCTGCTATCGTCGAAATAATCCGCCGAGCCGACGTGTCCCAATATATCGCCAGTGGCGGCGTCGGCCAGCACCATGGCGATGGAGAGCTTCGGGCCGAGGCTGGCGGCGGCGTTTTTCGCCAGGCTTTCGAGGCCCTCCTGAACGCGGCGGTCGAGCGTGACCTTGTGTACGCGGGGCGCCGGGTTGGCGCGCACCGCGTCATTTGCCAGATGGGCGGCAAGCGCAGGCAAAGCGCGGCGGGTGGAGGGGATTGTTTCCGCCGAGGCGCGTTCGATCTCACGCGCGTCTATCAGGCCGGTTGCGGCCATGCATTTATTCGTGCGCAAGTCCGGACGGAAAACCGCTTCACACTTTTCCTGGACTTGCTTTAGCACCCGCTCGCGGGCGGCGCGGGCGCCGGGGAGATTGCGGTCGGGGCGGCGCTTTTCCGGCAATTGCGGCAGGGCGACCAAGAGCGCCGCCTCGGCGATGGTGAGACGGCGCGGCTCCTTGCCGAACCAGGCAAGGCTCGCCGCCCGCACCCCCTCGAGATTGCCGCCATAGGGCGCGAGGGTGAGGTAAAGTTCGAGGATTTCGCGCTTCGTGAGCCGCCGCTCGATCTGGAGCGCCCGCGCCATCTGCCGCAGCTTGGCGGTGAGGCTGCGCTCCGGGCGCGGCTCTATGAGGCGGGCGAGTTGCATGGAAAGCGTCGAGCCGCCGGAGACGACGCGGCCATGGGTGACGAGCTGCCCCGCCGCGCGGAGGAGCGCCAGCGGGTCGATGCCGTGGTGCGACCAGAAGCGGCGGTCCTCATAGGCGACGAGCATTTTGACGAGGCGCGGGTCGACATCGTCAAGCGTGGTTTTCAGCCGCCAGCGGCCGTCCTTGGTGGCGAAGGCGCGCAGGAGATGGCCGTTGCGGTCGAGCACTTCGGTGGAGAGGGCGGGGGTGAGTGGTGGGGGGTGGAGGCGGTCGAAGGTGAGGGCTGCGAGGAGGAGCGCGGCGAGGGTCAGGAACGTCGCGGCGGTGAGGAGGGTAGCTTTTTTCATGGTCGTGGCGCCAGGCCACCCCCCTCTGTCCTGCCGGACATCTCCCCCACAAGGGGGGAGATCGGCTGACATGCGCCACGCCTCTCATCTTTCATCGTTCGCGATTGGTGCCGAGCGGTCATGAAGGCGTAATCTCCCCCCTTGTGGGGGAGATGCCTGGCAGGGCAGAGGGGGGTGGCTTGGCGCATCGCTCTCATGGCTGTGGCGCGCCCCCCACCTCCATCATCCCCGCCGCCGTCCGCGCTGAAAGCTCCGGCCTGTACATATCCTCCACGCTCGCCGCAGGCAGCGCATAGGTCCCCGGCCTCACCCCCCGCACCACATAGGCCACCGTGAACTCCCGGGGGCTGTAGTTCGTGCGGTCGAAGGCGGCGACGAAGCGGTCGGTGCGGAATTCGCTGTGGGCGGTGTCGGTTTGACCCAGCCATTCGAAATTCTGCAAATCGGCGCTCGAGACAAGGCTCGGATTGTCGATCTCGAAGCCTGCCGGAAGGAGGTCGGTGACAAGCACGCGCGAAGACCAAGCATTGTTCTCCGTTACCTTCAGCACCACGACGAAGCGCTCGTTCTGCTTCGCCTGCATCACGTCCGCCTCCTTGCCGTCGAGCGTGTAAAAGCTGCGCGTGATGGAGAAGCCATTGCCGCCGGCGGGGAGCGGGTCTTTCGGCGCGGCAAGCGTCGTCACCACCGCCTGCACCGGTTTCGTGCCCCTGTTGACGATGGTCTGCGGCGCATCGAGCACGTCCTGCCCGGACAATGATTCGGCGAAATTGCCGGTTTGCTTCCGGCCGTTGACTTGCATGGAGATCGTCTTGTCGTTGCCTTTTAATGCGCGGGCGGCAAGCAGCATCCACGCGTCGTCCTGCGTGCTCAGGGCCGTTGTCTGGTTGCGGAGCGACTGGACGAGATTGATCATCTGCGGCACCTGGTTCGGCACGGGGCGGCTCTCCGCCGCGAGCGCCAGCATGCCTGCGCTGTCGCGCAGGGCGGACCCGTAATCGGCGCGGGCCGGGTCGGAGGGGGTGGAAAGCGCCAGCTGATAGGCGGAACTGAAAGTGCTCTGCGCAAGCGGCGCATCGCCGTAGAGCGACAGGGCGGCGGCCAGTTGCGCGCGGGCGAGCGGCGAGCGGAAATTGTTCAATTGCGTATCGGCGTAATAGCGCAGATCGCCCACATTGGCGCGGCGGTTGCGCGCCAGCACATAGAGCGCATAGGCGATGCCGCTGCCCTGGTCCTTCACATTGGTATCGTAGGCGAGCGCGTTCTGGAGGTTGTCGAGCGCCTGCCCCATCGCCTCGTCCGGCACCGTATAGCCCTCCTCCCGCGCGCGGGTGAGGAAATCGGTGATATAGGCGTCGAGCCACAGGTCGCCGGAGCCGGGGCTCCAGAGGCCGAAGCTGCCGGTGGAGGATTGGTAGGAAAGCACGCTCGCTATCGCGTCGTCGATGCGCTTTTTCACGTCAGGCGTCCGGGCCATCCCTGCGATGGCGGACAATTGGTTGAGGTAGAGCAGCGGCATGGCGCGGCTCGTCACCTGCTCGGCGCAGCCATAGGGGTAGCGGTCGAGCGCGGCGAGCAATGCCGGAATATTGAAGCCGGGATAGCGCGAGACGCTGACACCCACCGAAGCGCCCTCCAAGAGGCTCGACGCCAGGAGCTCGCGGTTGATGGTGAGACTGCCGCCATTGGGTTTCAACGTCACCTCGCGCCGGGTCGCCACGGGCATGGTCGCGGGGCGGACGGGCAGGTTCAGCGTCTGCCCGACATGGACGCCATCGGCATTGGTGAGCCGCACGGCGAGGCTTCCCGCGCCCACCGCGCTCGCGGCCAGGGGAATGGTGAGGCTCGCCTTGCCGCCTTGCGCCAGTTGCACACTCTTCGGCGCATTCGCCATATCCACCGAGACCGGGCCTTGCGCATCCACGCCCAGCACATAATCGCCCGCAGGGCCGTCCGTGTTGGCTATGTCGAGGCGCAATTGCGATTTGTCGCCGGGGGCGAGGAATTCCGGCAAGCTCGCGGTGACGACCACCGGATCGCGGACGATCACGTCCTTCACCGCATGGCCGACGCCGCTTTTTGTCCACGCCGTGGTCATGACGCGGACCGTGCCGTTGAATTCCGGCATGTCGAAGCTGACATTGGCCTTGCCTTGGGCGTCCAGCTTGACCGGGCCGGAGAAGAAGGCGACCAGCTTCTGGGTCGGCGGGCTGCCCTCGGCCAGCATGCCGCCGCCATCGCCGCCGGTGCGGATCTTGCCCATGGCGCCGAGCGAGCCGTCGATCAACCGGCCATAGAGATCGCGGATTTCCAGCCCCAGCTGGCGCTGGCCGAAATACCAGCCGTCCGGGTCCGGGGCCTGATATTTGGTCAGGTTCAAAATACCGACATCGACGGCGGCGACGGTGACATAGGCCGTGTCGCCTGCTTTCAATCCGGGCACCTCGATAGGGATAGCCAAAGGCTGGCGCGGTTGCGTCTTCTCTGGCGTACCCAGGTTTACGGCGAGCTTGCGCGCGCCCGGATCGATTTTCAGCCATTTGATGCCGATGGCGCGCATCGGCATGCGGGTTGCCTGCGCGTCGCCGGGGCGGAAGAGCGTCGCGGTCACATAGGCCCCCGCGCCCCAATCATTGCCGACCGGTATATCGACGGTCGCGCCACCCTGCGGCACGCTGACGGTCTTCACCATCCGCAGCCGGTCCGCGCCGATTGTTATCAGCGCCTCTCCGGCGAAGCGCGGCGAGATTTGAAGCTTTGCAACATCACCGGGGGCATAGCTCTCCTTATCGAGGGCGATTTCGAGGCCGTCGGGCGTCTCGGTGGAGCGCGCGGCGACATACCAACCCGCGTCGAACTCGACGCTGCTCGCCGGGCCTGCCGCGTCGTCGGTGTTGACCTCCAGCCGGTAGCGACCCCAGGTGACGGGGAAGGAAATCGGCGCGCCATCGCCTTCCGGATCGAGCGCCAGCGTGCCGTTGGCGACCTGTTTGGTGTAGGTCACCGGCTCATATTTCCACTGGTCGCCATTGCGGTACCATTGGTAATTCGTCTCCAGCCGGACGAGCGACCATTTCGCCCCGGCGAGGCCTTCGCGCTTGCCCGTGGGGTCGATGGCGATCACCTTGAAGGCGGCAGTGGAATTTTCCGGAACCTGCTGCCCGGCAAATTCCGGGCGGATGCCGATCTGCGGCGACTGCGGCACTACGGGCAGTTCAAGCGTGCGCTCGACGGCGCGGCCGCCCATCTCGCGCATGCGCACCACCACATCGGCGATGAGCGGGCGGGTGGTGGAAGGCGCGTCGTCGATATTGACGTCGAAGCTTGCCTTGCCCCCGGCGTCCAGCACCGGCAGGTCAGGCAGGTCGATGCGGCTTGCCTCCTCCGACTCGTCATCGGCAAGGCCGAAGAGATAGTTCGGATAGCCCGCGCGCTCGCGCGATGTTTTCAGCCGCACCTCCCCTTCCAGCGCCAGACCGGCGGCGGGCGCGCCGTAGAGATAGCGGCCATCGACGCTCACCCGCGCAGGCTTTCCAATGGCGATTTCCGGCTCGGCGCTCGACAGGTCGAACTCGATGCGATCAGGCACGAAATCCTGCACCAGAAAGGCAATGTCGGCGATAGGCGCGGCCTTGGGGTCGGTATGGATGCGCATGTGCCAGGTGCCGCGCATGGCATTTTTCGGCAATGGCAGTTCCACCACATGGCCGCCCAGCGCAGCGCCGGGGCTCACCATGCGCCGATCCTCGACGCCATCGGGCCGGGCGAAGATGAAGGTCAGCGGCAAATTCTCCACCGCCATCGCCGCGTGGTCGCGGGCGAGCGCCGTGGCATGGACGGTTTCGCCGGGGCGGTAGATGCCGCGCTCGGTCCAGGCCACCACGTCGATGGGCCCCGGCACGGGCCTGCCCGCCACACCGCGGTCGGAGAGGTCGAAGCCCGTGCGGGTCAGGTCGAGAAAGACATAATCGCTCTCGCCATCCTTGGCGGTGAGCACGGCGGGAGCAAGCCCGGCGCTGCCTCGCGTGAGGCCGGGGGCGAAAGTGACGCGGCCATCCGCATCCGTCGTGCCTGACCCCAGCACCTCATTGTTGCGGGCAAGCAGGGTGAGCGCCAGCCCCTGCAGCGGCTTGGCGCTCGCCAGCGAGCGGGCGAAGACGGTAAGGCCGTCCTCACCGGCATAGGTGGCAAGGCCGATGTTCGACACCACGAACCATTGCGTTGCACGCGCACCGCCATCGTCGCGCGCACCATCGGGCAGAGCGGTCAGCACATAGACGCCGGGCTTTCTTTGCGGCAGCGCCGTATCGATGGGGATGCTCGTCACCACATCCTTGTTGCGGTCCTCAGCAATGTCGAGCTTGCCCTGCCAGACCGGCTCGCCGAGTTGGTCCTCGATGTTCTGGATCTGGTAGCTGCTCAATTGCTTCAGGAATTGCGAGCCGGTCATCAGCTCGGCCAGCGAGCGGTCATTGACGCGGTAGAGCTTCAAATCAGCCGCCGGCGTGTTGACCGAGACGAGCGGAATGCCGCGCCGCATGGAGGACGGCAGCACAAAATTCTCGCCGGTGAAGCGGACGGACGGCGCGCGATCTCGGATATAGAGATTCAGCGTGACCGGCTTTTCCAGCTTGTCGCCAGCCGCATCCGGCAGGCCGGCGCGGAAGGTGACGGCATAGCGCTGGCCGTGCTGCAAGCCCTCGATGCAGATCTGCCGGTCGCCCGCATCCACCGCCTTTGGCGCGGCGTTGTCGAGCGTGACGAACTGGGAATAATCGACGCCCGCCTTCGCCAGCGGCTCGGAAAACTGGACGCAGGCGCGGGGGCTTGCACTATCGGAATCGATAGTGTTGTCGAGCACGCGGAAACCCTGCCGGGCTTTCAAATCGTCATAGCTGGCCTGCACCTGGGGCGAAGGCGACAATGCAAGGCTCGCCTTATAGGCTTCAAGCGCGGGACGGTAGAACTCGCGCTTTTGCAGCCCATCGGCCAGAAAGGCGAGCGCCCTCGCCCGCGAAAGCGCCGTTCGCGACAGCTGATAGGCATTATAGGCGGCGGAGGTGGCGAGCCGTTGATAGGAGACGGGCGGCGTTCCCGCCGGGGGCTGGACTGTTAGCGCCTCACTGGCCAGCGCCAACCACAGGGCGACATTATCAGGAGCCTTCGAAACGGAGTTGATATAGCCGTCGAGCGGGCCGCCCAGCGGAAGGCCGGGAAGGCGCGGCTCAAGCGGCGCCGGATGCACTTCGCCCGGCCGGGGCAGCACGCGCGGCTGCGTCCGGTCCGGGAGAACGGGGCTCGGGGAACCCGAAGTATCGAGCGCCACGATGCGCTGCCGGTCCTGCCGCGCCTCGTCCGTCACCATGGCGGGCAGGAAAGTCAGGGCCGGCGGCGCGCCAATATCCGGCGCCGCCCCTGCCCCTGCTTCGACCACCTTCCCGGCAATCGCGCCCGGAAAAGGGTTCAGCTTCGAAAAGTCGGACTTGAGGAAGCACCATTGGGCCTTGGTGTTATAGGTGAAGGCGCGGCAGGCCTTCTCGCCAAGGCAAGCCGCTTCGCACTGTTCCAGCGTGACATTCTGGACCGTGCGGAGGTCCGCGCCGATATAGTCTGAATCCTTCGTGGTGATGACCTGCCGCTCAGCCGCAAGCGAGCCGGTGGCGATCATGAACGCAGCCGCGATACTCAGGGCCAACCGACTAGCGACGCGAACCGGCATGCCATCCCTCCCAGGCAATCAATCTTTGAGCTTCCACACCCCGGCGAAAGTTGCCGCCCCGATAGGAAACCAGCGGGGCATGGATGTCAATCGCGAGTTATTGTGGTAATTGTCGAAGTATAGGGAGAAATTGGGGCGGCATCATGAAGAAAAGCAGGGAAAAGACTGGCGCGACACGCATGATTTTCAGGATATGCGTGACCGGCGTCTCTCAGCAGAACCGCCTGCTTGTCGATGGAGGCACCGACGAATACCGCTTCCCGCGTGTCCTGAACTTGCCGTTCGTTATCTCGCGCTCTATGTCTGCACCCCGCCGAAGAACTGGCGAGGCGTGTCGATAGAAGAGGCTGTTGACCAGTCAATGCAGAACACCATTCGCCACCAATTCACCGAATACGACCAAATGCTGTTGGTTGGCGTTCGGCGAAAAGAGGCTCGCCATAGAGTGCAACCGATATTGGATGCTGTGATAGCGGCATGGAAGAAGCGTCCCACCTGAAGCACAAAGCCCGCCGGTCTTCACCGGCGGGTTTTTCTATCGCAACCAGAGTTACACGGACGGCTTTGCCTTGCTCGCGCTCTTTTTCTTTTTCGGCTTGGTTGCCTTTGCAGGGGCGCTTTTTTCAAGCGGGACCAGTTCGATATGGGCCGGGTTCGGATAATGATCCAATGCCGCGCCGGTTGCCGCATCGACGCCCACTCCGATGACGCCGCCAACCAGAACGTTTCCGGCAAGACCTGCCGCACCGCCGCCGGCTACCTTCGTCTTGATCTCGACGGAGCCTTTCTTGTAGCCCTCTTTCTCGGCAAATGCCGTGAACTCGGTGCGCCGCTTGACTTCGATCGTGCACGGAGAACGCGGGCAGGACTGCCCGGTGGACGTGCTGATTTTTGCATCGTCCGGCCTGGATGTAATGGTTACGTTTTCCGTCGTTCCACGCGTGATCGACCCGCAGCCCGACAGGACAGACATGGCAGCAACTGCCATCAATATTCTCAGTTTCATGTTGGCCCCAAATTGCCCAGAAGTTTTCTTACGAGCGGCTAACAATATGAGCAACCCAAGGCTGTCCAGAGGGGAAACACAAACAGAAGGGGATATTAACAACATGCTTTCTCACGCGCCTGAAGATCACCGGCCGGACGCCCGGCACAGCGCGTGATTCGCAATGGTAGCGAACGTCGCCATATCGGGCGCATCCGCCCCATGTGGATCATCCACAAGACCGTAACACTCAGCATTTTCTAATGCTTGCTAAGTCATTGAAAAATAAGGGAAAACAGGCATGGCTGGGGCGCCTGGATTCGAACCAGGGAATGGCGGTACCAAAAACCGCTGCCTTACCGCTTGGCTACGCCCCAACGGCCGCTGCCAGGATGTTATCACCGCAGCGGTGGGCGGCTTATAACCGCTCACATG
The DNA here is from genome assembly GCF_014640615.1 of Paramesorhizobium endophyticum. GTDB lineage: Bacteria > Pseudomonadota > Alphaproteobacteria > Rhizobiales > Rhizobiaceae > Paramesorhizobium > Paramesorhizobium endophyticum. Next base: position 3,373 of record NZ_BMHH01000025.1, on the reverse strand, counting down.
GATTCGCGCAATGGAGGTCTTGCTTTGTCCAACACCATGATCCGCGGTTTCCCACAGACGCTCATGCCTTTGAAATAGGAAGGGGCCGCATGCCCGCCCCTTCCTATTATTCCTCACACCGCCGACGGCCCTACATATATTACCGAAAAGCAAAAATTACTCCCCATCGCGACGGACTGAACGCCGCTGCTTCCACCATGCAATTCGAGAAAGTCTCCGGCGTTGAGAGGTATTCCCATCGAAGATGCCAACGTTATGTAGACCCCCCCTCCAATCGCGGCGGCATTTGGCGAAGTCGGAGCACCATTTTTATATAATTGCAGAGTTTGTATGGTGGTTCCGGCCTCGACGTAAAAGTAACCCGTATAGTTTACCAGATACAGTCCTGTCACGGGAACTGTAATGCGACTCCTGGAAGGATCGAACATATTCATCGGGTTGCTGATAGAGCTATTGAGCGAGATCAGGTGCGCATCGCCGGGTGGAACGGTTTGATTGAAATTCATCCCAGCCACCGCCCTGGGCAGGTTGTTTTGCGAAACAACGCCATTGGTGCCGTCGACCGTCAGGCCGGTGAAATAATTCGTTCCATCGGGGGATACTTTCACCGTGAAATTATTATTGCCCAGAAGCCCGGCAAGCGCGCGGGCCGAATATCCGCTTTGGAAGCCGATAGAAGCATCGTTGGCGGATGCGTTCTTGTTGATATTGATGCGCATATGGTTGGCTCGGCGGTCGAACAGAACATTCGTGCCCTTGACACCAAGATCGTTGTTGGCGTCGGCGGTATAACCTGCAAGCCCGACATGGCCATCATCGGGCCGGACATTGAAACCCGTATTGAAGCTGTTGCCATCAGGGGAAACCTTGAGACTGAAGCTGTTGTCGCCAAGCGTGCCGAACAGCGCCCGCGTCGACCAGTTCGTCTGGAACACGAAACCGGCATCCTTCGCGGCATCCGCCTTGTTGAGCGTTGCGCACATATGGCCGGTGCCGGGCGTCACGTCATCATGGCTGAACAGGACGCCATCAGCCTTGACCGCGAGACGGTTGTTCACGTCCGTCGCCGTGTTGATACCTATTTCCTTGACCGTGCCGTCGGCCAGCTCTTCAAGCGTGACGCCGTCGCCGCTCGACACAGCCCTCCAGGCCGAGCCGTCCCAGGCCAGAAGCACGCCCTCGTCGGCAACCCAGGCGATCCAGCCTTCCGCCGGGGCGGTAAATTCCCAGGCCCCGTCGAGAAGGCAGGCGATCTTGCCTTCGTGCCCGGCCCAGTCGCTGGCCGCGCCCGCGGCGACGATATAGCGTGCGCCCTCGGCCGGGCTTGCCGGCGGCGTGGCGATATCCCGATCGAGAACGGCAAGCTGCACGACCGTGTCGAGACGCTGCAGCGCCTCATTATGCGTCACATGCTTCTGTGCCTGGCTCGGCAGGATGTAGGGGAGTTTGAGATTGGGGGTGTTTTCCATCGGGGCGCTCCTTTCGCGTGATTGCGCCCTGGAAAATTAAGAGAACTGATGTGCTGTGGGATAACTCCATGCCCCATACAAAAAACCGGGCGCGAGGCCCGGTTTTTTTGTTTGGTCTTGATGGGGCTCAGCGGCGCTTGAAGAGCGCGCCCAGCGCCGGGATGAGGCAGGCGGCGAGCGCCAGCTTGACGAGGTCGCCGACGATGAACATGCCGAAGCCGTAGGTCAGGCCCTTTTCGAGGCCGAAGAGATAGACCATCCACAGCGCACCCAGTCCGAGCAGTACCGCTTCGCCCGCCAGCATGAAGCCGGAAAGCGCGAAGGGATTACGCGAAAAGCCCCTATCCGCGGCGCGGCCGACGATCCAGGCGGCGGCGAGATAGCCGAGGAGATAGCCGCCCGTCGGGCCGACCATGTAGGCAAGGCCGATGCCCTTTTCGGGCGTTCCGGTGAAGACCGGCAGGCCGAGGGCGCCTTCCAGCAGGTAGAGCGCCACGGTGGCAACCGCGAGGCGCGAGCCATAGGCGGCCGATATGGCGAAGAGGGCGAGGGTCTGCATCGTCACATTGACATAGACCAGATCGACCTTGGTCTTGGCCGCGAGCGTCAGGAGCGCCGTGCCGACGAGCGCCATCGAGACGAGCGTGAAGGCGCGGGCAAGCTGGCCCTCGGGAAGAAAGCGTTCCGCCAGGGAGGCGGTCGCGGCGGGGGTGCGGGCAGGATTCATGGGCTCGTTCTCCAGAGGGCTGTTAGCATAAGCATGATCCCAAAAAGTTGCAGACTTTTTGGACAAGATCATGCGGCTTCATTTCGCTAAAGGTATATTAGGGAAATAGCCCTGCGGTAAAGAGTACTCATCCCATGACGCTCGTTTTCGACAATTCGTTTATCCCCCAATACGGCCATGCAGTGGACGTCGCGCCCGGCGTGAAGCGGCTGACGGTCAACAATCCGGGGCCGTTCACCTTCCACGGCACCAACAGCTATATCGTGGGGCGGGAGACGCTGGCGGTGATCGATCCGGGGCCGGAGGACGAGGCCCATCTGGCGGCGCTGCTCAAGGCCATCGCCGGACGGCCGGTCAGCCATATCTTCGTCAGCCACACCCATCGCGACCATTCCCCCCTCGCCGCGCGGCTGAAGCAGGCGACCGGCGGGACAATCGCCGCGGAAGGCCCGCACCGCCCTGCCCGCCCGCTGCATGTCGGCGAGGTCAACGCGCTCGACGCCAGCGCTGACACGGAATTTGCGCCGGACATCCGCCTTGCCGATGGCGAGGTCATCGATGGCGACGGCTGGACGCTCCGGGGCATCCACACGCCGGGGCATACGGCCAACCACATGGCCTTAGCGCTCGAGGGCACCGGCATCGTCTTTTCCGCCGACCATGTCATGGCCTGGGCGACCACCATCGTCGCGCCGCCCGATGGGGCGATGGCGGATTACATGGCCTCGCTCGACCGGCTGCTCGAACGCGACGACGAAATCTATCTCCCCGGCCATGGCGGGCCGGTGACAAACCCGCAAGCCTTCCTGCACGGCCTGCGCACCCACCGCCGCATGCGCGAGCGGGCGATATTGGAGCGCGTGCGGAGTGGCGACCGGACGATTCCGGATATGGTGAAGGCCATCTACCGCGACACCGACCCGCGCCTGCATGGGGCAGCGGGGCTTTCGGTGCTGGCGCATCTGGAAGATCTTGTCGCGCGCGGGCTGGTGGCGACGCAGGGAGTGGTGGCGCTGGATGGGGTGTTCTGGGTGGGGTGATGGGGCCGCTTGGCGCCCTCCCTCCCCCTTGCGGTAGGGCTATCGCATATGAGTAATGAGGGTGAGGAAATCCTGGTCGGCCCATCTTGCCTTGAGCCGTTTGTGGCTGAGGGGAATATTTTCGGGGTCTGCCCTGA
>NZ_BMHH01000024.1 GCF_014640615.1 Paramesorhizobium endophyticum | reverse complement strand
ATTCCCCTCAGCCACAAACGGCTCAAGGCAAGATGGGCCGACCAGGATTTCCTCACCCTCATTACTCATATGCGATAGCCCTACCCGCAAGGGGGGGCGCGATCTTATCTCCGAAGCGCCTGCAATTGCTCCATTTCCGCCGCTGTAAGCTCTATCCCCTGCGCCATGGACTTCGCGCGCGCGGCGAAGCGGCGCTGCGACGGCAGGCGAGCGCCCTGCCCCATGATGCCCTCGAACAAGTTTTCCGCATGGGCGAGCGGGTTGCCCTTCCGCCCGGCTGCGAATTTTTGCGGATCGAAAGCGATGATCAGTTCGCCATGGTTCGGCGCCAGCGTCGTTGTGCCCGAAACTTCCAGCGCTTCCGTGCTCATGCGGTCACCGATCATAACGGCAGCCAAGAGCTCGATCATGGTGGAGATGGCGGACCCCTTGTGTCCGCCGAAGGGAAGCATCGCGCCGGCGAGCGCCGCCACCGGATCGGTCGTTGGCTGGCCGTCGCTATCGAGCGCCCAGCCTTTCGGCAGGGGCTTGCCCGCGCGCCTATGCAGTTCGATCTCTCCGCGCGCGGCCACGCTGGTGGCGAAATCGAAGACGTAGGGGTGATCGTTCTCGCGCGGCCAGCCGAAGGCGAATGGATTCGTTCCCAGAAGCGGCTCACGACCGCCCGCCGGCGCGACGACGGAATAGCTCGGGCACATGGCGATTCCCGCCAGCCCCTCCTCCGCAATCGCCTCCACTTCCGGCCAAAGCGCCGCGAAATGCGTGCAATCATTGACGACCATCGCCGCCAGCCCCAATTCCCGCGCGCGCTTTACCAAGGACGGCAGGCCCATCTCGAACGCCGCGTTGGAAAACGCGCCCTTCGCATCCACACGCACGATAGCGCTGTCATCGACCGTGACCACCGGCACCGCGTCGGCCACGACCTTCCCCGCCTCGATCGTGCGCACGCAGCCCTCGATCCGGTAAATGCCGTGGGACTTGCAGCCATCGCGCTCTCCCGCGACGATCACGCGCGCAAGTGCGGCGGCCTGGTCTTTACTGCATCCCGCCTTCAGGAAGATTTCCTGCACCTGCTCGAACAGTTCGGCAACGGAGAGAATGGTGGTGTCAGTCATGGTTGTCCTCGCTCCTGTCTGCATTCATGGCCTGCCATGCCAGACAATCGCATGGCCTTCAACACCCTGATTGCGGGATAGAAAACGGCGGCTGGTTGGTGCCAGCCGCCGCAATTGGGCCTGATTGGCTTCAAGCTCTTCCTAGAACTTCCCGATCACATTCATGAACACGCCCCGGTCGTCGAGAGTCAGGTCGCGCAGATCATCGGAGAAGATGCCGAAATTATAGCCTGCACCCACCTTGAAGTTCTCGCCGACATGTCTGTAGACTGCGAGGAGCGCGCCATAATCGGTGGTTTTCGCCTCCGGCATATGCATCACCCGGCCTTCGATGAGCGCATCCCAGTTCTTGACGATATGCAGGTCGGCACGGACGATGCCGAGATGGGCCGAGGAGGTATACCAGTCGGAGAATTCCTCGCGGTCTCCGTCCAGCAGCCTTTCGCGGACCTGCCCGTAGCGCATGCCGTATTTGCCGCCTATGGAGAGCCAGGGCATCAGCTCATAGGTGAAGTCCGCCGACAGGATATGGCTGCGCTGCGCGGGACCATATTCATCGCCGGTGATGGCGCTCACCTGGTCCGTTCCGGGAAGATCATAGACCCAGGCATATTTGAACAGCGCGTTCAGCCGGTCATTGTCGACAGGGCGATAGGCATAGCCGATGGAGGCGTCGACATAGTCGCCGTCGTTGAACGAGCTCTCCCCCGACGAATCCGAAAGCACTGTATCGACATTGACGAGCAAGCGCCAATCCTCGCTGGTTTTCCAGGAAAGGCCCGTGGCGAAGAGATAGGTGTTGCGGTCGCGAGTGCCGTCGCCGGAATCCTCGATCCGAACCTCGCCGCGCATGCGGGCGTTGATGCCGCGCTCCTCGTCCTTATAGGCCACCGACAGCGAAACCGCCTTGCGGTCGAAATCGGAATTTTCGGTCGTGGTGGCCGTGCCGTCGGAATTGACGATGGTGGTCGTCGTATCGTCCTCGACCGTGCCGGCCTCGAAGCCGCCATCAATGGTCCACATCGCATCCGGCGTATAGACGACGCCATAGGTCTTGGTGAGCGACGTCCTGCGGCCGAAGAGATCGTAATTGTTCTCCGCATAGGCCGACAGCGTCTCGTCGAGCTTGCGTCGCATACCCAGGACGAAGGTGCCCTTGTCGGCGCCATCGAGGTCATAGCTGCGGTCGAGATCGAAGGCGCGGTCGGGGTCGAGCCTATAGCCGAAATAGTAATTATCATCGGCTGTGGGCGAATAATTGATGGCCGCAAGCCCGCCCAGCCCCGAATTGCCGTAGGAGATCTCGCCTTCCAGTCCGATCTTTTCGGTCAACTGATATTTCGTGCCGACCCCGAGCCGGTCGTTGCGGCGAACATCGCCATCGCGTGACAGCGTGCCTTGGCCGAACACGTAGTATTTTTGGTCGGCATCCGGCGCATATTCGAGCTTGACGCCCGCATCGAGCCTTTCGCCATTATTGCCGCTCTTGCCGGAGCGGACCGCGATGGGCGAACGCAGCTCGGTATAGGAGACGCCGAAGGACGCCTTCCAATGTTCGTCGAACTGCTTGCTGACGGTCGCCTCGCCCTTGCGCTTGGTCCGTCCGCCCGTCTCGTTACCGTAGAAATCGAGGTCGCGCCCCTCCTTATAGTCGTCATAGGTGAGCTTGAGGTCGGTGTCCTCGGTCAACTCGAGGTCGGCATGGGCACCCCAGATGCGCTCGTCCGCGGAAACCTGCTCGGCGAGCGTGGAGAAGCCAGCCTGCTTTTCCCCGTAATATCCGCCGACAGTCCCCTTGATGCCGCTCTTGGTAATATCCTCCAGGTCGATCTGGCCCTTGGTGCGCCAGGCGGTTGCCGCGCGGTCACGCGAGCCGGTGGTGGGATTGTCATCGATGGTCAGGCCGCCATCGGTGGAGCGCGACAGACCGAAGCCCGGCCCCTTGGAATGGGAAACCTCCGCCTCGAGGAAGGTCTTTTCCGAATGGCGAATGGTGATGTCAGCACCCACCGCCTGCTGGTTGGCCTCGCCGGTCGTCTCGTTCATGCCGGTGACACCGACACGCACCTTGTCATCGAACCAATGCTGGCCCCGGCCCCCATAGACATACCCATCCACTTCACCTGCGGACGGCGTATATTCGTACTGGGCAATGAGGTAGACGCGATTGCCGCCCAGCGCGCCCTCGCGGATCGCTCCGCCAGTGCCTGACGATGACGACAAGGGCCGCTTGAGGATTGCCACGCCCTGCAGGTAATCGAGCGTATAATCCTCGCCATAGATAAGGTTCCTGCGCTCCAGCACCTGCCCCGTCACCTGATCGCGCACCTCGACGGTGAGCGTTTCGGAGCCGGTTGTGATGTCCTGCCGCTTGAGGAAATACGCCGAGCCGCCGGTTCCCAGGAACTCGTCGCGCTGCGGCAGCGTGTCCGGCTGAGCGGCATAGACGTTGACCTCCGTCTGGCGTTCGCCGAACGAGGTCACCGCCTCGGAGCGGTAAACGCCGCTCGCGCCATAGAGCGCGCGTTCGGAATTCATGAACTCCGTGCCGGCGATGGCGGCCTTGTAATTGCCCCACATCACATGGCTATCGCCGCGATCCAGCCGCACATAGAATTTGCCGTTGGTCGGCGCATCCTCGATGATGGTCGAGTCGTCGCCATAGACCGGATAATAGGCATCGGGATCGATGCGCCGCAGCAGGCTGCGAGGGTCGCGATCGTCGAGGCCGCGGAACATGTCCTTGATCTCGCTCTCGCGCGTGTCAGCGGCGGCCGTCAGCAGATATTTGCCCTTGATCTTGCCCTTCACATAGAAGGCGAGCCGACCTTTGGTGTAGGTCTTGTCATATTCGCCTGGGCGCACCTCTTCGATCCTGGCATCGCCCATGCGCCTGCCCACGGTCAGGTCCGCAAGGCCGACATAGAACCAGTCATTGTCGGGAATGTTGATCTGGCGGCTGAAATCGAGCGCGCTGCCCTTCAGCGAACCGAGCACCGCCACATCGACATTATGATCGCCCGGCGGCAGGATGCGCTGCACGACAAAGGACTGGTTCTTGTCGAGCGGCACGATGCCGTCGAGCGCCTTCACCTGATAGCCTTCCGGCACGTTACGGCCAAAGACCGTCACGGCGCCGCCGTTCACCTGGATGTTGCGCGAGCCTGTATTGTCCTCGCCCATGCCCGGCGCGGGAGCGTCGGTGACCTTGGTGTCTTCCTTCGGCAGCTCCCTCTCCGTGCGGGCAATCGTGCGCGGCAGCGTCTCGTCATACCGGCCCTTGTTATCATAGACGCGCAGGACATATTTGAACCGGGTCTTGTCGTTCTCGGTTTCCGGCATCACCCATTCCGCCTCGCCATTGATGGCGACGGATATGGTCGCCACCGGCTCGTCCCTTAGCGGCTTGTCCGCTTCCAGAATGCGGATTTCCGAGCGCGTGATGAACGCCGGATAGTTGGAGGTCGCGAGGAAGCGCACCGGTTCGCCAGCCTTATATGCGCGCCGGATCGGCGTGGTCGAGACATTGAGGGTCGGCTTGGCCTCGAGCCCGTCGAACTTCACCTGGATATCGACGGCGGCAAGGCCGGTATCGGTCTTGCGCTGCTTGTCGGCCTGGGTCTTGCCGGGCTCCGCCTTCTTTCCGGATTCGGCAAGCGTCTCCCCGTCCACGCTGATGGAGAACGGGATTTCGCCTTCCTCGCCGGGGCTTTCCTGCTCGGTGTTGGGCGCGGGCGCGACATTGCTGACCGTGCTGTTATCGAGCACCTTGCCGCGAAGCCGGTCCTCGGCGTGAGCCTCGATAACCGCCGCATGGGCCGCAGCCAGGGCGCAGCCTGCCAGAAGCAGGTTGCGCTTTTTCGTGATCACGCGGGCGAAGGTGGATGACGTCGAGGACATCGTTCTCATTGACCTGCCTCCACGCGGGTTTCGATGTTGAGTTCGTACCGGCCCCTGACCGATTTCCATCGTTTGGCGATGTCCTCCTGCAGGGCTTCGATACGCTCGCGGGCAAGTGCCGCATCCGCAGCCGCGCCATAGCTGAGCCGCAACGTCGACGGCTCGCCTTCAAGCGCCTCGAACAGTTGCTCGAGGCCCTTCAGCCACTTCTGCTTCAGGCTGGTGGTGCCCGGCTCGAAGGCCGCGTCCGTCAGGTCGAGACGGACGACGCGACCGATCGAGGCGCCAAAGTTCAGCGTCGACATCTTGCCGGCGGTCAGGCGGATGACGCGCGGGTTTTCCGTCGTCAGCCGGTAACCGGCAGGCAGGGTGCGCGGATCGAGCTTCATGATGAAGTTCGTGCCGATACGGTTGTCGGGCAGGTCGGCGCAGGCCACGTGGAAGCGGCCATGCTTGTCGGTCGTCACCAGCGAGCCGCGGACCGTGGCGATGCGCACGCCCGGCAGGCCCGGCTCGCCCTTGTCCTGATAGCCGTTGCGGTTCTGGTCATCGAACACCTTGCCGACGATGTCGCCGCAATCGAACACCGGCTCGATCATGATCTCGACATCGGCCCGCGCTTCCGGAGCGAGAGACTCGCCATCGGGGGTGTGGACGGTCGCCTTGTTGGTGTGCTTGCCCGGCCCGGCGGTGCTCAGCGCCAGCATGGAGAGCCGGATCTTCACAACCGCGTTCGGACCGAGTTCTACATCGTCGAAGCGCACCTGCCGGCCATTGACGACGGGCTTGATCTCCACGGGATCGGTTCGAGTGGGCTCCTCGTACCAGATGGTCGCCGACCCATCGACGTAGCGGAAACCGGACGGGATGGTGTCGGTGACGCTGACGAGCCCCGCATTGCGCGTGGAGTGGTTGGTCACCGTGATGGTGAACGGAGCCTTCTCGCCACGCTTGATCTGCCGCAGCCCGGCCTGCTTGAGGATCGTGATGTCCGACGGCTGGACCGGCGGGATCGTCACCTTCGATGTCGACGTCGTCGAGGGCACCTCGCCGCCGCCGCCAACGATCGTTCCCTTGGCGGTCGCCGAGTTTTCCATGCCGTCCGTCACGCCGGCGGCGTTGTCGATATCCTCCTGCGTCAGGGCATAGGTCGCCGTGAAGACCTGTTTGCCATAGGCCTCCAGCGTCACGCTTTCCGGTTCGAAGGCGGAAAGCTGGCCCGCGGCGCGCTCGCCGTTGAAGGTCGGCCCCTCGTCAACCGGCGAAACATTGTCAATGACCTGGCCACCGGTATTGGTGATGGTGAAGCTGTAGGTGATCGTGTCACCGAGGCTTGCATAGCCATTATTGTCATTGTCGTTGAACTTGCCGGTCTTCTCCACCTCGAGGCGGGAAGCTTCGACTGGCGGAACCGTGACGGTGTCAGGCGGGCTGTCGATCGGCGTGCCGCCATCAGGAGGCGTACCGGTGCCGGTCGCGGTGTTCTCCACCTTGCCGCCGTCAATGTCGCGCTGCGTCGCCGTATAAGTCGCCGTGAACGTGGCTTCCTCACCCGGAGCAAGCGTCTGCGGACCCGGCGTTACCGTCAGGTTGTTCCGCTTCAGCATCGGGTCGTTGACGGTCACGTCCGTCATCGTCACCGCGCCGGTGTTTTTCACGACGAAGGTGTAGACGATCTCTTCACCCGGATCGACAAGCTTGTTGCCGTTCGTGTCCTTGAGCTCGCCGGACTTGCGCATCGACAGGCCTGTCGCTTCGTTCGGCGGCACGACGACCGTCGAGGGCGGGCTTTCGATCGGCGTGCCGCCGTCAGGAGGTGTGCCGGTGCCGGTCGCGGTGTTTTCCACCTTGCCGCCATCGATATCCTCCTGCTTGGCCGTATAGGTCGCCGTGAAGATGGCTTCCTCGCCCGGAGCAAGCGTCTGCGGACCAGGCGTTACCGTCAGATTGTTCCGCTTCAGCATCGGGTCGTTGACGGTGACATCGGTCATCGTCACCGCACCGGTGTTCTTCACAACGAAGGTGTAGATGATCTGCTCACCCGCATCGGCAAGGTTATTGCCGTTCGTGTCCTGCAGTTGGCCCGACTTGCGCATCGACAGACCCGTCGCCTCGTTCGGCGGAACCGTCACAGTGTCCGGCGGGCTGTCGATCGGCGTCTTGCCGCCCGGAGGCGTGCCGGTGCCGGTCGCGGTGTTCTCCACCTTGCCGCCGTCGATGTCTTCCTGCTTCGCCGTATAGGTCGCCGTGAAGATGGCTTCCTCACCCGGCGCAAGCGTCTGCGGGCCTGGCGTTACCGTCAAATTGTTCCGCTTCAGCATCGGGTCGTTGACGGTGACATCGGTCATCGTCACCGCACCGGTGTTCTTCACAACGAAGGTGTAGACGATCTGCTCACCCGCATCGGCAAGGTTATTGCCGTTCGTGTCCTGCAGTTGGCCCGACTTGCGCATCGACAGTCCCGTCGCCTCGTTCGGCGGAACCGTCACAGTGTCCGGCGGGCTGTCGATCGGCGTCTTGCCGCCCGGAGGCGTGCCGGTGCCGGTCGCGGTGTTCTCCACCTTGCCGCCGTCGATGTCTTCCTGCTTCGCCGTATAGGTTGCCGTAAAGATGGCTTCCGCACCCGGAGCCAGCGTCTGCGGGCCCGGCGTTACCGTCAAATTGTTCCGCTTCAGCATCGGGTCGTTGACCGTGACATCGGTCATCGTCACAGCGCCGGTGTTCGTTATCACGAAGGTGAAGACGATCTGCTCACCTGCATCGACAAGGTTATTTCGGTTCGTGTCCTGCAACTGGCCAGACTTGCGGAGTTTCAGCCCCGGAACCTGGTCCGGCGGGACCTGTTCGGTGTCCGGATTGCTCTCATACGGCGTGCCTGATGGCGTCGTGCCGGTCGCCGTCGCGGTGTTGACCACCTTGCCCGCGTCGATCTCCGCCTGGCTTGGCTCATAGCTCCGGGAGAGATGGAAAGTGAAGCTTTCGCCCGGCGCAAGCGTCCGCGGGGCCTCGACCACGGTCAGTCCAGCCGCCACCAGCTTCGGATCGTTAACAGTGACGTTGTTCATCGTCACGGTGCCGGTGTTCGTCACCTTGAAGGTGTAGTCCACCGTTTCGCCCGTATCGATGACATTGTCGCCGTCCAGATCGTTCAGCGTGCCGACCTTGTCGATTGTCAGGCGCGGCATCTGATCGGGCGGCACGGTCGCCCGGTCCTCATTACTTTCCACCGGCGTGCCGGTCGGCGTCGTGCCCGTGGCCGTAGCCATGTTCACCACATCGCCCGCGTCGACATCGGCCTGCGAGGGCGGATAGACCGCCGTGAACGTCACCGATCCGCCGGGCGCAATCGTCTGGGGTCCCGGCGTCACCGTGATGCTGCGGTCGGCCAGCAGCGTGTCGTCCACCGTCACATTGCTTAGCGTCACAGCGCCGGTGTTCGTCACCAGGAACGAGTAGCTGATCGTTTCGCCAAGATCGATGTGGTCGTCGCCATCATTGTCGTTGAGCACGCCCGACTTCTTGATGGTCAGCCCCGAAACCTGGTCCGGCGGGACCTGTTCGGTGTCCGGATTGCTCTCATAGGGCGTGCCTGATGGCGTCGTGCCGGTCGCCGTCGCGGTGTTGACCACCTTGCCAGCGTCGATCTCTGCCTGGCTTGGCTCATAGCTGCGGGAGAGATGGAAAGTGAAGCTTTCGCCCGGCGCAAGCGTCCGCGAACTCTCGATCACGGTCAGACCAGCCGCCACCAGCTTCGGATCGTTAACAGTGACGTTGTTCATCGTCACGGTGCCGGTGTTCGTCACTTTGAAAATGTAGTCCACCGTTTCGCCCGGATCGATGACATTGTCACCGTCCAGATCGTTCAGCGTGCCGACCTTGTCGATCGTCAGGCGCGGCATCTGATCGGGCGGCACGGTTGCCCGGTCCTCATTACTTTTCACAGGCGTGCCGGTCGGCGTCGTGCCCGTGGCCGTAGCCATGTTCACTACATCGCCCGCGTCGACATCGGCCTGCGTGGGCGGATAGAGAGCCGTGAACGTCACCGATCCGCCAGGCGCAATCGTCTGGGGTCCCGGCGTCACCGCTATGTCACGGTCCGCCAGCAACGTGTCCGCCACCGTGACGTTATTGAGCGTTACGGTGCCGGTGTTCGTCACCAGGAACGAGTAGCTGATCGTTTCGCCAAGATCGATGCGGTTGTCGCCGTCATTGTCGTTGAGCACGCCCGACTTCTTGATGGTCAGCCCTGGCGTAATATTCGCCGTGACCTCGAAGGAATCCGGCTCACTCTCCACGGGCGTGTTGGCCGGCGTGACGCCTTTCGCGACGGCAGTGTTGAGCACCTTGCCGGCGTCGATGTCGGCCTGCACAGGCGTGTAGGTGCCGTGGAACACGAAGGTTCCGCGCGGTCCCAGCACTTGCGGGCCTTCAACGACCGTCACCAACGGATCGTCGATCGTGACGTTCGAGAGCGTCACCTTGCCCGCGTTGGTGACGGTGAAGGTGTAGGAGATCGTCTCGCCCAGATCGAGGAGCTTGTTGCCGTTGCTGTCGTTGAGCGTGCCCTGTTTCTCGAGGACGAGCCCCGGCGTCTGGTCGGGCGGCACCGTATAGGAATCGGGCTCGCTCCTCACCGTATCGCCTGATGGAACCGTGCCTACGGCATGGGCGGTGTTCTTGACATTCCCCGCGTCGATATCTGCCTGGACGGGTGTGTACGAGCCATGGAAGGTGAACGTGCCGCCGGGCAGAAGCGTCTGCGGCTCTTCGACCACCTTCACGAGCGGATCGTCCACGGTCACGTTCTTCAGCGTGACATTGCCGGTGTTCGTGACGAGGAACGTATAGGTGATGTCCTCGCCCTCATCGATGAGGCCATCGCCGTCCTTGTCCTGAAGCGTGCCGGTCTTGTCGATGGTAATGCCGGGCGTACGATCCGGCGGAACCTGGGCGGTGTCCTCAGGGCTTTCGATCAGGTTCCCCTCGGGGTCGGAGCCCGTGGCGGTCGCCGTGTTCTTGACGAACTCGCCCTCGATATCAGCCTGCTCAGGCGTATAGACAGCGGTGAACACTACCTGTCCGCCGGGAGCCAGCGTCTGCGGACCGGGCGTCACGGAGATGCTGCGCGCGGCGAGCAGGTCGTCCTTCACGGTGACGCCGACCAGCGTGACATTGCCGGTGTTGCGCACGGTGAAAGTGTAGGTGATCGTCTCGTCCGGATCGATCTTGTTGTCGCCGTCCTTATCGTTGAGCAGGCCTTCCTTGTCGATCGTCAGCGCAGCGCTCTGGTCGGGCGGCACCGTCTCCTCGTCCGGATTGCTCACCACCGGATCGCCAGAGGGCGTGACGCCCCTCGCGGTGGCGGTGTTCTTGACCTCGCCGGCGTCGATTTCGCCCTGCACAGGCGTATATTCCGTCGCCGTGAAGACAAAGCTTGCGCCGGGCGCCAGCGTCTGTGGGCCTTCCACGATCGTCACGCCCACCACCGTCAGCTTCGGATCGTCGACCATGACGTTGTCGAGCGTCACGGCTCCAATATTGGTGACGCGGAAGGAATAGCTGACCGTCTCGCCCGGATCGATCTTGTTGTCGCCGTCGAGATCGTTGAGCTTGCCGATCTTGTCGATGAGCAGCCCGGCATTCTGCGCCGGCGGCACGGTTTCCGTATCCGGATCGCTCCGGAACGGGCTGCCCTGCGGCGTGGTGCCAGTGGCCGTGGCCGTGTTGACGATTAGGTTTGCGTCGATCTCCGTCTGCCCCGGCTGGTAGCTGCCGGAGAGGTGGAAAGTGAAGCTCTGGCCGGGAGACAGCGTCTGCGGGGCCTCGAGCACGGTCAGGCCCGCCGCCTTCAGCTTAGGATCGTCGACTGTGACATCCGTCATCGTCACCATGCCGGTGTTGGTGACCGTGAAGGTATAGTCCACTGTCTCGCCGGGACCGACCTTGCCGTCATTGTCCGTGTCGTTGAGTTCGCCAACCTTGTCGATGGTGAGGCCGGGCGTCTGCTGCGGCGGCACCGTCTCGGTGTCGGGATCGCTTTCAACTGATGTGCCTGATGGCGTCGTGCCGATGGCTTTCGCCGTGTTCACGACATCGCCCTTGTCGATGTCTGCCTGATCGGGTTCGTAGGTGGCCGTGAAAGTCACCACGCCGCCGGGCGCGAGCGTCTGCGGGCCCGGATCGATGGCGATACCGCGGTTGGCCAGTAGCGTGTCCTCGACGGTGACGTTGTTGAGCGTTACCGCGCCGGTGTTGCGGACGATAAAGCTGTAGCTGATCGTCTCGCCGAGATCGATCTTGTCGTCGCCGTCGAGATCGTTGAGCTTGCCGATCTTGTCGATGGAGAAGCCTGGCGTCTGGTCCGGGGGCACCTGCTCGGAGTCAGGATTGCTCCGGTAGAACGTGCCGGACGGCGTGTTGCCGGTGGCCGTCGCGGTGTTGATGACGAGGTTGGCGTCAATCTCCGACTGCTCAGGCTCGTAGCTGCCCGAGAGAGTGAAAGTGAAGCTCTGGCCGGGAGTCAGCGTTTGCGGGGTCTCGAGCACCGTCAAGCCAGCCGCCTTCAGCTTCGGGTCGTCGACGGTGACGTTCGACATCGTCACGGTGCCGGTGTTGGTGACCGTGAAGCTGTAGTTCACCGTCTCGCCCGGATCGATGACGCCGTCGCCGTCCGTGTCGTTGAGCGTGCCGACCTTGTCGATGATCAGGCGTGGCGTCTGGTCGGGCGGCACGATTTTTGTGTCGGGATCACTGTCGATGGCCGGCCCGGAAGGCGGCGTGCCGGTGGCATGGGCCGTGTTCACGACATTGCCCTTGTTGATGTCCTCCTGCGTCGGCGTATAGCTGCCGTGGAAGGTGAAGGTGCCCTTCGGCGCGAGTGTCACCGGGTCTTCCTCGACCTCCACCAAGGGGTCGTTGACCGTGACATCAGTCAATGTGACCGTGCCGGTATTGGTGACGAGGAAGGTGTAGGAGATCGTCTCGCCCAGATCGATGAGGCCATCGCCGTCCTTGTCGTTGAGTACGCCTTCCTTGTCGATGGTCAGGCCCGGCGTCTGGTCGGGCGGCACGGTAGCCGTCGAGGGATTGCTCGGAACGGGATCGCCCACGGGCGGCGTGCCTGTGGCGGTCGCGGTGTTCACCACGCTGCCTGCGTTGATGTCGGCCTGAGTGGGCGTATAGGTGGCCGTGAAGGTCACCACGCCCCCGGGCTGGATCGTCTGCGGTCCCGGCGTCACGGAGATGCCAGCGCGGGCAAGAAGATCGTCATTGACGGTGACGTTCGTCAGCGGCACGTCGCCAACGTTCTCGACGCGGAACGAATAGTTGATCGTCTCGCCCAGATCGATGAGGTCGTTGCCGTTGCGGTCGTTGAGCTTGCCGGTCTTCTCGAGCTTCAGCTCGGGCGCCTGGTCGTTGTTGATGATCGTGCAGATCGCGTTCTGCCCGTTCACGAGCGTCAGCTCGCTATTGGTGAGGATCGTCTCCGCGCCGCCATCAACGGCGCAGCTATAGGTGCTGGCAAGATAGCCGGGCTGGTTGTCCTCGCCGAGGATGAAGGTACCGGCGGGAACCGAGGCGTTGGTGACGGCCGGCTCGCCCATCTTCCCTACGATCACCTTCGTGAGCGGCGACTTGCCCGTCGCGCGCAGCGTGAAGTCTGTGGGGACAGCGGTACCCTTCTGGTCGTTGATCACTTCCTTGCGCAGCGTGATCTTCGGCTGGCAGATGTTGCCCGCGTCGATCTGCGCCATGAAGCCGCCCACGCCGCCGGTATTAAGCGTGTGGACGATGATCTCGTTGAGGCCCGTCTTGAAGTTCTTGTTGAGCGTGCCGGATGCGCCCCTGCCGGTGGCATAGGCGGAGGTCGCGGAGATGCCCTGCGCGGCTCCGTTCACATAGACCTGAACGACGTTATCGTCAGCGTAATAGTTCATCTTCAGGCTGAGCGAAGACGGATCGACAGCCGCATCCAGATTGAACTGGTAGCGGTAATAGGCGTCATAGGGTCCGTTCGGCGTGCCGGTCGCGCTGCGCGCAATCCAGCGCGCATTGCTGTAGGGCGAAGTCGCCCAGCCGGAATTCGGGTTGCTGACCACCGTCGCGGCGCCGTAGGCCGAGCTGGCCGGCAGCGTGCCGTTCGTGTTGTACGCGACCTGCCAGTAGGTGTCGAAGCCGCTCGGCTTGGCCCCGCCCGCGCCATTATAGGCCGTGTTGAAGAACGCGCCCGGCGTCGTACAGGAAATCGTCTCAGGGAACTGCGGCGTATAGGGCGGCGTCGGCAAATCCACCGAGCATTCCGTGCAGTCCGGCGGCACGTCGCCGCCGCTGACGAGGTTACGGATCTGCGATATGCCGAGCGGGACGGGCGCTGCGACCATCAGGTCGATCTCGACCTCGACGGTTCCGCCTGCCGGGACTTCCGGCACGCGCAATTGCACCGTTGACGCACCTGCCACCGGATCGGTGAATCCATCAGCGCCCGAGACGCGGGTCATGGTCGCGCCGTTCGGGATGTTCTCGATGAAATCGAAATCCTTGAAGGAAGCGCCGCTCACATGGGTGAGCGTGACCCTATAGGTGAGCACTTCGCCCGCCTCGGCCACATTGTTGGCGTTGATGCTTTCGTTGATGAGTTCCTTCTTGACCTTGACGACCGGCTGGCTGTCGGGCGGCATCACGAGCGTATCGGGCTCGCTTTCGATCGGATCGCCGAAGGGCGGCGTGCCGACGGCCGTCGCCGTATTCGTGACCTGGCCAGCCTCGATATCGTCCTGGAGCGCCGTGTAGGTGGCGGTGAAGGTGATTTCGGCGTCGGGCTGCAGCGTCTGCGGCCCCGGCGTCACCGTCAAGCCGGCGCGGGCAAGGAGATCGTCCTTTACCGTCACATCGGTCAGCGGCACATTGCCGGTGTTCTTGACCAGGAAGCTATAGGTGATCGTGTCACCGGCATCGACGAAGCCGTCGCCGTCCCGGTCGTTCTTGAAAGCGCCGGTCTTGTCGATGGTCAGCGACGGATTCTGATCGTCATTGACAATCGTACAGATAGCGTTCTGCCCGTTTGCGAGCGTCAGCTCGTTGTTTGCAAGAACCGTGGACGCACCGCCGTCGACCGCGCAGCTATAGGCGCTGGCGACATAGCCGGGCTGGTTCACCTCGGCGAGCGTATAGGTGCCCGCGGGGATCGAGGCGTTGGTAACCGCCGTATCGCCCATCGGCCCCTGGATAGCATTTGTCAGCGGCGATTTGCCGGTGGCGGTGAGCGTGAAATTGGCGGGTGTCGCGGTGCCTTCCCCGTCATTGATCACTTCCTTGCGCAGCGTCAGCTTGGGCTGGCAGATGGAGTCCGAGGTAATCTGCGCCATGAACGCCTGTGCGCCCGGGCCGGACTTGACGTGCACGATGATGGTGTTGAGGCCCGTCTTCCAATCCTTGTTGAGGATCCCGCTGGCGACCCCATTAGCGGCGAAGCCAGCATAGAAATAAGGGTCTGCCGAGCCATATCTGGAGCGGATATTCTGCGCGACCCCGTTCACCCAGACTTGATAGACGGAGTTATCGGAATAATAGTTCATCGCCAGGGCGAGCGACTTCGGATCGACCCCCGGATCGAGGTTGAACTGGTAGCGGTAGAATACATCGACGTTGCCCGTGTGCCCTCCATTCGCCTGATGCGCAATCCAGTTCGCGTTGCCGAAAGGCGATTTGATGTAGTTGGCGGGCGGAGCGGAAACGACCGTTGCGGCACCATAGGAAAGGGTGGCCGGCGGGGTGGTGACGTTCGCCGCGGTGAGCGCAACCTGCCAGTAATCGTCGGAGCCGCTGGCTTTCATGCCGCCGCTACCGTTGAAGGCGGTGTTGAAGTACGCACCCGTTGTCGAGCAGGAGATGGTTGGAGGGCTGACCGGCGAATATGGCGGTGTGGGTGTCGCCACCGAGCAATCCGCGCAATCCGCGGGCACATCGCCGCCGCTGACGAGATTGCGGATCTGCGACACGCCGAGCGGGATGGGCGCGGCGACCGTCAGGTCGATCTCGACCTCGGCCACGCCGCCGACAGGCACTTCCGGCACACGCAATTGCACCGTAGACGCGCCCGCCACCGGGGCGGTGAAGCCATCAGCGCCCGAAACGCGGGTCATGGTCGCGCCGTTCGGGATGTTCTCGATGAAATCGAAATCCTTGAAGGCGATGCCGCTCTCATGGGTGATCGTCACCTTGTAGGTGAGCACCTCACCGGGCTCGGCGATATTGTTGGTGGTGACGCTTTCGCCGATCAGCTCTTTCTTGACGCGCACCTTCGGCGCACCGGCCTTGTTCGTGTCGGTCGCGCTGTTGTTGGAGGGGTCGGAATCCGTCAGCCCGGCGGGCGGAGCGACGGTCGCCGTGTTGACGAGGTCGCCGGTGAAATCCGCCGGCACGCTCATCGTCATCTGATAGGTCAGAGATGCTCCCGCGGGGAGGTCCGCCGTGGTGGACATTGCGCCCGTGCCGCTGGGCGCGCGGCAGACCGCGCCGCCGGTGGCATTGCCGCAGGTCCAGCTTGCCGTGGTGATGCCGGCGGAAAGAGGATCGCGGATCACGGCATCGGTGACGGCGGTCGGGCCGTTATTGGTGACGGTGATGTTGTAGGTAACGTCGGTGCCCGGACCATATTCCGCCGCGCCGTCATCTTTGGTGATGGCAAGGTCGGTCGCGGTGGTGTTGGTGAAGCGGCAGAGAATATCGGCCTGCGGGCGCACGCTCGCCGCCGGAATGGTGAGCGCGGGCGAAGTGAAGCTGCCGATGACGGTCGGGTTTCCCGTGCCGCCGGCGTTCCGGTCGGTACAGACCGCAGAGGAGACGCTCCAGCCGGCAGGAATGACCTCGCTCAGCACCATGTTGGCGCCGGGACGTGCATTATAGGCGGGCGTCGAAACGGCCGTGCCGGGAGTCGTAGTGGTCAGCGTGGCCGACGGCACCGCCGTGCCGTTCGCCTGCACCACATTGCTCATATTGAAATTAAAGCTGCCCGTGCCGTTCTGGCTCACCTTCTCCATGGTGATGCAGGCGGGACGCGCATATAGCGAATTGCCAATGTAATCACCGGCGAGAATACCAGTGGCTGTAATTGTCAGGGTCCTGACGGTATCTGCCGAATTTCCGCGCAGCGTACCGGCCGCTTTCATTTCATCGCTTCGGGGGATGTACCGGAAAGCACCCGTCGAGGCATTGTAGGCCATATCGGCATACAGCGTGGAGTACCCCCCCGGAACGAGAGAGAAGTCAGCTGTAGTTGCCGTGCCGCCCGACACTGTGACTCTGATCGAGGGTAGCGTGGTGGCCGTATATGTGTTTCTGCCGCCGACATCCCAAACTGCGAATTGAATCCAGTTTGCCGGAATCGGCTGCGCGAAGGTCCAGGTAATCGAGTAGTCCCTGCCCATCGTTGTCCACGCGGGATCCCATCCGGTGGGGGAGCCAGTTTTGGTGACTTGACCGGTGATGCCCAAAGGGGCAAACGAGAAGGTCGCTCCCGGAGTTATCTCGCGGGGCGAGCACGCCCCCGACACAGGCGGCGGCGCCATCGTGTTGGTATCGCTGGCGGAATTGTTGCCGGGGTTCGTATCGGTCACGCCGTCAGGGGCGGTCACCGTGGCGGTGTTGGTCAGCGCGCCGCTATAGCTCGACGGTATGCCTGTGCTGAATGCGTAGGTGACGGAACTGCCAGCCGGCAGATCCGCCGTGGTGTTGAGCGAGCCCGTGCCGCTCGGCGCGCCGCAGACCGCGCCGCCCGTGGCATTGCCGCAGGTCCAGGTGCCGGTAAAACCCGCAGGCAGTGGATCGCTGACTTTCGCGCCGGTTACGCCATGGGAACCATTGTTGGTAACGACAATGGTATAGCTCGCGTCGAGGCCGGGAGTATAGACTGTGACGCCATCATCCTTGGTAATTGAAAGGTCGACAGGCAAATTCACGGGCGAATTCACGCACTTCGCGCCATCGCCCCCCGCTGCTGCCATATTGGAAATAAGCGTAGCAGCACCGGTATTCACATCGAACTGGTAGAATCCGCCATTATTATTCCGGCCAAAAACGCCATTCGTAGCGCCAATCATACTTCCGAAAGCATCCGCTCCGGATAGGCCCGTGTTTCCTATTTGCGTCACCGCGCCTGTCCGCGGATTGACCGCGTTAAGGATGCCGGTCACCTGGTCGTGCGCATACAGGAATCCGTTGTGCCACGCCCAATCTCCCGAGGCGAATGATCGGCTCATCGTGATGAGCGTGGCCGTTCGGGTTGACAGATCAACCCGGAACATCTGATTGGAGGTGGAATTGTGCTTTAGATAAAAATAGCCGTCCGCACCGATCTCGCCCGAGGCGATACCGCTGCCATTCAAAAGACCGCCGCCGGCGTTAATCCCGCCCCCTCCAATGACCCCTAAATCCTGTACGGAACCATCGGCACCGACGCGCAAGAGCTTATAGGCACCCGCACTGGCATCCCACCGCGTCGCATAGATATAATTGGTAGAAGGGTCATACGCCATGGCGTTGTAGCCAAGGCTATTCGGCCCGCCTATAGGCGTAAGGGTGAAGGGGGTCGTGGTGGTATCCGTGCTTACCAGTTGCGTCGCACCATCCTGACCAAAATAGATGGTAGGCGCACAGGCCGGAAAAGTCGGCTGGGCAGCCTGCGCCCGCGCTTCACTATTTGAAAAGCCCACTAAGGCCGCCGAAACCGTCAACATCGCCATGGCAGGCATGAAGGCGCGCTTTGCAATGGCAGGCTTGAAACGGCGCACCATCGTCGGCAGCAGGGCAATGTGAAACATGAGCGGTCCCCTCGAATGCGAATCCATCCGATGACCGCGCTGCCTCATGCAAAAGGACCGTCCAAACCCAGGCAGCAGCCTCTTGCTGCCTGATTCGCTTCCGGCCGAGGCTTTTCGAGCATCGGATAGTCAATCAAGGGGTAGGTGAAGACTGATTTGCGCCGGGCTGTATTTCAACATCCTACGGTTTTCATAAGCAGTCGCTGAAAAAGAGACTTCGAAATGAACGGCGTCGTTAACAACGGCTTAATAGAAGGGCAAGAATTTGCGAGAAAGCTTTTGGGGTGGATGGGCGGAGCCGCTATTTCTGCCGTCCTGACGGCGGAAAGGTCGAGGCATGGATTCCTGTGACAAGCACAGGAATGACGGATGGTTTGGCTGGCGGTGATACCCACCAACCTCGTAGTTTGCATGACTGCTTCATGTCGCGACCTGCCTCTCGGTGGCAAGCGCTACCGGTTCCGGGCGAGAGGACACCCTCCACCACGTCCTGTGCTCGTCACAGGAATCAAGGTCTCAACGTTTAAAACCGCACGGCGTTTTAAGCTTGCCTGAAAGCATTCTGCATATGTATCGTAGAATTCATGGCACGGCGTGGGTATGTTTATATATTGGCGTCGCAGAAAAACGGAACGCTTTACGTCGGGATGACGAGCGATCTAGCAGGCAGGCTGTTGCAGCACCGCTCCGGGCAGGGCTCGAAATTCGCTTCCCAGTATGGGGTGATGCGGCTGGTGTGGTTTGATGAGTTCGAACTCATCACAGCCATCACCCGAGAAAAGACCATCAGAAATGGCCGCGCCAGTGGAAAGATCAACCTGATCGAGCAGAACGATCCTCATTGGCATGATATAGCCTGGCAGCTTGTATAATGGCCCCCTGCGCGGCGCCGCCCTATTTCCTGCCGCGGATCATGGAGGGGGTCTTGCCCTTCATCTTCTTCATCGCCGTGGTCAGGTGGCTCTGGCTGGAGAACCCGCTCAGATAGGCCACCTCCGCGATCGGCATGTCGCGCTGGGTCAGCAGCCTTTCGGCATGGGCGAGGCGCAAATTCAGGAGATAGCCATAGGGCGCCTGCCCGAAGGTCTCGGTGAAGGCACTGATGAAATGGCTGGGGGAAAGGTCGCAAATTTCGGCGAGATCGGCCACGGTCAACTTCCGCGCAAGATTTTCGCGCATGAAAGCCTGCACCTTCCTCGCATTATAACGGGATAGCTCGGTCTTGAGCTTTGTCGGCGACTTTTCGTCCATTCCCACCGCACGGACCGCGATGCCGCGATCCAGATCAGCCTTGCGCCGTCCCTCTATGGAACTGGACGAAACGTGATTTGCCGTTGTCACTTTATTTTGAACCGCCCCGGTTGTCATTCCGGAACCGGCCGCCCCCTGGCACACCGATTCTCCGCCCACATTCTCTATATTTAAGTATATTCTGATTCTCTGTAAATTGGCAAAAAATTGGGAATAGTTTGGCGAATTTGTGTCACGTCAAGGCGGCGAGCGCGCTGGTAGGAAATAGCGGGCCATTATTCGCACTTGACCCGCTCCCCATATCAGGAGATGTTTCTCTGATTCGTGTGTACAACTTTAAGGGGCAGGGGCGGCAGGCAGAGGAGGCCCTTCGGCATGAATTACAGCAACCGCTCGATTACCGATGTACAGGTTTCCGGATTGCGGCATCATGAAGGTTCGGACGGCATAACGGTAAGCGGCGTGGTTCGGCTTCAGCTCTCCGCCGAGGACGGCAACGAATTCGGCCCTTGCGCCACGATCGAGCTTGCCGCCGATCTTCCTGAAAACGCCACCTTCATCGACGTCGAACGCCAGCTCCTCACCGGAGCCATCGGCGTGCTCACCCGCCTCGCCTCCCTAAGCCCGGAGGAAGCCGGCGCCGAACTGCAGAAAAGCCGGTTCCGGGAATATCTGCCGAAGACGCCGTAACGAAGGCGATGGGGGAGCGTTTGGGTACCCACCAGCGCACTTTCTTACAGACCGATCATTCCCCCGTCACCCGCCAGATCACGTCGCCCACATCGTCGGCTACCAGCAGCGAGCCGTCAGGGCCGATGGTCACGCCGACCGGGCGCCCGTGGGACTCCTTCTCGTCGGCGGAAAGGAATCCGGTGAGGATGTCGCGCGCCGGTCCGGAGGGTCTCCCGTTCTCGAAGGGCACGAACACAACCCTATAGCCGCTCAGCTTGCTGCGGTTCCAGGAACCGTGCTGGCCGATGACCATGCCGTCAGGGAAACCGGGCAGCGTGCCCGATGGCATCCAGCAGAGGCCGAGCGAGGCAGTGTGGCCGCCCAGCGCGAAGTCCGGCCTGATTGCTTTGGCGATCATGGCGGGGTCCTGCGGCACGCGGTCGTCCACCGTCTGCCCCCAATAGCAATAGGGCCAGCCATAGAACCCGCCCTCCTGCACCGAGGTCAGATAATCGGGCGGCGTCTCGTCGCCGAGCCCGTCGCGTTCGTTGACCACGGTCCAGAGCGTTTGCGTCGTCGGCTCCCACGCCATGCCGACAGGGTTGCGCAGGCCGGAAGCGAAGATGCGCGTCTTGCCGGTTTCGAGATCGAGCTCATGGATCGCCGCCCTCCCCTCCTCGGCTTCCATGCCCTCCTCGGCGATATTGCTGAGCGAGCCGACGCCGATATAGAGCTTCCTGCCGTCAGGGCTCAGCAGCAGGCTGCGTGTCCAATGGCCGCCGGGCTTCAAATCGTTGAGCTTCCTGCCGTGAGCCGTAACGCGAGTTTCGCCGGTCTTGTACGGAAACGCCACCACGCCATCCGTATTGCCGACATAGAATGTCTCGCCCAGCAGCGCCATGCCGAAGGGCTGGTTGAGGCCTGAGAGGAAAGTCTCGCGCGTTTCGGCAACGCCGTCTCCGTCAGCGTCGCGCAGGAGGGTGATGCGGTTGGCGCTCTCGCCCACCGCGCCTGCGCGCTTCATGGTGCTGTATTGCGCATAGTCGAAAACCGAGCGGATGCCGCCCGGCGTGCTCAGCGCCTCCGCCGTCAGCACATCGCCATTAGGCATGACATGGATCCAGCGCGGATGCTTCAAGCCGCGCGCGAAGGCATTGACCTTGAGGCCCGGCGCGGCCACGGGCGTTTCATGCTCAGCCCAGCCCTTGGCGGTGGGCATTTTCAGCGTCGGTATCCCCTGCGGCCTGGCGGGCGGAATGGCCGGCGCGGTGCCGAAGGCCTGCACTTTCGGCCCGTCCTTGCGATGGCGCAGATAGACCGCCGCATCGCCCACCACAGCCACAAAGCGCGCGAAAAGATCCGTAAAGCCCATAAACCCCTCCATATCGTTGGGCGGAGTTTATGGGATAGGCGGCCAGAAATCCAGCGAAAGAGCCGCGCTCAGGCGCACATCGCCTTCAGCGCCTCCGGTCTCTCGATGATCACACTGCGCGCGCCGTCGAGGCGGATCTGGCCGTTGCGGCGGAATTTGGAAAACACGCGCGAAACAGTTTCGATGGTAAGGCCAAGATAATCGCCGATATCGGCGCGCGACATGGGAAGCTCGATTTTCCGCTCGCCCTCCTGCCGGTCAGCCATGTCGAGGAGGAAGGCAGCCACACGCTCGGCGGCGTTCTGGCGGCCGATCACGAGAAGATGCTCCTGCGCCCGCACCAGGGCCGACACCGCCGCCGAGAGGACACTGCCCGACAAATCGGGCTCGACGGGCGTGCGGTGAACCCGGATCGCCGAATTGCACAGCGCCTCGGCGAAGAAGCGATGATGCCCTTCGGATTCGAAGCCGAAAACCTCGCCCGACAGGTGGAAAGCACTGATCTGGCGGCGTCCGTCCGAGAGGAGGCGATAGATGCGGACGGCTCCAAACTCCACCTGATAGAGCGCGGTCGCCCGCTCGCCCTGAGCGTAAATCTCCTTGTTCGGCGAATAGAAGAGCAGCTGATGCGGCTGCGCGGCCACGAAGGGCTTGTGCATTTGTCTGGGAGCGGTTTCGCTGTGAGCAAGCATCCTGGAACCTCCGATTGGGTCGACCCATCAGTGGCCCGGATCGCCTCGCGGGGAAATTCGGTTATGCCCGTACGGGAAATTACTTAGACAGTTCGCCGCATGATCTTATCCGAAAAGTCTGCAACTTTTCGGGATTATGCTATGGCTCGCTTTCACCCAACACACCGCGCACCGCCTCGACAAGCGTGCGCCCGAGAAGTGGCTTCTCCACCAGGCGGACGGGATGACCCACGACCGTGCCCTCGGCGTGGTTGACGAGCAGCACGACGGGCCGCCCCAGCGTGGAAAGCGCGGGCAGGTCGCCCGGCTTCGCCGCCACGGCGCGGTCGTCTGCAACGATGCAGCCATAGCGGATGATGTCATCAGGATGCGGCAATTGCCCCGCCACCTCGACACGATGCCCCTCCGCCTCGAGGACGAAGCCCAGCGACTGCCGGAAAGCAGAATCCGCCGCGACGACGAGAATGGTGGTACCGATCAGCAAGGCAATTTCCTGAGTTGGCTGGGAATGCGCCATTCGACATCATGTCCAGACGCAAACCAAACTCGCCTTGCGATAAATCAAATGCCTTTCCATCGGCGCAATGGATGGCTTCCCTGCAGCTGCGTTGAACAGCAGGCCATATCATGCTGCAACTGCTCCATCTGCCAAGACAGTTGCAGGCATGACCAACCTATGGTAGGCGTCACGCGTTAAAGATCAAGCATGTCATAGGCTTAATCGAAACGGGACTTGATGGCGGCGTAGGGCATTTACCAATTGATAGCCTGCCGCTTATGAAACTTGAGGGGGTGTAGCCGGCCGGAGGCAACATGGCTAGACCAACGATAGTATCACTCTCGACGATCCCGTCGCGTTTCCATCTACTGGAGCCGACTCTCTTATCCCTGCTGTCACAGAGCCTCAAGCCCGATGATATCCGGCTCTATATCCCGCAGGCATATCGGCGCTTCCCTGGCTGGGATGGCCGTCTTCCTCGCGTCCCACCGGGCATAAAAATTGTTCGATGCGAGAAGGATTATGGCCCCGCGACCAAGGTGCTTCCGGCAGCGGCCGATTTACAAGGACAAGACGTAGATATCCTCTTCTGCGACGACGATAAAATCTATGAGAGCAGTTGGCATCAACGGTTCAAGGACGCCGCGGCGCAGCAGCACCCGGACACCTGCATTGTGGAAGTGGGCGAAAGCTTTCCCGACATCGCGGATAACTGCCGTCCACCCGACCGGCTTCCTCGCGGCGGAAAGCGGCGGAAAGACCTGAATTACCGTCTGCGACGAATTTTCAGCCTCTTCAAGTACAAACCATATCTTACCGTAAGCGGTTATGTCGATCAGATTTCCGGCTACGCTGGCGTGCTTGTCAGACCGGAATGGTTCGATGAATTGTTCTATGACATCCCGGACGTGATGTGGACCGTCGACGATCCATGGATTTCCGGACATCTGGAGCGCGTGGGCATACCGATTTGGATGAACGGATATCCGAAACGGCCCGCCGATTCGACGAACGGCGCAATAGATGCGCTGCACAGCCTCGTGGAACAGGGGCATGACCGCGTCAGCGCCGACTTGCTGGTGATTGAATATTTCCGCCAAAAATATGGCATCTGGAAGCCGTGCGGTGAGATAGACAAATACTACAAATGCCGGGCAAGCTCATCGATGAAGGAGCTCGCCCACCGCGGGCTGGAAAAGGCGGGCAAAAATTAGGGAAACGGTCCCGAAATGGGCCGGTCTTTCCTCAACCCCCGCTATCGCGCACTTCCAGCACCATCCGCACCAGCTCCGGCAGGTTCCGGGCCTGCATCTTGCTCATGACGTTGGCGCGGTGCACCTCGACCGTCCGCGGGCTGATATTGAGATCGTAGGCGATGGATTTGTTGGGAAGCCCGGCGACGATGCCCTCCATCACCTGCCGCTCCCGTTCGGAGAGCAGACTCAGGCGCAAGCGTATGCGGGCGGCCGTATCGCTGTCCCGCGGCTTCTTCTCCAATTCGGCTACGGCGCGGCCGACGGCTTCCAGTAGCACTTCCTCCTCGAAAGGCTTTTCGATGAAGTCGAGCGCACCCGCCTTCATCGCCTCCACCGCCATCGGCACATCCCCATGGCCGGTGATCACGATTGCCGGCAGCATCGCGTTCTCCTCGCGCAGGCGGCGCAGGAGGTCGAGACCGCTCATCTCGGGCATCCGCAAATCGGTGATGAGACAGGCATTGTCCAATTCCTTCGCGATGGCGAGAAAAGAGGGCGCCGAGGCGTGGACGCGCGCGGCATAGCCAGAAACCGTCAGGAGGAAGGCCAGCGACTTCCTCACCGGCTCCTCGTCATCGACGATATGGATCACAACTTCACTGCTCATGGCCTGCCCGCTCCTTGACCGCCGGGAGAGTGAAGCGGAAGCTCGCCCCTCCCTTCTCATTGCGCTGCATCGTCAGCTCTCCTCCATGAGCCTCGATGATCCTTTTCGATATGGAGAGCCCTATTCCCATGCCGCCAGGCTTGGTGGTGACGAAGGGCTGGAAAAGCTGGGCGACGATCTCCTCCGAAACGCCGGGGCCGGTATCCGAGATTTCAACCATGACTTCCCCCTCATTGACGGGCTCGGTGCGCACCACCAGCTCGCGCTGCGGGCTTTCCTTCATCGCATCCATGGCGTTGCGCATCAGGTTGATCAGCACCTGCTGGATCTGCACCCGGTCGACCAGGAAAAGCGTCTGCTCCGCCTTGAAATCGAAGACCGTCCGCACCCCCAGCTCACGCGATCCCACCAGCGCCAGCGCGCCCGCTTCCTCGA
This sequence comes from Paramesorhizobium endophyticum, assembly GCF_014640615.1. GTDB lineage: Bacteria > Pseudomonadota > Alphaproteobacteria > Rhizobiales > Rhizobiaceae > Paramesorhizobium > Paramesorhizobium endophyticum. Next base: position 37,185 of record NZ_BMHH01000024.1, on the reverse strand, counting down.
TCAGCTTGTGAATATCCTCCGGCTTCTTCTCGGTTTCGCCACGGGTGACGAACTCACGCAAGTGACGGATAATCTGCCCGGCGCGCAACGACTGCCGCGCGGTCTCTTCCAGTGCCTCGCGCATGCGGGAGGCGAGCGCATCGTCCATGTTCCGCAGGAGGCGGATGCAGCCCTGCACATAATTGGCGATGGCCGAAAGCGGCTGGTTCAGTTCATGGGCAAGCGTCGAAGCCATTTCGCCCAGTTCGTTGAGGCGCGCGAGGCGGGCAAGCTCGCCCTGGATTTCCTCAAGCCGCGCCTCGGACTCCGCCCGCTCGGTCAGGTCGCGAATAAAGCCGGTGAAAAACACCTGCCCCCCGGTCTTCATCTCGCCGACGGCAAGCTTCATCGGGAAGGTGGAGCCATCCTTGCGCCGGCCCACGACGATGCGGTCGATGCCGATGATCCGGCGTTCGCCCGTATTGAGATAACGGTCGATATAGCCGTCATGCTGGGCCTGATAGGGCTCCGGCATGAGAATCTTGATGTTCTGTCCGACGGCTTCAGTTTCGGTATAGCCGAACTGGCGGATTGCTGCCTTGTTGAAGGAGAGGATGACACCGTGCATGTCGATCACCACAGTGGCATCGGGCACCGTGTCCAGGATCAGCCGAAGATGGGCTTCCCGGGAATTGAGGTTCCGACGGGCCTGACGGTATTTCAGCCCGGTGAAAACAACAAATCCCAGGAGGACAAGGTCCACCAGGAGCCATGTCATGTCGAAAACGGTCAATTCCTGTCACTCCGCAATGCGCGGCATTCTTAAGGCCCGCAACCGGAATGACCAAGGTCAAAAGATGAGATATTGTGCCGCGCCCCTGACAGTTATTTCCTGAGCCAAGGCGTCGAAGGGCTCCAGAAGATGATGTCTGCTCCCAGATAATCGTCAGCGAAGCGGATGAACTCGTCCCTGGTGAAAGGCTTGCCGGTTTTGGGATTCGTGTAGGTGAGCGTCGGCTGCTGGACGGCAAAGGCGGCAAGGTCCAGCTTGCCCTTGTAGCGATTGAAGAAGGGATAGGAATTCTTCATCTGCGCCTTGCGGAACGGCACGATGTCGGGTCCGCCAAGCCCGATCCGGTGCGCCGCTGCATAAGCAAAAATGCGGCCCATATAATTATGGTCATTGTTCCATTCGCATGGCCAGAAATTCACATATTGCACGACATGCGATCGGGTAAAGGCATCTCTGGCCGCTTTCAGGTTCGCCATTTCCGCGTCGAAATATGAATCGCAGCTGAAGCCGGATTTGTCATGTTTCTGGTCGATATCGGCAGCTGTTTCCGGCAGATTTATGCCAAACACCCTGCCGTCAAACTTCGCGGCCAGCGCCTTTAAAAGCGCCTGATAGCGCTCGCGCACGGCGGGGTTCCATTGCATCGCTAGCCAGCCTTGAACAGGCGCCCCCATGCCGGGTTTATCCTTCTGTGCTGCGAGGCCGCCGCCATATTTCGGTTCAGTCAGCAGATAATCGGGAATATCCCGGTCGCCGGGCAAAAAGAAACGGTCTTGTATCTGGATGAAGAGCTTCTTGTGCATGGCATTTGCAGCGGCAAGATCGCGCTCGATATGCGAAAAATCATATTGCCCTTTGGCGGGCTCCAGCGATTTCCAGGTATAAACGACTTGCGCGCCGTCGATATCGGGGCGTTCGAGAAGCGCTCGCGCGTCTTCAAGAGCGCCTGAGTCCAGAAAGAGAAAATTCGCCGGCGCGGCAACGGCTGCACTGCCAAGCGCCAGAAAAACCGTCAGCGCCGCGCTTGAGAGGATCGGTTTCATGTTTCCTCCAAGGCCGCAGCAAACACCTCGGAAATGCCGGAATTATGGCGGTCAGGCGGCGGCCTCCAGCCAGCCATGAATGCCGCGCGCGGCGGCCTTGCCCGTTGCGAGGCAGGCGCTGAGGAGATATCCGCCGGTGGGCGCCTCCCAATCCAGCATCTCCCCGGCGGCGAAAACGCCGGGAAGCGGTTTCAGCATGTAATCCTCGCCGATGCTCGTCCATGCGATGCCGCCCGCCGAGGAAATGGCCTCCTCGATGGGCCGGGGTCGCAGAACAGGAACGGGCAACGCCTTAATAATGCGGGCAAGATGTTCGGGATCGAAACCGGCAGATTCGGGCACGATTTCCCGCACAAGCGCGGCCTTGACGCCTTCGAGACCCGCTCCTTTGCGCAAGCGGTTGGAGAAGCTCATCTTCGCGCCCTGCCGGGCAAGGTCGTGCGCGAGGCGGTCGGCCATGCGACCCGGCGCCAGGTCGAGATGGAGCACGGCGCTGCCTTCCTTTTCCAGCCGGTCGCGCAACGCCGCCGCGTGCATATAGACAAGACCGCCCTCGATGCCATCTCGCGTAATCACGAACTCGCCCGAATACGAGCCTGCGTCTGAGGTCGCGGTCACCGATTTCACCGGCGCGCCGGCAAAACGCTCCCGGAAACTCTCGCTCCACTGAACATCGAAGCCGCAATTGGCGGGGCGAAGCGTGTTCACTTCCACGCCCTTGTCCGTGAGCCGGGATACCCAGGCGCCATCCGACCCCAGCCGCGGCCAGCTCGCGCCGCCAAGCGCCAGCAGCACCGCGTCGCTTTTCACGATTTTCTCGCCCTCCGGCGTACTGAAAATGCAGCCTTCTTCCGCAAATCCCCGCCAGCGATGGCGCGTGAGGATCGTCACGCCCTGCCCTCCCAGCCTCGCCAGCCAGGCGCGCAAAAGCGGCGAGGCTTTCATCATCGTCGGGAAGACTCGGCCCGAAGAGCCGGTGAAGGTTTCAATGCCAAGTCCCGTCGCCCAGGCGCGGATATCGGCGGGCGTGAAATCGTCGAGCGCGGCGCGCAGCCGTTCGAAAGCAGGACCGAAGCGCATCAGGAACCGCGCATGATCCTCCGCATGGGTGATGTTGAGGCCGGACTTTCCCGCCAGCAGGAATTTTCGCCCCACGGTGGGCATGGCGTCATAGACCGTCACGCCGTGCCCCTGCGCCGACAGGACTTCCGCCGCCATCAGCCCCGCCGGACCGCCGCCGATGATCGCAATCTGCTTTTTGCTCATAAATGCTGCTCTGCCCTGTTCGAGGCCGCGCGGACCATGCCGGGCGAATGGCCGACCACCCGCTTGAAGGCCCGGCTGAATGCCGCCTGCGACCCGTAGCCCAGGCGATGCGCCACGCTTTCGATGGGGAGCTTTTCGCGCCCGATCCATTGCGCGGCGAGGCGCATGCGCAGTTCCGTCAGATACCGCACCGGCGTCATGCCGGTGACTTCAAGGAAACGCTCGGCGAAAACGGAGCGGGACGCGCCCATTTCCGCCGCCAGTTCGGCAACCGTCCAGTCGCGGCCCGGATCGCCATGCAGCGCCGCGATGACCCGGCTGAGCTTGGGATCGCGCAATGCATCGACCCAGCCCGTCGCGTCGCCGCAGCCGCATTCCACCCAGCCGCGCACAATTGAAGCAGAGACGACATCCGCCAGCCGCGCCAATATGCCGGCATAGCCCGCGCGCTCCATCCGCGCCTCGCGCTCCATGGCCTCAAGCATCGGCAATATTTCCGGCTGCCGCCCCAGCAGCGTGCCGACATGCATCACTTCGGGCATGAGCGCGACGAGCGGATGCATGGCGCCCAGATCGAAATCCATGCAGCCGCTGAAGATCACCGCATCCGTCGACCGGCAGGTATCTTCCTTGCAGGCATTGATCGCGCCGACCGTGTCGCAGAGCGGAACCGCTTCATAGGTGACGATGTCACGGCTCGGCAAATCCGGCGCGGAGAGCAGTTCGTGCCGCCCACCGCGCGGCAGAAGCACCGCATCCTGCGAATCGAGTTTCTGCACGGTCCCCACGGCTGTGCGCACGATCACCGGGCCGCGAGCCACGAAATGGAACTGCGCCCTCCCCTCCGCCTCGCCATAGCTGATGCCGAAGGGCGGGGACATCTGGATCCGCCGGTATTGAATGCCGTTGAGGCGCATGCCCAAGAGCAGCTCGCTGATGAGATCAGGCGAAGGCTGCGGGCGTGAGGCAGAACGAGTCCCGGACTTTTGATCAAGCATTCCGGATTTACTGGCATGGATAGTCCGGGTTGTCCACTCTATTCTGTTGCGACGCACAAATTCCGAGCGTTTCCTCGAAAGGACAACCCACATGAATGAATGGACACCATCCTCCCCATCGGGCGAACCGGCGCGGGAGAAGCCCGCCTGGGGGGCGGTTGCCTCCATGACGCTCGGCGTGTTCGGCCTGGTTACGGCGGAGTTCCTTCCCGCGAGCCTGTTGACGCCGATGGCGGCAGAGTTGCGTATAACGGAAGGCGCGGCAGGGCAAGCCGTGACCGCAACGGCGATGGTCGCGCTTGTCACGAGCCTGCTGGTCGCAACAGTGACAAGACGCTTTGATCGCCGCCACGTGCTTATGGTCTTCTCGTTCCTGCTGATCCTGTCCAATTTTCTGGTCGCCTTCGCGCCCAACCTGCCCGTGCTGATCGCCGGTCGCGTCCTGCTCGGCATCGCCCTTGGCGGGTTCTGGACCATGGCGGCGGCAATCACCATGCGGCTTGTGCCCGAAGCGCTCATTCCCCGCGCGCTGTCGATCCTTTTCAGCGGCGTGTCCGCAGCCACAGTGCTGGCCGCGCCAATCGGAAGCCTGCTGGGCGAGGCCATGGGCTGGCGCGGCGTCTTCCTTATCGCAGCAGGTCTCGGCGTGCTGACGCTCATCGTTCAGTTCGCCGCGCTGCCCTCGCTTGCCCCAACCGGCACGGCCCGGCTACGCACGCTGATTGACGTGCTGCTACGCCCGGGCGTCGGGCTGGGCATGCTCGCCCTCACGCTGGAGATAACCGGGCATTTCGCGCTTTTCACCTATGTCCGCCCGTTCCTCGAGACGGTGACCGGCGTCGGCATTGCCTCGATCTCTGCCATCCTTCTGGGATTCGGCGTCGCCAATTTTCTCGGTACCTATCTGGGCGGCATGATGCTGGAGCGGAATTTACGCCTTACCCTTTTCACCATGCCGCTGATGATGGGGATCATCGGGCTCGGCCTTACCATCGCCGGCAGCGCGCCACTTCCCGCCGCTGCGATGATCGCCCTCTGGGGTCTTGCCTTCGGCGCCGTGCCGGTCGCCTGGTCGACCTGGCTGACCCGCACCGTCCCGGATGAGGCGGAAACCGGCGGCGGCCTCCTCGTCGCCGCCTTTCAGCTGGCCATTGCCACAGGAGCCGGGGTCGGCGGTGTAATCTTCGACGCGGGCGGCGCCACCGGCGTCTTCACCGCGGGCGGCAGCCTCCTGCTGGCAGCAGCGCTGATGATCGGGCTCGGCGTACGCACCAGGGTGGTTGCTGCCGGCGCAGCGGCCTGACAGAAATCAATACTCGATGAGAAAGCACCTCCTCGGAGGTGCTTTCTATACCGGCGTGCCGGGCAAGGACGGCGGCCAAATCCCATAAGTACGCCGGTAATACTCGATACAGGCAAGATTGGCGGCCCGTCGATCGTGATCTTCATGGACCATATCCAATAATGCCGCCACGCGCCTGCTGGGCCGGTCGGCTCGACGGGGGGCATCGGCATTGAGCCAGATCGGAACCTTGTTTGTCTCCAGATGACCGGAAAGCCAGTAATCGTCTACGGTCCATAGTACTTTTGGGATTTCAAAAGCCGATTCCGAAAAAAAGGCGGGCTTCACCATCACGCCGCTTACACCCAGGAAAACATCGCAATAGCCGCTGGTGGAATATTTCGATGCCCGTCTTTGCCGATGTTTCAAGATGGATGAAAGCCGGAAACGCCAATTGCTGATGTTGCTCCCGAACCTGGGCACGCGGTCAACGGGACGTGCGCTTATATCGATGTCGAACAGGTCTCTACCTGCTTCCGCAAGGCAAATATTCGGCATGGATTTTCGAAGCGCCGCAAATCTACGCGACCATGACGCGTCGTAGATGACATCATCGTCGCAAAAGAGAATATCCACATCGCGCCCTGCGAATTCCCTAACTGCCGGAAGGACTTTCGTTGCTGGCCCGAGATCCTCGGGAGTCCTGCGGACCGATATACCCGGAGGGACGGATGGCAACGCGCCAGTCCACTCTGGAAAACGCCTATAACGCGTGGGAATGTAAAGAATGACCTGATCCGGGGGAGCTTTCTGATTGAGAATAGAAGCGAGTGTCTCTCCTAGATAGCTGAAACGGGGCGGTATCGTCGATAAAGTTACGATCATATACAGCTTCACTTTGCGCACCAATAAAGAAGAAATTATACATGATAATTACTTCTTTTTACTAGATATGCGCGCAAATATAATTACCGACTTGAAACATAACCCCAGTAATTACCCACGAGATACGTCATATCAGGTCAGATCAATCCAATCAGCACGCCACCTGCCGCGCCGATAAGAACGACGCTCCATGGCGGGAGGTTCCACGTCACGAGCAGGACGAAGCAACCGAGCGCGAGCGCAAATTCCCTTGGCCCCGTAATCGCGCTGGTCCAGACGGGGCTATAAAGCGCAGCGCCGAGAATGCCGACGACTGCCGCATTAGCGCCGCGCATCAGGGCCTTTGCGCTCGTCAGGCCCCGGAACGCATCCCAGAACGGAATGATCCCTATGAGGAGCAGGAAGCCCGGCGCAAAAATGGCCGCCAGCGCAATAATTGCGCCCAAAAGGCCATTAGGCGCGGGGTTGAGGACCGCACCGAGATAGGCGGCGAAGGTAAAGAGCGGCCCGGGCACCGCCTGCGCCGCGCCATAACCGGCAAGAAACCGGCTCTCGGCCACCCATCCCGAGCGCACCACCTCCGTCTCGAGCAGCGGCAGGACGACATGTCCGCCGCCGAACACCAGCGATCCCGCACGATAGAAGGCGTCGAAGACCGAAAGTCCTTGGCTGGAAATGGCCCCCGCGAGGATCGGCAGGCCGACGAGAAGCGCGAAGAAGGCGATCACGCACACCGCCCCGGCCATGCGTGAGACGGGAAAGCGCACATGCGTGGCGGCAGTTTCCCCTGAAAGACGGCATAGCAGGAGGCCCGCGAGCGCGCCGAGGAGAATGGCCGTGATTTGCCCGAATGATCCAGCGGCGAGCGTAACGACAAGCACGGCGCCAAGCGCGATGCCGGCGCGGGTTCTGTCAGGGCACAGGGTCTTCGCCATGCCGAACACCGCCTGCGCGACGATGGCCACGGCAACCACCTTGAGCCCGTGTATTATCCCTGAACCGACAGGCCCGCCGAACAGATCCGCACCATAAGCGAAGAGAATGAGCAGCGCCGCCGAAGGCAGAGTAAAGGCCGTGAAGGCCGCGAGCGCGCCAAGAGTGCCACCGCGCAGAAGGCCGAGCGCAAAGCCGGTCTGGCTTGACGTCGGACCGGGCAGGAACTGGCAGAGCGCCACCAGGTCCGCATAGCCTTTTTCATCGATCCAGCGGCGGCGCACGACGAGCTCATTGCGAAAATAGCCCAGATGCGCGATCGGGCCGCCGAATGAGGTAAGCCCCAGCTTCAGGAAAGCGGCAAAAATTTCCGCCACCCGTTCTAATCCGCCCCTGCTCTCCTCCGTCATCGCCGCATCGTTCATGTCATGTCCCCGTTTTTGCGGGAAACTATTCTAGTTTTGTGACGCTTGTCCAAGCGAAACGGCGACATTCACCGCAGCGGCAACGAGCACCATGTTGAAGTAATAGGAAACGATGCCATGGATGAGGTTGGTCCGGCGCATCTCCGTGCTGGTGATAGCGGTATCCGACGTTTCCGTTGCCATACCAATCACATAGGCGAAATATAGAAATTCGACACCTCCAGGCTCCGCACCGCCCTGGAAGGCGAGGCCGCCCGCGTGCTGGTTGCGCCTGTCGCTCTTTTTCCTGTCCGCCTCCCGCCAATAGAGATGCCCGTAATGGACCGCCGCCATCATGTGCAGCGCCAGCCAGCCGAGCGGCACCGCCGCAAGCGTGAGGGCGAGTTCGAGCGGATCGAAACGCCGGGGCGAATTGATGAAGACGAAGAGCGAACCAACAGCGACAACTACTGCGCCGAAGGTAAGGGTGAAGATGAGCCAAACCGGCTCGTCGGAGCGGGCTATGCTGCCCTTCAACTGCTCAGGCGTCGACTTGAGCATTTTCGGCAGAGTCAGCGCCAGATAAGTCACGAAGAACACATCTACCGTGACCGCATAAGCGATATGCGGCGCGAATATCAGGCTCGCCGCCAACATAAGGAAACCGATAGCGGCAGCGAAATAAAATGAATTGTGCCTGCCGTTCAACTTAAGACCCCGAAACTAAACTATAGTAATATGCATTTTAGTTTTCTGCTTCTTGAATAATAGTTTACTCTATTTCAAAATTGCTGCATCCCTATAAAAATGGTTTCCAGCTGGAGCGTTAACATTCGGCACGCCCTCCGATCATGCTGCGTAGCGGGCCCATGCCTCCGCAGCATGGCGATTTCCGGAATCCCGCACGGACATCCCCTCACAATATCGTTCCTGGAACTTGAGCCCGCTTCGTGCATTTTTTCCACGGCGCGGGTGATAGGGCTTGGTGGCGAACAGCTCCATTCCTCCACCATGTACACGGGCGGAGGCGAGATGATTATAGTATATTATACTTATAAAATTACGCCTCCATCAGCAATCTTATAATAATACTTGCGACATGGAGGATTAACTATGCGGCCAGAACCATGATTTACATGGGATTTTTTATGCGAAAATAGGGGGACTATTTTCCAAAACGGAGTTATCCCATGAAACTGAAATCTTTCTCTGCTTATCTTCTCTCAGCGACGATTGTATCGTCCTTTGTCATAGCACCGGTAACCCAGAGCTTTGCACAAGAGCAGACGCAGAAAGCCGCACCGGCGGACAAATCGAAAGCCGCGCAGGCGGACCAGCTGTCTCCCCAGCAGGAAGCCGCCATGAAGAAGCTGGACACGGTTTCCGATGAGGGCTACGCCGCCGTGCGCGGAATTGCCCTCGCCAGGCTGGCGATCTTCCAAGGCACCCCTGACCGCGCCAAGACCATCCTGACGGCGGTCAAGGAGAATATCGACAAGGCACAGGCCGGCACATCCGACCTGGTGCAGAAGCTCAAGCAGGCCAACAGCCCGGCAGAGGAAATTGCCGCCGTGCAATCGGGCCAGGTTCCGATCGATTTCTCCGTCGGCATCAATGACGATTACAATGTGACGCCGGAGAAGGCGAAGCACGTCGAAAACGCCAACAAGCATCTCGGCAGCGGCAAGACCCAGGAGGCCATCCAGGAACTGAAGCTCGCCAACGTCAATGTTTTCATTACCGAGACCGACGCGAAGCTTCCCGCTCTCGCCAAGGTGGTCGAGACCGCGATGAACGATCTCGAGAAGAAAAATTATTATGAGGCGAATCTGAGCCTGATGAAGGCTGACGACGCCATCACCGTCCGGTCGATCACCGAGAAGGAGCCCAGCACCTCGAGCACCGGAACGCAGCCGGCAAAGCCCGCGCCTGCCGCTCCGGCAACCAAGCCCGCCCAGTAATCCAGGGTCAGTCGATAAGACGGCCGGCCATATGCCGGCCGTCTTCGCCTCTTGACGTGCGGCGCGGCGCTGCTAAGTAGAAAGAACCCCGCCTCCAGGCATCGGACCGCGGGATGAACAAAGGTGCCGGGCCCCTCTGGCGAGAGTTTACGGCGCTCTCGTGATGTCGGTACCGCCAGCAAAATCAAGCCGGCGGAATTAGCTATTATGAAAACTTGTCTCATGCTTGACGCATGTGCCTTCCCACGCGCGACCGTTTTCGGGGAGACCCGTCGATGATGCTTCATTATTTCAGATGGGCGTTCATCGTCACCGCCGTGGGATTGATCCTCGGCGCGTGGCTCGGATGGCAGTCCACGGGGACGCTCGCAGGCATCGCCTCGACCTTCTTCATCTGTGCCGTGCTCGCGGTGCTCGAAATCTCGCTTTCCTTCGACAACGCCATTGTCAATGCCAACAAGCTCAAGGACATGACGCCTGTCTGGCAGCAGCGCTTCCTGACCTGGGGCATCATCATCGCGGTCTTCGGCATGCGGATCGTCTTTCCGCTGCTCATCGTGGTCATCGCCGCCAAGATCGGTCCCATTGAAGCTGTTATCCTTGCGGCAAGCCGACCGGAGGAATATGCCCGCATCATGCACGAAGCGCATCTGCCGATCGCTGCCTTCGGCGGCACGTTCCTGATGATGGTCGGGCTCACCTATTTCTTCGACCACGAAAAGGATGTGCACTGGATACAATGGCTCGAAAGCCGGATGGCCCGCTTTGCGACCGTCAAGGGCATCGAGGTCGCCTTCGTGCTGGCGCTCATCCTGGCGTTTTCCAGGCTGCTCCCGCCGGAGGAAGCGCAAACCTTCGTTTATGCCGGCATCTACGGCCTTCTGACCTTCCTTGGCGTGGAAGTCGTCGGCGGGCTGCTCGACGCCTCGCAGCAAACGATGAGCGCGGCGGCGAAGGGCGGCCTCGGCGCCTTCCTCTATCTGGAAGTGCTCGATGCAAGTTTCTCCTTCGACGGCGTCATCGGCGCGTTCGCGCTGACGCAGAACCTCTTCATCATCGCCATCGGCCTTGGCATCGGCGCGATGTATGTGCGCTCGATGACAATCATGCTGGTGGAAAAGGGCACGCTCGCCGAATACCGCTATCTGGAGCACGGGGCTTTCTACGCCATCCTCATCCTGTCGGTCGTGATGTATTTCCAGACATTGGTCCACATTCCGGAAGTCATCACCGGGCTTGGCGGCGCGACGCTGATCGGCATCTCGCTCTGGTCATCAATCCGCTATAACAGGCGGGAAAACGCGAACGCCTAGTACTCGGGCGAACAATTATTGCGAAAGGGCCCCGTGGCGACGCCGGGCCCTTTCTAATTCAGCCAACAAAGCCGGGTCTTAAAACCCAGGAGCATTATTCCGAGTTCACCTCTTTGCCGCGGTATCACTCAGCCATGTCTCCAATTTCGTATAAATGAGGCTTGCTGCGTAATGGGCCTGAAAATAGGCAAGGCTGCGCTCACCGATTTGCCTGCGCTCATCCCCGTTTTTTTTCACCATCGCCGTGATTGCGTCGGCCAATCCTTCGGGAGAGGATGCCTTGGCGACTAGCCCCGCTCCCGCTTCTTCGATTATTCTCGCCCCCTCGCCATTAAGCGCGGCAATGAGCGGCTTGCCGCATGCCATGTAACATTGAACCTTGTAGGGCACTGTCAGCGCAAAGATGGGCGTATCCTTCAGACTGACTAGCATGGCATCAGCATGTGCGAAGAAAAGCGGCATCGTCTCTTCCGGGTGCCGTCCAAGAAACTCGAAGCGGTCTTCGATCCCGGCTTCCGCGATCCTCCGCTTCACGCGCTCCTCATCACGGCCGGATCCGATGACGACCACGGAAAGGTCCACTCGATCCTCCAGCAGGCGCACCGCCTCTATAAGATTATCGAAGTCCTGGCTCTCACCGATGTTCCCGGCAAACATCAATCGAAAACCACTTCCCTTGATGAGTTTGCCCTGCTCGGCGGCATCTTCCGGCGCTACGGGCTTATATGTTTCCGGCGCGGTGTTGGGGAAGACACGGATACGTTCGCGAGGAACACCGAAGCGCTCGATCATAGGCGGAAAGCCTTGGCTCTGGACGAGAATAAGATCGCCTTGCCGGTAGATCCACCCGCAGACCGCATTGAGTATGCCGGCAATGAAGCGGTTTTTGATGCCGAGCGTGTAGATCGCGCTTTCCGGCCATATGTCCTGAACCCAGTAGACGCAGGGAACGCCACGCCATTTCTTCAGAAAAATACCTGCCAAGGCCTGCAGCAGCGGCGATGGCATGGAAACGAAGGAAACGTCCGGACGCCCTTTGAGCTTTCTCAACATCGTCCAGCCGGCAGCGACGGGATAGGTGAGATAATTGGCAATCAGTGATAGTGCCCGCTTGCCGCGAGGGACCGTAAAGGCACGGTATATGTGGACGCCATTCCAGGTTTCTTCGCGTTTTTCACGATTAGAATATCCGTCGAAGAATTTCCCCGCTGGATAGTTCGGCACGCAAGTAATTGCTTCCACCTGATGCCCACGCTTTACAAGTTCCCTTGCAATCGCGTTATTCGAGAACTGTTCAGGAAAAAAATACTGTGTTAACAGGAGAATACGCATACTTATCCTAGGGTCGGACCGGCTCGACAATGCGGGGACCATTACATGAAGAGTAGCGAAAACGCAAAGCTCGCCGTCACGGGTGCGAGCGGTTTTATCGGACGTGCCGTTCTCGATGAATTTTCCAGGCAGGGCATCGAGGCTCGGGGAATTTCACGTGGCCCTGCGCCGGGCTGGGTCAACAGTGCCACGCAATGGGCGCAGGTTTCCTCATATGCCGACACCGAGGCTATGGCGTCGGCTCTTTCGGGCGCGCAGTTCGTCCTGCATCTAGCGGACAACCCGCAGCGGGATACAGCGCGAGGCGTGGGCAATGCTGCCGCCGCTGCAAATGCTCTAGGGGAAGCCGCGAGACGTACATCCGTCCAGGGTATTATATTCGCAAGCAGTGTTTATGCGCGGATGGAGGAAGCGGGAAATTCGTATGGCGAAGGCAAGCGCAAGGCTGAAGAAGCGCTGCTTGCCGATGGAAGCATCCCAACCGTCGTGCTTCGCTTGCCCCCCGTCTACGGCGATGGCGGCAGGGGTGGACTTAACACGCTTGCGGCGCTGGTCCGGCGCGGGCTGCCGCTGCCGCTGGGGTCGGCCAATGAGCCTCGAAATTACCTCTCTCGGCGAAACTTCATCGATCTCGTCCGCAATATGACCGCGGCCGGCAGCGACAGCTGGCGGCAGGCGAACGGCAGGATTTTCGAGCCCTCCGACGCAAGCCCCATATCGACCCGCAATCTCATCATCGAGATGGGGAAGGTGATGGGAAAACCTGCCCGCCTCCTGCCTGTTCCTGTCGGGCTTTTGCGGCTGGCGGGGAAACTCGCGGCGCGGCAAGCTCTGGTTTCCGGCGCGATCGACGGGCTGGCTGTCGAGTCCAACACCGGGCTAACAAATCTGTTCGGCTGGCAGCCTGCAGAGCAGATGCCGCAGAGCCTAAGTTTCCTCATGCCTTGACCGCGTCTCCGCTGCCTCTTCCAAGGGCAGTGTCGATGATGTGGCGCAAATCCTGCCCCAGCGTTATATGCGCCGCATATTGACCATCGACCTCCGCAAGTTTCACCGGGGTGGACATATCTATGCCCCGCAGCTGTGCGAGCCCGGTAATACCCGGCCGCACGTTGAAGACGCCATGCTTTTGTCGCTCAGCGACGAGCTCCGTCTGGCTCGGCAGGCAGGGGCGGGGTCCTACGAAACTCATGTCGCCGCGCAGCACATTAACGAGTTGCGGCAGCTCATCCAGCTTTGTACGGCGAAGGAAATGTCCGCTGCGAGTGATCTGGCTGGCTGTCACCTCATGGCTTGCGCGGTCGCCAGTGCCCTGTGACATGGTGCGCAGCTTATAGAGCGTAAAGGGGCGCTGGTTTCTTCCGACGCGCACCTGGCGGAAGACGGCAGGCCCGCTCCGCTCCATCCGGATCGCAAAGATACAAGCCAGGCAGAGCAAAAGAGCAGGCAGGGCCAGGAGCAGGGCCAGAACAATATCGAAAACGCGCTTTCCGCCAGCTTGATACATGATGATCTCCCTTAGGAGGGATCGTTGAGACGGATGCCGTCCCACCCGTTGGAAAGAAGAGCCGTCCCGGCGATGAGACTCACAACACGTTCAGACGTGTTGGGAACGCAATAGTCGGCCGGGACCGGATGAGGAATGCCTTTCTCCTCCCGCTCGCGGAACAGGCTGGTCACAACATCAATGCCGTTGAGGATCGTGTTGCGGTCGAGGCCGGTCACCATGATGCATCCGACATCCATGCCTTCCGGGCGCTCGATTGCATCCCGCGGGGTGATGGCCGGAAATCCCAGAATGGAGGCTTCCTCGGCGATCGTGCCGCTGTCGGAAATCGCGCAGAAGGCTTCCATCTGCAGCTTGTTGTAGTCATGGAAGCCGAACGGCTTCATATATTGCACGCGCTTGTCGACCACGATGCCGTCGAGCGCATCCAGCCGCTTTCTCGTTCGTGGATGGGTGGACACGATGACCGGCATGTCATGCGTTTCCGCCAGCGCGTTCAGCGTAAGCAGCAATTCGCGCAGCCGCTCCTTGTTGTCTACATTCTCTTCCCGGTGGAGAGAGACGATGAAATAGCCGCGCCGCGTCAATCCCAGCCGTTCAAGGACATCGGAAACCTCGATGGAAGGGCGATAATGATCGAGCACCTCGCGCATCGGAGAGCCGGTCAGATAGATTCGGCGATGCTGGATGCCTTCCGAGAGCAGATGCCGGCGTGCATGTTCCGTATAGACCAGATTGAAGTCCGAGATATGGTCTACAAGCTTGCGGTTCGTCTCCTCCGGCACATTCCGGTCGAACGAGCGGTTGCCGGCTTCCATATGATAGACCGGAATTTTCAGCCGCCGTGCCATGATCGCGGATATGGCCGAATTGGTGTCGCCCAGCACCAGTACGGCGTGCGGACGCTCGGCGAGAAGCACGCGCTCGCTTTCGATGAGGATATTTCCCAGCGTCTCGCCAAGGCTGCCGCCGCCGGTTCCCAGAAAATGGTCGGGGCGGCGCACGCCCAGATCCTCGAAGAAGACTTCATTGAGCTCGTAGTCGTAATTCTGCCCGGTGTGGACGATGCAATGCTCGACATGCTGGTCAAGCCGCGCCATCACGCGGGAGAGGCGGATGATTTCCGGACGGGTGCCCAGAATCGTCATGACTTTAATTCTGGACATGCTCATGCTCCAAGAACGGGGTCGGCATAGGTATCGGGATTGCTGGGGTCGAAAATATCGTTGGTCCAGAACAGAGTGAGAAGCGGCTTCTGGCCCACATTTTCAATGCTGTGGGTGTGAAGGGTCGGCATGTCCACTGCCGCTGGCGTCTGGCCATCGACGCGATAAGCCCAGACCTCGTCCCGCAGAACCTTGCGGATACGGATGACGGCCTCACCCTCGAGAACGAGAAACCGCTCGGCCTTATTGAGATGAAAATGGTTTCCGCGCGTCACCCCGGGCTCCGTCCAGCTGAGAAAGGTCTGCCCGCCGCCGCCGCCTTTGACGGCTTCGAACAGCGTGCCGCGCGGGTCCGTATTCAGCCGCAGGGTCCTGGGGAAGCCATCCGGATAGAGCGCCGACCGATAGCTGTTGAATAGTGCGAGGTCGAAGGCGTCCGACAAATCCGGATATACCCCGGCAGCGTAGAGGGCATGGAATCCGGATATCCGGTCAAGAAGTTCTGCCACGCCCATGGGCCGCGAGGCAGGGCGCACCGTTCCCACCGTACCGTTCAGCGCCGCGTCTATGGCCGCGCCTGCCGCAGCCCCGGCATGCAGCAGATCGACGTGTCCGGCGGGGTTCACCGTCGGCGGGGTGCCGTCGATGACATTGCGGATAAATGTCGCGGTAACATTGTTATAGTTCGGGCGGGCACATTCGCCGAAAATATGCGGAAGCACCAGATCGGTGAACCGGGACGTGCAAGCGGCGAGTATCTCGCCCGCGATCCGCTTGGACCGGCCATAGGGCGTATCGGAAGCGGCGTGCGTAGAGTTCGCATAGACGATATGCGGCTCGATGCCGGCGGCCTTGCATGCTGCGGCAAGCTGGGTTGCAATCTTTGGGTTGCCTTCCTCGACCTCCCTGTCCGGGCCGCGGTTGACTCCTGCAAAATGAAGCACGGCATCCGCACCGCCCAAGGCAGCCGCCAGCTTTTCGGGTTGTGAAAAACTATCGCGGTCCAAACAGACGATGTCGTAGAGCACGGGCCTCGATGCGAAGCGCTCCGCGCAATTCGCCGCATGCAATCGAACTGCCGCATGCCAGCCCAACAGGCCTCCAGATCCCGTGATGACGATCTTCCTCATCGGCTGGCCGTCCAGCTGTCGAGTTCCTGCTTCACTTCCGGCAGCGAGAGCAGAAGCGATTTGATGCCCTCCACATCCAGCCGCTCGGTATTGTGCGAGTGATAGTCCTCCCGCTGTATCGTTTTCTGGTCGCCCTCCGAGAAATAGGCTTGGTAGTTCAAGTCGCGGGCGTCCATATGAATACGGTAATAATTGCCCATATCCTCGCTTTGGGCCAGTTCCTGCGCGCTTGCCAGCGTCTCGTACAGCTTTTCGGCATGACGCCATCCGATCATCTCAACAGGGTGACCAGGCAGGTTGAAAAGTTCCTTCAACGCAGTGACAAGATCTCCGATCGTGGCGGCGGGCGCTTTACGAATAAACAGATCGCCTTGGCCGGCATGCTGGAACGCATGATGCACAAGTGCGACTGAATCCCGCAACGGCATGAGAAACCGCGTCATCGTCGGCTCGGTAACGGTAATCGGCGTGCCGGATTTCAGTTGCTTTATGAACAGCGGGATAGCCGAGCCACGGGAATACATGACATTGCCATATCTGACGATCGACACGGTCGTTGAGGCATCGGGGCCGATAGACCGTGCGATAGCCTGCGCCAGCTTTTCCATCATCGCCTTCGACATTCCCATGGCGTTCACAGGAAAGACTGCTTTGTCGGTGGAGAGGCAAACCACGCTCCGCACGCCTGCGCCAACGGCGGATCGCAGGACGTTCTCCGAGCCCATGATGTTTGTCCGCACCGCTTCGAGCGGGAAAAACTCGCACGAAGGCACCTGCTTCAGCGCCGCGGCGTGGAAAACGCAATCGACGCCCGCCATGGCGCGGTCGACGCTCTCGCGATCCCGGATATCGCCGATGTAAAAGCGTGCCCGGCCATCCCTGAGTTCGTTCCGCAGAGCGTCCTGCTTCTCTTCGTCGCGGCTCAGAATGCGCACTTCCGAAACATCGGATGATAACAGATCACGCAACATCGTCTTGCCGAAGGACCCGGTGCCTCCGGTAATCAGGATTTTATCGACTTTCATCCTCGCCATCCCCATCGCAATTCTGATCCAGCAACCCGACATAGAGCGTATATGGAGTCGTCGACGCCGCAACATTCTCCGTCCGCATAGCACCTCCATGGGAACGCGTCATCCGGTATGGAAGCTGTTCCCTTAATTGCTCAGGGTTTTCTTTGCAGGCTCAGCGATGATGTGCCATCCAGGCGTCCCAGGGTCTTGATACGAGACTTATTCCCACCTGCCCAACAGGCGGTTTGGTGCGCAGGCAAAGCGTAACCGGCGCAGATAGTCGCTTGCCCGGAACATCAATGTTCCGATTCGCTTCCAGGGCGGCAGCTTGGCGCTTGCATAGGCCGCCCGGCCGGCAATGGTGGAGACCGCCTGACCTGACAACGCAACTAATGGCCGGTCAGTTGTAAAAATCGCATAACCACCGCTCCATCCGCGCTCCAGCGCGACATCATAGGGAAGACGCATGGGTTTCAGGGCAGCAAGCATCTTTTTCACCCCCTCACGGCTTACCACATAGGCGGCTGAGCTTCCAAGCGGTCCATGGCCACACCGCCCGATTGAATAACCCGAGCCCGCCCGCCAAAAACGGCGGAAAAGCACGGTGCGGTGACTGACGAGCTTGACGGCATCCCAACCGGACAGCCGCGGGAGTTCTTCGATGAATGGCAGGAAATCGGCGGTGAACTCGATATCGTCCTCGACAATGACGGCGTGGGCGTCATGCGCTTCCACGATCGCCTCGAGCACCCTCAGATGGCTGAAATAGCAGCCGATCTCAGCCAGCATGGCATTCTTGCCATGATAGCGCCTGAACCCTGCCGCGTCGAAATCTCTGAGGGCAGATTGCGGCAGGGTGCTTCCGTCCACGGCGGGAACCCGGCGGATCGCGATGCCGAACCGCGCTGCGCTGGCCTGCACAGCCTTCAGCCGCTCATGCGAGCGATCGAGATTGATGACATAAACGGGTATTGGCAAGGAGTCGCCTTCGAGCCGGTTCGTGTCATTCAGCGGTGAAACGCCTAGACGCGAAAGTCAACAGCCCATAAGGAATCGGCAGATGGAATTAGTCTAATTTTCAGCCTTGCCTCATCCATTCCAGCGAAAGCAATGCCGACAGCCGCTAATCGGGCTGCACCATAGCCTGAACCGTCCACTCGGGTAGTGGGAAGAGCCGATCATAAGCCCAGTTGAAGACGAAGGCGTAGCCCATATAGAAAAGCGCGAATGAGACGTCCATGACGAAAGCCTGCCAGAGCGATACGCCAAGATACCAGGCGATGAACGGCATCAGCACCACCAGAAGGCCGGCCTCGAACAGCACTGCGTGCCAAACCCGCGTCAGGCCGCTTTTCTCCGTGGTCCCGGAAGTGCGTTGGAGGACTACATCGAACAGGTAGTTGTAGATGAAATTCCATGCCGTCGCGATCGTCGCGCTCACGAGGCTGACCACACCCATGTCATGCATAGGCATGTGAAACGCCAGCGCGCCAAGCGGAGTGACGAGCAGAAGTCCGATAATTTCAAAGCTGAGTGCGTGACGGATACGATCGCCGACGGAGCGCATTTTCCAACCTCCGGAAAGCTCGGGTCGTCCCGAGCGAACTAGCCCGATAAACGGGGGAGGCCGTCCTCGCTTTCAAGGGGGCTATATAATGGATTTGCCCGCACTTTCAACCACGCGCCGGTCAGATGTGAATCCCGGATGTTTGTAAGCGCTCCGGCGCAGCGCCGACCTCTGCCTTCACCGTAGCAAACGCCTCGCCGATATATTCCGCCAAAGGCTGCCTGCCGTCATTCTGCAGCCAGGCATCCACGGCAACGCGCATAATTCCTATCGTCATCATGGCGACGAGCCGCAGGCCTTCGCTACGGCCTTCATCAGGACACACCTCGCACAAGCCTTCATGGACGGCCTGCTCGAACTGCTGGTAGCTGAGCGATGCTCGGACGCGCAGCGCTTCGCTATCCGCCATAACTCGGGCAATGGCGATGGCGCGGGATGGTTCGGAACTGGCGGTGAGCGCCTTCAGCGCATCACAGGCGATGTCGAAGGGCGAGCCGGCGGCGGCGTGCTCCACGACCAGTTGCCTCAAAGCCTCCACATAGCCGCTCATATGGGCGAGCAGGATATCGTCCTTGCTCTTGAAATAATGAAAGAAGGTGCGCCGCGAGATGCCGGATGCCTGGGCAATCTCGTCGAGGGTCGCCGCCGCATAGCCCTTGGCGAGGAACAACTCGAGCCCCGTGTCTGCGATCCGGCGGAACGTCTCCCTCCGCTTTCGCGCGCGCAAGCCTTCCTGCGGTGTCAGATCATCGTGCATTCCCGTTTCTTGCATGAATTTTGACGGTGTGGAAGCCGACGCTGGCCGGATGCAGATTTACCGCAGCACTCGAATATTTTTGCACTCAGTGCAAATTGTCATGCAAGTGTTACGAACCGGGTCTAGCCAGCCACCCCATGCGGGGCTTTTCTCGCCTGGACTATTCCAATCTGTGGGGATGAATGATGAAAAGAGTGATTTCTTGCGTAGCGGCGGCCCTCCCGTCGCTACTGACGGCACCGGCATGGGCGCAGGAGGTGATCAATACGCCGATCCTGTCTTCGGTTGACAACTACCGCGATCTTGCCGGGCTAGCCGCCTCCAAGGGAGGAACCGGCTACGCCTATACGACGACCAATGATGGCGTCATGCGCACAGGCGTCTTCTTCCGCTCCAACGCGCTGACGCTCAACGATGCCGATTACACGACGATCCAGAGGCAGAACATCTCGACCGTCATCGACCTGCGCACGCCGGGCGAGATCGCCACGGCGCAAGACCGCCTGTGGCCGGACGTGACCTATTTCAACAACAACGTCTCCGGCGGCAATACCTCGGACACGCCACCGCTCAACAGTCCCGCCGACTCCATCGCCATTCTTGAGCAGGGCAACCGCAGCTTCGTCGCCGACGAGCGTACGAGAGGCGTCCTGCGCGAGGTGTTTCTGGAGCTTGCCCATGCGGATGCCGCGGCGCTCTATCATTGCACCGCCGGCAAGGACCGCACCGGCTGGATTTCCGCTGTGCTGCACAGCATCGCCGGTGTCTCGCAGGAAGACATCATGAAAGACTATCTCGCCTCCAACACCTATTCGGCGGCCCGCATCAAGGCCTCTCTCGACGCCATCGCGGCGCAGGCCGGCGGTGGGGCGGCAGGTGAATATGCCAAGGCGATCTATGCGCCGCTCATGGGCGTACAGGCGAGCTTTCTGGAGGCCGGGTTCGACCAGGTGGCGCAGAGCTACGGCTCGATGGACAATTACCTGAAGGAAGGGCTTGGGCTGACGCAGGCCGATATCTACGTGCTGCGCGCCAAGATGGTCTATTACAAATCGCTGCCTGAAGAAGACGAGATGACCGGCAACGCCGCCACAGGCGCCGCGTTGCTGAAGGCGCTACAGAATTCCGAACTCTCGGGCGATTATACGGCTTACAACTACTACCTTCAGTCGGCCATCGATGCCGGCACGCTGGGCGGCGTCCAGATGCAAGTGGGCGGGCAGGTCCATGCCGACGCCGGCAGCTGGCTCACGCGCCTGCCTTCGCAGCTTGGCGAAACCATCCAGCCCTATGCGCGGGGCAAGGGTCTCGACATCGGCCACGCCGCCTTCTGGCAGACGACGCTGGGCGAAAGCTTCTCCACGGATGGCGATTCGGGCACGGCGAAGAGCTCGCAGCGCAGCGTCATGCCCCTCTTCGGCGCGACATACCGCATAGACGAGCGCGCGCTCGTCTATGGCGCGCTCGGTTATGGCGGCGCGTCGATCTCGGCGGCGGGCGGAAAGGTCGATCTCGACGGCTTCCTCGCCACCATCGGCGGGCGCTACGGCTTCTCCTCGCTCGATTCCGGCCTCTATGTGGCGGGCGGGATCAATGCCAGCATCATGAACTATGACAGCTCGCGCGCGCTCGGTGGCGGTTTCGGCAACGCCGATGGCAGCACGGACGGCTCCGTCTTCGGCGTCAATGCCGAAATCGGCCATATCTTCCGCTCGGGCGAATGGGCGATCACGCCCTTTGCCGGGGTGGACGTGGCCCGTGTCAAGCTCGACGCCTTCCAGGAAAAAGGCAGCGAACTGGCGCTCGCCGTCGACGAGTTCGAGGAAACGGCGGTCCGCCTCAAGGCCGGTGTCGAACTCGGCCTCGATCAGCGCAAAATCGGCGAATGGACGCTTGCCACCACCTCGCGCCTGACTTTCGAGCATCTCGCATCGACGCCGGAAACCGTTAGCACCGGCTCTCTGCAAGGCTTTGCCATCAGTCAGGAATCGGCCTTCAACAGCCGCAATCTCGGTCGGATCGGCTTCGACGTGGCGCTGCAGCGCGACGCACTCACGGTGAAGGCCGGAATCAACGGCGCGATCGGCGACGGGCGCGACAGCAAGAGCGTCGGCGGGAAGCTTTCGATCGGCTATTCGTTCTGATAGGCGTGAAGGGCAGCCGTCGCACGCCGGCTGCCCCCACCCACAATACACACAAAAAGAAACCGGGCGGAAAATCTCGGCTGCCGCCTTGATTTTACCGGCAATTGTCTCTATATAGTCGTTATCGACTTTTGCTTGTGGTTTTTGTTCGTGGACTAACCGCCCCACAAATCTCCCTTCATCATTCGATCCTCAGGCGGCCTCGCGGTCGTCTAAATTCAACAATTGATGAAAGGAAATCATCATGAACACTGGCACAGTAAAGTGGTTCAACGCCACCAAGGGTTTTGGCTTCATTCAGCCGCAGGACGGCTCCAATGACGTTTTCGTGCATATCAGCGCTGTCGAGCGCTCGGGCATGAGCAGCCTGAACGAAGGTCAGAAGATCTCTTATGACCTCGTGCAGGACAAGCGGTCGGGCAAGAATTCCGCCGAAAACCTTCGCGCCGCCTAATCGGCGAGCGATATGTCATTCCCCGTCGCTGACCACGGATGTACTGGCAGTGTGCGGTGCGGATGAGAGGAAGAGGTCGGGCAAGCCCGGCCTTTTTTGTTTGTCCGCCAACCCAAAACATGCGCCATCCCGGCGCTCCATGAAAGGATGAGACTTTTGCAGGTACTCGTAAGAGACAACAATGTCGATCAGGCGCTTCGCGTGTTGAAGAAGAAAATGCAGCGCGAAGGCATCTTCAGGGAGGCCAAGGCGCATACCGCCTATGAGAAGCCGTCGGAAAAGCGCGCCCGCGAGCATGCAGAGGCCATCCGGCGCCACCGCAAGCTGGCCCGCAAGAAGCTGCAGCGCGAAGGTCTCATTCCGGGACCGAAGAAGAAAGTTGCTTCGCCCGCGCGCCCCGGCGCGTCCACTCGCTAACAGGAGTTTAGCATGGTCGCCACCAAGGAAAGCTTTTTCAGCCCATCCAAGCTCAGCAGCCATCAAAAGGCTCAGCATACGCATGACGCGGCCATGCAGATCGTAGACGCCGAAGCGGCCGCGCGGGCCAAAAAGACCGCGCGGCTGCGCCAGCAAAGACTCGATCACGAAGCCGCCAACCCGCCACCCGAGGCGCCCGCGCCGCGCCGGCGGAAGAAAGCCTGATACGCTGCGCGATTACCGCGAATCGGTGTAATTGATACCAAGCAACCAGTTCATTTCATCGTTAGAGCGGCTTCGTTCTTTTATCGTTGTGGCCATTGCTGCCGTAGAGGAATGGATCCCAGCGACGAGCCTTGGGGTGATGGGTCGCGTTGCTGTTGGCAGGCTGACCTCGCAGCTCCGCCGCTTGGCAAAAGCATATCCGGGAGTGGAGAGAACACCTCCTCTGCGTCATCCCAGTGCTCGTCACTGGGATCCATTCCTCGACGTCTCCATGACAACAACGGTCCCAAACAGAATTCGGGCGATTCCATCAAAACATGAACCGCTTAGAGTCTGTCAGAACTCGCTTGAAACAGCGCCCGGTTCGAGGCTCGTTCCGTTACGTACACGAGCATCTCACCATGAGGGCTGTTGAAACGCCGCGCTTCAGTTCATTCTGAAGCGCCGACGCCCCTTCACCTTACATCTATAGCGATACGTGACGTTACCGCGCCCAGCAATAGCCGAGGGCGCAGCCGGAGATCGACACCTTCTGCGACACCGCGAAAGGATTCTTCTCATCGAGCGAGATGCGCACCAGGCGCGAGCGGTCCCGGGGCCGGAACATGTTCTGGAATTCCGCCGGTAAAGCGTCGGCGACGGTGAGAATCGCATCAATCCGCCCGTTTGCCGATTGCGCGCCGCCCTTCACATTGACGGGCATCCCTTCCCAGATATTGAACAGATATTCGTCGGGCAGATAGGCGAGAATATAGGATTTGCCGCCATTGATCTGCATCAGCTCGTCGCCAAACTTCACGACCTGCCCGGGAATCGGCACCTTCGCGCCCACGATGCCCGACGTGCTGGCGCGCAGATAGCCATCGTCATAAATCCCGTTGAGCTTTTCGATGGCCTGGCGGAAGACCGAACGGGATTGCTGCAGCAGCTTCAGTTCGTTCTGCGTCGCCGCCTTTTCGCTTTGCAATTGCGCCACCCGCTCCGCAGCCTGAAGGCTGTTGCGCAGCGCGTCGTCTTTCGAGAGCGAGGACACGATACCCTTGCCCGAAACGGTATCGAACTGGCTCGAGGTCGCCTTCGTCTCGCGGGCGGTGCGCTCAGCCAATGGATACACCGCATCGATCGAGGCAAGCTTGCCCTGGAGCTGGCCTTCGCGAATGGCGAGATCGCTATCGCGGAAAGCGATGTTTGACAGTTCCTGGATCATCTCGAAGGATTCGATACGGGCAAGCGGGGTTCCCGCTTCAACCTTGTCGCCCTCCTTCACATAGACCGCCGTCACCTTGCCCGGATAGTTGGCGCCGACCGAATAGCGCTCCTTCAGCACGGTGCCGTCAATCGACAGCACGAACATGCTGCCGAAGAGATAATAGGCCAGCGAACCGAGGAAGACGATGACGAGGCCGAGATAGACCGTTCGTCCCAGCTTGCCGGACGACGAGCGTTTCTGAGCATCGAGAACGTCGATGCGGGGTTGTTTGCGCAGGCGTTTCATTGATTTTCCGTTTTACCAGGGGCGTTGCATGCGGACTTTTATGGGGGTGTAATTATCCCGATGAGAGCCGGAGAATGCCCATTCGTCGATATAGGCGATAAGCCTGACGGGCCGCATGACATAGGTCATGAACAGGGAATAGCCCGGCAGGAACAACAGGTTACGAAGGAACACATGCCGCCCCGTGCACCAGGCCGAGGCCGCGAGGATGAGAACGTCGATAACCAGGAGGCCGATTTGCATGCCTATGAGAATAGCCGGCGTGAATGCCCCATATTGCAGGAACAGCCACACCAGATAGACGGGGAAAATGAATGCTCCCAGAACGTTGAAGAGCAGGAAATCCCACTGATGGACCGCTTCGCTCAGGCGAAACGCCGGAGAGAAGGGATTCATCAGCCGCGCATGCTTGCGGTAGCGTATCCAGATCGCGTCGCGCTCCCAGCGCAAGCGCTGGCGGATGTACTGGTACATCGTGACCGGCACGTCGGTATAACAGATGGCATCCGGCGCATATTCGATGCGCCAGCCTTTCAGCCGAAGCCGGATCGTCGTGTCGAGATCTTCCCCGCCGCCCACGTCGAAGCCGCCGATATCGTCGAGGGCTTGGCGCCGGAACGCGCTGAACGCTCCTGACGCGCAGACGACCTGATTGACCGCGCTCGAAATACGCTTGCCAACCGCGATGGACTGCAGATACTCGATCTCCTGAAACTGCGCGATCACGCTGGCGTCGCTGTTGCGCGGAGCGATGTCGCCGCAGACGGCTCCGACGCGCGGGTCAGAGAAAGGCCGCAGCAGATATTCGAACGCATGGCGGTCGAACGAGCAGTCGCAATCGACATTGATGATGATGTCGCCGGTGGCATAGGCGCAGGCCAGATTGATGCCGCTCGACTTGCCGCCCCGAAGATCGGTCGAAAGCACCCGCGCGGCGAGGCCCTGCTTGACCAGGCCGCGAGCGACTTCCGTCATCCCGTCCGTGGAGCCGTCGCTAACGATAACCACTTCGAAATCCCGCATGGATTGCTCATGCAGGGAGCGCAAGCAAGCTTCCAGCGCGTCCTCTTCATTATGGCCGACGAGAATGACGCTGACGCTGGGGCACCCGGTTGCGGAAGCTGCCGAGGACTCTTCTTCAAGCACAGCTTCGCTATCGGGCGAGCGCATGGACATGCCTGCCACCAGAAAGGGCAGGATGTATCGCGGAAACTCGAAGATCAGCGTATACCAGAAGACCGACATAATGCTGAGGGTCGTCTGGCTCAGCAGGAAGGCGAAGCCCAACTCCAGTATGTTCACGGGTCACGCTCTTCCGAAACGCTGGATAATCGTCAGCCTGGGCGACAGTTTCAGCCGGAGAACCTCCTCGCCGCGCGCGATCAAAGCCTGTAATTCCCGCTCAAGCTCGGCGTCGAAGGCTTCGGCGAAAATATAGGCCATATCGCCATCCACATGGAGAGAGCCGGTATTCCCAAGACCATTGCGGAGGGTTTCGAAAAACAGGTCGCGCGACTTTTCGAACATGGGACGACCGTTC
Source organism: Paramesorhizobium endophyticum (assembly GCF_014640615.1). Taxonomy (GTDB): domain Bacteria; phylum Pseudomonadota; class Alphaproteobacteria; order Rhizobiales; family Rhizobiaceae; genus Paramesorhizobium; species Paramesorhizobium endophyticum. Next base: position 11,581 of record NZ_BMHH01000024.1, on the reverse strand, counting down.
GCAGCGATGACCTCTTCGCCCTTGGCGAAGCGGACCTCGGCGAGGCCTGCCTGCGTCCGCGCCAGCGCGCCGATATCAGCAATTTCCCTTTGCAGCGGAGCAGGCAGGGAGGATGGGACCGCGGGGGCACTCCCTTGTAAGAATGCAACGGCCGCATCCGTCAGCATATAGCTGTGGAGGTCGACATGCGTTGCGGCTCCGCCGTCCATGCGCGCGTTGCAATCAAGGCAGACGAACCCGACTTCGAGTTCCGACGAGGTGGCCTCGCAGCTGTTGCAGGTGAAGGCCTGTCCGGGCCTGTCATAGTCTTTTCCGTAATTGCGCAACTGCCGCTGGCATTTCGGACAGACAAGCGACATGCCTCGGCGGAACTGTTCTTCCGGCAGAACCGCCGCGCAATGGAAATGGTGGAGAAGCGCACTTTCCCGCAAATCCGCCGAACGGCAGGACGGGCATTCCTCGCGGACGCTGAGGCGGCGGGATTGGCAGGTTGCGCATTCATGCAGGCGGTCGAAAAAGCGCCGTTTCAGGAAACCGCGCAACACCAGGCTCTCGGCCAGGGGAACGATCTTCGGCGCGGAGAAAAACCCCGGATAGCACACGGCTTCCGGCGCGAGCGGATAGCGCATGCCGCGCAACTCCCGGCCCGAGACATACATATGCGCCAGAAGCTGCACCTCGGGATCGACGCTGTGGCGATGCTGCGCCGCGAGCGCCTCCCGGCCTTCTCGGAACTTGAGGATGCGCCGGGCGGTGTCAGTCCAGGTGCGCGGTTCGAGAAGATCGAAATGGGCATCGGCGAAATCACCGGCGCGGCCCTTGAGATCGATCATCGGCGCCTGAAGAGAACCCGCAAAATCCCTGATATTGTGAAGCGGCGAGGAAAGCCGCTCGTCGGAGAAAAGAACGGCGTCGATATCGCCGCCCGCATCGGCTTCGAAAAGAAGGCCGAATATTTCATCGAGATGGGCAGGCACGCGCGGAAACCAGCGCGTCCTCGGCTTCCAGGTCAACCCTGTCTCATACCAGGCGTTCCGGATTTGGTCGGCTAAATGTTCTGGCTTGGCTATGGCGCCATGCGACGGAAATGCATGGCCTACGGATGATGGAATCATTGGGGTCTCTTATCAATCGGCAGGGAATCGCGAAAAGTCCGTTACCGGGTGTCTGCTTCGCGAACCGCTGTAAGAAAGGTTACATGAACAGAAGCTGAATTAGTTTCAGCTTAAGCCCAGTTCCTTAGAACGGGCGGTATAGATCGCTTCCATGGGGCGAAATAATGGTTGGACGGAGCGTCCGGCATGCTGCGTATCCTTGCCGCGCCGAGAATCGTGAACAGCGCGGCGCCGCCGAATCACAAGAAGCCTGCGTCAAAAGCCTGGAATGGATCGCGGGCGGAAGCGATTTGCCAGCATTATCCGCGCCGGAACTGCGGAGATCGCCCCGACTGGGCGACGCATGTTCAAAATTACATCAAGTTGTCGGGATCACCGATTTGAGAGCGGGCCGAAATGAAAAACAGGCTCCCGGTTGCCCGGGAGCCTGTTCAATCGCATCTTCGCCGGCAAAGGGGAAATTACTGGAAGAGGACGATCGATTTCTGGAACGTCACCCACACGCCCCAGAGAATGGGAATGCCGACCGCCGCCCAGGCAAGCGCGGCCTTGGCATCGAGCCCGCCGGTGCCGATGCCGAAGGAACCGCTGGGGCCGGTAGCAGCCGCGGCGGTCTTGGCCTGGAGTGCAGCGACTTCCGCATCCGACATGAACCACTTTTCCGATAGCGGCTTGATGAACAGATTGGCGAGGAAGCCCAGCGCCAGCATTCCGGCAAGGATGTACATGGTGAAATTATAGACCAGCTCGCGCGGCACGCCCGCATCGATCTGGAACTCTCTGATATAATTGACCACCACCGGGCCGACGATGCCCGCCGTCGCCCAGGCCGTCAGCAGCCGCCCGTGAATCGCGCCGACGAACTGCGTGCCGAAGATATCTGCCAGATAAGCCGGAATCGTCGAGAAGCCGCCGCCATACATCGACAGGATGATGCCGAACGCGAGCACGAACAGCGCCTTGCTGCCCATGCCGGCAAGGGTCGGCGCCAGCGCATAAAGCACGATGCCGAGCAGGAAGAAGGTATAGTAGGTGTTCTTACGCCCGATCCTGTCGGAAAGCGAGGCCCAGAAGAAACGTCCGCCGATGTTGAAGAGCGATAGCAAGCCGGTGAAACCCGCCGCAATCGCCGCGATGGCAGTCTTCTGGGAAGCATCGAGCTGGGTGAAGGTCAGTTCGGGCAGGCCGATGAGCTTGCCGCCGAAAATCTCCTGTAGCATGGGCGATGCCATGCCGATGACGCCGATGCCGGCGGAGACATTGAGGCAGAGCACCGCCCAGATGAGCCAGAATTGCGGGGTCTTGTGAGCGTCACGTAAGTGCACGTGCCGGGTGGTGATCATCGCCTTCTGGCTCGCGGGCGGTGTCCAGCCCTCGGGGCGCCAGCCGGCAGGCGGGATGCGATAGCCGAACGCGCCGCACATCATGAAGACGAAATAGATCGCAGCCATGACGATGAAGGTTTCCCAGACGCCAACCGACGTGGCCGTCTTGAAATGGTTCATCAGCATGTCGGCGAGCGGAGCGCCGATCATCGCGCCGCCGCCGAAGCCCATAATGGCCATACCGGTCGCCATGCCGCGCCGGTCCGGGAACCATTTGATGAGGGTCGAAACCGGCGAGATATAGCCAAGCCCCAGCCCGATACCGCCGATGACGCCCGCGCCCAGCCACATCAGCCAGAGCTGATGCATCATGACGCCCAGGGCCGCAACGAGAATGCCGCCGCACCAGCAAAGCGCCGCGACGAAGCCCGCCTTGCGCGGACCGGCGCGCTCCAGCCAGCCGCCCCAGAGCGCTGCCGAACAGCCGAGCAGCACGAAGAACAGCGTGTAGATCCAGCCGAGATCCGCGACGCGCCAGTCGCAAGTCGCGGTGAACAGGGCCGTCATCAGGTTCAGGTCGGGGCACGCGGCCGGCTGCGTGACGCCGAGCGACCGTGAAAGCGGCAGCCAGAACACGCTGAAGCCATAGGCCATGCCGATGCACAGATGAATGGCAAGCGCCGCCGGCGGAACCAGCCAGCGGTTGAAGCCCGGTTGCGCGACGATGCGCTCCCGGTCGAGAATTCCGGCGCCTGTGAGGACGCCTGCTGTGGTGTCTGTAGACATGACAATAATCCTCTCCTACCGCCGTGGTTCTCCTCCCAGGCGGGTTACCTCATTGTCGGGTTTTCAAGGGTGTTGCCGGCCCGGCCCGAAGGCTCAGCCGGTTGAAGCTGGTTTCAAACTTTCGGTCAATCGCTCCTCCCTGTCGCGTTTAAGAGTGTTCGCTTTCTTTACGGAGTGACAACATTACCGTTGAGGCATGGATGCCAGTGACAAGCACTGGCATGACGGGATCGAAGTTTTTCGCACTCAACGACAACGATTGTGGCAAGCAATGACGTTTGGACTTGAGCGGCAAGGCCCATCCCTCCGTCATGCCAGTGCTTGTCACTGGCATCCATGCCTCGACATTTCCATTGTCACGGCAGGTGAAAATAGAACCGATCCCGGACAATTCCATCGAGACAAATCCTCTCTAATTCACCTTTTCAGGCCTGCGTATCTGCTTTGCCGCCTCTATGACCAGCTCGTTCAGCCCCTTGCCACCCTCGTCCTCAAGAACGGCAAAAAGCTGGGTGCGCATGCGCGGCTCCCAGAAGAGATTGATGTGATTGGCCACCCCCGCCACTTGGCTCTCGCGCGGCTGCGAGGAAAAGAAGGTGGCAATCTGATTGGCCATGTAGATGAGCTTATCGTGGGTGCCGCTATGCGACATGGGCCGTGCTCCTGATATCGATACGGTCTGGATGGGTATAGATGTCGAACTCCTCGCCACGGACAAGCGCGATGAGCGTGATGCCCGCTTCCTCCGCCGTGCGGATGGCAAGCGCCGTGGGGGCGGAAACCGCCGCCAGCACGGATGCGCCGATCACGGCCGTCTTCTGCACCATTTCCAGCGAAACGCGGCTGGTGACGACGATCACGCCGGTCCGGCCATCGACGGCTTGCCGAGCTAGCGAGCCAATGAGCTTGTCGAGCGCATTGTGCCTACCGACATCCTCCCTCGCCGCGATAATGCCCCTGCCCGGCACATAAAACCCCGCCGCATGGACCGCGCCGGTCTCCTTGTGAAGCGGCTGTTGCGCGGACAGGAGTTGGACGGATCGCGCGATATCATCCGCCGTCAGATGCAGTTTTGTGTTTTGGACCGGCGTAATCGGCTTCAGCGCCTCGTCGATCGACTCGATGCCGCAAAGCCCGCATCCAACAGGCCCGGCCATATGACGGCGGCGCGCGGCGAGGTGCTGGCCCTTGGCTTCCGCAAGCGTAATCTGGATATCGATTCCGCGTGCATGTTCCTCAACCGCGATTTCCTCCATATCCGAGGCCTTGTCGATGATGCCTTCCGACAGGCTGAACCCGACCGCGAAATCCTCGAGATCATCAGGCGTCCCCATCATCACCGCATGGGTCGTCCCGCCATAGCTGAATGCGACCGGCACCTCCTCCGGCACCATCCGCGCCGCCTGCGAAAGCCCATCCTTGCGGCGGGCGATGCGCGATACGGATATGATCGGGCGGCGGTTCATGACGATCCTGTTATTACGGCCATTGTCCGGAGGGCCAATCTCGGGCGGTGTGGATGATATGCACGATAAACACGCTTTCGCATCCGTTCATTGGTCGCAACGCATACGCAATTATGTGAGGCGGGCGACCCAGCGATTTTTCATAAATACCGGCAACACGACCACGGCGCCCTGTAGGAACCTCTCCGAGCGCTTTGGCTGCGTCACGGATACGATCCGCAACCCGGCGCGCCGCAGAAGGGTTATCGCGAGCGATAAGTTCCGTCTGCTCTCGCAGCTCCTGCAGCGCTTCGCGCGCCCAGATGACTGGTCGCCTCACGATTTGGCAGACCGCTTTGCTTCCACGGCGTCAATAGCGGCATAGATTTCCGCCATGGCTTCGTCATGTGGTACAACGCGGCCAGCTTCGATATCAGCCATACCCCGCTTGATCCCCTCGATGATTTCCAGTTCGCGGTCGACATAAGCCTCGATTGCCTCCCCGGCGAGAAAGGATTTGCTGCGCTGCGTATCGGCGGCAATACGTTCCAATTTTTCTTTCAGCTCGGGGCGCATCCGAATGGTGATGGTCGTGCTAGTCGTCATTTCGAAAACTCCTGTGTTGAGATGTACACAACATAGCACACTTGCGCTGCACTAACCAGTTTACTCCGCGGCTTCCAGCTTGGCCGCAACCCGGCGGCTTTGCTTCGCCTGCGCGTCATATTCCACCTGCCATTCGGTCGGACCGTTGGACGGCGCGACCTGGACGGCGGTCACCTTGTATTCCGGGCAATTCGTGGCCCAGTCGGTGAAATCGGTGGTCACGACATTCGCCTGCGTCGCCGGATGGTGGAAGGTGGTGTAGACGACGCCGGGCGCGACGCGGTCCGTTACCTTCACCCGCAAAGTGGTATCGCCGGACCGGCTTGCGAGCTTCACCCAATCGCCGTCGCGTATGCCGCGATTTTCGGCGTCGTGCGGATGGATTTCCAGCCGGTCTTCCTCATGCCAGATGACATTCTCGGTGCGCCGCGTCTGCGCGCCAACATTATATTGCGAGAGGATACGGCCCGTGGTCAGCAGGAGCGGGAAGCGCGGGCCGGTCCGCTCGTCGGTCGCCACATATTCGGTGCGGATGAACTTGCCCTTGCCGCGCACGAAGCCATCCACATGCATGACCGGCGTGCCCTCGGGAGCCTTTTCATTGCACGGCCACTGCACCGAGCCGTCGCGCTCCAGAAGCTCGTAGGATACCCCGGCGAAGCTTGGCGTGGTGGCGGCGATCTCGTCCATGATCTGGGACGGGTGCGTGTAATCCCAGCCGTGCCCCATGGCCCTTGCCAAATTCTGCGTCACCTCCCAGTCAGCATAGCCGTTCTTCGGGCTCATCACCTTGCGCACGCGGTTGATGCGGCGTTCGGCATTGGTGAAGGTGCCGTCCTTTTCCAGGAAGGTCGAGCCCGGCAGGAAGACATGGGCGTAATTGGCGGTCTCATTGAGGAAGAGGTCGTGCACCACGACGCATTCCATCGCCGCCAGCCCTGCCGCTACATGCCTGGTGTCGGGATCCGATTGCAGAATGTCCTCGCCCTGGATGTAAATACCCTTGAACGAGCCGTCCACGGCGGCGTCGAGCATGTTCGGGATGCGCAGGCCCGGCTCGTTGTCGAGCTTCACGCCCCAGAGCTTTTCGAAAATATCGCGCGTCGCGTCTTCGGAGATATGGCGGTAGCCCGGCAGCTCGTGCGGGAAGGAGCCCATGTCGCAGGAGCCTTGCACATTGTTCTGCCCGCGCAAGGGGTTCACGCCGACGCCGGAACGGCCGATATTGCCGGTCGCCATGGCGAGATTGGCGATGGCGATGACCGTGGTCGAGCCCTGGCTGTGCTCGGTGACGCCTAGGCCGTAATAGATCGCGCCATTGCCGCCGGTGGCGTAGAGACGCGCCGCGCCGCGGATCAGATCGGCGGAAACGCCGGAAAGTTTCTCCACCGCTTCCGGGCTGTTTTCCGGCAGGGAGACGAAGGAAGCCCAGTCCTGGAACTCCGCCCAATCGCAGCGCTCGCGAATGAAGGCTTCGTTGAACAACCCTTCCGTGACGATGACATGGGCGAGCGCCGTCAGCACCGCGACATTGGTGCCGGGTTTCAGCGGCAAGTGATAGGCCGCTTCCACATGCGGCGTGCGCACCAGATCGATGCGGCGCGGGTCGATGACGATAAGCTTCGCGCCCTGCCGCAGCCGCTTTTTCAGCCGCGAGCCGAACACCGGATGGCCATCGGTCGGATTGGCGCCGATGACGAGCACCACATCGCTATGCTCCACGCTGTCGAAATCCTGCGTGCCGGCGGAGGTGCCGAAGGTCTGCTTCAGGCCATAGCCGGTGGGTGAATGACAGACGCGGGCACAGGTATCGACATTGTTGTTGCCAAACCCCTGCCGCACCAGTTTCTGCACCAGATAGGTTTCCTCATTGGTGCAGCGCGACGAGGTAATGCCGCCAACCGCGCTCTTGCCATATTGATACTGGATGCGGCGGAACTCATGGGCGACATGGGCATAGGCCTCTTCCCATGTGACCTCGCGCCAGGGATCGGTGATCTTCTCACGGATCATCGGATTGAGGATACGGTCCTTGTGCGTGGCATAGCCATAGGCGAAGCGGCCCTTGACACAGGAATGGCCGCGATTGGCCTTGCCGTCCTTGTAGGGCACCATGCGGACGAGTTCCTCGCCGCGCATTTCCGCCTTGAAGGAGCAGCCGACGCCGCAATAGGCGCAGGTGGTGACCTTCGAATGCTCGGGCTGGCCGATTTCGATCACCGATTTCTCGGTCAGCGTCGCGGTCGGGCAGGCCTGCACGCACGCGCCGCAGGAGACGCATTCGGAGCCGAGGAAGGATTCATGCATCCCCGGCGAGACGCGCGAGTTGAACCCCCTGCCCTCGATGGTCAGCGCAAAGGTGCTCTGCACTTCCTCACAGGCGCGAACGCAGCGCGAGCAGACGATGCATTTCGAGGGATCGTAGGTGAAATACGGGTTGGACTCGTCTTTCGGCAGGAAGCGGGCATTGACCGCATCGCTGTTATGCGCCTTGACGTGGTTCTCGCCCTCATAGCCGTAGCGCACCTCGCGCAGACCCACAGCGCCCGCCATGTCCTGCAATTCGCAATCGCCATTGGCAGCGCAGGTCAGGCAATCGAGCGGATGGTCGGAGATGTAGAGCTCCATCACGCCGCGGCGGATATTCTTGAGCCGGTCTGTCTGGGTGCGGACGACGAGCCCATCCATCGCTGGCGTGGTGCATGAGGACGGCGTGCCGTTGCGCCCCTCTATTTCCACGAGGCAGAGGCGGCAAGAGCCGAACGCATCCACCATGTCAGTGGCGCAGAGTTTGGGGATTTCGATCCCAGCCTCCATCGCCGCCCGCATGATGGACGTGCCTTCGGGGACGGTCACCGCGACGCCGTCAACCGTGAGCGTGACGGACTTCTGCGATTTGGAAGCCGGGGTGCCGTAGTCTATTTCATGCACGAGAGCCATGGGGTTTACTCCGCTGCTTCGGCGATAGGCGCCGGCCCGAAATCCTGCCTGAAATGCGTGAGCGCGCTCATGACCGGATAGGGCGTGAACCCGCCGAGCGCGCAGAGCGAGCCGAATTTCATGGTGTTGCAAAGGTCGGTCATGACGGCAATTTGCTTTTCCGGCGCGATCCCGGCGGCAATGCGGTCTGCGAGCTCCACGCCGCGTGTCGAGCCGATGCGGCAGGGCGTGCACTTGCCGCAGCTTTCCACGGCGCAGAACTCGAAGGCGAAACGGGCCTGTTTCAGCATGTCGACCGTATCGTCGAAGACAACGATCCCGGCATGGCCGATGAGCCCGTTTTTAGCCGCGAAGGCCTCATAGTCGAACGGCGTATCGAACAGCGCAGGCGGAAAATAGGCCCCGAGCGGTCCGCCGACCTGCACCGCCTTGACCGGACGCCCGGATGCGGTGCCGCCGCCGATCTCGTTCACCAGCTCGCCCAGCGTCAGCCCGAAGCCCGTCTCGAACAGCCCGCCATGCCTGGCATTGCCGGCGATCTGGATGGGGATCGTTCCGCGCGAGCGGCCCATGCCGAAATCGCGATAGAACGCCGCGCCCCTATCCATGATGACAGGCACGGAGGCGAGCGAGATGACATTGTTGATGACCGTGGGCTTGCCGAACAGCCCCTTATGCGCTGGAAGAGGCGGCTTGGCTCGCACCACGCCGCGCCTGCCTTCAAGGCTTTCGAGCAGCGCCGTCTCCTCCCCGCAGACATAGGCCCCTGCCCCGACACGCACTTCCAGATCGAAGGCATGGGCGGAACCCATGACGCTCTTTCCGAGCATACCGGCCCGTTTCGCGACCGCGATGGCCGCATTCATCGCCGCAATTGCATGCGGATATTCCGAGCGGGTGTAGATGTAGCCCTTCGTCGCGCCGGTGGCGATGCCGGCGATGATCATCCCCTCGATCAGCACCAAGGGATCGCCTTCCATGATCATGCGGTCGGCAAAAGTGCCGCTATCGCCCTCATCGGCATTGCAGACGATGTATTTCTGCGGCCCCTGCGCTTCGAGCACAGTCTTCCATTTGATGCCGGTCGGGAAACCCGCGCCGCCGCGCCCGCGCAGGCCGGAGTCCGTGACTTGCGTCACAATCTCGGCAGGCGAGAGCTTGAGCGCATTCTCCAGCCCCCGCAACCCGCCATGGGCTCGGTAATCGTCGAGCGACAGCGGATCGACGATGCCGCAGCGGGCGAAGGTCAGCCGTGTCTGGCGGGCGAGAAATGGAATTTCCTCGGTGAGGCCCAATGAGAGGCGGTGCCCACCGCCCTCAAGGCACCCGGCATCGAGCAGCGAGGCGACATCGGCAGCCTTCACCGGGCCATAGGCGACACGGCCTTGCGGCGTCGCCACCTCCACCATCGGCTCCAGCCAATAGAGGCCGCGCGAGCCGTTGCGCACGATGCGCGCTTCGATCCCTCGCGCGCTCATCTCCCTGGCAAAGGCCTTCGCCACACGCTCCGCGCCCAGCGCCAGCGCCCCGGAATCGCGCGGGATATAGACCGTCACGCTCATATCAGCACCTCCGCCGCGATTTCCTGCAATTGTTCTTCGTCGAGCCTGCCGATCACCTCGCCATCCAGCATGGCGGCGGGGGCACAGGCGCAAAGGCCGAGGCAATAGACCGGCTCCAGCGTCACCGCGCCATCGGCACTGGTTTCATTCCAATCGATGCCAAGAAGCTCCGCAGCGCGTTCGGCCAGCCTCTCGCTGCCCATGGATTGGCAGGCCTCTGCCCGGCAGATTTTCAGCACATGGCGGCCTGCGGGGTTTTCGCGGAAATCATGGTAGAAGGTGAAGACGCCATGCACTTCCGCACGGGAGAGGTTCAGCGCGCCCGCGACAATCGACAGCGTTTCGCTCGGCACATGGCCGAACTCCTCCTGCAACCCGTGGAGAATGGGCAGGAGCGGACCTTCGACGTCCTTGAATTGATCGATAATCTCTATCGCCCTTGCGGCAATATCGGTACTTGCGGTCTGCATGTCTGCAGCGCCCTCCCTGTTTCTCCCCTCTTTTTTAGAATGAGACCAAAAAGTCGGCTTATAATCAATAGCGCAGTATCGTTGAGCGATAGAAGAAATCTATCAAAGCTCCCGGAATGTTGAGCATGCCGTTATCCAACGCTGCCTGGCAGCGGCACGTCATGCCTTGAAACTCTCCGCAAGCGTCTTCGCCTGATGCAGGAGAGCGGACACGAGCGGCGTGTAAGGCGTGCGCTCGGCGGCGACGAGTCCGACGAGATGCCGCGCGTCCGGCTCCACGATGGGGATGGAGCGGATCGGCTCGGTGAATCCAAGCGTTTCCGCGAGGTTGAGCGGCATGATGCTCGCCCATTTCCCCGTGCGGATATGGGAAAAAAGCACGATCATCGAGTTGGATTCGAGCGTCGTCTGCAGCTCGACGCCCGCATCGCGCAGGTGGAGATTGATGATACGGCGGTTCTGCATGTCGGGGGTGAGCAGGCAGAGCGGCAGCCTGCCCACTTCCGCCCAGGTGACGGTTTCACGGTCCGAGAAAATATTGCCGCTCGAAGTAATCAGGTGATAGCGCTCGTCATAGAGCGGTACGGTCGTCACTTTCCCGAGAGGCTCGTTGTCGATGTAGGTTATGCCGGCGTCTATCTGGAAATTGGAAAGCAGAGACAGCACTTCCAATGACGTGCGCGAGAGGATCGAGAAGGTTACATCCGGATGCCGCTCGCGAAAAGGCGTGGTGATTCGCGAGACCATGGCGAGCGCCGTGGGAATGGCGGCGATGGTGATGTGTCCGGAAAGCCCGAACCGCGCGGCGCGGATCTCCTCGCGCATGGTGCGGGCATCGCCGACGATACGCCGCGCCCATTCGAGCACCCGCTGCCCCTCCGGCGTCAGCCCCTTGTAGCGCGAGCCGCGCTGCACCAGCATGACGCCGAGCGTATCCTCCAGCTGGCGGATCGCTGCCGAAAGAGTCGGCTGCGTGACGCCGCATTCCTCCGCCGCGCGCCCGAAATGCCCTTCCCGCACCAGCGCAATGAAGAATTCCAGCTTGTCGATCATGGCCTTGCTCCCCCTGAAGCAACGCTATCGCATATACGCCGAATGCGATAGCCGGCCAGGGGGATATGGGCGTAGGTGGCTTTGGGGGAATTGCGAGGCAACCCCCTCTGCCCTGCCGGGCATCTCCCCCTCAAGGGTAGGGCTATCGCATATGAGTAATGAGAGTGAGGAAATCCTGGTCGGCCCATCTTGCCTTGAGCCGTTTGTGACTGGGGGGAATATTTTCGGGGTCTGCCCTGAGCACATTGAGAGTAAGGCGGCGAAGGATAGCTTGATTAG
>NZ_BMHH01000023.1 GCF_014640615.1 Paramesorhizobium endophyticum | reverse complement strand
TCCCCTCAGCCACAAACGGCTCAAGGCAAGATGGGCCGACCAGGATTTCCTCACCCTCATTACTCATATGCGATAGCCCTACCCTTGAGGGGAGGGTGGGGCTCCAGCCTACTCCGTCTCCTCGATATCCGTGATGAACCGGTCCTTATCGACGACATCGTAGGAAAGCGCGACATTCATGCCCTCGTTGATGGCGCTGTAGTCGAACTCGCCCGGCAGCTTGTAGATATTGCCGTCATCGAGAGTGATCGTGTTGCTGTCCTCGTCGATATGCGTGATCTTGCCCTGGGCGTCGTCCGCCATGGCGATCGTCGAAAAAAGCGATACGAACACGAAAAGCAGGGCAATGAAAATCTGCATGGCGGTCTTCCCTGTAAGAATCCAACGAGCCCAAGTGAAGAATAGACGGCGGATTGTGTCAAAATAATTATCGGAAAAACTTGTATTAAGGAATTTTTTAGGCTGCAAAAGCGCTGAATCGCGTGGGTAGTCATAATCGCGGCCAAATTGGCGCGGGCGATTTGACCGGCGCGCAAAACCCCCATAAAACCTGCGCTGTTATTGCCCGGCTTGGGCACCCGAGGAAATCCCATGTCTCACAATACGTTCGGCCATTTGTTTCGCGTCACCACATGGGGTGAGAGCCATGGCCCCGCACTTGGCTGCGTGGTCGATGGCTGCCCGCCCGGCATCCGCTTCACGCAAGGCGAGGTTCAGTCCTATCTGGATAAGCGCAAGCCCGGCCAGTCGAAATACACCACCCAGCGCCGCGAGCCGGATCAGGTGCGCGTGCTCTCAGGCGTGCTGGTCGAGGATGACGGCGTGACGATGGTCACCACGGGTACGCCCATCTCGATGATGATCGAGAACACCGACCAGCGCTCCAAGGATTATGGCGATATCGCTCGCCAATATCGCCCCGGCCATGCCGACTACACCTATGACGTCAAATACGGCATCCGCGACTATCGCGGCGGCGGACGCTCCTCCGCGCGTGAAACCGCTGCACGGGTCGCCGCAGGCGCGATTGCGCGCAAGGTCGTGCCGGGCCTGACCGTGCGCGGCGCGCTGGTGGCGATGGGCGTGCATGACATCGACCGCAGCCGCTGGGACTGGAGCGAGGTTGACAACAACCCGTTCTTCACGCCCGACGCCGGCTCGGTGGAAATCTTCGCCGAATATCTCGACGGCCTGCGCAAGGCGGGCTCGTCCGTGGGCGCGATCATCGAAATCGTCGCGGAAGGCGTGCCGGCAGGGCTGGGCGCGCCGATCTATGCCAAGCTCGATCAGGACATCGCCAGCTATCTGATGTCGATCAACGCGGTCAAAGGCGTCGAAATCGGCAATGGTTTCGAGGCCGCGCGGCTGACCGGCGAGGAAAATGCCGACGAAATGCGCATGGGGCCGGATGGCAAGCCCACCTTCCTCTCCAACCATGCGGGCGGCATTCTGGGCGGCATCGCCACCGGCGCGCCCGTTGTCGCGCGCTTCGCGGTGAAGCCCACCTCCTCGATCCTCACCCCGCGCCGCTCCATCGACAAGGACGGCCATGAGGTGGACGTGATGACCAAGGGCCGCCACGACCCCTGCGTCGGCATCCGCGCCGTTCCCATCGGCGAGGCCATGGTCGCCTGCGCCATTGCGGACCATTATCTGAGGCACCGGGGGCAGACGGGGAAGAATTGACCCGAGACAGGGTTCCTCCAAGCTATTGTTTCAATTGAACTGTAGGGGATCCTGCATGACCTTCGACCAAAAACGCACCGTCGATGCCATCCGCGCTTTCGAGCGCGGGGAGATCGTTGTCGTCACCGATGATGACGGCCGCGAGAATGAGGGCGATTTGATCGTCGCGGCAGTGCATTGCACGCCGGAGAAGATGGCCTTCATCGTTCGCCACACCTCGGGCATCGTCTGTGCGCCCATGCCGCGCGAGGAGGCCAAGCGCCTGAACCTGGCGCCCATGGTGGCGGACAATGAATCCGCCCATACGACAGCCTTTACCGTCACCGTCGACTACCGCCACGGCACCACGACAGGCATCTCCGCCGACGACCGCACGCTGACGGTGCGCAACCTCGCCAACCCCAATGCCGGCGCCGCCGATTTCGTCCGTCCGGGCCACATCTTCCCGCTCGTCGCGCGCGAGGGCGGGGTGCTGATGCGCTCGGGGCATACGGAAGCGGCGGTCGATCTTTGCAAGCTGGCGGGCCTGCCGCCCATCGGCGTCATCTGCGAACTCGTCAATGATGACGGCTCCGTCATGCGCGGGCCGCAGATCGCCGATTTCGCGGCAGAGCATAAGCTCCAGACCGTCACGGTCGCGGATTTGATCGCCTACCGCCAGCGCAAGGAAACGCTCGTCGAGCGGGTGAACGAAGCGCCGGTCGAAACCTCCGCCGGCCCGGCCAAAGCCTATACCTACCAGCTGCCCTGGGAGCCGATGCAGCACGTCGCCATCGTCTTCGGCGACATCCGCGACGGCGAGGACGTGCCCGTCCGTCTCCAACGCGAGGACGTGCTGAGCGATGTGTTCGGCGGCGTGTGCAGCCTCGACACGATCCTGAAGCGCATGGCCGAGGCGAAGCGCGGCGTGCTGGTCTATCTGCGGCAAGGCTCCGTTGGCGTCCGCGAGGCGGTCAGCGACACCCGCGCCCGCGACGCCATCCCCGCCGACCGGGAATCCCACGCCGAAGCCCGCGCCCGTGAGGAAGAATGGCGCCAGATCGGCCTCGGCGCGCAGATATTGAAGGATCTGGGGATTACCTCCATCCGCCTGCTGGCGTCACGCGAGCGGCATTATGTCGGGCTGGAGGGATTCGGGATAAAGATCGTGAAGACGGAGATTTTGTAAAAATCGGTGCTGACTTTTGCGGGCTCGCGCCTTCCCTCCCCCTTGCGGGGAGGGTGGCCGCGTAGCGGACGGGTGGGGGTGGTAAAGGCAGCGCGCTACGGTCGACGTTAGAGTACAATCGTCACCACCCCCATCCACCCGCTACGCGGGCACCTTCCCCGCAAGGGGGAAGGAGGGCGTCGCGTTACCCCGCCACCGGCACCACACCTCCCGTCCGCCGCCGCTCCCCCGCCAGCGTCTTCTGCCCCAGCAGCACGGTCGTCAACGCAATCACCCCCGACGCAACCGACACCCAGAAGCCGTTCTGCGCGCCGAAATGGTCGACCACCAGGCCGGTGACGAATGCGCCAAGAGCCATGCCGATACCGATGCCGGTCATGACCCACGTCACGCCCTCCGTCAGCATGGCCTCGGGCACGCGGCGCTCGATGAGGCCGAAGGCGGTGATGAAGGTGGGCGAGATCGCGACGCCGCTGAGGAAGACGGTGAGCGCCAGCGTCATCACCGTGTGCTCCATCAGCAGCGGCAGTGTCGTCAGCGCGATGATACCGACCGCGATTGCGAGCTGGCGCTGCAGCGGCATGGTGAGTTTCAGCGCCCCGATGAGAAGGCCGACGACGAAGGAGCCCACGCCATAGACGCCGATGACGAGGCTCGCCGCGTCGGGATGGCCCAGCGCCTTGGTGATCGCGACGGTGGTGACCTCGGCGGTGGCGAAGGTCGCGCCAATGAAGATGAGCGCGAAAGTGATGATCTGCACCGGGCGCAAACGAATGGCCGAGCCGGTGGCATCATGCGTGACGGGCCGCACCTTGGGTTCCGTGGAACGTTGCAGGATGAAGGCGAGGGAGCCGAAGGCGAGGAACAGCGTGCTTGCGAGCATGCCCGCCTCGGGAAAGAGCGAGACGCTCAGCCCCACCGAAAGCGACGCTCCCGAAATATAGACCAGCTCATCCGCCGACGATTCGAAGGCGAAGGCGGTGTTGAGTTCGGGCCGGTCGCGGAAGAGTTCGCTCCAGCGCGCCCGCAACATCGCCGGAATGCTCGGCATGGCCGCGGCAAAGAAGGCGGAGGCGAAGAGCGTCCATGTCGGCCAGCGCAGATGCGTGGCGAGGAGCAGCAGCGTAAAGGCCACAACGGAGATGATCGTCGCCGGCGCCAGCACCTTGGCCTGCCCCAGCCGGTCCACCGCCCGTGAAATCTGCGGCGCGAGGAGCGCGTTGGTCAGGGCAAAAATGGCGGATACGGCACCGGCGAGCCAGTATTCGCCATAGGTTTGCGACAGCATGGCGACGATGCCGATGGGCGCCATGGCGATGGGCAGCCGGGCGAAAAACCCCGCAGCGGCGAAGCCCTTCGCGCCTGGCGCCCTGAAGATTTCGCGATAAGGATTGGACATGGGAAACTCCTGGAGAATCGGGGTAGTACCACTTACATACGTGACGTATGAGAATAGATAATTGCATACGTATCGTATGTCAATTAATATACGCGGTGTATGAAAAGGAGATGAAATGGCTCACAAGCCGCGCAAGGAAATGATCGCGGAAACGCGCGCCAAGCTGCTCGCCGCCGCGCGCGAGGCGTTCGGCACGGTCGGCTATGCGGAGGCGTCGATGGACGATTTCACCGCCGCCGCCGGCCTGACGCGCGGCGCTCTCTACCATCATTTCGGTGACAAGAAGGGCCTGCTCCAGGCGGTGATCGCCGAGATCGACACAGAGATGTGCGCGCGGGTGCGCGAAATGGCCGAGAATGCGCCTACGCGCTGGGAGAGCTTCGTCGAGGAATGCACGAGCTATATCGAGATGGCGCTGGAGCCGGAAATCCAGCGCATCATGTTCCGCGATGGACCCGCCGTGCTGGGCGACCCCTCGCAATGGCCGAACGCCAATGCTTGCACCGCCTCGATGGCCGAAAGCCTGAAGCTGTTGCAGAAGGAGAGGGTGGTGAAGTCCGGTCTCGACCCATGGCTCGTGGCGCGCCTCATCAACGGCGCCAGCAGCCAGGCCTCACAGGCGATTGCCAACTCCGACGAGCCGGAAGCGACGTCACGGAAGGTTGTCGCGGTGTTCAGGGCATTGCTGGAGGGATTGCTGGTGAGGTGATAAAAAAATGGTGCGCCCTTCACCCTCGTGGTTCGAGGCTCCCCTTCGACAGGCTCAGGGTCGCACCTCACCATGAGGGTGAAGGGACCGCAACGTAGCAGTAGCCCTCATCCTGAGGTGCGACCCTGAGCCTGTCGAAGGGGAGCCTCGAAGGGCGAGGGCGCTTGGCGGCGCTATCAACCTCTCCGCCACAATAAAGGCCAACAATCGGTTCCCTCATGGCATGAACCGCCCTAATATACCCCTCATGACCACACGGCTTTACTGGCATTCCATCTACCTCGAACATCTGACCCCGCCGGGCCATCCCGAGCGGCCGGATCGCTTGCGCGCGCTCCATGCCGCCATCGAGGGAGAGGAGTTCTACCGGCTCGACCGTGTCGAGGCGCCGATGGGGGATGAGGCGACGATTCTCTACGCCCATCCCGAAAGCTTCATCGAGCGCATCCGCGCCGCCATTCCCGAGCCCGCGGAAGGGGAGGGACCGCCGCCGCTCGCGCGCATCGACGAGGATACGGTGCTGAGCCCGAAAAGCTGGGAAGCGGCGCTCACCGCCATCGGTGGGGCCAATGCCGCCGTCGATGCCGTGTTCGAAGGGCAGGCGGACAATGTCTTCGTCGCCGCCCGCCCGCCCGGCCACCATGCCGAGCGCGAGCGGGCCATGGGCTTCTGCCTCTTCAACAACGCCGCCATCGCCGCCCGCCATGCGCAGCGCAGGCATGGAGCAGAGCGTGTCGCCATCGTCGATTGGGACGTCCATCACGGCAATGGCACGCAGGACATCTTTCAGTCCGATCCGACGGTGCTTTATTGCTCGACGCACCAGATGCCGCTTTTCCCCGGCACCGGCGCGAAGGACGAGACCGGGGCCGGTAATATCGTCAACGCGCCGCTCCTGGCGGGCGACGGCAGCCGCGAATTCCGCGAGGCGTTCACCACCCGCGTCCTGCCCGCGCTCGACGATTTTCGCCCGGACCTGATCATCATCTCCGCCGGTTTCGACGCGCACCACCGCGACCCGCTGGCGGAGATCAATCTGGACGAGGACGATTTCGACTGGGCGACGGGCAAGCTCATGGACCGGGCGGAGCGCTTTTCGGGAAACCGCCTCGTCAGCCTGCTCGAAGGCGGCTATGATCTTCTGGGCTTGTCTGGGTCCGCCGCAGCGCATATGACGCGCTTGATGAAAGGGTGAATCATGGCCGACGAAAACGCCAATGCCGACATTGCCGCGATGAGCTTCGAGCAGGCGCTGGAGCAATTGGAACGCATTGTGGAAGATCTGGAGCGGGGGGACGTGCCGCTCGACCAGTCCATCCGCATCTATGAGCGCGGCGAAGCCCTGAAAAAGCATTGCGACGCGCTGCTGAAGGCCGCCGAGGACAAGGTCGAGAAAATCCGTCTCGGGCGCGATGGCCAGCCCGTGGGGGTGGAGCCATTAGATAGTGAATAGTGAGATAGTGAGTAGTGAGATAGAAAATCATCTAATTCACTACTCACTACTCACTCTCTCATCCTCTCATAGAACGGATGAAAGAAATCGCTGAAGAAATAGGGCCCTGCGCCCCATAGCAGCGTCCAGGCGGCGGCGCCTATCGCATTGGCGATGAGGAAATGCGGCCAGGGCATTTTCATCGAACCCGCGACGATCCCGTTCAATTGCCGCAGCACGGGCACGAAGCGCGCGGTGGCGACGATATACGGCCCCTTTTTCGTGAAGACATTTTCGAATTCCTGCAGCCGCTCCGGCGTCAGCCGCACCAGATAGCCATAGCGGGCGATGAGCTTGACCCCGCCGAGATGGCCGATGAGATAGCCCGTGCTGTCGCCCAGCACCGCGCCGCAGAAGACCGCGATCAGCACATGATAGAGGTTGAGGTCGCCATGCAGCGCCAGCAGCGACGAGGCGATCAGCGCGCTTTCGCCGGGCAGCGGCGCGCCGAGCGATTCGAAATAGATGATGACGAACAGCGCAACCGCTCCATAGGCCACAAGGTAGGAATGGATGAGTTCCATTAATTCCTACAACTCCTACTTGTTTTAAACTCGCTCGACCGCGAGCGATGGGGAAGGAATTGCTGAACGAGAACCACTCACTCCCGTCAATAACGGCTCCTCCCGCACCGAGGTTCTCGTTTCCACGATCGTAAATCTCCGCTTCAGCCGATCGATGGGCCGCTCAAGGACATAAAAACTGATGGATGCGGCGATCATTGTCACAGTGAACACCAATGCCAGCACGGTAAAGTATGTGACGGTGGAGGGAGGTTCCGACGGTGACCGAAGTACCCAACCCGCCAATTCGAGCCTTTGTACAACTTGCCAGATAGCCCATACGTGAAACACATATAAGCCGTAGCTGATCTTTCCTAAATATAGGAAAGGTGTCAGACGCAGAATGGCGCCCAGGGGCGCACGAAGCGCAATGTCGATTAGAGCGGCGAGCATAACCGCCCCGGCTGGTTTCCCCAATATAATGCCTGGCATGCTCGTCGTGAATGGATATGGTAGGCGGAAATAGATCAACATGGCCCCGCCGGCTACCAGGGCCGAGATCGTCCAGTGCCAGCGCGGTTTGAATGTGGCCAGCGCTATTCCGACGAGGAAAGGCTCAGGGCTCAGAAATGACAAAGCCTGGAAGGCGAGTTGTCCAATTTGCAGCTTGAAAAAAACGAACCGCAGGGCGAGGCAATATATAAAGACTGCAGCAATAGCCCAAGCAAATTTGACCATGCCGATGCGCTTAAGGAGTATAAGCGCAGCCGGTATGAGAAGGTACACTTGAAACTCGACCGACAAAGTCCAGAAATGCCCGGTGTAGAGAACGGAATAACTAAATGTGGTCATTGCTAGAACGATGCTGTCGATAAGCAATAGTATAGATACGGCACGATAATATTCGGTGGTGCCATATATCACCACTGATCCGAGCACAAAAACAAACAGCAATGGGTAAATCCGCAACAAACGCCTAATAATAAAATCGCGGACGCTGATCCGCCCCCTTGCGTCCCACTCCTTCGGCAAGATCGTAAAAAACAGATAGGTTGAGATCACAAAAAAGAGATTGACACCAACCTCGCCCGCATAAATCGTAATTAGCTTCAAGGTGCTGGAAGTGGTCGTGACGGGAAAATGCGAAACCAGAACTAAAAGAAATGCGATGGCCCTGAGCCCATCAAGTTCTGGAAGATACAGCAACTTTGACATGTTGAAGCCCCCAGAGGTTAAAAATTTTGAAAATGCAACAGCTTTTTGCGCTTTGTTCGGTCTAAAAAACCTATGCACCATGACGATGCATAGGGTTGGAGGCACGATGTCGTCAGGCCCCGCCTAACTGAGGCTGCTACGGCCCGTTATGGCATGATAAATCCACAGCACCGCCACGGAGCCGAGCACGGCGACGATGAGGCTGTAGATGTTGAAGCCCGTGATGCCGGTTGCCCCGAAAAGGCTGAAGACCAGCCCCCCGACGATCGCTCCGAAGATGCCGAGCGCAATGTCCAGGAACATGCCCTGGCCGCTCTTGTTCACGATCTTGCTTCCGATGAATCCGGCAATGAGACCAAGTAGTATCCAGCTTAAGAAGCCCATGGGAATCCTCTCCTATGCGTATTCCTTAAATATATTTTCATACTACGAGGTATTTTGCAACAACACATACTTGCAAAACTGTATTTACTGGATGACTATAAGTAAATGGACGGGTATTTATTTTAAGGAGACATTCCCATGGGACTATTTGACGATGCCTCTGGCCAGGCGGTTCCCGGCGGCGGCCTCGCGAAGCCTCTGATGCTCGCCCTTGGCGCGCTTTTCGTCGGCAAGATGCTGAGCGGCGGCAGCAGCCAGGGTGCGGTGCAGGACACCTCGGCGCCAAGTGGCGGCGGCCTCAGCGGCCTTCTCGACAAGCTGAGCAATGCCGGGCATAGCGACAAGGTGAGCTCATGGGTCGGCAACGGCCCGAACCAGCCGATCGAGCCCACGCAGCTCGGGCAGGCCCTGGGTCCGCAGACCGTGAGCAACCTTGCCCAGCAGTCGGGGCTGAGCGAGGACGACGTGCTGTCGCAGCTTTCGCAGAACCTCCCCGGCATCATCGACAAGCTCACCGCCAACGGCCAGGTTCCGAGCGAGCAGGATCTCGCGAAGCTGCTGTAGGCAGAGCGCGGCTCCGCGAAAACGCGCCCTCCCTCCTCCTTGGGGGGAGGGTGGCCCGCAGGGTCGGGTGGGGGTGGTGACGTTTACACCACGGTCTTCAGCAAAAGCGCAGTCGTCACCACCCCCATCCGCCCGCTAACGCGGGCACCTTCCCCGTAAGGGGGAAGGGGACTTTCCTTCACGAAACACTCCGTCTCCATTCCAGTGACTTGCCCGCCCCGCATCCGCCTATAAAGTCGCCACATATCGGCGCGACAAGCGTCCTCAAACGAATGGCGGACAACCCTCATGAGCTTTTTCCCGGGCACCGATCCCGAGCCAGGCGACTCTCACGCGGTCGATTCCATCGAGACGCTGATCATCCCGCGCACCAGCGACATTGGCGGGCTCGAGGTGCGGCGCGCGCTTCCCACTGCCAAGCGGCGGCTGGTGGGACCGTTCATCTTCTTCGACCGCATGGGCCCGGCCTTGCTGCGCCCCGGCGCGGCCATCGACGTGCGCCCCCATCCGCATATTGGCCTTTCCACCGTCACCTACCTCTTCGACGGCCAGATCCGCCATCGCGACAGCCTGGGCACGCAGATGGTGATCGCGCCGGGCGATGTGAATATGATGACGGCGGGGCGGGGCATCGTCCATTCCGAGCGCTCGCCGGAGGAGCTTCGCGCCGGTCCGCTCTCCATCTCCGGCCTGCAGACATGGCTTGCCCTGCCGGACGCGCTGGAGGAGACGTCGCCCGCTTTCGACCACACTGTAGCCGCCAAGCTGCCGCAGATTCGGGACAAAAACGTTGAGGCACGCCTTATCATCGGCGCGTTGCATGGGGAAAAATCGCCGGTCACGCAATATAGCGACACGCTCTATGCCGATATCCGCATCGCGCCCGGCGGCCGTTTCGTCATCCCCAACGCAGCGGAGGAGCGCGCCATCTATATTCTCGACGGCGCGGTCGAAATTTCAGGCGAAACTTTCCAGTCCGACCGGCTTCTCGCCTTCCGCGCCGGCGATGAGATCATTATATCCGCTGCGGAGGACCATGCGGCGCATGTCATGCTCTTCGGCGGCGCTGCACTTTCCTCGAAGCGCTATATCTGGTGGAACTTCGTTTCCTCTTCGAAAGAGCGCATCGAGCAGGCCAAGGAAGAATGGCGCACCGGCCGTTTCGGCATCGTGCCGGGGGATGAGGAAGAGTTCATTCCGCTGCCGGAAAGTTGAGGGAGTAAGGGAGTAGGGAAGGGGACACATACTCCCCTTCCCTTACTCCCTTCTGCTTGCGACCTCGCCCCGATTGCGTTACGCCTGTCCTTGATCATGAGGAGATAACTGTGACGACGAGACCCGCAACGCCGCTGCTCGACCGCGCGCCGACGCCGGCCGATTTACGCAAGCTGCCTGAGAGCGATCTGCCGCAGCTGGCCGCCGAATTGCGCGCCGAGCTGATCGACGCGGTCTCGATCACCGGCGGGCATTTGGGCGCGGGCCTTGGAGTGGTGGAGTTGACGGTGGCGCTGCATCACGTCTTCGACACGCCGCATGACCGTATCATTTGGGATGTCGGTCATCAGGCCTATCCGCACAAGATCCTGACCGGGCGGCGCGATCGCATCCGCACGCTGCGCCAGGAGGGCGGGCTTTCGGGCTTCACCAAGCGCTCGGAGAGCGAATACGACCCCTTCGGCGCGGCCCATTCCTCCACCTCCATTTCCGCCGGGCTCGGCATGGCTGTCGCAAGCGGGCTGACGGGCGAGATGCGCAATGTCATCTCCGTCATCGGCGATGGGGCCATGTCGGCGGGCATGGCTTATGAGGCAATGAACAATGCCGGTGCGCTCGACGCGCGGCTGATCGTCATCCTCAATGACAACGACATGTCCATCGCCCCGCCCGTCGGCGGCATGAGCGCCTATCTCGCCCGCCTCGTCTCCGGCCCGACCTATCGTAGCCTGCGCGACACCGCCAAGCAGTTGACCCGCCGCCTGCCGAAATTCCTGCAGGAAAAGGCGCGGCTTTCGGAAGAATATGCGCGCGGCTTCTGGACGGGCGGCACGCTTTTCGAGGAGCTCGGCTTCTATTATGTCGGCCCCATCGACGGCCATAATCTCGAGCACCTGCTACCGGTATTGAAGAATGTTCGCGACACCGTGGACGGCCCGGTGCTAATCCATGTGGTGACGCAAAAGGGCAAGGGCTATGCCCCGGCGGAAGCCGCCGCCGACAAATATCATGGCGTCAATAAGTTCGACGTCATCACCGGCGCACAGGCCAAGGCCCCGGCCAATGCGCCGTCCTATACCAAAGTGTTCGCCACCAGCCTCATCGAGGAAGCCCGCCATGACGAGCGCATCGTCGCCATTACGGCGGCAATGCCTGGTGGTACCGGGCTGGACCTTTTCGGCGAGGTCTTCCCGGACCGCACCTTTGACGTAGGCATTGCGGAACAGCACGCCGTCACCTTCGCGGCAGGACTGGCGACCGAGGGGCTGAAGCCCTTCGCCGCGATCTACTCCACCTTCCTGCAACGCGGCTATGACCAGGTGGTCCATGACGTCTCGTTGCAGCAGCTGCCCGTGCGCTTCCCCATCGACCGCGCCGGGCTTGTCGGCGCCGATGGCGCGACCCATGCCGGCTCCTTCGACACCGGCTTCCTCGCTGCGCTGCCCGGTTTCGTGGTGATGGCTGCTTCCGACGAGGCGGAGCTGCGCCATATGGTGCGCACGGCGTCGGAATATGACGAGGGCCCGATCTCCTTCCGCTATCCGCGCGGCGAGGGCGTCGGCGTGGAAATGCCGGAACGCGGGCAGGTGCTGGAAATCGGCAAGGGCCGCATCGTCAAGGAAGGCACCAAGGTCGCGCTGCTCTCCTTCGGCACGCGCCTGCAGGAATGCCTTGATGCCGCCGAGGAACTGGACGCCGCGGGCCTTTCCACCACCGTTGCCGACGCGCGCTTCGCCAAGCCGCTGGATGAAGATTTGATCCGCCGCCTCGCCCGCGAGCACGAAGTGCTCATCACGGTGGAAGAGGGCGCCATCGGCGGCTTCGCCTCGCATGTGCTGCATTTCCTCGCCCATGACGGCCTCCTCGACGGCGGCCTGCGCGTGCGGCCCCTGACCCTACCTGATGTCTATATCGACCACGCCAAGCCCGAGGCGATGTACAAACGCGTCGGGCTGGATAGGGCCGGGATCGTGCAGGCGGTATTCGCGGCGCTGGGGCAGGATGTGGTGGCCGCGCCATCGCGGGCTTGAAGTTTGTAGTTATATTAACGTCCCTCGGCGGGACAGCGCCCCCCTCTGTCCTGCCGGACATCTCCCCCGCAAGGGGGGAGATTGGCTGGCACGGCTCTCCACGCTCATTCTGCAACGTCAGCGATTGGTGCCGGGCGTTCATGACGGCGTAATCTCCCCCCTTGCGGGGGAGATGCCCGGCAGGGCAGAGGGGGGCAACGTAGAGCGCCAGCGTTTCCATCAAAACATTCCCCGCTTGCTCTTCATCGCCCACTCCGTCATGAAGACGCGATGCACGACAACTCCAGTCCCTCCCGTCCCCGCCTCGACCAGCTCCTGGTGGATCGTGGCCTTTTCCCCACCCGCTCGCGGGCGCGGGACGCTATTGCGCGCGGTACGGTGAAAATTGACGGCAAGCCCGCCACCAAGCCCGGAATGCCAGTCGCCGCCGATGCCAAGGTCGAAGTCGATGATCCCGCGAGCGCTTATGTCTCGCGCGCGGCATTGAAGCTCATCGCCGGGCTCGACCATTTCGGCATTGATGTGAAAGGCCGCACGGCGCTCGATATCGGGGCTTCGACCGGTGGGTTCAGCCAGGTGCTGCTGGAGCGCGGCGCGGCGCATGTCGTTGCCGTCGATGTCGGCCACGATCAATTGCATGAGCGCCTGCGCAGCGACCCGGGCGTGACCAATCACGAGGGGCTGAACGCCCGCACGCTCGACCGAAGCCATCTCGCTGGCCGCAAGATCGATCTCGTCGTCTCCGACGTCAGCTTCATCTCGCTGAAACTGGCCCTGCCGCCCGCATTGGCTCTGGCCGAAGCGGGGAGCCACTGCGTCCTGCTCGTCAAGCCGCAATTCGAGGTGGGGCGCGAGGGCATCGGCAAGGGCGGCATTCTGCGCGACCCTGCGGATGGCGAGCGCGTGGCGGACGAATTGGCGGCTTGGCTGGAGACGTTGCCCGGCTGGCGCACTTTGGGCCTCTGCCCGTCACCCATCGAAGGCGGCGACGGCAACCGCGAATATCTTTTAGCAGGAATCAAAGACCAATGACGGTGCGGGTAACGATAGCGGCCATGGGCGCGGGTGGTGACGGCGTCGCCAATCTGCCGGACGGACAGGTCTTCGTGCCGTTCACGCTCCCCGGCGAAGTGGCGAACATCGCGCGCGAAAAGAATCGCGGCACGCTGATGGCGCTGCTCGAAGCCTCCCCCGAGCGCATCGCGCCCGCCTGCGCGTATTTCGAGGCATGCGGCGGCTGCGCGCTCCAGCATTGGCAGGCGCATGACTATCAGGCATGGAAGCGCGGGCTGGTAAATGATGCGCTCACCGGACGCAAGCTCACCTTCGAACTCGATCCGCTCGTTCCCTGCGCCCCGCAAACCCGCCGCCGCGCCGTCTTCGCCGCGCGCCGGACGGATGGCGGAATGCTGCTCGGCTTCAATCGCCACCAGAGCCATGAGATCATTAACATCGAAGAATGTCCGGTAACCGTACCCGCCATTACGGATCGGCTGGCTGACCTGCGCGAACTGGCTTCATTGATCGCGCCCGATGGAAAGCCTTTCCGCCTCACCGTGACGGCCACCGCATCCGGCCTCGACATCGCCGCCACCGGCAGCAAGCTGCCCGACGCCGCGCGGCGCAAGGCGCTGACATCCTTTATGATGGCCACAAAGCAAGTCCAGGAAAAGTGTGAAGCGGTTTTCCGTCCGGACTTGCGGCAAAATAATGTCTTTGCGAGGCTCACCTGCGAAGGCGAGATCGTCCTTGAGCCGAAAAAGCCGCTCGTCCATTTCGGCAAGGTCGCCGTCGAAGTGCCCCCCGGCGGCTTCCTTCAGGCGACGGCAGAAGCGGAAGACACGATGTCCGCGCTCGTCATGGGCCATCTTGCGAAGACGAAACGCGCCGCCGACCTCTTCTGCGGCTCGGGCACCTTCACGTTCCGCATGGCGGAAAAGATGGCCGTCCACGCGGTGGAAAGCGACGCCGCAGCCCTTGCCGCCCTCGACCGCGCCGCCCGCAACACGCAAGGCCTGAAGCCGGTCACGATGGAGCGCCGCGACCTCTTCCGCCGCCCGCTGACGGCAAAGGAACTCGCCCGCTTCGACGGCCTCGTCTTCGACCCGCCCCGCGCCGGCGCCGAGACGCAGGCCAAGGAAATCGCCAAGTCGAACATCGCGAAAGTCGTTGCCGTCTCCTGCAACCCCGTGACCCTCGCCCGCGATCTGGCCATTCTGACCCAAGGCGGCTACCGCATCGACCGGGTGACGCCCATCGACCAGTTTCTGTGGTCCTCGCATGTGGAAACGGTGGCGCTGCTGAGTAAGGGGCGGTAGGGGAGGGGCGGTTATACATAATTTGCGGGAAAATGTATAACCGTCTCAACCCCGTCCCGTACCGGCGAAATCCTCACCGAACCCCAGATCCCTCAACGCCTTGTTCTCTTGCCCTGCCGCCGCCGCAACCGCCTTGTGCAAAAGCGCGGCGCGGTCTTTATCGAGGCGATTCCGCCCGGCGGCCAGCCGGCGCTGCCAGCCGCTTCCGCGCTGCCAGGCCTCCATCCATGCGAAGCCGGTATCGAGCTCTTGCGAATTCAAATCGAGCGCCTCGATGAGCAGGCCCGCCTGCTCGGCATCCTTGCGCGCCTTGATCGAAGCCTCCTTGCCGCGGTCCGCCGAAACGATGAGCTTATGAACGGCATAACGTTCCGGTGCCGGAACGAGAACCGGAATGCCGCCCTTGTGCAGCAGGGCCGAACGGACTGGCCGGTGGATGAGAAAATCCATGAAACGCAAGGGCTGCGCCGCCGCGCCGCCAAGCGCGGGCATCATGGCGGGCTTGTCGGAATATTCGGCCTTGCCCGTATTCGGCGTCAGGAATTCGAGCCTGTAACCTCGCGCATTGACCAAGGCGGAGGAAAAGCGGGAGTCGCTTTGATGCGGCACCTCGCGAAAACTCTGATCCAGTTGACGCAGGGTTTCGAGGATCGGTGGGATGGAATCCTCCACAAACACCGAAATCGAATGAAATTGCGCGATGTCGAGATCGCCGGTCATGATCTGGGCGGAAGGAAGCCGCACACCAAGCAGTCCCGCATAGGTCTGGAAGGCGACGGTTCCCACAAGAACGGCTCTCAAGCGGAACAAGCCAGCTTTCCAAAGCAATTCCGCCAGATCGCCCGTAAGGGCATCCGGGCGGGGCAGTCCCATGCCCGTCAGGGCCGAGACGATCTGCCGCCGCTCCCGGAAATTCTCCCGTATGGCTTTGAAGTCCTCGACCCGCCTGGTGATGTCAGGATCATCGGCCGGACCCACATATTTCGACCATTTCTTGGGCTTATCGCCGCCACCGGCCCCGGTTTGATAGCCCATGTAATACCAATAGGCCCGGCCATTGCGCTTTACTTGAGAAAACGAGCCGTTCTCGGGGAATTGCGTGCTGAACGTCGCGTCCATGCTTTTCTGAAGCAGGTCGGCGAACAGGGTATGCGCCGCAAGCGAAAGCCGTTCCATGGGTGGCCTGTATATGTAAAACCGGAAATTACATATACAGCGCTTCATCACTTGCCGCAACGGCTGTATATGTAAATTCGGATTTTACATATACAAACCGTTACCGCCCGTTACAGACAGAACTCCGCGTTTCGTCAGTAACTCACACCGTCGTTCCGCCCACCGTCATCTGGTCGAGCCGCAGGTGCGGCTGGCCGACGCCGACGGGCACTTGCTGCCCGCCCTTGCCGCACATGCCCATTCCGCTGTCGAGCTTTGTGTCGTTGCCTATCATCGAGACGCGGTGCATGGCGTCGGGGCCGTTGCCGATCAGCATTGCGCCCTTCACCGGCGCGCCGATCTTGCCGTTTTCGATCATATAGGCTTCCGTGCAGCCGAACACGAATTTGCCCGAGGTGATATCCACCTGGCCGCCGCCGAAGGAGACGGCATAGATGCCCTTCTTCACCGAGGCAATGATTTCCTCCGGTGTCTTGTTGCCGGAGAGCATGTAGGTGTTGGTCATGCGCGGCATCGGCACATGGGCGTGGGACTCGCGCCGCCCGTTGCCGGTGGGCTTCATGCCCATCAGGCGTGCGTTCTGCCGGTCCTGCATGTAGCCGACCAGCTTGCCGTCCTCGATCAGCACGGTGCAATTGGTCGGCGTGCCCTCGTCATCGACGGTCAGCGAGCCGCGCCGTTCCGCGAGCGTGCCGTCATCGACGACCGTGACGCCCTTGGCCGCCACCTGCGTGCCGAGCAGACCGGCGAAGGCGGAAGTCTTTTTGCGGTTGAAATCGCCCTCCAGCCCATGGCCCACCGCCTCATGCAGCATGACGCCGGGCCAGCCATTGGCAAGCACGATGTCGAACGTGCCGGCGGGGGCGGGGATGGCTTCGAGATTGACCAGCGCCTGCCGCAGCGCCTCGTCGGCGGCATAGCGCCAGCTGTCGCTTGCGATGAATTCGCCGAAGGCCTTGCGCCCGCCCATGCTGTAGGAGCCGGATTCCTGCCGGTCGCCATGTCCCGCCACGACGGAAACGGAAAGCCGCACCAAGGGGCGGATGTCGCGCACGAAATGGCCGTCCGCGCGCAGGATCTCCACATGCTGCCACGAACCCGCGACCGAAACCGACACCTGGCGTACCTTCGGGTCTTTCGCGCGCAAATATGCGTCGATCTCCTGCAGCAGCTTCACCTTCGCCTCGAAGCTGGGGCTGCCGAGCGGGTTTTCGTCGCCATAAAGATGCAGGTTGGTGCCGGGGGGAGGGGCGGCATAGATGCCCGAATAGCCGGTCGCCACTGCCGAGGCCGCATCCGCCGCCCGTTTTAGCGCCGCATGCGAAAGCTCGCCGGAATGCGCATAGCCGACCGCCTCGCCCGCGACGGCGCGAAGCCCGAAACCCTGTTCCTGGTTGAAGGAGCCGTTCTTCAGCCGTCCATTGTCGAAGACGAGCGATTCGGCCTCGCGATATTCGACGAACAACTCGCCATCGTCGCTACGCTTGAGGCTATCGGCCACCGTCTTGCGGATTTCGTCCTGTGAGACGTCGAAACTGTCGATCAGGCTTTTCATGGGGCACATCCGTTCTTGTCGTTATGAACGGATGTAAGGTGTCAAGGCGGTGGGGGCAACCCACCATTTCCCTCCCCTTTGCGGGGAGGGTGGCCCGAAGGGTCGGGTGGGGGTGGTGACGCTTGCACTTCTGCTGAAGATCGTTGCGCAAACGTCACCACCCCCATCCGCCCGCTCTGCGGACACCTTCCCCGCAAGGGGGAAGGAGGGTGCAAACCTTAAGGCAGCTTGTCAAACCCTTCGCCAAACCCGTTCAGTTCCACGGGAATGCCGATGCCTTCCTCCGGCGTCTGGAAGACGATGAAAGTGGCGTTCTTGCCGGTGCGCAGGGTCTGGATCAACTGGTCCTCCAGGATCACCTCCGCGTAGCAGCCATCCTCGAAGCAGCGCACGAAATAGGCGCGCCCGATATCCTTGCCGTCGACATTGAGGCCGAGGCCGTTGGGCAAGAGCACGCCGAGCGGCGCGAGCACACGCAGGATGCGCGCCTTGTTGTCCGCCGTCTTCAGCACCACCACCGAGAGGCCCACTTCCGGACGGTCGGCGGCGACCACGTTCTGGATCAGCGCGCATTGCTCGCTCTTCGCGCCCGCCGGTGTGTCGCACAGGATCGACCACGCCCCATGCGTCGAGCGCATGGTGCCCTTCTGCTGCGGCGAGGCCGCCTGGGCCTGCTGATTCTGCTGGGCGAACGCGGTTGCCGGAACAAGCGCCGAAACAAGCGTGGCGGCAACAGCGAGACGCGAGACAAGGCTACGAAGGGTCATGAAAACTCCAGATCGAATCACATGGAACGTTAACGCGCTATGCCGGGGAAGAAAAGGGATCGCTTAATTGCTCCGTGCCGGGAAAACATGGCTGGATTATGGGCCGCTTCCCTTTCCCGCAAAGGAGGAGGAAACTTGGCTCTTCATGCAAATCTGTCCATAATGACGCGCATATCTATATCGGGAGTTCCGGCATGACTCATGTTCGCCTGACCGAATTTCGGAAAAACATCGCGTTTCACTTTGACAGCGTCATTGCCTCCCGCGCTCCGTTGGTCGTGACAAGGCAAGGGGCGGAAGCTGTCGTGGTGATCGCCCAAGGTGAATTTGAAAGCATGCAGGAAACATTGCATCTGCTCTCCACCCCCGCCAATACGGAACGCTTGAGAGAGGGCATCCGGCAGCTCGGTACTGAGTCGCCAATACAAAAAGACGCGCCTCTTTAATGGGCTGATCAGAATACGAAACGAGCCCGGGGCAGTGTCGTTTTCATTATCGATAAGGCAGTCTTCGCGATCGTACGCTGCCTCCATTGCCTTGATATAAAGCAAACGCGCAAAAATGCCGCATGGGATGATCTTCGCCTTCCTTGCGGTGTGGGATATTGTGTGGTTTGAACACGGGCGAGAACCGGGCAGCATTGTGACGCCCGGCCAAAGAATATGGAAGCAGGCCTGCAATCGGGAGAATCTTACGTGAATAAGAACATTGTCACGACGATGGGTGCTTTGGGGGGCGCTCTCGCGGTGCTCTTGTCCAGCCCGGCCGCGCATGCGGATCAGCCCCGGCCATGGGAGTGGAGGTTTCAGGAGGCGGCCACCGGCATCGCCGCGCAGATTCACTGGTTCGAGGCTTATACGCTCTGGTTCATCGTCCCGATTACGGTTCTCGTGCTGGTGCTGCTCATCTGGTGCATCCTGCGCTATCGCGCCAGCGTCAATCCCGAGCCGTCCAAGGTCAGCCACAACACGCTGATCGAGGTGGTCTGGACCGTCGCCCCGGTGATTGTACTCCTGTTCCTCGCCATCCCGTCCTTCCAGTTGCTCACGGCGCAATATTCCCCTGACGAGGCGAAGCTGACCGTCAAGGCGACTGGCTACCAGTGGTACTGGGGCTACGAATACCAGGTCGATAACCCGGTCAGCTTCGATTCGCTGCTGCTGCAGGATGGCGACCGCGCGGCCGCCGGCAAAGAAGACCGCGCCGTCTATCCGCGCCTGCTCGCGGTGGATAATGAAGTGGTCGTTCCTGTTAACACCACCGTCCGCCTCCTGGTGACGGGCGCCGACGTGATCCACTCCTGGGCGATGCCCGCCTTCGGCGTGAAGATGGATGCCGTTCCCGGACGCATCAATGAAACCTGGTTCAAGGCCGACAAGCCGGGCCTTTACTACGGCCAGTGCTCGGAGCTGTGCGGCAAGGACCATGCGTTCATGCCCATCGCCGTGCGTGTCGTCAGCCAGGAGCAATATGACACATGGCTGACCGCGGCCCGCAACGACCTGCAGGGCGCAAACAAGGCGCTGATGGCCTCCATCGACGCGGAAAAGAATGTTAAGGTGGCTGGTAACTAAGCCGACCTTTGAAAGGGAATAGAGGAATAAGGGAGTAGGGGAATAAGTGGGAGCAAACATACTCCCTTACTCCCCTAATCCCTTACTCCCTTAAAGAGATCAACGGGAGCGATTTCATGGCAGGCACTGCTGCTCACGCGGCCCATGACGACCACAAGCCGCATGGCTGGGTCCGCTGGGTCTATTCGACCAACCACAAGGATATCGGCACGCTCTATCTGATCTTCGCGATCATGGCGGGCATCATCGGCGGCGCGCTGTCGATCGCCATGCGCGCCGAATTGCAGGAGCCGGGAATCCAGTTCTTCCACGGCTTTGCCTCCATGGTCTATGGCGTCGAGGGCGATGCCGCGCTCGATGCCGGCAAGCACATGTTCAACGTGTTCACCACGGCGCACGCGCTGGTCATGATCTTCTTCATGGTCATGCCCGCCATGATCGGCGGCTTCGCCAACTGGATGATCCCGCTGATGATCGGCGCGCCCGACATGGCGTTCCCGCGCATGAACAACGTGTCGTTCTGGCTGCTCCCGCCGGCGCTGCTGCTCGTCATCATCTCCATGTTCGTTCCCGGTCCCGCCGGTGCGTGGGGCTCGGGCGGCGGCTGGACGATCTATCCGCCATTCTCCACCTCCGGCCAGCCGGGTCCCGCGATGGATTTCGTCATCCTCGGCCTGCACATCGCCGGTGCGTCGTCGATTCTTGGCGCGATCAACTTCATCACGACGATCCTCAACATGCGCGCCCCCGGGATGACGCTGCACAAGATGCCGCTCTTCGCCTGGGCCGTGCTCATCACCGCCTTCCTGCTGTTGCTGTCGCTCCCGGTTCTCGCGGGCGGCATCACCATGCTTTTGACCGACCGCAATTTTGGCACGAGCTTCTTCGCGCCTGACGGCGGCGGCGACCCGATCCTGTTCCAGCATCTGTTCTGGTTCTTCGGCCATCCGGAAGTGTACATCCTGATCCTGCCGGGCTTCGGCATCGTCAGCCACATCGTCTCGACCTTCTCGCGCAAGCCGGTCTTCGGCTATCTCGGCATGGCCTACGCCATGGTCGCCATCGGCGTCGTCGGCTTCATCGTCTGGGCGCACCATATGTATACGGTCGGCCTGTCGCTCGACACGCAGCGCTATTTCGTCTTCGCGACGATGGTGATCGCGGTTCCCACCGGCATCAAGATCTTCTCGTGGATCGCGACGATGTGGGGCGGCTCGATCACTTTCCGCACCCCGATGGTCTGGGCGATCGGCTTCATCTTCCTGTTCACCGTCGGCGGCGTGACGGGCGTGCAGCTCGCCAATGCCGGTCTCGACCGCGCCCTGCATGACACTTACTATGTCGTCGCGCACTTCCACTACGTGCTGTCGCTCGGCGCCGTCTTCGCCATCTTCGCGGCCTGGTACTACTGGTTCCCGAAGATGACCGGCTACATGTACAATGAGTTCATCGGCAAGCTGCATTTCTGGGTCACCTTCGTCGGCGTGAACCTGATCTTCTTCCCGCAGCATTTCCTCGGGCTCGCGGGCATGCCGCGCCGCTACATCGACTATCCCGATGCGTTCGCCGGCTGGAACATGGTTTCGTCATATGGCTCCTATATTTCCGGCTTCGCGGTGCTGATCTTCCTCTACGGCGTGTTCGAGGCTTTCGCGAAGAAGCGCGAGGCCGGAGCCAATCCATGGGGTGAAGGCGCAACCACGCTGGAATGGCAGCTTTCCTCCCCGCCGCCGTTCCACCAGTGGGAACAGCTGCCGAGGATTCGGTAAGGAATACATCGAGGTCGGAGTCGGGCGATTGCAAACGGCGCAATTGCCCCTCACCCTTACCCTCTCCCCGCACGCGGGGAGGGGAGAGGGGGACAGGAACGTTCCACGCTTCTCCTCCTGCCAGGTGCAGGGTGAGGCGAAAGGAGCGATAACGATGACGCCCCCCTCTCCCCGTCCTTCACGGGGTTGAGGAGCGGCCCGCGTAGCGGGACAAAAAGCCAATGATTTGGCTTTTTGAGCGACGAACGGTAAGGGTGAGGGGCAATCACGGTGGGGCGAAGAAAACGTAAGGCAAGTTGAAGTAGAATGGCACTCATCGAGCAAAACCAGACCGGCGAAAACGGCGCCCGCCTTTCCGAGGCGTCTGCCCGTGATTACCTCGCCCTGTTGAAGCCGCGGGTCATGTCGCTTGTCGTCTTCACCGGGCTGGTGGGGCTCATGCTTGCGCCTGCTCATGTGAACCCGGTGCTCGGCACCATCGCGATCCTCTGCATCGCGGTCGGCGCGGGCGCGTCGGGCGCGCTCAACATGTGGTATGACGCGGATATCGACGCGGTGATGAAGCGCACCCGCAACCGTCCGATTCCGGCGGGCGTCATCTCGCGTGAGGAAGTGCTCGTCTTCGGCCTCATCCTCTCGGCCTTCTCGGTCGTGACGCTGGGCCTCTTCGTCAACTGGCTTGCCGCCGCGCTGCTTGCTTTCACCATCTTCTTCTATGCCGTCGTCTACACGATGTGGCTGAAGCGCTCGACGCCGCAGAACATCGTCATCGGCGGCGCGGCGGGCGCATTCCCGCCCATGATCGGCTGGGCCGCCGCCACCGGGCAGGTGAGCTGGGAAAGCCTGACGCTCTTCATGATCATCTTCCTGTGGACGCCGCCGCATTTCTGGGCGCTGTCGCTCTTCACCACCAATGACTACGCCGCCGCCCGCATCCCGATGATGCCGAATGTGCGCGGCGAGGCGTCCACCAAGCTGCAGATCCTGCTTTATACGCTTCTCGTCGCCCCGGTCGGCGTGCTGCCTTGGGCCATGGGCTTCGCCGGGCCGGTCTATGGCGTCGTGTCAGCGCTGCTGGGCGTCACCTTTTTTGCCTATGCCTTCCGTCTCTGGCGCGCGCCTTCGCCCGAGCTGGCGTTGAAATCGGCGAAGAAACTTTTCGGCTTCTCGCTTCTTTATCTCTTCGGCCTGTTCGCGGTTCTCCTCGGTGAGACCATCGTGATGAACGCCGCGCATTGGATGGGTGCATGAGGATGACGGAAATGCCGAACCAGCTCGAGACCATCAGCCTCACCGACAAGCAGAAGAAAGCCCAGCGCAGCCGTTCGCTCGCGATTGCCATCGCGCTCGCGCTGTTCGTGGTGCTGGTCTATGTGGGGACGTTTGCCAAACTGGGCGCGAATGTGTTCGTAAGGCCGATGTAGGGATGGTGTTTTGATGGAAGCGCTGATCACCCCCCTCTGGCCTGCCGGACATCTCCCCCACAAGGGGGGAGATTGGCTGACATCGCCCTCCATCTCTACTTTGCGACCTCTGCGATTGGTGCCGAGCGTCTATGAAGGCGTAATCTCCCCCCTTGTGGGGGAGATGCCCGGCAGGGCAGAGGGGGGTACTGTCCCGCCAGCGTTTCAGGTGATCCCATGACCGATGCATCACCCGCAGTCCGGTCGGACAGCACCCAACGTTCCAACCGCAAGGTGGCCATCGCCTGTGTCGCACTCTTTTCGTCGATGGTCGGGCTCGCCTATGCCTCCGTGCCGCTCTACCGGCTGTTCTGCCAGGTGACGGGCTATGGCGGCACGACGCAGCGGGTCGAGCAAATGTCGGACGTTATCCTCGACCGCACCATCAATGTCCGCTTCGACGCCAACACCTCCGGCTCGCTGCCCTGGAACTTCAAGCCGAAAGAGCGGCAAGTGACGCTGCGCATCGGCGAGACGAAGCAGATCAGCTATGAGGGCCGTAATGTCGCCGGGCAGCCGACATCCGGCCGCGCCACCTTCAACGTGACGCCGGAGCGCGCCGGGGCCTATTTCAACAAGGTGCAGTGCTTCTGCTTCACCGATACGACGTTGCAGCCCGGCGAGGACATGGACATGCCGGTGGTGTTCTTCGTCGATCCTGACATCGTCAACGATCCGGACTTGAAGGACATCCGGACGATCACGCTGTCCTATACGTTCTTCCCCATCGACAAGCCGCAGCCGGTGGCCCAGAGCGCTGGGGGCGGGAATGGGAAACTATAAAAGCTGGTCCGGGAAAGGACTGGCGTTAAGTAAGAGCCAGTCCAGGAAAAGTGTGAAGCGGTTTTCCGTCCGGACTGGCGTTAGGTAAGAGCCAGTCCAGGAAAAGTGTGAAGCGGTTTTCCGTCCGGACTGGCGTTAGGTAAGAGCCAGTCCAGGAAAAGTGTGAAGCGGTTTTCCGTCCGGACTGGCGTTAGGTAAATGAGAGAGCCGGCTTCGCCTCGGCGGAGCGGGGGATAAGATGAACCTTGGGGATTGAAATGGCTGACGTCCACCAGAAGAATCACGATTACCACATCATCGAACCAAGTCCGTGGCCGTTCCTGAGCTCGGTCGGCTCGTTCGTGCTGGCGCTGGGCGGCATTGGCTATATGCGCTGGCTGAATCAGAGCGACCTGCACCTGTTCGGCATCAATTTCGTTGGCCCGTGGCTGTTCATCATCGGCCTCATCCTCGTGCTCTACACCATGTATGGCTGGTGGGCGGCGGTCATCCGCGAGGGCCGCGAGGGGCACCACACCCGCGTCGTCGCGCTGCACCTGCGCTATGGCATGATCATGTTCATCGCCTCGGAGGTGATGTTCTTCGCCGCCTGGTTCTGGGCGTTCTTCGATGCGAGCCTGTTCCCGAACGAGGTGCATCAGGTCGCCCGCGCCGCTTTCACCGGCGGCGTCTGGCCTCCGAAGGGCATCGAGGTGCTCGACCCGCTGCACCTGCCGCTCTACAACACCGTCATCCTGCTGCTGTCGGGCACGACGGTCACCTGGGCGCACCATTCGCTTCTGCACAATGACCGCAAGGGCCTGATCTGGGGCCTCGCCCTGACCGTTGCGCTGGGCTTGTTCTTCTCCTGCGTGCAGGCTTATGAATACATGCACGCGCCTTTCGAGTTCAAGAATTCGATCTACGGCGCGACCTTCTTCATGGCCACCGGCTTCCACGGCTTCCACGTCGTCGTCGGCACGATCTTCCTCGCCGTCTGCCTCATCCGCGCCATTCGCGGCGACTTCACCCCGAAGAACCATTTCGGCTTCGAGGCGGCGGCCTGGTATTGGCATTTCGTCGACGTCGTCTGGCTGTTCCTCTTCTTCGCCATCTATGTCTGGGGCGGCTGGGGCGCTCCGATGGTCGAGGGCTGATCGGTTCGGTAATCCAGGAAAAAGGCGGCTGTGGCGACATGGCCGCCTTTTGTGTTTCGTTCGATTGGACACGTCGCGGGACAGCGTGTCCGCTTAAGACGTGAAAAGAAGGATTGCAGCGATGCCGAACGCCCATCTACCCGTCGAGCCCATCCGCGCCGGCATCCTCGGGCGTTGCCCGCGCTGCGGGGAGGGGCGGCTGTTCGATGGCTATCTGTCAACCGCCAAGCAATGCGATCATTGCGGCCTAGACTATTCCTTCGCCGATTCGGGCGACGGCCCGGCGGCTTTCGTCATCCTCATCATCGGCTTCGTCGTGGTTGGCCTGGCGCTGTGGATGGAAGTGACGTGGAACCCGCCGCTCTGGCTGCATTTCCTGCTCTGGGTGCCGCTGGCTATCATTCTTAGCCTCGCCCTTCTGCGCTGCATCAAGGGCATTCTCATCACCCTGCAATACCGCAACAAGGCGGCGGAAGGCCGTCTCGACCAATGACCGCGGTCGCCGGAAAAAGGGTAGGGCGGTTTCCCTGGCTGGTCGCCGCCTTGAGCCTCACCGCCTTCTGCGTGCTCATCGCGCTCGGTACATGGCAGGTGGAGCGGCTCAAATGGAAGGAAGCGCTGCTGGCGACCATCGCCGAGCGCGTCGCATCTGTGCCCCGCCCGCTGGCCGAAATCGAAGCGCTCTACGCCAAAACCGGCGATGTCGAATATTGGCCGGTGACGGTGACGGGCCGGTTTCAGCACCAGGGCGAGCGGCACTTCTTCGCCACCCATCATGGGCAGTCGGGTTTCTATGTCTATACGCCGCTCGAAATAAACGATGGCCGCGCCGTCCTGGTCAATCGCGGCTTCGTCCCCTATGACCGCAAGGACGCCGCCACGCGAACGGAGGGCCAAGTCGCCGCAGATGTGACGATATCAGGCCTCGCCCGCAATCCGCTGGCGCAGAAGCCGTCCTCGCTCGTGCCGGACAATGACCCGGCGAAGAACATGTTCTACTGGAAGGACTGGGCGGCGATGGCGCAGACGGCGGGTCTCGATCCATCAAGGACGGTGCCCTTCTTCATCGACGCCGACACCGCGCCCAATCCGGGCGGGTTGCCTGTCGGCGGTGTCACCATCATCGACCTGCCCAACAACCATCTGCAATATGCAGTCACGTGGTATGGCCTCGCTGCTGCTCTGGCGGGCGTGGTTGGCGTATGGGTCTGGCGTCGGCGTTCTGACGGGCGGGGTTGACAGCGACGCATTCACGCGGAATGGAAATATCGGCGGGACAGCGCCCCCCTCTGTCCTGCCGGACATCTCCCCCGCAAGGGGGGAGATTGGCTGATATGAGCTTCGGTCCTCTCATTCGACTTCTGCGGTTGATGCCGGCGTCGATGAAGGCGTAATCTCCCCCCTTGCGGGGGAGATGCCCGGCAGGGCAGAGGGGGGCGCTGTCCCGCCAAGGTTTCTATCTGAAAATGGAATGGTTCAATCATGATCGCCAAACACCCCCTGACCATTCGCCTGTGCGGACCGCGCGGCTTTTGCGCCGGCGTGGACCGGGCGATTCAGATCGTGGTGCTCGCGCTCAAGAAATATGGCGCGCCGATCTATGTGCGCCATGAAATCGTGCATAATCGCTATGTCGTGCAGGGCTTGCAGGCGCGTGGAGCTGTCTTTGTCGAGGAACTGGACGAAATCCCGGAGGCGCATCGCGGCCAGCCGGTCGTCTTCTCCGCCCATGGCGTGCCGAAATCCGTGCCCGAGGACGCGATGGCGAAGAATTTGTTCTATCTCGACGCCACATGCCCGCTCGTCTCCAAGGTCCACAAACAGGCCATGCGCCACCAGCGCCTTGGCCGCCATGTCATCCTCATCGGCCATTCCGGCCATCCCGAGGTTATTGGCACCATGGGCCAGCTCCCCGGGGGTTCGGTGACGCTCATCGAAACGCTTGACGATGCCGAAGCCTACCAGCCGGAGGATCCGTCGAAGCTCGGCTTTGTCACCCAGACCACGCTTTCGGTGGACGATACGGCGGGCATCATCGCGGTGTTGCAGCGCCGCTTCCCGGAACTGACCGCCCCATCAGCCGAATCGATCTGCTACGCCACAACCAACCGGCAGGAGGCGGTGAAGGAAGCCGCCCCCGGCTGTGATCTGTTCCTCATCGTCGGCGCGCCCAATTCCTCCAATTCCAAGCGCCTCGTCGAAGTGGCCGAGCGCGCCGGCGCCCGCCAGTCCATGCTGGTGCAGCGCGCTGCCGATATCGAGTGGGACCGCATCGGCGACATCTCGGTCGTCGGCCTCTCCGCCGGTGCGTCCGCTCCTGAGATCATCGTGGATGAGATCATCGAAGCCTTCTCCGACCGCTACGACGTGACGATCGAACTCGCCGAAACCGCCATCGAGACCGAGAATTTTCTCGTCAATCGCGAGCTGCGCGATGTGGAACTGACGCCGCGGGATATGGCGTTTGTGAATGGGGAGAGGTAGTGAGGTAGTGAACAGTGAGATAGTGAGGTAGGGCTATTTTACTATCTCACTACCTCACTATTCCCTATCTCACTGGAATCCCCATGGCCGTCTACACCGACATCAACGAGATCGAACTCGCCGCATTTCTGGACCTGTACGACATCGGCTGCCTCATGTCTTACAAGGGCATTGCCGAGGGCGTGGAGAATTCCAACTATCTGCTGCGCACGGACAAGGGCTCCTTTATCCTGACGCTCTATGAAAAGCGGGTGAACCGGAACGACCTTCCGTTTTTCCTGGGGCTGATGCAGCATCTGGCGAAAAACGGCATCGACTGTCCCCTGCCGGTGCATCGCAAGGACGGCGCTGTCATCGGCGAGCTTGCCGGACGGCCCGCCGCCATCGTCACCTTCCTCGAAGGCATGTGGATGCGCCGCCCGACCGTCGCCCATTGCCATGCGGTCGGCGAGGCGCTGGCGCGGCTGCATCTGGCGGGGCAGGATTTTCCCATGCAGCGGGAGAATGCGCTCTCCGTTTCCGGCTGGCGTCCGCTCTGGGAGAAGGCGAGGGACCGCGCCGACGAGGAGGAGCCGGGGCTGGTGGCGGAAGCAGAAAGCGACCTTGCCTTTCTCGAAGCGAACTGGCCGTCGACGCTGCCATCAGGCGTCATCCATGCCGATCTCTTTCCGGATAATGTCTTCTTCCTGGGCGACCGGCTTTCCGGCCTTATCGACTTTTATTTCGCCTCGACCGATCTGCTCGCCTATGATGTGGCGGTCTGCCTTAATGCCTGGTGCTTCGAGAAGGATTTCTCCTTCAACCTGACCAAGGGCACGGCGCTGCTCAAGGGCTACAATTCCGTCCGCCCGCTTTCTCCTGAGGAGGCAGCGGCGCTGCCCATTCTGTCGCGCGGCGCGGCGCTGCGCTTCATGCTGACCCGGCTTTACGACTGGCTGACGGTTCCCGATGGCAGTTTCGTCGTCAAGAAGGACCCGATGGAATATGTCCGCCGCATGCGGTTCCACCGCCAGATCAACTCGCCGGCCGAATACGGTCTGGTGCTTTAAAGTTCGCATGAACTTGTCCGAAAAGTCTGCAACTTTTCGGGATCATGCTTTAATGGAGTGAACACATGAAGACGGTGGAAGCTTATACGGATGGCGCTTGCTCTGGCAATCCGGGACCGGGCGGCTGGGGTGCGGTCCTGCGCTGGAACGGGCAGGAGAGGGAGCTCTCCGGCGGCGAGCCCAACACCACCAACAATCGCATGGAACTGATGGCGGCGATATCAGCGCTCTCCTCGCTGAAGGAGCCCTGCGAGGTGCAGCTTTATACCGACAGCAAATATGTCATGGACGGCATTTCCAAATGGATCCATGGCTGGAAGAAGAACGGCTGGAAAACCGCCGACAAGAAGCCGGTGAAGAATGGCGAGCTATGGCAGGCGCTGGATGAAGCCAACCGGCGGCATAAGGTGACGTGGCATTGGGTGAAGGGCCACGCCGGCCATCCGGAGAATGAAAGGGCTGACGCGCTGGCGCGGGCGGGGATGGAGCCGTTCAAGCGGGGCGGGACGCGGGCTTCTACGACGGTGGTGGGGTAGGGGAATTGTCGGCGAATGAAGGCGCCTGAACACCCCCCTCTGCCCTGCCGGGCATCTCCCCCACAAGGGGGGAGATTGGCCTGCATCGATGACGGCGCTCGATTCTGAAATGTTGACGATTGGCGAAAGCGGAGCTCCCAGCCAATCTCCCCCCTTGTGGGAGAGATGTCCGGCAGGACAGAGGGGGGTACTGTCCCGCCGACGCTTCCAGTACTATAGCAGCTTCAACATCTCCGCCGCCCCTGACGTCACCGCCTGTCCCGGCTTCTCCTCGATATTCAGCGCCTTCACCGCGCCATCCTCAACCAGCGCCGAATAGCGCTTGGACCGGGTGCCGAAGCCCGCGCCGGACATGTCCGCGTCAAGGCCCATGGCCTTGGTGAAAGCCGCATTGCCATCGGAGAGATAGACGATCTTGCCTTCGCCGCCGGTGCTCGCCGCCCATGCGCCCATGACGAACGGGTCGTTGACCGCCACCACGGCGACCGTATCCACGC
Organism: Paramesorhizobium endophyticum; assembly: GCF_014640615.1. Lineage (GTDB taxonomy): Bacteria > Pseudomonadota > Alphaproteobacteria > Rhizobiales > Rhizobiaceae > Paramesorhizobium > Paramesorhizobium endophyticum. The sequence continues at coordinate 33,001 of NZ_BMHH01000023.1, read as the reverse complement.
CCTTGGCGATGATGGCGTCGTAATTTTCCAGATAGCCCGGCAGATGGTTCAAGCTGCAGGTCGGCGTGAATGCGCCGGGAACGGCGAACAGCACCACCTTCTTGCCTTTGAACAGCTCGTCGCTGGTCATATCCTTGATGCCGTCGGCGGTCTTGACCTTGAACGTCGCCTCGGGAATTTGGTCGCCAACCTTGATCGTCATGAAACCCTCCATTGAAACTATCGGATGGGCTAGAGATATAGCCTGCCTCTTTTCCGTCAAGGCAATTCCACTATGCCTGAAACGGCCTTGTCGCCCTGCACGAGGGTGTATTCGACTTTCGCCGGCTTGGCCCATTTGTCGGAAGCACTGAGAATTTCGCTGGAGAAGCGCTCGCCTTGAAGCTTTGGCGCCGCGAATCCCAGCGTTTCGCTGGTGATGTATAGTTCGGCGGGGCCGTCCTGATCCGGCAGCCGGACGTCGAAAATCGCCTTCCCATCTTTGCGGGTTGCCTGCAGGATGCCGAATTCCGGTGAGGCAGGCAGAGGCAGACGGTCGAAGGCGGCGGTGACCAAAGTATGCGCCAGCGCATCCTTGTCCCCCGGCTTTACCGGCAGATCGAACTCCGCCTGCATGGGAATGCAGATCGTCTCGCATAGGCCGAGAAATACATGGCCCTTGAGGCGCGTCGGCGCATCCGCCTTATCGAGTTCAAAGCTAACAGGCAGCAGCACCGAATGCTTGTAGCCCGTCGTCCCATCGGGGAAGCGCTGCGGCGCAGGAAAGGCGATTTCGCTGCCCGCTATATTGCTGCTTGCCGAAAGGTCGAACTGCGGCGGCACGCCCGCATCGCCCGGGTCGCGCCAATAGGTTTTCCAGCCATCGGCAAGGTCGATCTGGATCGCCCCGCGCAAGCTCTTCTCTGGCTTTTCCGGCACGTCGATGAGCAGCCGCACCTTGCCGCCCGCCGCCTCCACGAAGGGAGAACTGGCGGCAAAGCCGACGCTTGGCGCAAAGAAGACTGCGAGCAGGAGAGCGAGGAGGATAAAGCTATTTTTCATCGCCGGAAATTGCCGTGGAACGATGGCATTATCAAGCCATTTGCTAACAAGAATAAACCGCGTTTGCGGAAATCCCTTTGCCATTTTCCGATCCGTTGCTACCTTTGTCTCCATGGATATTCTCAACACGACACCAGGAAACAGAGGGTTTCTAAACGGGCAGTTCCTCATCGCCATGCCGAGCATGGGGGATGACCGGTTCGCGCGTACGGTTGTCTATATCTGCGCACACTCAACCGAAGGGGCGATGGGCTTCATCATCAATCAGGTCCAGTCGCTGCGCTTTTCCGATTTATTGGTGCAACTCGGCGTCATCGGCGAAGAAGAGGCGATCAGCCTGCCGGACGCGATGCGCCAGATTCATGTCCGCAATGGCGGGCCGGTGGATCAGAGCCGGGGCTTCGTGCTCCATTCGGATGATTACATGGTCGATTCCACCGTGCCCGTGGCCGACGATATCTGCCTGACCGCCACCGTCGATATCCTGCGCGCCATCGCCGGCAATGGCGGCCCTTCGCAGGCGCTGATGGCGCTGGGCTATTCCGGCTGGGCGCCGGGCCAATTGGAAGCCGAAATCGCCGGCAATGGCTGGCTGACCTGCCCCGCCTCGCGCGACCTGCTCTTCGACGGCGACATCTCCACCAAATATGAGCGTCTGCTCGCCCATCTCGGCATTGATCTGTCCCGCCTGGTCAATGATGTGGGGCATGCGTGACGGCGCTTAGCTACGTCCGTTTCGAAAGCCTCAACATTCCCGCCGCTCGTACGTCAGTCACTGCACGGATGAGCTTGTCGGTGAATGCCTGGCTGAATTGTCCACGAGGCGTACGATCCTCCAAAGTATAGGACTTTTCCAAAATATCGGCATTCAACTCGTCGACCATGACCCAGAGGCGCAAATCACGGTCGAGATTGGCCCTGAGCGCTTCTGTCTCCGGGATCAGGACAGCCTGGCGACCCGTTGCAGGCTCCTTGCTTGTTATCGGCGCAATGAACAGCAAATGGTTTCCTGCATGGTCTTGCACCACCAGAACGACGCAACTCGGTCTCTTTTAACGGCCTTCGGTTTCGCCCCGATCCGCCTGCCATTTCCAGAGATAATGATATTCAATGATCTGTCCGGCCTTGGGAAAATCAGCGGCCACGGAAATGGTCCTCGACCCCCTTATCCCAAAGCTTGCCCAGCTCTTCCGGCATGTCTGCCACATCGATAGCGACTTGCGAATTTGCGCTTTTCATAAGCGCTTCGTAGCGTTCCATGGACATGACCACATAACGGGGCTTCCGATGCTTGGTGATAGCGACGGGAGCAACGGCCGCGGCCTCGAACAGATCGCCTGTGTTTCGGGTAAGGCCGCCTGCTGCAAACTCGCGCATGATTGCCTCCAATTGCCAGAATATCAAGAATATACAGAATTCCTTAATGTTCGACAAGGAGCGTATAATTCCGGTACATGGTGGACCGCATCAAGCTCTACATCACGCCGCCGCGGGCTCCAGCTGCTCCTTCAGCAGGCGGCTTGCCGCGTCGGCGGACATGGGCTGGCCGAACATGAAGCTCTGCACATATTCGCAGCCGAGCTGGCGCAAATGCAGGGCGTCTTTTTCGTTGTCCACGCCTTCTGCCACCGCTGCCAGCCCTAGATCGTGCGCCATCGAGACGATGGAGCGCAGCAGCGTTGCCTTCTGCGCCTGGTCGCTGCGCACGAAGGAGCGGTCGATCTTGATCATGTCGAAGGGGAAGCGGGTCAGATAGGAGAGTGAGGAATAGCCCGTGCCGAAATCGTCGAGCGACAGGCCCACGCCCATGTCCTTGATCGCCGAAAGCACATGCGCGGACTGCTCGGGGTTTTCCATGATCACCGATTCCGTCAGCTCCAGCTTGAGACTTCCCGGCGCGATATGAGTGCGCGAGAGGACGGAGCGGACGTCGCTGATCAGATCCTGCCGGATCAGCTGCGTGCTCGAAAGGTTGACCGAGACGAAGATGTCCATGCCGGGAAAGCTTTCACGCCAGCTGAATACATCCTGCGCCGCCTGGCTCATGGCAAAAAGGCCGAGTTGGACGATGAGGCCGGAGCTTTCGGCGACCGGGATGAACTCCGAAGGCGGCACCGCGCCGCGCCGTGGATGCTCCCAGCGCAAGAGCGCCTCGAAGCCGGCGATGCTGCCATCGTCCAGCCGCACGATCGGCTGGTAGACGAGGGCGAGTTCCTGACGCTCGATGGCGCGGCGAAGGTCCGATTCCATCTGCAATTTGTCGCTGCCAATGGCCCGGAAGGCGGGGCGGAACGGCTCGATCCGGTCGCCGCCATAGCGCTTGGCCTGATACATCGCCAGTTCCGCGTCCTTGACGAGGTCTTCGGCATTCGTCGCTGCGCTCGTCCAACTGATGAGGCCGATGGAGGCGGTCAGCACGATCTCGCGCTTGGCATAGGCGATGGGCGCGCGCACGGCCTGCTTCAGCGCCTCGGCGAAGGCGGCGATGCGGGCCGGGTCGCTTTCGGAGGTGAGCAGGAGACCGAACTGGTCCGAGGCAAGGCGCGACAGCGTATCCTGCGGTTTCAAGAGGCGGTGCAGGCGGCGCGAAATGGTGAGCAGGATCGTATCGCCCGCCGACATGCCAAGGCTGTCATTGACCTGCTTGAAGCGGTCGATATCGATGACGAAGACGGTGGGCCGCAGCTTGCTCTCGTTGCGCGCCATATGGATGACGTTGCCCAGCCGGTCGAGGAACAATTCGCGGTTCGGCAGCCCGGTCAGGTTATCATGCACGGCGTCGTGCAGCAGCCGCTCCTCCGCCTTCTTCTGCTCGGTCACGTTGATGAGCGTGCCGACGCAGCGGACGATTTCGCCATCCGAGCCGATCACCGGCCGGGCGCGCAGGGCGAACCAGTGATAATGCCCGTCGCTTGCCCGCAGGCGGAAGGTCTGCGCAATGCGCCCGCGCCGGTTTTCGAGAATGGCGTCAAGGGTGGAGCGGAAACGGTCGCGGTCGTCGGTGTGCATGGCGGGCAGCCAGTTGCGCACCGGCCCCTGCAACTGGCTGGCGCTCGCGCCGAGCAGATTGTCGATGTCGGGCGTCGTCACCACCCGGTCGCGCGGCACGTCCCAATCCCAGACGATATCGCCGGAGCCGATGATGGCGAGCGCCTGCCGCTCCATGTCGGAGAAGAGCCCGTGATGCAGCGCCCCGCCGGCAAAGGCGTGCTGCATGACGGTGAAGCCGATGAGCAGCACGATCAGCACGAGGCCGCCGCCCAGCGCCGGCTGCACGATGTCATTGTCGAGACGGCCGGAAATGGTCAGCCACGCGCCCGCGATCCAGATCAGGATCAGGATCCAGGTGGGGATTAGCATGATCGCCCGGTCATAGCCCTTGACCGCGAGATAGCCGATGATGGCGACACCGGCGACGCCCGTGAGCGCGAAGGAGATGCGCGCGATGCCCGAGGCGATCGGCGGGTCGAAATAGGCGACCCCGATCAGCGCCATCAGGCTCAGCACCCAGGTCAGCGCGCCATAGCTGAAATGGTCGTGCCAGCGGTTGAGATTGAGATAGGTGAAGAGGAAGATCACCAGCGTCGCCGCAAGGCCCACTTCCGTTCCCGCGCGCCAGATCTGCTCATTGCCGGGCGTGATCTCGATCAGCTTGTTCCAGAAGCCGAAATCGACGCAGATATAGGCAAGCACCGCCCAGGCGAGCGCGGCCGTGGCGGGAAAGAGCGATGTGCCCTTGACGACGAAGAGGATGGTCAGGAACAGCGCCAGAAGGCCTGAAATGCCCAGGATGATGCCGCGATAGAGCGTGTAGGCGTTGATCGTGTCCTTATAGGCCTCCGGCTCCCACAGATAGACCTGCGGCAGGTTGGGAGAGCCGAGTTCGGCCACCAGCGTCACCACCGAGTTCGGATTGAGCGTGATGCGGAAGACATCGGCGTCCGGGCTCGCCTGCCGGTCGAGCGCGAAGCCTTCGCTGGGGGTGATGGAATTGATGCGGGTCGAGCCGAGATCCGGCCAGACGAAGCCCGAGCCGACGAGACGGAAATGTGGCGCGACGATCAGCCGGTCGATCTGCTCGTCGGTTGGGTTGGCGATGGCGAAGACCGCCCAGTCGCCCTGGCTGCGCTTGTCATTGGCTTGCACCTCGATGCGGCGCACGATGCCGTCAGCGCCCGGCGCGGTCGAAACCTGGAAGCTTTCGCCCTGGTTCCGGAAGATTTCGACCGCGCGGGAAAGATCGAGCGCGGTGTCTTCCTTGGAAATCTTGATGGGCTCGAACGCAAACGACGGACCGGCGCCGCTGACGGCAAACAGCACGAACAGAAAAATGCGGGAGAGCATTTTCAGCGGGCTGTAAGAGAATCGTGACACTATCGGGCGCCTCTAATCATGCGTCTGTCATCTTCGATGAGCGAGTAGAGGACATGGTCCTGCCACAGGCCATTGATCTTGAGATAGGAGCGTAACAGCCCCTCTCTCTGGAATCCGGCTTTTTCGAGAAGCCTTGTGGATCGCTTATTATTGGGAATACAGGCAGCTTCGAGGCGGTGCAATCTCAACTGGTCGAATGCAAAGGGGATAACCAGTTCCAGAGCCTCGCTCATGTAGCCCTGGCCGGCGAATGGTACGCCGCACCAATAGCCGATCATGCCGTTCTGCCCGACGCCGCGCCTTATATTGCCCAGCGTGATGCCGCCGATGAGTCGGTTATCGGAATTGCGGAAGAGGAAGAACGGATAGCCCGTTCCCGCCTGCGCTTCTTCCTGATAGCGCCGGATGCGCAGGCGGAAGGCCCCGCGCTCCAGATCGTCCTCGCTCCAGCGCGGCTCCCATGGCGTGAGGAATTCGCGGCTCTCGGCCCGTAAGGCCGCCCATGCCTTGTAATCGCCGCCTTGCGGCGCGCGGAGATAGATACGCGCCCCGCGTAAGGAAAAATGAGTGCTGCTCCTGGCGAAGGGCAGGGCGATCATGGCCGGAGGCCCTAAACCAGTTTGGGTTTGAATGGAAACGTCGGCGGGACAGTACCCCCCTCTGTCCTGCCGGACATCTCCCCCGCAAGGGGAGAGATTACGCCTTCATGGCCGTTCGGTACCAATCGCAGACAATGTGGAATGGACGCGGCGAGTTGTGTCAGCCAATCTCCCCCCTTGTGGGGGAGATGCCCGGCAGGGCAGAGGGGGGTGTTTGGCGCCAGCGTTTCCATCTCAAGCGCTTTAAACCGCCATCTTCCGCGTCTGCGCCCGTGTCGACAGCGCATCGCTCACGCCCTCGAAATGCATCAGTTTTCCCACCGGGCCCACGGCGGCGACGGTCGGCTTGGTATCGAGGAACATCCGTCCGGCGAGGTCGGTGAGCCGCTCGGCGGTGATGTGCGAAAGCCGGTCCAGAAGCTCGTCATTGGTCACCGGGCGGCCATAGAGCAGGATTTGCCGCGCCATCTGCCCGGCGCGGCTCGCCACGCTCTCCTGCGACATCAAAAGACTGGCGCGGTACTGGGCGCGGGCGCGGTTCACTTCTTCCTCGCTGATATTCTGCGAAGCCTCATGTAGCTCGTTGAGGATGACGGGCACCAGTTCGGTCAGATCGTCGCGCCCCGTCGCGGCGTGGATGCCGAAGAGGCCGGTATCGGAAAAGCCCCAATGGAAGGCATAGACGGAATAGCAAAGGCCGCGCTTCTCGCGCACTTCCTGAAACAGCCGCGAGGACATGCCGCCGCCGAGAGCCATCGCCAATATCTGCGAGGCGTAGAAATCGCGCACATGATAGGCGCGGCCCTCGAAGCCGATCAGCACCTGCGCATCCATCAGATCGCGATGCTCGCGGAAATCGCCGCCGACATAATGCGCCAGGTCCGGCAGCGGCCCGGTGGAATGCGAACGGAAGCCGCCCAGCCGCGACTCCACCTCGCGGACGAAATCGTCATGGTCGATTGCGCCCGCCGCCGTCACCACCATGCGGTCGGCGCTATATTGCTGTTCCATATAGGTGCGCAAATCGGCTGACGTGAAGGCCTCCACCGTTTCCGGCTCGCCCAGGATGGCGCGGCCCACCGGCTGGTGGCGGAAGGCGGTTTCGGTGAAGCGGTCGAAGACGATATCGTCGGGCGTGTCATGCGCCGCGCCGATCTCCTGCATGATCACATGCTTCTCCCGTTCCAACTCGTCCGCGTCGAATTTGGAGGAGGTCAGGATATCGGAGAGAATATCGATGGCCAGCGGCACGTCGTTGCGCAGCACGCGGGCGTAATAGGACGTGGTCTCGACGCTGGTGGCGGCGTTGATCTCGCCTCCCACATTCTCGATGTCAGCCGCGATCTGCCAGGCCGTGCGGTTTTCGGTGCCCTTGAACGCCATATGCTCGAGGAGATGGGCGATGCCGTGCTGGTCGTTCGCCTCGTTGCGGGAACCGGCCTTGACCCATATTCCGAGCGCGACACTCTCGACATTCGGCATCGCCTCGGTGGCAATGGCCAGCCCGTTTGATAGACGGCTTACTTCAACACCCATGCTTTTTAGACTCCCTCCCGCACGCATGATCCCGAAAAGTTGCAGACTTTTCGGATAAGACTCATGCGGATAAAAAACAAATTGGTAGAGGATATTCGTCTCAATGTGGTTCTAACCTACCCTGGATTTGCGGCTGATATGATCTTCCACGATTTTAAGATCGTTGGGAAGCACCGTGTAATTCTCTTTTCTCGTCATGAGATCGCCAAGCCATGCGGGAAGCTGCGGCGTCGCGCCGCTCGCCTCCGCCACGGCTTGCGGAAATTTGGCCGGATGCGCGGTGGCCAGCGCCACCATGGGCTCATCACCGGCATGGTCGCGCCCAACCTTGACGCCGATGGCCGAATGCGGATCGAGCAGGTAGCCGCTGTCATGAAGCACGGAGCGGATCGTCTTGGCCGTCTCGATCATGGTGGAGCGGCCCGCGCCGAATTCCGCGCGAATGCGCTCAAGCGCCGCCTCGCCGATGGAGAAGCCGCCCGATTGCTTGAGCCCGTCCATCAGCCGGCGCACTGCCGCCGCGTCGCGCCCATGCGCCTCGAAGAGCAGCCGCTCGAAATTGGAGGAAACCTGGATGTCCATCGAAGGCGAGGTGGTCTGGATGACGCCGCGCGTCTCATAGGCGCCCGATTGCAGCGTGCGGTAGAGAATATCATTGTCATTGGTCGCCGCGACAAGGCGGTTTATGGGCAGGCCCATGCGCTTGGCGACGTAACCGGCGAAGATGTCGCCGAAATTACCGGTGGGAACGGTGAAGGAAACCGGACGGTCCGGCGCGCCCAGCGCCAGCGCGGCGGTGAAATAATACACCACCTGCGGCATGATCCGCGCCCAGTTGATCGAATTGACCCCCGACAGCGACAGCGCATCGCGGAATTTCAGATCGTTGAACATGCCCTTCACCAGCGCCTGGCAATCGTCGAAATTGCCTTCGATGGAAAGCGCATGGACATTCGCTGCGGTCGAGCTCGTCATCTGCCGCTGCTGCACCGGCGAGACGCGGCCATGGGGGAAGAGGATGAAGATATCCGTCCGGTCGCGGCCCGCGAAGGCCTCGATGGCCGCTCCGCCCGTATCGCCCGAGGTTGCCCCGACGATGGTCGCCCGCTCGCCCCGCTCGGCAAGCACATGATCCATCAGCCGCGCCAGCAATTGCATCGCCACATCCTTGAAGGCGAGCGTCGGCCCGTGGAAGAGTTCGAGAACAAACTCATTCGCACCGGTCTGCACAAGCGGGCAGACGGCCTCATGGCGGAAGCTGGCGTAGGCTTCTCGGATCATCCGCTCGAAATCCGCCTGCGGAATCTCGCCGCCGGTAAAGGGCGAAAGCACGTGTATTGCGATATCGGCGTAGGACTTGCCGCGCAGTGAACGGATTTCCTCCGGCGAGAAGACCGGGAACTCCTGGGGAAGATAGAGACCCCCATCACGCGCGAGCCCCGCCAGCAGCGCATCGGAAAATCCCAAAACCGGCGCTTCGCCGCGGGTACTCACATATTTCATGTCATCCTGGCCCTTTACAGCATTATCCCGAAATGTTGCGCACATTTGAATATGATCATGCTGTTAAAAAATCCTGCAGATCGGTCGCGCGGGGTTCAAGACGGCTTGCCCTCTGCGGCAAAAAACGGGAAAACACCGTCGCGCGGCCCCATTGGCGGTGGTCCATGGCGTGGTATAGAACAGGTTCATCAGTGCAGGGAAGTCCGGTTCATGAATAAAGCATCATACAATCGTTCCGCGTTCCATCAAGTTTTTGCGATGGCGCTGGTTCTGGCAGCCGCCGGATGCACGACCAAGGGCGGATCGGAAACGCCCAGTGAGCCGAAAATCACGGAGGCCGAGCTGCGCGCCTGGTGCCCCGGCGTGGTGCTGCGCGAAGGAACGGCCTTCTTCAACACCTATGAAAAAGGCGGCGAGCAGGACAAGTCCCGCATCGTCTATCAGGCCTCCATGGCCGATGTGACGCGCGCCTGCCAATACGGCCCCGGCACGATCACCATGGACGTCGCCGCTGCAGGCAAAATCGTCCCGGGCCCGCGCTTCAAAGCCGGCACCATCACCATGCCGATCCGCGTCGCAGTGATGCAGGGAGACGCGGTGCTTTATTCGAAGCTGCATAAATATCAGGTCAGCGTCACCGATCCCACGACGGCAACCCAGTTCATCTTCAACGACAAGGGCATCACCTTCCCGGCTCCCGCCCAAAGAAACGTGCAGGTTTTCGTCGGTTACGATGAAGGGCCGGCTAACGCGAAGTAATGCGGCTCCTGTTTTGATGGAATTGCCTGAATTCCGTTCGGGACCGCGTTGTGGAGACGCAGAGGAATGGATCCCAGTGACAAGCACTGGGATGACGGGGTGGTGATGTTTTTTCCGCTACCGGATATGCTTCTGCCAAGCGGAGAGATCGAAGGTTGGCTGGTGACAGCAAAGCAACCCGCCATCCCAGTGCTTGTCACTGGGATCCATTCCTCTGCGGCGGCATGGCCGTAACGATAAAGAATGGTCCATTGTTTCCATTTAGAGTCGTTCATGTTTTGATAGATCAAGTTGGATGCCATTTGGCGCCGTTGCTGTAACACGGCTGTTGAGGCATGGATTCCTGTGACAAGCACAGGAATGACGGGGTGGAGATTTTCTGCGCTATCGAGGACCGTTCTTGCCCAAGCGGAGAGGCCCGGGTGGCGGGTCGCCAACAGCAAAGCAGGCGTCATTCCTGTGCTTGTCACAGGAATCCACGCCTCAACGTGGAAGTAACCGCAGCAATTCACCTTTGAATGACAACTTTAATCATGAAAATCCATAATTTTCAATGTGATCGCCTCTCTCTGGCCACATTCATTAATTCATATGGTATATGAATACTTCCGCATCAAAGTATTTTTTGAGTATACCTGAAGTAATTTTATTAAAATTCTAATGTTTGTAAGCTTTTATCGCCCCTGAATGGCAGGGTTGCAAAATTTTCTTTCCATGACAGGCAGTGAATTCAGTGATCGATCGTTTGCGCCCCATTTTCCGGACTTCCCCCATTTTCCTGGTGGTGCTTCTGGCTGCATTGCTGGGGGGAGGGCTTGGCCATCTGCTGGGCACGCGCATGCGCCTGTCCCATGACCAGGCGGAACTTACCGCCTATTCGAACCAGCTCCTGACCCATGCCATCGCCGTCGTCAACGAGGCCAACGGCGCCATAAACGTCGCCAACACGTCGCCCTATCCCTTCTGCTCGGATACTGAAATCCAGCTGCTGCGCAACATGCTTTTCGAGACACGCAATGCAAAGGATATCGGGCGTATCAGGAACGGCGCCGTCGTCTGCTCCACGATATTGGGCACGCCCAGCAAACACGTGCATATGCCGAAATTCGCGCCCGTCGTGCTGGCGGACGGGACGCAATTTTATCCCGACTCGCCATTGACGGTTTCCTCCGGCCGGGCTCCGATCCTGGCCAAGGGAAACACCGATGTCGTCATCGACCCTCGGGCATTCGACACGTTCAAGCAGGAACCTTATCATTTCGCCGTCTTCTACGGCAATCTCGAGACGCGCAGCTTCGGCCAGATGTTCGGTGACGAGGATGGAAGCAGTCCGCAATCGACGGGTCCCGCCACCTGGGCATCGAAGGGCGATGTGCTCCGCCGCGACAGCTGTGACCGGTCGGGCCTGTGCGTCGCCGTCTGGGCCGGTGTCGGCGCGCTCGACAGCACGAGCTATGTCAACGCCATCACTATGCTCGGGGCGGCGCTCGGCGCGCTTGCCGGGCTTGGCTGGGTCGATTTCCGCCGCCGCGACCAATCGCTGATGGCCCGGCTCAACCGGGCTCTTTCGCGCGAGGAGCTGACCCTCGTCTACCAGCCGGTGGTCGATGTGACCGATGGCAGGATCGTTGCCGCCGAAGCGCTGATAAGATGGCAGAGCAATGGCGATTTCGTTCCCCCCGATGTCTTCGTCGCCATCGCCGAGCAAAGGGGAATGGCCGGGCGCATCACCCGCTATGTGCTAGACCGTGTCATCAAGGAAATGGGCGAGACGCTGCGTCTGCACCGGGATTTCCGCATCACCATCAATGTGACGGCCTCGGATCTCGACGACCCGAAATTCCTTGTCGCGATCGAGGAGGGGCTGCACTACGCCGATATCGAGCCCCAGCAGATCGGCATTGAGCTGACCGAGCGCTCTGCCGCCGACTCCCGCGCCGCCATCGAGGGCATCGCCCGCCTGAGGTCGCGCGGCCATTCGGTTTATATCGACGATTTCGGCACCGGCTACTCGAGCCTCTCCTATCTGGGCGAGCTCAATGTCGATGCCCTGAAGATGGACCGCGCCTTCACCCGCACCGTCGGCACCGATGCGGTGACGGTCTCGATCGTGCCGCAGATCATCGACATGGCGCTCAAGCACAAGCTCGACATCGTCGCCGAAGGCGTCGAGACGGAAGCGCAGGCCGATTATTTCCGCAACCTGCCCGTCCAGGTGATGGGGCAGGGATGGTATTTCGGCCGCCCCGTCCCCGCCGCCAGGTTGATCCGGCGGCTGGAACAGCAGGACGGTATTATCGCGCTGAGAAGGCGGCGCAAGAAAAATAGGCCGGGGACAAAGGTCGGCTGATCAGTTTTACGCTTAATATTTAAACCAAATTTGATTAAAAAATGAGCGTGGGTGTGAGGATTATATCAACCGGTTCGAATATAGGATGCCGCCCATGACACCACGATACGAACGCATTCTCGAACCGACTGACACCTGGGCCATTTTCGATACGGTCACCGGTGTTCCCGTCATTATAGGCACCAAGCTGATGATCGGCCTCTCGCTGGAGCAGGCGGAGGAGACCCTCGCGCACCTCAACGAGCCGCCGAGGAGCAGGAAGAAATCAGCGGCGTGAAAAACAGTGAGATAGGGAATAGTGAGATAGTGAGGTAGTTGCAAAACGGCTTCACTACCTTACGGTTCACTATCTCACTATCTCACTATCTCACTATCTCACTATCTCACTATCTCACTAAATCGCCTCCGACCACTCCGCCATCGCCTCGATAACAGCAGGCAAATCCTTGTGCCGGTTGATCACTGTTTCCGCGCCTGCTTCCGTCAGGCGGTCGGCGTGTCCCGGATAGGTGTGCGCTCCGCCAGTGAAGCCGATGACGCGCATGCCCGCGGCGCGCGCGCCATGGATGCCGTGCACCGAATCCTCGATCACGATGACGTTCTTCGGATCGACGCCGAATTTCTCCGCCGCGTAAAGGAACACGTCCGGCGCAGGCTTGCCCTTCTTCGTGCCCACCTCGCCGGCGGCGAAGATGTCGGGCGCGAAGAGATCGTATAGTCCTGTTCGTTTCAGCATCAGTTCAAGCCGCTTGGTCGAGGAGTTCGAGCAAATACATTTGGGCAACTTCAGCGCCGAAACCACCTTGGCGATGCCCTCGACCGCTTCCACCTCGTTCGCCAGCCGCTCATCCAGGATTCGGTCGGATTTATCGATCAGCGAGGCGGAAATGGGAATTCCGGCTTCCCGCTCCACCAGCAGCAATATGCTCGGCCAGGTCAGGCCGGAAAATCGCTCGGCGATCTCGTCCGGCTCGATGGCGTAGCCCGCATCGGTCAGGAGCTCGGATTCGACCCGCGCCGCGATGATTTCCGAATCGACCAGAACGCCGTCACAGTCGAAAATGATGAGCTCCGGTGCGGCCATGTTGCGATATCCTGTTCAATGGCGGGGAGAGATTTGCGGGCCTCGGGCTACACCTTAATTGGCCGGGCGTCAAAGTTTTATGGCGGGGGAGCGCTTCGCTTAACGCCATATTTACCCTGTCCGGTAACCATAAGGGCAATTCAGTAACGCGTCCGGTGCGGTGAGAACCGCACCCCAGTAGCCGAGTATCCAATGTCCTTAGTCCGTAAAGTGAATGAGCTGCCTCATGCAGCGCCACAGTCCTCCTGGCTTGACACGATCCTCAAGGGCGATTGCGTCGCGGCGCTGGAGCGGCTTCCCGACCATTCCGTCGATGTGATCTTCGCCGACCCCCCTTACAACCTCCAGCTCGATGGCGACCTGCACCGGCCCGACCAGTCGAAGGTGGATGCCGTCGACGATCATTGGGACCAGTTCGAGAGCTTCCAGGCGTATGACGCCTTCACCCGCGCCTGGCTGCTCGCCTGCCGCCGCGTGCTGAAGCCGAACGGCACCATCTGGGTCATCGGCTCCTATCACAACATCTTCCGCGTCGGCACCTCGCTGCAGGATCTGGGCTTCTGGATGCTGAACGATATCGTCTGGCGCAAGACCAACCCGATGCCGAATTTCCGCGGCCGCCGCTTCCAGAATGCGCATGAGACGCTGATCTGGGCCTCCCGCGACCAGAAGGCCAAGGGCTACACCTTCAATTACGAAGCGCTGAAGGCGGCCAATGACGATCTCCAGATGCGCTCCGACTGGCTGTTTCCGATCTGCACCGGCCACGAGCGTCTGAAGGACGGCAATGGAGACAAGATCCACCCGACCCAGAAGCCGGAAGCGCTGCTGGCCCGCGTGCTGATGGCGTCGTCAAAGCCGGGCGATGTGGTGCTCGATCCCTTCTTCGGCTCCGGCACGACCGGCGCGGTGGCCAAGCGCCTCGGCCGCCATTTCGTCGGCGTCGAGCGCGAGCAGGCCTATATCGACGCCGCCATGGCCCGCATCGAGGCGGTCGAGCCGCTGGGCAAGGCGGAACTGACTGTCATGACCGGCAAGCGCGCCGAGCCGCGCGTCGCCTTCGTCAGTGTGGTCGAGGCAGGCCTGCTGCGCCCCGGCACGGTGCTGACCGACTCCCGCCGCCGCCACGCCGCCATCGTCCGCGCCGACGGCACGCTCGCCGCCAATGGCGAGGCCGGCTCGATCCACCGCATGGGCGCCAAAGTGCAGGGGCTCGACGCCTGCAATGGCTGGACCTTCTGGCATTTCGAGAATGGCGGCACGCTCATGCCCATAGACGAGCTGCGCGGGCAAATCCGCCGGCAGATGGCGTCTGCGGGAGCGTAAGAAAGCCGGCAGATCGCGAAAAGTTGAAAGCTTTTCGCGTAAGACCAGACCGCTGACACAAAGTCTGGTCACTATTCGGAGTCACACTCCTCATCAATCGGACGACCTCCAGTCAAAGTCCTGATCATGGAGCGCTCGGGGCGTAATGTCCCGGGCGCTTCGTGTTGTTGGGGGCGGCGTATCGCAGGAAATCGCCGTCGGCATTGACGTACCCATCCACATCGCCGAAATACGCATCATCCTCGACACGCAGGCAAAGATACAGGGTGACTGGATCCTGGCTCGCACTGTTGGTGTATTGGAAATACGCGAGGATCGGGTTCGTGTTTCTGTAGCTGGTATAGGCGCTCTGCGACCAGGCCAGGTTTCCATCGAATGTCGCGCCGGCGGGGTAGAAATGGAAGGGGTAGGGACGTTGCCTGCGATGGTGTTCGCCAGCGTTGCCGATACGGTTACCGTTTCCGGTTGACCATCGATAAAGGCTGCATCCGCGAGCTCCTTCGTCACCGAAACGGTCTTGCGTTGCGGATAGCCGGAATCCGCATCCACGAATGTCGCGAACAACCGGAACCGGCCAATAAAACACTAAAGCGCCCGCGGCGGGAGCCGCGGGCGCTTCAATGATCAGGACTTTGACTGGAGGTCGTCCGATTGATAGGGAATGTGCCTCCAAATAGTGACGAGACTTTGTTTTCGCCGCCCAGCCCGCAACCGAAAAGCCTTCAACTTTTGGTGATTGCTCCTGGGTTCCACGTGGCGCGCGCTACGCTCCCTGTCTCGTGCACCCCTGGCACCGGCGTGAGGCTGATCCTCATCAAAGACATACACCAGATGGCGTATTGCACTTAACGGTGTTCCCCGGTCTTCCGAGAAGTCAACAATGCCGACCATGGGATAGACATCGCAACGACCATTATTCTGGTACAATGATTGATCTCACAGCCGAGGGGCCATAGGCTTGGCACCGCAATGACACTTAGTGTGGCGCCGGATATTGCGGTTCCTGGAAAGTTAACAGCGTCGAAGCATGGATGGAACCATCTATACTTCGATACCGCATGCCCGGAGATCCGCTCGCAATTTCCCTGCCCCGGTAAACTGCACCGCCTGCCAGCCGGCCTTTCGGGCGCCTTCGACATTGGCGGGGGAGTCGTCGATGAACAGCGTCGCCGCCGGCTCGAGATCGAATGCCTTGGCATGGTGCTCGTAGATCGCCACATCGGGCTTGATGAGGCCGATATCGCCCGAAACGGTCACGCCGCGGCTGATCGTCAGGAAGGGAAAGCGCGCCTGCGCCTCGCGCAAGGTATCTGAGGCGAAATTGGTCAGCATCGTCACGTCGCGGCCATCGGCGACGAGCTTTTCCAGGATCGCGACGCTGTCCTCATAGGCGTAAGGCACCATCTTGTGCCAGTTCTGTCGGAAGGCGCGGATGTGGTCGGTACGGTCGGGGTGCGCCTCGATCAGCAAGGCTTCCGCTTCTTCCCAGGTGCGTCCGCGATCCTGCTCCAGGTTCCAGTCATGCGTGCAGATATTTTCCAGGAACCAGCGCCGCTCGTTTTCATCGGGGATGATGTCGGCAAAGCCCAGATGCGGGTCGTAATGGATCAGCACCTTGCCGATGTCGAAGACGATGTGTTTGACGGGCTGGCTCATGCTTTCCTCCTGGCGAATGCATCCGGCAATGCTGCCGCTATCGCTTTTTTCATGACTGTCGGCAAGGCTTCGCGCGGCAATTCATGCGGAGGTGACCACCACCCGTCATCGAGCGCGCCTTCGGGGACATTGTCCGCCCGGTAGACGGCAAGCCGTAATTCGAAATGGGTGAAGACATGGACGATGCTGCCGGATGCCGTCCATCGCGCGGGGAAGGGGGCCGCGTCCAAGGAACTATCGCCATCCGCACGCGCCGTCCAGCCCGAGCACGGTATCTCCGCCATGCCCCCGAGAAGGCCTTTCGCGGGACGTTTGCGCAAATATACAGAGCCGGCGGTCGATATCGCGACGAACGCCGCGCCGGTCCGCACCGGCTTCTCCTTTTTGGCGGCCTTAACCGGAAACAGCTCCGGATCGCTGGTGCGAAGCGCCCTGCAATCGTCGTTGACGGGGCAGAGCGCGCAGGTGGGACGCCGGGGAGTGCAGACCATGGCGCCCAGATCCATCATCCCTTGCGCGAAATCGCCGGGACGGCTCTCCGGCGTCATCGCCTGCACCGACGCACGGATCTCGGGCTTCGCGCCGGGCAACGGCGTCGATATGGCGAAAAGCCGGGTGACGACGCGCTCGACATTGCCGTCCACCACCGCCGCCGGCTTGCCGAAGGCGATCGCCGCGATGGCTGCCGCCGTATAGTCGCCGATGCCGGGCAGCGCCTTAAGCCCCTCGACGGTCGAGGGAAACGCGCCGCCCATCTTTCCCGCGATGATTTCGGCGCATTTCTTCAGATTGCGTGCGCGCGAATAATAGCCGAGCCCGGCCCATGCCCGCATCACATCGTCGTCGCTTGCCGCAGCCAGCGCGTCAACCGTCGGCCAGCGGGCGACGAAAGCCTGGAAATACGGCTTCACCGCCTCCACCGTGGTCTGCTGCAGCATGATTTCCGAAAGCCACACGCGGTAAGGGTTGGCAGCCTCCCCACTCATTCGTTGCTTGGGCGTCACGCGCCATGGCAACAGGCGATGGTGATCGTCATACCATTGAAGAAGATACCGGACCCTGCGGTTCATCCAAATCCTTTACGCATGGAATGGGCATCCATGGGCAATGTCACAAGAATCGACCAATTCCAATCGCCTGTTCTCTGCGCCCTGTTGACTTTCGCGGCTATGCGTTCCACCGCTGATAAGCAACGAACCAGCGTAAAGGCGCCACATTGCCGTTTCAGTCCACGTTATCAATCTTGATCGCTCGCATGAGCGGCTCCCTATGCGAGGGTCAGACTGCTACCATGGAAGCGAATCGGGACATTGATGTTCAAGGTAAGCGACTGTCAACACCCTATGCTTTACGCTACCCTAAAACGCCTGACGGATGGGATGGGATGAGCCTGTTGCAAAAATCCTTTTTGCGGCGGCGGCGGCTCGATTCATGGATATTGGGCGTCGGTGCGGCGGCCATGCCGATGCGCGTCGGTCTAGGGCCCGTCATCCTGTTCGTCTTTTCCTGCATCGGAATCTATCTGGCTTGTGGGCGGCACAGTACGGCGCGCCTTTTTGCGCGTAATTTCTATATTTGTGCGGTGCTTTACGGTGTGTGGTCGCTCGGGCTTGTCCTCGCGAGGGGCGAGCCGATTATTGATAACAGGCAGGTCGGCTATACGCTGCTTTTCGTCGTGCTTTCGTTTGCCGGCCCGGGCATGGTCCTCATGCGCGATCCCCTCAAGGTTTTCGTGCTCGGATCCCGAATAGGCGTGGTCATGGCTTTTCTTGCCTCCATCATGCTGGCTGCCCTTCACGGCGGCCGTATCGGTGTCGGCGGCAATGCGGCCGTTTTCGCTTTCATCGTGGGTGTCGCTGCAATCGGGGCCGCCATTCCGGTAAAGGGAGCGCCGCGTTTCCTGCCCAATGGCTCGCTCTGGCTCATACTGGGAACAGCTGCCGTGCTGACCTCGCAGACGCGCGCCGTCCTCGCCGTCCTGCCGGTCTTCGTGCTTGTCGAGACATGGATATGCTTGCGCCATTTCGCCCCGAGATTCCGAACGGCATCCTATGTTGTCCTTTGCCTGGCCGGGGTCTGCCTTGCCTCATTCGGCCCTGTGGACCGTATCGTTGACGATCGCTTTGCCGGAATTGTGCAATATTATAACACAGGCAAAATGAGCAATTGGCAGGACAAGTTGTCCTCCGGAATCCGCTTCAGCCTGTGGGATAGCGCGATACAGGTCATAAGGGAGCACCCGTTGATCGGCGTTGGGCCTACCGCGAAAATGGCTGAGGTTCGCGCCAAGGCCGGCGCGGATGCCCCAATGCTTGAAGGGTTCCGACATGTGCACAACACCGTTCTCGATGAATTGCTCAATGACGGCGTGATCGGCCTCATCCTTCTCTCGGCCTGCGCATGGTTCGGCCTGTCGCACCTTTTCCGGCATTCCCAAGGTCCTGGCATGACGCGGTGCATGGTCTATTTCATCGTGATCTGCGCGACCTATGGAATGCTGCATAACCCGCTGCTGCATGAAGCGACGATCTCGGCGATCTTCTTTTTCTTGGGTGCGCTCAATGCTGCCACCTCCCGTCGTATCATGGCGGAGCGGCGCAGCATGGCGGTGGGAACGAATTGACATGAAAGCGATTGTAACAGGCGTGGCCGGGTTCATCGGCTTCCACACGGCCAGGGCCTTGCTCAGCCAAGGCTGGCAAATCGTGGGAATCGATAATCTCAACGCCTATTACCCGGTGGCGCTGAAGGAGACGCGCCTTGTCGCTTTGCACGGGCTGGATGGCTTCCGCTTCGCCCAGGCCGATATCGCCGACCCGGCAGCGCTGAAGGCCGCCATCGGGCCGGACATGGACGCCGACATCATCATCCACCTCGCCGCGCAGGCCGGTGTGCGCTATTCCATCGAGAACCCCTCCGCCTATGTCTCGGCCAATGTGCAGGGGCAGGTGACGATATTCGAGCAGGCGCTCACCATGCCCAAGCGCCCGCCCGTCGTCTATGCCAGCTCGTCCTCGGTCTATGGCGCGAATGACAAGATACCGTTCAGCGAGGCTGATACGGTGGATCGGCCCGTCTCCGTCTACGCCGCCACCAAGCGGGCAGGGGAGTTGCTCGCCCATTCCTACGCGCATGTGCACAAGCTCCCCTCCGCGGGCCTCCGTTTCTTCACCGTCTACGGCCCCTATGGCCGCCCCGACATGGCGCCCTGGCTCTTTACAAGCGCCATCCTGAAAGGTGAGCCGATCCGCGTCTTCAACAATGGCGAGATGATGCGTGATTTCACGTATATCGATGATATCGTCGCTGGTGTGCTTGGCGCGGCAAGGCGCATTCTGGAACGCCCCGACGACACCGCTCCGGTCTATAATCTCGGCAACAGCAACCCCGTCGCCCTTGGGGATTTCATCGTCGAGATCGAAAAGGCGACCGGCCGCGAGGCGATCAAGAAGCTCGAGCCGATGCCGCCTGCCGATGTGCCGCGCACCTATGCCGACATTGAACTCGCCGCCAGGGATTTGGGCTTCGCCCCGGTAACGCCGCTTTCGAAGGGCATTCCTCTATTCGTCGAATGGTTTCGCGCTTATAAAGCATGATCCCAAAAAGTTGCAGACTTTTTGGACAAGATCATGCGGCTGAAATTGGAGAGAAATGAGCAAGGGTCCGGGCTATACCGGTTTCAGGCCGCTGGCGGACATGGCTTCGGGCGTCATCGACCCGGTGCTGCAGAAGCGTGCGGGCATCAATCTGGCGCTGGTGCAGTCCTGGGAGGATATCATCGGTTCGGCGCTCGGCTCCCAGTCGCGCCCGCTGAAGATCCTCTGGCCGCGCCGCGCCCATGAGGACGACCCGTTTCAGCCTGCCACGCTGGTGATCGCCTGCGAGGGCTTCGCCGCCATCCGCATCCAGCACGAGACGGGCGAAATCATGAGCCGCGTCAATGCCTTCCTCGGCTTTGCCGCCATCGGGCGCATCAAGATCGAGCAGAAGCCCGTGACCTCGGGCAGGCCGGTTCGTCCCAGGCCGCCGGTCATCGACGCCGCCGCCGAAAAGCGCATCGAGGCGGTGACGAAGGATATCGAGGACGATGGCCTGCGCGCTGCGCTTGCCCGGCTTGGCCGTAGCGTGGTTGCCGAGAAGATTAAAAAACGGTAATCTGACGAAAATCCAAAGACTTCGCGTCCGCGCTCGCATAGAAAAGAGCCAAATTGGACGAACCATATGGGTGATTCGGATGGCTGCCAAGTTGAACCGTAGAGACATTCTTTCCCTTGCGGCCATTTCCGCCGCCGGCCTGACGCTCGCTGCCTGCAGCGACTCCTCGGACGCCGCTTCCTCGACGCCGTCGAAGGAGACCACGGGCGCCACGACCGCTGACGCGCCGGAGCCCCAGGGCACGGTGGACACCGCGAAGCTTTACGAGCCGGGCAAGCTCAAGGATGAGGTGCTGGGCAAGGCCGACGCGCCTGTCACCATCGTGGAATATGCCTCGATGACCTGCCCGCACTGCGCCGAATTCTCGGTCAACACGCTGCCGGAGATCCAGAAGAAATATATCGACACCGGCAAGGTGCGGCTGATCTTCCGCGAGTTCCCGTTCGACCCGCGCGCCTCCGCCGCCTTCATGCTGGCGCGCTGCGCGCCCGACGGCCGTTATTTCCCGATGGTCGAGGTGCTGTTCAAGCAGCAGATGCAATGGGCCGCCGCGCAGGACGCCGAGGCGCCGCTGCTGCAGATCGCCAAGCTCGCCGGTTTTACACAAGAGTCCTTCAAGGCTTGCTTGACGAACCAGCAACTTCTCGATGATCTGAACGCAACGCGGGAGCGCGGCGAAAAAGACTTCGGCATCACCGCGACCCCGACCTTTTTCATTAACGGGAAGAAATACGTTGGAGCGCTGTCGGTTCAGCAGATGTCGGCGATCATCGACGGCCTTCTCTGATAGGGGGAGGGGCGGGCGGAGCTTACTTGTCACCCACTCCCCTCTGGCCTGCCGGCCATCTCCCCCACAAGGGGGGAGATCGGCTGTGTATTGCGTTTTTGCCAATCCCCAACGCAGCAGAATAAGAGCCATCCCCGATGAAGGCCAATCTCCCCCCGTGTGGGGGAGATGCCCGGCAGGGCAGAGGGGGGTGTTCGCGCGCCAACCTCTCCGCAGAGGAGCTCACTAATGCGCTTCTCCAAACTCCGCCTCGTCGGCTTCAAATCCTTCGTCGAGCCGATGGAGTTCGTCATCGAGAGCGGGCTGACCGGCATTGTCGGCCCAAATGGCTGCGGCAAGTCCAATCTGGTGGAAGCGCTGCGCTGGGTGATGGGCGAGAACTCCTATAAGAACATGCGCGCGTCCGGCATGGACGACGTCATCTTCTCCGGCTCCGGCAACCGGCCCGCGCGCAACACCGCCGAGGTCACGTTGTTCCTCCAGAACCATGACCGCACCGCCCCCGCGCCCTATAACGATGCCGACGAATTGCAGGTCTCCCGCCGCATCGAGCGCGAGGCCGGCTCTGTCTATCGCATCAATGGCAAGGAGGCGCGCGCAAAGGACGTGCAGCTTCTCTTTGCCGACCAGTCCACCGGCGCGCGGTCGCCTTCCATGGTGGGGCAGGGGCGTATCGGCGAGCTCATTCAGGCCAAGCCACAGGCGCGCCGCGCGCTTCTGGAAGAGGCGGCAGGCATTTCCGGTCTCCACACCCGCCGCCACGAGGCCGAGCTTCGCCTGCGCGCCGCCGAGGGCAATCTGGAGCGGCTGGAGGATGTGGTCGGCGAACTGGGAACCCAGTTGGAGAGTCTCAAGCGCCAGGCGCGGCAGGCCAACCGCTTCAAAACGCTCTCCGCCGATATCCGCAGCGCCGAAGCCATCCTGCTGCACCTGAAATGGACGTTGGCGAAAACGCAGGAAGGGGAGGCGCAAAGCGCACTGTCGGCTGCCACCGTGCTTGTCGCCGAGCGCGCGCAGGCGCAGATGGCCGCGGCGAAGGAGCAGGCGGTCTCCGCCCACCGCTTGCCGGATTTGCGCGAGGCGGAAGCCAAAGCCGCCGCCGCATTGCAGCGCCTCACCATCGCCCGTAGCCAGCTTGATGAGGAGGCCGAGCGCATCCGCGCCCGGCGCTCGGAACTGATGAAGCGGCTGGAGCAGCTGGCGAGCGATATCGTCCGCGAAGAGCAGATGGTGCGCGAGAACGCCGATATTCTGGCGCGCCTCGAAGAGGAGGAGCGCGCGCTCCATGACGACAACGACACCGCCGGCGACCGCGAGATCGAAACCCGCGCCGCCTTCGAGGAGGCAGATAGCAGGCTGAAGGAGAGCGAAGCGGCGCTGGCCCGTGTGACGGCGGAGCGCGCCGAGGCCGCCGCCGGCCGGGCGCAGGGCGAGCGCTCCTTGCGCGAGGCGGCTGACCGCCGCGACCGGCTGCGAAACCAGATGCAGGATGTGGAACGCGAAATCGCCACCCTCGCGGCGCAGATTTCCGGCCTGCCGGACCCCGCGGAAAAGCACCTCGCCGTCGAGGCGGCGGAGGAGGCTGTCGTCGCTGCCGAGGAAGCCGCGATTATGGCCGAGGAGCAGGTCGAGCAGGCGCGTGCCAGCGAAGCCGCCCTGCGCCAGCCGCTGAATGACGCGCGCGGCGAGGTCAGCCGCATCGAGACTGAGGCGAAGACGCTCGCCCGGATCATCAATGCCGACGCATCCGGCGAGTATGCCGCCATCGTCGAGTCCGTCCGGGTGGACAAAGGCTTCGAGACGGCGCTGGGCGCGGCCTTGGGCGAAGACCTCGACGCCCCTGCCGATACGAACGCCCCGGTCTTCTGGGCCGGAGCTGGCGTTGATGAGAATGACCCATTCTTGCCGGAGGGAGTGGACGCGCTCGTTTTCCATGTGAGCGCCCCGCGTGAGCTCTCCCGCAGGCTCAAGCAGATCGGCGTGGTGGACGAGACCGACGGCCCCCGCTTGCAGAAGCTTCTGAAACCCGGCCAACGCTTAGTGAGCCGTGCAGGGGCCCTCTGGCGCTGGGACGGCTATACCGCCAGCGCCGACGCGCCGACCCCTGCCGCGCAGCGCCTTGCCCAGAAAAATAGGCTGGCCGAGCTGGAACTGGAAGCGGTCGAGGCACGGCAGCGCCTGCACGAGATCGAGGCGAAAGTTGCACGCGGCGAGGCGGCAGTGCGCGAGGCGGTGGACCGCGAGCGCATGGCGCGAGATCATTGGCGCGCCGCGCAACGCGCGCTGGACGACGCGCGCGAGGCCTTGGCCGCCGCCGAACGCGCCGCCGGTCAGCTGTCGAGCCGCCGCGCCGCGCTGGATGAGGCGAGGAACCGCATCGTCGATTCGCTGGAGGAAGCGCAGGCCCAGCTGGTGGAAGCCGAGGACCGCCTCGCCGCCATGCCCGACATCGCCGAATTGACCGCGCGGCTCGATGCGCAGACCGGCGAGGTCATGGCCGGTCGCGCCGCGCTGGCCGAGGCGCGGGCGGCCTATGAAGGGTTGCGCCGCGAGGCGGAGACGCGCATGAAGCGGTTAGAGGCCATCGACCGCGAGCGCAGGAGCTGGATTGCCCGCGCCGCCAATGCCGACAGGCAGATCGAGTCGCTCTCGGAGCGCCGCGCCGAGACCGCCGCCGAAGCGGAAGAACTGGCCGACGCGCCCGACGAGATCGAGGAGCGCCGCCGCGCACTCATGACCGAACTGACCGAGGCGGAAGCGCGCCGCCGCGAGGCCGCCGACCGGCTGGCGCTGGCCGAAACCAAGCAGGCGGAACTCGACCGGCTCGCCACCGAGGCGATCCAGAACCTCGCCATCTCGCGCGAGGCCCGCGCCCGCGCCGAGGAGCGGGTCACCGCCGCCGAGGAGCGCCGTAAGGATGCCGAGCGCCGCATCGCAGAAGCGCTCAACTGCGCTCCCCATGAGGCCTTCCGCCAGACCGGCCTGAAACCCGGCGACCCGCTGCCCGATGTCGAGGATGTGGACCGGCGGCTTGAACGGCTCAAGCTCGAGCGCGAGCGGCTTGGCGCGGTCAATTTGCGCGCTGAGGAGGAGCAGCAGGAACTCGCCGAGCGGCTGGAGGCTATCGTCGGCGAGCGCGAGGACGTGATCGAGGCGATCAAGAAGCTGCGCCAGGCGATCCAGAACCTGAACCGCGAGGGCCGCGAACGCCTGCTTGCCGCCTTCGACGTGGTCAACGCGCAGTTCCAGCGCTTGTTCACCCATCTTTTCGGCGGCGGCACGGCGGAATTGCAGCTGATCGAATCCGACGATCCGCTCGATGCCGGCCTCGAAATCCTCGCCCGCCCGCCCGGCAAGAAGCCGCAGACCATGACACTGCTGTCAGGCGGCGAGCAGGCGCTGACGGCGATGGCGCTGATCTTCGCGGTGTTCCTCACCAACCCCGCGCCGATCTGCGTGCTCGATGAGGTGGACGCCCCGCTCGACGACCACAATGTCGAGCGCTTCTGCAATCTGATGGACGAGATGGCCGCCTCGACCGAAACCCGCTTCGTCGTCATCACCCATAACCCAATCACCATGGCCCGCATGAACCGCCTGTTCGGCGTCACCATGGCCGAGCAAGGCGTCTCGCAGTTGGTGTCGGTCGACCTGCAAATGGCGGAACGGCTGCTGGAGGCGAGTTAAGGCATTGCATCTTTGGGCGAAAAAGATGGCTCGTTTATTGATCATAGCGGCAGCTCAGCCGTAGAGGCATGGATCCCAGTGACAAGCACTGGGATGACGCGTGCAGATGTTTTGTCCGATACCGGATATGCTTCTGCCAAGCGGAGAGGTTGAAGATTTGGTTGCCAACAGCAAAGCAACCCGTCATCCCAGTGCTTGTCACTGGGATCCAAGCCTCTACCTCTCCATGACAGCAACGGCCCTAAACCGGAAACAGCCGATTCCACCAAACATATGGCGCATTGTATAGGCTTCCCCATGTTTAAACGGTTTCGCTTGACGATACCCCCCTCTGCCCTGCCGGGCATCTCCCCCTCAGGGGGGGAGATCAGGCCGTCATCAATCATTTAGGTTTAAGAATGAGCGGTAACGGCCCTATCAGCCAATCTCCCCCCTTGAGGGGGAGATGGCCGGCAGGCCAGAGGAGGGGGGTGGTGACGCGCGCAAACCTCTCCACCCGCTTTCCGAGCCCGGCCATTGCCGCCTCGCTCGCCCTCCACGCCCTTCTCCTCATCCTTCTCTTTTCCCTCCCTAAAACACCCGCAACAATACCGCTTCCCGAAGAAGCCATCTCCGTCGAGCTTCTCCCTCCGCCTCCACCCGCCCCGGTGATGCGCGAACTCACCGCGCCGCCAAAATCCCTCGCGCCATCAAAACCGCCCGCGCAAGCCACCGCCGCGCCAGCTCCCATGATCCGCGCCACCAGCCTCTACGCCGCGCGGATGCTGGCTGGCCCGCGCAGCCGGCAGGCGCGGGAGGCGCTGGCGCAGCTCTCCGGTCCTGACCGCATGGAGCAATTATGCGACGCCGAGGCGATGGAGCAGATCGCGCGTTGGAAGCAGGAGTTCCAGCCCGACCGCCTCATCGCCTATGCGATGGACGACACGAGGATCGACGGCGCAATTGTCATCGCCGACAGCGCGGCATTCCGCAGCAAGGGCCGATGGTACCACGTCAAATTTCGCTGCAGCCTGACCGTCGATCTCAAAACCGTCGCCTCCTTCGAATTCCAGGTCGGCGAGCCCATCCCAAGGGAGCAATGGGCCGCGCATTATCTTTCGGTGGATGATACCGGCGAATGACGAGGCGTGGAGACCTTGCCGGCCGTCTTACGTCCCCCACACCGCCAGCTCATTCCCCGCCGGGTCCGTGAAGTGAAACCGGCGTCCACCAGGGAAGGAAAAGATGGGCTTCACGATTGTGCCGCCGGCCTTTTCCACCGCATCGAGCGTTTCCTCCAGATTTTCGGAGTAAAGCACCGGCAGCGGCTTTGTCGCCGGTTCCAGTGATGCCGCGTCGAAGCCGCCTTCAAGCCCCTCGTCGAACGCCGAGTAAGTGGCCCCGTAATCGGTGAAGGTCCAGGCAAAGGCCGCGCTGTAGAAATTCTTGACCATATCAAGCGTTCCGCCGCCGGCCGGCAATTCCAGATAATCGAGCTTTCCCGTCTTGCGCATGATCACCTCCAGATTTGTTCGCTTTATGTTCTAGACAGGGCCCGCGAAAAATGCAAGAGATGAAATGCAGGGTTTGAATAGAGGGAAGCGTGAGCGGCGGTGGACGGGGAGGGGACCGACGCTAATCGATTTGATTATGCAGTGCAGCATTTTTCCGGTTGTGGCCTGTTGCGTCCATCGCTTAAAGCTTGGAGCGGACGAGGGTTTGGAGGGAAGCGCGATGGCGAAGTGGGTGTACACATTCGGCGACGGCAAGGCGGAAGGCGCGGCGCGGGACCGTGAACTCCTGGGCGGCAAGGGCGCCAATCTGGCCGAGATGGCGAGCCTTGGCCTGCCGGTTCCGCCCGGCTTCACCATCACCACGGAGGTCTGCCGTTATTATTACGACCACGACCGCACCTATCCCGATGAGCTGGAGCGCCAGGTCGAGACGGCGCTCGCCCACATCGCCGCGCTGACCGGCCGGACCTTCGGCGATGCGATGAAGCCGCTGCTCGTCTCGGTGCGCTCGGGCGCCCGCGCGTCCATGCCGGGCATGATGGATACCGTGCTCAATCTCGGCCTCAATGACGAGACGGTCGAGGCCATCGCGCGCGAGTCCGGCGACGAGCGCTTTGCCTATGACAGCTACCGCCGCTTCATCCAGATGTATTGCGATGTCGTGCTCGGCGTCGATCACTCCTATTTCGAGGAAATCCTTGAGGACGCCAAGGCCAATCTCGGCGCGGATGTCGATACGGACCTCACCGCCGGCGACTGGAAGGATGTGATCGCGCGCTACAAGGAAAAGGTAGAGGAAGAGCTGGGCGAACCGTTCCCGCAATCGCCCCAGAAGCAGCTTTGGGGGGCGATCGGCGCGGTTTTCTCCAGCTGGATGAACGCCCGCGCCATCACCTATCGCCGCCTTCACAACATTCCCGCCGATTGGGGCACGGCGGTCAATGTGCAGGCGATGGTGTTCGGCAATATGGGCGAGACGTCCGCCACCGGCGTCGCCTTCACCCGTAATCCCTCCACGGGCGAGAAGAAGCTCTATGGCGAGTTCCTCGTCAATGCGCAGGGCGAGGATGTCGTCGCCGGCATCCGCACGCCCCAGAACATAACCGAGGCGGCGCGCATTCAGGCAGGCTCCGACAAGCCTTCGCTCGAGAAGGTGATGCCCCACGCCTTCGCCGAATTCGTCCGCGTCGCCGAGACGTTGGAAAAGCATTACCGCGACATGCAGGACCTCGAATTCACCATCGAGCGCGGCAAATTGTGGATGCTCCAGACCCGCTCCGGCAAGCGCACCGCCAAGGCGGCGCTGAAGATCGCGGTGGAGATGGCCGAGGAGGGGCTGATTGCCAGGGAGGAGGCGGTGCTGCGCATCGACCCCGCCTCGCTCGACCAGCTTCTGCACCCGACCATAGACCCGAAGGCGGAACGCAAGATCATCGGCAGCGGCCTGCCCGCCTCGCCCGGCGCGGCGACGGGAGAGATCGTATTCTCGTCCGAGGATGCGGAGGCCGCGAAGGCGGAGGGGCGCAAGGTCATCCTCGTGCGGGTGGAGACGAGCCCGGAGGATATTCACGGTATGCACGCCGCCGAAGGCATCCTTACCACGCGCGGCGGCATGACCAGCCACGCCGCGGTGGTCGCCCGCGGCATGGGCAAGCCCTGCGTGTCGGGCGCGGGAAATTTGCGCGTCGATCACCGCAACGGCACGATGATGGCCATGGGCGTGACGCTGAAAAAGGGCGATGTCGTCACCATCGACGGTGGCACCGGGCAGGTGCTGAACGGCCGGGTGCCGATGCTCCAACCGGAGCTGTCAGGCGATTTCAGCCGCATCATGGAATGGGCCGATTTGGCGCGCCGCATGAAGGTACGCGCCAATGCCGAGACGCCGGCGGATGCCCGCACGGCCCGCTCCTTCGGTGCGGAAGGCATCGGCCTCTGCCGCACCGAGCATATGTTCTTCGAGGGAACGCGCATTCTCGCCATGCGCGAGATGATCCTGGCCGATACGGAGGAGGGCAGGCGCGCGGCGCTCGCCAAGTTGCTCCCGATGCAGCGCTCGGATTTCGTCGAGCTTTTCGAAATCATGCACGGTTTGCCCGTCACCATTCGCCTGCTCGACCCGCCGCTGCACGAATTCCTGCCCAAGACCGAGGCTGAAATCACGGAAGTGGCTGAGGCTATGGGGGTAGACGCAAGAAAACTGCGCGAGCGGACGGAAGCCTTGCACGAGTTCAACCCCATGCTTGGCCATCGCGGCTGCCGGTTGGCGATTTCCTATCCCGAGATTGCCGAAATGCAGGCCCGCGCCATTTTTGAAGCAGCCGTGGAAGCAGGCCGCAAGACGGGCGCGCCCGTGGTGCCGGAAATCATGGTGCCGCTGGTCGGGCTCAAGGCCGAGCTCGATTTCGTCAAGGTGCGCATCGGCGCCGTCGCTGCGGAGGTCGCCAGCGAGACCGGCGCGCGGATAAATTATATGGTTGGCACCATGATCGAGCTGCCACGCGCCGCCCTGCGCGCCGGGGACATCGCGGAGACGGCGGAGTTCTTCTCCTTCGGCACCAACGATCTGACGCAGACCACCTTCGGTATCTCCCGCGACGACGCGGCCTCCTTTATCGCCACCTACCAGCGCAAGGGCGTCATCGAACGCGACCCCTTCGTCTCGCTCGATTTCGAAGGCGTGGGCGAACTGATCAGGCTTGCCGCCGAACGCGGCCGCGCCGTGCGCTCTGGGCTGAAACTAGGCATCTGCGGCGAGCATGGCGGCGATCCGGCATCGATAAGTTTCTGCGAGGAGGCGGGGCTGGATTACGTGTCCTGCTCGCCGTTCCGGGTGCCGATCGCCAGGCTGTCAGCGGCGCAGGCGGCGGTGAGGGCGAGGGGATAAACATTTGAAGTAACCCCTTCTTCTGCCCTGCCGAGCCAGTTGGGCGCCCTCCTTTCCCCTTGCGGGGAAGGAGGGCGCGTTAGCAGGCGGATGGGGGTGGTGGCGGGTGCGCTTTTGCTGGAGACAGTGGCGTGTGCGTCACCACCCCCACCCGACCCTTCGGGCCACCCTCCCCGCAAGGGGGAGGGAGGGCGCGAGGCCGTCCGGCGGAGCAGAGGGGTGGTGAAGCGCGCAACGAGGCAGAATATTCACCATTAATTTAAATTGATTGCTGAAAGTATTTCCCAGGTGTTATTCTCTCAATAACCAGTAAACATCACAAATAAGTGAATAATATGCGATTAAATATTTTCGCAACGCCCCTCATCCTCCTCGCCCTATCCTTCTCCCCCGCCCAAGCATCCGATATCGTCGAGCCCCAACTCCACATCGCCAAGGGCGGCGCGAACGGTCCGCAGGTGGCGCTGACGCTGGATGCGTGCATGGGGCAGACGGACCGGCGCATTCTCGACATGCTCGTGGAAAACAAGATCCCGGCGACGATTTTCATCACGGGGCGCTGGATCAAGACCAATCCGGAAGCCCTCGGCATCATGAAGGCGCATCCGGACCTGTTCGAGCTGGAGAACCACGGCCTCAATCATGTGCCGCCCATCGACAGCGTGCCGACCATGTATGGCATCAAGACGGCGGGCAGCCTGGAGGCGGTGCGGGCGGAAGTGCAGGGCGGCGCAGACGCGGTGAAGGCTGCGACGGGCGTGACCCCGCACTGGTATCGTGGCGCGACGGCGCGCTATTCGCTCGATGCCGTCAAGCTCATCAAGGAGATGGGCTACAAGATCGCCGGCTATTCGCTCAACGGCGACCAGGGCGCCTCGCTTCTGGCGGCGGCAGCAGAAAAGCGTATCGCTGCGGTCAAGGACGGCGATGTCATCATTGCCCACATCAATCAGCCCACCCATTCGGCAGGGGCGGGCGTGGTCAAGGGTGTTCTGGCGCTGAAAGCCAGGGGCTTCCGCTTCGTGCGGCTGGAGGATGTCGAGACGTCGGAAACGATGAATCCGGTGAAATAGTGAAGGTCGTGAACAGTGATAGTGAACGGAGCCACTATCTCACGACTCGCTCTTCCCTATCTCACTGTTTTCACCACTCCCTATCTCGCTCACCTTCTTCATCACATCAGCATAATTCCGCCCGAGGCTTTCGAACAGCGCGTTGCCGCCCTTCAGCGGCGAAAGCGAGAGCGTCATGCCGTCATTGAGCAGGGTTACGAAAATGATCTGGTCGTGCGGCGTGCCCGGAATGGCGATGGCACCGATCCGCTGCGCCTCGCTGGTGTCGAGCGCCGGCATGTTGAACAGCACCTCGCCATTTACCAGCTTCGCCGCCTTGGCCAGCGCGCTGTCGAACCCGTCGGACAGCACATCCTGTGCGCCAAGCGCGAACTCGACCTCGACCGCTTCCAGCGTGGTTTGGTTTTCGTCTTTTGGTGTCTCCCGCAGGAGGCTGGGTATCGGGGGTTGATTCATGTCCCACACTTTTCTTACTCGACTCGAACAAGGCCCCCACTCTCATATGCGTGTTGAAATATGGCATCGCAATGAGTCTTTTCAATTAGCCACGAATGTTTGTTTTCCCCTTCCATCGTCATCCTCGGGCTTGACCCACTGCTGTCCGGTTTAAACCTGTGTCAGGTCTAATAGCATTTGCCTTTGGTCGCACGGGGTCGGTGGGAGTGGCGTTTTGAGGGCGGTGATTGAGCGCCGGTGCATGAGATTGAGGCGCACGGGGCAAGTGAAGGCGCGCGGCTGCGTTATGGTTTGTTGTGTTGCCTGGGCGGAGCGCAGCACGAGAAGGGCGATCAGGGCGACAAAGACCTGGATGCGCACGGCATTCTCGGACGTGCCGAGAAAGTGGCGCAGCTTGAGGTTCTGCTTAATCCATTTGAAGAACAGCTCGATTTGCCAGCGTTCCTTGTAGAGATCGGCGATTTCCTCGACGGGTGCGTCCAGATCATTCGTGACAAGGCGTATGATTGTGCCTGTGTTCATGCGCACGGTGACTTCACGCACCGGGTCGGCGAAGGGGTTGCGGCGCGAACTGGCCATGCGCTGGGGCAGAAAGCCGATACGGTCGCTGAGGATATTGCTGTCCATGGGGACTGCCTGTTCGGCCATGACGTCGAGCAAGGTGTTGCTTTTCAGACGCGAGACGAAGCGGCAGCCTTTGGCGTCCAGTTCAGCCCACCAGTGGAAGTCATAATAGCCCAGATCGAACACATAGGTCATGCCCGGTTCGAGCGGCATCGCCTTGGCCGGGGTGATGTCGCCCGCCCTTTGGCTGGTGAAGGTGGCTGCCCGAACAGTAGCGCCACGAACTGGCTTTTCGTGTCGAGCCGCCGGATCCGGCGGTCGGCCTTGTACTTCTCCACAAGTCGGTCGAAAACATGCCGGCGGACAAGCCAATACAAGCACATTGATTCATGATCCCGTTGCGGGTGATATTACCGCTTCCGCCACCTAGCCGTGGATCCTCGGGTCAAGCCCGAGGATGACGACTGGAGGAGGGGAGATGCCCGTCCGCCCTTCGAATAACTAAGGAGGGGCGAGTGGGAATTCGGATGCGGCAAGGCGCGAGGCCGGACGGATGAGATCATTCACGCAACGAGGGCACCGGTGAAAAAACTACGCTATGAGCGTCGAAAATCGCGCTCCGCCATATGGGCGTTGCGGCTGGCGGTGTTTTCTGCCGTGCTGTTCGCCCTTTCCACGGCTGGCCATCATTTCGAGGCCATCCGCACGCCGGATTTCACCATCCTCGCCGGGCTGGTAGCGGCGCTGGCGCTTCTGGCGCTGGCGCTGGCGTTGAAGGGCTTCGTCAATCTCTGGAGAAATGGCGACAAGGGCGGCGTGCGCTCCCTCTGGGGCGCGCTGATTGCGATCTGCGTGCTCGCCCCGTTCGGCGGGGTCGCCTATCAGGCCTATGTGACCCCGCCGCTCTACGACATCTCCACCGATCTCGATGCGCCGCCCAGGTTCCACGCCGCTTACCCGCGGGAAAACGGAATGAACCCGATTGATGACGATGTGTCCGCCCGCGCGCCCCTGCAGGTGGCGGCCTATCCGCAGGTGACCGGGCGGCGCTATGAGGGCTCGCCCGACCGGGTTCTCGAGGCGGTGATGGCGGTTCTGAAGGACAAGGGCTGGACCGTCACCGGCCGCTTCGGCATGCCGGGCGAGCAGCTCGAAACCACCGTGGAGGCAGTGGCGCACGGCCTCATCCCCGGCCTCACCAGTGACGTCGCTACCCGCCTGACGGATGAGGGGGATACGACCTATGTCGATATGCGCTCCGTCTCGCGCTACGGAAAGCGGGATCTGGGCGCGAATGCCCGCTATGTGACTGATTTCATGAACGCGCTCGACGAAAAGCTGCAGGGCGCGCCGCCGGAGGGGTGAGAGGCCGGTTAGCGCCCCCTTCCCCCTTGCGGGGATTGAGGAGCGTTCGGCCGAAGGCCGAGGAAAAGCCAACGATTTGGCTTTTCCAGCGACGAACCCCGCGTTAGCGGGCGGATGGGGGTGGTGACGTTTGCGCTTGCTTCGAAGATCGTCGCGCAAACGTCACCACCCCCACCCGACCCTTCGGGCCACTTGCCGGGGCCGAGCCACGGGTCTCGGCCCGTCCTTCGGCCCCCCGCAAGGGGTAGGGGAATCGCACATGAGTATAAAAGCGTTGTTGCAAGTTAGCGGAAAATAGATTCTGAG
>NZ_BMHH01000022.1 GCF_014640615.1 Paramesorhizobium endophyticum | reverse complement strand
GCCCGAGATGAAATCCGTATTATTGGTCGCCGTAGGCTTCAGCGTACCGCCGTCGAAGGTGACCACCGCATTGGTTCCACGGCCGCGCACCAGTTTTAGCGTCTCCAATATACCGCCCGACTTGACATTAAGAGTACCATCGGACTGGACGGCATCCTGCGATATCATCGTTTGAGTGCTCGACGTCACGACGCCGTTGTCCTCGATATTGAGCGTACCCTTTCCGCTGTTGCCGACAAAAAGAGAGCCGCCAACGGTCCAATGGGAGGCCGCTCCGCTAGTGGCGCTCTTTCCCGAAACCGTCACGGTCCCGGTTCCGGTAGCAGTTTGTGGCTGGCCGGAAATATAGGCGGTTCCAGTCGTCGTCATCTGGCCGCCGCTGTTGATGTTGAGCGTTCCGGAGCTGCCAGCTCTGTTCCCGACAACTGTATCACCATTGTTGGTGACGATTGCATCGTTGGTAACATTCAGTTCCCCTATGCCGAATTCGCCGACAGTCAGGTTGATGCCGGTGTTGCCCGTGGCGCCGACCGTCAAACTCGACCCCGCCCCTTCGACATTCACGGTGCCGTCGTTCGTAGCGGTACCCCGAGCTAAAAAGAGTGTGTTGACCGTTACGGAGCCGCCGCTGTCAATCGCGACGGTGCCACCACTTACATTCAGCGCACCTGTTGAACTCGTGCCGGTCAACGTCAGCTTGCCCGCGCCGGTCTTGGTCAGTGCACCAGCTCCCGTGATGGCGCCGGCAAATGTCCTATCATCCGCCTGGTTGAGGGTCAGCGTACCAGAGCCGAGGGTCACAGTGCCACCAGCGGTCGTCGTGTTCTGCAGTCCGGCCAAGGTCATGTTATTGCTGTTGATCGCGGCGGTGCCGCCGTCATTCACCGTGAGAATGCCGTTGATCCCCCCGAAAGCGGTAGCAGATCCCGCCGTCGCCGTGCCTCCATTCACGGTCAGGCCTACAAATGTGTTGGCGCCGTTGAGGGTCAGGTTGCCGCGCTTGGTCGTGCTGGAGTCGGTCACCGTCAGCGCGCCAGTGCCGCCGATCTCATTTCCCGTCGCCGCCGTCGCCACGGCGAAATTATTCGTGTCGATGGTCATCCCATTGGCGCCAATACTTAACTCGTTACCGGTGAATCCGCTGATGAAGCTCGTGCTCGCGGCAAGGGCCTTGAGGGTACCGCCATTGAAGGTGGCCTGCGCCGTGCCGGCAGTACCGAACCGCTGCAATGCACTCGTTTCCAAAGTGGACCCCGCGCCGGTTACGGTTAGCTTTGCGCTGGCACCTCCGTTTCTTATAAGCGATGTCGCTAATTTAGCCGTGACAATCCCACCATTCTGAATGATCACCTCACCCTGTCCGCCCGCCTGATATCCGATATGAAAATTATTGTTGACCGTTACATGGCCGTTACTGTCGACAGTCAGCTTGCCGGAGCTGGTGTTACCGACATAGGCAATGTTAGTCACTTCCAGCGTCGCGCTATCAGAGCCTCCTCCTACCGTCGCGGTAGCAGTACCGCCGACGCCGAATTGCATATCGCGACCGACTTGTACCTTGCCATTGGCAATGTCCATGATGCCGAGTGAATTTGCCGTATTGGCCAGCCAGAGATCCACTTTGACATTGACCTCCCCCTCGTTGTCGACTTTCAGCAGCCTGCCTATACCGCCGTTATTTCCCACGAACAGGCCGTTAGCGCCTAGAATTTGCCAGTTTGCTCCCGCGCCATTGACCTCTACCGTCCCGCCGCCAACCGTCCCGCCAAAGCTGGCATCACCTTTGGAAATGAGCGCGCTGCCGGTCCTGATGTAAATCAGAGTTGTCGAATTAATATTTTTGCCTATGGTGGTGGAGCCGTTGATGGTGAGCTGACTACCGTTTTGGATGGTCAACTGTCCCTGCCCGCCGCTAGCACCGCTGTCGGCCATGGCGAAATTGTTGATCGTGGTGGTCACCGCTCCATTCACGCCGAGGATCACGTCATTGGAAAGGGGTTGTTCGATCCGGACGTTGTCGCTAGCACTCGTGCCTGGCACCCCTGTTGGAGTCCAGTTGGTGTTAACCTCCCAGTCCTTTGCGGTCCCGCCTTTCCAGCTATAGTCAGCGCCCATCGCATCCCGCGGCGCCATCATCGCAATGGCCTGCGCCAGCGCCAGCGCCGACGTCGTCGCCAATGCGGCGCGGAAGAAGCGCGGGAGGCGGCGCTGCCGGGTCGGGATTGCCATTCGCCCGTTGGGGCGTTTCACGGCGCTTTCGCGAATATGCTGAGCCTCAGCACAATTTTCCACTGACGCCGTGATGATCTTCCGCATCATGTCCATCCCGTTCATATCGATTGCCCGACGTTTGAGGCCGGGGGCCGTCAAGATTAGCGCGCAAGGGAACTTGAAAAGTACAAGATTGATATTTGCTACATGGCGAGACTACCTTTCGCAAGAATAATATTATGTAAATTTTATCAAAATCATATAATGATTCTTATTAATATTCCACAGGATCAATTAGTTATTTAAATTACGCATAAATACTTATAGTAACCCTAATTTATACTGATACCACGGGATTGGCTCGCCGCGACGGGACGACCCTCGTTCCGGGCGTCCCCATCCCGCCTTATGCGGCTGAGGGCGAGCAAGGCCCGCACGGAGCACTCCTGCCGGAGGGTGGCACGTTCCCCTTTCGATGCCATGAAGGGCAAGGGTTGGCATTGCATGCGCCACCGTGCAGAATAACATGGGATGTGCGAATGCAGCGGGGCTTCCCGGCTGTGCCGATGAATTGCTCGAACGAAGGGGAACGACAATGAAGACATTTTCTCGCCTGCGCCGGATCACGACCGGGTTTTTGCTTTGCGTGGCCGCTCTCACCACCGCCGCCGAGGCTGCGGACGATGCCGCCTGCAAGACGATCCGCATGAGCGATCCCGGCTGGACCGACATCACCGCCACCAACGCGGTCGCTTCCGTCCTGCTGGATGCGCTGGGCTATCAGGCCGACATCAAGAGCCTCTCCGTGCCCATCGGCTACCAGGCCATGAAGAGCGGCGAGATCGACGTCTTTCTCGGCAACTGGATGCCGGCGCAGAAGTCGTTCATCGATGATCTGAACGCCGCCAAGGCCGCCGAAGTGCTCACCAGGAATCTGGAAGGCGCGAAGTTCACCCTCGCGGTGCCCACATACATGGCCGAAAAGGGCGTGAAGGATCTGGCGGATCTCGCCAAGCATGGCGATGAATTCGGCAGGAAGATCTATGGCATCGAGCCGGGCGCGCCCGCCAATGAGAACATCCGCAAGATCCTTGGCTCCGGCAAGTTCGGCCTCGACGGCTGGACGCTGGTCGAATCCGGCGAGCAGGCCATGCTGGCGCAGGCCGAGCGCGCCGCGAAAGACAAAAGCGGCATCGTCTTCCTCGCCTGGGCGCCCCATCCCATGAACGAGAAGTTCCCGATCACCTATCTCTCGGGCGGCGACGATTATTTCGGCCCGAACTTCGGCGGCGCGGAAGTCTACACGCTGGCCCGCACCGGCTGGAGCGCGAAATGCCCCAACGCGGCGGCGTTCTTTAAAAACCTGAAATTCGACATCGGCATGGAAAACACCCTGATGGGCGATATCCTCGACGGCGAGGACGCGAAGGCGGCGGCGAGGGCCTGGATCAAGGCCAACCCGAAGGTGCTGGACGGCTGGCTCGCAGGCGTCACGACGGCGGATGGCAAGCCGGGTGCGGAGGCGGTGAAGGCGGGGCTGGGGATTTAAGTAAATATTGGGCGTTTGCGAGGCAGCACCCCCCTCTGCCCGGCAGGGCAGAGGGGGGTTGCCCCGCGCCTCCATCAGAACATTCCCATTCAGCATTCAGGAGACCAGCGCGTGGCGCGTCCGAATATCCTCATTCTCATGGCGGACCAGTTCAACGGAACTCTCTTCCCCGATGGTCCCGCCGATTTCCTCCATGCGCCGCATCTGAAGGCGCTGGCGGAGCGTTCCGTGCGTTTCGCCAATGCCTATACCGCGAGCCCGCTCTGCGCCCCGGCGCGCGCATCCTTCATGTCCGGTCAATTGCCCAGCCGCACGCGGGTCTATGACAATGCGGCGGAGTTCGCCTCCGACATCCCCACCTATGCCCACCATTTGCGCTCGGCGGGCTATCACACGGCGCTGTCGGGCAAGATGCATTTCGTCGGCCCCGACCAGCTGCACGGCTTCGAGGAGCGGTTGACGACGGATATCTACCCCGCCGATTTCGGCTGGACGCCCGACTACACCAAGCCCGGCGAGCGCATCGACTGGTGGTACCACAATCTCGGCTCGGTGACCGGCGCTGGCGTCGCCGAAATCACCAACCAGATGGAATATGATGACGAGGTCGCCTATCACGCGACCCGCAAGCTCTACGACCTCTCGCGCAGGCTGGACGACCGCCCCTGGTGCCTGACGGCCAGCTTCACCCACCCGCACGACCCCTATGTGGCGCGGCGCAAATTCTGGGATTACTACGAAGATTGCCCGGCCCTCGATCCGGAAGTGCCTGCGCTGCCCTTCGACGAGATCGACCCGCATTCGAAGCGGCTTCTGGAGGCTTGCGACCATAAAGCCTTCGATATCACCCCTGAGCATATCCGGCGGGCGCGGCGCGGCTATTTCGCCAACATCTCCTATGTTGACGAGAAGATCGGCGAAATCCTCGACGTGCTCAAGCGGGCGCGCATGGAGGAAAACACGATCATCCTCTTCGTCTCCGACCATGGCGACATGCTGGGCGAGCGCGGCCAATGGTTCAAGATGTCGTTCTTCGAGGGCTCCGCGCGCGTGCCGCTGATGATCGCGGCCCCCGGCTGGGCCCCTGCCCGCATCGACACGCCGGTTTCGACGCTCGACGTGACGCCGACGCTCTGCGCCCTCGCCGATCTCGATATCACCTCGCTGAAACGCTGGACCGATGGCGAGGATCTCACCGGCCTTGTCGATGGAACGGCAACCCGCGCGCCGGTTCCGATGGAATATGCCGCCGAAGGCTCCATCGCGCCGCTCGTCGCCATCCGCGACGGGCGCTACAAGCTGACTGTCTGCAACGAAGACCAACCGCTGCTGTTCGATCTCGAAGCCGACCCGCGCGAACTGACCAATCTCGCCGACGATATTGCCCATAGCGAAACCCTGGCTTCGCTTGAGAAACAGGTTCGGGAGCGCTGGAACCTCGATGCCTTCGATGCGGCGGTGCGCGAAAGCCAGGCGCGCCGCTGGGTCGTCTACAAGGCCCTGCGCAACGGCGCTTACTACCCCTGGGACTACCAGCCGCTGCAAAAGGCCTCCGAGCGCTACATGCGCAACCACATGGACCTGAACGTGCTGGAAGAAAACCAGCGCTATCCAAGGGGAGAGTAGGTGGAGCCTACCGCTTTTTTCTTTGATTCCGTCAAAGGAAAAACCGCTCTAAAGCGTGTTGCATTTTATCGCATTCATGGAACACGCTTTAAGTTTTTGTTTTTGCGCATGTCTTTACCCCAAAACCGGTTCCCACTTTTGGGAGACATGCTTTAACTCCGCGCAAGCGCGCGGATGCGCTCGAGGTCCGCGACGAACTCTGTATAGGCCTGGTGCCGCGCCGTCTCGTCCGGCACACGCAGAAGATAGGAGGGATGAACGGTGATGTACCCCGCGCGCCCGCCGAAATCGAACGGCCCGCGATTGCGCCCGATGGGCGTCGCCCGCCCGGCGAGCGCCAGCGCCGCCGTGGCCCCGAGCGCCACCACGAGATGGGGGTGAACGAAGTCGAGTTCTTTTCCAGCCACCAGCGATAGCGCTTGACCTCGCCGGCGGTCGGCTTCACAAGGGGGGAGATTAGCTGACACGACGCTCCGCCCTCATCCTGCGAGGTCTGCGATTGGTGCTGCGTGCCTATGAAGGCCCCATCTCCCCCCTTGTGGGGGAGATGCCCGGCAGGGCAGAGGGGGTTACTGTCCTGCCAACGTTTCCGTCTAACCCCTCGAAGAAGCGGCGTTGGCATCGTCCAGATAATAATTCGCGTAGCGCTCCATGAAATATTCCGAGCTGCCATAGGAGCTGTATTTCGCCAGGCCGCGCATATCGGTCTTGTTGAGGATGAGGCCCAGCACTTTCGACTGGATATGGCCTTCCGCCTGCAAGGTCGATTTGACGAGCGCACGCGGCGTGACGCCCCATTCGGCCACCATGAGGAAGGCGTCCGCGAGCGGCGCGAAGGCCTTGGCGTCCACCACCGGCCCGAGCGGCGGAAGATCGACGACGATATAGTCGAAGACCTCGCGCGCCTCCGCCAGAAGCGTCTTCATAGCCAGCGAAGATATGAGTTCGCTAGTGTGCGAGAGATGGCGCGGCACCACCGTCGGCAGGATGGCGAGCTTGGTCTTGCCGTCCACTTTCACCGCGCTCTGCCAGGGCAATTCACCGACGAGCACCTCGACAAGCCCTTTCTGGCGCGTCAGCGACAAGGCTCGCGTCAGGCCCGGGTCGCGCAAATCGCCATCGATGAGCAGCGTCCTTGCACCATTGGCGGCGAGGAGTCCGGCGAAATTGGCGGCGACCGTGGATTTGCCCTCGTCGGGCAGGACGGAGACGATTCCGATCACCTTCGCCTTCTGTCCCTGCAGCACCACATCGGCGGCGATCTTGGCGTTGCGCAGCGTTTCGGCGAAGGCGGAGGCGGGAGCCTCGATGGCGATGCGCATCATGTTGGTGACGCGCGGCGGGCGCCCTTGATCGTCGGGTTTTACCTCTCCCTGCCCTCCAATGAGGGGGAGATAGCCGAGGAATTTCACCCCCAATACCCCCCTCACTTCCTCACCCACCCGGAAGAATCGCTCGCGGAATTCCCGCCATGCCCCGATGCCGGCCCCGGCGAAGAGGCCGAGAAGCAGCGATCCCGCCAGCACCATGGTCCGCTTCGGGCTCGACGGATCGGTCGGCTTCGACGCCACCGAGATGATCCGCGCCTTGGCGATGGGGAAGGTCTGCTGCTGCGACGCCTCCTGATAGCGCTTGAGATAAGTCTGGTAGAGATCGCCTAGCGCCTGGGACCGCTGCTCCAGCTCCCGCAATTGCACGAGGGACTGGTTCGCCGTGGAGGTCGCGCCGGTCGCTTTCTCCAAACTGTCCCGGAGCGAGGTTTCACGCGCCTGCGCCACCTCATACTGGTTGCGCGCGCTTTCCATCATCTGCCGGATTTCCTGGAAGATCTGCCGCGCGACCTCCTGCTGTTCGGTGCGTAGGCTGACGGCTTGCGGGTGATCTTCGCCGAACTGGCCGGTGATTTCCTGTATGCGTTTGCTGATCGTCAGATAGCGGGTCCTGAGCGGCGCGATCACCGAGGCGTTGCCCTGCTCGGACAGCACGGCGGCATTGTTGACCGCCGCTTCCGGACCGCCATCGACGATGGATTTCAGCTGGTTGTACTGGGCAAGCGTCCGCGCCGTATCGGCCTGCGTCAGAATATACTGGCTGTTCAGATCCGAAAGCTGCTGTTCCGAGACGAGCGCGCCCTTGGCGGAGGTCAGGCCGTTCGCCGCCCTGAACCGCTCCACCTCCAGCGCCGCCTGCTGCGAGCTCGTCCGCAAATCCACCAGCCGGTCCTGCAGCCAGACAGTCGCCCGCTGCGTCGCATCGAAATTGGCGTCGAGCTGGTCGGCGAGATAGACATCGGCATAAGCCCGCGCAATCCGCCCGGCAAGGTCGGGATCTTTGGATGTAAAGCTCAAATCTATGACAAAGCTGCGTCCTTGCCGCTCCACATTGAGGCTTTTCTGGAGCAATGAAGCGGCCAAACCGCGGCGCGCCGCCGGATTGGACGGATCCGCCGCCGGACCGGCCCCGCCGCCGAACATGCCGATGATGCCCCGCACCATGCCCTTGATGCGGGAGACGAGCGAGCGCGGCGGGTTCATGAAGGCCTGGTTTTCGGTCAGCTTCTCCCGGTCCACCACCTTCCCCGCCAATTCCGCCGATTTGAGGATGGCGATCTGGCTCAGGATCATCGCGTCGGTCTGCGCATTGGCCGGCGCGGGGGACGGCTCGTCGGCGAGCTTGCCGAGATTGTCGTCGAGCAGGATGCTTGTCGAGGCCGTGTAATAGGATGTCGAGAAGATCAGGCTGACGATGCCGAGCAGCAGCCCGAGCGCCGCGACGATGGCGACCGTCTTTGCCTGGCGCCGCGCCATGGCGAGCAAATGCTCGATATCGATGAAACTGTCGGCATCCGGCTGCCCCTTCGCATTGACCGCGAACCTCGGAAGATTGCCCTGGTGCATGATACCGCCAATTCCATATGCAAATTAAACGAAGAGCGCACGGCCCGCCGCAATGCGGGCCGCGCGGGCAGGTAGTTTATGCCGCCGCTTCGACGGCCGGTTCGTGGGCGAGGATGATGTTGCGCAGCGGCTCGAAAACCTTGCCGCTGATATCCGCCCGCGCCAGCGCGAAGGCCACATTGGCCTCGATGAAGCCCTCCTTCGATCCGCAGTCGAAGGTGCGGCCTTCGAAGGGATAGGCGAAGAATTCCTGCTTCCCCGAGAGATTCAGCATGGCGTCGGTCAGCTGGATTTCATTGCCCGCGCCGCGCTCCTGCCGCTCCAATATGTCGAAGATCTCCGGCTGCAGGATATAGCGCCCGTTGATGTAATAGTTGGACGGAGCAACTGCGGGAGCAGGCTTCTCCACCATGCCGGTAATCTCAAACCCCTTGCCGATATCCCGCCCCCTGGCGACGATGCCATATTTGCCCGTGTCGGAGGGATCGCATTCCTCCACCGCGATCAGATTGCCGCCGGTGCGGCTATACAGTTCGGCCATGCCCGCCAGGCAGCCGCGCGCACCGAAGGTGACCATGTCTGGCAGAAGCAGCGCGAACGGTTCGTCGCCGATGACGTCGCGCGCGCACCAGACCGCATGGCCGAGGCCGAGCGGCGATTGCTGGCGGACGAAGCTCATGCTTCCCGCTTTCGGCAGCAGCCGCTGCAGCGAGGCGAGCTGCTCGAACTTCCCCGATTCCGTCAGCGTCGAGATGAGTTCCGGCTGGATATCGAAATAATCCTCGATCGCGCCCTTGTTGCGGCCGGTCACGAAGACGATGTGCTCGATGCCCGCCTCGAAGGCTTCATCGACGGCATATTGCACCACCGGGCGATCCACGATGGTCAGCAGTTCCTTGGGCGTTGATTTCGTCGCGGGGAGAAACCGCGTGCCCAGACCGGCAACGGGTATGACGGCTTTCTTGACGTTCTTCATCGAAATGTCCTTTCGTTCGAGCGTAGAAATGCGATTGCTGTTCAAAACCCCGCCACCCAATTCCCCGAGCGATTGCCTCGCTTCTCGTTTTGTAATTCCCCTAACCTGCCTGCCCCAGCGGCATGAGCCGTTTCAGCCGCACCGCGATGGGCATCGAAAGATGCCGCAGCGCCAGCGGGTCGCTCACCGCCACCTTGACAATGTCCCTGAATGACCGGCGCTTGATGTGATGGACCAGCGCGAGGAAGGACCGCGCCTCCTCGAGGCTGCGCGTCCGCCGCGCCTGCGCCGCCCGCGTCCCGGCGT
The DNA here is from genome assembly GCF_014640615.1 of Paramesorhizobium endophyticum. Taxonomy (GTDB): domain Bacteria; phylum Pseudomonadota; class Alphaproteobacteria; order Rhizobiales; family Rhizobiaceae; genus Paramesorhizobium; species Paramesorhizobium endophyticum. Next base: position 53,889 of record NZ_BMHH01000022.1, on the reverse strand, counting down.
CGAGTTCGAAGCTTGCCAGAAATTTCCTGTCCGCCTCCAGCATGGAAACGACATGGTGCATTTCGAGGACACGGGAAATCGAGCCCGCGCGTAAGTGATAGACATATCCCGCTATGGGCTCGACGATGAGCTTTCCGCCCTTCGCCAGCACGGATGCCAGGAAGATGTAGTCCTCGCCGATGCGCAAGGCCTCGTCATAGCGAAACCCATGCGTCTCCAGAAACGCGCGCTCGAAAACCGGCTTCATATAGCCGAAATTGAAGGTGGACCTGAAAACGAGGTTCGATCCGATGAAGTCCGCCAGGCTGATCCGCTCGATCTTTTCCAGCCGCCCGGGCGGGAACATCCGCTCCCCGCTCGTCTCGCCCTCGGGCACCACCTCGATATTGTCCACCACCGCCTGCGCGCCAGCCTTCTCGGCCCGTGCGATCATCCGCGCCATGCGATCAGGCAGGACCGCATCATCAGCGTCGAGCACCGCGACCCAGCGGCCCTTCGCCACATCGAGGGCCGCATTGCGCGCGCCGCCGGGGCCGCTGTTCCTGGGCAGGGTGACGACGCGTGTATTGGGATAGGACGCGGCGATGGCCTCCGTGCGGTCGGTGGAGCGGTCATTGGCGACGATCACCTCGACGATCACGCCCTCCTGCGCCAGCGCGCTTTCGATGGCCCGGGCGATCGTATCTTCCGCATTATAGGCGGCGATGATGAAGCTGACGTCAGGTTGCACGGGACTTGCCTCCGCCTGAGGGCACGATGGCGGGCTTGCCATATTGCTGGATTTCCCGGATGCCGATCAGGCCGCTGACGACGCCCACATGCATGACGCCGCGCAGGATGGAGCGGTTGCGATGCGTGGAAGAGAACAGGGTGAGAAGCGCCGCGCCGAAGCTGTAAGCGGCTTTGGCGGTAGCGAGGGCCAATTGCCTCACAAGGCCGAAGCCCGCCGCATTGCGTTGAAGCAGCCGGCCATGCGTCTGCCCGAAACGGAACCGCCGTTTGGCGAGCCATGAAAACCGCGCCCGGCCTTCCGGCACCGGCTCATGCACCCAGGCCTCGGGCGCAAAGGCGATCCTGCCGCCTGCCTCATGGAGTTCGGAGAAATATTGCGTATCCTCCCCGCCGCTGCGTCCCAGCGCCAGGCTGAAACGCCGTCCGGCAACTGCAGGCGAAGCACGCCGCAAAAGCACGTTGCAGGTATAGCCGGTGCGGATTTCGCCTTTCACCCAGACCGGAAAGGTCGAGTGAAAATCCCCCTTGCGCATCCAGCGCGGCGCTTGGGGCTCATAAATGGCCTGAACCGGCCCCAGCACGGCATCGGCTTTCGTCTCCTTAGCGATGGCAAGTAACGCAGCCAGCCAGTTCTCCGACGCCGTTTCATCATCATCGATGAAAGCAAGAAAATCGCCATCGCTCGTATCGAGACAGGCATTGCGCGCAATGGAGATATTCGAGGCGGGGCAGTGAACATAGGTAATTTCGAAGGGTAGCGTAGCGGCGAGCTTGACCACACGCTCCTTCGCGCTCGGGGTGACATCATTGTCGGCTACAATGACGCGGATGCTGCAATCCGCCGGAACCGCCAGCCGCCCGAGCGAGATGAGCGTCGCCTCCAGTTCCGGGCGGCGATAGGTGCAGACGCCGATATCAATTCGATAGAGGGGGTGGCTGTCGCCGTCGCCCTTCGAGGCTCGCTGCGCTCGCACCTCAGGATGAGGGCTACTGGAAGGTCGCTCTTTATCATCTGAACCGGCGCTTGAGCTTTTCACATTGAAATGGAAGCGGCGGCGCAAGGTACCCCCCTCTGCCCTGCCGGGCATCTCCCCCACGGGGGGGGAGATTGGCTGACACGACGCTCCGCCCTCATCCTGCGAGGTCAGCGATTGGTGCCGCGCGTCTATGAAGGCCCAATCTCCCCCCTTGTGGGGGAGATGTCCGGCAGGGCAGAGGGGGGTGCCTCGCGGCCCACGAGAGTGAAGGGCACTCATCACGATGGCTCCCTGCGCTTGCGGAAGCCGATGAGTTGGAGCCAGAATCCCAGCGACCAGGCGAGGTGCATGATCATCGCGGAAACCGCCGCGAGCGGGCCGTAAGGATTGCGCTCGCCCACGGCCATCCATACGCCATAGCCCATGCAGATCGCCACCCACAGGAAGGCGGGCACGGCGGCGGACCAATGGATGACGGCGAGGAAGGTGCCCGCCACCACCGGCAGCACCAGCAACGGAAGGGCCTGCCGCAGCTTTGGCACGACGCGGTGCTTGAGCACATTCTTCGCCCGGCCCCGGCCATAGCCCAGATATTGCCGGAAGAGCGAAGACGCGGACGCGCGGGGATAATAGACCATCACCGTCCGGTCGGTCATCCAGATGCGGAAGCCCGCTTTTCTCAGCCGGTAATCAAGCTCGGCATCCTCGTTATGGGTGAACGTCTCGTCATACCCGCCCACCTGCTGGAACGCCTTTATGCTCATCAGCGCATGGTGGCCATGATCGACCCAGCCACCCTTCGCGCCCTTGCGATGCTTGGAGCCGCCATTGCCGAGCCGGGAATTCTGCGCCGCAGCAGTCGCCTTCTGGAATAGGCTGAAACCCTCCGTCGCCATGGCGACCACGACGGAATCGGCGCCCGTGATATGGGCTTCCTCGACCAGCGTTCTGCAATAATCCGCCGGATATTTTCCATGCGCGTCGATGCGGATGAAATAGTCGTAGCCATCGCCATGGGCGGCTACAGCCAGATTGACCGCGGCGCTCTGGATGCGCTTTTCATTGTGCAGGAGCACGACACGCGGATTGCGCTGCATGATGTCCTCGACAATGTGCACGGTCCCATCGGTGCTGCCGCCATCGGCCACGACGATCTTCATGTCGAGCTGTTCGGCTTCCAGGCTGAATTGCTCCAGCAGCGCGCCGATGAAGCCGGCCTCGTTCAGGCAAGGAATGATGATGAGGCAACGGCCCGAAAACCTCCGCTCTTTTGCGCCTGGCATCTTAAGTCCCCTCTCCTGTTCCATCCTCTACGCCGCAGCCGGCAAGACGACGCGCTCGCGCACGGACAAGAGCGTGCTCAAGCGGCCTACCAACGCACGACAATCATCTTCGTTGCATATCCATGTGCTTGAATCCTGCGCGGCGACCCTCGCGCGCGCCTGCTCGTATCGCTCCGCATCGAGCAGGCGGGCAAGTTCGTCCGCATCAGGCCGGGCCAGCGTGAAGCCGATGCCCAGCCGTTTAAGGAACCGCGCCGTCTCGGTTCCCTCCATGGCGATGGGCACGCAATGATAGCGGCAGCCCTCATAGAGCCGGTTCGGAAGGAGCCAGCTCGAGTTCAGCCCCTCCTCGAAGAAATCGATGGCCCAGGTGAAATGCACCTCGCCATAAATGCCCGAAAGGTCTTCCGGGTTGCGGTAGGACCCAAAGAATTGCATGTACGGCTCGGCGGCAACCTCAGCGTCGAAATCCTCGAACTCCGTATAGGCCGGACGGCCGCGCAGGATGATCTCCACCCGGCCTTCCATCCGCCGCGAGAATTCGGACAGGAGCGCGAGCGAGCGGCGGCAGCGCAGCGCGCCGAACCAGCCGATTTTCCAGGGCTCGCCTGGCCCCCCCCTTCCCCCTTGCGGGGAAGGTGTCCGCGTTAGCGGACGGATGGGGGTGATGACGTTTACATCAAGATCTCCAGCAAAAGCGCAAACGTCACCACCCCCATCCGTCTGCTCCGCAGACACCTTCCCCGCAAGGGGGAAGAAGGGCGACGGCGCCACCTCCAGCACCTTGTTCTCAACCAGCTCCACCGGCGCATTCACCTGCCCATACGGCTCGAAATAATTCCGAACAAACGCCGGCGAAGAGGTGATGAGCAACGACACCTTGCGGCCAAGCGCGCGTTCTATGGAGCGGAGCGCCCTCCCCACCGGATCCTGCCTCAGAAGCAGTCGGTGAATATCGAGACATTCATAAACGACGGGAATATCTTCTGCCCCGCCCGAAAAAATGCTCCTCGCCCGGTTGGCGAGCGCCAGCATTTCCAGATTGCGCCCGATGATCACGTCGGGCTTCGCCACGTGCTTCAGCGAGGCCTTAAGCGTCAATGCCGCCCGCGCCACCGCCGCCATGCGCTGGGCGAACCGGCCGTCGCCGGTTTTACCCAGATCGATGGGCGAAACCCCTGCTACCTGAAGCACCGGCTCACGGCTGCGGCGGAACCCGGCGAGCGTCACCGCGGCGCCGCCTGCCTGCAGCATGACCACGCGGCGCCGAACCGCGGGGTCGGAAAGATCATGCACCAGGTACAGGACTTGCAGCATGACGATCATTCCCCCAGCATGGTCCCGAAAAGTTGTAGACTTCCAGGTAAGGCCATGCGGCTAAAGTTGTTGATCTGAGGGTGAAGCGTAATACAGCTTTTGCTGCACTGCAATAATACCTATGGCGCACTGCAAAATCATTTAAGGTCACAGGCGACGGACTCCGGAAACTGGCAGGGCGCGCCCAGCGCCGTGAAGGAGACGCGGGTGAACTCCGCCTTCAAAGGCGCGGCGGGGCTTTCGAACTTGCCGAGCCAGTCCGTCAGCTTGTCGCTCGCCCAGAGGCTGAGATAAATTTTCTGCGCATGGGTCGGCAGCGCCGCCGGGTCGGTGACCGTATGGACCAGCTTGCCGTTCACATAATAGCGCAGGCGCTCCTTTTCCCAGACGAAGGCGTAATCGTTGAATCCCGTATTGGCGCCGCCAGGCACAGGAACCAGCTTCTCATTCCCGCCCTTGCCATTGACATAGGAGTTGAGCTGGACGGTCGACGGATCCTTGCCGAGGAACTCGAAGTCGATCTCATCCCAGGGCTGCTTGTGCGTGGGGCCGATATAGGTGAAGAAGCCGGTGTTGAACCCCGAGCCCGCCGCCGCCTTGATGCGTGCTTCATAGACGCCATGGCCGAAGCGCGCATGGGTCTGGATCTCCGCGCAGGCATGGGCGCGGTCCTTGGTTTGCTTGCGCTCATAGCCGAGGCTCAGCGTGCCGTCGGCGACTTTCACCTGATCCGCTGACCACGTGCAGTTCTGGTGATCGCCATTGCTCCAGCCATTGGAAACATACCAGCGACGCTTGTCGAGGCTGGCGAAATTTTCGACGAAGGATTTCCCCGTCTCCTGCGCTTGCGCCACGGACGCCATCGCCATGAGGCCCAGAAGCGGACGAAGCGGTCTTGAGAACATCATAGGCGGCTCCTTTGAAAAACTATCAGGCCCGGCTTCCGACAAGCAGGGCGTAAGTGCCGGGAAGGATGCGGCGGGTGATCGCGTTCGAGGTGATGAGCAGCACGCCGCCGATGGCGAGCGCGCCGGCATAAAACACGGCATATTCGTTGAAATGGACGCGGTTCCAGATCATCCAGAGCATCAGCAGCACCGGATAATGGGCGCAGAATATCCAGAAGCTGAGACTGCCCGTCCGCGCCATTCGCTGTCCGATTTCGGTTTGGATCAGCAGCGCCGACAGCGCCCAGAACCCGGGAATGCCGATGAGCACGAAGATGTTGCGCGTGACGCCGAGCCACCGGGGAAAGTCCGGACCGTAATGATAGAGCGCCGCTGCGAGCACGCCGCTGGCAAGGAGAAACGCTGCGAAGACCAGCACGGCATGCGCATCCATGCGCCTGACATCCACCTTGTGAATCGCGAACGCCGTGCCGATGGCGAAGCTGAACAGGATCGACTGGCGCAGCACGATATGGACAGGAACAGACGCGGCCGTGATCGCCAGCAGGACGGCCAGCGTCGATACCGGATAACGCCTCACCAGAAAGGCCAGCACCGGCGACAAAAGAATGCACACGAAGAGATCGCGCAGGAAATAAAGCGGCAGATTGATCGGCTCGCCATTGAGCGCGAAGATCAGGTTGAGGAGATCGGGCAGTTGCGCCTGGGTGACGTCGGGCAGATAGCCATGGCCCATGCCCCGGCTCTGCACGAGGTAGACCATAAGGAAGAACCCGCCGTTCCAGATCAGCAGCGGCAGGAGGATGCTCCGCGCCTTGCGCTTCAAGGTTTTCCCGTAATCGAGCGTTCCCTTGCGCATCAGCAGATAGCCCGAGATGGCGCTGAGACAGGGCACGCCGACGCGGAAAACGCTCTCGGCGAGGAAGACGCGAAGCCAGTCCAGAATTCCGTTTTCGCCGTTGAACGGCGTCGTCTCCGGCCCATAGGGCACATGCACGAGCACGATGCCGCAGATGAGCGTGATCCGGATGAGATCGATCCGGGCGGATATGTTGGCATCCATCGCCATGGCGACCTTCTGTTTTGGCTGCGCCCCCAAAAACAGCGCGTCTGACGAATGCGTGTTAGTCCGTTATCCCAATCTTATTGCACTGCACCAATTTCGCGGCACATGCCGCCGCTGTCAACCGTCAAAAATCGCGAGGCGGAAAATCAGGCGGAAATGTCGGCCTGAGGCGGGGTACCGCCCCCCGCAAAACCATTGCCGGCGGCGAAATCCGCAACCGTCCCGTCGATCTCCTTGAGGAAATGAAGCTGCTTTTCGAGCGAGGCGATGCGCTGCGTGAAGCGCTCCAGCGCGTCGCTGAAATCGTCTATTTTCGCCGAAACTCGCTCGGTTTCGCCCTCATTTTCCATGTTTTCGAGCGAAAAAGCTGCATTCATCGCCACTTCGTCGTAGCGGTGCCGGAAGCCGTCGCGCTCCTGCTCGATGGCCGCGCAGACCTCATCAAGCGCCTGCCTGACCTTCGCAAAACGGGCGATATCGGCCTGAAGGTCCCTGCCGGGGCTTCTTGTGCGGAAGCGAAACAACGCCATTTCCTTGCCCTCGTTAGAGCATGATCCCGAAAAGTTGCAGACTTTTCGGATAAGATCATGCGGCAAAAAAGGAGTTAGAGCGTATACGCTCTAACGCGCTTCACTATGCCCGCCCCGGATGTCCACAAGCTTGGTGTCGATGGGCGGCAGTGTCAAGCCTCTCATCCGCCCTTGCCAACGAGCCGGAATGGCCCAATACTAGGTGCACTGCACAATTTCCGGAAGGGGGGTTGCATGCGTCTGTTTCATTGGGAATCCAGCCACGGGAACTTTGGCGACGATCTCAATCTCTGGCTTTGGGATTTCCTCCTTCCCGGAGTGCGCGAGGTGCATGACGAGGTGCTGCTTGTCGGCGTCGGCACGGTCCTGAACACCGCCTTGCTGCCGCACAACGTCAGGAAACTGGTGATCGGCAGCGGCTACGGCTACGACACCCCTCCGGATACTTCCGACCCCAATGAATGGGACATCCACGCCGTGCGCGGCCCGAAAACCGCTGCCAAGCTGGGGCTCGATCCGAAGCTCGGCATTGTCGATCCGGCGGTGATGGTCACCGAGATGCCGGAATTCCGGAACCTGCCGAAGAAGAACAAGGCCATCTTCATCCCCCATTGGGAATCGGCCCTCGGCGGCATCTGGGACAGCGTGTGCGAAAATGTCGGCCTCACTTTTGTCGACCCATGCGGCGAGGCGAAATCCGTCATTCGCGAGATCGCGCAGTCCGAGCTGGTCGTCGCCGAATCCATGCACGCCGCCATCCTCGCCGACGCGTTCCGCGTACCCTGGATCGCCGTCAGCACCTCCGGCAACATCAACAGCTTCAAGTGGAACGATTGGGCGCAGTCCGTCGGCGCGGTCTATAAGCCCCGTCAGATTCCGGTCTCCACCCGCGCGGAAGCGATTTTCAAGGGCGAGCGCTTCTGGGGCTTGAAACATGAAGACCGCAGCCATCCGCAGGCCGAAGAGCCCGTCCGGATGCGCCACGCGCCTGATGGAACCGTCCTCACCGCAGGCCGCAAGCCGCTGGATTTTTCCGCGAAGAATGTCGCCAAACGCCTCCTCGCCGCCCCCTCGATGCTGGCGCTATGGCAGGCAAGCAAAGCCGAGCCGAACTTGAGCCCCGATGGCCGGCTGGACGAGTGCAAGGAACGTTTTGCAGAGGCGCTCGAGGGGGTGAGGCGGACGTATTTTTAGATATATCGGTGTGCCACAGTACGCCCCTCTGCCCTGCCGGGCATCTCCCCCTCAAGGGGGAGATTGAGCCTTCATCGATGTCGGCATCAATCGCCGACATTGAAAGTTGAGCGGGGATGGCTGTATCAGCCAATCTCCCCCCTTGAGGGGGAGATGCCCGGCAGGGCAGAGGGGGGTGGGTCCCGGACCACACGCCCCGAGAACAGATACCGCAGCGCCATCGCCCCGTCCGCCTGCGCCTTCCCGCCGCCCGGGCGCATGAAGCCCTCCAGCTTGTCCGCCGCCACTCCCCGGACAATCGGCGGGATGGCGGAAGGATTGCTCGCACAATAGCCCAGCGCCCCGATAATCCCCCGCTGCGCCTTCACATCCAGCAGCTGCCGGTGATGATATTTCCCGCGCATATGGCGTTCGTGCCGGGCAACGGCTTGCCTCGCCTCGCCCGTGAGCAGCCCGTTTGCCAGAATGGCCCTGTCCGCGTCGGCGAGCGCCTTCAGATCCTCCGTCCGGTGCCGCCCGCTCAAGGAATCGGACCGGACCACCGCGCCATAGCCGCAATTGTTGATGATCTGGAACCGCGCGCCCAGGGCCAGCGCCCGGGTGTACAGATCGTAATCCTCGCCGAGCCGCAGCTTTTCGTCATAGCGCAATTGGTGGCGGTCGAGGAAATCGCGCCGGATGACCGGCTTGAGGAAACCCAGTTCCCCACGCTGCCGGTTGCGCTTTGAGATGTTGCGCTCGACGAAGGTGGGAAGATCGAGGAAGCGCGGCTCGGGCGAAAACCGTTCCACCGCCGAGACATGGAAGCCGCCAAGCCGATGCTGGTCGATGAAGACGATATTGTCGGCGGCAAGGTCCCAGTCCCGCCTTGCCAGGAGATGGGAAAAACGGCCCGGAAGAAAGAAATCATCCGCGTCGAGAATGGCGATCAGCGCCGCCGATGACGAGGCGATGGCCTGGTTGCGCGCATATGAGGGTCCCTTGTTGACCTCGAAGCGAATGATGCGGAGCCGTCCGCTGGCGTCATCCGCCGCGCGCGCGGCCTCGCTCGTCCCGTCCGTCGAGCCGTCATCGACCACCACGACTTCCGTCACCTGCGGTTCATTCAATGCCGAGGCTATCGCCGCGCCGATCGTATCGGCGGCATTCTTCGCGGCAATGATGACGCATACGCTGTCATCCGCCCCGTTGACGGTGGTTTTCTGCTCCGCTGTCGCAGCCATGGCAGCCTCATCCGCAAGCTATGCCCCCGCATCAGAAGATACAGGGGTTTCGATCCCTCGCAAGAGGCTGCGCTAAATAGAAAGCTGCGGCGCGCTACGGAGCCTTGGGCGCCGACGTCTTGAACGGCGGGGAAGGCTCTTTCGAACTCGCGCCGTCGCTCGGGCGCGATTGCTCTTTCGCACTGCGCGCCTTCTCTTGCATCACCTGGAAAAGAATCGCCCCGAAATAGCCGGCCTGGATGACCACGGCGCAAATCAGCGTCTCGATCACAGTCGTCCAGAGTGAATTCGACATGACATAGGTCGTGATGCCAAAGGCGATCAACGCGCCCAGCATGCCGGCCAGAAACCTTGGAAACCTCATCTCGTTTGCCCCCATTCTCTACCCGAGTTGGGGCCTTTCAACGGACTGCATCGTTCGCCTCCCTTCATACGCATGGCTACCCACGCGCATGAAAACCCGCCTTCGTTCTCATTGGCCCCGCGCCGCATTTTGATGAGAAGGCTTTGAAATTGTATTAAACCGCAGGGTCACACGCAATATATAGTTTTAAGCCGGCTTTCACATCTTGATTTCGCCGGGAAAAATAAATTTGAACAGGAGGCAAGAAAACCGGCCGCTGAAACCGGACCCATTCTGCCGCTTTACATTAGAGAATGGGAATTTATACCGCAGGGCAACATGAATACAGAATCCAAAAACTTCGAAACGACAAAGTAATTCTTCACGTTTATTGACGGATAAGCCTTTAGTATCAGAGAATTAAATAGTGTAATTCTGATCGCACATAATATTATCCTCAATTACAATATTTTACCGAGGCCGCCATATCCGCGCAACTTATTGATAAATCTAGCCTATGCCGGTTTTACGCCTGAATCGTTATTGCAGGGATTCACAAAATCGCCCGATTACATCGCATCAATTCAGCCTGCTTCATGTGAGCAGATGCGAACACAACATGTTGCATCGCACAAATTCCGTGTTATCGTTTTACGTGACCATTCGTATCCCCTGGACGGAGCAGCCCTGATGAAGCCTGCAACGAAGTTGGCCAGTTTCCCTTTTCTCCAACCGTCGAAAAAAGCGGAGAAACTCCCTGTGGGAGGGGCCTTGAAGCGGTCTTTCGACGTGATCGGCGCGACTGCCGGCCTGCTTTTGTTGAGCCCGCTTTTCCTTCTCCTCGCGATTCTGGTCAAATGTTCCGCCGGCGGATCGGTCTTTTATGGCCATCGCCGGATCGGACGCGACGGAAACCCATTCTACTGCCTGAAATTCCGCACCATGGTGCCTGATGGAGACGCGGTCCTCGCCGCCCATTTTGCCGCCAACCCGGAAGCCCGGGCGGAATGGCAGGCGACGCGCAAGCTCAAGAACGATCCCCGCGTCACCGCTGTCGGCGCCGTCCTGCGCAAACTGAGCCTGGACGAGTTGCCGCAATTGGTGAATGTGCTGCGCGGCGAGATGAGCCTTGTCGGCCCGCGTCCCGTCGTCAAGGAGGAGATCGACCGTTACGGACCGGCCGCGATCTATTATTTCAAGTCCCGGCCCGGCCTCACCGGCGTCTGGCAGATCAGCGGCCGCAACGATGTTTCCTATGACGACCGCATCGCCTTCGACCAGCAATATGTCGAAAACTGGTCCTTCCAGAAGGATCTTGTCATCCTTCTCAAGACCATTCCCGCCGTGTGCGCATCGCGCGGATCCTATTGATGGCGGCTGCTTTTTCGCGAGCTGCGGGCATGTCCCGCGCTCTTTTCGCCCTCATCGCCCTGCTGCCAATGGCGTTTTCCGCAAGCGCGGAGGAATACAGGCTCGGGCCCATGGACAAGCTCTCCATCCGCGTCGTCGAATGGCAGACGGCGGAGGGAACGTTCCGGGAGTGGCCGACCATTACTGGCAATTTCACGGTCGGCCCTTCGGGTGGCCTCTCCCTGCCCTTCACCGGGGAATTGCAGGCCGGCGGCAAAACCACGTCCGAGGTTGCTGGCGAAATCGCGAAGAGCCTCCAGCAGAAATTCGGCCTGCGTGACCGCCCCGAAGCGTCGGTGGAGATCGCCGAGTTCCGCCCGATCTTCGTCGCGGGCGAGGTGCAGACGCCCGGCAAATACCCTTACGATCCGGAACTGACGGTCCTGAAGGCCGTGAGTCTTGCGGGCGGAATGCGCCGCGCCGAGATAGGCCAGCGCTTCGAGCGGGATTTCCTCAATGCACGCGGCAATTACGATGTGCTCGTCGCCGAGCGCCACCGGCTTCTGGCCAAGCGCGCCCGGCTGGAGGCCGAACTTGCCGACACCAAGGAAATCAATATCCCGAAGGAATTGGCCGATAGTCCGGAAGCAAAGAAGCTAATCGCGGACGAGACGGCGATCATGCAATCGCGAAAGGACGCCCTGCAACGCCAGCTCGCCGCGCTCGACGAGCTGAAAACCCTATACCAGAACGAGATCGCCTCGCTGGAAAAGAAGATGGTCGTGCAAGTCAGGCAGAAGGATCTTCTCAGCAAGGAACTGGCCTCCATCGGCAATCTCCACGACCGCGGCCTCGTCGTCAATTCGCGCGTCATGTCGCTCGAAACCTCGCTCGCCGACATGCAGAGCAAGCTCCTGGACATGGAGACCAATTCCCTGCGCGCCAAGCAGGAGATCAACAAGGCGACCCGTGACGCAGCCGATCTGGAAAATAGCCGCCGAGCCGAACTGACCACCGAAATGCAGGCGACCGAGGCCGCGCTCGACGAGGCGGAATTGAAGCTGGGCATGTACCGCAATTTGATGACCGAAGCGCTGGTGAATGCCCCCGCCGCCGGCACACTAGCCGCGGGAAACGGGGACGGCCCGGCGCTGAAATACAGCATTGTCAGGAATGGCGGCAACGGCGAAACGAAGGAGCTTCCGGCGGAGGAGAGCACGCCTCTCCTGCCGGGGGATGTGATCAAGGTCGCGATTTCGAATGAGCGGTCGTGAGGATTGCTCGCTGCGCCGCCAATGCCAAGCACCTCCCTTCTCCCCCGTGGGAGAAGATGGCCCGAAGGGCCGGATGAGGGGTGGCGAGCAAGCACATGCCAAACCGGATGGGCGGAACGAACGCAATGAAATGAGCGGAACGGTCGATGAAAATCCCCAGATCCACCCTCGTCCGATCCGGTGAAAACGCCCTCTACGGAAGCTTCGCCGTCGCCGTTTCGGTGTTCATCTTTGCCTATTCGGCGCGGCTGGGCCAAGTCTCCATTCTCGTCTTCTACGCCCTGTGGCTGCCGCTCATCCTCGTCGATTATCGCCATGTGATCGGCAATTATGCACGGTTCTGGTGGATATTGGCCTTTGCGCTGTTCGCCTGCATGTCCTTCATGTGGTCGGCGGCCCCGGCGGTGACGTTGCGCGCCGGAATCCAGTACACCACCACCATCATCTGCGCGCTCATCGCATCGCGCGTCATCGATGCCGCCACATTGACGCGCGGCGTCAGCCTGGGCGTGTGTGTGGTCCTGCTCTATTCGCTCGCCTTCGGCCAATATTATTATGATCCGCTCGACGGCTCCTACAGCTTCGTCGGCGCATTTTCCTCCAAGAACCAGCTCGGCTTCTTCGCCTCGCTGGGCCTTTATTTCGTCTTCGCCAGCTTCTTCGTGCTCAAGACCAGCCGCCGGTGGCGCGTGGTCGCCATTCCGCTCGGCGCGCTATCCGCCTATTCGCTGCTGGCGTCGAGTTCGGCCACATCCATCCTCGCGACATCGGCCACCCTCCTTGTCGTCATGACGGTGGGCCTTGTGCTGAAATTCTCGCCGCGCAACCGCCGCGCCTTTTTCACCATCGGGGTCGTCATCGCCATCGCCGTTGCGATCGTCGGGCTAAATGCGGGCGCGGTGGAGGCGATCCTCGGCGCCTTCGGCAAGGATACGACGCTCACCGGGCGAACCTATCTCTGGGATCAGGGAATGCGCGCCGCCCATGAATCGCCGCTCATCGGCGTCGGCTATTATGCCTATTGGGTGCAGGGCTTTTCCGAGGCGGAGCGCCTGTGGGACGAGTTCTATATCGCCAGCCGCAGCGGCTTCCATTTCCACAGCACCTATATCGAGGCGGCGGTGGAATTGGGCCTTGTCGGGCTCGGGCTGATCGCCTTCATCCTGGCGCGCATCCTCATCGGTTCGCTCAGGCAGCTTCTGACGCAGAACCATGCGCAGCAGGCCCAGCTGATGTTCGGCATCGCCATATTGCTGCTGATCCGTTCCTTCTTCGAGATCGATTTCCTGACGCCCTACCACATCGGAGCATTCCTGCTTTATTATTCAGCCGGTCTCCTGGCGATACCGCAGCGCGAGCCATCCGTGCCCCGTGTCCGGCGGCAAGGCCGGATGCCAAGCCCGCAGGAGACCGCATGACCAGGCAATTGCAATCGATCCAGGTGCTGCGCGCCGTTGCCGCCCTTGCCGTGGTGTTCTTCCACCTGTCCCCGACCTCCTGGACACTCGGCGCGGCGGGTGTCGATCTCTTCTTCGTCATCTCCGGCTTCATCATGGGTACGGTCGGCCTGTCCGACAGCCCCGGCGGCTTCATGGTGAAGCGCATTCTGCGCATCGTGCCGCTCTATTGGGCCATCACATTGCTCATGTGCGCGGCCTCGCTCGTGCCCGGCCTTTTCGCCAACTTCACCTTCGACCTGCCCCGGCTCGTCACGTCGCTTTTCTTCATCCCCTTCGAAAACCCGCAAGGGAAAATCTGGCCTCTGGTGGTGGTGGGCTGGACGCTGAACTATGAGATGTTCTTCTACGTCCTCTTCGCTCTGGGCCTCTGGCTGCGCCGCCCGATCCTCGTGCCGGTGCTGGCCATTGCCGCGCTCACAGCCAACGGATGGCTGTTGCGCCCTGAAGCGACCATCCCGCGCTTCTATACCGACCAACTCCTGCTGGAATTCGCCATCGGCCTTCTCCTGTCGCGCGCGATGTTCTTCAAGAACGCCCTCCTCGGCGCCGCACTGGCCATTGCCGGGGTGGTCAGCCTCTTATCGTGGGGGCTTGCAAGCGACACGCCGGAATGGCGCATCGTCTTCTGGGGGCTGCCTGCTGCCGCCATCGTCGCGGGCTTCGTAGCGATCGAGCGCGCCGGCGCGTTTCCCGCCCAGGCGCTGCGCCCTCTCGAAAAGGTCGGCGACGCCTCATACTCCCTCTACCTGACCCACGGCCTCGTACTTGCCGTCGTCGGCAAGTTCGTCTGGCATGGCAGCTTGTTGGCGATCCTCACCGCGCTGGTCGCCTCGATCGCGGTGGCGATGCTATCCTATTATCTTTTCGAGCGCCCCGTCGGGCAGATCTTGCGCGGTCTCATCACCCCCCGGCCAAGGCCCAAGGTGGCCACCTGATCACCAGTCCCAATTGCCGCTGCGCTTGTCCTTCAGCATCAGAACCAGCGCGACCGGCAGGCCCAGCACCCGCGCCGGATCGAGCTTGAACAATTGCGACAGCACCGCTCCATTCGGCGCCCTCCCTTTCGCAAGCCCGCGGGTGAGCAGATAGGCATAGACCTTGCTGAATTTGGCAAGGCGCGCGTCGATCATCCGGCGGTCAGGCCCTTCGATATGGAAATTGCGCCTGAGCTTGGTGAGAAACACGACGAGATAGCCATAGCGGTCCGCCGTCTGCGGCAGGTTCCAGTCGAAGGCGGAGAAATAGATATTCACGCCCTCCCCGCATATGACGTTGCGCTCGGTCGAGAACACCACCGTCTCCGCCCTGGATGCGAGCGTGATCCACAGCATGTGATCCTCGCCCGCGCTCCTGAGATCGGTGTCGAAACGTGCTTCCGGAAACTTGGCAAAGCGATAGACGACCGTCGACGTCTGGCTCAGATATTCGGCGAGGAACGCACTGAAGGCGAGCTTCGACGGCATCCGGTAGATATTGTCGAGATCAGGCACGGGGCTGGCCTCGCCCTTTGCCCATTTCTGGAAGATCGCGCTCTCCTCGAACCAGCTTTTCTCTGTGTTGAAGCGCGTGTGGTCGCAGAAGTAAAAGTCGTGGTCCGGCGAAGCGGAAAGCGTTGCGAGCGCTTTTCGCAGATGGTTCGGCTTCCATTCATCGTCCGAATCGAGAAAGGCGACGAACGGCGTCTCCGCCGGATCGAGCGCGGCCAGACCCCGGTTGCGCGCCGCGCCCGGACCGCCATTCGGCTGGCTGATGAGTTCGACCTTATGCCTGGGATCGAAGGTGACGCTCGCGATGTCCTCTGCCGGCGAAACCGGCGAGGCATCGTCCACGATCACCACCTTCAGGCGGATATCGTCGGGGATATCCTGCGCAAAGATGGAGCGGAGCGCCCGCGCCAGAATCCCCTTTTCGCGCTGATAGAACGGAATGACGACGGCGACGGCTGTCCCGGAATTCATCGGCACCTCTTTCGCTGTGCCCCCCGCTCATGAGTATGCTCTATTAGATCCCCGTATCCAAGCATGGAAATGCTGCATCGCACAAATTCCCGCTTTACCATTTCCTCCCTGCCTCATAAGATTTCCCCGGCGGCGACAAACGGGAGAACTGGATGGACGTGAGCAGGACCGGCGGCGGGATCGCGAGGAATGTCGGCTGGAGCATCCTGTCCAAGGTGGTCGTCTTCTCGCTGAAATTCGTCAGCGTGCCGATCCTCGCCCATCTGCTGACGCCTGCGGAATTCGGCATCGTCGCGTCAGGCATGGTCGTCATCTCCTTCCTCATCCTCATCGGCGGCGCGGGCCTTGCCTCCGGCCTCGTGCAGGCGGAAAAAGAGGATGCGGAAGCGCACGACACCGTCTTCTGGACCAATCTGGCGGTTGCGAGCGCGCTCGGCCTGCTCCTCTATTTCAACGCCACCTTCGTTGCCCGCCTTCTCGGCGCGCCCGAGGCCGCGTGGCTGCTGCAAATCTTCGCCTTTCTTTTTCCGGTTTATCTCGGCGCGGATGTCGCCTCCGCCCTCCTCTCCCGCCGCATGGCCTTCGCCAGGGACGCCTTCTGGAGCGTGACATCAGAAACACTGGGCGCAATCGCCGCAATCGCCACCGCCATCGCCGGCTTCGGCGTCTGGGCGCTCATCCTCCAGCAATTCGTCAGCGCCATCGTGCGCTTGATCGGGCTGATGTATGCCAGCCGCTACCGGCCGCGCCTCCGCTTCTCCCTGCCCAAGCTTCGCGCGCTCTTCGGCTATGGCAGCCGCATCGCGGGAGCGGACTTCGCCAATTTCATCTCGTTCCAGTCGCCCCTTGTTGTCATCACCAGGGCGCTCGGCCTTTCCGATGCAGGGGCCTACAGCGTCGCCAACCGCCTCTCGGACCTCCCCAACCAGGTCGTGCTATCGGGACTGATGGGCGTGCTCTTCCCCGCCTTCTCGACAATGGCGAATGAGCCGGAGCGCCGCAGCTACGCGCTGATGCGCAGCACGCAGATGACGAGCGTGCTGCTCGCGCCCATGCTGTTCGGCTTCTGGGCCGTGGCCGAGCCCACCATGAAAATTGTCTTCGGCGCGCAATGGACTTTCGCATGGCCGGTGCTTGGCCTGCTTGCCGTCGCCAAGGGCATCATGACCCCCTGCGGCAGCTTCATCCCCTTTCTGAAAGCCACCGGCCATGCCGGCGTCCTCTGGTGGTTTGCCCTCGCCCGCGCCTCCATCATCGTTGTCGGTACATGGATCGGCGCGATGCTAGACGGCCTCACCGGTGTCTGCCTGGCGCTCTGCATCGCCAATGTCTTCATCATGATCGGCTATGCCGGGGTAGTATTCCGCGTCGCGAACATCCCCGCGCGCGCCGCCATTCATTGCGTCGTCCTACCCCTGGGAAGCGCCATCGTCATGGCCGCGCTCGTCCGCCTTCTGCTGGGCTATCTACAACCCCATATCGCAAGCGACCTGATCCTGCTTCTCGCCGGAGCGGCAGCGGGCGGAGCGATCTATCTCGCCCTCCTCGTCGCCACCCAGCGATCCGTGCTCTCCTCGCTTCTGGCGCTGCGCGCGGGATAATCTCTCGAGATAAGGGCCGAGAGGCCACGATACTGCGTGGAATTACAGCGTCAGTCCGACTCGTAAACGACCCAGGCCGTGTCGAAACGGCGGGCCAGTAGATCGGCGCGGCGCATCAGCACGTAATAAGCTCCGGCACGCAGTCCGACAGCCTCGTCGACGCCGATCTGCAACACGAGCTTCCACTCCGCCGCGCCCTTCAGCGCCTCTTCGGCTTCGGGCGTATCATAAGCATCCGAATTTCCGCCCGCGATGCCACTGGAAGCGAGTTGCGCACGGGCCTGCATCCCATTTTGCAATGGCTGCGGCCAGCCTCCAAGCTGATGATTGACACGGCCGGCATCGCCCGGCGAGCCAAAGCGCGAAAGCCAAGCCATGTAGGCCCAATAGGGTCCCTTGCCGAAATTCTCTTCGAGATTGGAATCGAGCGGAATCGCATCCCAAGCTTCCTCATCGGGCGTGATCGGAGTGACCACGCTGCGTGGCAGGACGCGCGCAGGCTCCAGCACCAGCTTTTCCTGGTAGCTGATGCTGCTCAGCGCCTCCGGCACGGACGCACGGCGTAGCTTTTGCGCTGGCGTGTCGTCCCAGATCAAGCGAAAGCCGGTGCGCGCGCTTGGCTCCCAGCCGGGTGGAATTTCCAGCAAGTCGTAGAACAGGAGAAGCCGTCCGCTTTTCGGCAGGTCGGGATCGAAGCCCGGCTCGGCGGAAAGCGCGCCAAGGTCAAATTGCGCGATGAAGGATAATGGCAGGCTCTTGCCTACCATCTCTGCCTGCAGCACCTCGTCGCGAATTCCTTCGCGCGCGCGCTCAGGCGTATAGGTCATTTGCTCCTCGAAGATTGGCCGCATCCGTTTTGCATCTTCCTCGGAAAGCATTGCAAGCGTGCTGTCGACCACTTCTCTTTCGATGCGCTTTTGTTCCTCGATGTAGCGCCTGCCTTCCTCTGGCGTCATCCAGTCAGGCATCATGCCCGCCTTCGCCAATGTCTGCGCCATGCGCTTGCGGTACTGATCCCGCTTCTTCTGCCAGTCCGGATAGGGCGGGCGCACGGGCCAAGGTATGTCCGCGGGCAAGTCAGGCGCGCCGCCAAACTTGCTCGCGCCAAGTGGGATAGCGTCTTCAGTGGTCTTTACCGTCTCCAGCAGGATGGCCGGCGCGGCTTGCCCCGCTAACCGTTCCACCAGATCGGGCGTCAGCTCGCCCACTTGCGCGAGCGAAGCGCTCAACGCCCCGCGCGTGGACGGTAATGGTACCGGCGCCTGCTTTTGAAGCGGGAACCCACCTATATCCTGCATTTTTGCCCTCCCCGTCAGATTGGCCAAACAGGCGACGACGATCACCGCAGAGGCGAGCAATACCCATTTGCGCATGACCGCCTATGTCCACCCCGATATTGCTTAAACTGTCCGGCACGGTCGCTATTTTAGTAATCCAACATGCCGCAACGGTAAAAGCAAGAAATGATCGGCGACGCTCGAACTTCGAGCTTGACTGGTGTCACGTCGCGTAAATTCCGTTGACATAGTCCTTATGCACCGTATCGGCCACGACGCCCGGCATAGGCAGCAGGCGAAGGATTTCGGCCTTCAATTGATCGCGGTCGACCGTCAGCCTCTGCCGCGCCAGCTCGAAATTATGTTCCGCCTGCTCGCGCGACCATTGCAGGGAGTCGAGCGGCGCGCTCATCAGCCGGTAGTGATAGCCTTCGTAGGCCGCACAGGGCTCCTCGATGACGGGGATTGCGCCGCAGATCGCCGCTTCGAAGAAACGATAGGTCCAGACGACGCCGTTGCTCTTGAAATCCCCGCTCGGGCAAAGCACGAATTTGGAATCGAGCAGCAGATCGTAATAGGCCTCGTTCCAGGATTTGCGCGGGAAGACGCGGCCCTGGTCTGACATATAAATCTTGACGTTTTCGGTGCCGACATAGTCCGCAATCGAAATGCCCGCTTTGCGGGCGATCTTGCGCGCCAGTTGGCTGATGAATGCCGGCTTCTTCGGGACAACGGAAAGCTCTTCGAGATGTGACAGGCGAAGCCATTCGTTGATCGCAGCGCGGCGGCTCTCCGTCAGGAGTCCGGCGAAGGAGACATCCACGCCGCGCGCTCGCGGCCACCGCGCCCGGCAATGGTTAAGAATCGCGTTCGGCATGATTAGTGGCCGCTCGATTGAGCCGATCCGGCTCACCGGCGTCATATGATCGAGATAAAGGCCGGAAACTTTGCCCGCGCCCGCGGTTCCGACCTTGTAGTCGAGGCTGAAAATCCGTTTCAGCAGCACCAGCTTCTTCTCGTCCTGCGGCTCGATGCATATCCGGAAGCCGGCTTCTCCAATCGCATGCGCCAGTCTGAGCGTCTGCAAAAGATCGAACGGAAGATCGATCCATATATCGATGGCATTGTCATTTCCTGCGTCCATCATAGCCCCCCGCTATTCCTAAGCCGCTTCGGTCCAGAGCTTCCAGGGCGCCCTGCCGCTCGCCCATTCCCTCTCCAGCACCATCTTGTCGCGCAGCGAATCCATGCTCTGCCAATAGCCCCTGTGCCAATAAGCGCCGAGCTTGCCGCGCTCGATCACCCGCTCCATCGGCTCCTCCTCCCAGACCGTCTGGTCCCCGTCGATGAGATCGAAGACTTCAGGCTCCACGACGAAGAACCCGCCATTGATGAGGCCGCCATCGCCCGCCGCCTTCTCGCGGAACGCCCGCACCTTCGAGGCATCCTCCGATAAGCCCAGCGCGCCATAGCGCCCCGGCTGGGTGACGGCGGTCAGCGTTATCCAGTTGCCGCCCTCCTCATGCGCCCTGATCGCCTCGGGTATGTCGATATCAGACACGCCGTCGCCATAGGTCAGGAGGAAGCGCTGGTTGCCGATGATCTGGCGCGCCTGCTTGAGCCGCCCGCCCGTCATCGTATCGAGGCCGGTGTCGAGAACCGTGATCTTCCAGTTCTCCGAATATCGGCGCGTCCAGACGATCTCGCCCGTGGCAAGGTCGGCGGTGAAATCGCTGTTGATCATGGCGTAGTTCAGGAAATAGGACTTGATGAAGTCCGCCTTGTATCCGGCAAGCACGATGAATTCGGTGAAGCCGAAATGCGAATAGATCTTCATGATGTGCCAGATGATGGGGCGTCCGCCGATCTCCACCATGGGCTTTGGCCGAAGGGTGGTTTCCTCCGTAAGCCTGCTGCCATAGCCGCCTGCGAAAATGACAACTTTCATAGGGCTTCCGTCCTTTCATATTCCAATGCTTCGTCATGGGCTTCGATGGGAAACAGCGCGTCCTGCTCGCGTCGCAGCGCATGGGCGCGGCTCTCCGCGAGAGTCTCCACATCGTCATAGCTGAGAGCCTGGTCGATGGGCACGTCGCGCTTCAGCCGGCAACCTTCGGCAAGCCCCATCGGCAGCAAATTTTCCTTCCGCGAAACCTCATAATTCTGGGCCACGCCATAGGTCATGTAGCCGCCGATGCCATCGATGGTTTCGCCTGTCTTGAGCGGTCGTTTCGCCGCCGCCACTACATCGACCGAAGGCGCATTGCCGTTGCCGATCACCGCATCGCGGCACAGCGCCACGCGCGCGACCGATATGCCGAATTCGAGCACGGTCAGGTGCCAGGCGGTGTAGAAGCTGTAGAGCGGCCCCTTGCCAAGTTTGCCCAGATTGAGAAAGAACGCCTGGTTTTCGTCACGCGCTTCGGCAAGCACATAGATGCCGGGGCTGGGCCGCGCCCCCACGACATAATCGACGATGCCGCCCAGCGACCGCAACTCATCGATATCGTAGAAATTGACGAGATCGTCGACATGGCCGTCATAGTCCCGCCCGATCATGCCGCGCCGCGATACCTTGAGCCCAAGCGCATTGGCGACGATCGCCTGCTCGGCGGTCATCTTGGTGCCATCGGCGAAGCTTGCGACCATGCTCGGCGTCTGGTTCCACTGCCGGGCATAAGCCTCCTGCGTGGCAGGGTTGCGGTAGCGGTCCTGCAAGCCCTTGATGTTGCCGCAGACTAGGGGCCTCAATCCCATCGCCTCGACATGGCGCACGAGGTTCATCGTCACGCCCGGCTGGTCGCCATCGGCGCCGGAGAAGATCACGCCCGCAGCCTCCGCCTTCCGGCGCAGAAGCGGGCCGACAGTGGCATCGAGCTCGACATTGAGCGAGACTATGTCCTTGCCGTTTTCGATACACTCCATGGTGACGCGCGCGCCATATTCCACATGGCCGGTCGTCTCCACGACGATATCGATCGCGGGGGAGCGCGCGATGAGCGCCGGGTCGCTCGTCACCACCCGCTTTCCGGCGGCAAGCGCGTGAGCCATCGCCGTCTCGCTCGTCACCTCGACAATCTCGCCGCGCGCAACGCCCGCATCCATGAAAGCCCGGATCGCCCGCTCCACATTGCGGTTGCAGATGGCAGCCACATGCAGCACCTTCATGTGGCGCTCGACATTGATGAGCATGCCCCGGCCCATGAAACCGATGCCGTACATGCCGACCATGACGGGACGCCCGGTCCTGAGCCGGGCCTTGATGGCATTGTCGACAATGATCATGCGTCAACTCCGTGAACTGGCGAACCGTTTGAGGGGACAGGATCGACTGCGAGCGAACGGAAGTCCTCGCCCCCGTGATAGGCCGGATCGAAGGAAGGCCACGCCCTGTCCTTGGCCGATATTTCGGCGGGTTCGCGCGGCCACTCGATGGCGAAGAACGGATCGTCCCACTGCAGGCCCCGCTCCTGTTCGGGCGCATAGAAGGCGCTGACGAGATAGAAGGCCTCGGTATCGGCGGTCAGCGTGATGAAGCCATGGGCAAAGCCGCGCGGCACATACATCATCGTCCGGTTTTCGGCGGAGAGTGTCGCGCCGAACCATTTGCCGAATGCCGGCGAATGGGGCCGCAGATCGACGATGCAATCCCATAGCGCGCCGCGAATGCAGCGCACCATTTTCACCTCCGCCGAAGGCATCAGCTGGTAGTGCATTCCGCGCAGGGTGCCTGCCTTGGCGCTCAGCGATGTATTGACCTGCACAAAGCCGGTTTCCAACCCTTGCGCGCCAAATTCCCTCTGGCAGAAAAGGCGCGCGAAGAAGCCGCGTTCGTCGCCCTTCCGGTCGAGATCGATCAGCCGGGCACCCGGCAATTCCGTTTCATGAAATATCATTCCGGCAGTCCCCGCGATGCGTCCGGCGGGCGCCCATGAGCAACCTCATGGCCGATGCCGAACTCTCACATATGCCGCCACCCAAGCTGGCGGGCATACCGATTTTCCGCGCGCCCAATCGCGGAACTGCAAAGATGAATTACGCGGCGCTTGCCGCCCGCGCCGGCTCGAAAACCGGCACACGAACGGACCTGGCCGCAGGGAGATTGGCCCAACGCAAATCGGGCCGGAGCCGTCCCTGTTCCAGTGCCGCCCCCAGCACATTGAACCGGACGAAATGCGATTGACGATATCTGGGGTCATCGAACCCGATCGATTTGAGGCCGTCCCTGATGTCCTCGATCGCCTCCTTAAGGTGAATTCGAGGCTGATGGTCAGGCGCAAGCGCCCGGAAAGCGGCAAAGCTCACGCGATAGGACCGCTTGTCCGGCTGCGCATGTTCATTGATGTCGATTTCGGTGCCCGGTAGGGCCGCGCGCACCGCTTCCGCCAGCTCCCGCACCTGGTAATTCCACTCATCGCAACCGGCGTTGACGGCAAGAAACCTGTCTTCGTCCGTCGCCCCCCGCGAAATCGCCCATTCGATGGCGCGCGCCATGTCCTTCACATGGATGAGCGGGCGCCAGGGCGTGCCGTCGCTCAACACCGAGATACGGCCCGTCGCGAGCGCTGAGGCAACGAAATCATTGAGCACGAGGTCGAGCCGAAGACGCCCGGAAAAGCCGCAGGCGGTGGCAAAGCGCAGCGCCGTCACGGTCATCCCGCTTTTCGCTGCGACCTCCGCAAGGCCAATCTCCGCCCCGACCTTGGAGCGGGCATAGGCGGTCAGCGGGTTGAGCGGATCGCCTTCGCAGCGCGCGCCGCCCTCGGCATAGCCATACATCGAGCAGCTGGACGCAAAGACGAAGCTCCCGACACCCGCCTCGGCGGCAAGCTCCGCAACGTGGATGGTTGCCTGCTGATTGATTTCCTCCGTCACCGCCTCGAAGCGCGAGCCCATCGGATCGTTGGAGACGGCAGCCAGATGAACGACCGCATCGATGCCTTCGAACACCGCAAGGTCAAGATCCCGTACATCGCGGAATATCTGGATATCGACCGCGTGCTCCGGAAGGTTTTCCTGCGTGATGCAATGAGCAAACAGGCCGCTATCGACACCGATAATCGTCGAAGAACCAAGTACTTCTCGGATGTGGGATATGAGGACGGGGCCGACATAGCCCATGTTCCCCGTAACCATAATATTCATCTATGCATGCCCCCATAGTGCAACGGCAACCATCCCTTCAGGATGGAAGGTTTGCTGCGGTTAAGCTTCGTGAACGGCAGAATGTGCTATTATGTTGCAGTGCAACGTAGCATATGATTTTTTAACCATCTATGGAAACGATGAATTAATAGGGACAAATTTCTTGGGTACGAGAAATATTAAGTGAACCCTGCATTACGGCTGCGCTCCGTGGCAAGGCCATATCAGGCAATGTCCGTATATTGCCCACAATGCCCAATCAAAATGGATTCTCACATAAAGGATGATTACAGAAGCGCGCGGCACTTTCTGTATGCCGTGACATTTGTGAGAGTAAGAATGACCTATAAATCCGGGCGATTGATGGACATCGCACGCGGCGCCTATGCGCACAGCCCGCATGTCGTGCGTGCTACACTGGGACACGCCATCGCCTTTTTGCCGACACGGCTGAAATTCGGACGGACCTATTGGCACTGGCGGCAGATCGTGGCGCGGGCCGAGACCGATCTGGATTTTGCCGCCGCACAACATCTCGATGCGCTTCGCCGCTTGCTGGCAAAAGCGCATGAAGGCAGCCCCTTTTACCGTGATCTGATCGACCGTGCGTTCGACAACAAGTTCGACGCGAACCGTGTCACGCTTGAGGACGTCCGCCGCCTGCCGATCCTCACGAAAGAGGACCTAAGCGCTGCGGGTGATGCCGCACTGGCGGTGCCGAAACAGGCGCTGGACCGCGCCGAGACCAGCGGGTCCAACGGCGAAAAGCCCTTCGCCTTCTATCTCGACAAGGACCGCAGCACGCGTGAAATGGCCTTCGTCTATAACGTCTGGTCTCGGACAGGCTTTTCCGAGGACGAGCGCCGGGCAACGCTGCGCGGGGTGGATGTCGGCGTCAGGGCCGGCGATATCCATGGATGGGACCCGGCGCTCAGGGAATTGCGGCTCGCGACCTTTCCGCTGACGCCGGAGAGTGCGGAGCTCTATCTCGACCTCATCGACAAGCGCCGCATCCGCTATCTCTACGGCTACCCCTCGGCCATCGAAATCCTCTGCCGCAACCTGCATCATCTTGGTCGCAGGCCAAAACTGCCGCTGAAGGGAATCCTGCTCATCTCCGAGCCGGTCTATGCGCACCAACGGCAAATCTACCGGCAGACATTCGGCGATGTGCCGGTCTCCTGCTTCTACGGCATGAGCGAAAAGGTGCTGTTCGCCAGTGAAGTGAACGGGCAGCCGGACGTCTACGAATTCAATCCGCTCTATGGGCTTGCCGAACTGGTCGATGCCGCGGGTAACCCGGTCACTGAGCCCGGGCGCGAAGGGCGGCTCATCGGCACCGGCTTTCTCTCCACCGGCATGCCCTTCATCCGCTACGACACCAAGGATTTTGCCCGGCTCGTTGAACTACCCAGCCCGGCCAACGGACAGCGATTGAAGGTAAAAGCCATCGCGCCCCGCCGGAAGCCGGGCATTCTGATCGGGCGGGATGGTGGCCGGATCGTCATCATGGCGCTGACCTCTGAAGATCCGGACCATTATGGGGACGTCCAGGAATTCCAGTTCTATCAGGATACGCCCGGCGAAGTGCTCTTCCGCTATATGCTGGCACCGGGTGGAGATGAAGCCTGCGCCCGAAAGGTAGCGGACCGTCTCGCCAACCTCTGCCAGGGCCGAGTGGATTTCCGGCTGGAACAGGTCGAGCGGCTCGCCAGCGGTCGCGGCGGCAAACGCGCCTTCGTCGACCAGAGGCTCGATCTCTCGCTCGATTGAGAACCTGTCGTCCCGGCGGGGCCGCAATTTCCCGTTAAGTATGTTTGGAATTTTCCTCGCGCCCCCGGAAAATGAAGTGTAGGCGGGGAGAACGTTCAACTTTCCTAAAGTGACCCATTATAGGTTACCGCCATGAAAATACTGTCCAGGCCGCAATGAACTCCTCATCCAACACAAACTCTCCCCGTCGGCTTCTCATCGTGTTCGGCACCCGGCCGGAAGCGCTCAAATGCTTCCCCATCGCAAAGGCCGCGCTGGCGAGGGGCGACTGCGCCGTCGAAATCTGCGTTACCGCCCAGCATCGCGAGATGGTGGACCAGGTGATCGAGCTGACGGGGCTGCCTGTCCACTACGACCTCAACATCATGCAGCCGAACCAGACCCTGTTCGACGTCACCGTGCGGGTGCTCCAGGGCATGGCTGATGTGCTGGAGCGCTCCCGGCCCGATGTGGTGATCGTGCAGGGGGACACGACGACCGCCATGGCTGCAGCGCTCGCGGCTTTTTACAAGCGCATCCCGGTCGCCCATGTCGAGGCGGGCCTGCGCAGCCATGACATCAACTCTCCCTTTCCCGAGGAGTTGAACCGGAAGATCGCCGGCAATGTCGCCACCTGGCATTTCGCGCCGACCGAACAGGCGCGCGCCAATCTCCTCAAGGAAAATGTCCCTGCGGGCAGGATTTTTGTCACCGGCAATACGGTGATCGATACGCTCCTGCATTTTTCCGCCGAGATCGATGCGAATGCGGATTTGCGCGCCCAACTGGCCAGCCGCTTCCCCTTCCTCGATCCCGCGAAGAAGATGATCCTGACGACCGCCCACCGGCGCGAGAATTTCGACGGCGGCATTCATCGCATCTGCGCCGCGCTGAAAGCGCTGGCGGCGCGCCCGGATGTGCAAATCGTCTACCCCGTGCATCCCAACCCCAATGTGCGCTCTGTGGTCCGCGCAGAGCTGGGTGATACGGCGAACATCCATTTGATCGACCCGCAGGAATATCTGCCTTTTCTCTTTCTGTTAAAACAGAGCTATCTTGTGCTGACCGACAGTGGCGGCGTACAGGAAGAGGCGCCCTCGCTGGGCAAGCCGGTTCTGGTCATGCGCGAGAACACGGAACGGCCTGAGGGCGTCGAGGCGGGCACCACGCGCCTGGTCGGCACCGATGCCGAAAAAATCACCGCCGCCGCCAACCATCTGCTTGACGATCGCGAGGCGTATCTCAGCACGGCGACGCGGGTTAACCCCTATGGAGACGGCCAGGCGAGCCGCCGCATCATCGAGGAATTATTGCATGGCTGAAATCAGCAAAGTATGTGTCGTCGGCATGGGCTATATCGGCCTGCCGACCTGCGCCATCCTTGCCGGACACGGGCTCGACGTCATCGGGGTGGATATCAACGAGACGGTTGTCGAAAAGGTCAACCGGGGCGAGATCCATATCGTCGAGCCGGATCTGGACGGTCTGATCCAGAAGGTCGTCGCCAATGGCAAGCTTAGGGCATTCACCACGCCGCAGACCGCGGATGCCTTCATCATAGCCGTGCCGACGCCGATGACCGACGATCACAGGCCTGATGTCACCTATGTCCACGCGGCGGCGAAAAGCGTCGCGCCGGTGCTGAAGCCGGGCGATCTCGTGGTGCTGGAATCCACCTCTCCCGTCGGCACCACGCGCGCCATCACAAAGTTGATGGCCGAGTTGCGTCCCGACCTCAAATTCCCAATCACCGATGGCGAGAATGCCGACATACTCGTCGCCTATTCGCCGGAGCGGGTTCTGCCGGGAAAGGTGCTGACCGAGCTCGTCAACAATGACCGCTCCATCGGCGGCCTGTCGCGCAAGTCCTCGCAGCAAACCGCGGCCCTTTACTCGACCTTCGTCCAGGGCGATCTGTTCCTGACCACGCCAGAGAGCGCCGAACTGGTGAAACTCACCGAGAACGCCTTCCGCGACGTGAACATTGCCTTCGCTAACGAGATCGCCGCCGTCTGCCAGCATCTGTCGCTCAATGTCTGGGAGGTGATCGACCTCGCCAACAAGCATCCGCGCGTCAACATCCTGCAGCCGAGCCCCGGCGTCGGTGGCCATTGCATCGCGATCGATCCCTATTTCATCATCGATTCCGCGCCCGACGATACGCCGCTGATCGCCTCTGCCCGGCGCATCAATTCGGGCCGTCCGCACACCGTGGTGCGCGACATCGAGGCGCTGCTGGACCCCTCGCGCAAGCAAACGATTGCCTGCCTCGGCCTCAGCTTCAAGCCCAATATCGACGACATGCGCGAGAGCCCGGCGGTCGAAGTCGTCGAGCTTCTGTCGGAAATCCCGAACTTGAAGCTCATCGCCGCCGAGCCGAACGCGCGCGCGCTGCCGCGTCAGCTCGAGGGCAAGGGCATCGAGTTCACCGATGCGCTTTCCGCCATCGACCAGGCCGATATCGTCGTGCTGCTGGTCGATCACCGGCAGTTCAACCTGATCGATCCGGAAGCGCTGAAGGACAAGAAGCTCATCGACACGCGCGGCCTGTGGACCTGGCGCAAGGCGCGCAAGCCCGACGCCCGCATCGAGGGCCGCAAGAATATCGAACCCATGGACAAGGTGGCATGATCGCAACGGACATCCCCTCCTGGGCCGAACATCCGATGCTGGCGGCGCGCCGGCGCGAGTTCCTGTCCACGCCCATCCATGCCCTGAGCATGGAGGAGACGATGCAACTCGCCGACGAGGCGATGGCTTCGAAGCGCCCGCTGCATCACGTCGTCGTCAACGTCGCCAAGCTCGTCAACATGCGCAAGAATGACGAGCTTTATGAGGACGTGTCCTCGGCCGATATCGTCAATGTCGATGGCAAGGGCGTACTGTGGGGCGCGCGCCTCTGCGGCGTGGACCTGCCGGAACGCGTCACCGGCGTCGACATCATGTTCCACCTGTTCGAACTGTGCGAGCGGCGCGGCTACAAGCCCTATCTGCTCGGCGCGGAGCAGAGCGTGCTTGATCTCGTTATCGCCCGCCTTGGCCGGGATCACCCCAAGCTCGTGGTGGCGGGCGCGCGCAACGGCTATTTCAAGCCGGAAGACGAAGCCGCCATCGTCGCCGATATCAACGCCTCCGGCGCGGACTGCATGCTTGTGGCCATGCCGACGCCGCGCAAGGAGCGGTTCATCAAGCGCTACCGCGCCGAATTGAAGGCGAATTTCATCATGGGCGTCGGCGGCGCCTTCGATGTCTATGGCGGCAAGGTCGCCCGCGCGCCGAAAATCGTCCAGGCGGCAGGGATGGAGTGGCTGTTCCGGGTCGCGCAAGAGCCGAGGCGGCTATGGCGGCGATACTACGACACCAACACCGCCTATGTCGGGCTGCTGGCGAAGGAATTCTGGAGCCGCCGCATAACGGGAGCATCACGCAATCCGGCGCGGCGGGATAGCGAAGCTTCCTCGTGATGCGGATTTGCGTCCTATTGCCGGCTGCGGGATGCCGCCGGTGGCAGAACGAACTCGTGGCGCGGCTCGCTGCGGCTGGCCATGCCGTGTCTGTCCGGCATGGAGCCGCCGCTGCGGCGGAGCCGATGGGACTGCGGGCCGTGCTGGCGCTGGAAGCCCGGCGCTTCGGCACATCGCTCGCCAGCCCATGCGCGCCTTTGCCCGCTGACGGCGATAGCCCAGCCGATCTCATCATCGACCTCACATCCAGAACGGCGCGCCATGACGCGCCGGTGATGACGCTCACCTTCTGCGATCAAAAAGATTTTCCGGCAGGCCTCGCCGCGATGGTCGCAAACGGCGGCAAGGCTGAGCTTGCCGTGTCCATCGACGGCTCTGTGGTTGCGCGCGGACGTCCGATGGTTCAGGATCGGCTCTGGCTGACGCGCGCATCCGACAATCTGCTCGCCGGGGCCATTTCACTTATCATGCGGGCCGTTGCAACCCGCTTCACGTCATCCTCAGGCTTGTCCCGAGGATCTGCGACGGCGGAAGAGCAAAGCGATGATCGTCCTGACGAACCACACGTCGTAGATTCTCGGGACATCCTCGGGTTTGACCCGAGGACTTCGAATGACGGTGGTGGCCATGGCATCAGCAAGAATGCGTTCGCATTGAGCTATCCACGTTTTCTGGCAAGAGGCATCGCGGAGCGCGCCACCCAGAAACTCAAGCGCCGCCCCTTTTACTGGCAGGTGGCCTATCGCCGGATCGACGGGCCGGGCATCGCCGAAACGGGCAGGCTGGACGGACCGGAATTCACGCTCCTCCCCGACGATGGGGAGCGGTTCTATGCCGACCCCTTCGTTTTCGAGCAGGATGGCCGCGTCTATCTGTTCGTGGAGGAGTTTCCCTACGGCAAAGGCCGTGGGATCATTTCGGCCTCGGAACTGCGCGAGGACGGCACATTCGGGACACCGCAGCCTGTGCTGGAAGAGCCGCACCATCTGTCCTATCCGCAAGTCTTCGCGCGAGACGGCGAAATCTACATGATCCCCGAAAGCGCGGCGGCGCGTGAGCTCGTCCTCTATCGTGCCACGCAATTCCCCCATCGCTGGGTGCGCGACACTGTTCTGCTCAGCGATATCGAAATCAACGACGCAACCCTCTTCGAGGCGGACGGAACATTCTGGCTCATCGGCACGCAGCGCTTCGGCTATGGCAGCGCGTCGGATACGATGGTGGCCTATTCCGCCCCCGCATTGCGCGGGCCGTGGCTGCCCCATGCGCTCAATCCCCTCGCCGTCGATCATTCCGCCACCCGGCCCGGCGGCGCGTTCATCCGGCAGGATGGAGGGTTGCTGCTGCCCGTACAGGACGGCTCGCAGACCTATGGCGGCGGGCTCGGCCTGATGCGGCTGGAGCGGCTCGACCATGCCGATGTCAGCTTCTCCCCGCCCCGCCCCATCCTGCCCGGCCCGGCATGGAACCGCAAAGGCATCCACACGCTCAACCGGGCTGGCGGGGTGGAGGTGGTGGATAGTTGCGACTGACCGTTATTGCTCGGAATGCAAACGCCGCACCGGCTTCCGGTAAGCCATGATCAAAATGAACAACAGCATCAGATCCGGCGCCTTCGATGAAAGACCGTTGTTGGACAGCGCCGCCAGAATGGACACCGTGGAGCCGGCATAGGCCGCCAGGGGCGCCTTGTAGAGAAGCTGGAGAACATAGCGAAAGAATGCGGCGGCAAAGATCAAGGCGATCGGCACGCCGAACAGGAGCGAGAGAACGACCGGTGTGCTTTCGATATAGGGCAGGTTCAACTGCTCGTTGACGATCTTCAACAATTCGTTGGCGTTCATGCCGAACAGGATGTCCTTCCACTCCACCAGATGGAACACATCGTAAATCTTGATGCGCGCATAATAATTTTCGTCGAAGAGCGTAGCGCTGAAACGGTTCAGGAACCCCGCGGAGAAGAGCACCGCGACCAGCACCGCGCCGGCCATCAGCGTCATTGCCAGCACGACGAGCTTTGCCTGACGCCTATGCGCGGGCGACAGGCGCGGCCAGGGCAGGAAGATCAGCAGGAACAGAATCTCGGCGGTTGCAAGCAGCAGCGCCGCCCGTGCGCCCGCCGCCGCCGTGCCGACATAAAGGATGAAGATGCAAAGCACCCGCACCCAGAGGCGCCAGCGCGTGAGCGCGACGAAGCCGATGGCCATGGCACATTGCGCGCCAAGCGCCAGCGGATGGGGCGTGAGGCCCGTCGGGCGAAACGATAATTCCGTATTGGGGTAAGGCAAAAGCCGGAAATGCGTCATCGCCTCGAATGTGCCGATCATGGCGCTCAGAATGAGCATGCCGAGGAGGACGTTTCCAAGCGCCCTGCCGATCTCCTCCTCGAGGCACAGCATGACCAGCACGGCGGCGCATGCGACAAGATAGGAATCGACGATGAAGCCGGCGGAACCTGCCCTGCCGACGATGAAGAGATAAGGAACCAGCAACGAGAGGAACAGCGCGTAGGACAATGTCGCCCGGAACAGCCGGATATCGTCTCCCGCAAGCCGGATCGGACGGCTGATGCAGATCATCCCCAGCACCAGGAAGATGGCATAAGTCCCGATATGGAGTTTTTCCGGAAAGGAGCCGCCTTCGCTCGTGTAGGACGTGAACATGTTCAATATCTGCGGCGGGATGGCCGCACGCAGAAGGAAAGCGAACGCCGCGCAAAGGAAAAACATCAACGAGAGCGCGTTGTGACGACGCGCTTCCATCATTGTGAGTTGCTCTTCTCTCAAAGGTATGCTCACAGCCTTGCCTGTTCACTTGTGTGGGTTTATCGGCCAACGGACGTTCGATGGCGCAGTCGTAAAGAAACTTGGATAACCGTATATTAACGAACCTGACCTAACGATGGCATTGCCAATCAGCGTTCATGAGTAAAATGTCCATGTCCGAGGACCCTCCTCACCCTTCGTCATCAGGGAGCCTGCATGAGCGGCCGCGTGTGTCGCTGGGCTCCCTGGCGGCCCGAGGGGCCGCGCAGCGCGCGGCGGCGGCTCCGCTCCGGGAAAGCAAACAGGAACGCGAGGCTCCCGCCCCCGTGACCATGGAAAAGGTAGGGGATTTCCTCGAATTGGATTTCCGGCGCATCTTCGTCTGGCTGCGCGCCGGGCTGATGCTGGCGCTCGCGCTGGCCCTTCTCGGCGCGCTGGCGGGCGGCATTTACGGCTTTATGGCCCCGAAGCGCTACACCGTCGCAACCGACATCCTGATCAACCCGGGCAATCTGCAGGTCGTGGACAATGATCTCTTCCCCCAAGCCGGCCAGATCGACAGCCAGGTGCTCGTCGCGCGCAGCCGGCAGCGCGTCCTGACGTCGCGCAACGTGCTTTCGCGCGTGGTGGATGAATTGCACCTCGCGGACGACCCGGAATTCGCGCCGCGCACGAGTGACCCGGCAACCGACCGCAAGCTCGCCGCCCTCTCGAAGCTGCAGCAGGACGTAAATGTCAGGGCGGACGAGCAGTCCTTCGTCACCACTCTCCTCGTCACGGCGGAGACGCCGGGAGAGGCCATCGAGCTTTCGCAAGCCATTGTGAAGGCATTCCGGGAAGAGCTCGCCGAGACCGAATCCGAAGGGGCGAACCGCGCCGCGGCGGCGCTCGACAGCCGCCTCAGCCAGATGAAGCAGGACGTGCTCGCGGCGGAAAAGAATGTCGAGGATTACAAGCGCGCGCACAAGCTCGTCTCCAGCAACGGCCAGCTCGTCAGCTCGCAGTCCATGACCCAGCTCAATACGCAGATCCTGGACGCCCGCGCGCGCCTCGCAACCGCGCAGGCGAATTACGACACGCTGGTGGCCGGCGGCATCAACGGCACCAACGCCAATCCCGCCGTTTCGCCGACGCTGGCGGACCTGCGCAACAAGGCCAATACCGCGCGCGAGCAACTCAATTCGCTGTCCGTGCAGCTCGGCCCCCGCCATCCGTCGATCCTCAAGCTGAAGGTTACGCTGGATACGATCAACGCCCAATTGAGGGCCGAGTACCAGCGCACGGTCGATGGCGCAAAGGCCAATCGCGATGCGGCGCAGATCTCGCTCAATTCGCTTAACGCCGAGATGAACAAGTTGCAGGGCGCCGTCTTCAACGCCGGGGACTCGGAAATCGCGCTGCGCGAACTCGAGCGGGAATCCGCGTCGAAGGCGGCAATCTACCAGCGCTATCTCGAGCGCACCCGCCAGCTCAACGAACGGGAGCGGATCGATACCACGAATGTGCAGGTGATTTCGGCCCCGACGCCTCCGAAGGGACGCTCCTGGCCCCCCAGCACGAAGCTTTTGGTGGTCCTCGGCGCTATCGGCGGCTTCGGCCTGGGACTGCTGCTGGCGCTTGCAAGGGGCATCCGGCAGGATATGCGCCTGCCGCCCGATGCTCCGCAACTCAAGACGGCCTGAACGTGCGCAAGCGGATCGTCTTTCTTCTGGCTAGCCTCAGGGGCGGCGGGGCCGAGCGCGTTTTCGTGCTGATGGCGAACGAAATGGCCTCGCGCGGCCATGACGTTACGCTGCTTGCCTGGAATGCCGAGGGACCGAATGCCGCGCTTATCGCCGGCTCCGTCAAGCTCATCGATTTCGCCCTGCCCTTGAAGGGCGAGGGATATGGCAAGCCGACGACGCTGAAGGGCCTGACGCGGACGGCGCGCCTGCTGCGGAGCCTCGCACCCGATGCCGTCTTCAGCGCGCCGGAATTCGTCAATCTTCTTGCCGCGGCAGCGCTCATCCTCGCTCGAAGCCGCGCGCGGTTTTTTCCGACATTCCATGCGGCCAGCGCGCTGGTGACGGAACGGCTGGGGGCGCGGATCGCGCATGCGATGTCCTCGCTCGTCGCCGCGCGGGCGACAAAGGCCATTGCGGTTTCCGCCGGGGTCGGGCGCGAACTCGAAGCGCGCGGCTACCCCGCTTCCAAGGTCGCAATCATCCACAACCCGCTGCCGCAGCCCGTGGCGGCACCGGAACAACCTAATGGCTGGCGGCAGGACCTCGCGGCGATGGGCGACGGCCCTGTCATCGTCACGGCCGGACGGCTGGTTCCGGTCAAGGATCACCGCACCCTGATTCAGGCTTTCGCGCTGCTCAGGGCAAAGCGGCCCACAAGGCTGGTCATCTTCGGTGAAGGCCCGCTCGATGATGAGTTGCGCATGCAAGCGCGGCAAGCGGGGATCGGCGACGCCGTGCTGTTCGCGGGCTATGTCAACGATCCCCACGCCTGCTATGCCGTCGCCAACCTGTTCGTGCTTTCATCCACCAGTGAAGGCTTCGGCAATGTGCTGGTGGAGGCGATGGCGGCGGGCGTCCCGGTGGTTTCCACCGACGCGCCGCACGGGCCGCGCGAAATCCTCGACAATGGCCGTTATGGGATGCTCGTGCCCGTCGGCGATGCCCCCGCTCTGGCCGAGGCAATGGCGCACATGCTGGACCATCCGACGCCGAGGGCGGAACTGAAGCGCCGGGCGACCGATTTCGATATCGCCGGGATCGGCGACCTCTACGAGGCATTGCTCGCATGACTGAGACCGGCAAACCCTTGAAAATTCTGGTCGCGACACCCGCCGGCGGCACCGGGCAAGGCGGGATCGACCGCATCATGGCCTCTCTCAAGGCCGAGCTCAACCAGCGCCCGCGCAATGTCGCGGCGGATTTTCTGCCGACGCGCGGCACCGGGCCCGTGGCGCTCTCATGGCTCCCTCTCCTGCGATTTTGCGCCCGGATGGCGGCGGCGCGGATGCGAGGCAAGATCAACCTCGTCCATATCAATCTCGCCAGCCGCGGCAGCACCTACCGCAAGATCGCCCTCGCCGCCGTCGCGCGCTCGCTGGGTATCCCCTATGTGGTCCATCTGCACGGCGCGGAGTTCCGTACCTTCTGGGACGGCAGCGGCGCGCTCGTAAGCCGGTCGATCCATGCGCTCTTCGACAAGGCGAGCGGCATCATCGTGCTCGGCACACCCTGGCAGGCTTTCATCGCCGAAAAGGTTCCCGGCGCGCGGGCGCGCATCACCATCGTTCCCAATGCGGTGGAGGCACCCCGGATAGCCCATGAAGGGGGTGGCGAAAGCGTCCATATCCTCTTCCTCGGGCGGATAGAGGAGCGCAAGGGCATACCGGAGCTGGTGAAAGCCCTCGCACGGATGAAGGACGTCCCCGGCTGGCGCGCGACGCTGGCGGGCGACGGGGCGGTCGAGGCTCTGCGGGCTGAGATCAAGGCCCTCGGCCTCGCGGACCGGGTCACGGTTCCCGGATGGCTCAAGGCCGGCGACACGGCGCGTCTTCTTGCCACAGGCGATATCCTCACCCTGCCATCCCACGCCGAAAACCTTCCCATATCGGTCATCGAAGCCATGGCGTCTGGGCTTGGAATCGTGACCACCCCGGTCGGCGCGATCAAAGACATCGTCCAAGACGGCGAAATCGGCCTGCTCGTCCCCCCCGGCGACGAGAGAGCGCTTGCCGAGGCCTTGACGCGGCTGGTCGAGGACAAAACGCTGCGGCATAGGCTCGGCGCCGCCGCCCAGGACTTCCAGCGCCGCCATCTGGATATCGGCCCTTTTGCGGACAGGATCTGCGCCGTCTGGCGCGCCGCCGCCCGCCACAACTCTGCTTGACTTCGGCCTGATTTCCGGCAATCGTGAGGTGAATTCAAGGCCCTTCGCCGCGTCCGGTCATGGGTCCATGACGGAGCCGCGATGGGTGCCACCGCATATCTGAAAAATTCGATCGCGGAGAATCTGGTGCGCCGGACGCCCGGCATCTACGCGCATCTCACGAAGCTCATCCTTCGCTCCGAGAAGATGGCGCTCGACGAGCGGCGGACGTTGCGCGATGCGCTGACCAACCAGACGCTCGCGACAGCCCGCAAGACGCCCTATGGGCGGACCATGGCGGCGCTGACCGGCTACGATCAGTGGCCCCTTCTCGAAAAGGAGACGCTCAGCCAGAACCCTCACATCTGCCTGGCGCGGACGCTCATTCCCCCCGCAGCCGCTTCGACCGGCGGCACGACCGGAGTTCCCGTCGCGCTCAAGCGCTCGCTGGAAGCGGTCGTCTTCGAGCAGGCGGCGCTCGACCATCTGGTGCGGCGGCAGTCCGGCC
This sequence comes from Paramesorhizobium endophyticum, assembly GCF_014640615.1. GTDB lineage: Bacteria > Pseudomonadota > Alphaproteobacteria > Rhizobiales > Rhizobiaceae > Paramesorhizobium > Paramesorhizobium endophyticum. Next base: position 17,895 of record NZ_BMHH01000022.1, on the reverse strand, counting down.
TGGAGATGAAGACCGCGCGCACGGCAATCTTGCGCGGCGACATGGTCAAAAGCCCCGACGACATGAGCGAGCCGTACTGGCGGGTACGGCAGGGTGGACGCCAGCTCATCTGTTCGAGTTTTCACCTGAACGCTTCGACATCAGGCAGCTTCATCGAAGCCATCCGGTCGTTCCAGCCGCAAATGCTCTGGGTCTATCCCTCCTCGCTGGAGGCCTTTGCAAGGCTGGGCGCGACAGCGCTGAAAGACGGCGGGCTTCCGGGGCTGAAACTCGTCCTTGCTTCGTCGGAAGTGCTCGATGCGGGCGTATCCGGCGAAATTTCAGACATTCTCCAGGTGCCGGTCATCGATTTTTACGGCCAGGCGGAACGCGTCTGCGCTTCCTATGCCATCAGGCCCGACGAGCATTATTTCCTTCCGGCCTATGGGCGGGTCGAACTCATACCCGCCTATGACGAGGACGAGTCGAGCCTTTACGAGATCGTCGGGACCTCGTACTGGAACGCCGCGCAACCGCTGGTGCGTTTCCGGACCGGAGATCTGGCCAGGCTCCCTCGCGGGCTGAGCCCCGATGAACTGGACGCCGTGACGCTCGGTCTCCTTCCGTTCCAGGGGATCGAAGGGCGGCGCACGGACTATGTCCTGTCACCCGATGGGCGGCGTCTCATCGGCATGAACCACATACCGCGCGGCGTTCCCGGCATCGCCCAGATGCAGATCATCCAGAAAAGCCTCGCCGAAATCGAAATCCATGTCGTCCCGCTGAAGGATTTCGGCGAGGGGAGCACCAGCGCCATTCTCGCCAACGCCCGGCAGAAAATCCCCTCCAGCATTGATGTTGTGATCAAGACCGTCGAGAGCGTGACGCGCACCAAGAGCGGAAAAGCGCCCCTGGTGAGACGGCTGGTGGACTGAGCGAGCCGGTTGGTGTGCGCCAGATTTTGTTTTTAATGGAATTGCCAGGCACCCCCTCATCCGACCGCGCTTACGCGCGGCCACCTTTTCCCACAAGAGGAGAAGGGAGGTGTCTGGCATGATGGTTATTGCCCAACTGGCAACGTTAGCGGTTGGCGGAAGCGGTAGTGCAGTGCGCCGGCCTTCTCCCCCTGTGGGAGAAGGTGGCCGCGCATAAGCGCGGTCGGATGAGGGGGTGCCTGGCGCCGCTTATGCCCTACTGCCCATCTTCTGCCGAAACATCCGTCTCCTTCCGCCTCAGCTTCTGCCGCAGCCCGTCCATGAGCAGCGCGAGCGAGCCCTTCGCCGTGCGCGCGCCGACGAGCGTCTCCAACGTGACGGTGTGGGTCGCAACACGGCCCTTATACGCCTCTTCGCCGCAAAGCAGATCGACCATGCCGAGACCATGATCGATCGACCATTGCACATATTCGAAGAGCAGCAACAGTCCTGGGGACGCACGCGCGAATTCCGCATCGTAAGTCGGCATCCAGACCATCATCGTGTTGTGCTGGACGAAATTGACCGAAACGGCGACAACGATGCCGTCACGCTCGATCACGAACAGATGCAGTATCCCCGCACGCGCCAGCACATCGACCAACGCCTTGAGCGCCGGTCCCCCGCCCTCGAAAAGCTCGGAAGAGCGGCCGCTCTTCTCCAGCCAGTGCCGCTTGAGCGCCACCAGCCGGTCGAGGACAGGTTCGAGTGGCTCGTCGGGCCCAAGCAGGCGGATGCGCAGGGCTCCGCCATTCTCCAGCATCTTCAGTTTGCGGCGATGATTTTGGCGGGCGTTCGTGGAGCGGGTCTTGAACCAGGCCGCCCCGCTCTGCCAATCGCCGGCAATGCGGTAGCTGATTTCCTGCCGGTGATTGAGATGAAGCCTCACGCCTGTCCGCTTGCCGGGAGAAAAAACCCGCCGCGCTGCTGCGTCTGGCAAAAGCCGGTTGATGAAGGCAAGGTCGAATCCCCCAGCCTTGCATAAGCGGGCCCACAGTGCATCGAGCACCGCATCCGGACATTCCGGCGCGCAAAGAATATCGCAATAGTCGGAATGGGCGGCTGCGGCCCATTCAAGAAAGCGCAGCCCCTTCCGCCGGGTGATCGCCAGCGGAATGACGGCGATAAGCCTGTCCCCCTTCCAGGCAAGGCCGATGCGAAGCCCGGTCTGCTCCGGGCGCCCCAATGTTTTCCACCAGGCGGACACCCAGCCATGGCTCTGGAAGATAAGGCCGTCGCATTCACGCCACAGCCGCGTCCACGGCTCCTCGACCGCCGCCAGGCGGTCCGGCGACTCGACGATCTCCAGGCGATCCACGCCTTCCATCGCTTCGATTGCATGCATATTCATGAAGAGGATACGTCCCGTGTTTGCGTGCCGGACACTAGCAGGTCTGCCCTACCCGAACCTGCAAAAAGTCTGCCTATGATTAATCGCTGGCCTGTCCGGTGCGGCGCTTACCCAGCGGCCTGCGGCGCGATCAGGCTGATCTCGAAATTGCTCCCTGCCTCGGTGACCGTGCCGCGCCAGGCGATCCGCGCTGCCGGATGCCGGACGCCGAAACGCGGGGAAACCCAGCCTCCCTCCCCCGGCTTGTCGCCGCCCGCGCGGATTTCGATGGCAGGATCGGGAAAACGGATGGCCAGCAGCTTCTCATCGTTCCGCATCAATGTGACGACATTTCCATCGGTCCGCGTTGCGATGCCCGCAGCCAATTGAAACACCACTTCCGCCTCCTGCCCTTTCCCCAGAAGCTGGTCGGTCACCAGAATGCCCTCTGGATGGCGTGACAGGGTGCGCTGATGCACGGCCCCGAACCGCCCTTCATAGCCATCATGGCGGGCGCAAAGGCTCCAGTCCGGCTCCGGCGTGACGCACACAAGGGCCGCCGCCGCCTTGTGCGACCAGTTGAACTTGCCCGAAATGATGCTCTGGCTTTTACCCTCGATGTTGAGCGTGTTGTGCGCCGGGGTGGAGCGGAACCAGTCGCGCCACACACCGCCCGAGCCGTAAGCCCAGGTACCCGGATCCACAAGCACCGGCTCGCCATCGACGAACAGCGTGAGCGACAGGGCATCCGCATGGCCATGCGCCGCGATGGAGAGATAGCCGAGCGGGCCGTGGTCGAACATCATCTCGACATCCCGGCCATTGATGGTCCCGCGCCAGACGGAGAGGCCGCCATCGTCGAAAGTCTTGAGCCCCATAGGTTTGGGCAGGGATTTGGCGGGCGCGCCGAAGAAGATCGAGCGGAAATCCCCCGCTTCCGGCATGGCACCCGTCTGGCTGAGAAAGCCTGATATGGCTGCGGCGATCGAGCCCGTATAGTCGCCCTCGTTCCCGAGCGTCAGGGCCCGGCCCTCGTCGTCATCGCCATAGGAGGCGTTGTCAGGCAGCCAGTTCACGGCATCGGCAAAGGCGGCGAGCCGCGCCGTCACATCAGGCGGAAAGGGGGCATCCTTCGCCTTCGCCTTTGCCGCTGCCGCGCAGAGCAGGATCATTTCGGCGGTGAACGCACCATAGGTCGGGCTTTGTTCCGCACCGAGCCCGTCAGGCAGAATTTGTTTGAGGGTTTCGGCCAGCAATGCCGCGCGCGCGCCTTCCGCTTTCTCACCGAAGGCAAGGCCAACAAGATGCTCCCCCGCAAGCTCGGCTACCAGATGGTTGTTGGCGGACGAATAAGCGGAAGGGAACCGCGCCAGCCAATAAGCGCTTGCGGCGAGGATTTGCGCGAACTGTCCCCGGCTCTCGCCGCCAATCTTTTCGCCCGCGAGATCAAGCGTGACGATGAGGCTGATAACCCTCAGCGCCACTTCGATGCCCGAAGCCCATGCGACGCCGCGAAAGGGCGGATTGGCGGAATGCCAGCTCGCAATCGCAGTCTCGATGGCGCGTCTTGCCCGCTCGTCGCCGGTCAGGGTGAGATAAGCGGCGAGCACGGGCAGATATTGCAACCGGCCCGCTTCCCAGACATATTTGATGTCGCCGCGCTCTGCGGAATGCCGGAAATCGATGTCGAACGTATAGGCTTCAGCACCCGGCCAGAGCGTGCCCGTCACCGGATCGAGGCGCCAGAAATCAGCGGGATAGAGGTCGTCGGGATCGCGCGCGGGCCAATCGCGCCCGAGCGCCGAAAACTTTCCTCCAAGCGCGGCTTGCGCGGCAATCTCTATGGCCTCCTTCTGGGCCGGGGTCGCCTTGAGCAAAGCTTCGCGCCATTGCGGGAAAACCGGATTGAGCGCGCGGGCCGACACGCGCCGCCAGCCGCCGCCGCGATATCTCGAGACGGTCCTGCGCTGCTGCTCGACAAGCCGATGCATAATCTCGGCCGGCTCCATGTTGCGCAATCGGTTGATATACCAGCCGAGTTTCATCGAAACGCTCCAACTCCCGACCCCGCAATAAACGCATTGCGGGGATATCTTTTCTACGGCTCTTTCCTAAAGCCCGGTTCGTTCTAACAAAATCAGAACAGAGCCCCAGATTTTTATTTAAGCCGCATGAACTTATCCTCCTCGGGCTTTCCAGGACCATACTCTAAACGTTATTGTCCTGAACTGAGGAGATTGGGTGTGAAAGCATTAATGGTTATTGCAGCGGCGCTATGCCTGGCGGTCACCGGCGCGGCGGCTGCGCCTCTTCCCCTGCATCGCGGCGTTGGCGTACACGAATGGCTGAACTGGTCGCCCCTCAACCCGGACGGCTCCTATCGTTGGCCGCCATATCTGAGCCAGAAGGAATGGCTCTCCGGGGGAAGGCCGCTTACGGACTGGCCGCAAGGCGACGAGTTCAAGCGGATCAAATCCATGGGCTTCGACTTCATCCGCCTCACCGTCGATCCCGGCCCGCTGCTCGCCAGCCAGGGCGCGAAGCGGCAGGAGGCGCTTAAGGTCCTGTCCGATGCGGTCGGGCAGGTCACCGCGTCGGGCCTCAAAATCGTGTTCAATCTGCACAGCAATTCGCAGGTTCCAGCCTATTCCATGGACCTCATCAACGGCCCGGCGGACAGCGAGGGCATTGCCCGCTACCGGGACATGGTGAAGGACGTGGCCCGCATGCTCGTCGAGGCCGGCGCGGGCCAGGTCGCGTTCGAGCCTTTTAATGAACCGGCCCACTATCCGTGCGATGCCGGCGGCACTGATGACTGGCAGCGCATCATGACCGATACCGTGCGCGATATCCGCTCTGTAAGCCGCAACCTCACCATCGTGGCGACCGGCGCCTGCGGCGGAAGCATAACCGGGCTCACCGACCTTCTGCCCGATTTCGACGATCCGAACATCTATTACAGCTTCCACATGTATGAGCCCCATGCATTCACCCATCAGCGCTCGGACCGTTCAAACGGCTTCGTGTCCGGCTTCCCATGGCCGGCATCCTGCGGCACCCCCGAAGGCGTAAGCGCGGCCTTGTTGAAAAAGATGGACGATGCGGGGTTAAGCGCGAGCGAAAAACAGGCGAACATGGCCGAGGCCCAACCGGCCATCTCGGAATATTTCCAGGACCAATGGGGGCCGAACCAGCTGAGCAGCCGTTTCGGCGAGGCGATGGCCTGGGCGAGCAAGCATGGCATTCCGGCCAGCAGGCTGTTCATGGGCGAGTTCGGCGTGATCCTCATGTCGGCGGATGGCCGCAGCGGCGCCCCGGAGGCCGACCGGTCGCGCTATATTACCGCCGCCAGGACGCTTGCGGAGCAATTCCATATTCCCTGGTCGGTCTGGGAATATTCCAATCCTTATGGCATGACGCTGATCCAGCCCACAGGACCGGCAGTGCCCGACGATGCGCTGCTCAAGGCCTTGGGACTCAAGCAGTAGGATTGCCGTAGCTCGTCATCTTATCATCGTTCTCGGGCTTGTCCCGAGAACCTCTCACAAGGAAAAAATAAGCAATTCCCATGGAGGCATGTCTGGCCGCGGTAGATTCTCGGGACAAGTCTCAAAATGACGGCTAGACAGGGTACCCGACAGCCTTCACTTTCTCAGGGTCCACTCCTTGCTTCTGCGCTCCACCCTCATCTACGGCCCGGCCATCCTCCTGACGCGGATATCCGCGCTGCTGGTGCTGGTCATCGTTACCCGCCTCCTCAATCAGGAGGAATACGGCCTGTTGACCCTCGTGGTCACCGTGGGCGAGATGACGGACACGGCGCTGACCAACTGGCTGCGCATCGCCCTCTTGCGGCTTGGCGGCAAGGGCGAGATATCACGCGGCAGTCTCGCGCTCGCCGGTAAAGTACTCATCGGCACGACCGCGCTGGCGCTAGTGATCTCGGCTGTCGCTTCGTTCTTTGTCGTCCCGGCGCGCTGGGAGGAATTCGCCACAGCTGTCTGCGTTTATCTTGTTGTCGGCGCCGTCGCGCGTTTTGCCCTCACCGTCTTGCAGATGCAACAGAGACATTCGGCCTATTCGCTGGTCGAATCCCTGCGCGCCCTGCTGCAACTCATTCTGCCTATCGCAGCGATAACGGTGTTTCCGGATAATTTCCTGGTGGTGTCGCTGGGTTCGAGCGCCGGCATGCTCATCGCCGGCATTACTGCTTTTGCGGTGGCGGCCCGGCACGTGGTTACGGGTCCGCCACGCTTCACCGGACGCGAGCTTTTCATGCTCGGCATACCGCTCATCGTCATGGCGCTGGTGGGTTTCGGCCTCAACAGCGCCGAGCGCCTGTTCCTCAATGCCTATCACAACGCCGCCGCCGTCGCCGTTTTTGCCGCGGCCTATGTGCTCGCCCGCCAGCCCATCGACATGGTCGGCAATGCCATCAACATGGGCGCGTTTCCCGAGGTGATGAGCCGCTTCGATGAAAAAGGGGCGACAGCGGCGGCCGAATTGCTGTCTCAGATCATGGCCCTCCTGATGCAGCTCTGCCTGCCCGTCGCCGCCATGCTTGTTGCCCTCAACGGGCCGATCACCGGGCTTCTCCTGCCGCAAAGCTATCACGGAGAACTGGGCTTCCTCTTTCCCGTGATTGCCTTTGCCGTGCTGTGCGCGAACCTCACGAATTTCGTCTACGGCACCGTCATCTACGCACATAAGCGGACATGGCTGCTGATCGGCGCGACATCGCTCGGATCGGTCGCGACCATCGGCCTGTCGATCCTGCTCATTCCGCATATGGTCGCGCTTGGCGCGGCGATTGCACTGGCCGGAGGAGCGGTGAGCGAGCTTCTCACCTCAATCCTCATCTCCAGACGGCTGACGCCGGTTCCCGTTCCCTGGCGCGATATCGCCGTTTCACTGACGGTGGCCGTCGCCAGCGGAGCCGCCGCCAGCCTCGCCATCCTACCTCTGCAGGGCATGCCGCCTCTGGTTACGCTGGTCGCGGGCGGCGCGGCAGGCTCCGCGATCTTCCTGCTGGCGACATGGCTGCTGCGTCCAGCCGCCATGCGGAACGTCTTTATGACAGCACGCCGCCGAATTGCCGCGGTGCGTGGATGACAGAGCCGTAGAGACGCCCTTCGTCCGGCGGCAAGCTTGCCTCGAGCTCAAGACGCGCCCGGCAGCGTTTTTCCACGTGCTCGTCTTCCCTTCGCAATCAGTTCCCGCCCTTGCCCAATGGCGACACAGACAGTGAATGCGGGCACGTGGAAAACAATCTGTCCTGGCGGTGGAAATTCCTTCCAACAGGGGCGCTCTCCCGTCTTTCGCGCATGCACCCTCTGGTCTGACGGTTGAATATCCATGGGGACATTTCGGGCCATCCAGCCATCCTGTGTCTCCGCGCCGCAAAGCTGCGCAGCTGATCGGCACGATCCGTCTCGTTCCCGATGAGGCCGGAGAGCGGCAGATCGAGCTTGTGGGCGAATTGGGCGCGATCATGCTGCTTGGGGATGACGACAACAAAAACCCCCGTCGCGAGGGCAACGGGGTTTATTCGACAAGAATGGTTGCGGGGGCAGGCATTGGCCGTCAACATAACTTTGTCCAGCCTATGATAATCCTCGCCTCTGACCAATTCGAGTATGCCGAACAACTCGCCGCGTAGCTCGGCATGAACCTCGCCGCGCTTCTGGCCGGGAGTGAGAATGATTTCCCCGATCAAGGAACGCAACGCCTTCGCTGCCTGCCGCCCGCCATCGGAATCGTCCAGAGCGTCTATGAACCGCTCCACCCGCAGCCGGTAAACATTGGTGACATTGGGATGAACGTCCGGCACATCGGCGGGCGCTTCGCCCATGCGGGCGGCAATTTCGGCCTTCTGCCGTTCAAGCTCATCCATGCGCGCTTTCATGCTCGGCTGATACATGCCGTCTTCGATAGCCGCGATGATCCCGGCAATGGCCTTTTCGATCTTGGCAAGCGCCTTCTGATCGGTCTGCACCTGTGCGCGGCGGTCGCGATTGAGGCGGTTCATTTCTTCAGCATAGGCTTTGACAGCTTCCGCTACTGCTTCGCTGGACACAAGCCGCTCTTTCAGGCCGGTCAGCACGCGGGCCTCGATCTTGTCGCTGGTGATGGTCCGGCCATTGTCGCAGGTGCCGCGCCGATGATGATTGAGGCAGGCATAGCGGTTCGGCGTGATGATGCCGATCTTGCCGCCGCAACAACCGCAGGTCAGAAGGCCGGAAAGGAGATGGACGGGACGACCTGTCTGGCGCACGCGCTTCATGCGGCCTTCCAGGGAATTGGCTGGATTGGGGCCGAAGATTTCCGATATCTGCTTCTGCCGCGCACGGGTGGCGTTCCATAGCTCATCGTCCACGATGCGCAGATGCGGAACCTCTGTCCTGATCCATTGGCTTTCCGGGTTGATGCGCGACACCCGCCTGCCGGTGGATGGGTCCTTGATGTACCGCAGACGGTTCCAGACCAGAACGCCCGCATAAAGCTCGTTGTTGATGATGCCGGTCCCCCGGCTGACGTGGCCGCGAATGCTGGTGTCACCCCATGCACGGCCAAGCGGGCCGGGAACGCCTTCCCGGTTAAGGTCAACAGCAATCGCCTTGGGGCTTTTGCCGGAAGCAAACTCGCGGAAGATGCGGATAATAATCTGCGCTTCCTCGGGGAGGATTTCCCGGTCTCCCCGGATCGGCTCGCCGTTGGCGTCGAATTTCTTCACCACCTTGTAGCCGTAGCACAAACCGCCGCCCGCCTTGCCCTTCTCGACGCGCCCGCGCAAACCGCGATGCGTCTTCATCGCGAGGTCTTTCAGGAATAAGGCGTTTCGTGCCTTTCAGGCCGACATGCAACTCGCTGATTTCGCCCTCGGCCAAAGTGACAATGCTCACGCCCGCGAATTTCAGTTGCTTGTAGAGGGTTGCCACGTCAGCCTGATCGCGGCTGATCCGGTCCAGCGCCTCCGCCAGCAGGATTTTGAAGTCGCCGCGCTGCGCGTCCCGCACAAGCCGCTGGATGCCGGAACGCAAGATTGTGCTGGAGCCGGATAGGGCAGCATCCTCGTAGGAACCGACAATCTCCCACCGTTCCTGGGCGGCGCGTTCACGGCAAAGCCGGAACTGGTCTTCAATCGATGCCTCGCGCTGATTGTCGGACGAATAGCGGGCATAAAGGGCTGCATGGGTCATGTTCGGGCTTCTCCTCTCATCGACAATGCGCTGTGATTGCCAGCATTTGCGCCAAGCCGTTGCGGCTGGCGCTGCCTGCCAGCGCACGCCGCGCCTTTCCTGCTTCAGAGCCAAACGCCGGAACGCATTCGACCGGTCAAGGCTGGCGCGCAGCGCCACCGCGAAGCGGCTTGGCCTTGAGGGGGCGGATTCGTTCCGGCCCAATCCCTGCAAGCCCAAAAAGGCTTTCATCGCGCCAAACAGGTTCGGACTGTGCGGCCTCGTCATGAATCCTAAATTGAAGCGGCATCCTGAAGCAAGCCGTTTCCAGTGCCCACAAAGCAACTACAGGGCTAATCATCATCCGCCGCCTTTGCCTTCCGATTATCATTGGCAGCAATCCGGGCTGCTAAATCTTCCCGCGCCATCTGCCTGCCGATCAGCCGAGCCACAGATCGCTTGAGGATGGGATGACATGGAAGATATTCTCTCGTTTGCCCACCAGGTCTTCGATGCCCAGCCGTTCAGCCAATTCATCGGCGCGCGCCTGACGAATGTTGGTCCGGGAAGTGCAGAATTGAGCCTTACGATCTCCGACAATTTGAAACAGCAGCATGGTTTCGTGCATGGCGGCGTGCTCAGAGCTATCTGGCAGACAATGCCATTACCTTTGCCGGCGGGCTTGCATTGGGCGGCAATGCCTTGACCTCGGAGTTCAAGATTAATTACCTCAAGCCTGCGCGCGGGACGGAATTGATTGCGCGTGCGAACACCAAGAGCTCCGGCAAGCGGCAGGCCGTCTGCCAATGCGAGATATTCGCGGTTGTCGAAGGGCATGAAACTTTGTGCGCGCTGGCCCAGGGAACCGTTGTCGGCGCCGCTGGGTGAAGCCTCCGATCAGGCGGGAACGATCCCGCCGCATGTCATTTGTCGGCAACAGCAGAAATCCAGCGAAACGATTTTCTATGGGAGGCTCACCGTTGAGTTCGATCTCATCGTATGGCCGACCGGGACGCCGGGAGCGATCCCGGGCTTAGCCTTGACGGCTCACGCCCTGGAATCCCTCATCGGAGTAAGCGGACGCTGGCAATATCCACTCATTGTGGCGCACACCTGTTCGGAAAGCCTGGCATCGTTGCCTGCCACCGCTTGGCCTATCCAGCGGCAGCATGCTGTCGGAGCAAACCGACAGTATGCTGCCGCTACCTCGGCTTAGCCGCGGCGGCCGTCCCAATCACGCTTTTCAAACTTCAAACGCTGGTGGATTCGGTTTACCTGCGTCTCAAGCTGTCCAACTTCACCATGGTCCAGCCCATTCCGCGAAAGGCGATTGTAAAGGCTTTGCACGCTTGAAGCGTCGCCGCGCAGACTTGTGGCTTCCCGCCGTGAAATTGTACCCCTCTGCGCCGCCGCATCGATCCGTTGGTCCAACTGGTTGATGTCCGACTGGATCTGCCGCTGAACGGACGCCTGAAGCTTCCATTGCTTTGCGAAAGCCGGCATGGCGGACAGAGTGGCTGCCGCAATGACGGCTGAAAGGACGATCTTACGCATTCATAGTCTCCATTGTTGAGTACAAAACGATTGTGGGGTCGGAGATTGCCGGGCGTTGGGATTGATCGCGTCCCTGGCAACCTCACATTTACTGCTGTGGCGGGAATCGCTCCTCAGCCTCGCGGCAGATGACGGTCGTGGCGCCAGTCGTGACCGCGCCAGCGGTCCCGCTCACGGTAGAAGCTGCGGTCGCGGTAGTGCCGGCCCCAGTAGGTGTCCACATCGAAAGTGACGATGGGAATGCCCAGACGGGGATAATAGTCGGGCTCGACGTACACGCGGGTAGAGCGGTAATCGGCCTGCACATACCGTCCGTAGGCCCAGCCGCGGCCGCCTGTCCAAGAGACGTCGCACCAGTTGACGTCCCGCAGACAGCCGTTGATCCTGAGAGGTTCGCCCACGGGGATGACGGTCACGGCGGGATAGGCCGTGCTTGGCCCAGACCGCATGTTGACATCGGTGGTCGCAAAGCCGCGAACGGCGGCTTGCGCAATGGTCGGGGTCACAGCCGCTGTCGCAAAGGCGGCCAGTATTATCAAACGCTTTTTCATGATGCTCCTTCTTCCGCGTTTAGATTTTTTCGGGATTTGATCCGGGGTCTCTGACAAATCGCCTTTCAACCGTGCTGCGGTTCCGTCGAGGTCCCTGCCGCATCGGCTTCCAGTTGTCTCGGAGTGGTCTTCGTCCAGCGCATCACGAAGACGAAGAACACCGGTACGAAGAAGATGGCGAGCACCGTGGCCGAGATCATGCCGCCCATCACGCCGGTTCCGATGGCGCGCTGGCTTGCCGACCCGGCCCCGCTCGCGATGACCAGAGGCACGACACCGAGCGTGAAGGCCAGCGAAGTCATCAGGATCGGACGGAAACGAAGATGCGCCGCCTCCACGGCAGCTTCGGCGAGCGATTTTCCCGATGCTCGCAGATCCTTGGCGAATTCGATGATCAAAATGGCGTTTTTCGCCGACAGGCCGATGATGGTGATGAGCCCCACCTTGAAATAGACGTCGTTCGGCATGTCGCGCAGCATCACTGCCGCTAGCGATCCGATCACGCCAAGCGGTATCACCAGCATGACGGCCAGAGGAATGGCCCAGTTCTCGTAGAGTGCGGCAAGGCACAGGAAGACCAGCAGGCATGAGAGGCCGAGCAGCATGGGAACCTGCGCGCCGGACTGGATTTCCTGAAGCGTCTGACCGGTCCATTCATATCCGAAACCTTCCGGCAGCAGGTCCGCGATGCGCTCGACCTCGGCGATCGCATCGCCGGAAGAATGGCCGGGGGCCGCCTGCCCGCTAATCCGGATGGCGGGGAACCCGTTGTAGCCGACGAGCTGAATCGGCCCCTTCGACCATTCGTAGCTGGCGAACTCGGAAAGCGGCACCATCTCGCCATTGCTGTTGCGAACGCTCATGTTCAGCACATCGAAAATGTCGCCGCGCTTGCCTGGTTCGGCCTGAACGGTCACTCTCTGCATTCGTCCGGCATTCGGAAAATCGTTCACATAGGACGAGCCGAGATTGGTGCTGATCGTCTGGTTGATCTGGGCGAAGGTGACACCGAAAGCGTTAGCCTTCTCGCGATCAAGCTTCAGCACCACCTGCGGCGCGGGGGCAAGCCCCTCTTCGCGCACGCCCGCCAGAACCGGGCTCTTGCGCACTTCGCCTAAGAACTGGTCGCGCGCGGCCCATAGCGCCTCTGTTCCCTTGTTGCCACGATCCTGAAGACGGAACGCGAACCCGCTGGTGCTGCCGAGTCCCGAGATCGCGGGCGGCGACGTGGCGAAAGCGACGGCGTCCTTGATATTCTGGAATTGCGCGTTGAGCTTCTGGGCGATCATTGCCGCTCCTTGTTCGGCAGTGCGCTCGCTCCAGTCCTTGAGCGTCATGAACACCAGCGCCGCATTCTCGCCCGCGCCGGAAAAGCTGAAGCCATTGATGGCGACAGCTCGTGTCACCGCCGGATTGTCCAGTACGGTCTTCTCCATCTTCTCGATGGATTCGAGCGTTCGCGCGGACGTCGCGTCCGCAGGCGCCTGCACCTGGGCAAGCAATGTCCCCTGATCCTCCATGGGCAGGAAGTCCGTCGGCAGCCGCAGGAACAGGTAGCCGGTCACGCCTGCGATCACGAGATAGACGAGCATAACGCGTGCGCTTTTATGCAGCAGCCGGCCAACCCAGTTGCTATAGCTATGCGACGAGGCATCGAACGTCCGGTTGAACCATCCGAAGAACCCCTTCCTGGAATGGGCATGACCCTTGGGAATGGGTTTCAGGAACGTGGCGCAAAGCGCCGGCGTCAGCGATAGAGCTAGAAAGGCCGAAAAGAGGATGGATGCGACCATCGTCAGCGAGAACTGCTGATAGATCACTCCGACAGCGCCCGGAAAGAACGCCATCGGCACGAAGACCGCAGTCAGCACCAGCGTGATGCCTACGACCGCGCCGGTGATCTGCGTCATTGCTTTCTTGGTGGCTTCCTTGGGCGAAAGCCCCTCCTCCATCATGATCCGCTCGACATTTTCCACGACGACGATGGCATCATCCACGAGAATGCCGATCGCCAGGACCATGCCGAACATGGTGAGCACGTTGATGGAGAAGCCCAGCACGAACATGATACCGCACGCACCAAGCAGGGCGATCGGCACGACGAGAGTGGGAATGAGCGTATAGCGGATGTTTTGCAGAAACAGGAACATGACGGCAAAGACGAGAACGATCGCCTCGATCAGGGTATGCAGAACCTTTTCGATGGAGATTTCGACGAATGGCGTGGTGTCATAAGGGATCATCCATTCGATATCTTCGGGAAACGATGTTTGCAGTTCCTGCATTCGCTCGCGGATAGCCGTCGCCACGTCGAGGGCGTTTCCGCCGGGCGCAAGCTCGATGGAGGCGCCAGCCGCAGGCTTGCCGTTGATGCGCGTCGAGGTGCCATAGGATTCCGCCCCGATTTCGATGCGGGCAACGTCGCGCAGGCGCACCGTGGAGCCATCGGGCGCGGCGCGAAGCACGATGCCGCCGAACTCATCGGGAGAAGTGAGCTGTCCCTTGACGATAAGGGAACCCGTCGTTCTGCGCTCGGGCCCAACGGGTGCGGCGCCGAGACGGCCCGCGGACACCTGCGCGTTCTGTGCTCGGATCGCATCCGTGACATCGGCGGGCGCAAGGCCGAACCCGAGAAGCTTGTCCGGATCGACCCAGACACGCATGGCGCGCTCGCTGCCGAAGAGCTGGGCATTGCCCACACCAGGGATGCGGCGTAACTCACTCGCAACGTTCCGGCTCATATAATCGCCGAGCGAAAGGCCATCGGTCTGACCGGTTTTAGAGGTCAGCGCCACCAGAAGAATCGTACCGCTGCTGGCGGCATCGACGCTGATCCCCTGTTGCACGATGGAACTCGGAAGTCTTCCCTCCACGCGCCGCACGCGGTTTTGCACCTCGACGGTGGCGTCGTCCGGGTCTGTCCCCGATTCGAAGGTCGCCGTGATGCCGATGGACCCCGAGGCGTCGGAGGTCGACTCGAAATAGAGCATGCCGGGCACACCACTCAGCTCTTCCTCGATCAACCGCGTGACGCCCTCATAGGTATCCTCCGGCGAGGCGCCGGGATAGACCGCCGAGACCTTGACTTGGGGCGGCGCCACCTTGGGATATTGCGAGACGGGCAGAACGGTGAGCGAAATCGCGCCTGCCAGCATGATAATAATAGCGATGACCCAGGCGAACACCGGGCGATCTATAAAGAAGGCTGCCATCGGTCTTAACCCTTGTCTGAACTGTCGGCGCTGGCGAGGGAGGGATTTGTCCAGGGCGTGGTCTTCACCGGCGCGCCAGGAGCGATACGCTGGAAGCCTTCGACCACCACTCTGTCGCCCGGATTGATGCCTTTCATCACGACCCAGCGGCCATCGACGATCCAGCCGAGCGTAACCGTTCGAAGCTGCACTTTGCCGTCTGCGACGACATAGAGTTGAGCATTGCCGGCGGTGTCACGCTGGACAGCCTGCTCGGGCACGGCAAGGGCGCCGTCGAGCGCGGCCTGCTCGAGACGGCCGCGTACATACATACCGGGCAGCAGGTTCATCTCGGGGTTGGGGAACTCGCCGCGCAAGATGATCTGGCCGGTGGCCGAATTGACCGACGCCTCAGAAAACAGAAGCTTGCCATCGTGCGGATATGGCTCGCCGCCCGTGGAAAGGAGCTTCAAACGGGCGCTTCCCGGCGCATCCGCCTGCAATTTGCCCTCAGCAAGCGCATTCTTGAGGGCAATGACGCTATCCGCCGGCTGGGTGAAATCGACATAGACCGGATCGATCTGCTGGAGGGAGGCCATGATATCCGAGGTGGGGCTGACCAGGGCGCCCTGCGTGACGAGCGCACGACCAATCTTGCCGGAGATCGGCGCGCGGATTTCCGTGTACTGCAATTCGAGCTCGGCCGTCGTCAGATCCGCCCGCGCGCGATCGACATCGGCATTGCTTTGCGCAAGCGTTGCAACGGCGGTGTCGGTGCTGTCCTTGCTGGCAACGCCTTTGCGAAGAAGCTCCGCTTGCCGGTCGGCACGCTGCTTGGCAAGCGCCTGAGCGGCAATCGCGAAATCCAGCGCGGCTTTCGCTGCCTCGACCTTGGCCCGGAACGGCGCCGGATCGATGATATAAAGAACGTCGCCTTCCTTGACAGTCGAGCCCTGCTCGAACACGCGCTTGAAAACCATGCCTGTTATGCGGGGACGAACATCCGCCGTCATCATCGGCGCCACGCGGCCCGGCAGTTCAGTGACGACAGGAAGCGTCTCCGCCTTCACTTCGACAACTGAGACTTCGGCTTGAGGGGCCGCACCGGCCTTTGACGTGTCTGTTTCGCCTGAACAACTGGCCAGGGGCAGCCAGACACAGATAAGAGCGAGCGAACGGACCGCCTGTTGCAAGCCTGTCATTCCAATTCCTTTAATTTCAGTCGAGGAGAGAGATTAATGTTTCATGTTCATCGTTGAGCCACGCAGGCGCTTATTTTCTTGCTGTCGCATCACCCTTGTCGGACCATCCCGGAGGCATCCCGAGCTGGCCTGTAACCAGCCCGGCGACTCCAGGTGCTCGCCCGAAGGTTTCACAAGCGGTGTATTTGGCCTTTCCTCCGAGTCCTGAGCGCATCTTCTGGAGGGACGGGATCTCTGGCATGCCACCGAACGGAGATTTGCCTTTGACAATCAACGCGGCAAAGTCATTGCCGAATTTAGAGGCCAGGCTATATGCGTCGCCGACCTTCGACATCCGCGGCTTTTCGGTGATCGAATTGGCGCCTCTCGCCCAGACCATGGCCGCCTTTTGCTTGCCGTCGACTCCTATCGCCTCCGCCTCGACCCCAAGCCCGCCCAAGCCCAACGGCAACCGCGGCACGGAGACGGGGAGGACGACGGAGGTTCCGAGCGAAGTGGCGGTGGAGAGCGCGGCCGCGGCCGCGTTTGTCGGCACCAGGACAGTCACATTGGCGCGTACCGTCAAATCGGCGGCTTGGCCGCTGCCCACCACCTGCAGCCGATCACTGAGAGACACGCACAACGAACGATCGATCGCGTTCGCCACCAAACGGAGATCTTTCGGATCCTCGACCATCGCCGCCGCCGTTGGCGTAAACCCCGTCGGGATGATCCGCACCGTACGCGCACTGAGGAGAGCGTCACGGTCTGCTTTGATCGCCGCTTTGGCCAGGAGGCTCTTTTCGGAAACGAGATTGTCGTATGAGGATAGTGAAGCGCCCGATTGCAAGGGAACCTTCGCGCAGCCGGCAAGGCAAGCGAACATCAGGAGGCCAACGCATGTGAAACGTATTCCAAACCCCTCCGCGGCGCGCCGCACCATCAACGGATCAAGCCCGAACTGAAAGAAATAGCTCGCCAGACCTTTTGGCTGCATCGCGTGTAATCCTACATTGAGTGACGGGAACCCTATCGGCCTCAACGTTAAGTGCCGTTAAGTCAGTGTAAAGTTATGTAAAGTTGCCTGGATCAAGGAAGCCGCAGCAGGACAGGAATCATGCCTTGCTGCTGAAGCCAATCGATGCCTTCGGAAACAGGCACGGCTGCGAAAAAGACCAGACCGTCCAAAAAGGTCGCGTAGAGCCGCTTGGGGCTTACCATTACCCAATCCATGTCGACGAATGCCGAGAACCGCGGCAGAAATCGCGGCACACGCACGCAATATTCGTCGTAGTACTCGTCAAACGTCTGGCGGAGATATTTTTCCTCGCGCCGGATCACGACCGCGAAGATGATGCAGGTGCAAGCGGCAAACGCCAGCATTACGACGATACTTCCCGTTTGCGCCCCCGCTCCAGCCGCAGCTATTGCCGAGAAAAGGTAGAGCGGATTGCGGGTGATCGAATATGGTCCGCTCGCAACCAGTTCGCCATTTTTCCGGCCGCCGATGTAAAGCGTCGACCAGAGTCGGCCGATGATGGCCGCCGCGATCAGTCCGATTCCGAACGTTTCGACAATGCCGACGGTGAATTCACTGGAGCGGGCTTGAAGAAAAAAGAGCAACCCGATCGTCAGCACTATGATGAGAAAAGCGGCCTGTCGTCTCTGATGCTGAAACCGGCTCAGCGCAGTCGCGAGGCCAAGCCGATCCGTCGGTATCATACCGCCCCCAGGCGAATGGGCGCCGATCGATTCCTGCGTGTGCAGCGCGTCCGTTCTCTCCATGAGACACTCCGGGAGTCATTGTTGTGATTGAGCGGTATTATCGAACGCGCCGCAAATTCGATCTTTTGTTCGCATCGTATAATGCGAGGGGTAAGCACGATGCGTTCTAGAGCGCGTCCACTTTACTCGGGGTCATATCCGCAGGATTTGAAGTAGTTGGCACATTCCTGCG
>NZ_BMHH01000021.1 GCF_014640615.1 Paramesorhizobium endophyticum | reverse complement strand
ACAAAGCGGTGGGAAGAGAGAAATTAAACAAAACTATCAACGTGATGGGAATAGTTCACGGGCGACAAGTTCGGGCAGCATCAGCCGCTGAACCGGCAGGCCGAGCGCTATGCAAGGGAAGGCGTGAGCTTAAGCCTCTCGACGCTGGCCGATCAGGTCGGCGCCTGTGCGACGGCCCTGAAGCCGCTCCACGAGTTGATCCGCGCCCATGTGCTGGCAGGCGAACGGCTGCATGGGCGATGACACCACCGTGCCGCTTCTGGCCAAAGGCGCGACGAAGGAAGCAAGGCTGTGGAGCTATGTTCGAGACGACCGTCCGTTCGCGGGAGCCGCTGCGCCAGCAGCCATCTTTCACTTCTCCGCCGACCGCCAGATGCTCCACCCCACCGAACATCTTTCCGGCTGGCAGGGCACCCTACAGGCCGACGCCTATAGCGACTATAACGATCTCTATCGCATGGACCGAAGTCCCGGGCCGGTGACGAGCGCCCTGTGCTGGAGCCATGCGCGGCGCAAATTCTTCGAACTGGCCGACATCACCGGCAATGTTCGTAAAGACAAAGCCGCACATGAGATCTCGCCGCTCGCGCTTGAAGCTGTAACCCGTATCGATGCGCTGTTCGCCATCGAGCGCGGCATCAACGGCAAGCCCGCCGGGGAGCGCCTCGCCGCCCGGCAGGAACAGGCTCGCCCGCTCGTCGAAGAACTGCATGGCTGGCTCACGGCCCAGCGCGCGCGGATGTCCAAGCACAATCCCGTCGCCAAGGCGATCGACTATATGCTAGGCAAGCAAGGGCGATGGGAGGCTTTCACCCGCTTTCTCGATGATGGCCGGATCTGCTTGACCAACAATGCCGTCGAACGGGCGCTGCGCGGCATCGCCCTGGGCCGCAAGGCATGGCTCTTCGCCGGCTCGCAGCGCGGCGGCGAGCGCGCCGCGTTCATCTATTCCTTGATCGTCACCGCAAAGATGAACGATATCGATCCGCAGGCTTGGCTGGCCGATGTGCTCGAAAGAATGCCCGCCCTTCCTGTCTCCAGGCTGCCTGAACTGTTGCCGTGGAATTGGAAGACCGCTGGACATGCCAAGCAACAAGCCGCCTGACGCACCAACTTATGCTTCGCCTAGTTAGGTCTTTCCTTTCCGTAAGCGTCTTCGGCTTCGATGATCGCCATGGAAAGCATATAGGCCAGAAGCCAGGATTTCTCCCTATCCACCAGCTTGAACAGTACACGCAGCAATCCGATTATAGAAGATAGTTGCGCCTCGGTATTGCTTTCCGGCGTCATCTCGCTCCCCTTTATTATTAAATAGCAATATCTGCATTAAGATCTGAATGAGCTAATTGATCAATCCATCGATTTATAATTTTAGAATGTTGGTTAAGCATATCGATTTTAATAAAAATATCGACCAGAAAAAACAACCTGCTTCAGACACACCGCATACCCCCGCGGCCTTGGCCAGATGGATACTTTGCATCTGCCTCGCTGCCAACTGCCGATGTTGGTGACTAAAGCATGTCTCCCAAAAGTGGGAACCGGTTTTGGGGTAAAGACATGCGCAAAAACAAAAACTTAAAGCGTGTTCCATGAATGCGATAAAATGCAACACGCTTTAGCGGACGCGGTGAGAGAGGGTGGCCGCGCGTAGCGCGGTCGGATGAGGGGTAACTTGGCGATTCCTTCAAAACATGAACTGCTCTAACGGTCCCTCCCCCAAATAAAAACAGCACCGCACATCAAAAAGACGTGCGGTGCTGCCGTGCTGGCCTTCGGGGGAGTCAGGCCAGAACCGGATCCAGTTCACCTGTCTTGTAGCGCCTGGCCATCTCGGGGAGCGTCAGTGGCGCGATGTTTTCAACGTGCCCTGCCGTGCCGAATTGCTCGAAGCGTTCGCTGCAAAGCTTCGTCAGCGCCGCCATCGCAGGCTTCATATATTTGCGGACATCGAACTCGGAGGGGGTTTCGCTCAGCACGCGACGGACCTGGCCGGTCATGGCCATGCGGCAGTCCGTGTCGATGTTGATCTTGCGAACGCCATTGCGGATGCCTCGCTGGATCTCCTCCACCGGCACGCCCCATGTCGGCTTGATGTTACCGCCATGGCGGTTGATGATTTCCTGCAGTTCTTCGGGCACCGATGAGGAGCCGTGCATCACAAGATGCGTGTTCGGCAGCCTCCGGTGAATTTCCTCGATGACATGCATCGCGAGGACGTCGCCATCCGGCTTGCGGGTGAATTTGTACGCGCCATGGCTTGTGCCCATGGCGACCGCCAGCGCATCGACCTTGGTTTCCGCGACAAACTTCGCAGCCTCATCGGGGTTCGTTAGCAGCTGGTCATGAGAGAGCTGACCTTCGGCGCCGTGCCCGTCCTCCTGGTCGCCCATGCCGCTTTCCAGCGAGCCGAGAACGCCGAGCTCGCCCTCGACGGAAATGCCGCCGAGATGCGCCATGGTGGTCACCTGCCGCGTCACGCTGACATTATAGGTCCAGTCGGCGGGCGTCTTGCCATCCGCCTCCAGCGAGCCGTCCATCATGACGGAGGTGAAGCCGGACTGGATGGCGGTCATGCAGGTGCCCGGCTCATTGCCATGGTCGAGATGAACGCAGACGGGGATATGCGGATAGATTTCGACGCACGCATCCATCATATGCCGCAGCATGATGTCGTTGGCATAGCTGCGCGCGCCGCGCGAGGCCTGCATGATGACAGGGGATTTCGTCGCATCGGCGGCTTCCATCACCGCCAGCGCCTGCTCCATATTGCTGATGTTGAATGCCGGAACGCCGTAGCCATGTTCGGCGGCATGATCCAGCAATTGGCGAAGCGTAATACGTGCCATGACGATGTCCTTGCTATTGGTGGCGGGCGATATAATCGCAGATCGTGTCGACCTCCTCAGCCGACCCGAATATGAGGCTGGTACGCCCGTGATAGGTTTGCGGCTGCTTTTCGAGGATCGCTTGACGTCCGTCCGATGCCTTCCCGCCCGCCTCAGCGCACAGGAATGCAATGGGGTTCGCTTCGTAGACATGCCGCAAGCGACCCTGCTCATAGCCAGGACGCTGATCGTCCACGTAGAAGAACAAGCCGCCCTTCTGGAAAATCCGGTGCAATTCGCCGACCGCCGCCCCCAGCCAGCGCATATTGAAGTCGCGCCCGCGCGGACCGGCCTTGCCTTGCAGGCAATCGTCCACATAAGCTTTCATGCCCAGGCTCAGATGGCGGTAGACGGAGGCGTTGTAAGCCAGCTCAGCCGTTGCGCGGGGAAGCATTGCTTTCTCCGCGACGATTAAAAACCGCCCGCTCTCGGGGTCCATGGTGGCGAACACCAGCCCCTCACCCACCGAGAAGCCAAGGTCGACGGAATTGCCGTAGGAAACATAACCTGCGGCGACCTGCTCGCGTCCCGGCTGCAGGAAGGGATCGTTCCCGGCCCGATTGGGCAGAATGGAAAAGAGCGTCCCCAAGGGCGCGCCGAGCCCCACATTGCCGGAACCATCCAATGGATCGATTGCGACAGCATATTTTCCACCGGCCTGCCCCATTACGGGCAGTTCCGCTTCCTCGGAGAGGACTTGTGCGGCCCCGGCAGCGACAAGCAGATCGACGAAAAGCCGGTGCGAGCCGACATCGATGCTTTTCTGCTGGTCGCCATCGGTGTTCGAGCCGACCAGACGCCCCGGATCGCCGGGAAGCTTGCCGGCGGCGATGCGCTTCGACAGAACCGCAGCGCCCCGAAGGATCGCCTCCAGCAGTTCGGCGATCGATTGGCGGTCGGTGTCGCCAGCCGCCCAGTCGGACAGATAGCGTTCCACCGGTTTATGGTTCAGCGCGCTGGCGTCCCCTTCCAACTCCAGCTTCAGTTCAGGCAACGGATTCATTGACCGCACCTGTCAGTTCACGGACGCGCTGCATGATCGCCTCCTTGGTGATGCCGAATTTTTCATAAAGCACTTCGGCGGGCGCGGAAGCGCCGAAGCCATCCATGCCGATGACGTCGTTCTCGCTCTCGACATAACGGGTCCAGCCGAACTTGGATGCAGCCTCGATGGCAAGCCTTGGCGCGCTGCCCAGAACCTCGCGGCGATACTCCCGAGGCTGCGCTTCAAACAGATCCCAGCTCGGCATCGAGACGACCGCCGCGCCGATTCCTTCCTTTGCGAGCTCTTCCGCCGCCGACACGGCCAGCGCGACTTCCGTGCCTGTCGCCAGCAGCGTCACGTCACGCTTGCCCGCC
Organism: Paramesorhizobium endophyticum; assembly: GCF_014640615.1. GTDB lineage: Bacteria > Pseudomonadota > Alphaproteobacteria > Rhizobiales > Rhizobiaceae > Paramesorhizobium > Paramesorhizobium endophyticum. Next base: position 62,530 of record NZ_BMHH01000021.1, on the reverse strand, counting down.
GTGTTCCTGATGACATAGGCACCCTTAGCGGAACGGTTTTCCGTTTCCGGCTCCCGCCGAAGCTGCGGAACATTCTGCCGGGAAAGCGCCAGAACCGAGGGCTTGTTTCCATCGCGCAGCGCGATTTCCCAGCACTCCAGCGTCTCGACGGCATCGGCTGGACGGAAGACATGCAGGTTCGGCAAGGCTCTGAGGCTCGCCAGATGCTCGACTGGCTGGTGGGTGGGACCATCTTCGCCGAGCCCGATGGAATCGTGCGTGAGCACATAGACCACCTTCGTTCCCATCAGAGCCGAAAGCCGGATGGCATTGCGGCAGTAATCGGAGAACACCAGGAAGGTACCGCCATAGGGAATGATGCCCCCATGCACCGCCATGCCGTTCATGGCCGCAGCCATGGCGAACTCACGCACGCCGTAGCTCACATAGCGCCCGGGCGAGTTGGCGGTGAAATCCGTGTCGACAGCCGCCACCCGTGTCAGATTGGAGTGGGTAAGATCGGCGGAACCGCCCAGCATTTCCGGAAGCGCGGCGGTGAGCGTTTCGAGCGCGATCTGGCTTGCCTTGCGGGTTGCGACGGCCTGCGGCGCTTCGAAAAGCCGCGTCCGGGCTTCCGCAATGGCTTTGTCGAAGCTTTCCGTTAGCAACCCCTGCATGCGGCGCTGGAATTCCGCGCCGCGCGTTGGCTCTGCCGCCGCCAGCCGATCCGCCCACGCACTGCGCGCCGCATGCCCTTGCCGCCCGATGGCGCGCCATTTCTGCAAAAGATCAGCCGGTATTTCAAAGGGCGCCGAGGTCCAGCCAATGGCCGCCTTGGCGCCTGCCGCTTCCGCCACTCCCAACGGCGAGCCATGGGAGGAATTCTTGCCCGCTTTCGTCGGCGCGCCGAAACCGATGATTGTCTTGAGCGCGATCAGCGATGGCTTGTTCTCCTCCGCTTTCGCCTGGGAAAGGGCCGCATCGATGGCGGCGTGGTCATGGCCGTCCACCCGCTGCACATGCCAGCCGCAGGCTGCCAGCTTGGCCGGAACATCTTCCGTAAAGGAAGCCGAGGTTGAGCCGTCGATGGTAATTCCGTTGTCGTCGTAAAGAACGACCAGCTTGCCGAGACCGAGATGACCGGCAAGCGAAACCGCTTCCTGGCCAACGCCCTCCATCAGGCAGCCATCGCCGCAGAAGACATAGGTGCGGTGATCGACAAAGCTGGTGCCGAAAACATCAGAGAGATGGCGCTCGGCAATAGCCATGCCGACGGCTCCGGCCAGCCCCTGCCCCAGCGGCCCCGTGGTCGTCTCGACGCCCGGCGTGTGGCCGTATTCGGGATGGCCCGGCGTCTTCGAACCCCACTGGCGGAAATTCTTAAGTTCATCCAGCGTCACGCCTTCGTAACCCGCCAGATAGAGCAGGCTGTAGAGCAGCATGGAGCCATGCCCGTTCGACAGCACGAAACGGTCGCGATCAGGCCAGGACGGATCCGCGGCATCGAATTTCAAATGGTTGGAAAACAGCACCGCAGCAGCGTCGGCCATGCCCATGGGCATACCGGGATGGCCCGAATTTGCCGCCTCGACGGCATCGATGGAAAGCGCGCGAATGCAGTTGGCCAGCTCGAAAAGGCCGGATGTGGATGTGGGCATGTGAGATTCCTCCGATCAGTTCCTCAATACGCCAAACGGGGAGAAATCACAATAATCAATCTCAAAATCACATTTTTTATGATGATTTTGTGTGACATTATCGAGAGCGGCGCGGGATCGCCTGAGCCAGCAGTCGAACGCGTCAGCAACGAAACGCTTGTCGGAAATCTTGCTTCCGCAGTAAGCAGTAGGCTCACGCGAAAAGAAGCACACTGGATGGAGGAGAACGGAATGACCAAGATACTCAATGACGTAGAGGATTTTGCAGCTTCAGCCCTTGCGGGTTTTGCCAATGTCTACAGCCGCTACGTCCATCTCGTTCCAGGCGGCGTCATCCGTTCGACCAGAGTGCCGCGCGGCAAGGTTTCCGTGATCGTCGGCGGCGGGTCCGGCCACTATCCGGCCTTTGCAGGCTATGTGGGGCCCGGCATGGCCGATGCGGCGGTTGCCGGTGAGATATTCGCCTCCCCCTCAACCGCAGCAATCGCCCGGGTCTGCCGCAAGGCCAATTACGGCGGCGGCATCCTGCTTGGCTTCGGCAATTATGCCGGCGATGTCCTCAATTTCGGCGTCGCCGCAGAGCGATTGAGGGCAGAGGGCATTGATATCAGGATCGTGACCGTCACCGATGATGTTGCGAGCGCGCCCGCCGACCGTCACATCCAGCGCCGGGGCATTGCCGGGGATTTCATCGTTTTCAAGATCGCCGGCGCCGCCGCCGAAGCAGGCATGTCCCTGGACGAAGTGGAACGCGTGACCCGCCATGCCAATGCGCGCACCACTTCGCTCGGCGTCGCCTTCGGCGGGTGCACGCTGCCGGGCGCAAAGGAACCCCTCTTCACGGTGCCCGCGGGCCGCATGGCCATCGGCCTTGGCATCCATGGCGAGCCGGGGATTAAGGAAACCGACCTCGTCTCGGCGACGGAACTCTCAACCCTTCTCGTCACCACTTTGCTGAAGGAACGGCCCGCAGGCGCAAAACGGGCGGCAATTTTGCTCAACGGCCTTGGCGCGACCAAGTATGAGGAATTGTTCGTCCTTTGGAATGCCGTCGAGAAAGCCTTGCGCGCCCATGACGTCGAGATTGTCGGCGCCGAAGCCGGGGAACTCGTCACCAGCCTGGATATGCAGGGCTGCTCCCTGACGATCACATGGCTGGACGAGGAGCTTGAACAGCTATGGCTTGCGCCCTGCGATACGCCCGCATTCCGGCGTGGGGAATCCTTCCGGACCGAGAGAATTGAGGCAATTCCGGGTGCCGAAGAGGAAACGCTGGCCTATCCTCCCTCTTCGGAGGTTTCGAGACGCGATGCGGCCTGTCTCGCCGGTCTCTTCGACGCAGTCGTCGATGCCCTTGAGAAAAATGAGCAGGAGCTTGGCCAGATGGATGCATTTGCCGGCGATGGCGACCATGGCCAGGGTATGCGCCGGGGCGCGACAGCAGCAAACAAGGCGATCCATGCAGCCGTCAATAGCGGCGCGGGCGCTAAATCAGCCCTCGCTGCGGCAGGCGATGCCTGGGCGGACCGGGCAGGCGGCACATCGGGGGCGATCTGGGGCTTGCTTCTGAGATCCTGGAGCAGCGCATTCTCCGATACGGACGGTCTGGATGCTTCCGCTATCGCTGCTGGCGCGCGCGCCGCGGTCAACGACGTCACGCGACTCGGCGGCGCGAAAATAGGTGACAAAACGCTCGTCGATGCCCTCATCCCCTTCGTAGATGCGCTGGAGAAAAAGATATCGGAAGGGCAATTGCTGGCAGATGCGTGGAGCAATGCCGCCGCCACCGCTCAGAGCGCAGCGGAGGCGACAGCGCCGCTCTCCCCGCGTCTTGGCCGCGCGCGCCCGCTGGCGGAGCGCAGCATTGGCCATCCGGATCCGGGCGCCATGTCCCTGGCCCTGATAGCCAAGGCCATCGCGACCCGCATTGGCGAACACGAGTCCTGACGGGCTTTACTGGCTTGCTGAATGGCCGGGCGCCCCGACTTCCTCGGTTCCCGCCATCTCCAGCATCGCATCCACATGGGTGCGCTGCTCCATATACCCGATCAGATCCTTGATGGTAATAAGCAGCAGGCCATGCTTCTTTGCAAAAAGCATGAGTTCGGGGAGCCGCGCCATCGTCCCGTCGTCATTGGCGACCTCGCAGATGGTGCCGGACGGATAGCGCCCGGCCAGCCTGCATAAATCGACAGCGGCTTCGGTATGGCCTGGACGGCCGAGAACGCCCTTGGGGTTGGCCCTCAGCGGAAAGATGTGACCCGGACGGGCGAAGTCCTCAGGGCGGGTGCTGCCGTCAACCAGCGCCCGGATCGTTTTGGCGCGGTCAGCGGCGGAAATGCCTGTCGTAGTGCCGGGGATATAATCAACCGAAACCGTGAATGCCGTCTTATGGTATTCGGTGTTGCGCGGCACCATCAAGGGCAGATCGAGCGCATCCAGTTGCTCGCCTTCCATCGCCACACAGATCAGTCCGCGGGCGTGATTCATCATGAAGGCAACCGCCTGCGGCGTAATGCTGTCCGATGCGATAATGATATCGCCCTCGTTCTCGCGATCCTCGTCGTCGACGACGATCACCATTTCACCACGGGCAATCGCTTCGATTGCATCTTCGATTTTAGAGATAGTCATTTCAAGCCTTTCAAGGGTTAGCCGGCTGGCGGCGTCTTCGTGCCCGTGACCGAGCGCAAAATATCCCTTGGGCGAACAAAGCCATGAACTGCCGCAGGGGGCGGCAGTCGCAGCATTGCTCTCTTCCATCCGGACTATACCGTCGGCTCCGGCATCGCACCGGATCTGCTGACCTTTCGGGACCGCCCGAAAGCGCTCGCGGGCTCCGGGATTTTTCCCGATACCGCCGGTGGGGAATTCCACCCCGCCCTGAGAACACTGCCTAGATAATTTAAACGTCTATCGAAATGCAAGACGTGATATGGAATTTCACCGCAGAGCCGCACGATGAGGCCCGCTCCTCAGCCCGCGAGCAGCTCGTCGGCGGCATCCACATCGGTGATCAAATGCGTCGCATATCCCCCCGCGAGAACTGCGCGGATTGCGTCCGCCTTGCGTGCGCCGCCCGCGACGCAAAGCCGACTTGGAACGCGGCGCAGTTCATCCAGCTCGATACCGATAAGGCGACGGTCAAGCTCGCGAACGATCTGGTTGCCCTTGCGGTCTAGGAACCGGCAGATTAGGACTGCTGCCGCTCCATCAGCGGCGTAGGCGTCGATTTCTTCGTCGGTGGCGACGTCGGCAATGCGCATCGTGCTTTCCGCGGCAAGACTGCCGACACCGAACACGATCATGCTGGCCCGGGCGATCAGCTCGAATTGCCGCTTGAGCACCGGCTCGCCCATCAGTGCATCGCGAAGGGCGGCGGTGCTTAGCACGGCCGGCGCCAGCATGTTGATGCTCGTCGCGCCCATGTTGCGGGCCATGATGGATGTACACAGCTCGGCGGAGAATTCTCGCTTGCCAATGGACGAGCCGGTAACCTGCACCACCGTTAGCCCCTCCAGTGGCTGAGGCAGCGAAATGGCATCGGCGATCGCGAGCACCGTGCGGCCCCATGAAACGCATATCGTTTCGCCGGGCTTGATCATCCGCTCCATCAGCCGCGCGCCGCCCGCGCCCAGCGCCTTCAGGCGGGCTTCCGGCGCAACGGATTTTTTAGACGGAATGACAAGCGCTTCGGCCAGCCCGAATTTCGCGGCAAGCTTTCGGGCGATGCTGGTGCGTGCGACGATTTCCGGATTCATCAGGATCCGGACCACCCCCCTCTGCCGGGCTTCCTGCAGATAATTGACGATCGTCGCGCGCGAAACCCCGATTGTCTGGGCGACTTCGTTCTGGGTCAGCTGGTTTTCGTAATAAAGCCACGCTGCCCAGATCACCGCATCGTCGAACTCCGCAGGGATGGCGTGCGCGGACGGCGTTGTTTCACCCGATGTCATAATTGATTCCTACTGTCTCTCACCTTCCTGAGTTGCACAGAAATACCTTTCGTTCAATTCGGCGCTCAGCCATATTGACTATTGTCAATTATATGTGTCAATTGTTACTGAAGTAAGAGTAATCTTCGTAAGCCTTTGTTGTGCCGTGGAAATTCAATTTCCCGGATCGTGTATTTGCGCGCGCATTTGGATATGCGGACGACCAGCCAGGGGAACGGCAAATGAAATCAAAATGGTCACAGGCGGATTTCGCCACGGTTGTCGGGACGTATGAAAAAGCCGGCTTCAACCGCGATGTCGCTATTCGAACCTATACGACACGGCTTCTGGGCTCCGAGCCGAAGCTCGTCCTGCATGGCGGCGGCAATACCTCGGTAAAGGCTGTCCTGACCGACCATGATGGCAGCGAGGTTTCCGTGCTCTGCGTCAAAGGCAGCGGCTGGGATATGGGTACGATCGAGCCCGCAGGCCTGCCTGCGCTGCGCCTTGAGCCCTTGAGGGCAATGGTTAATTACGAGACGCTGTCGGATGACGACATGGTCATGCTGCAACGGCGATTGCTGCTCGATCCGGCTGCGCCCAACCCCTCCGTCGAGGCCATTCTACACGCCATCCTGCCGTTCAAGCATGTGGATCATACCCACGCCAATGCCATCGTAGCCCTCACCAATCAGCCGCGTGGCGAGGAGATTATCCGGGAAACCTTCCCGGAAATGATCGTCGTTCCCTATGTCATGCCGGGTTTCGATCTCTCCAAAGCCTGCCTAAAGGCTTTTTCGGCCCGTCCGGATGCTCCCGGCATGATCCTGCTGAAACACGGCATCTTCACCTGGTCGGAAGACCCGCGCGAGGCTTATGAAAATATGATCGCCGCCATCGACCGGGCAGAGCAGCGGATCAGCCGAGGCAACCCGCACCCTTTCGGGAACGCCGGCGCTACGCCCACCCAAGCATCCTCTGCATCGGCCAGCGATATAGCGCCGATATTGCGCGGTGCGATTGCCATTGCGGGACCGCAGGAAGGACGCCCGCGCCGTTTCATTTTGGAGCATCGCGTGAACAGCAAGATACTCGACTTTTGCGGCGCCCCCAACGTCGCGGGCCTCGTCCGCCGCGGCAACGCGACACCGGAGCACGTCATCCATATCAAGCGCTATGGCATTGCCCTGCCCCGGCCGGAAATTGGCAGCCTCGATAGTTGGGCGGAGGGCGCAAAAAAGGCGATCGCCGCTTATGCCGCTGAATACAAAGCATATTTCGAGCGCAACAATGCGCGGGTCGGCGGTATAAAGAAGATGCTCGATCCGATGCCCCGGGTCTTTTATGTGGAAGGCGTCGGACTTTTCGCGGCGGGAGCGACGCAGAAATCCGCCCGCATTTGTGCCGATGTCGCGGAAGCCACTATCGAGGTCATCCGCGGCGCCGAAGGTATCGACCGGTTCGAAGCCCTGCCGGAGGAAGACCTTTTCGATCTTGAATATTGGTCCCTGGAACAGGTGAAACTGACCAAGCAGACGGAAAAGCCGCTAACCCGGCAAATCGCGGTGGTGACCGGCGCAGCAGGTGGGCTTGGCCTGGCGATTGCAGAACAGTTGAAAGGCCAGGGAGCCGAGCTCGCCCTTATCGACATCGATGCGGAACGGGTCGCAGCCGAAGCAACGCGCCTGGGCGGTTTCGCCGTAGCCTGCGATCTGACGGATCCTGCCGCGACTGAGAAGGCTGTCGGCGAAATCGTGCGGCATTTCGGCGGCATCGACATCCTGGTTTCCAATGCCGGTGCGGCTTTTCGGGGGGCCTTGACCAAAGTCGATGACGCTTCGTTCAAGGCCGCGTTCGATCTCAATTTCTGGAGCCATCACTATATCGCGCGGGCTGTGGTGAAAGTGATGCAAAAACAGGGAACGGGCGGCTCGATCGTGTTCAATGTGAGCAAGCAGGCGGTCAATCCGGGGCCAGACTTCGGCCCCTACGGAACCTCGAAGGCCGCCCTTTTGGCCTTGATGCGCCAATACTCGCTCGAACATGCCGGAGACGGCATTACCGTGAACGCAGTGAATCCCGACCGGATACGAACCGGGCTGATGACGGATGAGATGGTCGAGGAACGGGCGCGCGCCAGGGGAGTCACGCCGGACATATACATGCGCGGCAATCTTCTGAAGCGCGAGGTAACTGCGGATGACGTCGCCGAAGCGGTCCTCCATCTCGTGCAGGCACGAGCCTCGACCGGTACGGTCATTACGGTCGATGGCGGCAATGTCGCGGCGATGATGAGATAGTTTCCGCGACGACGTCTTGATCGGACAACCGGGCTCTATCAATTGGAGTCCGGCAGGCCCACTGCTTATGCCGTGATTAATTTTGACTTTTGTCATTCGATATGACTATTGTCAAAATAAAGCGAATAAGTGAGAAATTCCATGCCGATCAGGTCCACCGATCAGATCCTGCATAAGGCCGCATGGCTCTATTACACCCACGGCATGCGGCAGGACGAGGTGGCGAAGCATCTCGATATTTCACGAGCGTCGGTAGCCACCTATTTGCGCAAGGCGCGCGAGATGGGAATTGTCACTATCTCCACCTCGACGCAACTTTTTTCAAACGATGTGCTGGCGCGCGAGCTTGAGGATGCCGCCGGGCTCGATGCCGTCTGGATCGTGCCGGAGGATCGCCAGGCGCTGGATCCGGCGGCTGAAATGCCTGTTGTCGCGGCGGCGGTGTTTCTCGAACTCATCAACAAGGGCGACCGGATCGGCGTCGCCTGGGGGCAAACCGTTTATCACATTGCGGACGTCATGCCCTATGCGGATCTCCAGGGCGTCAAGGTGATGCAGCTTTGCGGCAATCTGGGCGCGCCTTATGCCTTCCGTCCTGACCAATGCACCACCGAAATCGCGCGCCGGCTGAATGCAGAGGGCATCAATCTTTACGCGCCGCTGGTGCTGAGCAGCGAAGAATTGGCAGAGGCATTGCGGCAAGAGCCGGTGGTGCGCGACCAGCTTGCCGGCATCCCGGAGTGCCAGCTGGCCCTCTATTCGGTTGGAAGCATCGAGGCGGACAGCCATCTGGTGTTGTGCGGCGCACTGACCGACGAGGAGATGTATGCGGCGGGCAGGAATGGCGCAGCGGGCGTCATCGCCGGGCAATTGATCGACGGGGACGGCCAATGGCTCGATTGCGCCTACAACAGGCGCTGCATTTCCGCCGACATTGAATCGATCCGGGCCATCGCCAAGCGGATGATGGTGGTGCAGGAAGACAGCAAGTTCCACTCGCTCGTCGCCGCACTGCGCGGCGGTCTTGTCTCGCATCTCGTGGTGACCGCCTCAATGGCACGCCGGCTCCTCAAGCACGGGAAGCTAATGGGAACGGCCTGAAAGATACGGCATCCGGCACGAAATTGCTCAATAGCTGACAATCTGACGACGGAATTGCATTCGGTAAAAAAGCGGCCCGGGGAAGAGCCGCTAATTTCGTTTGCCGATTGTTAATTACTTGTTTCGGCAAGTCCGTACGGAAAGTTTTTCCATTTCTCTTGGACTTGCCCTACGGCTTCAGCATCCATGCGGGCATGACGACATCAGCATGGGCGAATTGCGGCATCTTGGCCGCGAGCTCTTCCATGTTCTTGATGTCGTTCTCGTTGAGGTCCGCCTGTGTGATGAGTGTCGGCGGCACGATCACGCTTTTGCCGGGGTCCTCGCCCGCCAGCAGCATCGCAAGCGCGCGCACCGAGACCTGCCCAACCACGGCGGGGTTCGTCGCAGCGGTGGCGACCCAAGCGCTGCCCGGCTCCCGCATCGCCGCGATGTCTGAAGTCGAGATATCGGCAGAGTAGATTTTCACGCTCGACGAAAGTCCCGCCTCATCGACCGCGATCTTCACGCCCTTGGCGAATTCGTCATAGGGAGCAAACATTACAGTGATGTCAGGATTAGCCGAGATCACTGAGCGCGCCTGATTGGCGACCGAATTGGCGATGGGATTATCCATCGTGCCGAACATCGCCTTTTCCTCGATACCAGGATATTTCTTCTTGAATTCCTTCCACGTCTCGTCGCGGCGGTCGAGCGGCGCGATGCCGGCGACATAGACATAACCGGCCTTCCAGCTTTCTCCATTGTCCTTGATCGCCTGCTCCAGCGCGAGGCGGGCCAAGTCGCGGTCGGACTGTTCGATCTGCGGAATCTTGTCGTTCTCGACATTAACGTCGAAGGCGACGACCTTGATGCCCGCATCGACGGCGCGCTTGGCGGCTTCCTTCATGGACTCGGTCAAGCCATGCTGGATGATGATGCCGTTGACGCCCATGGCAATCGCCTGATCGACCATATCCGCCTGCAGCGCCGCATCCTGGCGGCTGTCGAGCACGCGCAGATCCACGCCCAGAGCCTTGGCCTGCGCCTCTACCCCAGCAAGATAGGACTGAAAGAAATCGCCCGTGGACAAATAGCGCACCAGCGCAATTTTCACATCACCGGGCTTGTCGAACGGCGCGGGTTTGTCGGCGGCTTGCGCCATCCCGCCCAGCATGGTGGCCCCGATCAGCGCAAGCCCGAGCTTGGCCAAGGTTCTTCTCGTTAAAGACATACGCATATCCTCCCAGTTGCGTTTCTCATGCCTATTTTCTTCGTCCCGAAAGGGCGAAGGTGAAGACAAGGGCGACGACCAGTACCGCGCCCTTGACGAAATCCTGCGTGTAGTAAGGCGCGTTCATCATGGTGAGCCCTTGCAGCAGCACACCGACGAACAGCGCGCCGACGGCGGTGCCGAAGGCATTGGGCTTGGCGGCTCCGAGCACGGCGAAGCCGATCAATGCGGCGGCCACGGCGTCGAGAAGCAGATTGTTGCCCGACGCGATGTCCCCGCGTCCAAGCCGGGCGGCAAGCAGGATGCCGCCGATGGAGGCGAAGACGCCGGAGATCACATAGGCCCAGATCTTGTAGGCATTGACCGGCGCACCGGCGAGTTCCGCCGCCCGCTCATTGGAGCCGACCGCGTACATCATGCGGCCAAAGCGGGTGTATTCGAGGAAAAACCAGATCGCGAGCGCCAGCACGATCAGGATCACCACCGAAACCGGCAGGAGATTGGGCAGAATGAAATCGAAGCGGTGCCGTCCCAGCGCCAGAAATGCCGGAGAAAAAGTGCCGGTCGCAACCGAGCCATCGGGCAGCGTCATGCCGGTGGCGATGGAGCGGCCTTCGGTCGGGATGCGCTGGAGCCCCAGCAGCAGGAACATCATGCCGAGCGTGGCGAGCAGGTCCGGCACGCGCATATAGACGATCAGCATCCCGTTGATGAGGCCCACCGCGGCGCCGATGGCGAGACAGACGAGCGTCGCGGTCAGCGCATCCCCGCCCATCACCACCATCACATAGGATGACGCCATCATCGCCGTGGTCGCGACAGAGCCGATGGAGAGATCAAACCCGCCGACGACCAACGTCGCCGTCACGCCCAGCGCGAGAATGCCGGTGATCGACACCGATTGCAGGATGAAGACCGCACTTTGCGGCGAGGCGAAGCCGCTGGTCGAAAGGCAGAAATAAACGATGAGCCCGAGAAGAAGCGCGAGAAACCCATATCGGATTGCGAGATCGCGTAGCGAGGCGGATGGAATGGCCTGCGGCTCCGGCGTGGGGGTGTGTTCGATGCTCATGTCACTCAACCATGGTTCGTGGGGCATTTGTTTCCGCTATTTCCGTGAGGAAATGACGCCCCGCTATTTCCGCAAGCAGCCTTTCGACATCGAGCCCGGCATTGCGGTGCTCACCGACGATACTGTGCTCCGACATGACAAGAATACGGTCGGCAATCTCGAAGACCTCGTCGAGCTCTGTAAGAAAAACGATGGTGCCGCGCCCTTCCGACGAGGCGCGCAGTTTCATGGCGATGTCGCGGCGCGCCGCGATATCGACACCCTGAAAGGGTTCGTCCAGCACGAGCAGACGCGAGGCCTGTGTAAGCCAGCGGCCAACCATCACCTTCTGCTGATTGCCGCCGGAAAGCGTATGCATCGCATCGCGCTCGCTGCGGCAGACAACGCCAAGCGCTTCGATCTGCCGGCGGGCCAGCGCGCGCTCTTTTTTCCGGCTCAGGACGCTGAGACTGGACAGGGACCGCAGAAAAGGCAGGCTGATATTTTCCTCTATGCTGAAATCGGGAACGATGCCGTTTTCTCCCCGGTCCTTGGCGACGAGAAACACGCCCTGCCGGATGGCGGCGGCTGGGCTTGCCGGAGAATAGCCCCTGCCCTCCAGTTCCATCTCGCCACCCAACGCCTGACGAACGCCGAAAAGCGTCTCCGCGAGCGCTGTCTTTCCCACGCCGACAAGGCCGGTGACGGCTACGATCTCACCATCGCCCACTGTCAATGAAAAAGGCCGGGATCCCTCGTTTATGGTGAGATTACGGGCCTCGAAAATCCATTTGGAGGCAGACCGAACCTCAATCCGGTCCTTGCCGATTTTCTGCCCGAGCATGGCGTTGACCGCACCTTCATAATCGAGGTCCGGCCCTTCGAAGACGCCAGTGATCCGCCCGTCGCGCAGGGAGACGATGCTGTCGGCAAGGCGGCGGATATCCGACATGCGGTGCGAGATGTAGAGGATGGCGACACCCCGCGCGCGCAAGCGGTCGATGAGCGCAAACAGCCGGTCCGCTTCTGTGGTAGACAGCGAAGATGTCGGCTCGTCCAGGATGAGAACCTTCGGCTCATGCGCCATGGCGCGGGCAATCGCCACCATCTGGCGGTCGGCCAGCGAGAGGCTGGAAATCCAGGCGTTGAGGTCGATGGCAAGCCCCATACGTTCCGCCACTTTAGCGGCCTGTGCGCGAACCTTGCGCGGATTGAAAAGGACGCTCGCTCCCCGCCCGTTGAGCCGGTCTAGCGTCAGATTGGTGGCAACGTCGAGATCGGCCACCACGCCGTCATTGATGTTTTGATGCACCGTAACGACGCCTGCACGGATCGCCTCAGCAGGGCCGGAGGGCGCAAAATCGGCGGCACCCAGCGACATGGTGCCGGCATCGCGGGCGTACACGCCGCTGACGACCTTCACCAGCGTCGATTTCCCCGCGCCATTGGCCCCCATCAGCACCCTCACAGCCCCTGCCCGCAGGCTAAGATCGACCCCGTTCAACACGCGAAACGGGCCGAACGATTTGCGCAAGGCTTCGATACGGAAAACGTAGTCCTGTCCCATGTGCTCCTCCCGGTATGGGACTAAAAGCCCGATTTTAGCAAATGTCAATCCAGTTGACATTTGACAGAATGCTGATCTACCAATTGTAGCCAGGCGCAGGCGATGTTGGAGGCATCGGCCTTGCAGCGCGTATCGGCTTTTCGAAATTCGGTTCTGATTTTTGGGCACAAGCCGGAACGGGCATTTGCCGCCAGTGTCAGGGGAGGAGAGCATGCATGGTTTTGAGGCGCTTGAACCGGCCACCTTGCCGGGGCGGCTGGGGAACCAACCTCAATTAAGACAGCGCATCGGCGAGGACATTGCCCGCTGGGATGTGCGCGAGGTAGGCGATGGCAATCTCAATCTGGTTTTCATCGTCAAGGGCGATGCCGGGGCGGTGATCGTCAAGCAGGCGCTGCCTTATGTGCGGCTCGTCGGCGAAAGCTGGCCGTTGCCGCTGAAGCGGTCCTTCTTCGAATATCACGCCCTCATCCGGGCGGCGGAGCGGAACCCGGGAAGCGTGCCGGAGGTCTACCATTTCGACCAGGATCAGGCGATCATCGTCATGGAATATCTCTCGCCGCATGTGATCCTGCGGCGCGCACTGATCGAAGGCCGGCAGTTGCCGAAGATCGCGGCGGATCTCGGCCTCTATCTGGCGCGCACACTCTTTCGCGGCTCCGATCTCGCCATGACGCCCCGCAAGCGCAAGGAGGATCTGGCGCTTTTCGCCGACAACGTCGAACTCTGCGACATCACCGAAAACCTCGTATTTTCGGACCCTTATTTCGAGGCGGTGCTGAACCGCCATACCAGCCCGCATCTCGACGAACTGGTGGCAAAGCTGCGGGCCGACCGCGACCTGAAGGTGGAAGCACAACGGCTGAAACATCTGTTTGCCTCGAACGCCGAAACGCTGCTTCACGGCGATCTGCACACCGGCTCCGTCATGGTGACGGATGACGAAACCCGCGTGATCGATCCCGAATTCGCCTTCTATGGGCCCATGGCCTTCGATGTGGGCATGCTGCTCGCCAATTTCTGGATGAGCTATTTCTCCCAGGCCGGACATGAAAATGATGGCAACCGGGACGCCATGCGCGCCTATCTGCTCGAGACCGCTTCGACCATCTGGGACAGTTTCCGGACGGAGTTCTCCCATCTCTGGCGCACCGAACGCGACGGGATACTCTACCAGAAATCGCTTTTCGAGGATCAGGGGGACAGCCTAGGGGCGGAACAGGCGCTGGACGAGATGATCCATACGATCTGGACCGATGCGCTGGGCTTTGCCGGGATAGAAACCCACCGCCGCATTCTCGGTCTCGCCCACAATGCCGATTTCGAAACCATCGAGGATGAACGGCTTCGGGCGGCTTGCGAGGCGAAAGCGCTCAAATTCGGGCGGCATCTCGCCGTTAACAGACGCCGTATCCACAGCATCGCCGAGGTCAATGCCCTGGCCCGGCGGCTTGAAAGAGAGGAAAACCGATGAAAGTCGGCAATCGCCATTACCGCACGATCTGGCTGAACGGCGACGGACAGTCGGTCGATATCATCGACCAGCGCTGGCTGCCGCACGAATTTCGGATCGTGACGCTGGGGACAGTCGATGAAGTGGCTATCGCCATCCGCGACATGTGGGTGCGCGGCGCGCCACTCATCGGCGTCACCGCCGCTTATGGCATGGCCATCGCAATGCGGGCGGACCCAAGCGACGAGGCGCTGGACAAGGCATGGAATTATCTCCACGAGACGCGCCCGACGGCGATCAATTTGCGCTGGGCGCTTGATGAAATGCGTGAGTTCCTGCGGCCTCTTCAACCCGCAAGACGCGCGGAAACTGCCTATGAAAAGGCTGCCCGGATCGCTGACGAAGACGTGGAACTAAACCGCAACATCGGCCGCAACGGGCTTGAGGTCATCCGCAGGATTGCCGCGGCCAGAAAGCCGGGCGAGCCCGTGAATATTCTCACCCACTGCAATGCCGGCTGGCTGGCGACGGTCGATTACGGCACGGCCACCGCGCCTATCTATCTGGCAGCGGAAGAAGGCATTCCCGTCCACGTCTATGTGGACGAAACGCGCCCGCGCAATCAGGGCGCACAGTTGACCGCGTGGGAACTCAACGGCCACGGCGTACCGCATACGCTTATCGTCGACAATGCCGGCGGTCATCTTATGCAGCACGGGCAGGTGGACATGGTGATCGTCGGCACGGACCGGACGACCGCCAATGGCGATGTCTGCAACAAGATCGGTACTTATTTGAAGGCGCTTGCCGCCAAGGACAATGGCGTACCCTTCTATGTCGCCCTGCCCTCTCCCACCATCGACTGGACCGTGCATGACGGCATCAGGGAAATTCCGATCGAGGAACGCGGCGGCGACGAGGTGAGCTTCGTCCAGGGGCGTGATGCGCAAGGCAAAATCGCGCTGGTGCGCATTTCGCCCGAAACCAGCCCGGCGGCGAACCCTGCCTTCGACGTGACCCCCGCGCGGCTCATCACAGGCCTCATCACCGAGCGCGGCATAGCGCAGGCCTCGCCGCAAGGCCTGCAAGCGCTCTTTCCGGAACGGAATTGATACGATGACCATTCTCAATCATCGCAAAACGGAAGACATCGCCGCCGGCATCCGCAGGCGCGTCTTCCTCCACACCATGCGCCACAATGGCGGCTATCTGAGCCAAGCCTGCTCGGCGGCAGAGAGCCTCGCATTCCTCTATAATGAGGCGCTGCATCTGGGCGAGCCGACCTTGCCGAAGATTCCACTGCCCTTTGCGGGCGTGCCCTCCACGCATAACACGCAAGCTTTCACGGGCGCGGGCTATCACGGGCCTTTCGCGCCAGAGTTCGACCGCTTGATTATCTCGCCCGCGCACTATGCGCTTGTCGTCTATTCCGCCCTCATCGAAACCGGGCGCATGGACGAGCATGCACTTGATCATTTCAACCGCGACGGCAGCTCCGTTGAGATGATCGGTGCGGAACACAGCCCCGGCATGGAGGTCACCACCGGATCGCTCGCGCAAGGGCTTTCCATGGCTTCGGGCATCGCCTTCGCACGCAAGCGGAAAGGAGAGCCGGGCAAGGTCTGGGTCTACATGTCCGATGGCGAATTCCAGGAAGGACAGACCTGGGAATGCCTCGCCGCCATGAGCCATCACGGCATCGACAACATCAGGGTGGTGGTCGATGTCAACCGCCAGCAATGCGACGGGGCGATGGCATCGGTCCTCGACCTCGGCGATCTGCCGTCGCGCGTTTCCGCCTTCGGCGCCACCTGCCGTACGGTCGACGGTCACGATCTTCATCAGTTGTGCGAGGCGGCGGACAGCGCCGAGACCGGCAAGCCCCTCATCATCCTTGCCAACACTTCGCCCTATCAGGGCATGCCCTTCTTGAAGCGGCGCTTTCCGCGGCTGCATTACGTGCGGTTCAAGACAAGGCAGGAGCGCGACGAGATGCAGGCGGCAATCGCCGCCGAACTCGGGCTCAACGAAGCAGAGATCGCAAGGGGCTGATCATGGTGGAAATCGTCAACCGGCCCTATGCGGGCGCTTTCGAAACATTCGCCGCCGCGCGGCCCGAGGTGCTTTGCCTTTCCGCGGACCTGACCTCGTCCTGCGAGGTGGACGGCTTCCGCGACAGGCATCCGGAGCAGTTTCTCTCGCTCGGCATGGCGGAGCAGAACATGCTGTCCTTCGCCGGTGGCCTCGCGATGCAGGGCTTCCGCCCGTTCATTCACACCTTCGCGGTGTTCCTCTATCGCCGCCCTTATGACCAGCTTATCAACTCCATCGCCTATTCCAACCGCAAGGTAAGGCTCATGGGTTTCCTGCCGGGCATCACGACGCCGGGCGGCATAACCCATCAAGCCATCGAGGATATCGCGGTCATGCGCGCGATCCCGAACATGACGGTGCTCGAGACCGGAGACGCAACGGAGGTCGAAACCGTTCTTGACGTGGCCGACAGCATCGACGGACCCGTCTATGTCCGGGTTTTGAGAGGCGAGGTGCCAAGGCTGTTCTCCTCGCCCTTCGCGTTCAACCGGCTGCGTACGCTCAGCGAGGGAGACGACATTCTAGTGCTGACCTCCGGCATCTGCACGGAAGAGGCGTTGCGGGCGACGGCGTTCCTGAAATCCCGCGATGTGAGCGTGCATCATCTCCATGCATCGACCTTGAAGCCTTTCGACCGGGAGGGGCTGCTGCATGCCCTCACAGGCAAGAAAGGCGTGGTGACGATGGAGAACCATACGATCATCGGCGGCTTGGGCTCGCTCACCGCGGAGATCCTCGCGGAAGAAGGGATAGGCATCCGGCTGCGTCGTCTGGGGCTTCAGGATACCTTCGCCCACGGTGCATCGAAGCCATACCTCATGAAGAAATACGGCCTTGACGCCAGCGCATTGATCGGCGCCGTAGGGCAACTACTCGGGTGCGACATCGCATTCGATGAGACGGAGCTGCAATCTGTGCGGCTCGACGCGGTGCATTCAGCTCAGAAGGCGGAGGCCCTTTGATGGCGCGGTTTTCGGTCACTTACTGGATAGGTAGCAAAGACGAGGCGGAAGCGCGGGCGAGAGCAGCGGAAATCGCACTGGAGCAGACCGTGGAGATCCCGGCGGATATCGTGCCGGAAGGCTATGTGCGCGATGAAATTCTTGGACGGGTCGAGGACGTCGCACAGGCGTCAGGACAAAGAGGCGGCTATTTCGCCCGCATCTCCTATAGCGACGACGATATCGGTGACGATTTTCCGCAGCTTCTCAACATCATCTTCGGCAATTCATCGATCCGGCCCGATTGCCGGGTGGAAAGCATGACCCTCTCGGAGGGCATCCTTGCGATCTGTCAAGGTCCGCGTTTCGGCCCGGATGGCCTGCGCAAGCGTACCGGAATGCCGGACGGGCCATTGCTCATGTCGGCGATCAAGCCGGTTGGCCTTCCAGTCGCCGCGCTTGCCGATCTTGCCCACCGGTTCGCGCTCGGCGGCGTCAATTACATCAAGGATGACCACGGCCTCGCCAACCAGAAGACATCGCCTTTCCGGGAGCGGCTGAGAGCCTGCACCGACGCGGTGGGAGAAGCGAACGCGAAGACGGGCGGCGAGAGCCTCTATGTGCCCAACGTCACGGGACCGGTGGAACTGATCCTCGAGCGTGCCTTTGCCGCGCAGGAACAGGGCGCGGGCGGCGTCATGCTCGCGCCTTCCCTTACCGGTTATGAGGCGGCGCGAATGCTGCGGGCGCGGACAGATTTCAATCTGCCGATCATCTCCCATCCCGCCTTCGGCGGCGCGAATGTCATCACGCCGACGACCGGCTTTTCCCACGCCTTCTTCTTCGGCACGCTGCAAAGACTGATGGGTGTGGACGCGGTCGTCTACCCCAATTTCGGCGGGCGCTTCAGCTTTTCGCGCGAGGAGTGCCTGTCCATCGTCTCCGGCTGCTCGGAACCACTCGATGGCTTGCTGCCTGCCATGCCAACGCCGGGCGGCGGCATGACCTTCGAGCGAATTCCCGAAATAGTGTCCACCTATGGGGACGATGTCATGTATCTCATTGGCGGCGCGCTCCTGCGCCAACAGGACGACCTGGCCGGGGCTTGCAGAAGATTGCGGGATCTCCTGCAAAATACGAATTCCGGAAATTGACGGAGATACAGGCAATTTGACCAAGATGCAGGTGGACGAACATGGTCGACCGCGTTTCAAGTCCTGCCTGCATCCCCTGCAACGAACCGCCAAAGATGGCGGCCCAAGTGATCAGCCGTTGCCGCCCTTCGCGAGAAACCGTTCCGCAAGACGAGCCCACAGGGCTGCGCCCACGGTGAGATTGGCGTCGTTGAAGTCGAATTTCGAATTGTGGAGGAACGCGGAATCGACGCCATTGCCAAGGCGCAGGAAGCAGCCGGGCTTGCGCTCCAGGAAATAGGCGAAATCCTCGCTGCCCGGAATGAGCGGACAGGTCGAGACCTTCTCCTCGCCGACCAGTTCCTTCACCACTTCCGTGGCGAATTCGGTTTCCGCCTCGGAATTCACCACAACCGGATAGCCACGCTGATAATCGATCTCTGCCGTCGCGCCATAGGATGCGGCATGGTTTTCGACCAATGAGCGCACCCGCGTTTCGAGTATTTCGCGAATGCGCGGCGAGAAGGAGCGGATGCTGACGCCGAGGGTCACGCTTTCCGGAATGACATTGCTCGCCTCGCCGCCATGGATCGTGCCGACGGTGATGACCGCCGTTTCCGTGGGATCCACATTGCGCGACACCACCGTCTGCAGCGCCATCACGAGGCTGGCGGCGACCATGACCGGATCGACGGTGAGATGCGGGCGGGAGGCGTGGCCGCCCTTGCCGATCGCCTTGATGATGGCCGTATCGGCGGCGGCCATCAGCGGACCCGACCGCATGAGGAACGTGCCTTCCGGCGCGCCCGGATGATTATGCAGGCCGAAAATCGCGTCGCAAGGAAAGCGTTCGAACAGGCCATCGGCGATCATCCTTTGAGCGCCGCTCACCTCGCCCGCTTCCTCCGCCGGCTGGAAGATCAGATTGACCGTGCCGCTGAAATTGCGCGTGCGGGCCAGATATTCCGCAGCGCCCAGCAGCATCGCCGTATGGCCGTCATGGCCGCAGGCATGCATCTTGCCGGGCGTCCGGCTGGCATAGGGCAGGCCCGTTACTTCCATAATCGGCAGCGCGTCCATGTCGGCGCGGATCGCAACGCTGCGACCGCCCTCGCCTACCCGCAACCGTCCGACGACCCCATGGCCGCCGACATTGCGCGTGACCTCGTAGCCCCAGGCTTCCAGTTTCTCGGCCACATAGGCCGCAGTCTTTTCTTCCTCGAACGACAGCTCGGGATTGGCGTGCAGGTGATGGCGCATGTCGCACAAAGCTTCGCTTTGAGGCGCGAGATCGGCGATTTCAGCAAAGTTTCGTAATTGGGTCATGATGCTCGTCCCGCAGGGTTGAGCCGCGGGCCTCCAGGATGTGGAATGATTATGAACGCCTCAGATGAAGCGGCTCAGGAAACTTCGCGTTCGCGAATGCTGGGGGTTCTCGAGAACCTGTTGCGGCGTGCCTTCCTCAATCACCGTGCCGCCATCCATGAAAACGACCCTGTCCGCTGCCTCCCGCGCAAAGCCGATTTCGTGCGTGACGACGATCATCGTCAGCCCCTGCTCGGCGAGACTGCGCATGGTTGAAAGCACCTCGCCGACGAGTTCCGGGTCGAGTGCGGAAGTCGGCTCGTCGAAGAGCATGAGCTTTGGCCGGATCGCCAGCGCCCGTGCGATGGCGACACGCTGCTGCTGCCCGCCCGAGAGTTGGCGCGGATAGGCATTGATCTTGTGCGACATACCG
The DNA here is from genome assembly GCF_014640615.1 of Paramesorhizobium endophyticum. Classification (GTDB taxonomy): domain Bacteria; phylum Pseudomonadota; class Alphaproteobacteria; order Rhizobiales; family Rhizobiaceae; genus Paramesorhizobium; species Paramesorhizobium endophyticum. The sequence goes on along the minus strand of NZ_BMHH01000021.1, from coordinate 42,367 downwards.
ACCTTGGCCAGAAGGTCCTTCGCCGTCGCAATCGCTTCGGTCCGGCTGTGGCCATGTACCCCGACCGGCGCCTCGATCACATTCTGGAGCACGGTCATGTGCGGATAGAGATTGAACTGCTGAAAGACCATGCCGATCTTGCTGCGCTGCGCCGCGATTGCCCTGTTGGACAAGGCGACAAGCCGGCCATCAGCGCGCATCCTGTAACCGATCTGCTTGTCATCGACAAAGATCGAGCCCTTGTCGATCGTCTCCAACCGGTTGATGCAGCGCAGGAAGGTGGACTTTCCGGAACCGGATGGCCCGAGAATGACGACCACCTCGCCTGGATGCACCTCGAGATCGATGCCCTTGAGCACTTCCAGACTGTGAAAGGCCTTGTGAACATTGCTCGCCCGCACGAGTGGCTTTGAGTTTGTGGCAATTTTCATTACACACTCTCCTGCGCGAGCGTCTTTGCAGGAAGCTCGTCTTGCCGGACCGCATCGCCCCGCTCGCCACGATTATAGTAGCGCTCGACGGCGCTCTGGCCCACATTGAGGATCGATGTGATCAGCAGGTACCAGAGGACGGCGACAAGCAGCATCGGCATGACTTCGAAGGTACGGTTGTAGATGGACTGCACCGAGTAAAGCAGGTCCGCCATGGCAATGACGCTGACCAGCGACGTCGCCTTGATCATGCTGATGAGCTGGTTGCCGGTTGGCGGCACGATGGAGCGCATCGCCTGCGGAATGATGATGCGGCGCAGGGCGCGCGCCCGGGTCATGCCGAAAGCCGCGGCGGTTTCCGCCTGCCCCTTGTCGACCGACAGCAGCCCGCCGCGGATGATCTCCGCCATATAGGCCGCCTCGTTGAGGGCGAGCCCAACGATCGCCGCCGTCACCGGTGTGATGAGATCATTGGTGTTCCAGCTCGCAAGCGTCGGCCCGAAGGGGATGGCGATCGAAATCTTCGGGAACAAGGTGGACATATTGTACCAGAAGATGAGTTGCACCAGCAGCGGTGTGCCCCGGAAGAACCAGATGAACAAGCCCGCGGCGGAACTGGCGAGCCGGTCCTGGGACATGCGCGCTATGGCGAGAAGCAGGCCGAGCACAATGCCGATGATCATCGCCACGACGGTGAGGCCGAGCGTGACATAAAGCCCTTTCATCACCGTCGGGTCGAAGAAATACTGCGCCACCACCGGCCAGCCGAAGTTCGGATTTCTGGCGACGATATAGGCGAAGTTCACCGCCACCGCGCCAACGACGAGCCATAATAGGAGCCGCCCGGCGGGAAAGGGCCGGTGCGCCCGGGCAACGTCATATGGATCGACGCTGCCTCCAGCATCTGCCGGGGAGAGAACCGCGCTCATTTTGCCGCTGCCTTACCGGCGAGATTGATGCCGGCTGCGTCGATCATGTTGTTTTCCAGGCCCCACTTCTTCATGATCGTGGCATAGGTGCCGTTGTCGATCAGGATTTGCAGGCCATCGCGCAGCACTTCGCCGAGCGGCGATCCTTTCGGCACCACCGCGCCCTGATAGAGATCGTCAAAGCCGTTCTTCTGGCCGACACCCGTCAGTTCGAGTTGGCCGTTCGACTGCTGGATGAAATAGGTCAACGGCGCTTGCGAAGAGAAGAAGGCATCGGCACGGTTCGAGCGAACGGCGAGGATTGAGGTCGGCTGGTCGGTATAGGACTGGACCTGAATAGCCGCCTTGCCCGCCGCCGTGCATTTTTCCGATTGTTCCTTGATGACCTTTTCCGCCGAGCCGCCCGCCATAACGGCGATGCGCTTGCTGCAGGCCGTATCGAGCGAGGTGATGCCTTCCGGATTGCCCTTCTTCACGGCAAAGACCACATATTCGCGCACCCAGTCGACAAAATCATTGGCCTCCTGGCGAGAGGGAAAATCCCCGACCGGTCCGAAGCCGAACTGATATCTCCTGGCGTTGATGCCGCTCAGCAGCGCAGGCAGCCCGCCCACCGTCGCGTGCTCGATCTTGACGCCGAGAAGCTGGCCGAGCGCATCAGACATATCGGCGCTTGCGCCCGACATGTTGGTTCCATCGATGATTTCATAAGGCGGGAAGGAGCCATTATTGACGGCCACCATGTTGCCCGCCTTGATGACATCCGCCGGCAGGCGAGCACGGAGCGCCTCGTTGACGCTCTGCTGCGGGATTTTCACATCCTCCGCAAAAGCTGGCTGCGCCAGAAAACATCCCAGAAAAACGGCTATAACTGCACTTTTCATATCGATCTCCCAATGGTGATGTTCCGCTCAGATGTTTCGTTATTGAAACGGAAATAGTTCCCTGATCGACAGCTTGCGCGGCAAGATACCCTGAACATGGAGTTCTTCCGCGAAATCATCGATCATTTTTTCGTTAGCCGGCAGCCCGCTTTCATTCCAATTGTCCGGCATATCCCGCGCCACTTTCAGCAGTTCGTCGATGATCCATGGCGTCGTATCGGAATATTTGCGCCTCTTGGCGGTCCAGACGCGCTGGCTTTCATCGATGAGCGCGCTCAACTCATCCGCCACCCATGGATGATCTCTCAGGATATGCGGCTTGATCCCGATGAGATGCATGCCCGGGACATAGCCGACGGCGTTGAAATAGGAGAGTTCCGCCTCACGGAAATCCTCCAGCACCTGCCGGAAGCCGGACTCCTTGCCGAAATATCCGTCCGGCATGAAGGGCGTGAACACCGCATCGAGAAATCCTTCCCGCAGCATATCCATCATGGGACGCTCGCCGGGCATGGCCTCGATGCGGTCCGGACGGCCGAAACCGTCGAGACGGTCAGTAATGGGATGCGTTTCGGTCAAGCGCCCGGCATACCAATATGCGTCGTCCACGCCTACGCCTTCGCGCCGCAAGGCCGCCCGCGTCCATGTGTTGCCGGAGTCACGCCACCCCGTCACGCCGATCTTCTTGCCCGCCAGATCGGCGAAACTGCGGATCTGGCTATCGGCCCGCGTGATCACGCAGCGGTGCCGGAAACCGCGCATGATGAAGTTCGGAATGCCAACAATGCTTTCGTCTCCCTCAAGACGCAAGGATGTGTATCGGCTGAAGGACATTTCCGCCGCATCATGTGCCTCATCCTTCCCCGGATGCGAGACAAGCGTGCCGACACGGTCGAGGACGATGTCGAGCTTTGGCGAGCGCACATCGCCCAGCGCCAGCGGCGTCAGATAATCCCAGTCTCTCACAGCGAGCCGCAGCGTGATCGGCATTTCATTTCCCTTGGATTTCCACAACGGGAACAATATTAAATGTTCAGTTTTTTCCGATCAAACGCTATTACGTTACTGAACATTAAACAAAGCAGGAAACATGCTGCAGGATTTCACGCCAGAATGGTTCGCGCAGAAGCTGCAGGACAGGACGACCCGCGGCATTGCCCGCGACACGGCGGACATTATTCGCAAGGGGCTTCTGCCGGTCGGCACCAAGCTGCCGCCGGTGCGTGATCTCGCCTATACGCTCGGCGTCAGCCCGGCGACGCTGTCGGAGGCGTGGAGCGAACTCAGGAAGCAGAAGATCATTACCGGCCGTGGCCGCAATGGAACCTGGGTCAGCGGTGACCGCTTCGCCGCGCAGCCGGAGCGGCTTGCGAGCTTCGGCAATTATGGGCCCGACGTTCTCGATCTCTCCAAGGCCATTCCCGATCCGCTTTTGCTTCCCTCGCTCGACAAGGCGCTGCTTCATGGTGCGAGGGCGCAAAATCTAAACAGCTATGACCGCACCCGCATCCTGCCGGAACTGGAGGAAGCTGTGCGGCGTAACTGGCCTTACGAGCCGGAAGCTTTTCTGGCGACGAATGGCGGCTACAACGCCGTCTATACCATTCTGCATGCGCTTTTGCCTCCCGGCACGCCGGTGGCGATCGAAGACCCGACCGCCATGCGCCTTCTCGATATTCTGGAAGATCTGGGCGTGCCGATCATTCCAGTCGCCTGCGATCAGGAGGGTCCCCTGCCGGATTCGCTGTCGGCAGCCTTGCAGCGCAAGCCTTCAGCCTTCCTGTTCCAGCCGCGCACTCATTCCGTGACGAGCTATTGCGTCAGCGCAGCCCGCATGGCGGCTTTGGGCGATGTCCTGCAAAACAGCGACGCCCTTATCATCGAGGATGACGGCGTCGGCGATATCGCTCCGGTGCGACCGCAGACGCTGGGGACGCGCTTCCCCCAACGCGTCATTCACATCCTGTCCTACTCGAAGACGCTTGGGCCGGATTTGCGCCTTGCCGTGCTTTCCGGCTCATGGTCCCTTGTAGAGCAGATCCAAGGTTACCGCAGTTTCAGCGCAGGGTGGACGAGCCGTATTTTGCAAGCCGCCGTCGCATGGCTGCTCAAAGATGTAAAAACACAGGCGGAACTGGAGCAGACCAAGCAGATCTACCGGAAGCGGGCGCGCGATTTCTCTGAAGCACTGGCGACACGCGGCATGAGAATCTCCGGCGGCACCGGCCTGTGCTGCCTTGTGCCGGTAACTTCCGAACCCTACGCCATGGTGACTCTTGCCGCCCGGCGCATAGCCGTCGCTCCGGGCGCCAAATTCTCTAGCGGGCCCACGAGTGCCATCCGCGTAGCCACAAGCATATTGAAGGAACAACAGGCTGATGAAGTCGCCGAGGCCGTCCGGCTTGCTGCGGATGTTCGCTAACTTCCCGGTCGGCATTGATGGGGCTGCCCGAAAAGTGGTTGGATCGCAGCCCTCAGTTCTCCGGGATGTTCTCCTTGAAAATCACCGCCAGGCGCGGCTGGATGGGGGCATAGGGCTGAGCGTTGATGCTGCTCGTCAGCGCTGCCAGCACCTCCCGAGCCTCGACGCGGGGATTCTGGTCGATCACCGCATCCATCGTCCCGTTGAGAAGGAGACGCTTGGTATTGTCCGTCAGTTCGTGCCCGATGAAGATGACCGAGGCGGCTTTGCCGGAATCGATCAGCGCCTGCCCGATGCCCTGGTTGCCGGCCCCGAGATTATAAATGCCTGCAAGGTCGGGATGGCGGTCAAGGAGCGCCATCGCCTCCTTGTAAGCCTTCTCGCGGCTATCCTCGATCTCCTTCAGTTCAACGATATCGAGATGCGGAAACTCCTCCGCCAGGACACGGCGGAAGCCCATCTCGCGCTCCTCATGGCCGCGATAGGATAGAGAGCCGGCGAAAAGGGCGATCTTTTTGCGCGCCCCCGCCCCCAGGAACCGGCCCAGAATATAGCCGCCGAGCCGGCCCGCTGCCCGGTTGTCGACACCGATATAGGCGACGCGCGGCACATGCAGGATGTCGGAGGCGATCGTCACCACATGGGCGCCGTCTTGGGCCAGCGCGCGCATGGCCTCGCGCACCGCCGGGTGATCCAGCGCGATGACGCCGACGCCCTGCGCCGTACCTTTCAGACTTTCCAGCGCGCCGGCGAGCGTCTCGGGGTTGAAGCCCTCCACGCTGTGGATGGTGACATCGAGTTCCGGCTTCAGCGCCGCCTGCCTGATGATCTCGCCGCGAAGATTGGCGATGAAGGTGTTGGTGCCCGCAGGCAAGACGAAATCCAGCCTTATGCGCCCTCCTCCAGCCACCGGTTTTGAACCGCTGCCCGGCAGGTAGCCAAGCCCGCGCGCCACTTCCAGCACGATCTCGCGTGTGCGCTCTTTCACACGGCCGCGATTGTTGAGCACGCGGTCGACCGTAGCGCTCGATACGCCTGCCGCCTCGGCAATGTCCTTGACTGTCGAACGCAATGGGGACTCCTCGTCAGAATGATGGAAAATGATGTATTTCTATCAGCGGCAGATGCAAGAGTAAAACGCTGGACGTGCAAAAAAGAAGTTAAATGACGTAAAATGATATTTCTAGACGTTGACTCTATCCATCATAGCCGTCAATAATCATCACACATCAGTGGAGGCTGATGGCTTCATGGAGAGGATGGAATGGACGCAAGTCAGGGATTCGTGCCTGATCCGCCGGTTCGCGCGCGGGATTTCAGGATCGGGTGCATCGGCGCGGGCATGATCATGGCGGAGTGCCATCTCGCCGCCTATAGGGAGGCCCGATTTCCGGTCGCCGCCATTGCCTCCCGTACGAAGGACAACGCGGCCAAAGTCGCCTCGCGCTGGGGCATCCCGACCGTCCACGACACGCCCGAGGCGCTGATTGCCGACGAGCGCATCGAAATTCTCGACATCGCCTATCCGCCCGATCTTCAGCCGGATTTGATCCGCAAGGCGCTGGCTGCCCCGCATATCAAGGGTATCCTCGCGCAAAAGCCGCTGGCATTGACGCTGGAAGAGGCGAAAGCCCTGCGTGACGAAGCTGCGCGGGCGGGCAAGCCGCTCTCAGTCAACCAGAACATGCGCTACGACCAGTCGATGCGGGTGCTGAAGCAGATCCTCGACGGAGGCGAGCTTGGCGCACCTGTCATTGCGACCATCGAGATGCGCGCCATTCCGCACTGGCAGGGATTTCTCGAAAATTACGATCGCCTGACCTTGTCGAATATGAGCGTGCATCATCTTGACGTACTGCGCTTCCTGTTCGGCGAGCCGGAAACCATCACCACGCTGACGCGCACCGACCCGCGCACCAAGTTCGCGCACAGGGACGGCATCACCGTCTCGACGCTGACCTTTCCGGACGGGCTCATGGCCATCTCCATGGAGGATGTCTGGTCGGGGCCGCGGGAGGAAGGCTTCGACAGCGACATCTACATCAAATGGCGAGTCGAGGGGACGGACGGGGTAGCGCAAGGGACCATCGGCTGGCCAGACGGATCGGCCTCGATGCTTTCCTATGCCTCGAAGAAAACGACTGACGGCAAATGGGTCAGCCCGACATGGCAGACCATGTGGTTCCCGCACGCTTTCATCGGCGTGATGGAGCAATTGCAACACGCGCTCAAATCCGGCGAGCCGCCGGCGCTCTCGGTCGAGGACAATGTGAGGACGGTCGCGCTCATCGAGGCCGGCTACCGCTCGATCGAGGAAGGCCGGACGGTCAGGCTGTCGGAAATAGCGATCGATTAAGAGCATGATCCAAAAAAGTTGCAGACCTTTTGGACAGGATCATGCGGCGAACAAGTCAAATGGGAGGGACTTCATCATGATGCAGGTAGGCATATTCAGCGGTTATTTTCCCTACGGGCTGGAGGAAACGGCGAAAAAGATCCGAGCGCTGGATTTCAACACTGCCCAACTCGACATGCATTTCAAGGACATCGATTTGAGCGCCGGGCAGATCACGCGGGACAAATGCATCCGCATCCGTGAGACATTCCGCGACCACAACCTGCCGATCTCCTGCATTTCCGGCTATACGAACATCGTCCATCCCGACAGGGAGGAGCGCGCGCGCCGCGTCGGATACCTCAAGGAAATCATCCGGCATGCGCAATATTTGGGCACGCCCTATGTGATCTCCGAAACCGGCACCTTCAACACTGAATCCGACTGGGTGCACCACCCCAGGAACAAGACCGAAGAGGGCTTCGAGGAATGCCGCGAGGTCATCGCCGACCTCGCGCAATATGCCTATGACCACGGCGCAGTCTTCCTCATCGAAACCTATGTCAACAATGTCGTGGGCTCGGTCGAGGAAACGGTCAGGATGTTCGCGCAGGTCGACCATCCCGGCCTCGGCCTGCTGATGGATCCGACCAATTATTTCGAGACGCACAATATCGACCGCATGGATGCGATCTTGACCCAAGTCTTCGACACGCTCTTCGACAAGATCAGGATCGGCCATGCCAAGGACGTCAAGCGTTCAGGCTCCGACAAGAGCGAGAAGCATGCCGACATCGGCGACGAGGACGCGCTGGAGAGCCACACCTTCCGCGGCGTCGGCGAGATCGAGCTGCCGGCGCCGGGGCTGGGGTCTCTGAACTACGATCTTTATCTCAAGCGCCTCGCGCAGAAGCACCCCAACATCCCGATCATCATCGAGCATCTCGACGAGGCGGATGTTCCGCGTGCCAAGAAGTTCCTCGACGGCAAGCTGCGCGCGCAGGGCTTATAATATGGTATTACTGTATGGAGAAAAGAGTTCTCGCCGCGATCTCGCCGCCAGCGCCGGTTCCTTCGGGCAATTCGCCGGCGTCAGGCTGATGACGCTGGCGGACGGGCTGGAGCGCGGCATACGCATGCTGGAGTTCCGGTCCGGCACCGGCCTACGCTTCACTGTTCTCATCGACCGGGCGATGGATATCGCCGATTGTGACTATCGCGGCATGGCGGTGGGCTGGCATTCGCCCGCCGGGTTCCGCCACCCTGGCCTGCATGAATATGAAGGCGAAGGCGGGCTTGGCTGGCTGCGTTCTTTTTCCGGCCTGATGGTCACTTGCGGGCTCGACCACATCCTGTTCATGCATGAGGCGGCGACGGATCACTATAATTACAAACCGCGCGCGACGGCCAGCCATTCCCTCCATGGCCGTGTCGGCACCATACCGGCAAAGCTAACAGGCTATGGCGAGCGATGGGAGGGCGACGAATGTTATCTCTGGTGCGAAGGCATCGTCACGCAAGGGACTGTGTTCGGCGAGCATCTGGAACTCACCCGCCGCATTGAGATCAAGGCGGGCACCAATGAAATCCGCCTCCATGACTGCGTGACCAATCGCGGCTTCTACCGCACGCCCCATATGTATTGCTATCATATCAATGTCGGCCATCCGGTGCTGACTGAGGGCTCGCGCTATCTGGCGCCGATCCGCGATATCGTCTGGGCGGCCCATGCGGGTGAGGATTACCGCAAGCAAGGCGTCGGCTACCGGGTTATGCCGGGCCCGCCGATGCATTTCCATGAGCAGGTCTGGCAGCATGAGCTGGACGCTGATGGCAATGGCGAAGTGCCTGTCGCGCTTGTCAACGACCGGCTTGGCATCGGCTTCGAGGTCGTTACCCGCAAGAACCAGTTCCCTTGCATGTATGAGTGGCAGAATTTCCAGGCGGGGCAATATGCATTCGGCATCGAGCCCTCCACCAATCATGTGCTCGGCCATGGCGCGGCGCGGGAGCGCGGTGAACTGATCTGGCTCGAGCATGGCGAGGAACGCCGCTACGATTCCACCTTCCGCGTTCTCGCCGGCGCAGCGGAGATTTCCGCGGCGGAGGCCCGGATCGCCGCCATCGCCCGGCAACCGGAGGAGGATTACCCCCTCCCCTCAGGCAATCACCTCCCCCTGCGAGGCCGTTCATGACCCCCTCACCCTTTTCTATTGCGGGCAAGACGGTCCTTTATACGGGTGCGGGGGGCGGTCTGGGGCTGGAGACGACCCTGATTTTCCTGCGCGTCGGCGCCCGCGTCATCGCCATCGACCACGATCCCAAGAAGACCGCCGAACTGCGGACGAGAACCGAAGCCGAAGGACTCACCGGCCTCTCCATCCACGCGCTCGATCTTGCCGACTTGAGGGCGCTGCGGCCCGCACTGGACGCCATCTCCCTGGAAGCTGGTGGTTTCGATGTGGTCATCAACAATGCCGCCATCTATCCGTCGAAGCCGTTCGAGGAATACAGCCTCGAAGAGATGCAGAAGGTGCAGCACATCAATGTCGATTCGGGCATCGTCTGCGTGCAGGCGGCCTTGCCGCATATGCGGGAACAAGGCTGGGGCCGCATCGTCAACATTGCCAGCGTGACGCTCTCCGGCGGCTGGGCGAACCTATCCCCTTACGTGCAGTCCAAGGGCGCGCTGATCGGCCTCACCCGCGCTTGGGCGCGCGAGTTCGGGCCCTATGGCATCACCGTCAACGCCATCTCGCCGGGCGCGTTTCCGACCGACGCGGAGAAAATCCACCCCGACCCTGAAGGCTATACGCGCTTCGTGCTCGACCATCAGGCGCTGAAGCGGCGCGGCGCGGCAAGTGACATCGCCCACGCGCTTCAGTTCCTCATCTCCGACGCAGCCGGGTTCATCACCGGTCAGACTTTGAACGTCGACGGCGGCTGGGTGATGCGCTGAGGCGCGGCCCGGTATCAGAAAAAGGGAAGCATAAGGAAATGGGCGTTTTATCAGGTTACAGGGTGCTGGATTGTTCGATTGCCATGGCGGGGCCGTTCGCGGCGCAGCGGCTCGGCGACCTGGGTGCCGATGTGGTGAAGGTGGAGCCGGTGACCGGCGAATGGCAGCGGCATGTGGCGGCGGGCGGCGCGGAAGGCAACCGGGTCAACGTCTCCTTCCTGTCCTTGAATCGCAACAAGCGTTCGCTCGCCATCGATCTGAAATCGCCCGAGGGCAGAGAGGTCCTGATGGATCTGGTGAAGAGCGCCGATGTCTTCCTGCAGAACTACCGGCCCGGCGTCGCCAAGCGTTTAGGCGTCGATTATGAATCGCTGGCCGCGATCAATCCCAAGCTCGTCTATGTCTCGATTTCCGGCTATGGCGAGGATGGTCCCTATGTGGACCGGCCCGGACAGGATCTCGTCCTGCAAGGCATGTCCGGCGCGATGCTGTCCGCCGGACGCGAGGGCGAGCCGCCGACGCCGGCGGGGCAATATCTCGCCGATGCCATCACCGCCTATACCGCCTTCGAGGGCGCGCTCGCCGCGCTGCTTCATCGCGAGCGAACCGGCGAAGGACAGCTCGTCCAGGTCAACATGCTGGACGCAATCACCACCATCCAGATGCAGGAACTCTCCGTCTTCACCGTGGGCGGCAAGCCGCAGGCGCGCTCGGCGGAGCCGCATGCGCATGTCTATATCCGCGCGCCCTACGGCGCCTTCGCGACTTCGGACGGCTTCATCATCGTCGCGTTTCCAAAACTGAAGACGCTCGGCGAGGTGATCGGCGAGGAGAGCTTCCTTACCATGAATGACGAAGTCGACACCTGGACCCGCCGCGACGAAATCTTTGCCAAGACGCGCGAGAAACTCAAGGCGAAGACCTCAGCCGAATGGCTGGAGCTCTTGCGCGCCGCCGATATCTGGTGCGGCCCAGTCTATGGCTATGCCGACCTCGTCGAGGACGAGCAGATCAGGCACAACGGCACATTCGTCGAATATGAGCATCCGACCGAAGGCAAGGTGAAGACGCCGGGCTTTCCCATCCGCTTCTCCAAAACGCCGTCTGTGGTGGAGCGCGGCGCGCCAATCGTTGGTCAGGACACTCGTGATATATTGGCCGAAGCGGGCTATCCGGTGGAGAAGATCGACGCGCTTGAAAAAGCCGGCGTCGTGGTGACGGGCAGGCTCTAGGATGCAGATCATCGAAGCCCTCACCTGGGATCATCCGCGGGGGTTTAATGCGCTCGCGGCGGCGGCAAGGCTGCCCGAAGTCATCGGCGCGGGCCTCGACATACGCTGGCACCGGCAGCCGCTCGAAGGTTTCGAATCCCATCCGATTGCCGACCTGACCGCGCGCTACGATCTGGTCGTCCTCGACCATCCGCATATCGGCGAGGCCGTGGATGGAAACTGCCTGCAATCGCTCGAAGATGTGTTCGGCGAGGAAATTGTGGCGGAGCTCGCGCGGGTCAGCATCGGCGCGTCGCTCAAAAGCTACCATTTCGCGGACCGGCACTGGGCGCTGCCGCTCGATGCGGCGACGCAGGTGATGGCGCTCCGGCCCGACCTCTTACCGGGCGAGGTTCCCACGACATGGGATGATGTCGTCCGCCTTTCGCGCGAAACGGGCAAGGTGGCGCTGTCGCTCGCCGGCCCGCATGCCTGCCTGACACTCCTGTCGATCGCCGCCGCTCTGGGTGAGCCGCCAGCGGAAAGCGATTCGGACGTGCTTATATCTAGCGCGACCGGCCTGCAGGTTTACGAACTGATGGCGGAGCTTAGCCAGCGCGCTCCCCGCTCGGTGCGCCAGAAGAACCCCATCGGCATTCTCGGCCACATGACGGAACATGACGATGTGGCCTTGTGCCCGCTCGTTTACGGCTATGTGAACTACGCCGTCGCAAAGACCGGCCATCGGCTCTCCTTCCACAATGCCCCGCGCGTGCAAGCGGCAGGGCGCCCCGGCTCGACGCTGGGCGGCACGGGCATCGGCATCTCCCGCCGCTGTCATGTCACGCCGGAACTCAAGGCCCATCTCCTCTGGCTGCTCGGCCGCGAAACGCAAGCCGGCTTCATTCCCGATCATGACGGCCAGCCCTCGCGCCGCGACGCCTGGCATGATGAGCATGTCAATGAACGCTGGGGCAATTTCTACCGCAATACCGCCGAGACGCTGGAACAGGCCTATGTGCGCCCGCGCCATGACGGCTACATCGCCTTCCAGAGCAAGGCCTCCGCGCTTCTTAGCCGGGCGCTCGATGAACGGCGCCCCGGCGCAGCGGTCGTTAGCGAGCTTCAATCCCTTTATGCCGTCTCGCGCCGGCGCGGCGGCGAGATTTAGGATTATCCGATGACCGACGACATCACATTCGAGATCGACGGCGCCATTGCCGTCATTACCCTCAACCGGCCGCAGAAGCTAAATGCAGTCACGCCGGAAATGGCCGACGCGCTCGTCGCCGCGGTGAGCGAATGCAACCAGAGTGATGCGATACGCTGCGTCATCCTGACCGGAGCAGGCGAGCGTGCCTTTTGCGCGGGGTCCGATATTCGCGAGTTGGACAGCTACGAGACGCCCTGGCAATTCCGAAACCGCCCCGATTATTGCGACGCGATCCGAGCGCTGCTGAAGCCGTCCATCGCCGCCGTCAATGGTTATGCCTTTGGCGGCGGGCTGGAGACGGCGCTCGCCTGCGACATCCGCATCGCCTCGCAGAACGCGCAATTCGCCGCGCCGGAAATCAAGCTCGGCTGGATCGGCGGCGGCGGCATGGCCGCGCAGCTGGCCCATTCCATCGGCGCGTCCAATGCCGCGCTGATGATCATGACCGGCGATCCGATCCCGGCCGAGAAGGCCGAGCGCTGGGGACTTGTCAGTGAGGTCGTTCCGCAAGCGGAACTGTTGGATAGAGCCCGTGAAATCGCCGCGACAATCGCCTCGCGCGCGCCCATCGCCGCCGAAACTGCCAAGCTCAACCTGAAAGCCGCTTTCGCCATGCCGCTGGAGAAAGCCATCGAATATGAGCGCGACTTGCAGACGATCTGCTTTGCCACCGCCGACGCGCTGGAGGGCCGTGCCGCGTTCAAGGAGAAGCGCGCACCGGTTTTTCGGCGAAGGTAGGACTATACGAAACCGCATCCTGGCTTTCGAGGAGGAAAGCCGGAAGCGGCAATTTCGATCATGGGAGGGAAAATTGACCGACACCGCGATTGCCAGGCCGAAGGCGCTGGCCAGCACGATTTTCGCAAGCACGATCGGCACGGTCGTCGAATGGTATGATTTCATACTTTATGCGACGGCGGCGGCGCTGATTTTCAACCATCTGTTTTTCCCGCAATTCGATCCGACGACCGGCATTCTCGCGTCCTTCGCCACCTATACGGTCGGCTTCCTGGTGAGGCCGCTGGGCGGGATCGTGTTCGGCTGGATGGGAGATCGCATCGGCCGCAAGCCGGTGCTGATGCTGACGTTGCTGATGATGGGTGTCAGCACCACCTTGATCGGCTGCCTGCCGACCTATGCCTCGATCGGCCTGTGGGCGCCGGTGCTTCTGCTTATTCTCCGCGTCGTTCAGGGACTGGGCGCGGGCGCGGAATATGCGGGCGCCGTGGTCATGGCAGGCGAAATCGCCGGCAAGCGCCGCGGCTTCTTTGCCAGCCTGCCGGCGGCGGCGGTCGATATCGCGACGATCCTTGCCTCGGGCATTTTTGCCCTCTTCACCCTCCTGCCCGAGAACGCATTGATGAGTTGGGGCTGGCGCGTACCCTTCCTGTTGAGCGCGCTGGTGCTGTTCCTCGGCATCTATATTCGCCGCAAGGTGCCGGAATCGCCGGAGTTCGTGGAAATCAAGGAACAGCGCCGGGATTCGAAACTGCCTGTCCTCGAAGTGCTGCGCAACCATCCGCGCACCATGCTGGCGGCAATGGGGGCTAATCTGGCGCCGAACCTGTCCTATATCTTCCAGACCTTCACGCTCGCCTACGCCACATCGAAGCTTGGCTTTCCGCGCGAGGTGGTGCTGACGGGCGTCATGCTGTCCAGCGTGTTCGGCGCGGTGATGTGTGTCGTGTTCGGAGCCCTGTCCGATCGTTTCGGGCGAGTCACCATCATGGCATGGGGCTCGGCTGCTGCAGCCGTTTATTCGCTGGTCTATTTCCAGCTGCTCGGCGCTGGCACGCACTGGACCGCCGTGGTGCTGATCATTATCGGCCATGCGCTCGGGGCGCGCTCATCCTTCGGCGTCCAGCCGGCCTTTTATTGCGACATTTTCCCGACGGAAGTCCGCTACAGCGCCATCGCATTCGCCCGCGAGGTGACGGGAGCGATCTTCGTCGGGCCGCTGCCCCTTATCGCGACGGCATTGGTCGGGTGGTACGGCTCCGCCTGGCCCGTTGCCCTCATCACTGCGCTCTACTGCCTGATCACGCTTGTCTCGGTGCTCAGCATCGATCGGGCGCGCCGGCTCGACGCCCGCGCGGGAGAGAAGAAGACGTACCTTGCCGAACAGCGGGTATAGCGTGGCGTCGGAGGGGGCGTTTTGAACCTTATATGCATCGCGTTCCGGGTTCGACCTGAAACGCGATGCAGTATCCTTCACTGTCAGCGTTTCTATCGTCAGCGCCGAACCGCCGTCACCTCGGACCGTCGCTGAAGAAATTGGTCGAAGGATAGGAAATCAGGGTAATCGGCAGGTTGGTATAGCTGATGCCGCCATAGATATGTTCGTCCTGTTCCCAGAAACGGCGTTTGAACTCCAGCCCGACCTTGAAGGCCGATTCGTAATACATGCCGTCGATGATGCCCTTCGTCCTCGCGGAGAAATCGTGATCGACCTGCCCAAGCACAGAGAAGGGGATGGTGCAGATGCAATAATCGGCGGTTTCCGTTGTCTCCGGGCCTTCGCCATTGCTGGGCACCCAGGTCGCGCTGACCTTGTCGCCCTCATGCCGGATGCGGATCACCTTGGCATTGTACGTAATGACATCGCCGACCTGTTTCTCGAACCCCTTGGCGATCATGTCCATGCCACCGACCGGCTGGAAGATCGTGGATTGCATATGCAGATCGTCGCCGGCCGTCAGCGACCGCCACAGCTTCGACTGCAGGATAACCGACAGCGGATGGGGTTCGGATGGTTCCGGCTTGCCGCTGGCGCCGCCCCCTTCGGGCTTGAACCAGCCGCGATAAGAAGAGCTGTTTTCGCCCTTGACATATTCATACTGTTCGTTCAGCGCACCATAGCGTTTTAACGCATTCAGCAGAAGCTTGGCGTCTTCCTCGGTTACCGCAGTGTCCAGTGCCTTCTGATCTACGCATTTGGCCAGCAATTCGGCGACATGGCCCCGGAAGTCGGTAGAAATCTCCTTGAACCGTTGTGGCTGGCCGTCGAAGGCCTCGGTGTTATGTAGATAGGCATTGTAATTGACCTGAATGAAAGGCTCGAGCTTGACGCCGAACCGCTTGCAATAATCCAGTACGGCGAAGTGGTCGGATGGGATGCGCCAGGGGCCAGGGTTGATATAGTTGCCTTCGGCGAATTTCACCTCCTGCGTAAAGCCTCCCAGTTCGGTGTATTTGTCGCCGCCGCGCAATGTCCAACAGCGGCCGCCGGCTTTTTCGCGATATTCGAGTATCTTGACGGAGTATCCGGCATTCCGCAGTTCGAACGCCGCTGTCATACCGGCGAGCCCACCGCCCAAAACCAGAACCGAAGTCCCCTTCGGATCAGCCTCCAGTTTCAGCCTCCCTTTCCATGGCGAGGCTTGCGAGAGCCCCATGGCGCCCATGGCGCTGTACATGGCCGCCGCGCCTGCAACCGTTCCGATCATCCCCAACAGTGATCGGCGAGACATTCCTTCTGGATTGAATGACATGAATTGAAGCTTCCCCTTTTATTACTTCAAACGATAGGAAGCAATTCGCGTGCCAAGTTCAAACGCCTGGAATTAGGGGGCTTTACCTTGTCTTTGGGCTGATTATTAATCAGCATAGATGCATTGGCAAAAAATTCGGCATTCCTCGGCAGTCCATAGCTCAGCCAGATGTATAATGTTCACCTCCAAAACAGTCGTTTGGCAGCGGATCACCGCGCCTGGGATTTCGATCTCCTTATCCCACAGACCAGCGCTTACAAACATTCATGCTGATCCGCCTGCCATAGATCATGCCGGGGGGTGCTTGCCGCATCCGTCCTATCGTTCCTCCTCGCCATGAATGCCTATGCGACGCCGGTCATGCTCGGCGGCCCATCTTTCCGCATGATGGCGCCGATGATCGTGACCGAAATCTTGAGCAAGGCAAACTGGCCGCTTGGCGCAGCGCTCGCCCTCATTCTTCTCAGCGTCACGATAACGATCTCGGTGGCCGCCGGACTGTTCATCCGACGCTGTTATTAAACGGCAGCAGAGCCATATTCGCGCCGGTCGATCTCCGCGTCCGTTTTCGTTCAGACCTCAGTCAAGACGCCCGCTGCCTTGACTGCGTGATCGAGAACAAACTGGAGCTTGGCAGCATGGTCGAAACTCGGCTCGTCCGGCTGCCCTGTCAGTATGGCATTGGCAAATCGCTGGAAATTAGTAATGACTGGTTCGACTTCGACCGTGCGCCAGATTGCCTTGTCGACATCAACGCCTTCGCAAACCCTGAGCGTCGAACCCTCCGGCGTATGCACTATCTCAACCGCTCCTTTGTCGCCATGCAAACGCAGATGCAGTTCGTTCAGATGGCCGGTCGCCCAGCGGGTCGCATGGATGACACCAGCTGCGCCGTTATCGAGTTCGGCCACCATCAAGAAACTGTCATTGGCATCGAGTTCATATTCGCCGATCTGCTTTCCAGGACCTTTATCGAAAACTTTGAGGTGGGAAGCGGCCGCCTTTATATCGCTTCCGGCCGCAAAGACCGCGAAATCGAGGATGTGAATGCCGACATCGCCTAGAACGCCATTGGACCCATGCTTTGTGGACAATCTCCACAGCCACTGCGACTCCTTGGACCAATCTCCCCATGCCTTCGAAACCAACCAACTCTGCAGATAGGAGGCTTCGAAATGACGGATCGCACCAAGGCGCCCCTCCAGGACCATCTTGCGAGCAGCTTGAAGCGGCGCCACGTTCCGATAAGTGAGGTTCACCATGGCGACTTTGCCGGATAAAGCAGCGGCATCGGCCATTTCTTTGGCGTGGCCATAGTTTACCGCTAGTGGCTTCTCGCAAAAGACATGCTTGCCGGCAGCGAGAAGCTGCATCGTTGTAGGATAGTGAACGCGATCCGGCGTGACATTTGTCACGGCATCGAACTCTCCCCAGGCCAGAGCGTCGTCGAGCGAGGTGAAGGTCAAGGGTATATTATGTCTCAGCGCGAAGGCCCGTAGCCGAACGTCGTCCGTATCGACGGCCGCGACGATTTCGACGTTCGCGATTTGGGCAAAATGCATCGCATGGGTATTCGCCCATCCTCCGGTTCCGAGAATGATCAAGCGCATCCGATTTGTCCTCATGGTTATCGTTAAGCGTTAGCAGCCCTGCTAGCTTACGAAGGTCATATCTTCTAAAACAGTCTGGTTAGCGGTAACCCGCCTCGCCCGTCTGATGCAGTCGCGGTCCGCGTTCGACGATGGGTTCCAATGCCTTTTCCACCGGCACATTGGGTGCATCGGTTATGCTTTTCAGGGCACCCTGTGGGTTGTATGCCCATTTCACACCGTTGATCAGTACCTTCTGGACATTCGTGTCGTGGTAGGTCGGATAGGTTTCGTGGCCCGGACGGAAGTAAAAGATGTTGCCGGCCCCGCGTCGCCAGGTCATACCCGAACGGAAGACTTCTCCGCCTTGGAACCAGGAGATGAACACGGTTTCCAGCGGTTCGGGTACCGAAAATTGTTCGCCGTACATTTCCTCGTTTTCCAGCACGAAGTTTTCATCAATACCGGCTGAGATGGGGTGACGCGGGTTGATCGTCCACAGCCGCTCGCGTTCGCCGGCCTCGCGCCATTTCAGCGCACAGGGCGTACCCATCAGACGCTTGAAAATTTTGGAAAAATGGCCGGAATGCAGGACGATCAGGCCCATGCCTTCCCAGACGCGCTTTGCAACGCGCTCGACAACGACGTCGCAAACGGCGCCGTGATCCTTATGGCCCCACCAGGTGAGCACGTCGGTCTGGGCAAGGCGCGCTTCAGTCAGGCCATGTTCCGGCTCCTGCAACGTCGCCGTCGTCGCGGTGATACCGGAATCCGAGTTCAGCGCATTTGTGATCGTCGTATGCATGCCTTCGGGATAAATTGCTCGAACAACCGTATTGGTGTTCTCGTGGATGTTTTCACCCCAGACAATAGTGCGAATGGTCACGTCGTTAACTCCTTGCGATTTATATACGGATCAAGCCTTGGGAGAGATCAGGCTGCGCGCATAGACGCTCTTTCAAGGGCCCGGCCGGATTGGTCAAAGCGGTGCACTTGGTCGGCAAGCGGTGTGAGACCAAGTGATTGCCCCGGCGTGTGGCGGGAGACGCCGGGTTCGCGCACGATCAGCGGTTCATCCGCGCCGATATCCAGGTAGACGAAGCTATCAGAGCCCAGAACTTCTGAATGGATGACCGTCCCGCTCCAAGCCGGCGGTTCCGTCGTGATGCGGATGTGTTCGGCGCGAACCCCGATCGTATGACTGCCGTAGGGCTGTGCCAGCGCGCCCGACAGGAGGTTCATTTTGGGTGAGCCGATGAAACCGGCGACGAAGGTCGAGTTCGGGCTTTCGTATAGCTCCAGTGGCGTACCGATCTGCTCAACGAGGCCATCCCTCAACACGCATATCCGGTCAGCGAGTGTCATCGCCTCGACCTGATCGTGCGTCACGTAGATCATCGTCGTGTCGTGCATGCTGCGATGAAGCTTGGCGATCTCGAGCCTCGTGGCGACGCGCAGTGCCGCGTCGAGATTAGAAAGCGGCTCGTCGAACAGAAAGACCTTGGGATCGCGCACGATCGCTCGGCCGATAGCCACGCGCTGGCGCTGCCCGCCGGACAGTTGCCGCGGCAAACGGTCGAGATAAGGTGACAGTTGCAGCATGTCCGCGGCTTTCTCGACGCGCTGATGGCATTCGTCCTTCGTGCGTCCGGAAAGTTTCATGCCGAAAGCCATATTGTCGAAAACCGTCATATGGGGATAGAGCGCGTAGGACTGGAAAACCATGGCGATCCCTCTTTTTGAAGGCGCATGCTGGTTCACCACCTCGCTGTCGAAGGAAAGCGTGCCGGATGTGATGTCCTCAAGCCCGGAAATCAGGCGCAGGAGGGTGGATTTACCGCATCCTGACGGTCCAACGAAGACCATGAACTCGCCGCGGCGGATGTCCATCGTCACGCCCTTGATCACCTCGAAGGAACCGAAACTCTTGCGGATATTGTCCAGTCGGATCTCTGCCATGTTTTCCCTCTCAGCCCTTAACGCCGCCAGCGGTTAGCCCCGATATGATCCGGCGCTGGAATATTAAAACGAGCACGACAACCGGTACGGTGACGATGACGGAAGCGGCCATGATGTTGCCCCAGGGAATTTCGAATTGGCTACCGCCTGAGAGCATGGCAATGGCAACCGGCACGGTCCGTTGTGCATCCGACGACGTGAAGGTCAGCGCAAAGAGGAACTCATTCCAGGCGGTGATGAAGGCGAGCAACCCGGTTGTCACCAGCACCGGCCACATGAGCGGCATGAACACTTGAGTGATGATGACCCACGGTGAAGCGCCGTCGACGATGGCCGCCTCCTCGATCTCAACCGGCAAGTCGCGCATAAAAGTAGTCAGCACCCAGACGGTAAACGGCAGGGTAAAGATCATGTAGGAAAAGATCAGCGCAAAAGGCGTGTTAAAGATACCGAGCCAACGGATGAGTTCGAAAAGCCCCGCAAGCACAGCGATCTGTGGAAACATCGACACCGAAAGGATGGTCAGCATCAAGAGCGCCCTTCCCCGGAAATCGACACGCGCCAAGGCATAGGCCGCAGTAACCGAAAGCAGCAGCGATGCCGCAACCACGATGCAGGCAATCATCACGGAATTTGCAAGGCTGCGGACAAACCCTCCCTGGCTCATCACGGATGTATAATTGCCGAACGACATCGAGGTTGGCCAGTAATTGACCTCAAAAAGAGCCGTTCCGGTCTTCAGGCTCGTGAGAATTGCATAGTAGAAGGGAAAGACCGCGATGATGACAATTACCGCGACGAGCAAGTAGAAGAGTGTGTTCTTTATAATCGAAAACAGCATCAGCGATCTCCCCCGCCAAGCTTGACGCGGCCGAGCCAGATATAAACGATGGTAACGGACGCTATGATGAGGAAAAGCATCGTCGACGCGGCGGCGCCATAGGCGAATTTGTCGAAATCGAACAGGTTTTCACGCGCCATAACCGACATCGTCTTCGTCTGCGCGTTATTGGGCGTCAGCACATAGATCAAGTCAAAGATGCGCAGTGAATCCAGCATCCGAAAGATCACGGCAACCATGATGGATGGCCGGATCAGCGGCAGTGTCAACCGCCAGAAAACCTTGACCGGATTGACACCGTCGATTCTGGCCGCTTCGTAGATGTCTGTCGGCACCATCTGCAGACCCGCGAGGATCAGGAGGGCCATGAAGGGCGTCGTCTTCCACACATCGACGATGAGTACAGCCATCATCGCGGTTTCTGGATTGGCAGTCCAGGCGATCTTTTGGCTGATGACTCCCAGACCAAGCAGAATATCGTTGAGGATGCCGAACTGGTCATTGAGCATCCAGGCCCACATCTTCGCCGAAACGATCGTCGGGATCGCCCAGGGAATGAGGATTGCGGCGCGCACGATCCCACGCCCGACGAACTGCGCGTTCAACACCAGCGCGACGATTAGACCAAGCGTGGTCTCGATTGAGATAGAAAGAATGGTGAACTTGACCGTGTTCCAGACCGCATTCCACCAGGCCGGGTCGGCGAGCAGGCCACGATAGATGGTTTTGCCACTTTTCAGCGTTACCCATGACAGGTAATTGTCAAAGCCGATGAACCGCGCATTTCCCAGGTCGGTGAGCGATGCATTGGTGAAGCTGAAATAGATTGTTCTAAACAGCGGCCAGCCAGCAACAATTGCAAGGATCAACAATGTCGGCGTGAGAAACAGCCAGGCGGATCGAATACGCTCAGACCGCAACTCCGTAGAGACCGTGAGATTAGAGCGTTTCGATTGGATTGTTTGCGGGACTACAATTTCGCTCATGAGGCCTACCCCTGCTCGGACATCTGGAGGCTGGACCGGCGAGCTTATACCGCCGGTCCAACTGCTCACCAAGCGTCGCCCTTCAGCGTCGTCAGGTCGGCTTCGAGAAGCTCGAGATTTTCTGCAGCGGTACCGCTGCCCGAAAGCGTATTATGAACAGCAGTCCAGAATTTCGACGACACCTCGTTGTACTTGACTTTAGTCGCGGCCGAAGGACGCGGGACGGCGTCTTGGAAGATCGGCTTCCAACTCGGCATGAAGGGCTGCGCGGCGACCACATCCCTGTCATCATAAAGATCCGCCAGCGTTGGCAGATTGGATAATTCTATGGCGCGGGCCTTTTGGACCTCCTTCGAAGCGAGGAATTTGACGAACGCTACCGCTTCTTCCTTGTTGTCGGAGTATTTCGAGACCGCGAGGTTCCACCCGCCGAGCGTCGAAGAAGGCTTGTCTCCGGCAGCCGCAACTGGAAGCGTAGTCACGCTGAATTTCCCCTTTACGGCGCTATCAACGCCATTGCCGAGCGAATACGCGTAAGGCCAATTGCGCATGAAAACCGCGTTGCCGGTCTGCCAGACACCGCGCGATTCCTCTTCCTGATAGGCAAGCACGCCGGAGGGCGAAATCGTGCCTATCCAGCCTTTGGCACGCTCAAGTGCTGCGACCGCTTTCTCGTTATTGATGGAGATCGTCCCGTCCGGTTCGACGATCTGGCCGCCACCCGAAGACTTCACCCATTCGAGGCCGTTGCAGGTCAGGCCTTCATAGGAATTGCCCTGAAAAACGTAACCCCACATATCCTTTCGGCCAGACTGCCGCTCCTTGTCCTGGATCTCCTTTGCCATCGCAGCCATCTCGTCCCAGGTCTTTGGCGGCTGCTTGCCATATTTATCGAGGAGGTCCTTACGGTAAAAAAGCGCCGGAGCATCGGTATACATCGGGAGCGCAACAAGCCTGCCGTTGACAGTCTGCGATGCGATAATCGACGGGAAGAACTGGTTTGCAACATCAGCGGTCGCGTCCTTCAAATCGACGAACTGATCGGCAAGTTGTGGCGCCCAGACAATGTCGGTCTGATAGACATCGATGTCCTTGTTTCCAGCGGCAAGCCATAGGCGGTATTGCGAGAACTGTTCGCTGCTTGAAGCCGGCATGGTCACGATGGTGACTTTGTTGCCTGTCTGCTTTTCGAAAATGGCAATCTGCTTGCGAAAGAATGCGATGCTTGCGCCGGTGGTGTTTGCGGCAAACGACAGTTCGGCGGCTTGAACTGCGTTGACGACAGGCAGGCTCAGGGCGAGCGCCGCCAGACATCCAACAAACTTTTTCATGAATTCCTCCCAGAATTGAAATCGTTTTGGTAGACTGAACCATGTCAGACGGTCAAATTGTCGTCAAGTCGATTTTTTAAGTGACATTTCGTCGCATAACTCGTAAAAACACCCTGTTCCAACAGTGATGCCTTAGACATGAATTGAAATCGGTTTAAAATATTTGGCGGATAGACGTTCTCCCGTTGCGCATTTCCACTCCATCGTTCATTGATTTAATCGACAAAGAAGGCGTCCGATGAAACTTCGTGAATTCGCACAGCAACTGGGACTTTCTGTAACCACCGTCAGCCGCGCGCTGAGTGGATATCCAGAAGTCAGTGAAGCCACGCGCGCTCGTGTTGTGAGCGAAGCCCGGAGACTTGGTTACCGCCCCGACGTCAATGCTGTGCGGTTGAAGACCGGGCGGGCGGGCGCGATCGGGCTCATGATGGGGCGTTCGGAATATCATTTCTCCGAGTTCATGACGGGTTTGGCACAGCGCCTGGAATCAGCCGATACCGATATTGTCGTCACGCCGATTGCGGCCGACAATGATGAAGACGAAACGCAGGCTTATCGTCGCCTGTTCGAAAGCCGGCGGGTAGATGCGGTCATCATTCATTCGCCGCGCCCCAACGATCCCCGGATCGAACTTCTGAACAGCCTTGGCCTGCCCTTCATGGTCCACGGTCGGTCCGAAACCGAGCAGGTCTACGCCTGGCTCGACATTGACAACGAAGGCGCTTCACGCAAAGCCACTGAACACCTGCTCGATCTGAGACATCGGCGCATCGCGATGATCAACGGTGTACGCGGCAGAACCTATTCGATCCATCGAGAGCATGGCTTTCGCGCGGCTTTCCGGGATCGCGGTCTGGCCGTCGATTCCAATTTGATAGTGTGCGATCAATTTACCGACGAAATCGGCTTTCGCCATGCTCGTTCCTTTCTGGAGCGTGCAAACCGGCCGACCGCTATCGTCGCTGGTTCAACGATGACAGCGCTCGGTGTCTATAGAGCCGTGCGCTCGCTCGGGCTAACCGTGGGACAGGATGTCTCGGTCATCGCGCATGATGACGTGTTCCCTTTCCTGACGGCCGAGAATATGGCGCCGTCCCTTTCCGCGACGCGGTCCTCTATGCGTGCGGCGGGTGTGCGCTGTGCCGAACTCACTCTGCAGATTGTCGCTGGACGTGCGGTGGAGGACATCCATGAATTATGGCCAGTCGACCTGATTCTCCGCGAAAGTACGACGTCACCGCGTGAAAGCGCAGGGTGAGGAGACGGTGAGAGCGCCCTACGCCGACGCCGACATGACGGGTCTCTCACTTCAGCCAAGCAACTCAGGCACCGCAGTATTGTCTGCTGGGCCGCCCTTTGAAAGCAATTGATCGGCAAAGGCTTTAGCGCGCCCAAGCCAGCGAAATCTCTTCAGGCAATTACGGCCCGCTTGGCGAGAAAATCTTCCATGGCGGCAAACGAGAACGCCTGGACTGGCAGCGCCGTGCCGCCGTCGAGCGCTAGATCAGCAAGGATTTCCCCGATGACGCTGGCGAACTTGAAGCCATGGCCGGAACAGGGTGACGCGACGACGATACGCGGGTCGCCCGGCAGAAGATCGATCAGGAAATCTTCGCTGGGCAGCATTGTGTATCGGCAGGTGACGGCATTGACGCGCTGCCCCACTGCGGTTGGCAGGCGCTTGGCCGTAAAACTGTCGAGAAGCGCCGTATCCACGTCGTTGACGGGTGGGTTCGGCTGGTTCTGATCGAGTGGCTCGTTGAAATGCGCGTGCCGCCCGACCTTGACGCCATCGACGCCGATTGCAGGGAAACCGAAATAGGAGCCACCCTCCCCCTCATCGCGCAGGAAGCAGGGCATGCGCGCAGGCTCCGTCACGAAGCCATCGCTCGGTTGGTACCAGGCGACGACCTGCCGGATCGGCTGGGCAGCCTGCCCGAGCGTTGGCACCAGTTCGGCAATCCACGCGCCGGTCGAAACGATGACCTTCTTAGTCCAGTAGCGGGCCTCAGCGGAAACGACGGTGACACCGGCATCGTCAGGCTCTATCGCGCTGACCTTCTCGCCGAAATGCAAAACCGCGCCATCCTCCGCAGCAAGCTTCAAATAACCGGCGATGGCCGCTTCAGGGCGCAGATAGCCGCCGCGCGGATCAAAAATGGCGATCTCGTCGGCATCGAGCTGGAAGGCCGGAAAGCGCGCCGCCATCTCCGCCCGGTCGAGTTCCTCATAGGCCAAACCATGCAGCTCGCAGGAGGCGCGCGTGCCGGCGACGATTTTGCTCGCAGGCTTGCCGATCTGCAATACGCCGGTCTCGGTCAGGATATCGCTCCTCAACCGCATCTCCAGCGCCCGCCAGTTGAGATAGGCCCGCTTCAACAGCGGCACGTAGGACGGGTCCTCGAAATAGCCAAGCCGGATAAGCCGGCTGTCGCCATGCGACGAGCTTAACGCATGGGCGGGATGGTGGGCCTCAATGCCGATTGCCTTGACCCCGCGCGCCGAAAGGAAAGAAAGCGCCGCACTTCCCATCGCGCCAAGACCGATGACGGCGACATCAAATTGAGCTGTCATTTCCAGTTCCTTCAACTGATTACAGGCGGCGCGATATCGCGGATCAGGCTTCGTAGCGCTTCGATGTTGCCATGGAGTGGCCGGTCGTCGGCATAGTGGGAAACATGGCCGCGTACAAACGCATGGATCATCTCCGTCCCCGGCGCGCGGCTTGCTACTCGAACGAGGAAATCATGGGCCTGTGCCGCCGCCATTAGTTCGATTGCCAGGATATATTCACAATTGTCGATGACGGAGAGCAGCTTGTTGACCGCCGCTGTAGGATGCGCAAGAAAATCCTCTTGCAAGCCGGATGTCACTCCGCCATCGGTAGAAGCGGGCACTGCGAGCCGGCGGTTCTCGTTGCTGAGCGCGGCGGCGGTATACTGCGCGATCATCAAACCGGAATAGCTGCCTGCGCCGCTTGCCAGGAAAGGCGGTAGCCCACTTACGAGTGGATTGACGAGCCTGTCCATGCGCCGCTCGCTCATGGCCGCAATCTGCGCCAGCGCGATGGCGAGGCTATCGGCGGACTGGCCCAGCGCCGGTGACACGGCATGCGCCTGCGACGAGACGATTGGATTATCCGGCGTGCCCGAAACCGCCGGATTGTCGGTGACGGAGGCAAGCTCCTGATTGGCGATGCGGGCGGAATTGTCGAAAACATCGCGGGCCGTCCCATGGGCATGCGGAATCGCACGCAGGCTCAACGCATCCTGTGTACGCCGCCCGAGAGCAGCTTTCACGAGACCGCTTCCGGCAAGCCGCCTGCGAAGCGATGCCCCGACATGTGCAATCCCCTCCGATGTTCGCAACGCCAGCACGGCCTCGTCGAAGGCTGCGATCTGGCAGCCAGCGGCCTCCAGCGTCAGCGCGGCAATCGCATCGGCCCAGTCCAGCAGGCGCTCCGTGCGGGCGAGTGCTATGGCGACAAGCCCGGTGGCGCAGGCCGTGCCGTTGACGAGACTGAGCCCCTCCTTGGCGCCCAGCACCAGCGGTTTAAGGCCGATAGCCGCCAGCGCCTCGCGCCCGTTGAGCCGCCGGCCCTTCACGACCGCGCTGCCCTCACCGATCAGCACCAGCGCTGTATGCGCATTGTGCGTAAGATACCCCGCCGATCCCCTCATTGGTATGTCGGGAATGGTATCGTTCTCGATGAAAGCCAGCAGATGACGGATAATCTGCGGTCGCACGCCGGAATGGCCATGTGCGAAATTGGCGATTTGGGCGGCGATGATGGCCCGCACTTCACGAGGGGTAGCGGCTCCCCGACGCCGCATGCGTGACTCAGCACGATGTTGCGCGATAACTGGCTCTGCGAGGCGCGATCAACAACCGTGTCCGAAAGCGCGCCGACGCCGGTATTGACACCGTAGGCGCGAATACCTGTCTCGACGATCCGCTCAACGATGCGGTTGGCATGTGCTACGCGATCCCAAGCGGCCTCGGATAATGCCAGCGCCTCTCCATCGCCGACGCGCGCCACATCGCGCCAAATCAAGACTGTCTCGATAGTGACGGTCATTGCGGGGCACCGAAATAGCCGGTGAACTGCCGGAAGGCCGGCGACGCATTGGGACCGAACATCTCATCCGGGGTGCCGCTGCTTTCCACCAGCCCTTCGCGCATGAAGACGACACGGTTCGAGACGTTGCGGGCAAAGCTCATCTCGTGGGTCACGACCAGCATGGTCATGCCCTCTTCCGCCAGCGCCCGCATGACGCGCAGGACTTCGCCGACGAGTTCTGGATCGAGCGCCGATGTCGGCTCGTCGAACAGCATCACCTTCGGTTTCATGGCCAGCGCTCTCGCAATCGCCGCGCGCTGCTGCTGGCCGCCGGAGAGATGGGCCGGATAGGCATGGCGCTTGTCGGCAATGCCAACCTTTTCAAGCAGCGCCTCGGCGTCGGCGATACATTCGGCACGCGGGCGCTTCAGCACATGGACAGGCCCTTCGATCACGTTCTGCAGGATCGTCATGTGGGACCAGAGATTGAAAGTCTGGAACACCATGCCGAGTTCGGAGCGGATATGGTCCACCTGTTTCTGGCTCGCGGGACGGCTCACGCCACCCTTATGCACCATGCGGATTTCCTCGCCGTCAACGACGATCTGCCCGTCGCTCGCCGTCTCCAGCAGGTTGATGCAGCGCAGAAACGTCGATTTGCCGGAACCGGAAGCGCCGAGCAGCGAGATCACGTCACCGTCAGCTGCATCCAGCGAAATGCCTCGCAGCACCTCGTGCGCGCCGAAGCTCTTGCGAATGTTGCGAACCGAAAGTCGGGTGACGCCTGGCATGGTTGCTCCAAAATTTATTTATGCGGCCAAATTTATTTATACCGGAATGGCGCGGCGATGTCGGGAGAGCCGATATTCGAGTAGGCTCATCGCCTGCAGGATGATGAAGTTCAAAACGAGATAGATGATCGCCGCGCAGAGGAAAACTTCCATCGTGCGGTAAGTCTGCGATATCAGCCGCTGCGCCACGCCGGTGACCTCCCAGACGGTGACAAGGCTGGCGAGCGCCGTCGATTTCATCATCAGCACGATCTCGGTCGAATAGGCCGGCAAAGCATGGCGGAATGCGATGGGTGCAATAATGCGCCGCACCAGCAGGAAACCGGACATGCCGATGGAACGCGCCGCCTCGATCTCGCTAGGCGAAACCGCGCGGATACCACCCCGGAAAATCTCAGCCGAGTAGCCCGCTGTGCAAAGCGCCAGCGAGAGCACTGCGCAGATGACGGGCTCACGCAAGAACGGCCAGAGGAAAGAATGGCGGATGAAGCCGAACTGGGCGAGCCCGTAAAAAACCAGGAACATCTGAATCAGGAGCGGCGAGCCGCGAAAGACAAAGATATAACCCTTGGCGAACGCCGACAGCACCGGATTGCCGGCAACCCGCATCCAGACGATGACGAGAGCAAGAAGCCCGCCGAAGAAGATGGACAGAAAGAACAGCAGCAGCGTCGTCGGCACGGCTTTGAGCAGTGTGATCATCGTTTGCGTCAAAAAGGCGAAATCCATGACCCGATCCTTACGTCTTGCCGATGCTTGAGGCCGGCAGGCTGCGATTTGCCCGTCGCTCGGCGCTGTTGAAGACCCGGTCGGAGAAGCCTGTCAGCACGAGATAGAGGCAACCGCCGACGATGAAGAAAAGGAAATATTGCCGCGTCGAACCAGCCGCGACCTGGGTCGTGCGCATCAGTTCGGCAAGGCCGGTGACGGAAACCAGTGCCGAATCCTTGAGACTGAGTTGCCAGACGTTGCCGAGGCCCGGAAGGGCGAAGCGCAACACCTGCGGCACGATGATGCGGCGCAGGCGCATGCCGCCATGCATGCCGATCGCAAGTGCGGCCTCCAGTTCGCCTTTTGCGATAGCGAGATAGGCGCCACGAAAAACCTCCGCCTGATAGGCGCCAGAAATGATCCCCACAGCAAACGCACCGGCGGCAAAGGATGGCAAGCCGAGAAAGCCGTCATAGCCCATTGATTTGCCAATCGCCGTGACCGCCGACGAGCCGCCGAAATAGATGAGATAGATGATCAGCAGTTCCGGCACGCCCCGAAAGACGGTGGTATAAAGATTGCCCAGCATCGCGAGGAGGACATTGCCGGAGAGCTTCATGGAGGCGACGATTGTCCCCAGCACCGCGCCAATGGCGAGCGCAGTCACGGTCACGGCAAGCGTCATCAGCGTACCTGCAAGCAGTAACGCACCCCATCCCGTCGCGCCGAATCCGAGCAGTTCCAAGGTTGCCATGTTAATCGCTCCCCGTGGGCTCTTAGGGCGTCATAGTAGAGCATTTCCCATTTTTTGGAATTGCTCCACGCGTCCTCGTGGTTCGAGGCTCGCTCCGCTCGCACCTAAGGAAGATGAGGGCTACTGCGAGCACTGCGCCCTTCATCCTCATGGTCAGGTGCGAGCGGAGCGAGCCTCGAACCATGAGGGTGAAGGGCGCAGACACCTCACTTCACCGGCGTGACATCCATCTTGAACCACTTCATGGAAAGGTTCTTCACGGTGCCGTCGGCAAGGGCCGATTTGATCGCTTCGTTGAACTTGTCACGCAGGTCGGTATCGGCCTTGCGGATGCCCAGACCTTCGCCCGGACCCCAGATTGAGCCCACGATTTCCGGGCCGGTGAAGGCAAGCGTATCTTTTGCGGCGGCGAACGAGTTGGCGAAATAGACCGCGTCGTCGAAGCCTAGATCGATACGGCCATTTTGCAGATCGATGTCGCGGTCGCCGCCGGTCTTGTATTCGCGGATGGTAGCGATGTCGCCGAAATTATCATAGACGAACTTGGCATAGACGGTCGATGCCTGGATGCCGATTGTCTTGCCCTTGAAGGCCGCTTTCAGCGCATCGATCTCCTTTACACCGGTCTGGCCGGGCGTCATCGTGATCGTCGTTCCCGTGCCGGCGGCATTGGCGAGCGGGCTGTCCTTGGCGGCTGCGAAGGCGGCGGGCGTCGCAGCATAGGGAATGGTGAAGTCGATGACCTTCTTGCGTTCGTCGGTGATCGACAGCGCATCCATGATTACATCGAATTTGCCCGCATTGAGCGCCGCGATCATCCCGTCCCAGTCGGAGGCGACGAGCGTGCATTCAAGCTTGGCGCGCTCGCACAGGATCTTGGCGAGTTCCGGCTCGAAGCCGCCGAGCGTGCCATCGGCATTGGTTAAATTCCACGGCGCATAGGCGCCTTCGAGCGTGATTGTGACTGTCTTCCAGTTTTTGGCAAGCGCCGGGGTCGCGAATGCCGAAAGGGCAAGCGCGCCGGAAAGAAGGATTGCACTGAATTTCATCGATGTATTCTCCTCTGGATGTTGATTGGCTTTTGCAAGCAATATGAGCCGATCTTCGCCGGCTTGTCCGATCCAATCTGAAATTCGAATGGCTCGGAAGGTTGTATAGGGTACCATATGAAATATTTTATGATATGCAAGGGGAAAGTCAATTAATAAGGCGATCTGCGTTGATGCAAAAGGAATAGGCAATGAAGCGCTCCGGCGAGATGAAACGCGAACTGGCGGAAAACGACAGCACCCCGCTGTATATGGGCGTCAAGCAGGCCATCCTGGATCGCATTCACAGCGGCGAATGGCCGCCCAAGCACCGGGTTCCCTCAGAGAACGAACTGGTCTCCGAGCTTGGCGTCAGCAAAATGACCGCCAACCGGGCGTTGCGCGAACTGGCCAATGAAGGCGAACTCGTGCGCATCCAGGGGGTCGGCTCCTTCGTTGCGGAGCGTAAGGGCACTTCGGCGCTTTTCGAGGTGCGCAACATTGCCGACGAGATTGCGGAACGCGGCCATGCCCATGAGGCCTCCGTTGTCGTTCTGGCCCAGGAAACCGCCTCTCCCGAGATTGCCGACGCGCTCGATCTGGAAATCGGTGCGCCGGTTTTTCATTCGCTGATCGTGCATAGCGAAAATGGGGTGCCGGTGCAGATCGAGGATCGCTTCGTCCATCCCAACGCCGCCCCCGCCTATCTCGCGCAGAATTTCACGGCACTGACACCGAACGCCTATCTGACCACTGCAGCACCGCTGAGCGGCTCCGAACACATTGTCGAGGCCGCGATGCCCCAGCCATGGGAGTGCAAACTCTTGACCATTCTGAAAACCGAGCCCTGCCTGACGATCCGCCGCCGCACATGGTCGGCCAATCAGATCGTCTCAATCGCCCGTCTCGTCTATCCCGGCAATCGCTATCGGCTGGAAGCGCGCACCGGACGGGTGCTTGAAGAGTAAAACGAGTTGTATATGGAACTATTGCGATGCGGGCGTAAACCGCGCCACAAGTGTGTGCCGGTCGCCGGGATAGGTAAAGCGCACATGCGTGACCGCTCCCGCGCTGCTCCACGTGCGGCGCTCGACAACCAGGCAAGCCGTATTCTTCGGTATGTCCAATGCCGCGACGGCCTCCCTGCTGGCACAGACCGCGTGGATCTTGTGCTCGGCCGTGCTCCACGGCACCTGATTGATCAGCCATGGCCCGGGCGCCATCACTGTAAAATCAACATCGGCGGCTTCTGGAACGGTGGCGAGGCTGATCAGCCGCTCCTCCAGACAGAACGGCTTTGCGCCGGCATGGTGGATACTGACGATTTCCAGAACCGAGCAGCCGGCAGGCAAGTCCAGCCGGAGCCGGTCCTCCGCCCTCGCCTTCCGGTTCGCCCTCTTCGAGATGGAATAGGAATAGGCGAGCTTCAGCGATTGCACTTCGGCCTGGACATCGTGGATTTCAAGAATGGCAGATTGGGCCTGCGGCTGGATGACGAAGCTGCCGGATTTCCTGCGTCGCTCGATCAGTCCGGCCTTGGCGAGCAGGGTCAGCACCTTGTTCACCGTCATGCGCGAACAGCCATATTGCTGGGCCAGGTCCACCTCGAAGGGGATGCGGTATCCCGGCGGCCATTCGCCAGACACGATGCGGCCCTCGATCTCGCTCAGAATACGCTGGTGCAAGGTCTGATCCTTGCTTTCGGTCATCGTCGCTCTCCGGTTGGGCATCCGCCTCGATGCGGAAGTCCCTATCAGGTGGCGAGCAATTCGCCCATCGCCGCCAGAAAGTGCTTGTTGATAACATTCCGCTTTAGGTGGCGTCCGCCCTCCACCTGCTTGCGGCCAAGCGCCCAGACACAATCGACCGCGACGCCATCGGCGAAGATCCAGTGATCGAGGATACGGTCGCCTGTGAGATAGGGAGCCGCGCTGATATCGAGCGAAACGACGTCGGCATGGTTGCCCTCGGCGAACCCAGCCGGGGCGGCAAGTGCTGCCCCGCCGCCTGCAATCGCTTCGTCGAAGAGTCGCCGCCCCGTCGAACCGCCAGCAGTCGCGACGACGTTGCGGGCGCGAAGCGCAAGCCGCTGCGAATATTCGAGCTGGCGCAATTCCTGCGGCAGGGAGATCAGCACGTTGGAATCCGAGCCAATGCCGAAACGCCCCCCTTTCTCCAGGAAGAGCGGAGCGTTAAACGCGCCGTCGCCGAGATTGGCCTCGGTGATCGGGCAAAGTCCGGCGACCGCGCCGCTTGCCGCCATCCGACGCGCCTCGTCATCCGTCATGTGCGTGGCATGGATGAGACACCAGCGGCCATCGACATGCGCATTGTCCAACAGCCATTCAACCGGCCTCGCGCCCGACCAGGCGAGGCAGTCCTCGACTTCCTTCATCTGTTCGGCGACATGGATATGAACCGGTCCGTCGCCGGCCATGGTCAGAATCCTCGCCAGTTCGTCCGGCGTAACGGCTCTGAGACTGTGTGGGGCAACGCCCAGTTCGGCGCCCTCGATGCGGCCGGCAATCGCCCGGCACCCTTCCATCAGACTCGCAAAACTGTCGGGCGAATTGATGAACCGCCGCTGGCCCTCGATCGGCGCGGCGCCGCCGAAGCCGGAATGGGCATAAAAGACCGGCAGCAGCGTGAGCCCTATACCCGCCGTCTCGCTGGCCGCGCCGATCCGCTCGGCGAGTTCGGCGATGTTGGAATAGGACCGACCGTCCTTGTCGTGATGCAGGTAATGGAATTCGCCGACGCGGGCAAAGCCCGCCTCCAGCATCCGCATGTACAGCTCTGCGGCCACAGCTTCGACATGTTCCGGCGTCATGGAAAGCGCGAATTTGTACATCACCGTCCGCCAGCTCCAGAAGCTGTCGCTGGCCGGGCCGCGCACTTCGGCAA
Source organism: Paramesorhizobium endophyticum (assembly GCF_014640615.1). Lineage (GTDB taxonomy): Bacteria > Pseudomonadota > Alphaproteobacteria > Rhizobiales > Rhizobiaceae > Paramesorhizobium > Paramesorhizobium endophyticum. The sequence goes on along the minus strand of NZ_BMHH01000021.1, from coordinate 9,535 downwards.
GTCCCGCCATCGCATGCTGAAAGGCATGGCTGTGAAGATTGGGCATGGCGGGAACAAGGATTGCGTGGCGCTCGTCATCGGGCTCCGGCGCGACACCGGCTTCAATGCGGACAATGCGCCCGGAGGCGATCGTCAGGCGAACATCGGCTTGCCAGCCCTGCGGCAGGAGTGCGGTTCCCGCGTGAAGTCTGGTCATGGCCGTCCCTCCATTCTTACGAACGAATGTAAATTTTTCTTGTCACTCGACCTATTATGTATATACATGTTCTCCCATAAAGAAAGGCGCAAAGCTGATGAGTGGGAACAATTTTTCGCAAGGCGGATCGTCCGGCCAAGGCCATTCCGTTCTCTGGCGCAATGCGCGGCTGGCGACGCTCGCCGACGGTAGCGAAAGCCTTGGCATTATTGAGCGAGGCGCGTTGCTGGTTGAAAATGGCCGCATCGCCTTTGTCGGAGCGGAAAGCGAACTGCCTGCCTCAGTCATGGAACGGTCTGAGGTCATCGACCTCAAGGGTCGCTGGATCACGCCTGGACTGATCGACTGTCACACCCATCTCGTCCATGCCGGAAACCGTGCGCATGAATTCGAGTTGCGACTCGCCGGAGCCACCTATGAAGAGGTGGCGAAGGCCGGCGGCGGCATCATCTCATCGGTCAAGGCGCTCAGGGCCGCGAGCGAGGCGGAATTGCTGCGCCAGACGCTGCTCCGTCTCGATGCGCTGATTGCCGAAGGCGTCACCACGGTCGAGATCAAATCCGGCTACGGGCTTGATCTGGAGAACGAGCGGAAATCGTTGAGGGTGGCTCGACAGCTCGAAAACGAGCGGCCTGTCTTCATACGCACGACTTTCCTTGGCGCCCACGCCCTGCCGCCCGAAGCCAACGGCGACAAGCAGGCCTATATCGACCGTGTAGTGAGTGAGATGTTGCCGGCGATTGCGGCGGAAGGCTTGGCTGACGCCGTCGATGGCTTTTGCGAAGGCATCGCTTTTTCACCGGACCAGATCGTCCAGGTTTTCCGCGCGGCGCAAAAACATGGCCTGCCGGTCAAGCTCCATGCCGATCAATTGTCGAATCTTCACGGAGCAAAGCTTGCCGCCGAGTTCGGCGCGCTGTCAGTAGACCATATGGAATATACCGACGAAGCCGGCGTGATGGCGATGGCTGAGGCCGGGACGGTCGCCGTGCTGCTGCCCGGTGCTTTCTATTTCATTCGGGAAAGGCAGTTGCCGCCGGTCGAGCAATTGCGCAGGCATGGCGTAAAGATCGCCATTGCGACCGACTGTAATCCCGGCACCTCGCCGCTGACCTCGCTGCTTCTCACCATGAACATGAGCGCGACGCTGTTCCGCCTCACCGTCGATGAATGTATTGCCGGCGTGACCCGCGAAGCCGCGCGCGCCCTTGGCATTCTTTCGGAGACAGGAACGCTCGAAGCCGGCAAATGGGCCGATCTCGCCATCTGGGATATCGAGCGCCCCGCCGAGCTTGTCTATCGCATGGGCTTCAATCCCCTGCACCAGCGCATATGGAGAGGCCAATGAGACCCGATACGACACTCTCGCTCAAGCCCGGTTCCGTATCGCTGCGGACGCTTGAAACCATCTACTGGACCGGTGCAGCGGCGCGGCTCGATCCGTCCTTCGACGCCTCGATTGAGAAAGCCGCCGAACGCATTGCCCAGATCGCGCGGGGCGACCAGCCGGTCTATGGCGTCAACACCGGCTTCGGCAAGCTGGCGAGCATCCGCATCGAGGCCGCCGATGTCGCCACGCTGCAACGTAATCTGATCCTGTCGCATTGCTGCGGTGTCGGCGCTCCTTTCGCCGAAGAGATTGTCCGCCTCATCATGGCGCTGAAGCTCATCTCGCTCGGACGCGGAGCTTCCGGCGTGCGGCTGGTCATTATCCGGCTTATCGAAGACATGCTGGAGAAGGGTGTCATCCCCGTTATTCCCGAGAAGGGATCGGTTGGCGCATCGGGTGATCTGGCGCCGCTCGCTCATATGGCCGCCGCGATGATCGGCGAAGGCGAGGCCTTTTACGAGGGCGAACGGCTTCCCACCAAAGACGCGCTCTCGAAAGCGGGGCTGAAGCCCGTCATCCTTGCCGCCAAGGAAGGGCTTGCCCTCATCAACGGCACGCAGGTCTCCACCGCGCTCGCGCTTGCCGGCCTGTTCCGGGCACATCGTGCGGGCCAAAGCGCCTTGATCACCGGCGCGCTTTCAACCGACGCCGCCATGGGCTCGTCGGCGCCGTTTCATCCTGAAATCCATACGCTCAGGGGCCATAAGGGCCAGATCGATACCGCCTACGCGCTGCGCACCCTGCTGGAGGGATCGGAAATCCGCCAGAGCCATCTCGAAGGCGATGAACGCGTGCAGGATCCCTATTGCATCCGCTGCCAGCCGCAGGTCGATGGCGCGTGCCTCGATCTTCTGCGCATGACGGCCCGCACCCTTGAAATCGAAGCCAATGCCGTCACGGATAATCCGCTGGTGGTGAGCGACGGCTCGGTGATATCGGGCGGCAATTTCCACGCCGAGCCTGTGGCCTTCGCCGCCGATCAGATCGCGCTTGCCATCTGCGAAATCGGGGCTATTTCCCAGCGCCGTATCGCGCTGCTGGTCGACCCGGCGCTGAGCTTCGGCCTGCCCGCCTTTCTGGCCAAGAAACCGGGCCTCAACTCCGGCCTGATGATATCAGAGGTCACCTCGGCAGCGCTGATGAGCGAAAACAAGCAGATGTCGCACCCGGCATCGGTGGATTCGACGCCCACCTCAGCCAATCAGGAAGACCATGTTTCCATGGCCTGCCATGGCGCGCGCCGTCTGTTACAGATGACGGAAAATCTGTTCTCCATCATCGGCATCGAGGCGCTGACCGCAGCCCAGGGCCTCGATTTCCGCCGACCCCTCAGTACCAGCCCGGAACTTCTGAAAGCGCACGCCACGATTCGCAATGCCGTGCCGGAACTTGAAATCGACCGCTATATGGCGCCGGACCTGAAGGCAGCCAGCGATCTCGTTGCTACCGGCGCGTTGAACGCTTCCGTTTCCGCCGGCATTCTTCCCACATTGGAAAATTGACATGGCCGTGTTCGAAGTCAAACAGGGCAATTCGCCTGTTATCCTCGGTCTTCCCCATACGGGGACCGAAGTACCATCAGATATATGGGAAAGGCTCAATGCCAATGGTCGCCTGCTGGCCGATACCGACTGGCACATCCACAAGCTCTATGACGGGCTCCTGCCCGAAATAACCACGGTGCGCGCCACCTTCCACCGTTACGTGATCGACGCCAACAGGGATCCCTCGGGCACGAGCCTCTATCCCGGACAGAACACCACGGGCCTCATTCCCGAAACCGATTTCGATAACGCACCGATCTGGCTCGGAGAGCGCGCGCCCGACGAGGCCGATATCAACGCGCGGCTGGCCTCCTTCCATGCACCTTATCATGCCGCACTCGCCGCCGAGATCGGGCGGGTCAAGGCGATCCATGGCGTCGCCATCCTCTACGATTGCCATTCGATCCGCTCGCATATCCCCTTCCTCTTTGAAGGCAAGCTGCCGGATTTCAATATCGGCACCGACAATGGCAAAACCTGCGCGCCCGAAATCGAGGCTGCGGTTAAAGAAGTTGCCGGAGGCGCCGAAGGATACACCTCCATCCTCAACGGACGTTTCAAGGGCGGCTGGACCACGCGCCACTACGGCAAGCCCGAAGCGCAAGTCCACGCCATCCAGATGGAACTGGCGCAATCGACCCATCTTTCCTCCGAGACGCCGCCCTTCGCCTATGACGAGGCGAAGGCTGAAAAACTGCGCGTCCATCTGAAAGCCATTCTCCAGCGCATCGAACAGATCGCGCCGATACTAAAGTCTTAAAAGGAACCCACCATGACCAACCCCCGCCACAACATCCGCGAAATCCGGGCACCGCGCGGCACCGAGCTCAACGCCAAAAGCTGGATGACCGAAGCGCCGCTCCGGATGCTGATGAACAACCTCGATCCTGATGTGGCCGAGAACCCCAACGAGCTGGTGGTCTATGGCGGAATCGGCCGCGCCGCGCGCACCTGGGACGATTATGACCGCATCGTCGCGACCTTGAAGACACTTGAGGAAGACGAGACGCTGCTGGTGCAATCCGGCAAGCCGGTCGGGGTGTTCAAGACCCATGCCAACGCCCCGCGCGTCCTCATCGCCAATTCCAATCTCGTGCCGCATTGGGCGACCTGGGACCATTTCAACGAGCTCGATAAGAAGGGTCTGGCCATGTATGGCCAGATGACCGCGGGATCGTGGATCTATATCGGCACGCAGGGCATCGTTCAGGGCACCTATGAAACCTTCGTCGAAGCCGGACGCCAGCATTATGGCGGCAGCCTCAAGGGGAAATGGATCCTGACGGGCGGCCTCGGCGGCATGGGCGGCGCTCAGCCGCTTGCAGCCGTCATGGCCGGTGCCTGCTGCCTCGCGGTCGAGTGTAACCCGGACTCGATCGATTTCCGCCTCCGCACGCGCTATGTCGATGCCAAGGCCGAAACGCTCGACGAAGCCCTGGAGATGATCGATCGCTGGACGAAGGCGGGAGAGGCAAAATCCGTCGGCCTTCTCGGCAACGCGGCGGAGGTTCTTCCTGAACTGGTGCGCCGCGGCGTACGCCCCGATATGGTCACCGACCAGACCTCGGCCCATGATCCGATCAATGGCTACCTGCCCAAGGGCTGGACGATGGCCGAGTGGCGCGAGAAGCGTGAAACCGATCCCAAGGCGGTCGAAAAGGCGGCCCGTGCGTCGATGCGCGAGCATGTCGAGGCAATGCTTGCATTCTGGGAACGAGGCATCCCGACGCTCGACTACGGCAACAATATCCGCCAGGTCGCCAAGGACGAAGGGCTGGAAAACGCCTTTGCCTTCCCGGGCTTCGTGCCCGCTTACATTCGCCCGCTCTTCTGCCGGGGCATCGGTCCCTTCCGCTGGGCCGCGCTATCAGGCGATCCGGAGGACATCTACAAGACCGACGCCAAGGTGAAGGAGTTGCTGCCTGACAACAAGCACCTGCACAACTGGCTCGACATGGCGCGCGAGCGCATCGCCTTCCAGGGCCTGCCCGCCCGCATCTGCTGGGTGGGTCTCGGCGACCGCCACAAGCTCGGCCTCGCCTTCAACGAGATGGTGGCCAGCGGTGAACTGAAAGCGCCTGTCGTCATCGGCCGCGATCACCTCGATTCCGGCTCCGTCGCCTCGCCGAACCGCGAGACGGAGGCGATGAAGGACGGCTCCGACGCCGTGTCCGACTGGCCGCTGCTCAACGCGCTGCTCAACACCGCGTCGGGCGCCACCTGGGTGTCGCTGCATCACGGCGGCGGCGTCGGCATGGGCTTTTCGCAACATTCCGGCATGGTGATCTGTTGCGACGGCACGCAGGACGCGGCACGCCGCATCGAGCGCGTGCTGTGGAACGACCCGGCAACCGGCGTCATGCGCCATGCCGATGCCGGCTACGAAATTGCCATCGATTGCGCAAACGAAAAAGGCCTGCGCCTTCCTGCCATTCTAGGCAACTGAGAAGAACCGCGAGGCGGTCTCGAAAGGGCTGCCTCGCCGAAAACAAAAAAGACAGGGGAACTACAATGACAGATACTGCCATCATCCAACAAAGCTCGCGCGGCACAGCCGCCTTGAAGCTGATCATTTTCAGCTTCATCGGAATATTCTTCTTTTTCGTGCCCGTCACGATCAACGGCAAATCGACCATCCTGCTCGACCACGCGGCAACGGCGATTGCCACGAATTTCCGGCCTGCGGCTCTCGTCTTCGTGACGGCGCTGATCGCCTATGGCGCGTTTGCGCCGTTTGTCCGTGGCACGTGGAATAAAAACACCACCGAAACCGTGTTTTCCCTGCTGCGCGTCCTGGGCCTCGTCTTGACGGGCATGTATCTCTCGGGCATCGGCCCGGCTGCCATCTTCCAGCCAGACATGCTCCCCTTCCTGTTCGACAAGCTGGTGCTGTCGGTCGGCCTGATCGTTCCCATTGGCGGAATAGCGCTTGCGTTCCTCATCGGCTACGGGCTTCTCGAACTCACCGGCGTCATCGTCCAGCCCATCATGCGCCCCATCTGGCGCACCCCCGGCTGGTCGGCCATCGACGCGGTCGCTTCCTTCGTCGGCAGCTATTCGCTGGCCCTTCTCATCACCGACCGGGTCTATAAGGAAGGCAAGTATACGGCGCGCGAAGCGGCGATTGTCGCCACCGGCTTTTCCACTGTTTCGGCGACCTTCATGATCATCGTCGCCAAGACGCTTGGCCTGATGGGCGCCTGGAACCTTTATTTCTGGACAACCCTTGTCGTCACTTTCATCGTCTCTGCCATCGTTGCCCGCCTCTGGCCGCTGAGCCGAATGGACCACCCCGCCGACCGCGACCTGCCATTGCCTGAGGGCAAGGGGCGTCTCATGGCAGCGGTAGACGCCGGCATCGCGCAGGCCCGGAAAGCGCCGGGGATATTGTCCCTTCTCGGCGCGACCTTTTTGGACGGCCTGCGCATGGCATCCATGATCCTGCCCAGCATCATGGCGGTCGGCCTTTTCGGACTGCTCGCCGCCAAATACACCCCGATCTTCGCCATCCCCGGCTTTGCGCTCTACCCCTTCACCTGGATTGCCCAGCTTGCCGAGCCGATGCTTGCCGCCAAGGCTTTGGCCTCCGGCCTTGCCGAAATGTTCCTTCCGGCCATCCTGCTCAAGGATGCCGACCCGGTGCTGAAATTCGTGGCTGCGGTCGTTTCCGTCAGCCAGGTGCTGTTTCTTTCGGCCTCCATTCCCTGCGTGCTCGCAACATCAATCCCGCTGAGACTTCGTGACCTGATCGTCATCTGGTACATTCGCACCGCGCTCAGCATCCTGCTTACTGCCCCGATCGCCTTCTGGGCGGCCTCCAATGGTTGGATCGGCTGATGGGCATATCGCTTCTGCGGGCGGCGGATCACCGCCGCATGCCCTGGAAGAACGGAGGTGGAGAGACGGTGGAGATCGCCGTCTTTCCACCGGATGCCGGATTTTCGGATTTCGACTGGCGCGTCAGCATGGCGAAGGTCGCGGGCGATGGCCCCTTTTCCATCTTTCCCGACATTGACCGCACGCTTTGCGTTCTCGATGGCAATGGCATCGCGCTTTCCATAGACCAACAAGATGCGCTGCATCTTGATGCGACCTCGGAACCGCTGCTGTTTCCTGCCGATGTGCCCGTCTCGGCGCGGCTTGTGAACGGTCCCATCACCGATCTCAATATCATGACAAGGCGCAGCCATTTCACGCATACGGTACGGCGCCTGCACATCGAGCGTGAAACGACGTTGTCGGTGACGGGCATGCCGGCTATGATCTTCTGCCATATTGGCACGATGCGCGTGAACGGCGATGGGTTGGCAGCGCAACTTGGTTGCCTTGATTGCCTTCTTCTCATTAACGTGGCAGAAAAGCCGTTGCGCTTTTCCGGCGTCGGCACGGTTTTCATCATCGAAATACGCCCAGAAAGGTAAAATCGAAAAGCACGCGCACTAGACTAGCGTGTCACACTCTCGCCAGCGTCCTGCATAATGCGCCGCCCGATGGGAACCGCTGGTCTGCGCTGACCGTTCGATTAATAGGTTGTGCGCCCGGCCAACAGGTCGAATGTCGGAAGCAAAAATCGCCCAGCTCGGGCATGTCCAGATCCAGCTGAAGGCTGAGATAGGGCTCGGCTTCGGTGGCCGACCCGTCTTGCGGGCGTAGATGCGGCGGTTCGCAATACTCGAACGGCATCTTTTCCAATTCCGCCTCGTTGAGGTCGACCCACAGTCCCAGTGCATCGGGAACCTTAAATCTTCTTCCGTCGGGAAACGCCAGTTGCCGGCGTCCTTCCAAACACCACGCCCTTCGCTTCCGTGCCGAAACCGGCCAGGAGCGCTACGAGAACCGCAACGACGGCGATAACCATGGCGAGCGCAAAGGCATAATTATTGTCATAGCGCTCCGCGAGCCCCGCCTGAAGCGTGGCATTGGCGGAGGCGATCAGATTGCCTAGCTGATAAGTAAGGCCCGGGAACGTGCTGCGCAGCTCATCCGGCGAAAGTTCGTTGAGATGGGCAGGGACAATCCCCCATGCGCCCTGCACCGTGAACTGCATCAGAAAGACGCCGGCGGCTAGCAGCGCCGGCGTCGTTGAATAGACCCATAGCGGAATGATGGGAAGCGCAAGCAGCGCGGCAATGACAATGGCGCGTCGTCGCCCGATCCGCTCGGAAAAGATACCGAAGGTAATACCGCCCAGGATTGCCCCAATATTATAGATGATGGCGATCGTTCCGACGGCATCCGTCGACAGTTTCTTCTGCACCTCCAGGAAAGTCGGATAGAGATCCTGCGTGCCGTGACTGAAGAAATTGAAGGCGGTCATCAGGAGCACTGCATAACCGAACAGACCGGCATGTTGCCTGAGGATCGTCCAGATACGGGCCACACTGAGCGCATCGCGCCGGCGCGCCAGGAATACCGGGGACTCTTGCACATGAGAGCGGATATAGAGCACGAGCAGCGCCGGCAGCGCGCCCAGCATGAACATGCCGCGCCAGCCGATGACGGGAAAAAGCAGGAAGAAGACCAGCGAAGCGACGAGATAGCCGGTCGGGTAGCCAGCCTGCAATATGCCGGAAACCAGCCCGCGCAATTTCGGTGGGATGCTTTCCATGGTGATCGCGGCGCCTACGCCCCATTCGCCGCCCATCGCGATGCCAAAAAGGGCGCGCAGTATGATCAGCACTGTCAAGCTGGGCGCGAAGCCCGACAGGAACTCCAGGACCGCATAGGCTACGATATTGGCCATCAGGGTCGGACGCCGCCCGAACCTCTCCGCCAGGTAACCGAAGATGAGGGCGCCGATCGGTCGCATTGCAAGCGTCAAAGTAATGGCGATGGTGACTCTGGTGATGTCGGTTCCGAATTCCTGAGCAACATATTTCAGCACGAAAACCAGAATGAAGAAATCGAAGGCGTCGAGCGTCCAGCCAAGGAAGCTGGCGATTACTACATTGCGTTGACGCGGGGTCAACGACTTCAGGTCGGATAATGCTGACATCGCCGTCTTCTCCCTGGCAAGTCGCCGCACATAGATCCGTCACAACGAGCAATAGTGCTCCGAGGTGTCCAGAAAAGCAAAAGTAGGCGAAGATGGCTGGCGCGCCATCGACGAAGCCGCCATTCGATCATGCGCTCGAGGCGATGGTGAAATGAAGAGCCACCCCTATCGCCCGAAGGCCTGCGTTGGACGGCTTCAGGTCTGCCCGATTATGGGCCGCGGCCTTCCGGCTGCGGATGCTTAAACTGCTATCGTCTAACATCCTGTTTGCCCCTTGCCTGGGAGCTTCGTCACCATGGGCTTATCCCTTCCCGGCCCAGCCGCTACGGTTTGCAATGTTAGCTGGTCTGTCAACGGCGGAGTAAAAACCGGCCACGGGGCGGAGCAAAAGTCGGCCACTTTCGGCGCGC
>NZ_BMHH01000020.1 GCF_014640615.1 Paramesorhizobium endophyticum | reverse complement strand
AAAACCATAAGGGACCGCTCCTTTTCAAGCGATCCCTCAGAATCTATTTTCCGCTAACTTGCAACAGCGCTTTTATACTCATGTGCGATTCCCCTACCGCAAGGGGGAGGGTGTACTGTCCCGCCGATGCTTTTCGCCTAGAGACAGAATGCCTTTAATTTACAACCGCTCAGCCTCGTAGTCAACACATGAATAGTCGAGCATGGACAGCGCGTCGGCGAGATAATCGGGGGCGAGCGGGGTGCCAAGGAAATAGTCCTCCGTATGCTCGTTGTGCGCCTCGGCGGCTTCCCTGCGCACGGTTTTCCACTCCCTCGCCGCCTCGTCATTACGGGCGAGCCACATCAGCGCGACAAGATCGATCTGCTCGTCGATCGAGAGGTTGTCGATGATCGAGCGCAGTTCCTGTTCCGTCGCGTCATTCTTATGATCTTCCAGAACCGCGGCGCCCCGATCGTCGGATGGGTTAGAGCCGGGGTCCGGCTCCGTAACGACATCCTTCGCGTAATATTCCCGTGCCTTCATGATGATGAAACAGACTGTCTCGAGCGGGATCGTCAGCTCTACATCGCTTGCATCTGCCAAAGCGGTTCGTCGCGTCATTTCCATCGTGCCTCCATGCGGGATGAAGGAGTAACGCTCGCTATGATGGCTGGTTCCCTGCTTGAAGGGGTGAAGCATCGCGCATCGTTCGATAGCGGTGTGTTCCGATGGCGCTTTCTGAAGCATATCCGATACCGGCCGAACGGTTCTTCGGCCGGTATTATTGTCTGGGGTTTCTCGGCCTGGGGGTTCGAAACCCTCAGAATTTATAGCCGAGGCCCAGCGAAACCGAGGGCTGCAGCTTCTCCTGGACGATAGGGCTGTCCGCGGCGTCGCCGGTCAATATGCCCAGTTCCGCCTGGCCGCGGACGAGCCAGTTGTCGGTCAGCATATAGGTGGCGTTGGCCGAGATGTTGACGCGCTTGAGGCCTGCCTTCGGCTTGTATTCCCGCAGGCCGGAGGCAGCCGACTGGGCGGCATCGACGCCGAAATAGGCTTCCATGTGCTTGTCGTTCGCCACGACGGCCTCGGCTTTCGCGCCAAGGATGAGCCTCTCGGTCACTGGCGCCGAATAGCCGATACCGAACGTGCCGATGAGGCTTTCGCTGCCGCCGATCGTCTGGTCGATCGCTGCGTAAAGCTCGACCGGGCCCAGCTCGTAAGCCGCTTCGGCGCCGACGGTCGCCGCCAGATCGATTTCGCCGAGGCCGCGAAGCCTGTCATGGTCGTCCTCGTCCCGCCCGGATTCATAGCCGACATTGCCCTTTAGGGAAAAACCATTCTGGTCGAGGGCGGTGACGGTAACGCCTCTGGGGTTGATTTCCAGCCATTCGCCATAGGTGAAGCTGACGAAGGGAATGGGGCTGACTTTGAAGTCCTCGCTGCCTTCATATTCCGGCTTGTACATGGCGCCGCCGCCGATAATCAGGCTCCAGTTCCGCTTCGGCTCGAACCGCTCGTTGAAGCGCTCCTGGTCCAGGGCAGGCTCGGCAGGCGCCTCCGGAGGCGAAAGGTCGGCGGCGGATGCACTGGCCGCCATTCCCATGCCCAATGCGAGGCCGAAGATACGAGGCGAAACAAGCCGGTTGGTTTTTGATATCGAGGACATGAAGGCTCCAGAGCGATTTGCCGGCGCCGCGTGATGAGTCCAGCAGCGCGACCGGGGACAACGCTACTTTCCACGGACGCTCCACCCCGCGCGTGTCGTTATGTTAAGCTTTGTTACGAAGCGAACAAAACCGACCGCGCGGCAGGAGCCGTAATAAAACTTAACATTCATCTCCCGTCGCAAGCGCGGCCACCATGGTACAAAAGCCTTGGGGGAACCGGAGGGAGGAATAGGAGATTGCGCGTGCTTCTGGGTCTCAGGACCATCTATGGGCAGATCACTGCTCTCGTCTTCCTTGCCTTGCTGATCATTGTCGTGCTGGCCGGTCCGCTCCTCGAGCGCTGGGCCAGCGGCGACCACAGGCCACCTGACATCGAGCAGGTCACCGAGCATGTCCACACCGTAGGCCGGCTGCTCGAAGCTGCCGCGACGCCCGCCGAGAGGGAAATCATCCTCGACGCCGCCCGGCGGTCAGGTTGGGACATGACCTTGCTCCCTTTATCCATGCATGCTCAGTTCACCACCTCCTCCAGCCAGGAAACGGTGTGGGCCCGAGTCATCGAATGGTTGTTTCCCCCCGACAATTCGATTTTCCCCTTGGGCGGTTGGAGAACATTTCTGAATGACCAGCGCATCGTTGCCGTCCAAGTAGACGGTGCGACGATGCTGGTCAGCCCCGTTTCCTCCGACCCGTTCCTGACAAGCGATTTCGTCGGACGGGGATCCTATTATCTGGTGGCGCTGATCACGCTGATCTTTCTTTTCTTCGCCTTCGCCATCTGGGCGATCATGCTGCCCCTGCGGCGGATTTCCCGCGCAGCGCTCAATGCGGACATCTCGAATGACGAGGAGGTTTTCGAGGAGCGCGGCAGCGTCGAGATCGTCGCGCTGGCGCGGGCGCTGAACGGCATGCGCAAGCGCATTGCGATCATGGTGGAATCCCGCACTCGCATGCTGCGCGGTATCAGCCATGATTTGCGGACGCCACTGACGCGCTTGCGGCTGAAGGCGGAACGCCTGCCCGAAGGGGATAGCCGGGAAGCGATGCTGTCAGATATCAACCATCTCGACCGGCTGCTTGGCGAAAGCCTCGATTATCTGCGCGACAATTACCGCCGGGAGGAGTTCGAGCGGACCGATATCGCCAGCTCGCTCCAGACAATCTGCAGCGAATTCGCCGATGTCGGGCACGATGTGACCTACCACGGGCCGAACCGCCTTATCGTGAACTGCAAGCCGCTCGCAATCACGCGCGCCATTACCAATCTGTGCGACAATGCCACGAAGTTTGCGAAGAAGGTTGCGGTCGAACTGCGGACGGATGCGGGAATGATGGTCATCGATGTCGTGGACGATGGGCCGGGCATTCCCGAAACCTACCGGCAACGAGTCCTCGAGCCGTTTTTCAAGATCGACGCGGCAAGAGGCGGCAATGCCGGCTTTGGACTCGGGCTTTCGATCGTCTCCGAGATCGTGCAGGCCCATGGCGGCATGCTGGAATTCCTGGACGGCAAGGAGGGTGGCCTTATCGTCCGGCTCACCCTGCCCATGGGATAGCCGCTGCCTTAATACAGCGTCACCTGCGGTAGATCGGGCAGCACCTGCAGGAGAACCCGCACGACGAAGGCAAAGAGAACGAAAACCATTCCGTCCACGATTGTCCGCCGCAACATGCCGGGGCTTACGGTCACAGTTTCCTCGTCACGCCATAGGCTGAGGCTAGGAAGAAAGCGCGGCACGGAATTGCGATATGCCTCGTAAAGGGCGCCATGGGCAGTCGACAGCCCGGCTTCCTCGCGCAACACTACCGGCAGGAAGACGAGATAGGCCGCCAGCGTCATGAACGCCGCCATGCTGATGCTTCCGGTCTGGAGCCCGAGCCCTGCTACGGCGACGAAGGAGAAGAAATAGAGCGGATTGCGCGAAATCGAGTACGGCCCTGACGTTACCAGCGCCACCGTCTTTTTTCCGCCGATATAAAGTGTGCACCAGGCCCTGCCGAGAATCGCCATGAAAATCAGAAGCGCACCGAAATCCTCGATCCAATCGCGCTGCCATGACCCGGCCTTGAAATGAGCGGTCGTGAAGAAAATGACCGGCAAAAAGCAGATGCTGATCCACCAGATCACGGCCTTGCGGCGCGATTGCACACGGTTGAGATGGGATTGGACGGCCTGGATATCGGGCAATTTGACGCTCCTCATGACTTTGCAAGCCACGGAGTAGCGCGCCGTATCATGGCAGGGCGTTTCGTTTTGTTGCGATGTGTGAAGGCTTGTTTAGAGCGTTCCATTCTTTGATGGAATCGCCAAGTACCCCCTCACCGTCCGCTACGCGGCCACCTCTCCCCCGCAAAGCGGGGGCGAGGAGCACCAGGCTTATCCAGCTTGGCGTTCCTCTCCCCTACGGAAGAGGGGGAGAGGTGGCCGCGTAGCGGACGGTGAGGGGGTACCTGGCGCAGCAAGCAATTGGATAAGGGACATGCGGGGGCCTTCGCTAAAGTGAAATTCTCTAGGCCTCCTCAACGGTCGCGGTAAATGTATACCCCCCAAGCCGAACCGTCTGCAGCAAGGCCGGCTCCTTCGGGTTGACCTCGATCTTCTGCCGCAGGCGGCTGATATGGACGTCAATGCTGCGCTCGATCGGACCCGCCAGCCCCGAATGTGTCAGCGAGAGCAGTTCCTCGCGGGTGATGACCCGGCCCGGATTGCGGCAGAAGGCGAGCAGCAGGTCGAATTCCGTGGTGGTCAGCGCGACGCGGGCATTGCTCGGGTCATGAAGCTGGCGGCGCATCGGGTCGATGAGCCAGCCATCGAAGCGCAGCCGCCGCTGGCTGACATTCTTCACGAGCCCATAGGACGCCCGACGCAGCAGGCTGCGCACCCGCGCCACGACTTCGCGCGGGCTGAACGGCTTGGTGATGTAATCGTCCGCGCCCACTTCCAGCCCGACGATCCTGTCCACCTCCTCGCCGAGCGCCGTCAGCAGGATGATGGGGATCGTGTTTTCGGAGCGGATTTTCCGGCAGATGCTGAGGCCGTCCTCACCCGGCAGCATGACATCGAGGATGATGAGATCATACGCATTGTGGCGCAGCAGCGATTGCATCACCCGGCCATCCTCCGCGACGGTCGGGATCATCCCGTTCTCCCGCATGGTGATGGCGAGGAGTTCGCCGATCTCCGGATCGTCTTCGACGATCAATATCCGGGCATTTGTGGAATTCGGTTGCATGGCGTCCCCTTGGCCCGCTCCATAAGGCATATGGACGCGGGTGGGAATGTTGCGTTTTGTTACGGTTTATTACGGCGTCGGCACGCTCCTTCATGAATTTGGCGATTTTGCGCCTTCGGGTTGAAAGAGCGGCCTGAACACCCCGCTGATGCGGTCGCCAAGGTTCGAGACGGTGAGGTGGAGCGACGGGATCACCACCAGCGACAGGAGCGTGGAGACGAGCAGCCCGCCGATGACGGCAATGGCCATGGGGGAACGGAACTCCCCGCCATCGCCCGCACCGAGGGCGGAGGGAACCATGCCGCCGGCCATGGCGAGCGTCGTCATGATGATGGGACGTGCGCGTTCCGAACCGGCCTCAATGATCGCCTCGATCCGCGAATACCCGTGCGCCTCCCGCTCGATGGCGAAGTCTATGAGCATGATGGCGTTCTTGGTAACGATGCCCATCAGCATCAATATGCCGATGACAACAGGCAGCGATATGGCGCTGCCTGACAACCAGAGGCCCGCCGCGACTCCGCCGATGGAGAGAGGAAGTGAGGCGAGGATCGTCCACGGGGCAAGCACGCTGCCGAAGAGCAGGATGAGCACGACGAGGACCAGCATGATGCCCGCGCCCATCGATACGGCGAAGCTTGCGAAAACCTCGCCCTCGGTATCAGAATCGCCGGTCGCCTGAATGCGGGTGCCGTCAGGCAGGCTCTTGACGCTTGGCAATTGGAGGAGCCGCTCCATCCCCTGGCCCGAGGTGAACCCGTCAGCCAGATCCGCGCCGATCTCGATCCGCCGTTCCCGGTCGAGGCGCTCGATGGCGGAAACCGTCTCGTCAAAGCGCATATCGACGACTGCCGAGAGGGGAATATGCATCCCGTCCCGCCCCGCGACAGTCAACATTTCCAGCGTGGCGAGATCGTCCCGCGCCTCGCGTGCAATTGCCACGCGGATAGGGATTTGCCGAGCGCCCTCGGTGAATTTGGGCAGGCGGCCGTCCGAGTCGCCGATGGTGGAGACCCTGATCACGTCCGCAATCGCCGCCGGGGATATGCCGAGCATCGCCGCCTTTTCGGTGCGCACCTGCATCCTGAGTTCCGGGCGCATGGCAGTGTTGTCGATGCTGGGATCGATGAACATCCCGTCCGTGCCAAGCTCCGCCACGATTGTCCTGGCGGCATTCTCGACGGCCTCTCCATCGGTGCCAAGGACCGCAAAGGACACATCGCGGCCGCCGCGATTGTTGAGGAAGCGTAGCTTCACATCCGGAATGGAAGCAATGGTCTTTTCGATATCCGTTTCAAGCGCAAAGGAGGAACGCCCCCGCTCGCTCTTGTGCAGGAGGTCGATGAGGATCACCGCATAGCGCACATCCTCCAGCCCCGAACTGTTCGCGCCGGCGCGGGCAAACACGCCCTCCACCTCAGGGAATTGCCGGATGCGAACAGCGATTGCGTCCGAGACCGCCCGTGTCTCGTCGAGCGTGGAGCCGGGGGGCAGTTCGACGGTAAGCGACAGGCGTCCGGTATCTTCCTCCGGCAGGAAAGCGGTGGGCAACGACATGAGTGCAATCAGCGCCAGCACGAAGGAACCAGTGGCAAGGCCGAGGGTAGCCCAGCGCCGGCGCAGGCTCAACCGCAACAGCTGCTCATAGGCAAGGAGGAAGCGCCCCTTCTTCTCCTCATGCACATGGCTGCCCGTCATGAAATAGGCTGCCAGAACGGGCGTTATCAGCCGCGCCACCAGCAGCGAGAAGAAGACGGCGATGGCGACCGTCAGGCCGAACTGCCGGAAATAGAGCCCGATTTCGCCACTCATGAAGCCGACCGGCGCGAACACGGCAATCACCGTGGCCGAGATGGCGATGACCGCGAGGCCGATTTCGTCTGACGCGTCGAGCGCAGCCCGGTAAGCTGTCTTGCCCATATTGCGGTGGCGGACGATATTCTCGATCTCGACAATGGCGTCATCGACGAGAATGCCCGTCACCAGCGTGATGGCGAGCAGGCTCAATATGTTGAGCGAGAAGCCCAAATGATCGATCACGAAGAAGGTCGGGATGATCGAGAGCGGCAGCGCAATCGCCGCGACGACCGTCGCCCGCCAGTCGCGCAGGAACAGGAAGACGACGATGACGGAAAGCGCCGCGCCTTCGAGAAGCGTGTGCATGGCCGAGCTGTAATTGCCGGCGGTATAGGTGAAACTGTCATCCACGAGGCGGAAGCGCACATCCCCATTGCGCTTTTCGAGTTCCGCCAGCGCCGCGGAAACCGCTTCCGCAACGGAGATATCGCTCGCCCCTTGCGAGGGATAGACGGCAAAGCCCACCACATCCGCGCCGTCGAGCATTGCGAAGGCGCGGGGCTCCCCCGCGCCGTCCTGAACCGTACCCAGATCGCCCAGCCGGACGGATGCGTCGGGCGAAAGCGCAAGGCGCTGGTCGGCAAGCTCCGCCACCGTCTTTGCCGCCGCCACCGTTGTCAGCGCCTGCTCGCGCCCGCCGAGATCGCTTCTGCCGCCGGAATTCTCCACCTGCGTCTCAACGAGGTTTTCGTTGATGGCGTTCGCCGTCAGCGAAAGCGCCTGCAGGCGGGCGGGGTCGATCTCGACGCGGATTTCCCTGTCAGCGCCGCCGACGCGCTCGATCCGCCCAACGCCGGACAAGCCTTGCAGATGACGCGTGACCGCATCGTCCACATACCAGGAGAGCTCGGCAACCGTCATGTTCGGATTGCTGACCGCATAGGTGACGACCGATTGGGCCTCCTCCTCGACCCGCTCGATGATCGGCTCGTCTATCGTGCCGGGCAGGTCGGAGCGGATTTTCGCCACCGCATCGCGGACATCGGCCATCGCCCGGTCCGGGGTGACCTTGCCAAGCTCGAATTCGACATTGGTGACGGATTTGCCCTGGCCGATGGTCGAGGTGACCTTGTCGATGCCCGCCAGCGGCGCGACGGCGTTCTCCACCAGCCGCGTTACCTCGGTTTCGAGTTCCGCGGGCGTCGCGCCGGACTGCTCGACGGTGACCTTGACGAGCGGCGTGATGATCGCGGGGAAATAGGTGACGGGCAGCCGCGAGAAGCTGTAGAGCCCCGCCACCGTCAGGATCACGAACAGGAGAACCGAAGGCAGCGGATTGCGGATGGCCCATGCCGAAATATTCGCATTCATCGGCCTGCCGTCTCCTCAATATCGAGGAAAGCGGCGGTCCTGGAGGGCGCAATGTCGCCGGTCGAAGCGACCACGGGCGCGACACGCTCGCCATCCTTCAGGAAACCGCCCGCTTTCAGAACGATCATCTCGCCATCGGCAACACCGCTGACGATCTCGATGAGATCATCCTGGCGCGCGCCGGTCCTGACATCGCGCCGTTCGACGATATCATCCCTGACCACATAGACGCTGTGCGAGCCGCCGGTGCTACGGACAGCCGTTCCCGGAACAAGCACATTCGTCCGCGTCGAGGTGTCGATCACTCCCTTGGCAAACACGCCGGGAATAAGCCCCTCGCTCTCGTCGAGCGCGACATGAATCTTGCCGCTCCGCGTCTTCGGGTCGATCTGCGCGGCGCTCAGCCGCAAGGCGCCGGTAACGGGGCGGTCCCTTCCAGGAAGCATGATTTCCGCGCGCATCCCCTCGGACAGGCGCACAAAATCCGTCTCCGTCACATCGGCGACGAACTCGATCTCGCCATCCCCAGCGATGAGGAAAAGCGGCCCCGCCGAATTCGACGTCATCGCGCCGATCCGTGCATTGCGTGTCAGGACG
Organism: Paramesorhizobium endophyticum; assembly: GCF_014640615.1. Classification (GTDB taxonomy): domain Bacteria; phylum Pseudomonadota; class Alphaproteobacteria; order Rhizobiales; family Rhizobiaceae; genus Paramesorhizobium; species Paramesorhizobium endophyticum. The sequence continues at coordinate 68,193 of NZ_BMHH01000020.1, read as the reverse complement.
ATCCCCGCCGCCGGGGCGCGCAAGGTGCTGCGCTCGACCGTCAGCTCGATCTCCTTCCGCTCCCGCGCGATCAGCTGCTCGTCCGCCTCGGCCAACCTCAGCGACTGTTTCGCGAGTTCCGTTTCCGCAACCGCGCGGTCGACGGCATTGCGGCTTTCGTCCAGAACCTGCTCGGAACTGATCCCTTTCGCCCGCAATGTCTGGCTGCGCTCAAGCTTTTGCCGGGCCTCGCGCTCAGTGATGAGCGCGACATCGAGCCTGCTTCTCTCCACCGCCACGGCGGCCTTGGCGCGAAGGGCGTTGACCGTGTTCTTGTCGAGCGCAAGCTGCGCATCGGTCATGTCGAAGACGGCGAGCGCCTGCCCTCGCGTGACACGCTGCCCGGCTTCCACCAATATCTGCCGGATTTCCTTGTCCGGCACCGAAGGATGAACCTCTATCTCCTCGCGCGCCGCCAGCGTACCCACGACGGAGACGCGCTGCGTGACATCGCCCCGCTTGGCGACGACAACAGTAACGGGCATAGGCTGCTGGGCGTGCGCAACGGGCATGAACGCCGCGATTGCGAGGAACCCGGCGATTGCCCAAGCTTTTTCGTTCATGAAACGGCACCTCTTCCTGCCCCGCATAAGGCGGGAATTCTGACCGCAGCTTAGCGGACGGCAGAGGTGCCGATATTCTATCGCGTTAAGTTTTGTTGCATCTCAGTGGCAACCGCCGGATTTCAGGAAGCCTCCAGCGCAGCTGCATCCGTCCGCCTGATCCGCACCTTGTCGATATTGCGCCCATCGAGCGAGACGACCTCGAAGGTGAGGTCGCCTGCCACGATAGTCTCTCCCGCATTGGGGAAGTGCCCGAGCCGCCACAGGATGAAACCGGCGATGGTCGAATAGCGGTCGGTTTCATCCACGAGATCGGCGTCGAGCAGATAGGAGGCGCGGCGCACGTCCATCCAGCCATCGACCAGCCATGAGCCGTCCTCCGCCTGCTCGGCGAACAGCGCCTCGTCGCCCTCGTCCGGGAATTCCCCGGCGATGGCCTCGAGAATATCGATCGGCGTGGCGATGCCCTCCAGCGTGCCATATTCATCGACGATCACGGCCATCTGCAGCGGCGACTTGCGCAATTGCTCCATCAGCCGCAGCACGTTGACGCTCTCATGCACGATGAGCGGCTGGCGCACCGAGCGCTCCACGTCGATCCGCCCTTCCTCCAGAAGGTCGCGCAGCAATTCCTTGGCCTGCGCCACGCCCACGAGGTTCTCCAGCGTGTCGCGCGCGATCAGGAAACGCGAGTGGCCGAGATCGAGGATTTTCGCCTTCAGCTTTTCCGGGTCGTCGTTGATATCAAGCCACTCGATTTCCGTGCGGGGCGTCATGATCGAGACGGCGGGCCGTTCCGCCAGCGTCAGCACGCCCTGGATCATCTCCTTCTCCTGCGGCGCGAAGAGCTGGTTCTCTTCAGCGCGCTCGGCGATGGCGTCAGCCGTTTCGCCAAGCCCCATCTCGCCGCCGCGCCTGCCGCCAAGCAGACGCAGCACCGCGTCGGCGGTCCGCTCCCGGAGGTCGCCGGTCGTGACCAACCGTTCCTTGTTGCGCCGGGCGATCTGGTTGAATGCCTCGATCAGCACCGAGAAGCCGATGGCCGCGTAGAGATAGCCCTTCGGAATGTGGAAGCCGAAGCCTTCCACGACCAGCGAGAAGCCGATCATCATCAGGAAGCCCAGGCAGAGGATGACCACGGTCGGGTGCTTCGAGACGAAGTTCATCAGCGGGCGCGACGACAGCATCATCACGCCGATGGCCACCACGACGGCGATCATCATCACCATCAGCTCTTCAACCATGCCGACGGCCGTGATCACACTGTCGAGCGAGAAGACGGCATCGAGCACGACGATCTGGACGAGGACCTGCCAGAAGATCGCGTGGGCGACCTTGCCTTCCTTATGCCCCACAGCCCCTTCGAGCCGCTCATGCAGCTCCATTGTGCCCTTGAAGAGCAGGAAGACGCCGCCGAAGATAAGGATGAGATCGCGGCCGGAGAAATCGAGCCCGGCAACGCTGAAGAGCGGCTTCGTCAAGGTGACGATCCAGGCAATTGAGGCCAGCAGCACAAGGCGCATGATGAGCGCCAGAGCAAGGCCGATGAGCCTTGCCTTTTCCCGCTGGTGCGGCGGGAGCTTGTCGGCCAGCACCGCGATGAAAACGAGATTGTCGATGCCGAGAACGATTTCGAGGACGATGAGCGTTGCCAGTCCAGCCCAGGCTGCGGGATCGGCCATCCATTCAAATAACATTAGCTGTATCTTTCGGCGAACCCAGCAGGCCGCCGTCCCTTTTAGTTGAACGTTTTTTCAATGACGAAGAAAAGCCCCTTGAGGAGCGCGAGCAGCACCCCGGCCGCGACTGAAACCGAGACCAGGGAGGCAATGAAGCCCGCGATCACCCAAACGCCGTCCCGCTCGAGAATACCGAAGGAAAAAAGGCAGATGGCCAAAGCGGGCAGGATATTGCCGAGCGGTATGGGGAGCGCGAGGATGATCGCCAGAATGAAGCAGAGCGCACCAATGGCATATTCGGCGGGCGGCGTGACAAGCATCGCCAGCCGCGGCTTGACCAGCCTTTCGGCCCGCGCCAGCCATGGGCCGGCGCGCTCCAGCAGCGCGGCGAAATTGCTTCTGGGCAGGGAGCGATTGCCGATGACCGCGGGAAGCCATGGCTTGCGGCCAAGCATCAGCTGCGCGGCGAGGATGATCAGCGGAATGCCGAGCACAGCCGAGGTACCCGGCGGCGTGGGCAGCAGGTTTGGCAGGGCGAAAAGGAGCATGAGCGGCCCGAAGGCTCGGTCTCCCATCGCCGAAAGCATGTCCTGAATGGAAATGCGCTCGCGGGACGGCTCTTCGGCCATCGATCGCAATATTTCGGAAAATCTGCGTCCACGCCCGGCCCGCTTCTGGCCCTTCACGCGGACGGCGGTACTAGGAGGCTCTTCGTCTGGCATGGATTCGTTTTTCCCGGTCCGTCCGGCCTTGCTTGAACCGGGGGTGCGATTGGCGGAGAGGCGAGGCCGATTCCGGCCTCGCGCGAATGGATCAGACATTTGTTTCAGCCGGATGATCCTTTTCGAAAAGCCTGAAACTTTTCCGGATCATGCCCTAGATTTCCAGATCGTCAAACCCGCCCTGATCCTGTTCGTCGTCCTCGTAGTTGGCGTTTTCGGCCTTGGGCTCTTCAGCCTGCGGCTCCGCGGCCTTCGCTTCGCCGCCGCCGAGCATGCCGGCAACCATATTGCCGAGCAGCATGCCGCCCGCCACGCCCATGGCGGTCTGCGCCGCTCCGGCGAGGAAACCGCCACCCGTTCTCTGCGGATAGCCCTGCTGTTGGAACGGCTGCTGGCCCATGGCCTCCGATCCGCCCGTGAGAGGAACCGCGCCCGATGGCCGCGATGGGCGTCCGCCACCACCGAACAGGCCGGAGAAAAGTCCGCCGCCGGAGGCCGGCCTGGAGGCAAGCTCCTGCTCCATCTCTTCGATCCGTGCCTGAGCGGCGTTCAGCTCCTGCTCCTGCACGACGATGGTCTGCGCCATGTAGTATGGCGCTCCGGGCTGATGCGCGATCTGTTCGCGGATATAGGCGTCGGCCTCGCCATCCCGTTCCGGGGATTGGCGCTCCACCTGAGAGAGCTTTTGAAACAGCCCCTGGATGGCTTGCTGATCGTTTCTGTCCATGGTCAAGCGAACCCTTTACTCTTCACGCTGGCCGGTCAACTGCAGCAGCAACTGGAAGATGTTGACGAAATTGAGATAGAGCGAGAACGCGCCGAACACAGCGAGCTTCTGCCGGGACTCCGCGTCGAAGTTTTCGGCATATTGCTCCTTGATGCTCTGCGTGTCCCACGCGGTCAGGCCGACGAAGACGACGATACCGATGACCGAGATGGCGAACTGCAGCGCCGACGAGCCGATGAACATGTTCACGAGACCCGCAATCACCACGCCGATCAGGCCCATCATCAGGAAGGACGAATATTGCGTCAGGTCACGCTTCGTCGTGTAGCCGTAAAGGCTGGTCGCGCCGAACATGGTGGCGGCGATGAAGAAGGTGCGCGCGATGCTGGTGCCGGTGAAGACCAGAAACACCGACGCGAGCGACAGACCCATGACCGCGCAGAACGCCCAGAACATCATCTGCGCGCTGGCAGCCGACATGCTCTGCATGCGGAACGAGAAGAACAGCACAAAGGCCAGCGGCGCGAGCATCACCACCCATTTGAGCGGGGTGGAGAAAATCGGCACGTAAAGCGCAGGCGTCGAGGCGACTGCGAAGGCGACAAGGCCCGTCACCACAAGGCCGAGACCCATATAGTTGTAAACGCGCAGCATATGCTGGCGCAGCCCCTCGTCGAAAAGGGCGGCGTCGGGCTTCGCATGGGCCGTCTGGTATCCGAAGTTTGGTGTGTTCATGACATCCTCTCGGGGTTGATGAGATTAGTGAAGCGAACGGGCGAGCCTTTCGGCTGCACGCTCGAGATCTTTGGCCTCCGGCTTGGCGACGAGCGTGTAGGCGACGTCGCCGATCTGGAAATAGGCCGCCGATGCGCCGTCGATCGCCGCCATCTTGGGCGAGACGACGTCGAAGACGCCGGGCCGGACGGCGAAAAGCGAAAGGTCGCCAAAATCCTCGCTGCCGATGGCGACTTCCACGCTGGGGCCGTATTGCGAGGGGTAGATCTGCACATCCTTGACCCGCCAGTCCTTCGGCAGGTCCGGCATGACGATGGCGGTGGCGGCGCGGATTTCGCCTGCATCGAGGTCGCGGCTTTCCGGCTGCGACGCCATCTCGGCGCGAACCATGCTGGTCCTGTGGGCCCGCACAGCATCCTCGACATAGGCGGGCGGCGGCGTGGACGCGACGCTTTCCCTTATCTTCAGCGGCCCGAAGGCCTCGTTCGCCAGCCAGCCGGCGGTGACGAGCAGGCCGATGGCGGCGACGCGCTGAAGGCTCGCGAACAACCGGCCATAGGAAAGCCCCCGCTCCAGCCGGCGCGCGGCATCGGCAGTGGCGGGCCGCGCGGCACTCTTCGAGCCGGCAAGCGCGAGCCGCAATTCGTCCCGCGTCCGCAGGTCGGCCATCACCCGGGCAGCTGCGTCCGGATGGCCGGATAGCCAGGCCTCGACCGCGATGCGGCGGGAAACATCGAGCTGATCGTCGACATAGGCGTCGAGGTCTGTATCGAGAATGGGGTCGCGCGGCTCACTCATCGCGGCCTCCGATGATCTTGAGGTGGGTTCTTGGTTGTGAGGGCGCGTCCGCCTCCAGGGCGCGAAGGGTAGCGCGGGCCCGGCCTATCCGGGACATCAGCGTGCCCAAGGGTATTTTCAGCGCATCCGCCGCCTCTTGATAGGAGAGCCCTTCGATGGCGACGAGATGCAGCGCCGCCCTCTGGTCCTCAGGCAGACCGAAGAAGGCCTGCCGCACCTGCGCAAGCCGGACGACGTGCTCCTGCGGCGGGTCCGCGCGGGTTTCCGTGAGTTGATACGCCGCGTCTATGCGCCCGGCTTCGGCACGCCGCGACCGGGCGCGGTCGATGAATGCATTGTGCATGATCGAAAGCAGCCAAGCCCGCAAATTGCCGCCCGAGCGCCAGGTTGCGCGCCGCTCATAGGCCCGCACCAGCGCATCGTGCACCAGATCCTCGGCCTCGGTGGCGTCGCGCGTCAGCGAACGCGCATAGCGCCGCAGCGAGCCGAGCTGTCCGACAATATCGAAACGGTTTCTGGATCTGATCATGCCCTATATACGGAGCCGATCATGATCTTAATCCGCCCCGATGAAAATTTTTCGTGGGGCGGCTCGGTTCAGGCAATGCCTATAGTGCCAAGGTTGCGATGACCACGCCTGCCTCCTGCGGGTGCGGCGCGAGCTTGAAGCCGAATTCCTCGGCCATGGCGAGCATCCTGATGTTCTCGCTGAGGACGAAGCCCTCGAACTGCGAAAACCCCTCGGCCCTCGCATAATCAACGGCATGCCGCAGCAGCGTCCAGCCCAGCCCGTGGCCTTGCAGGTCGGTGCGAACGAGGATGCCATATTCCGCCTTCTCCTTGTCCGGGTCGGACAAGAGACGGACAATGCCAGCCATTTCGCCGGTATCCTTGCGCTCGGCGAGGAAAGCGATCTCGCGCTCATAATCGATCTGCGTGAGCCGCAGCAGCATCTCGTCGGGAAAGTGCCGTCGTGGCGCCAGAAAGCGGAAGCGGATATCCTCGGGCGAGATTTTGGCAAGGAATTCCGGAAAGAGCCTGATATCCACCGGCTTGATCGGCCGCAGGCGGTAGTTAACATCCGCAAGGCTGAATTCCTTCTCCCAGGCCGCGGGATAGGGCCGGATGGCAAGCGCAGGGTTCGGCCCCGGCACTTCGACATCGTCAGGCGCGATCTCGATGCGGGCATCGAGCGCGACGATGCCGTCGCTTGCGGCCAGAATCGGGTTGACGTCCATCGAGACGATGCAGGGAAAATCCACGACGAGCTGCGACAAGCCGTTGAGCGCCCGGACGATGCCCTCGCGGTCGGCGGGCGGGCGGTCGCGGTAGCCCGCCAGAAGCCGTCCGATGCGGGTGCGGTCGATGAGGTCCCCGGCAAGCACGCTGTCGAGCGGGGGAAGCGCTATCGCCGTATCGTCGAGGATTTCCACGGCGGTTCCACCCGCACCGAACAGGATGACAGGCCCGAAGACAGGATCGCGGCTGACGCCCAGGATCAACTCCTGCGCGCCCTTCCCCGTAATCATCGGCTGCACCACGAAGCCGTCGATCTTATCCGCGTCCCCCGCTTCGCGCAGCCGGCTTTCGATGTTCCGCACCGCTTCGGCTGCGCCCTGCGGGGTCTCGATATCGAGCACGACGCCGCCGACATCCGATTTATGCGTGATCTCCTTGGAAAGCAGCTTCACCACCACGCGCGAGGTCTGGAGCAACCCTTCCGCCGCCTTTGACGCCTCCTCGGTCGTGCGCACCGTCACCGTTTCCGGCACGGGGATGCCATAGGCGCGGATGACCGCCTTTGCCTCGGGCTCGGTGAGCATCCGCCGGTCCTCGGATGCCGCCTTCCGGAAAATCGCGAGAACCGCCTCGCGGTCGCCATGAATGTCTTCGCCCCGGCTCGAAGGCACGCGCATAAGCGCCTTCTGCGCGCGCGACCATCCGCTCAGGTAAGAGACAGCGGTGGCCGCGGCGGCGGGCGTCTCGAAGCTGGCAAGGCCCGCTTCCTGCAGGATATGGCGGCCTTCCCGGGCGGTCTTCTCCCCCAGCCAGCAGGTGAGAACCGGCTTGCCGCCAATCATGCCGGCCTCCGTCAGCCCAGCCACGGCCCGGGCGGCTTCAGCCGGAGAAGCAAGCCCAGTCGGGCAGTTGATCACAAGCAGCGCATCGACGCCGGGATCGTCTGCGACGGCCGCGACCGCCGCGCTGTAGCGCCCTGCCGGCGCGTCGCCGATGATGTCCACGGGGTTTGCGTGCGACCAGGCGGCGGGCAATATCTTGTCGAGCCGCTCGATGGTAGCAGGGGATAATTCCGCCAACTCGCCGTCGAGATCCGCGAGCGTATCGACTGCGAGCACGCCCGCCCCTCCGCCATTGGTGACGATGGCGACGCGCGAACGTTCCAGCCGGGGAAAGCGCGCCACCGTTTCGGCGGCGTCGAAGAGCTCTCCGAGGCCCCGCACACGCAAAATGCCCGCCCGGCTGAGCGCAGCGTCCACCACCTTGTCGGAGCCGGAAAGCGCGCCGGTATGGGTGGCGGCGGCCTTGGCGGCGGTGGCGTGCCTGCCCGCCTTCACCGCAATAACCGGCTTGATACGCGCGGCGGCGCGCGCAGCCGACATGAACTTGCGCGGGTCGGGAACGCTTTCGAGATAAAGCAGGATCGCGCGTGTTTTGGCATCGCCCGCGAGCAGGTCGAGATAGTCGCCCACGTCGACATCGGCCATGTCGCCAAGGGAAACGATATTGGAAAAGCCGATGCCTTCATCCGCCGCCCAGTCGATGAGCGAGGTGGTGATCGCACCCGATTGCGACAACAGCGCGAGGCCGCCGGGCTGCGGGTCGATATGGGCGAAGCTCGCATTGAGCTTTGCCGAGGGAACGAGGAGGCCAATGGTGTTGGGGCCGATGATGCGGAACAGGTGGGGCCGGGCGGCATCGAGCATGGCCTGCCGCAAGCCGTTTTCCCGTGTCAAGCCGGCGGTGATTACCACGGCGGCCCGCGTTCCCTTTTCGCCGAGCGCGCGGATGATGTCCGGTACTGTCTGGGGCCGCGTGGCGATCACCGCAAGGTCCGGCGCGGCGGGAAGCGCCTCCGCGTCCGCATAGCAGGGGCGCCCCAGAATCTCGCCATATTTCGGATTGACGGGCCAGACCTCCCCTTCGAACCCGCCCTTGAGGAAATTTTCCATGATGGTGCAGCCGACCGAACCCTGCCGGACCGACGCGCCGAAGACAGCCACAGACCGGGGCGCGACAGCATGTTCGAGATTGCGGATAGTCATTGAGGGCCTCCGTCTCTCGCTTCAGACGGGGCCTAGCTTAGACGACGGATGGGAAAGAGCAATTGCGCGCGGTCAAGCAAGCGTTCCTTCGTCCTTTGCGAGGGAACATACGGCACGGGCGGCGCAATTATTGGAAAGCCCTCGCCCTCGGAACGGCCGAGCGCGGAACTTGGCAAATTTGCCGGGACCGCACTCCGGCCGCCTCCCTCATATTTCATCCGCAACGCGGACCTCCACGATTCTGAGATTGACAGCCAGCGCTGCGGTAATGTTATTACGAATTGTAATTTAATAACGTATCAATGCATTTCCGCATTCCATTGCGGATCGCAGCGGAAAGACCGGACTACCTTGCCACGAAAGAAAGGAACACAATGAGAATATTCGCCAATCGGAACCGCGTGACAGCCATCATGGCGGCAGCTCTCGCCCTCACCGCGCAGGGCGCGCTCGCAGAGGACGACCATGATACGGAGAAAGCCTGGCGCCTCTTCGTCGCCGACCACACGCAGCCGGTCGTTCGCGCCATCGATTTCGAAACGGGCAAGGAGCTTGGCCGTTATCAGCTCAAGGGCTATGCAGCGCTGACCGCCAGCGCCTCCGGACAGACGATTTTCGCCACGCAGGCAGACCAGGACATCACCCATGTCATCAAGAGCGGCATCGAATTTTCCGACCACGGCGATCATCGCGATCTCAACGTCACGGACACCGCGCTTCTTCCCGTGACCTTCGAAGGCGCGCGGCCGGGCCATGTGGTTCCGCATGACGACCATGCGGTGCTTTTCTATGACCGTGGTGGCAAGGCGGACATTATCGACGAAGCGGCCCTTCTCGAAGGCAAGGTGCAGGTGCGCAGCATCGATACGACCAAGCCCCATCACGGTGTCGCTGTTACCATGGGCCGCCATGTCCTCGTATCGGTGCCCGACACGAAAGCCGAGACCGCGCCAGACAAGCTGCCGCCCCGCATCGGGCTGCGCGTTGTCGACAAGGATGGAAAGCAGGTTGGCGACATCGCCACATGCACGGACCTTCATGGCGAAGCCACATCCGCGCGTCTCGTCGCCTTCGGCTGCAAGGAAGGCGTTCTGATCGCCCGTCCGGGCGGCATCGACGGCCCGAAGCTGCAAATGCTCCCCTACCCTGCCGACTTCCCGAAGGGCTATACAAGCACCCTACTTGGCGGCAAGGCGATGCAGTTTTTCCTTGGCAATTACGGGGAGGACAAACTCGCCCTCATCGACCCGGACAATGAGAAGCCGTACCGGCTGGTCGAGCTTCCGACCCGGCGCGTCGATTTCGTGCTCGACCCGGCAGAACTGCGCAATGCCTACATCCTTACCGAAGACGGCAATCTCCATGTGCTTGATGTGATCAAGGGCGAGGTCGTCCGCAAGGGCAAAGTCACGGAGCCCTACAGCAAGGACGGGCATTGGCGCGATCCGCGCCCGCGCTTGGCCGTTGCCGATGGTGAGATAGCCATCACCGATCCGCGCCGTTCCACCATCCGTGTGATCGACCCGGAAACGGTGAAGGAAATCCGCACGATCCCGGTCGAAGGCCAGCCCTTCTCCATCGTCGCCGTCGGCGGCTCAGGCGCGGCTCACGGGCATTCCCATGACCATAATGACCCTGTGTACAAAGGCTATTTCGAGGATAGCCAAGTCAAGGAGCGCCCCCTTTCGGACTGGGCTGGAGATTGGCAGTCGGTCTATCCCTATCTCCAGGACGGAACACTCGATCCAGTGATGGAACACAAGGCCAAGCAAGGCGGCAAGTCCGCCGACGAATACCGCGCCTATTATGACATCGGCTACCGGACAAATGTCGAGCGGATCGAGATCAAGGGCGACACCGTGACATTCTTTGAAAAGGGGAAGCCGCTGCGGGCCCGCTATGCAGGCGATGGCCACGAGATCCTGACCTATGAGAAGGGCAATCGCGGTGTTCGCTTCATCTTCAAAAAGGTGGAGGGCGACGAGGCCGCGCCGCAATATATCCAGTTCAGCGACCACAAGATCGCGCCGGAAACCGCCGACCACTATCATCTCTACTGGGGCAATGACCGCGCCGCCCTGCTGAAGGAAGTGACGAACTGGCCGACCTATTATCCATCCTCTATGGGCGCGAAGGAAATCGTGCGCGAGATGATGGCGCACTAACGGGCGCACGCCCATCCTGACCAGCCGGCGCGATGGAATGGCTACTCCATCGCGCCGGACCTGCAATATGGCTCAATGCGCCTCCCACCGGGGCTATTTTGCCTGCCTGGCGCTCTTCAATATCTGGATCACCATCTCCGACGCCTTGGTGAGGGAGCTGACCGGAAGAAACTCATAGATCGAATGGAAATTATGCGCGCCGCAGAAGAGGTTGGGGCAAGGCAGGCCCTTTTCAGACAGCACCGCGCCGTCATAGCCGCCGCGCATCGGCACGGGTGCCGGCTCCACTCCGATGGCGCGCATCGCCCGTAGCGCCAGATCGACCGAATAGCGGTTCTCGCCCTGCAGGCTTTCGGCGACGTTCCGGTAGACGGGCTTGAAATCCACATGGACCGTGCCGGCGCCGTAAAGCTGGTTGAAGCTCGCGGCCATATTTTCGATGAAAGCCCGGCGCGCCTCGAAGCCATCGCGCGTGAAATCTCTGATATCGATGACCAGCGTCGTTTCAGCGACCGTGCCCTGAATGCCCTTCGCCCAATAATAGCCTTCGGTGCCCTCGGTATATTCGGGACGCTCACCGCCCGGCATCATCCCAATGAACGCCTGCGCATAGAGGATGGCATTGCGCAGCTTGCCCTTCGCCGACATCGGATGCGCCGGCTGGCCCTTGAAGGTCAGGCGGAATTCACCGGCATTCCAGTTTTCATAGACGATCTCGCCAATGGCGCAGCAATCGAGCGTATAGGCGAAATCGGCATTGAGGGAGGCAACGTCCAGGGCCTTTGCACCGAGAAGCCCGATTTCCTCATCGGGAACGAAGACGATTTTCACCTCACCATGCTCGATTTCCGGATGGGTGATCAGCACCTGCATAGCATGCATGATCTCGGCAATGGCGGATTTATTGTCCGCGCCTAGCAGGCTGGTTCCATCGGTAACGATGATCCGGTCGCCGATATAGCGTTCAAGTTCGGGGAATTCGGAAACCCGCATCGTCGCGCCGGTCGCCGTGTTGAGCAGAATATCGCCGCCCTGATAGTCGACTACATGCGCGTGGGTATCGGTCGTATATTCGCTTGAGGTATCGAGATGGGCGACCCAGGCGATGGTGGGGAATTTGTGGTCTGGATTTTTCACATTGGCGGGCAAGGTGCCCACCATGATCGAATGATCGCGCTCCTCGACGCTCATGCCCATGGCACGCATTTCATCTGCGAGGAGTTTCGCAAGCACCGTCTGCCCGGGGCTCGAAGGCAGCTGGCCTGCATTGGGTACGGCGGTGCTGTTGATGCTGACATAGGCGAGGAAGCGTTCTACGATGTCCATGGGTCTTGTTCTTGGCCTCAATCAAAAATGAAGAATAGCGGGCAACGCCGCCCGCTATCCGATGGTGTGGCTTAAGCGAAGGATTTACTCCTCGATATCGACGCCTTCGAAGAGATAGCCGCCGAAGGGATCGATGCGGAAATCCTTGACCTTTTTGCTGACGGGCTGCTCCACGATCTGGTGGGCGATGGTCAGCCACGGGGCCTGCTCCTTGAAGATGACCTGCGCCTGCTCGTAAAGCTTCGTACGCTCTTCCCTGTCGGGCGTCAGCTTGGCCGCCTGGATCAGCTTCTCGAAATCGGGATTGCACCAGTTCGCGCGGTTGGCGCTGCCGATGGCCTGGCAGCCCAGAAGCGCGGCAAGAAAATTGTCCGGGTCGGCGATGCCGCCCGTCCAGCCGAGCATGACTGCGCCGTCACGGTCCTTTTCCAGCGAGCGCTTGAGATATTCGCCCCAATCATAGCTGACGACCTCCACCTTGACGCCGACTTTCGCGAAGTCCGCCTGTATAAGCTCCGCCGCGCGGCGGGCGTTCGGCATATAGGGGCGCTGGACCGGCATGGCCCAGATCTTCATCGTTAAATCCTTGACGCCGGCTTCATCGAGAAGCTTGCGCGCCTTTTCGGGATCGTAAGGATCGTCCTTGACGTCCTTGTTATAACCCCAGACGCTTGGCGGCAGCGGATTGACCGAGGGAATCGCCGCGCCGAGATAAACCGCATCGATGATGGCGGATTTGTTGACCGCCATGTTCAACGCCTTGCGCACGCGCACGTCGTTGAAGGGCTTCTGCAGGGTGTTGTAGGCGAGGTAGGAAAGGTTGAGCCCCTCCTTCTGCAGCATCGTGAGCGCCGGGTCCTTCTTCATCTCGGCGATGTCAGCGGGGTTCGGCGACGCAATAACGTGGCACTCGCCCGACCGCAGCTTCTGCTCGCGCACCGCTGCATCCGGCGTGATGGCGAAGAGGAGATTGTCGATCTTCTGCTTGCCGCCCCAATAATCCGGGTTTGCCTGATAGCGGATGACGCTATCCTTCTGATAGGCGATGAACTGGTATGGCCCGGTTCCGATCGGCTGCTGGCTCAGATTCGAAATCCGGCCTTCGGCAACAAGCTTGTCGGCATATTCCTTCGACTGGATGACGGCGAAGGTCAGCGACAGCGTGGAAATGAAGGTCGCTTCGGGATGGGCCAGAACGAACTTGACCGTGTGGTCGTCGATCTTCTCGATACGGTCGATCAGCGAAGGGAAGGAATAGGCGCCGAATTGCGGCCAGGTGCCTTCACTGTAAAACGGGTTGTTCTTGTCCTTCTGGCGCTCGAACGAGAAAATCACGTCATCGGCGTTGAACTCACGCGTCGGGGTGAAAAAGCTCGTCGTGTGGAACTTGACGCCCTTGCGCAAGTGGAACGTATATTCCTTGCCGTCGGGCGAGACTTCCCAGCTCTCGGCAAGGCCCGGCTCCAGTTCCGTCGAGCCGCGTTTGATCTTGATCAAACCGTTCGATATGTTGCGCGCCGATGCGTCATAGACCGCGCCGGATGTCGTCTGCGCGGCATCGAAGTTTTCAGGCGATGCCTCCGAGCAATAGACGAGGGTCTTGGCGAAGACCTGTTCCGCGGCAGTGCTGTTGAGCGCGGTCGCCACGAGTGCGGCCGACAATATTTTCCCATAGATTTTCACGAAGCTGCATTCCCTTGCATTCGGCATAGTCATTTATTGGGCCAGGCGGATGGACCGGACGCGGACGCGGCGGCTGGCAAGCGGATATCATGTCACCCATAGCCATGGCTCGCAATGTGACAACTCGTCGACTGTGGCAGAATGACGAAGCCTGTTCACTGCCGCTTCCATAGGCTTCAAGCCACATCTGTTCTCTCACCTGCTGGTTTCCATCAAAACCCGCATAAACAGCAGGCCGAGCCATTCGGTGGAGAAATGGCAGGCTGGTCGATATTCGACGCCGGCCATTGACGCTGAAAGGGTGAAGCATCCATACCACGGGTGATTACCGGATTGACTTCGACTTCATTTTAGCGCCGCCCAGTCGGCACTTGCGTGCAGAAGGCCTATGACCCTTTCCATCAGTTTTCGCGAGTGCATCGCTCTCTATGCCCTTCTGACGTCGATCACCTCGATCAGCTTCGACGCGCTTTTGCCTGGGTTACGGCAGATCGGAGCGGATGTCGGCGTGACGCCTCCTCTCTCCACGCGGCATGTCATCTCGCTCTTCATCTTCGGCATGGCGTTTGGCGAATTGTTTCTTGGGCCTCTCTCGGACGCCATCGGACGGAAGAAAGCGCTTGTCCTCGGCCTCGGCGTTTATGCCCTCGGCACAATCATAGCCATGCTGGCCGGGTCGCTCGAGATGGTGATCCTCGGGCGGCTTCTCCAGGGGGCGGGCGTTGCCGGTCCGAAGATCGCGACGCGGGCCATGATCCGGGACCCGTTCGAAGGCGATGCCATGGCGCGTGTCATGTCCTTCATGTTCACGCTTTTCATCCTGGTGCCGACGCTGGCACCCGCCTTGGGGCAAGGCATTATCGCGATTGGCGGGTGGCGCGGTGTTTTTGTGCTCTATCTCGTGATGGCCGGCCTGCTCGGCCTTTGGCTGGTGCTGCGGCAACCCGAGACATTGCCCGTCGACAAACGAATAGCCTTCCGTCCGAAACTGCTTCTGTCGAACGGATGCGCATCCTGTCGAACCGCCGCGTGGCGATGCTGATCGCGACCACCGGTTTGGTATTCGGCGCACAGCTTCTCTATCTCGGCACGGCGGCCGATCTCTTCCTCGATGCCTATGGGATCGCCGAAACCTTCCCCCTCTACTTCGCGGCGCTTGCGGCGGGAATAGGGCTTGCCTCGTTTCTCAATGCGAAACTCGTCCAGCGCTTCGGAATGGACGCCATGGCGCGCGTCGCCTTTCTGGGCCTGACCGTCGCAGGTCTTTTAATACTGCTTGCCGCGACCCTATGGGGCGGACGGCCACCCCTCCCGGTTCTCATGCTGCTCGGCTTCGCCGCCTTTTTCGCCATCGGGATCCTCTTCGCAATCTGAACGCGATGGCCATGCGCTCGCTTGGTGAAGTGGCTGGTTTGGGCGCATCGTTGATCGCCTCGGGGTCGAGCCTCATCGCTACCTTGTTCGCCGTCGCAATGGGCGCGTTCTCATTTGGAGAAAAGATTGGCCGCCATATAGTCCACGAACGCCCTGACTTTTGGAGAAAGATATCGATTGGTCGGCCAGAGAACACAGAAAGTGCCCGTATCGGCGAGATAATCGTCCAGTAACGGCACCAGTTTGCCGTCGGCGATTTCGGAAGCCACGGCAAATGGAGGAAGGCAAGTGATCCCGAATGATCGCTCCGCAAGGAAGATCAAGGGCTCAAGCGTGCTCGCGACCGTCGTAACCGGCAGGTCGATCCTGAGTTCACGACCATCGCGAACGAGCGGCCAAGGCTCGAGCTTTCCGGAATTGGCGAAACGGTGGTGAAGACAGCGGTGCCGGGCCAAATCTTCGGGTACCTCCGGACACCCATGAGCCTCGATATAGCCGGGCGCCGCCACGATCCTGTGCCTGAAAGTGCCGAGTTTGCGGCTCATCAGCCGTGTGTCCTTGACCTCTCCCGTTCGGATGACTGCGTCGAACCCCTCCTCAATGACGTCCACCAGGCGATCGGTAAAATCGAGATCGAGATTGATTTCCGGATAGGCATCCATGAAGCCCGCTATCGTCGGCATCAGGAGCATGCCCGCCAGCGGAAGGCTGACACGAAGTTGCCCGCGCGGAACCATTTGCGATCGGGAAAGCTGCGCCTGGACAGTCTCATATTCAGAGTGGATGCGCCGGCATGCATCGAGGAAGAAACTCCCCTCTTCCGTCATTGCCATGCTGCGGGTCGAGCGATTGAACAATCGCACGCCCAACTCATCCTCCAGGCGCGCAATGGCTTTGCCGACGGCGGATCCGGAGATGCCGAGACGGTGACCGGCCGCTACGAAGCTTCCCGCTTCCGCAACCTGGATGAATATGCCGAGCGTTCCGAGCTTGTCCATGGTTTCCCCATTAAGGAATTTTCTTCCTTTATGTAGGGAATAGCGGCCCATTTATCCCCTATTTTTCCTTCGCTATCCAGATGCTGCCGCGGCTGAAACAGCCCGGCTTCAAATGGAGACACGCATGGAAACGAAACCTCTTGCAGCTTTTGCTGCCTCTCCCGCTCCCACGACCTTCGTGGTCAACGTCATTCACGCCCACCCGGGAAAGCAGGAACAAGCTTTTGCCATCATCCAGGATGTCGTGCATTACGTCGCCGAACGAAAGGAAGGGTTCCTCTGGAGCAGCCTTGCAAAAAGCACGGATGGGCAGACGGTCGTCAACATCGAGGCAATCCAGGGAGCCGGCAATGTCGACGAATTCTTTTCCGATCCTGTATTTGCCGAGAAGTTCCGGAAGCTGGACGAGGTCTCGAAAAGTGAATTCCACATCTACACGGTCGGGGACCTGATTCTCCCCAAGCCTATGACGCGATAACCGCGGCGCGGCAAGTTCTGAAAGAGTGTGGAAAGCTTCGTGCCTTTCCACACTTCAGCCGCGGTTCCGACGGAGCCGGGCACCGCTTCCAATGCCCGCGATACCACCGGCATCTACCGGCTGTTCTCGTCTCGATGAATCCCAAGAGCTTTGGACAGGCCCGATGTTATGGACTTCATCACATCGGGAGAGTTCCTGTCGACGCCATAGACAAAGCCGGGAAAATCCAGTGGCTTCTGGAGGGCCCAGATGGCTTCGTGCTGGTCCGGCGGCAGAATTTGCGCGGGGTCGCCGACAGCGACCCAACCGATCGGCACGGTCGAGCCCGGCTCCAACCGCGTCCGCAGATGCACGGTCCCGTTGATGCGGACCTCCGCCCCGCGCCCGATCTGCGCCCCGTGAAACACGGCTGCCCCGGTGGCGACGAAAACCTCATCGTCGATTTGTGCGCCGGCCACATGGCTGTTAGGACCGAGCAGGCAATGATCACCGATGGAACAGTCATGGCGGCTCGTGGCGCGGATCACGGCATTCTCGAGCACGATGCAATTCCGTCCGATGCGGATGGAGCCGCCGGCTTCCGCCACCAGGCGGGCACCATGCATGATCCTGCTGCCCGCGCCGATGATAACATCGCCACAGACCGTCGCATCCTGCGCGACCCAGGCATCGGGATCGATCGATGGCGACCGTTCTTCATACGACAAAATCAATGTTTCACTCTCCTGTCTCATCCCGAACGCTACGACGATGCCGCCAGACGTTCAAGACGCCAGACCTTGGCGACGATCCGCCAGCCCTCGACGCCTCTCACGAAGCAAAGATGATCGATGAAGATGTTCGCGTGGATCCGCAGCCTGACCTTCACGGTAGCGGCAGCGGGTGAAAGCCAGTCGATCAGGATGATTTCGTCTTCGCGATCCTGCAAGCGGCTTGCCGGAGATTCGCGCCGGGCGATCACCTCGCGATAGTCCGCGATCGGATCGACCGTGATCGCCCCTTCATCCGCGTCGAACAGGCTGCATGCCGGATGAAAAATCTGGTCGAAGAGTGCGAGGTCGCAGGCGTACAGGGCGTCGAAATAGGTCTGTATAGCGTTGAGAAGGTCGTCGTCGCGGCGCATCGTATTATCCCGTGATTGTTTGCCGGGTGCCGGTGTCGCATGGCCGAAGCGCCGGTTGCCAGTGGCAGGATTGCCAGATAAGATTGCATTCATGCCAAAAAATGAGACCGCCCGCTTTCCCGCGAACAGGCATGTCGTCAGCCTGGTTTATGACGGCCTGTGCACCTTCGAGTTCGGGATCACCACCGAAGTCTTCGGCTTGGCCCGCCCCGAAGCCGGGCCGGACTGGTACCGCTTCCAATCGGTTTCGCTGGAGGGCCCGGTTCTTCATGCCTGCGGCGGCCTGACTGTCGCGGCGACGGGCACCGAGGCCGATCTGCACGCGGCGGGAACGATCATCGTACCGGGCTGGCGCGGGCCGGAGGCGCCTGTGCCGGACCAGATCTGCGACGCGCTGGTCCGCGCTCACCGCCGCGGCGCGCGCATCATCTCCATCTGCGGCGGCGCCTTCGTCCTTGCAGCCGCCGGCTTGCTCGACGGCCGCCGCGCCACGACGCATTGGCGCTTTGCCGAAGGTCTCGCCCGGCGCTACCCCACCATCGAGATCGACGCGAACTGCCTCTATATCGATGATGGAGACGTTCTCACCTCGGCGGGCAGCTCAGCGGGGATCGATCTGTGCCTGCATGTCGTCCGCTCGGATTTCGGAGCGGAGCTTGCCAACAATGTGGCCCGGCGCCTGGTGATGTACAGCCATCGCCAGGGTGGACAATCCCAGTTCATCGAGCGCCCCGTGCCCCTGAGGCGGGAGGCGGACCGGCTGTCATCGATCCTGGACCATATTCTGGCCAACCTCCGCCTTCCGCATACGGTCGCCTCCCTCGCCCGCCATGCCGGCATGAGCGAACGCACCTTTCAGCGCCGTTTTCACGCCCTGACCGGCCTGCCGCCGCTCAAATGGATTCTCAGGGAGCGGCTGGAGCAGGCCCGCATCCTGCTGGAGACGGGCTCCGCCACTCCCGATGACATCGCCGGGGCGACCGGACTTGGAAGCGCCGAGAACCTGAGGTTTCAGTTTAGCCGGCTTTACGGGGTCAGCCCGTTGGTCTACCGCAATCGTTTCGCGCAACGGCCGGTGACAGGCCACCGCTTCGCAAGCGGCCCGGTCTGAATTCATAGGACCGCGGACTTCCGCCGCCATCCTCAATTCATGCGGCGAGGCAAGCACCGCGCAAATATGGCCCGGCTGCAGTTTCCGGCGAGCCTGCCGAAGATTGATGTGTCGCCATTTTCGGCGGTGGCATGCGCGTGCCAATGGCGAACAGAATTGCGCTGAGGGCCGCAAATCCGGCAAACAGCAGGAACATCCCAGGTCCGCCAAAAGCGCCGAGCATGGCGCCGCCCAGCGTCGGTCCCACGAAATTGCCGATCGTAGAAAACGAGTGAGCGCCGAAATAACTGCCTCTGTTCCGGTTGTCCGAGATGCCGTCGACGAGCATATATTCGGAAGGCACGACGAGAATCTCGCCAATGGTGAAAACGACCATCGCGGCCGCCAGCCCCCAAAAGCCGGCGGCGCTGAGAAACCCGATTTCACCGAAGAGGAAC
Organism: Paramesorhizobium endophyticum; assembly: GCF_014640615.1. Lineage (GTDB taxonomy): Bacteria > Pseudomonadota > Alphaproteobacteria > Rhizobiales > Rhizobiaceae > Paramesorhizobium > Paramesorhizobium endophyticum. Next base: position 48,951 of record NZ_BMHH01000020.1, on the reverse strand, counting down.
AGAACACAGCCGACTATCAGGGCATTCAGCGCGCCGGCGCGTTCAATGAATCGGCGCGCGAACGGGTTCCCAATCAGGACGGCCACCCCGTTGATCGAAACGAGATAGGCATAGATTTCCATGCCTCCGGCGACATTCCCCGTAAGGTAGGGGGCGAGCGTCGCCGACCACTGCCCATAAACCGCAATCAGCAATGTGCCGCCGCCGACAAAGAAAGCCAGCCGTGGATCGCGGATCGCAGCCTTCAGGCTTCCCAGCAGCGGCGCCTGTGCTGGAGCTTGCGAAGCATCCGTTCTGTTGTGAACCGGAACCCGCTGCACGTGCAGGACGAGCGCGAACATCGCGTAGACAACGCCTGCAATGATGAAAAGAGCGGTCGACGCAGCACCGGCGGCAATCCCGACCAGCGGTCCGACGGCCCAGCCGGCATTCGTGGCCGTGTAACGCCAGGAAAAGTACTTGAGACGCAGCGGCTCGGGGCAAACGTCACTCATCAGGGCGCGGGAAATCGGCTCATAGATCGCCAGAGCAATAGCCGCCACGACCTGAGCGACGCAAAATGCCACGACGGTTTCGGCCAATCCCATGCCAACCAATGCAAGGGCCATTGAAACCAGGGTGAGCATCATCACGGTCTTGCGTCCCACCCTGTCGGACAGGGTACCTGCGAAGGGAGCCGCAACGGCGCCGACCAGGGGACCGATCCCCAAAAGCGCACCAATCATGGCTGGACCGAGCCCGAATGACTGCTGAAGCTTGATGGCAAGGAACGAGAGCGTCATCGCGCGCGCGGTGCTTACAAGTCCTGATCCCGCGACGAGGAGCAGGACGTAATTCAGCTGTTGTTTCTCGTGTCCCATCATCGCTCCCGCAATTCATAGCGATCAATGAAGGCCGCCGACGCCCTCCTTTATATCATTTCCGACCTGATGCAGCCCCCCTGTCGGAGCATCAGGCCACATATGTTTAGCTTCTCCAAAAATATGTTTGTACGTGCAATTATATCGACATCATCGAGCGGCAGCAGCGTGTAGCGCGGAAGGCACCGATGCCCCCTTTCCCTCAACCGAGAGAACTGTCGGTCCTGGTTGCTTCAAACCAGCCGGGCAGTCCGATATGGGACATGCGCTTCCGCCACTTGGCGACGGTCTTCCAGGCCATCGCGTCGATCACCCGGCATCGCTTCCGGAAAGCGGACCTTGACCGTGTTGCCCGGCGAAGCTGGCATCAGACACCCGAAGGGCTGGCCGCCTCAGCGTCCCAGGATGCCACGATCGATCTGACGTTGCCGATATTCCAGATCGATCAGATCGTGAGCTTCCGAAAGATATGCGAATTCTTTTTCTTCTCGAGAACGGCCCCGGAGAGCTTTTGCTAGGCGTTTGATTGGCTTGATCATGGGAGACCCCTTGTCGAAATTATCTTGTTCATCAAAAATACATTGCTATGGACAGAGGCACTACTACGGAATCGTCCTGGGCAGGGTTGCAATGCATGCATGGCTGGGAATTCCGTATTTTTAACGAGTAGTTAAAACCGACCCGACGAACAAACCGCTGAGCGTTCGCTCTACCGCGATATTGATAACCGGCGCGCGCATCGAGGGGTGAGCGCGAGAACCTTCTCGCGTCAATCCCGCGCCAGCGCCACCACGGGATCGAGCTTCGAGGCGTTGCGGGCGGGAACGAAGCCGAAGCCGATGCCGATGAGGCTCGAGCAGAGGATGGCGATGACGATGGAGGCGGGCGAGTATATTAAGCGAAAATCTGGCACGAACTGCGCGAAAAGCTCGCCCAATCCGGTGGCGATGAGAATGCCGAGCACGCCGCCGATGAGGCAGACCAGAACGGCCTCGATCAGGAATTGCTGCAGGATATCGCTCTGCCGCGCGCCGACGGCCATGCGCACACCGATTTCGTTGATCCGTTCCGAAACCGCCACGAGCATGATGTTCATGACGCCGATCCCGCCGACGAACAGCGATATGGCGGCAATGCTGGAGATAAGAAGGGCGAGCGTCGCGGTCGTCGCCTGCACGGTCTGCTGCAGCGTGCCGGTGTTGAAGATCGAGAAATCCTTCGTGCCATGCCTTTTCGTCAGGAAGGCCGTTATCGTCGCCTCGGCCACCGAGGGATTCATGGTATCGGCGATGCGCACCATGATCATCTGCAAGGACTGCGAGCCCGTCATGCGGGTCTCCACCGTCGTATAGGGCAGGTAGACCGTCAGCCTCTGCCCGGCGCCCGGACCGTTCTCCTCCGCCTTTGAGACGCCGATAATGCGGATAGGCACGTTCTTCAAAAGAACGATCCTGCCGATCACCGACCCCGCCGCATTGGGGAAAAGCGTCTTGCTGGTGGTGTCATCGATGACAGCCACCTGCGACATATCGGTCACGTTGCGCTGGTCGAAGAAGCGGCCTTCCAGCAATTGGGTGTTTCGGGTGGCGAAATATTCAGCTCCCACGCCATTGACGGAAACGCTGACTTCCTTGTCGCCGACCCGGACGGTCGAGCTCGTCGCATTATAGGGCGTCGCGGCGATCACATAGGGAAGCTTCGCGATCTCCTCGGCATCGGCGATGTTAAGCGTGGTGACCTGCGCGGCTCTCAGGTCGCCGAAGCCCTTGCCGGGGTTGATGTAAAGCGTGTTGGTGCCCAGTGCGCTGATCTGGTTCAGGATTTTCGCGCGGGTTCCTTGGCCCAGCGCCACCACGCTGATGACCGACGCCGTGCCGATGATGATGCCGAGCATCGTCAGGAATGTCCGCAGCCGGTGCGCGTTCATCGAGCGCAGCGCCATGGTGAACGCCTCGGAGAAGCGGTCGCGAAAGCTCGAAAGGAAACGCGGCTTTCCGGCTTTGCGATGGTCCAGCCGTTGCGCTTCCGTCCCGTCCCCGCCACCGTCCGTCCGCGTGTCGGAGACGATTTCGCCGTCGCGGATTTCGATGATGCGCTGCGCCCTCGCCGCCACCTGCCGGTCATGCGTGACGATGATGATGGTGTGGCCTTCGCGGTTCAATTCCTGGAGGATGCCCAGCACCTCCTCGCCGCTATGGCTGTCGAGGGCGCCTGTCGGCTCGTCCGCCAGGATGACATCGGCGTCGTTGATGAGGGCGCGGGCGATGGAAACGCGCTGCTGCTGGCCGCCAGACAACTGGCTCGGCCTATGATGGACGCGGTCGCCCATTCCCAGCCGTTCGAGAATGGCTGCGGCCCTCTCGCGCCGCGCTTCCCGGCTTTGCCCCGAATAGATGGCGGGGATTTCGACATTCCCCAGCGCATCCAGCTCACCCAGCAGATGATAGCGCTGAAAGATGAAGCCGAAATGCTCACGCCGCAATTGCGCCAGTTCATCGGGCTCAAGTTCCGATGTCGAGCGGCCCGAAATCAGATATTCTCCTTCCGACGGGCGGTCGAGGCACCCCAGGATGTTCATCAGCGTGGATTTACCGGAGCCGGACGTGCCGATGATCGCCACCATCTCGCCGCGCTCGATGGTGAGGTCGACATGCTTCAGGGCGGTCGTGACCTCATCGCCCGACGGATATAGCCGGGACACGCCCTTGAGCGAAATCAGCGGCCTTTTAGCCATCTCAGAATACCACTCTTCGGCCGTTGCCCGCCGGAGGACTGCCGCTATCCACGACAACCTTGTCACCTTCTTTCAGGCCCGACAGGATCTGCGTGTTGACCTTGTCGGTGATGCCGGTCTCGACGGTCCGCTCCGCGATCCTGTTGCCATCGGTCACGACGCGAACGGTCGCTTTGTTGGGCTCATTGGTCGGCTTCATGGCGGAAACCGGGGCGATCAGCGCATCCTTCGCATTGGCCAGGATAATGTGGACCTCAGCCGTCATATAGGTTCGAAGCAGCCCATCCGGGTTGGGAACACTGAATATCCCCTTGTAATAGATGGCCGAAGCGGTGGGCGAACTGGAGGATGCGGACTGTGTCGACGGGGTGAAGCTCTTGTCGCTGACGATCGAATCGGGCGCTGGCTCGATCTGCTCGAGCTTCGCGTCGTAGCGCTTTGAATTCTGGCTGGATATGGTGAAATAGAGCGGCATGCCGACACGAACCTGCGTTATGTCCGCTTCCGATATATTGGCCTCCACCGTCATGGTGTCGAGCTGGCCGATCACGGCGATCATCGGCGCGCTCTGCTGGGCGTTGACCGTCTGGCCTTCCTGAACGGCGGTGGCGAGCACCGTCCCGTCGATCGGGGCCGTGATACGGGTATAGCCGAGATTGGTCTGGGCGATCTGCACGCCGATTTTGGAAGCCTCGATCGTGGCTTCGGCGTAAGCGACCTGCGCCTGCTTGGCCTTTACATTGCTAACCGCCTTGTCATATTCGGCGCGGGCGACGGCATTCTTGCCGATCATCATCTGGTTGCGGGCGAGATCCTCCTGCGCCAGTTCCAGATCGGCGAGGTTCTGGTCGCGGGTCGCTTCGTTCTGCCGCAGTTGGGCCTCGGCCTTGTTCAACTCGTTTTGAAGATTGGTCGAGTCGATGAGGGCGATGACTTCGCCAGCCTTTACCTTCTGCCCCGACCTCACCTTGAGCGAAAGGACGCGGCCCGTCACCTGCGCGCCAACCGCGACCAGCACCTTGGGCCGCAGCGTTCCCGTGGCGAGCACCGAGCTTTCGATATCGCCGCGCCGGATCGTGGTCGTCGCCGGCAGCGGCGCTTCCTTCGTGACGGTTCGCAGGGCGCAATAGCCCATGAGCAGCAGCGGGATGAGAATCCCCAGCCAGAGCCGCCACCGGAAACGGCGTTTCGAGCGTGGTGTCATAGGCGCCTCTCATCATGTGCCGGCTGGGCGGGCTGGACGAAGCGCGGGCCGGTATAGCCGTCGACGACTTCCGGTTTTTCCACATCGACGACACCGCCCCAGCCGCCGCCCAGCGCTTTCTGCAGGTCGATATAGTTGAGAACCAGGTTGGTTCGCGCCTGGCTCAGATCGGTTTCGGCGGACAGGAGATTGCGCTGCGCCTCCAGCACCTCGACGAAACTCTTGGCCCCGGCCTCATATTGGTCGAGCGTCAGCTCGTTGATTTTGCGGTAATTGCCGGCAATTTTCTGCAATTGTGCCACGCGCAAACGGTTCTGGTTGAGCGCCACGCTGGCGTTTTCCACTTCGCTCAACGCGGTCAAGATCGCCTTGCGATAGGCGATGAAGGACTGGTCCCGCGTGGCTCTGGCCGCTTCGACATTAGCATTAAGCTGCCCGCCGTTGAAGATCGGGATGCTGAGGCTCGGCCCGAAGCTCCAGCTGATCGTCGAGAGCCTGCCTAGGTCACCGATGCGGGAGCCGCCGGTGCTGATATTGCCCGCGAGCGAAACATCCGGGTAAAGCAAAGCCTGCTTTTGGCCGATGCTGGCCGTGGCGCTGGCGTAATCGCGCTCCGCCGCGCGGACATCGGGCCGGCTCAAAAGCAGATCGGCAGGCACCCCGGCGGGAACATTGCGCGGAACAGCCGGGATCGGCCGGCTCTTGTCGAGGAGACCCGCCAGCACGATGGGGGAGCGGCCCGTCAGCACGGAAAGCTGGTTCAGGTATTTGGCATAATTGATCCGCAGATTGGGTATCTGCGCCGCCGTGGATGCCGCCTGCGTTTCGGAATTGAGCAGATCGACCGCCGTGATATCGCCCGCATCCAGCTTGTTGCGCGTCAGCGCCACGGTCTGTCTTTGCGAGGCGGCGTTACGCTGCGCGATGGCGATGCTCGCCTGCGTCCCGCGCAATTGGGCATAATTGGTGGCGATGTCGCCGATAAGCGTGACGAGGGCGGCGCGCAACTGCTCGTTCTGGGATTCCAGATGATAATAGGCCGCCTCGACGCCGCGCTTGTTGCCGCCGAAGAGATCGAGTTCCCACTGGGTCTTGAAGCTCAGGCTCGCCTGCTTCGAGACGGGCATGCCGGCGCTGTCGGAGCGCGTATAGCTCCCGCCGGCGTCAAGTGCCGGATAAAGCACCCCTCCGGCAGCGGTCAGGTTGGCACGGGCCTCCCGCACCTTCGCTTTCGCCGTCGCCACATCTGGGCTGCCGGCGACGCCATCGGCGATCAGCCGGTCGAGGACCGGATCGTTGAGGTTCTTCCACCAATTGCCCAGGCGAGGCGCCCGCGTATCGGCCTTGCTGCTCCAGCCCGCTGGCGTCACCACCACCGGCTGCTGGTAATCCGGCCCGACAGTAACGCACGCAGCCAATAGAAAAGGAAAAGTCAAAACGATCCCGGATCGCAGCTTATAATAGTTCATCCGGCACCTTGGCGGCATTATTATTCGCTTACCTGATAGTAAGTAGATTTCCGGGGCGACCGACAGATTCCGAATGCCAACGAAATCCAGGGAGCGAATCAGAATCAGTTGGAATGTACGCTTCCGCGCCCAGCCTGTCATCCTCGTAAGTATTTCCGCGCGAGCGCCCTGGACGTATCAATGTCTCGATCCGGCTGGACCTTGAGGCTGATGAACCGGAAAACGTCACGGTAGCCGTTCAGCCGGCTAAACGATATCTCGGAGATGTTTCGCAAGCATCCGGGCGGCTTCTTCAAGACCCGCGGAATTATCGATGCGGATGAAGCGGCGCACGGAAAGCGGGATGTCGCATGCCACGTCCCGCGCTATCCGTTCCCGCACGCGGGCCTCTGTCTCGCGGCCACGACGCATCAGGCGTTCGGCGCGGATTTCGGGCCGTGCGGTGATTTCGATCACATCTATCACCGGGAAAACGCGCGTGGCGTCAGGGATCGCGCGGCGGGAGATATTGGCCACGACCGCGCATCCCGCGCTCACGCTATCCTTAAGTGCGCGGGGCAGGCCGTAACGAAGCCCGTGCGCCTGCCAGGACAGGCAGAATACGCCTCGCCTCGCCGCAGCTCGGAAAGCGGCTTCATCCATCGTGTCGTGATCTTCCAACGTCGTGTCGGCTACGCGCGTCACCACGCGGCGGGCGAAGCGGATGTCCGTCCGCCCGGCAAGCAGCGCGCGGGCCTCGCGCATCAGCGTATCCTTGCCCGCGCCACTCGGGCCGACGATGGCGATAAAAATGCCAAGACGGTTAGGCGACACGCTTTCCCTCCCGCCACACACCGGCGACATAAGGCGGGAGGCTGGCTTCGGCCCGCACGCGCACCAGATCGGCGCGGCGACCGGCCTCTATGCGCCCCCGATCTTCAAGTTTCGCCGCGCGGGCCGGATTGTCCGAAATGAGGCGCACCGCCAACGGCAAATCGAGAATGCGCTTGTCCGCCAAGAGAAACACCGCCTGAAGCAGGCTGAACGGCACGTAATCGGAGGACAGAATATCGAGCGCGCCGTTTTCAAGCAGCTCCAACGCCGAAATATTACCGGAATGGGACCCCCCGCGCACGACATTGGGAGCCCCCATCAGCACCTGTAGTCCTCCCTTTCGCGATGCCAGGGCGGCCTCGACAGTCGTGGGGAACTCCGCCAGCGTGACGCCGAGTTCGATGCCCTCTGCCACATGCTCCGCCGTCGCGTCGTCATGCGAGGCGATGGCGATCGACTGGCCGTGGCAGCGCTCGGCGATGAGGTGCCGGTTGCGCGGGGAGTTCGCCTCGCTTTCCGCGATGCGCCTTTCGCTGAAACGGGCGAATTCCTCATCGCTCAGCTTCTTCTTGCCCTGATAATAGATCCGGTAGGCTTCCAGATTGACGAATTGCCGTTGCCCCGGCGCATGGTCCATCAGCGATGCCAGCCGGATGCGGTCATTGGTCTTCATCGTGTCGAAATGATCGACCACATCGGAAACCGAAACCTCGCAGCGCAGATGGATGAAATGCTCCGCGCGCAGCCGCTTGCCCGCATGGGCGGCGGAAATGGTGGCGGCCATGGCCGACATATCGGCGGCCAGAAGCTCGGTGTCGCCATCGAGCCCCACCCGCAAGGCGTCGAAGACTGTGGTGATGCCTGCTGTGGCAACCTGCCCGTCATGCGCCTGCAAGGCCGCGTTCATGTCCCAGCGCACCCTAGGGCGCGGCTGGAAATGCGTCTCCAGATGGTCCGTATGCAGTTCCACGCAGCCGGGAATGAGATAATCGCCTTCGAAATCCGTGCCCGCTGCGGAACTGCCGGCGGAGATGTCGCTGATCAGGCCGTCCCGGATCAGCACGGAGCCGTGCATGACGCGGTCGGGGAAGACGATGTTGCAGTTGGAAAAGACGATTTCATTCATGGTCGGATATCCGGCTGGGAGGGGAAGATTGCGAGAGATCAGATCACCAGCTTGCGCAATTTCTGCGACAAGAGGTCCATAAGGGTGACGGTGAGGACGACGAGGATCAGGATGGCCGCCGCCTGCGAATAGTAGAAGCCGCGGATCGTCTCGAACATCACCTGCCCGATGCCGCCCGCGCCGATGAGGCCGAGAACGGTGGCGGAGCGGATGTTGGATTCGAGCCGGTAAAGCGAGAAGGAAATCCAGAGCGGCAGCACCTGCGGAATGACGCCAAAGATCACCTGCTGCACCCGCGAGGCTCCCGTCGTGCGGATCGCCTCCACCGGGCGCGGGTCGATGGCCTCCACCGCCTCGGAAAAGAGCTTGGCGAGAATGCCCGTCGTGTGGATGAACAGCGCCATCACCCCGGCAAACGGGCCGAGGCCCACCGCCACGACGAACAGCACCGCAAACACCACCTCATGGATGGCGCGGAAGAAATCCATGAGCCGCCGGACGGGATGGCGTATCCACCAGGGCGCCATATTGCTTGCCGAGAGAATGCCGAACGGCACCGACAGGATCACGGCGAGGAAGGTGCCCCAGAGCGCGATCTGGACCGTGACCACGATTTCGCCGAAATAATACCGCCATTCCGAGAAATCGGGTCGGAGGAAACCGCGCGCATATTGCGCCATGTTGCCGGCATCGGTGAAGAGGAAGATCCAGCGGCCCATTTCCGCCGGCCCCCAGCTTAATGCCAGCGCCAGAACCACGCCCGCCAGCAAGAGGAGATTGCGGTAACCGCCACGGTCGTCGGCCACGGATTTTGGCTCCGCGCTTGCCACCGATGTCAAATCGCTCATTGCATTCAGTCCCTTAAGATTAGCCCATGGCGGAACGGCAGGCACCCCCTCTGGCCTGCCGGCCATCTCCCCCACAAGGGGGGAGATTGATGTGACTTCCGCTTTCGCCAATCGTCAGCGTTGCAGAATAAGGCGCCTTGACCGATGCCATCCAATCTCCCCCCTTGTGGGGGAGATGCCCGGCAGGGCAGAGGGGGGTGTCACTCGCGCGGCGAATAAGGATTTACCCATTCGTCAGCTTGGCCAACTCCGCCTCATACCCGGCCTTCTCCTCGGTCAGCTTCTTGATCTTCGCGGCCTTTTCGTCGGCGCTGAGCTTGGTGTCGCCTTCCGTCTGGCCGATGGCCTTGGTCAGTTCCATGACGCGGATAGGGAGGAGCTGGTTATCGTCGGAGGCGCGGAAGGGAGCCCATTTGAGGCCGGCGAGGACTTGCTTTTCCTCCTCGGCATTGCCGGTCGATTTCTCCGTGCCATAGGTCAGGAAGAAATCGCGGATCTTCGCCTTCGCCTCTTCCGGCAGATCCTTGCGCCACACAACGGGGTCGGACGGGATCAGCGGCGAGCGCCAGATTTCCCGGATTTTCGCATAGGCTTCCGGGTTGTTTTCCTTGATCAGCGCCATGTTCTCGGTGTTATTGGCAGCGGCATCGACCTGGCCGTTGGCGACGGCCATGGCGTTGGTTTCGTGATTGGCGTTGGTCAGGTTCTTGAAGCACTTCTTCGGATCGATGCCGTTCTTGGCAAAGATGAAGGTCATCGGCACGAGATAGCCCGAGGTGGAGTTGACGTCGCCCAGGCCGAAATTGAGGCTATGGTCGCATTTGAGCACATCATCGATCGTCTGGAGCTTCGAATCCTTGGGCACGATGACCAGCGACCAATAGCCCGGCTCGCCGCCGACAGGCACGCTCTGGGCGAAGATCTGGCCATCGGCGCGGTCAACCGCCTCCATCGCCGACTTGTTGCCATACCAGGCAAGTTGCACCTTGTTGAAGCGCATGCCTTCGATCACGCCGGCATAATCCGAGGCGAAGAACGGCTTCACGTCGAGGCCGGTTTGCTTCTTCATGTCGTCGAGAAACGGCAGCCATTTCGTCTTCAAATTCTGCTGCGACTCCGTGGAGATGATGCCGAAATTGATCGTCTCGGCCAGAGCCGCAGAATTCATCGTAAAGACGACGGACATCGCCGCCATGCTTTTCAGTATCGCGTTCATCTGTGTTCTCCGGTTTTGAGAGCATGATCCCGAAAAGTTGCAGACTTTTCGGATAAGATCATGCGGCTATAAACAAGGTTCAGGCTGGTATGAGCTCAGCCCGACCTATCCTGGCTGTCGCCTCCATGGCCGCCAGTCTATCCGCCGGACCATCCGGCAGGACGAGTTCTTCCGATGCCGAGCCATAGAGCCGGGCGAGGAAATCGTTGGTAAGGGCCGAGGACGGGCCGTCATAGACGATGGCACCGTCGCGCATGGCGATGGCGCGCGGGCAATAGCGGCGCGCATATTCGACCTGATGCAGCGAAACGAGCACCGTGATGCCGTCCTTGGCGTTGATATCGGCCAGCACGTCCATGACGCGGCGGGCGGCCGACGGGTCGAGCGCGGAAATCGGCTCGTCCGCGATGAGGATTTCGGCCTCCTGCACCAGCGTGCGGGCAATGGCGGCGCGTTGCTGCTGGCCGCCCGACAGGGTCGAGGACCGCTGGGCCGCCACCTGCGGAATGCCGACGCGCTCCAGCGCCGCGCGCGCCTTCGCCTTCTCCGCCTTGTTGAAAAGGCCGAGCGTTCCGCGCCAGCGCGGCATGCGCCCCAGACGCCCGATCAGCACATTGGTCAGCACGGAAAGGCGTCCGACAAGGTTGAATTGCTGGAAGATGACCGCAACCCGCCCGCGCCGGATACCGCGGAGGAAGCGCCCCGCCGATTGCGTCAGCTCGCCAGATATTTCGATCCGCCCCTTGCCGCCATCGCCCGCCTCAAGCCCGGCAATGTGGCGGATGAGCGTGCTTTTGCCCGATCCGGACGCGCCGATCAGCGCGACCATCTCGCCCTTGTCGAGCGTGAGGCTGACATCGTTCAGCGCCCGGGTGCCGCTATAGCTTTTCGAGAGATTGGAAACAGCGATTGCCGTCATGCGCCTTCTCCCTGTTTTTCAAAGTTAAAGCCCGGTTCGGTGATGCCAGCATGATCGTTCGATGACGGATCGATGAAATTTTCCCGGCTGTCGTAAAGAGCGACGAAATCCTCCGCCGGCAGCCTGCGGAAATCCTCGAGCGCCTCGGCCAGCCGCGCATGGGGCCAGTCCCACCAGGCGAGCCGGTCCATGCGCCGCCCCAGTTCCGCGCTGAACCGCTCGCGGATGAGCCGCGCCGGAACGCCGCCGACGATCGTATAGGGGGCGACATCGCGTGAGACGACCGCGCCCGCGCCGATGACAGCGCCATTGCCGACCGTGACACCCGAGAGGATCGTCGCGCCATGGCCGATCCAGACATCGTGGCCGATGACCACACGCCTGCTGCGCCGCCATTCGAAGAAGCTCTCCTCGTCATCAGCGCCGTCGAAATAATCGCCCGCCCGGTAGGTGAAATGATGCAGCGTCGCCCGCCACGTCGGATGGTTCGGCGCATTGATGCGGACGGCCGAGGCGATATTGGCGAATTTGCCGATTTCGGCGCACCAGATCGAGCAATCCTCCATGACATAGGAGTAATCGCCCAGCACCGTCTCGCTCATGCGCGTACGCGCCGCTACTTCGGTGTAGCGCCCGAGCGTCGATTGGCTGACGCGCGCCGTTTCGTCGATATAGGGAACATTTTCCGACAGTTTCGGCATCACGCAGCCCTCCGCGCTGAAAAGCCCGATACGTCGATCATCCGCGTCGCCACCGCGTCGCGCACCGGCTGGTCATGGAAAATGCCGAGAATGGCGACGCCGGCTGCAAGCTTCTCGCGGATCATTTCGATCACCACATCCCTGTTGGCCGCATCCAGCGAGGCGGTCGGCTCGTCCAGAAGAAGGATGGGATGGTCCGTGATGAAGCCCCTTGCGATATTGACCCGCTGCTTCTCTCCGCCTGAGAAAGTGGCGGGCGGCAGGGAGAACAGCGCTTCGGGCAGGTTGAGCCGCTGCAGCAGCTGCGCCGCCTTTTCCCGCGCCTCCGTTCGGTCTACGCCACGGGAGACGAGCGGCTCGGCCACCACATCGAGCGCCGCCACGCGCGGCACTGCCCGCAGGAACTGGCTGACATAGCCAATGGCGCGGTGCCGCAAGGCGAGGATGAGGCGCGGATCGCCGGTCGCAAGATCATGGGGCGCTTCGTCCTGTTCTGCGCGCACCCAGATGTGGCCTCCATCGACGGCGTAGTTGCCGTAGACCATACGCAGGATCGAGGACTTGCCCGCGCCCGATGGCCCGGCCAGCACCACGCATTCACCGGGGAAAAGATCGAAGGCCACATTTTCCACCACCGGCAGCACCAGCCCGTCGCGCAGGTGCATGGTGAAGGACTTCGCCACTCGGGCAAGAGACAGCACCGCTCCGTCCGCCATCGGCTGTTTTTTCGCTTCCAAAATCATGGGTCAGGACTCCGGGATCGAGGCGACGAGAAGCTGGGTATAGGCGTGGCGGGGATCGTCCAGCACTCGGTCGGTAAGGCCCGTCTCGACAATGCGCCCGCTCTTCATCACGATGATGCGCTGCGACAGGAGCCGCGCGACGGCGAGGTCATGGGTGACGATGATGACGGCGAGGTTCATGTCCGTCACCAGCCCGCGCAGCAGGTCGAGCACCCGCGCCTGCACCGACACGTCGAGGCCGCCGGTCGGCTCGTCCATGAAGATAAGCCTGGGATGGGTGACAAGATTGCGCGCGATCTGCAGGCGCTGCCGCATGCCGCCGGAAAAGGCGACCGGCTGGTCGTCTATCCGCTCGGGGGAAATCTCCACCCGGGCGAGCCAATCCGCTGCCGTCCGGCGGATATTGCCATAGTGCCGCTCGCCCACCGCCATCAGCCGCTCGCCGACATTGGCGCCCGCCGAAACGCGCATGCGCAGGCCGTCGGCGGGGCTCTGGTGGACGAAGCCCCAGTCCGTGCGCATCAGGAAGCGGCGCTCCGCCTCCGAAAGCTCGGCGAGGTCGGAAAAGCGATTGTCCCGCATGCGGTAGCGGATCGAGCCGGACGAGCGTGGGAGCCGCCCGGAGACGCAGTTGAGAAGCGTCGTCTTGCCGGACCCGGATTCCCCGACGATGGCCACCACTTCTCCCGGCCAGACGTCGAACGAGACATCCGTGCAGCCGATGAAGGAACCGTAACGCCGTTCCAGATCGCGGACGGAAATGATCGGGTCGCTCATGCTACGTCCTCCTGCTGGATTTGTGGAAGGCCCGGACCGCTATGGCCTTCGGCCCGCCGCGTCTCGCAATGGTCGGTATCCGAGCAGACGAACATCCGTCCGCCGCGATCGTCGGTGACGACCTCATCGAGATAGACGCCGGTAGCGTTGCAGAGCGCGCAAGGCTGGCTGAAGCGCTGGATGGAGAATGGGTGGTCCTCGAAATCGAGGCTCACCACCTGGGTATAGGGCGGTAGCGCGTAGATGCGCTTTTCACGGCCCGCGCCGAAAAGCTGGAGCGCCGGGGAATTGTGCATTTTCGGATTGTCGAATTTCGGGATCGGCGACGGGTCCATTACATAGCGGCCCTCGACCTTGACCGGATAGGCATAGGTGGTGGCGATGTGCCCGTGCCGGGCGATGTCCTCGTAGAGCTTCACCTGGATAAGGCCGTATTCCTCCAGCCCATGCATCACGCGCGTTTCGGTCTCGCGCGGCTCCAGAAAGCGCAGCGGCTCGGGGATGGGGACCTGATAGACGAGGATCTGCCCCTCTTTAAGCGGCATCTCGGGGATGCGGTGCCGCGTCTGGATTACCGTCGCCTCCGCCGTCTTGGTTGTCGTTGCAACGCCGGCTGTCTTGGCGAAGAAAGCGCGGATCGAGACGGCGTTGGTGGTGTCGTCGGCGCCCTGGTCGATCACCTTCAGCACATCGTCGGGGCCGAGGATTGAGGCCGTCACCTGCACGCCGCCCGTGCCCCAGCCATAGGGCATCGGCATTTCGCGCGAGGCGAACGGTACCTGATAGCCGGGAATGGCGATTGCCTTCAAAATCGCGCGGCGGATCATGCGCTTGGTCTGCTCGTCGAGATAAGCGAAATTATAGGCCGGGAGCGTCATTGCGCCGCCTCCTTGATGTCCTGATCATCCTGTTGATGCGCCTGCTCGCTTTCCCGGCGAAGCTGGCGCAGAAGGTCGAGCTCGGCCTGGAAGTCCACGTAATGCGGCAGTTTCAGATGTTCGACGAAGCCGGTCGCCTCGACATTGTCGCAATGCGCCAGCACGAATTCCTCGTCCTGGGCCGGGGCCGTGCGCTGCTCGTCGAATTCATCGGCCCGGAGCGCCCGGTCAACGAGGCTCATCGCCATCGCCTTGCGCTCCGACTGGCCGAAGACGAGGCCATAGCCGCGAGTGAAGCGCGGGCCTGCGTCCTTCGATCCCGTGAATTGCGAGACCATCTGGCACTCGGTGACGCGGATCGCGCCGATGTTGACGGCAAAGCCCAGTTCCGGGCTATCGATCTCCACATCCACAAGGCCGATCCGCACCTCGCCGACGAAGGGATGCGTGCGGCCATAGCCGCGCTGCGTGGAATAGCCGAGCGACAGGAGGAAGCCCTCGTCGCCCCGCGCCAGCGCCTGCAGCCGCAAGTCCCGGCTGGCGGGAAAAGATACGGGATCGCGGGTCAAGTCACCGGGCTCGGAATCGGAAAATGTGTCCGGTTCGATCAATCCCTCGCTATCAAGAATATCCGTGACGCGAGGGACGTCGCTCTCCATGTCCGCCTCCCGCCGCGCGGGTTCTTCGACGGGCAGGTCATCGGCCATCGCCGGATCGATGAGGCGGTGTGTGTAGTCGAAGGTGGGGCCGAGCAATTGCCCGCCCGGAATATCCTTATAGGTGGCGGAAACCCGCCGCTCGATGCGCATGTCAGCCGTGTCGATGGGCCGGGACATGCCGAAGCGCGCCAATGTCGTGCGATAGGCCCGCAGGAGGAAGATCGCCTCGATCAGATCGCCGCGCGCCTGCCGCACCGCCATGGCAGCGAGTTCTGGATCGTAGAGCGACCCCTCGGCCATGACCCGATCCACGGCGAGCGAGAGCTGTTCCACGATCTGCTCCGGCGTCAGCGCCGGGACGGAGCGGTCGCCCCGCCGCCGGTCCGCCAGCAGCTTGTGCGCCTTGTCGATAGCGGCTTCACCGCCTTTTACCGCGACATACATGATTACACCTCGATCCTGACGGTGCGCGGCAGAGCGAGCGCCTGCCCGCCGCAGACGAGAACGACGTCGAAGCCGAGCGGATAGCGGCGCGCATTCTCCTGCATCGTCTCAATGAACCCTCCGGGAAGGCCGCGCGGCACGATGACCGCAATCTTCTCGATCCCCGGTCCGCGCAGGGTGAGCCTCTGGCCGCCGTCGAGCCCCGCGACGGGAAGCAGCAAGGTCGCCGAGCGATCGGGATATTCCGCCGTGCCGAGCGCGAAACGATCCCAACTGTCCAAATTGGACACTTCGCTCAGCATGACGAAGCTCGCAGCCGCCGCATCCGGCGTCGTCACAGCGCCCGTATGGAAAGACAGCCATTGGCTCGCCGCCGTGGAATCGTCCGCCTCGAGCCAGACGGGCGTATCGAAATCGGCGAGCGTCAGCAGGATCGCGGCTGCCGCGGCGGGGATGGGCGCGGGCGCTTGAGCGACATCGCTTAAGTTCGCAATTGTGCCGGGACGCGCGAAGGCATCCATGACGGCGCGGAACACCGCCTGCGAGGTAAAGACGGGATCGGCGAAGCCGCCCTCGAAGATTTCGGTCTGCATCAGTCCTCTCCCCGCACCATGGTGAAGAAATCCACCCGCGTCGCCGCCGTCTCCTCGGCGAGCTTCCGGCGCTCCGTCTCCAGCATTTCGATTGCCGGCGTCACGCAATCGCGCTCGACGACCGGCTCCCATTCCGGCACCTGCCGCAGGGCGTCGAGATGCGCGACGGCCTTCGCCTTCTCCGGATCGCGCCCCAGCACGATCGAATGGCCGACTTCGCCCGTCGCAAGCTTCACCGTCGCGCGGGTCACACTCGCCTCGCCTAGGTTGAACGGCGCGCCGCCTCCACCGACGCGGCCGCGCACCATGACAGCGCCGATCTCTGGTCCTCGCACGGGCAGGGCTTGCGGCGCGCTTGCCCTGATCCTCTCATAGCGCTCCTTCAGCGCCGCCGCCGGCATCGATGCCAGCGCATCGAGCGCCCGCTTGCGCTGGTCTTGCGCCATATTTGCGGATGATTTCATCATGCACTCCAATTTGTCTATTTGTATAGACAACTGATCTTTTTTGACTTATAGCGCGGAATCGATGACGGGTCGATGACAGCGCGAAAATTTTCCGAAAGAGCGTGAAACGATGAATGTGATGGATGATGGCATTTCGCGCTGGCGGCGGGTCGCGGACACCTTACGTGCCGCCATTGCCGAGGGGCGTTACGGCGACCGCCTGCCGCCGGAAATCGAGCTTGCCGGGGAATTCGGCGTCAACCGCCACACGGTCAGGCGGGCGATTTCAGCGCTGTCGGATGAAGGGGTTCTGCGGGCCGAGCGCGGGCGCGGCACCTTCATCAACGAAGTGCAGCCGCGCATTACCTATCCCATCGGCACACGGGCGCGCTTTTCGGAAAACATGATCAAACAGTCACTGGAATCGGCAGGGCGGCTGATCAATTCGCAGCGCGTCGCCGCCGACCGGACATTGGCCTCTCTGCTGGAGCTGAAACCTGGCGCGCCGCTCTTCAAACTGGAAAAGATGACCGTGGTGGACGGCGTGCCGGTCTCGCGCTCGACGGGTTATTTCCCCAGCGAACGGTTCCCCAACATTATCGCCGCCTATGCCGAGACCGGCTCCGTCACACAGTCCCTGAAGCAGCACGGCCTCAACGACTATCGCCGGCGCGAGACCCGGCTGACCGCCGAGAGAGTTTCACCCGCCGATGCCGAAGTGCTGCAGTGCTCCACAGATTCCATCGTCCTCGTCAGCAACGCCATCGATGTCGATCTCAACGACGTGCCCGTCCAATTCATTCGCACCCGCTTCCTGGCCGACAGGATCGAACTGGTGTTCAAGCCGTAAAAGGCGGGGAAATGGGGAAGCCTATGCCCCCGTTGGAATTCGCGGTCGCATGGCGAGCCGTCTTCCGGTTCGACCGAGAAATACACAACCTGTCGTTCGGCTGGATTTGTTATCGCGATATTCATTTTTGCGATGAGACTGGTTTATGCTGCCGGGCTGGTGCGCCGTACGCGCAATCCGGACAATGAACGGCAGGTGGTGGTGGCGTTGAGTTGAGCACCCAGGGGGGCGCCCTGAAGTCCCGGGCCGGCTGCCTTGGAGACGCATTAGTCGCTACGTCCGGGCAAAGTTTAGCGCAATTGAAAGAACTCAATCAGAACATCCGGGCGCTTCGTGACGCGATCTATACTCAGATCGACGGGTGAAGTCCGCCGGTCTGACCGGCCGGATTGGAATAACATCGCACCCCGTTTTGTCGAGGTGTATCTCGTTCCTGGCCCACACACGAAGCCCGCTTTCTCGCTCGGCCGTCTACTGGCTTTCTCTGAAGCTGTCTTTATCCCCCGCCATTCCGGGGGGAACCCTGTTCCATGGAAAGGCGTTGGGGGCGTAAGTATTCTGTTTCCAGCCATGTCTGCGGACAAATCCTGCCGGTTTGACCGGAAACCTCGCGGAGCGCATCGCGTGAAAACCATGCCGAAAGTTGAGCATGATGGGCAGGTTGCCCTCGTAGGAGCCAATCCACCTGTTGGGGGTTTTCACGCACCGGATGGATTAATGGTGTTTGATGGCTTTTGCGCCTTCTGCTCGGCTCAGGTGCAATTCGTTTTGCGAATCGACTGCGCGGGCGCCATTCGCTTCACCACCATACAGTCGCCCTATGGCCGGCTCCTCGCCGCACGCTTCGATATCGATCCCGACGATCCATCAACATTCCTCTTTTTCGACCACGGGCAGGCCCTTCAGGCGAGCGAAGCCGTGATTGCAATGCTTGGCCGTCTGCCTCCACCATTGCGATGGCTGCGGTTCATCCGCGTGGTCCCTCGGCCGATCCGGGATGCCGCCTATCGGTGGATCGCCCGCAACCGGTATCGCTTGTTCGGTAGACGCGCCGCCTGCATGGTGCCACCACCGCATGTGCGGGCCCGCTTCGTTGACGCGATACCGCCAGGCGAGCGATGACGAGGCGCGTTCTTCTGGTCGGCGCGACCGGCACTTTCGGCAGCCGTCTGGCAGCCATGCTATCCCGCCACACGCAGATCGAACTGATCCTGGCAGCGCGCCGCGTCGACGCGCTTCAATCACTGAGGGCATCGCTTCTCAAGAGTGGGGCTGCCGCTCGCATTCTGGTCCAGCCTTTTGACAGGTCGCGCCCGGAAGGACTGATCGAAACGTCGCCCTGGCTGGTTGTCGACGCCGCGGGACCATTTCAGGGTAGCGATTATCGCCTGGCGCTCGCGGCTGTGCGGCAAGGCGCGCATTACATCGATCTGGCGGATGCCCGCGACTACGTGGCCGGCTTTGCCGACGCGCTGGACGAAGCAGCGAGGCGGGCAGGTGTGCTGGCTGTCACCGCCGCCAGCACCATACCCGCCCTGTCTCATGCAGTACTCGCGGAGCTCGTGAAAGATTGGCGGCAGATCGATGACGTCATGGTTGCACTTTCGCCCGGTGCTCGCACGACGCGCGGCCCGTCGATCGTGAAGGCGCTTCTGTCCTATGTGGGGCGGCCCGTGCGTGTTCTGCGCGTCGGCGGCTGGACAACCGTGCCCGGCTGGTCCGGCCTTCGCGCGATCCACATCCCCGGCCTCGGCAAACGGCTCGTCTCGATCTGCGAAACTCCTGATCTCGATCTCCTGCCCATGCGCTTTCCCATTCGCCGCGAAGCACTGTTCATGGCCGGGCATGAGATCATGCCCGTGCATCTCGGCCTGACCCTGCTCAGCCTCCCGGTTCGCTGGGGGATTGTCCGCTCCCTAAGGCGATTTGCTGGGCTGCTGCACACCGCCGCGGACGCGACGGCGGGTTTCGGCTCCGATCGTGGCGGCATGATCGTAGAGGCCTCGGGCCGGGATGACATGGATCGCCCTTTCCGCGCACGTTGGGCATTATGGGCACAGGCCGGTGCGGGCCCCAACGTCCCTGCGGCGCCCGCTGCCGCGCTGGTCCGCTCGCTGCTGCTAGGCAAGGAGACAAGGCGCGGCGCGATGGTCTGTGCCGGCATACTGGAGCGCGGCGATATCCTGCATGAACTCGCCGAATTGCCGATCCACACACGGCTCGATCAGGGCTTACCTGAAAGCACTGTCCTTTTTGAGCGCCTGCTCGGCGAAAAGTGGATGCTGCTGCCCTCCTCCGTCAGGGCGGTGCATGGCGGTGGCCACATCACCGCATCCGGCCATGCGATTGCCCGGATCGGGGAAAACATGGCAGCCAGGTTACTGCGCCTGGTGTTGGGGCTGCCGCGAACCGGCAAGCATGAAGTCGAGGTGGTGCTGGAGCAAGACCACAGGGGTGAGAGATGGACACGCCGTTTTGGCAGCGCGCAATTTTCCTCCAACCTGACTGACGCCGGGGCGCTTGGGCTATTTGAAGAGCGTTTCGGCCTGCTGCGGTTCATTTTCGACCTTGAGCCGGCTTCTGGGGGCGTTGACTGGCAATTCTGTGGCTGGAAATTCGCCGGATTGCCGCTTCCAAAGCGGTTCGGGCCGCATATCAGAGCTGGCGCCTGGGAAGTGGACGGGTGCTACCGGTTCCGGGTCATTGTTGCCCACCCATGGACAGGACTGCTCTTTGCCTACCGCGGCGGTTTACCGGACATCCTGAGCTGAGCTGGTAGCCGGTCTGCTCACTTCACAAACACTGCAATTGCCTTCTCCTGAATGGTGAATCTCACCGGCGTTTGCGTCTTGAGCTCTCCATCCAAGTTGACCGGCATGGGCTTGCGCGTGCTTATGGTGAGTTCGCGCGTGGAAAAGGCGCGGACATCGTCCAATTGGCCGTGGGTTCCCCGGCGAAGGCGGGGAAGCAGCGCCAGTAACTTCCACCAGTGATTCACCTCCAGGCTAAACACATCGAGCATTCCGTCGAAGACGGTAGCGTCAGCGTGGACTTTCATACCGCCGCCGTAAAAGCGCCCATTTCCGACCGAGACTTGAAATGTTCGAAGGCCTTTGGTTTGTCCACCATGTTCGAGAACAGCGGTAAAAAGGTGTGATCCGGCAAGCAATCGTGCCGCAACAACCCGTAGCCCAGCTTCCCCCACCGCTTCTTCGCCTGTTGCGTCAGCGAGGCGGCGAGGTCCGCGCTGAAACCGACGCTCGCGACGTTTAAAAAGGGATGGCCATTGGCGTCGCCAAGATCGACCTGGGCTGTCTTTCCTCCGGCGATGATTTTAACCGCAGCTGGGAGATCGAACGGCAGGCCGACCGTACGCGCAAAATCATTAGCCGTGCCCAAAGGCAGGACGCCCAGCGGCAGCCCGGTGGCCAGCAGTCCTTTTGCAGCGGCATTGAGACTACCGTCACCTCCGCCAACGATGATCCGATCGACCTGTGCCGCCCTCTTTATGATCGCATCGGAGGGGGTCTCGCCGCTATCTTGCGGCAACTCGATGAATTCGACGCCCGCTTGGCGCAGCAAATCGCGCACTTTCGGCAGGCTTTCCCGTCCCTGCCGGGAATTCGGATTTACGAGAAGAAGTGCTGTGCCCGTCATGCATGGCTTCCATAAAGGAAATCGTGATTCGGTTGAATTAAGCCGTTCACAATATACATGGCTGCACCTCGAAAAGATGACGCTAATGCATATCCAGAAGCGTCCAAGAATGGATGGCAACCAGACGCCGCCTAGATATCTGCCAACCGAGAGTTCGCTCAGGCCCGCTGACCGAAGCTTCCACCTATCATCATTCTCATGGCGGCTTTGCGTTGGCGGGGCCGTACCAGTTGAACCATTCGACTATTGGTTCGCCATTATTCCAAAATTCATGCTTGAAACGAAATAAAAAGTGCCGTTTATAATGCCGACGGGAACAAAATGATAAGGCAGGAATGCCGGGGAAATTTCATGCAGCAGGACCATCATCCAGCTGGATCAAGCGCGGACCAATAAATTCAATGGTTCATGTCTTGTCATCCATGGAAGGCAGCGGGGAAATCGACGCTGCCTTGGAAAAATTGCGTTCGATGCTGGAAAGCCCTTCGGACGAGGCAAGCATCCGTCTGCCGCCCGAGCGGCAGCTGGCGGAGTTGCTGGGCGTCGGCCGTCGCACAGTCCGCCAGGCGCTTGACGTGCTCGAGGAAGAGGGATTGATCTGGCGCAAACAGGGCCAGGGCACCTTCGGCGGCCAGCCCGCGCCTCTCGTCGATATGGCGGCGAAGCGCCTTGCGGAACATACCAACCCGCTCGAAATCATGGATGTGCGGGTGGAAATCGAGCCCGCGCTGGCGCGCATGGCTGCCGCGCGCGCCACTCCTGCTCTGATCCAGCAACTGGAGCGCCTGGCGCTGAAAGCGGAGCAGTCGACGGATGCCGCTTCGTGGGAACGCTGGGATTCAGCCTTTCATGCCAGGATTGCCGAGGCCTCCGGCAGCCAGCTTTTCATCGCCATCATGGAAATGATCAATGGCATCCGCCAGAGCCCATCCTGGCGCCAGTTCCGCGCCCGGGTGCGGTCGAACGGACGTAATGCGCTCTCCGTCGAGCAGCACGCCGCCATTCTGGACGCGATCCGCAGGTTTCATCCGCTGGATGCCGAGGCCGCCATGCGCGCCCATGTGACTTCCTTGCGCGATGCGGTCATCGCCGAAATCGGGGGCGTGGCGAAAGCAAGTCCGCCCACGGAGGGGTAACTTTAAAGACAACCGCACTCTTCACAAAAACCAAAAGGGGAAAAAGATGAAGCGGATTTTGAGACATTTTGCCAATACCGGCCTTGCCGCCGCCGTCACGGCACTCTGCGCTGGGGTGACCCTGCCGGCCCTGGCGGCGGATTTACGCATCGGGCTTCAGGATGATGCCGATGTGCTGGATCCTCACCGCGCGCGCACCTTTGTCGGGCGCATCGTGTTCACCTCCCTTTGCGACAAGCTGTTCGACATCAACGAAAAGCTGGAGATCCAGCCGCAGCTTGCCGAAAGCTGGAAATGGTCCGATGACGGGAAAGTCCTGAGCGTCAAGCTGCGCAACAATGGCAAATTCCATGACGGCGCGACAATCACTGCCGCCGACGTGAAGGCCAATCTGGAACGGGCAAAAACCCTTCCCGAATCCCTGCGCAAGAGCGAAGTGGCCTCGATCGACAGCATCAAGGTGGTGGACGACACCAATCTTGAAATCCATCTCTTGAAGCCCGACGCTTCCCTCCTGTCGCAGCTTGCCGACCGGGCCGGCATGATCCTCTCGCCCAAGGCGTTCGCGAATGGTGATTTCGCCCAGAATCCGGTCTGTTCCGGACCTTACAAATTCGTGAGCCGCGTCCAGAACGACCGCATCGTCCTTGAAAAATTCAGCGATTACTGGGACACCGCGAATTACCATTTCGACAAGGTAACGTTCCTGCCGATTCAGGACACCACCGTGCGCCTCGCCAATCTGCAATCCGGCTCGCTCGATCTCATCGAGCGCGTCGCCTCCGCCGATATCGAGGCGGTGAAAAATGACAGCAAGCTCGCCTTCTATCCGGTGACGGGCACGGGCTATCAGGCGCTGACTTTCAACATGACCAAGGGCGATAAGGACAGCTTCCCCATCGGCCACGACAAGCGCGTGCGCCAGGCATTCGAGCTTTCCATCGACCGCAACGCGATCAATGAAGTCGTGGGTCAAGGGGTTTTCCAGCCGGCCCATCAGCCTTTCCCGCCCTCCAGCTTCGCTTATGACAAGAAGTTCGAGACCGTGACGCGCGACGTGGAAAAAGCGAAGGCTCTGCTCAAGGAAGCGGGGCTGGAGCGCGTCAAGTTCGAGATCGCCTATGGCAACAATTCCACCTCGCAGCAGGTCTACGAACTCATCCAAGCCATGGCGAGCGAAGCCGGTTTCGATATCTCGCTGCGCCCGACCGAATTCGCCGCCCTGCAAAGCGCGCTCAAGGAAAAGAGCTATGAAGTCGGACAAAGCGGCTGGTCGGGCCGCGCCGATCCCGATGGCAATATTCACCAGTTCGACACCTGCAAGGGAAATCTCAACGATGCGGGCTATTGCAACGAAAAGGTGGACGCGCTTTTGAATAAGGCCCGAGAGACCACCGATCAGGCGCAGCGCAAGGCGATCTATGACGAGGCGCAGGCGATCCTGCAGGACGAGCTGCCGATCGTCTATCTCTATTACCAGCCCTGGCCGTTCGCCGCGCGCGCGGATTTGAAGGGCTTCGTCGCCTATCCGGATGGAATGGTGCGCCTCAAGGGTGTTTCCATAACCAACTGACCGGCGCGAAGAGCGGAGGCGGCCTCCCCCGCCGCCTCCGACTGTTATCTCCAATAGGATTCCGCCCCCATGCTTGAACTCATCCTACGGCGCTGCGTCGTCGTATTGCCGACGCTGTTTCTGGTTTCGGTGCTGGTCTTCGGCATGCAGAAGCTGCTGCCGGGCGATCCGATCCTGGCGATGGCGGGTGAAGATCGCGACCCGCAGACGATTGCCTATCTTCAAGAGAAATACCGCCTGAACGATGCCGTCCCGGTGCAATATTTCGTGTGGCTGAAGCAGATATTGTCCGGCGATTTCGGCTTGTCTATCCGCACGGAAAAGCCGGTTCTCGATCTCATCGCCCAGAAGCTCCCGGTGACGATCCAGCTCGCTGCCTTCGCCATGGTTGTGGCGCTCTTGATCGGTGTGCCGGCAGGTATCATCTCGGCCGTACGCAAGGGGACGCTCACCGATTACACCATCAATGTCGCAGCGCTCTCCGGGCTTTCCATCCCCAATTTCTGGCTCGGCATCCTCTTCATCCTCGTCGTCTCGGTGGAATGGCAGTTGCTGCCTTCGTCGGGCTACACCTCCCCGCTGGAGGACCCGTGGCAGAATATCCGCACCATGATCATGCCGGCCATCGTGCTGGGCACAGGACTTGCGGGCGTGCTGATGCGCCATACGCGGTCGGCCATGCTCGGCGTGCTCCGGTCCGATTATGTCCGCACCGCCCGCGCCAAGGGCCTCGATGAGCGGACCGTCATCTTGCGGCATGGCTTGCGCAATGCGCTGGTTCCGATCATCACGCTCGCCACGCTCCTCTTCGGAGAACTCCTCGCCGGAGCAGTTCTGACTGAGCAGATATTTACCATCCCCGGCTTCGGAAAACTCATTGTCGATGCGGTTTTCACCCGGGATTATGCGGTCGTGCAAGGTGTAGTGCTGTGCACGGCGATAGGCTTCATCCTCATGAACCTCCTTGCCGACATTCTCTATATTCTGGTCAACCCGCGCTTGAGGGATGCATCATGAGCGACGCCATCAGCATTCCTTCCAAAACCGGATGGCGCGGCAATCGAACCGTTCGCAAATTCCTGCGGAACCGTGCCGCAGTGCTCGGAGCCATTCTGGTCGGCTTCTTTGTGCTTCTGGCGATTTTCGCACCCTTCATCGCCACCGAAGATCCGTTCAAGACCAGCTTCACCGCACTGCGCAAACCGCCCTCGCTACAGCACTGGCTTGGAACCGATGAGCTCGGCCGCGATCTTTTCGCGCGCATGGCCTATGGCGCTCGCACATCGCTCCTTGCGGGCGCGGTTTCGGTGCTCATTGCCATCATTGTCGGGGTCCCATTCGGCATTGTCGCGGGCTATTTCGGCGGCTGGCTCGATAGCTCGATATCGCGTCTGGTCGATGCCGCGCTCGCCATCCCCTTCCTAATCCTCGCCATTGCCCTTGCCGCATTTCTTGGCCCGAGCCTCACCAACGCCATGATCGCCATAGGCCTCTCCGCCGCCCCGATCTTCGCCCGGCTCACGCGCAGCCAAGTCATGACGGTTCGGGCAGAAGAATATGTGGAAGGAGCCAAGGTGGTAGGACTGCGCCATCCGCGCATCATCTGGCGCTACATCCTGCCGAATTCGCTCTCACCGATCATCGTGCAGGCGACGCTGACCATCGCCGCGGCCATTATCGCCGAAGCGAGCCTTTCCTTCCTCGGCCTCGGGCAGCAGCCGCCCAATCCCTCCTGGGGCTCGATGCTGAATACGGCGAAGAACTTCATTTCCCAGGCTCCCTGGATGTCGATCTGGCCGGGCGCCGCCATCTTTCTGGTGGTGCTGGGGTTCAACCTTCTGGGCGATGGCCTGCGCGACGCTATCGATCCGCGCGAGACCTGATCTACAAAGGAACAATCCATGAGCATGTTCACTACTCGCCCGGAAATTCTGGGCACCTTCGGCGTCGTAACATCCACCCATTGGCTCGCCTCTGCCGCCGGCATGGCCATGCTGGAGCGAGGCGGCAATGCCTTCGACGCCGCTGTCGCGGCGGGTTTCGTTTTGCAGGTCGTGGAGCCGCATCTGGTCGGGCCATCGGGTGAAGTGCCGATCATTTTCCATTCCGCACGCACGGGCAAAACCGAAGTGCTTTGCGGTCAGGGCGTGACGCCGGAAGCGGCGACCATCGAGCGCTATAAAAGCGAGGGCCTTGATCTCGTCCCCGGATCCGGCCTGCTGGCGACGGTCGTGCCCGGCGCCTTCGACGCATGGATGCTGATGCTGCGCGACCATGGCACGCTGAGCCTGCGTGACGTGATGGAACCCGCGATCTCCTATGCGCGCCATGGCCACCCGCTGCTGCCGCGCGTCGCCAACACCATCCGCGATCAGGCGGCTTTCTTCGAGAAGGAATGGCCGACATCCTACGCCTTATGGGCGCGCGGAGGCAATCTGCCCGCGGCCCACGAGCTGTTCGTCAACGAGGCGCTTGCCGACACCTATCAGCGGATCGTCGATGAAGCGGAAGCCGAGTCAGGCACGCGCGAAACGAAGATCGACCGCGCGCGCGACGCCTTCTACCGCGGCTTTGTCGCTGACAGTATCGACCGCTTCTGCCGTGAGACCGAGGCGATGGACACGAGCGGCAAGCGGCACAGGGGGCTACTTACCGCCGACGACATGGCGCGCTGGAGCGCCAGCTATGAAGCGCCGCTGACCTATGATTATCACGGCTGGACGGTGGCGAAGACCGGCCCGTGGGGACAGGGACCGGCCTTCCTGCAAACGCTGGCGCTGCTGAAAGACATGGACCTCGCCGCCATGGATACGGTGGGGCCGGATTTCATCCACACCACCATCGAGGCGATGAAGCTCGCCTTCGCAGATCGCGAGGTCTATTACGGCGACCCGAATTTCGTGACTGTGCCGATGGAGCACCTGCTGTCCGAAAGCTACAATATTGAGCGCCGCAAGCTCATCGGCGACGCCGCCTCCCCAATTCTCAATCCGGGGCTGGTTCCCGGCTATGAAGCGCAGCGCGAACGCGCCATCGCCCAGTTCCGCTATACCGGCGCGCATAAGCAGGAGGGCACAGGCGCGGGTGAGCCGACCATGGCGCATCTGCGTACCGAAAAGCGCGGCGACACGGTGCATATCGATGTCATCGACCGTTTCGGCAATATGGTCTCGGCCACGCCCTCCGGCGGCTGGCTGCAATCCTCGCCGATCATCCCGGAACTGGGTTTCTGCCTCAACACGCGGGCGCAGATGTTCTGGCTGGAGGAAGGTTTGCCCTCGAGCCTTGCGCCGCGCAAGCGCCCGCGCACGACGCTGACGCCGTCGCTCGCTCTCCATCACGGCAAGCCGCGCATGGTCTTCGGCACGCCGGGCGGCGACCAGCAGGACCAATGGCAGATGCTTCTGTTCCTGCGCCGTGTGCATCACGGCCTCAATCTGCAGGAAAGCATTGACCTGCCGCTGTTTCATACCATGCATTTCCCCTCGTCCTTCTATCCGCGCGAGGCGATCCTGAAGCGGCTCGTGATCGAGCGGAGTATCGGTATGCCGGTCATCGAAGAATTGAGGAAACGCGGCCATGACGTCGAGGTAGTCGATGAATGGACCGTGGGCCGCCTGACGGCGGCGGAGCGGACGGAGAACGGGCTGCTCAAAGCCGCCGCGACTCCGCGCCTCATGCAAGCCTA
Organism: Paramesorhizobium endophyticum; assembly: GCF_014640615.1. Taxonomy (GTDB): domain Bacteria; phylum Pseudomonadota; class Alphaproteobacteria; order Rhizobiales; family Rhizobiaceae; genus Paramesorhizobium; species Paramesorhizobium endophyticum. The sequence goes on along the minus strand of NZ_BMHH01000020.1, from coordinate 21,617 downwards.
TGCGGTCGGGCGCTGATATGGGACTCGATCTTTATGAGATGCTCTGGCTGGGTACCGGCCTCCTTGTCGCGGGCGGCGTGACCGGCATTCTGGCGGGGCTTTTCGGCGTCGGCGGCGGGACCGTGATCGTTCCCATCCTCTATGAGCTGTTCCGCTATATGGAGGTACCGGAGGAGGTGCGGATGCCGCTTTGCGTTGGCACGTCGCTCGCCATCATCATTCCTACCTCGATCCGCTCCTATCGCTCGCATCTGGCGCGCGGCGTTGTGGATGTTGGCCTGCTGCGGGTCTGGGCAGTTCCCGTGGTGATCGGCGTCCTCATTGGCAGCGTGATCGCCCGCTTCGCGCCAGAGGAAGTGTTCAAGACCGTCTTTGTAGCAGTGGCAGGCGTTTCCGCCATCCGCCTTCTCTTCGGCAAGGATGGCTGGCGGCTCGGCGATACCCTGCCCGGCAAGGCGGCGGTGCGCATTGTCGGCGTGGTGATCGGCGTGCTGTCGTCTCTCATGGGCATCGGCGGCGGGCAGCTTTCCAACCTGTTCATGACCTTCTACAACCGCCCCATCCATCAGGCCGTGGCGACATCATCCGGCCTGGGCGTCCTCATCTCCATTCCGGGCGCGCTCGGCTATATCTATGCGGGCTGGCCGCGCGCCGCCGAATTTCCCGATGTGGCGGCGCTGCAGCCGCCCATGGCGCTCGGTTACGTATCCCTGCTCGGCCTCATACTCTTCATCCCGACGAGCATAATGGCCGCGCCCTTCGGGGTGAGGCTCGCGCACAGCCTGTCGAAGCGGAAGCTGGAAGTCGCTTTCGGCCTGTTTCTTCTCTTCATCTGCCTGCGCTTTCTCGCCAGTTTCTTCGTGTAACCGGAAGGAAAAGGTCGTTCCATGCAAGACAAGCTGCTCTCCGTCCAGAACCTGCGTGTCTCCTTCCTGAGCGATGGGCGATGGACCACCGTCGTTCACGACATTTCCTTCGATATCGAGGCGGGGACGACCGTTGCGATCGTGGGGGAATCCGGTTCGGGCAAAAGCGTCACCTCCCTGGCCCTCATGCGCCTGCTCTCACCCGGCAGCAGCCGCATCGAGGGCGATATCCGCTTTGCCGGCAAATCGTTGAACGCGCTCGACGATTCCGGCATGAGGCAGATCCGCGGCAATGAGATCGCCATGATCTTCCAGGAGCCGATGACGTCGCTCAATCCGAGCCTCACCATCGGCTTCCAACTGGCGGAAGTGCTGATGACCCATCGCGGCATGGACAGGGGCGCGGCCGAGGCGGAAGCGGTGCGCCTGATGGAGCGCGTCCGCATCCCCTCCGCCGCCACTCGCATCCACGATTATCCGCACCGTCTTTCGGGCGGCATGCGCCAGCGGGTGATGATCGCGATGGCGCTCGCCTGCCGGCCGAAGCTGCTGATCGCAGACGAGCCGACGACCGCACTCGACGTCACCATCCAGGCGCAGATTCTCGACCTCATCCGCGAGTTGCAGCAGGAAGAGGGCATGGCGGTCCTCTTCATCACCCATGATATGGGCGTAGTGGCCGAAATCGCCGACCGGACCATCGTCATGCTGCATGGCCGCATCGTCGAAAGCGGAACGACCGGCGACATCTTCGGTGCGCCCCAACATCCCTATACGCGCGCCCTGCTGGCGGCGGTTCCCAAGCTCGGTTCGATGCAGGGCGAGGCGCAGCCCAGGAAATTCATCGAGATCAATCGCGCCACCGGCTTGCCGGCAAGCGCAAAAGACAATGGAGATATCTCACCTCCCCCTTCGGGCAGCGCGCGGCCGGTGCTCGAGGTGAAGGATCTGCGCAAATATTTCGACATCCGCAAAGGCCTTTTGCGCCGCGTGATCGGGCGAGTCCATGCGGTGGAAAATGTCTCGTTCAGCATCGCCCCCGGCGAAACGCTGGCGCTGGTCGGCGAATCCGGATGCGGAAAATCCACGACCGGGCGGACGATCATGCGCCTCAGCGACCCGACATCGGGCGAAATCCGCCTCAATGGCGAGGATATCCTTTCCTTAAGCTCCTCCGGCTTCCGGGAGCGCCGCCGCGATATTCAGCTTATCTTCCAGGATCCATTCGCAAGCCTCAATCCGAGCATGAAAGTGGGCGAGACGATTGCCGAGCCTGTCATCGCCCACGGCCTCGGCAGCCGGGCGGAAGCGCGGGAGCGGGTTGGCGAATTGCTGCGTCAAGTGGGCCTTGGCCCCGATATTTCAAACCGTTATCCGCATGAGTTTTCCGGCGGCCAGCGCCAGCGCATCTCGATTGCCCGCGCGCTCTCGCTGCGCCCGAAACTAATTGTGGCCGACGAGGCGGTTTCTGCGCTCGACGTGTCGATCAAGGCGCAGGTGGTCAACCTCATGCTCGACCTGCAACGAGAGATGGGCCTGTCCTACCTGTTCATCAGCCATGACATGGCCGTGGTCGAGCGGATCAGCCACCGCGTCGCCGTCATGTATCTGGGCGAGATCGTCGAGATCGGCCCCCGCGCCGCCATTTTCGGCAATCCGCAGCATCCTTATACCAAACGCCTCCTGTCGGCAGTTCCGGTTCCCGACCCCTCCCGCCGCGACCAGCGCCCCGTCCTGAAAGTCAGCGAGCTGAAAAGTCCCATCCATCCCGCGGATTATCAACCCGAAATACGTTCTTATCGGCAGGCCGGAGAGGGGCATATGGTGCAGGAATTGGGAGTTGAGTGGGCGAACTGATACCAAGCCCGTTCTCTCCTTGCTTCTGATCGGTCGGCAGCTTCCATTCCGGCTATAAAAATATCATTTGAAAGCGGCGCAAGCAGACGGCATGTGCTTTATCGCGGTCATGCTGGCCGAATAGTATTCGATGATATTTTGAGGATCGGAAAGACAGCATGCATACTGAGGATCAGCCGGGGGATGAGGACGGCAAGAAGGCGCGCCGGCAGGCCTATCTCGTCCGTTACCTTGCGGAAAATCATTACATATCGCTTGAGGAGATCGCCGCTCGCTTTTCCGTAACCACCCAGACGGCGCGCCGGGATATCATGGCGCTGGAACGGCAGGGCAAGGTTCGCAGGCTGCATGGCGGGGCTGTCGCCTCGACACCGCTCGATCCGGTGATCTACCGGCAGCGGCGCGTGGTCAACGCAGAGCGCAAAGAGGCAATCGGCAAACGCGTGGCCGAGCTTCTTCCGGATAACGCCTCGGTCTTCATCGACACGGGCACGACCTGCGAGGCGGTGGCGCGCGCGCTCACGGTCCGCAAGGAGCTGCGTGTGGTCACCTATAGCCTGCGGGTGGCGACCAGTTTGAGCGAAGCCACGGATTTTACCATCGCGGTGCCCGGCGGCTTTGTGCGGCAGGTGGATGCGGGCGTCTTCAGCCAGAATGCGCCTGAATTCATCCGCGCCTTCAAGTTCGATTATGTCATCATCTCGGTGAGCGGTATCGACGATGATGGGGACATCGGCGACGATGATTACGCGGAAGTGGCCGCCGTTCGCGCGGCGATGCAGCAGGCGGGCCGGGTGATACTCGCAATAGACGGCAGCAAATTCGGACGCCGCGCTCTGGTGCGACTTGGATCGGTCACAGAGGCGGATATGATAGTCACCGACACGGTTCCCACCGGAAATCTCAAGCGGATACTGGACGAAAGCCGCACGGAACTGCATCTTGCCGTCCCTGTGGCGGAAAGCGCCGCGTCCAAATAGCGTTTGATGGGCGCGATCCCGTAGCGGCGGTTTTATCGGTAAACAACCCGAAAATCCGCCGGGCCTGTCGGCAATTTTTAGGCTTTGTTTCATGCCGCCATTCCCGCTGTCGAGCCGTTGGTTTTCAAAGCGGCCATCAGCATCGGTCCAACGGAAAACTCCCCTGCCCTCGCCTTGCGCGTCAGGATACGCAGATAGCCGCCGGGAGAGCTGATCTGTCCAACCCGCTGCAGCATGCAGGCGATGGTCGCGGCAGTGCTTTCTGTTCCGAGCACCTGAACCGCCTCGTGATATACCGGGGCAGAAATGCCGAGATAGTTTTTGACCTGTGCAGCAATGGTCGCCAGATCGCGCCAGTTGGCGATGCCGTGAGGGGCGTAATCGGAAATGTCAGGACACGCACGGAGGACCAGCTCGAGCGAATAGGCTTCCACGGGTCTTCTAGACTGCGTGTTTACCGGATTTTCATTCAAATCCTTTTTTGAAATTAAATCTGATTCAATAAGGATCTTGGTATCTGAATTAGATAGCTGCCGCTCATTCTGGGACTCATTGCCGCTTACATTTTGAGCATTTACATGTAATTCCAACAGCTTGGCGACGTCGGAACGAAGATCGGCGAGTTCAGCGGCAATTTTCTCCAGTTCAATCCGGTCGGCGCGGCGCGGGATAGCATCCACAACGGCTCTGAAACGCTCCCACAGCACGTCCCAATGGCCGGTAATGCGTTCCTCTGCGGCTACTTCGATCAGCTTCTGGATGTCCCGGCGATGGAGCGTGATCTGCTCGCGGGCCAGATGCAAGGCGCGAACTTCCGCCCGGACCTGTTCTGCGCTTTGTTTGAACTCTTCAGCACGGGCCAGCAAAGGCGCCAGCGAGAAACCGAAGGCTTCATCGATCTCCCCTCCCCTCCCCTTGCGGGCGTAACGCTTGCCGTTCGGGCTGTCGCGGCGAATGATCAGGCCGCAATCCACCAGCGCGGCCAGATGACGGCGTAGCGTCGCGTCCGCCATGCCATGCGCGCGCAGGGCAAGCTGGGCGTTCGACGGGAATACGACGAGACCATGCTCCTGGGCGAGCTCATTTTCAGGATAGAACGTCAGCAGCGCATTGAGCACGGCCAGCGAACGGTCGGAAATGCCGATGATGGCCTTTCCTTCGCATAGCCAGCGATAAACCTGCCATTTGTCCACAGCTCTGCATTTCGAAGCTTCCTGCGTGTTGATCTGATTCGTCAACATGGCAAGCGTCATCGACCGCCGCCCGAAGGGCGTCGTTATGTTACCAATCTCCATTTTCCTTCACCTTTTCGAAGGCAAAAGAAATCCGCTCGCCCAAAAGACGCTAAAGACTCTTGACAGTGATTCGTGGAAATGAGATTCTCTGATTGCTACATCTGAGAAGGGCTTCCACGACTGCGTCGCTGGGGGCCTTTTTCTTTTGCGGGTTTAGTCTCCTGTTGGAGCATGATCCCGTAGGATCATGCGGCTAAAACAAATATCCAGAGCCCGATGCTTGCTTCAGCGCATCACGCTCTAGCTGTCCTTTTCCGTTTGCCGGAATTCCGAGTAGAGGCGGTCGAGATTTGCCGCCAGATATTCACCGAACCTGCCAGCGTCCCGCGCTTTCAAAGCCAGGTTAAAGCTTTTTCCGGTATTGCGGATATCGCCTGTTACCCGGTTGTCCGCAGCCGACCAGGCACGCGTTGGGCGCGGCTGGATCGCCTTCTTGACAGGTTTTTTGCTCGCTCCGTTCAGATGATTGAACAGAAGTTCGAAGCGCTGGTCCTGCTCTGCCTCTGCAAACTCCGGGCTGGTCGCAAAAGCCAAGGCAGTCTCGGTGTTTTTAGGGCGCTCGATCAGCTTGCGCAGCTCAAGCCAGCGGTCGCGGCCGACACCCTTCGCAGGGCCGATCGCTTCGATCAGTTCCGCCGGGATCGTCTTCGGAATGGTCAGCATCTTGCTCAGCGTCTGATAGTCGACGGATAGAGCCGACTGGATGGTCTCGCGCCCATAGCCAAGGCGTTCCAGCCGCTCTGCGAACAAAACGCGCTCGATGAAGGTCAGATTGGCGCGGGCGGCGTTTTCCTGCCCCTGCGCGACGATGTGGTCGATATCAGCCAACGCCTTGACCACGGCGCGGACAGGACGCCCCAACTCCCGGGCGACCCGCAGCCGGCGATGGCCGAAAACGATCATATAACGGCCGCTCTTTTCCGGATGCGGGCGAACCAGAACGGGCGTGTCCTGCCCCCTCTCCCGGATAGCGGCGAGCAGTTCGTGATAGGCCTCGTCGTCGGCTTTCATGCGGTCGGTGATGAATGACCCGTCAATGAGATCCGGATCAATTTCGACAATGGTCTCGCCTTCGGTGAGCTTGGAGGCCTGCCGGGCAAGCTCGTCAATCGAGGAGGATATGGATTTCGCGGCGCCGAACTTGAGAAAGCCCGATTCCGGGACATTATCTTCCGCGGAATCGGGCGTCTCCGCCTGCATCAGATTGCCGAAAATATTCTTCCTAGCCATTTGCCCATCTTCGCTTGTGTCTAGCCATCTGTTTTTCCACGAAAAATTTCGCTTTTAGACGGCGGTCTATCTATTTCCGGCCCCATGCCTGGTGAATTAGCTCGCGAATCTCAGAATTGACAGCTTCGAGCGATTCCATCGCGCGTTCATAGGTCGACCGGGTCATTGCGGATTTGTCGACTTCATAGAGTGTCTGCTTGGTGAGGCCCGCATCGGAAATCGCTGTTGATTTCAGCATCGGGTTTTTCAGCATTTGCTTCGCCAGCATGGACTGCATGAAGCCGACCATCTGCGCCTGCGGGACATCCATAGGCTCATATCGTGTGATGAGGTAGCGGAACCAGTCGAGATCGACGGGCGCGCCCGCACGGCGGATTGTTTTGAGGATATCGCCGAGCATCAGCAGGAATTGCGACATGGACATGAGGTCCAGCATCTGGGGATGCACGGTGATCAGCACTGAAGTTGCCGCGGCAAGCGCGGTCAGCGTCAGATAGCCAAGCTGCGGCGGGCAATCGACGACGACGATATCATAGCGGTCATCGACATCGCGGAGGGCGGTTTCGATACGGTTCCAGAAGGTCTTGCCTTCCGTGGAGGTGCGGTCCTGCATCGCCAGCGGCGTGTCATATTCATATTCCTGCAGTTCCAACGACGCCGGAATGATATCGAGCCCCGGAAAGTTGGTGGAACGGATCACCTCGGCGATAGGCTTCCGCTCCTCGTCATAACGGATCGCTTCATAGAGCGACGGATATTTGTCGAGCTCGGGCTGGATGCCGTGCAGGGCCGAAAGCGAGGCTTGGGGATCGAGGTCGACGGCGAGGACGCGGTGGCCGGTCAGGGCGAGATGCTGCGCCAGATGGGCAGCTGTAGTGGTCTTGCCCGACCCGCCCTTGAAATTGACAACGGCGACGACCTGCAGTTTCTCGCCATTGCGGCGGTGCGGGACATATTTCTTCACGTCCGCGCGCCCGTTGCGGTCGAGATAATGGCGCAGCTCCATGATCTGCTCGGCAGTATAAGTGCGCCTGCCGCCGGCATGAACGGTGGGCTCCACGCCCTTTCCTTCCAGATGCAGCTTCTTTAAATTGCTGGTGGATACGCCAAGGAAATAGGCCGCCTCGGCCAGCGAAAACTCCCGCAGGGATTTCGAGGCATTGGGCGGGAACGTCTCGAGGCGTAGCTGGTTGAGGCGCTTGGATATCTCGCGCCCTTGGGACAGAATGACGTCGTCGAACGGCGCTGTTGGCTGCGGAGCGGAGAAATTCATGTCGCGGGGACCTCAAGTAACGGCATTCGAGCAGTTTTTGCTCAAGTACCGTCATTATGTCCGATTCTTGTAGGGCCGCAAGAAGTTTTAGGTTAATAAAGAGTTAATGCCCGCCGGGATGCGGCAGGAATTGTATTTTCGATTCGCCGAATCAGTCAAGTGATTGATCTCAAAGAGAGAATTTAGGAAATAGACGGCGGTCTAATTCCATCCGTGAATTTTCACCCCGGTAAAGTCGGTATTTTAGACGAAAGGCCCGGGATTTGCGCCCCGGGCCATCCGTATTCGACAGACGAGAACTGTTAGTGTGCCTGCTTCTCCGGGCGCTTGCCGTGATGCTCGCCCTTGTGGAAGCGTTTGGCTGCGCGCAACTCCTTGCGATCGAGCTTGCCGTCATTGTTGCGATCGAGCGCGGCGAACTCCTTCGCCCGCTGCTTCTCCACTTCATCCAGTGTGACCTTGCCGTCGCCGTTCATGTCGAGGCGGCGCTGCATCCGGTCGGCGGCGCGTGCGGCTATGCGCTTAGTGGCGAGCGCTTCGAGCTCCTCGCGGGAGAGGACGCCATCGCCATTGCTATCCGCTGCCTTCAGTTCGTCCATCCTGGAGAACTTCGTGAGGTCGACAGGTTCCTTATCCATATGCTTGCGAACGTGATCGGACAGTTCGACCTTTGTGTCCGCCGTCTCGGCCTCATTGCTATCCTGGGCGAGCGCAGGCGAGACGAAGACGATGGATGTGGCGAGGATGATATATGCCGGGAGGGATTTCATGGCAGGTAGACTCCTTGACTTTCAACACGACGCCAGATGGCGCGTGGGTAATAGTCGTCCCCAAAATGTGAACTCATCATGAATGGCGGTATTAAAGATTTGTAATGAATTTTACGGATTGCCGACCCATTGCCATCCGGGGCGGCTGTCGATCGATAAGCAATAACTGGCGTATATCGAGTAATAAAATCTCGTTTTTATGGTAATGTATAGCTTATTTTTGGATAGTAATTTCAATTCACAAAGAACTTCACAGAAATTTATCTATAATCAGTTGTATTTCCTGCCGTTCACGCAGTAACTTCCGTCAGCCACCTTTCAGGTCGGGGAAGCCATGATGAAAATTTCCGATTCCAGCATGAGCCGGCGGCAGTTCCTCGGGAGCACCGCCGTCACCGTTCTCTTCGTCTCGACGCCCGATGCCGTCGCCCGCTCCATTTCGGGGCGCCTGCCTTGGAGCCCTTTTGCGGCAAGTCCGCCGGTTCCGGTAAAGCCGGGCCCCTGGCTCTTCTTCACTTATGATGAGGCCGTCACAGTGGAGGCTATCGTCGATCGTCTCATTCCGGCTGATGAATTGAGCGTCGGCGGTAAGGATGCTGGATGCGCCGTATTCATCGATCGCCAGCTTGCCGGTTTTTTCGGACGCTCGGAGCGGGATTACATGAAGGGGCCTTTCGTCAAGGGAACGCCGCAGCAAGGCCGGCAATCGCCCATCCTGCCGACAGAGCGCTACCGCGCGGGTCTGGCGCTGCTCAACGAATATTGTCGCACCAGTTTCTCGGGCAAAAACTTCGCGGAGCTTGCGCCGGAGGAGCAGGACCAGGTGCTTCAAGGCCTGGAAAAGGGCACCGTCGAACTGGGCGGTACGGATGCCAAGACGTTCTTCGAACTCCTTTTGCAGAACACCATGGAGGGGTTTTTCGCCGACCCGATCTATGGCGGCAACAAGGATATGGCGAGCTGGAAAATGATCGGTTTTCCCGGCGCGCGTTATGATTACCGCGACTTCGTAACCCGGCATAATGAACGCTATCCGCTCCCTCCCGTCAGCATTATGGGCCGCGCCGATTGGGCGGCGAAGGGGTAGGGGGCATGGTCACGAAGCTCCCGCGCAAGGATGTGGTCGTCATCGGGCTCGGCTGGACCGGTTCGATTCTCGCCAACGAACTGACCGATGAAGGGCTCGACGTCGTTGCCATCGAGCGGGGGCCGTGGCGCGACACCGCTGCCGACTTCAATGTCGGCTACATGCAGGATGAGCTGCGCTTCGCTGTCAGGAAGGACCTTTTCCTGAGGCCGGCGCAGAGCACGCTGACTTTCCGCAATAACATCAGCCAGCAGGCGCTACCCATTCGGGAGTTCGGCTCGTTCCTGCCGGGCAATGGCGTCGGCGGTGCGGGCGTGCATTGGAATGGCCAGGCATGGCGCTTCCTGCCCAGCGATTTCCGCTGCCGCAGCCATCTGACGGAGCGCTACGGCGCGAAATTTATCCCGCAGGAACTGGCGATCCAGGATTGGGGCGTCACCTATGACGAATTGGAGCCCTATTACGACAAGTTCGAGTATCTCGCCGGCATCTCCGGCAAGGCTGGCAATATCAATGGAAAAGTGCAGCAAGGCGGCAATCCCTTCGAGGGGCCGCGGTCGCGCGAATATCCGCTGCCGCCGCTCGACATGACCTATGCGCAGGTTCTGTTCGCGGAAGGCGCCCGTGCGGCCGGCTTTCATCCTTTTCCTCAGCCGGCGGCGAATGCCTCGCGCAGCTATACCAACACGCTCGGCGTGGCCATGGGGGCGTGCAGCTATTGCGGTTTCTGCGAGCGCTTCGGCTGCGCGAATTATTCAAAGGCCAGCCCGCAGACGACGGTGCTGCCGGTGCTGATGCGAAAGCCGAATTTCGAGGCGCGGACGGAATGCGAAGTGGTTCGCATCAATCTCGACCGCTCCGGTAAACGCGCCACGGGCGTGACCTATGTCGATGCGCAGGGGCAGGAATGGGAGCAGCCGGGCGATCTGGTGCTGGTCTGCGCCTTCATCCTGTTCAACGTGCATCTCTTGCTCGTCTCAGGGATAGGCGAGCCCTATGATCCCAAGACAGGAACCGGAACGGTCGGGCGCAACTATGCCTACCAGACCGATGCTTCCGTCGAGATGTTCTTCGACAACAAGAACTTCAATCCCTTCATATCGAGCGGCGCCCTCGCGCAGGTCGTCGACGATTTCAACGGCGATAATTTCGACCATTCCCCTCTCGATTTCGTCGGTGGCGCCGGAGTGCTGTGCAATATGACGAATGGCCGCCCCATCACCACGCGCCCGACGCCGCCGGGAACGCCGCGCTGGGGTTCGGCCTGGAAGAAGGCAACCACCGATAATTACCTCTCGACGATGAGCCTCACCATGCAGGGCTCGAGCTACGCGACACGCGGCAATTATCTCGATCTCGATCCAACCTATAAGGATCGGTTCGGCAGGCCTCTGCTGCGCATGACGTTCGACTTCCCGGACAATGATATCCGAATGGTCAATTACGTGGCCCGCAAGACACTGGAAATCGCCAAATCGATGCAGCCGCGCCAGATCGTGCCGCACTTCAAGGAGAGGCCCTATTCGGTCGTGCCTTACCAGAGCACGCACAATACCGGCGGCGCGATCATGGGCAGCGATCCCGCGACGAGCGCCGTCAACAAATATCTGCAAAGCTGGGATGTGCCGAATGTCTTCGTCATCGGCGCATCGGCCTTTCCGCAGAATGCCGGCTACAATCCGACAGGGACGGTCGGCGCACTGGCGTTCAAGGCTGCGGACGCGATTCGCAACCAATATCTCAAATCCGAAGGTCCATTGGTGCCGGCATGAAACGAATCTCTGTTCTTCGTGGCGGGGTCTTGATACTGACCGTCACCCTTGGCGCAATGGTCGAGGCAAAAGGGCAGGGGGCTGTGGACAGCCAGTCCTTCGAACAGATCGACCGGGGCCGTTATCTCGCGACGCTCGGAGATTGCGCGGCCTGCCACACCGCGCCGGGCGGCATGCCCTATGCGGGCGGCCTCGCTCTTGATACCCCGTTCGGCAAGATCGTGTCGCCGAATATCACGCCGGACCGCGCAACGGGCATAGGCGCATGGTCGGATGACCAGTTCGTGCAAGCGTTACAGCAGGGAATCGCACCGCGCGGCCATCTTTATCCGGCCATGCCCTATCCCGCCTATACCAAGGTGAGCCGTGATGATCTCCTCGCCATCCGCGCCTTTCTCAATACGCTTCAGCCGGTGAATAACCCCGTTGAGCCGAACCAGCTTCCGTTCCCGTTTAACATCCGGGAGAATATGGCGGCCTGGAACGCGCTCAATTTCACGCCGGGCGAGTTCCAGCCCGATCCGGATAAATCGGCGCAATGGAATCGCGGCGCCTATCTCGTTCAGGGCCTTGGGCATTGCAGCACCTGCCATACGCCGAAATCGATGCTCGGGGCGGATGAGAACGGCAATTTCCTGCAAGGCTCGACCCTGCAAGACTGGTTTGCGCCTGATATCACGAACACGAAGCGTAAGGGATTGGCGGGCTGGACGCGCACCGATATCGTCCAATATCTTCAGACCGGCGTGAATCGTCACACCGTTGCATCCGGCCCCATGGCGGAGGTCATTACCGACTCCACCTCTAAACTGACCGACCAGGATCTGATGGCGATCGCTACCTATCTGAAGGACTTGCCGACGGACACCACAGCCGCTCCCGTGCCGCTGCCGGTGGATGATAGCCGCATGATTGCGGGCGGGGCGATCTACAAGGACACGTGCAGTGCCTGTCATCAGGATTCGGGGAAGGGGGCCGCGCGTCTCTTCCCGTCTCTGGCTGGAAGCGCCATAGTCCAGTCAGTGGACCCGACAACGCTCATCCGCGTCGTGCTCGCGGGGTCTCGAGGGGCGGCCACCAGCGCCGCGCCCACCGCGCCCGCCATGCCTTCCTTCGCCTGGCGGCTCTCCGATGAACAGGTCGCTTCGCTCCTCACCTATGTGCGCAACAGCTGGGGCAACGCCGCAGCGCCGGTCGACGCGGCGCATGTGAAGACCCTCCGTGCAAGCTTGGCGAACGCGGACTGAAATGCCCTGTTTAGGGGATAAAAATAGGGTCCGAAATCTCCAGACAGGCGCGGCGCTTTAATTGTCAAATGCAATGGAAAAGCGCCGTTGGTGAAATCGACCAATTCGACGGGCCGTTCGTTTCGGGCTGCCTGTCACCTCATGCGGAGACCGCATTAACGGCCCGCTTTCACGCAAGCGACGCGGGCTTCGCTATTTCCTGCCGCCGCAAAGCAAAAATTAACCATATTTCCCCATCCTTTCTCACAACTTCGGTCAAGATGGAGGCAGTTCGGAAATCCCGCAACGGCGGTTCGCCGGTGAGTGTTTCGCGGGATGGATGGGCTTGTGTGTGCGTTTGGTGCGTAAAGTCGTTTGTTCTCAGTCCTTGCGTCGCCTGGCGCGTCCGCTTTTCATGGTCTCCGGCGGCGCCGCTCTGGCGAGCGCCACGCTCTGGTCCGTCACCGCCATGATGGCGGTGAGCAATCCGGTCACCACCGGCTCCAACCATTTCCTTCCCCGGCTGCAGCTTTCCTCGGTGAATAGCACGAAGGCCCGACCGCTCGATGGGGAGGCGAGGAGCGCCCTGGCGAAGAAACTGCTCGCCGAGGCAGAAACGGCTGTCGCGATGATGAGTTCCGTCGTCAGTGATGATAAAAGCGCCCGCGCGTTGAAGCGCGCCGATCCAGTGCTTCTTGCCGCCGCGCCCGCCGCGGAGCGGTTCGGGTCGCGCTCCGCCGGTTCGTCCAGCGCGCAGCAAAGAATGACGGCCTATGCCGCGCCGATCCAGAGCGGAGCGGCCCGCGCAGCCCTGGCTGCCATGCTGCCGCCGGTGAGGGACGGACTCACGATGGACGAGGCGGCTGAGACCGAAACCGCCGAAGCGCCGGACACGGACGACGCCGATCTCCCCGACGATGTGCCGTTGCCGCAGTTTCGCCCGCCGAACGGCGAGGACCGCAAGCCCGCTTCGGAACGCGCCAGGGCGATCGCAAGGCAGGCCGACCCGCGTGTGGACAGGGACAATGACCGCGAGACGCAGAAGCCGCAACTCATGGCCTTCGCGCGTCCGGATAATCCTCAGAAGGGCGGCATTGGGCAGGCGTTCCGCGACATGTTCGGCAGCAGGCCGAAGGCCGGTAACGGCATCGCGGTCTATGATATCAGCGCGGCGAAGGTATACATGCCTGATGGTAGCGTCCTCGAAGCTCATTCCGGTATCGGCAAAATGGCGGACAATCCCCGCTATGTGCATGTGAAGATGAACGGCCCGACCCCGCCGCATACCTATAATTTGAGGATGCGGGAAAGCCGCTTCCATGGCGTCGAGGCGATCCGGATGCTTCCTGTCGACGGGAAGAACAAATATGGCCGCGATGGCTTCCTCACCCACAGCTATCTCCTGCGCGGTGGGCGGGCGGAATCGCATGGCTGCGTCGCCTTTAGGGATTATGACCGCTTCCTCAAGGCGTTCAAGCAGGGCAAGGTCAAGCAGATGATCGTGGTGCCGGGCAATGGGGCGGCGACCGTCCGCATGGTCTCCGGTCGTGGTCGCGGTGCGTAAAAATACCGTGATTATCGCTTCCTTTACGGGGCTTGCCGCATTTTAGCGTGCAGGCTCCGAATTAGGCCGGAATTCTTGGAAAGCCAGACCGATGATACGAATTTCGCTTGCTGCCGTCCTTTTCGTTTTGTTCGCCTTGCCCGCCTTGGCACAGGATCCAAGCATCGATTGCAGCAATGCGATCACGCAGGCGGACATGGACCGATGCGCCTCCCGCCAATATTGGGCGGCGGATGCTGAGCTCAACCAGGTCTACAAGCAGGTCATGGCGGCTATGCAACCGAAGGACCAGGATGCGTTGCGCCAAGCGCAGCGCGCGTGGATCCGCAACCGTGACCAGCAATGCACGGCGAGTAGCAAGCCGGCGGAGGGTGGCTCGATGCAGCCCCTCCTGATCATCAATTGCGTCACGCAATGGACGATCTCACGCACTGCCGAACTGAAAAAGATGATGCCCCCATCCGGGAAGTAATTCATGGCTTCCCGCACCATCATGATCGTCGGCAATGGCAGCGTGCCGCCCGGTGGCGCTGCCTTTATCGATGCGGCGGATATTGTGATCCGTTTCAACGATTGCCGCTCGGTGGGGGCCGGTGGCGGCAAAACCGATATTGTCGCCGTGTGCAATACAGGCCGCCCGGCGCGCGCGATGCTGCATGGCGATGGCTGGAAGACCAACCCGGCGGTACTCCACGCGAGGGAGATATGGAGCGTGCGGTCCGGCGAAAAATTCGCGAGCATGCGGGATGAACTGGTCAAAACCTATCCCGATCTCAGCGATTTCTGCGACGACTATACGGATGAGTTCGCCGCTTTTGCCGCGGCGGCGGGCCTTTCCCATCGCGTCATACCTGCCTCTGTCCACGAACAGCTAGACCGGGACCTTGCCCGCTTTTCCCCCGCGCCCTATGTCGTGCCGTCGAGCGGCATGGTGGCGATTGCGGATGTTCTCTTGGGCTTTGCGAAGCCAGGTGACGACGTCGTGCTCACTGGCTTCGACCATATCGGCTGGGAATTGCATCCCTTCGCCGCGGAAAAGCAATTGGTCGAGAACTGGATCGTCGAGGGACGCTTGCGCCGCCTCCGATCTTCACGGGCGGATATTGCTTAAGCTTCGCAGCGGATAACGCAGGGACACATCGAAGGGATTTAAGCCCGCCGCGAGATTTGCCGCTTCCGTCCTGAGAATCCGCACCACGCCGGGCAATCGCTCGGGTCCAAGCCGCTCGGCGAGCGTGCCGACGCTGAGCGCGGCGACGGGCCGACCTTGCGCATCGATGACCGGTACGCCGACGCCCGCCATGCCGGGGATGAGACCGGTGTTGAGATTGACCCAGCCCTGCTCCTTTGCGGTAGCCAGCGCCGCGCGCAGGCCCGCTTCATCGAGAAAGCCGCGATCGATGAGACGGGGAATGTTGAAGCGGATGACCTCTTCCCGCTCCGCCTCCGGTAGATGGGCGAGGATAGCAAGGCTGCCTTGTCCGAGACCCAAGGGCACCTTGCCGCCGATATCGCCGGTGAAGGACCGGATAGGGAAGGGGCCTTCGACGCGGTCGATGCAGACGGCATCATAGCCATTACGCACCAGCAGGAAGATCGTGTCGCTCAAAGTGGTGGCGAGGCGCAGGAGAACCGGCCTCGCCAGATCGCGGATGCCGCCAACCTGACCGGCGCGCGCGGCAAGCACGAAGAAATCGAGCGAGGGGCGGTAGCGCTTTCCGCCCTCGACCTGCTCGACGAAGCCTTCCGCCATCAGATCCTGCAGCGCCCGATGGGCGGTCGACTGGCTGCAGCCGGCGGCATGGGCGATGTCCTTGAGCCGCGTACCCGAGGGGTCACCATTAGCGACAACCCGCAACAATCCAAGCGCGCGGCGCAGGCTGGAGGGCCCTTTCCCCAGCGGAAGCATGGTTTCCGTATTCATGAAATGAAATCCCCAAACCCTGATTTGCGATCAGAATTCTATATACAGGAATTAAATCAAGAAAAATTCTGTTAAATGGAATTTTAATTTGACTTGGGTCAAAAGCTGCCGCCTCCTTTGAACCGTTTCAAACTGTGCGGTTGGTGGGTGCATGGCTTTTCTGACGCTTGAGCGGATCAACAAGTCCTACGGTGAACTGACTGCCGTCAGCGATGTCGATTTGAGCGTGGGCAAGGGCGAGTTCATCTCGCTGCTCGGTCCCTCGGGCTGCGGCAAGACGACGACGCTGCAGATGATTGCGGGATTGGTCGAGCCGACCAGCGGTCGCATCATGCTCGACGGCCGCGACATCACGCATGAGAAGCCAAACCGCCGCGGGCTCGGCATCGTCTTCCAGAGCTATGCGCTTTTTCCGCATATGACGGTGGCGCAGAATGTCGCCTTCGGCCTGGAGATGCGTAAAGTTCCGCGTACAGAACGGGACAAGCGCGTGGGCGAAATCCTTGAGCTGGTACATTTGGGCGGCATGGCGGAGCGCTATCCGCGCCAGCTTTCAGGAGGGCAGCGCCAGCGCGTCGCCATTGCCCGGGCGCTGGTGATCGAGCCGCCGGTGCTGCTGCTCGACGAGCCGCTATCCAATCTCGACGCCAAGCTGCGCGAGGAGATGCAGTTCGAATTGCGCCGCATCCAGCGCAGCGTCGGCACGACGACCATCATGGTCACCCACGATCAGGCGGAGGCGCTATCCATCAGCGACCGCGTGGTGGTTATGGAGGCGGGGCGCATGACGCAGGTCGACGCGCCCTATCGCCTTTACGAGCGACCGGCGACGGCGTTCATCTCTTCCTTCGTCGGGCGGATGAACCGGCTCGAAGGCATCTGGTGGCCGGACGGAGCGGGCGGCAAGGTGGAAGTGGCGGGCGCTATGCTGGCGGGCGAGGCGGAACCGGATATCCCCGCCGGTGCGCCGGTCGCTGCGTCGATCCGCCCGGAAAAACTCTTTCTCAACAAGGATGAAGGGCGCCTCAACGGCCATGTCGCCAGCCGCTATTTCCTCGGCGGCCACTGGCTGTTCAATGTCGAAACGCCTGCGGGGCTTCTCTCTGTCTCGGCGCCCAATAGCGGCGAGGAACCGGCAGGGGAGGGAGACCGCGTCGGCCTCGACTGGACGCCGTCAAGCCTGCGCGTCGAAGCTTTGGAAGGCGCTGGCGCATGACCCGCCCGTCCGCCACTCCATGGCTGCTGGTTGCGCCCGGCGCGGTGCTGTTTGCCGGACTCGTCATCGTGCCGCTCGTCCTGACGCTGATCCTTTCATTCCTGACCTACAGTTACGAAACCGGCATCGGCACGGGCTATACGTTCGCCCATTACGGGCAGGTGCTGTCGGACAGCTATTATCTCTCCATCTTCTGGCGCACCCTGCGGCTGGCCTTCATCACCACGCTTATCTGTGCGCTCATCGGCGCGCCGGAAGCCTATATCCTCTCACGAATGCGCAGCCCCTGGCGCTCGATCTTCCTTCTGGTCATCCTGGGGCCGCTGCTCGTCTCGGTGGTCGTGCGCGCCTTCGGCTGGAGCATGCTGCTCGGCTCCACGGGCCTCATCAATACAGCGCTCGAAGCGTCAGGCCTTGGCCCGGTGAAACTGCTCTATACAGAGACGGCCATCGTCATCGCGCTCGTCCATATCATGCTGCCCTTCATGGTCATCCCGGTGTGGACGTCCTTGCAGAAGCTCGATCCGCAATTGGAAGCGGCGGCATGGAGCCTCGGCGCTTCACGCCTTACAGCCTTGCGGCGCGTGGTGATGCCGCAGGTTTCGATGGGCCTTCTGTCCGGCAGCCTCATCGTCTTCGGCCTTTCGGCAAGCGCCTTCGCCATTCCCGGCCTTCTGGGCGGGCGGCGGCTGAAAATGGCGGCCACGCTCGTTTATGACGAGTACATGCAGGAGCTGAACTGGCCGATGGGCGCCGCCATCGCCATCATCGTGCTCGTCGCCAATCTCGTGATCATGCTCGCCTATAACCGCGCCGTCGAAGCACGGGCGCGCAAGGCTCTGGGGTGAACGCCATGCAGAAAAACGGCCCCTTCGCGCTTCTTTTCCATGCGCTGGTCATCGCCTTTGTGCTCGCGCCGCTCGTCGTCGTCTGCCTCGTCGCCTTCACCCCCGAGAATACGCTGACGATACCGACGACCGTGTTTTCGCTGCGCTGGTTCCGCGCCATCCTGGATTATCCAGATTTCATCACCGCTTTCGGCAATTCGCTGCGGCTGGCGACGCTTGCAGCGACGATTTCCGTGGCCATCGCCGTCCCGGCGGGCCTAGCGATTGACCGCAATCGCTTTACGGGCCGCGACGCCTTGAACGCGCTCTTCCTCTCGCCGCTGCTCATTCCGCATCTGGTGCTTGGCGTCGCCTTCCTGCGCTTCTTCGCCCTCATCGGCGTCACCGGCAGCTTCGCCTGGCTGGTGCTGTGCCATGTCATCATCGTCACGCCCTATGTGCTGCGGCTGGTGCTTGCCGCGCTTTCCGGCATGGACCGGAGCGCGGAACAGGCGGCGATGACGCTCGGCGCGTCGCGCTGGACCGTCTTCCGCCGCATCACCCTCCCGATGATCCTGCCTGGCGTAACCGGCGGCTGGCTCCTCGCCTTCATCAACAGTTTCGACGAACTGACCATGTCGATCTTCGTGACCTCGCCCTCGACGGTCACCCTGCCGGTGAAGATGTATATGTATGCGACCGATTCCATCGACCCGATGATGGCCGCCGTCTCTGCCCTGATGATCGCGCTCACAGCCGCCGCCATGCTGGTGCTCGACCGCCTCTTCGGGCTGGACCGGGTTTTGGTGGGGGAGAAGTGACGTGCTTTTCCACCGTATTGCCCGCAAAAACCACCCCCCGATCCCCTTTATACTCGATGGAACCCCCTGCGAAGGCCGGGAAGGGGATACTCTGCTCACCGCCATCCTGAACGCAGGGGATGCGGTGCGGATCAGCGAATTCTCGGGCTGCCCGCGCGCCGGTTTCTGCCAGATGGGCGCGTGCCAGGATTGCTGGGTGACTTTCGCAGACGGTTCGCGGGCTCGGGCATGCACCACGCCGCTCGTCGCCGGGATGGAGATTGTCACAGGAGCTGCCGCATGAATGAGCGCCCGCAACCCCTTATCGTCGGGGCGGGACCGGCGGGCGTGCGCGCCGCCGAAGCCCTCGTGGCCGCTGGCCTGCGCCCTCTCATCGTGGATGAAGCGCCGGCCTGTGGGGGCCAGATTTATCGCCAGCGGCTCGTGGATGATGGCCGCAGTACCCGCTCGCTCTACGGCTCGGAAGCGCATAAGGCCGAACGGCTGTACCGGGATTTCGCCGCGCTGCAAGGTCATATCGACTATCGGCCGCAAGCGCTCGTCTGGAATCTCGGCAATGGCAGAGCGCAGATCGCCGTGGACGGGATGAACCGGGAAGTCGCCTATGACGGCCTTATCCTTGCGACCGGAGCGAGCGACAGGGTGCTTCCCGTGGCGGGCTGGACGTTGCCCGGCGTTTTCACCCTCGGCGGGGCGCAAATCGCGCTGAAAACCCAAGGCGCCGCCATCGGCAGAAGGGTGGTTTTTGTCGGGTCAGGGCCGCTCCTCTATCTCGTCGCCTGGCAATATATGAAGGCAGGCGTCGAGGTTGCCGCCGTACTCGACGGTACGCCGCTGCTGGCGAAGCGCCACCTCTTGCGGGGACTCGCGCTTGAGCCGTCCGTCATCCTGCGAGGCTTGCGCTTTGCCGCCGAACTGCGCCTGCACGGCGTCGCCATTCACTACGGCATAACCGGCCTCGCCATCGAAGGCGTAACGCGCGTTACGGCTATCCACTGGCGACAGGGGGGGCGTGAGCGGAGCCTTGCCTGTGACGGGATCGGCTATGCGCTGGGCCTGCGCTCCGAGACCCAGCTTGCTGATCTCGCCGGATGCAAGTTCACCTTCAACGAGCGCGACCGCGCCATGCTGCCCGAGCGCGATATCAGCGGGCGCAGCAGCGTCGAGGACGTTTATCTTGCCGGTGATGGCACGGGTATCGCCGGAGCCGACGCGGCGGAACTCGCGGGTGAGCGCGCGGCGCTGGCCCTGCTCGAGGATCGCGCCCTGCCGTACTCGCGCGTACGGGCGGGAGAGCTGGAGAAGAAACTCACCCGCATCAGCCGTTTCCGTAATGTGCTGGAGGCTGCCTTTCCCTATCCCGCGCATTGGGCGAAGGAAGTTGCCGACGAAACGCTGGTCTGCCGCTGCGAGGAAGTAACCGCCGGTACGCTGCGCCAATCCGTGCGTGATTTCTCTATTCAAGAGATCAATCGCCTGAAGGCGGTGAGCCGCACCGGCATGGGCCGCTGCCAGGGCCGCTTCTGTGGCGCGGCGGCTGCGGAAATCCTCGCTGCGGAGACGGGAAAGCCCATCGATGCCGCCGGGCGTTTGCGTTCGCAGCCGCCGGTGAAACCCCTGCCAATGCTGCTCAGGCCGGAAACGCGGGAGGCCGCGGAATGAGACAGCGTCTCGACGTGGATGTGGCTGTCATCGGCGGCGGCCTTGTCGGCTCGTCCGCAGCGCTGGCCTTGCGCGCAATGGGAATGAGCGTCGCGCTCATCGACAGCAGCTATTGCGGTGCGCAGGCAAGCGGCGTCAATTATGGCGGGGTGCGCCGTCAGGGACGCCCGCCCCAGCAATTGCCGCTGGCGCAGCGCGCCCACAGCATCTGGCCCCGCCTCAAAGAGCGGATCGGCATCGACGGCGAATATATGCCTTCCGGTCATTTGAAGCTTGCCGCCAGCGAGGCCGACATGGCTTCGCTCGAAGCCTATGCGGCAAGGGTGGCGGACTACGGCCTCGACCTCACGCTGATCGGCCATAATGAACTGCGGCGGCGCTTCGCGTTCCTGGGTGACGATGTGGTTGGCGCTTCCTTTTGCCTCGGCGACGGGCATGCCAATCCGCGTCTGGTTTCGACCGGCTTTGCCGCCGCTGCGAGACGCGCCGGAGTACATGTGCTCGAGAACTGTCCGGTAACGGGCGTTACGCGCAATGGCGGCGGTTTCGCGCTGGAAGCGGGGGAGGGGATGGCCATTACTGCGCGCACCGTCATCAACAGCGCGGGCGCGTGGGCCGACCATTTCGCAGCGCTGTTCGGCGAGCCGGTTCCGCTTACCCGCATCTACCCTTCCATGGTGGTGACGGAGCCGCTCGCGCCGGTTTTGACCGTTAATATCGGTATGGAAGGCGGCGGCGTCTATGCCCGGCAGGTCGAGCGCGGCAATTGCATCGTCGGCGGCGAACGCGGCCTGCCGCTTGCAGATCCGGATTTTTCGCGCCCCCGCGGCGACGGCGCGCTCACGATGATGAACCGCGCCGCAAGCCTCTTTCCCGGCCTCAAACATGCCCAGATCATCCGCGCATGGAGCGGCACGGAAGCGCAGATGCCCGATAAAAACCCTGTTATTGGGCCAAGCCGCACGACACCGGGCCTCATCCATGCCTTCGGCTTCTCCGGCGCGGGATTCCAGATCGCGCTTGCTGTCGGCGAGGTGCTGGCCGAGCTTGTCCGCGATGGCCATACGGCGACGCCGATCGAGGCTTTTTCCATCACCCGCTTCGCCGAAGAGGCGGGGGCATCCAACCACACCAAACACGGCTCGGGTGTGAAAAAGGAAATAGAGCCGCAACAAAGGGGAGTATACCCCGTTCACGCGATAACCCGAAAATCGCGTGGCCTGATGACGCGGAAATTGTCGGTGACG
>NZ_BMHH01000019.1 GCF_014640615.1 Paramesorhizobium endophyticum | reverse complement strand
TGGAATCAGAATTCCGCAGCCAGGGGAATCCTCAATACGATTCCGCGTTCAACGGACACGCTCTAGGTGCTGTCCAACTCGTCGCTGCGTTCATAACCCTCAAATGACGACACGCGCTAGCGTCTTTTACTCCTCGAAGGCGATATCGCGTGTTCGCCGCACATGGGGCAGGATCATCATTAGCAGGCACAGCGCGACCAGGCCGAGCAACACCGCCGATATCGGACGGGTAAGAAAAATCGTTGGGTCGCCTCTACCGGTAAGCATGGCGCGGCGCAGGTTTCCTTCCAGCATCGGCCCGAGCACCAGCCCGAGAAGCAATGGCGTTGGTTCGCAACCCAACTTGATCAGCAAATAGCCCACCACTCCGAAAACCACCATTACCAGAACATCAAAGCTGCTGTTGTTGACGGTGTAGACTCCGATACAGCAGAGCGCCACGATGACCGGAAACAGCAAGCGATAGGGG
The DNA here is from genome assembly GCF_014640615.1 of Paramesorhizobium endophyticum. Classification (GTDB taxonomy): domain Bacteria; phylum Pseudomonadota; class Alphaproteobacteria; order Rhizobiales; family Rhizobiaceae; genus Paramesorhizobium; species Paramesorhizobium endophyticum. The sequence goes on along the minus strand of NZ_BMHH01000019.1, from coordinate 92,832 downwards.
ACGCCCAGCATCTTCACCCAGATGCCGATCAGAGGCAGGTTCAGGATTAAAAGCATGACATTGCCGATCCACATGCTGGCGATGAGACCCCAGAACAGCGCTGGCTCGTTGGATATGATGTTCGGTCCCGGTGTCACCCCGTGCAGGATCAGCGCGCCGACCATCATCGCCATCGTGGCATTGGCCGGAATGCCGAGCGTCAAAAGCGGAATGAACGACGTCTGGGCGGCGGCGTTGTTTGCGCTTTCCGGCGTGGCGACACCTTCGATGGCCCCTTCGCCGAAGCGCTCCGGGTTTCGAGATAGACGCTTTTCCAGCATATAGGCGGCAAAAGCCCCGATCGTCGCGCCGCCTCCCGGCAGGATACCCAGAACAGAACCCACGGTCGTTCCGCGGAGTATCGGCTTGACGATACTCCGCAGTTCCTGCCGGCTCAGCATCAGCGAGCCCACCCGATTGATGGAACTTGCCCGCCCGTTCTCATTTTCGAGGTTCTGGCAGATTTCCGCGAGCCCGAAGAGACCCATGGCAATTGCGACGAATTCCACGCCATCCAGCAGATTGACGCTGCCGAATGTCAGGCGTGCCGCGCCGGTGTACATATCCTGTCCGACCAGACCGAGCATGATCCCGACGAGGATCATCGCAAGAGCCTTCATAACCGAACCTGCGGCCATGGCCACCGACGCAATCAACCCTAGGACCATCAACGAAAAATATTCCGCTGGTCCGAATTTCAGGGCAACGCCCGCGAGCAGCGGACCCATGGTAGCGATGACCAGCGTTGCAGCCGACCCGGCAAAGAATGAACCCAGCGCCGCTGCGGCCAGCGCTTTCCCAGCTTGCCCCTGCCTCGCCAGCTTATACCCGTCGAGCGCGGTTACGACTGACGATGCTTCCCCTGGCAGGTTGATGAGGATAGCGGTGGTGGAACTGCCATACTGCGCGCCGTAGAAAATGCCCGCGAGCATGATCAGTGCCGTCACCGGCTCAAGGCCGAAGGTCAACGGCAGCAGCATTGCGATCGTGGCCACCGGACCTATGCCCGGAAGTATGCCGATCAGTGTGCCTACGGTTGCGCCGAGGAAGCAGTAGAGCAGGTTGTGAAGGCTGAGAGCCGTGGAGAAGCCGAGGCCAAGATCTGCCAGCAAAGTCATTTCAAGTCCTCACCGGAAAAGGAACCAGCCGCCAACCGTCTGAAAGGGCAGGCCAAGCAATTTGACGAAGATAATCCACGCACACGCTGCGATGAATGCAGCAAGCGCAAGACTGATATGCAGGCGAAAATAGCGGCTGCCGGTCGAGGCAATGAAAACCGTCGCGAACACAGTGAGCGGAAAGCCCATCCCTTGCAGGCCTGAGACGAAAACGAGCACTGCAGCGCAGATAATAAGGACACGTGACCATGCGGGTGAACCCACAGTGTTCTCAGGTGAGGCATTGCGAATGCCCGAAAGAAGGATCAGGGAGCCCAGAATAGCCAGTCCGCCTGAAAGGATCAGCGGGAAGTAGCCGGGACCCATTCGCAGCGTTGTCCCCATTGGCAGCTTCATCGCCCCAAAGGCGAAGACGGCGGCCACCAACAAGAACGCCAAGCCTGCAAGCACATCCTTGTTGCGCAAGAGGATATCTGTTCGCGACATCGTTTTCCTCGCTTCCGCCGGGCGTCCCGGCGGTTCGTAATGGCTGGTGCTGATCCGGGGAGAATTCCAGAGGCCGCCCTTTGGAGGCGACCTTGGGACATCTCATGCAGAGCATCGCACAGCGAATTATTTCGCGTTCATTCCATGCATGCCGAGATCGCGAATGATCGCCTCAGCCTTCTGGCTGTCGTCCTGCGCCAGCTTTGCATAACCGGCGCTGTCGCGATAATCGACGAATTCACCCATTTTGCTCATCTTCGCGATGAAATCCGGGTCGGTGAATGTCGCTTCCAGTGCGGCGGTCAATTTAGCCCTGATATCATCGGGAATGCCCTTGGGAGCGATGACGCCCTTCCATGATGACCAGGTGAAATCGATCCCCTTTTCGACGGCGGTCGGCACCTCCGGATAATCAGCGATGCGCTTGGATTCCATCACGAAAATCGGCTTTACGGCACCCGATTCAATATGTGGCCGCGCCTCGGCAGGCGTGGCGGTGACAGCATTGATATGTCCGCCAGCGCAGGCCGTCAGCGCTTCCGAGGCGCCGCTGAAGGGCACATGCTCGAAAGTCGTGGCCGATGCTCGCCCGAAGGCTTCGACCGACAGATGGTTGGCACCGCCGGCACCGGAATTGCCGATCAGCACCGCGCCCGGGTTCTCCTTGGCATAGGCCATGAAGCCGTCGAAATCAGAAAACGGCGCATCGGCGCATGCCAGCACGATTTGCAGATTGCGTGCCATCAGGGCGAGGAAATCGACATCGCCGATCTTATAGGTGGTGGCGCCGTAATGCGGCAGCAGCGCAATCGGGCCCTGCGCGCCGGTGCCCAGCGTATAGCCATCGGGCTTTGCGCTGAGAGCTGAACCGGTGCCAATGCCGCCACCACCTCCGGTCTGGTTGCGCACGACGACGGTGGCACCATCGAGCTTCTTCGAAAGCACCTCGGCCATCACGCGAATTGACAGGTCCGTGCCGCCACCGGCGGCATAGGGCACGACAATTTCGATGGGTCGTGAAGGGTATTCCTGGGCTGCGGATGTATCGGCGGCAAGTGCTCCGATGATCGCCAGAAATGCTAATTTCAGCCGTTTATCCATTGGTTTTCTCCTCCCGTTTTTCCAGTTATCTGGATATTTGCAAATCTTCATGCCCGGTTGGCTGGATTTACAACCTTCCGCAAATGTCCACGCCCAGTCGTTCAGCTTCCACCTTGAGTGCAGGAATGATGGAGGGGTAAAGCTCCACGCCTTCCGACATCGCTTTGCGCCTGCGGGCAAGTGCTGCCTGTCCCGGCAGGCGTACCGGCCGGGAAGGATCGCGCGGCGGGGAGGCGAGGCACGCATTCGCCAGCCAGCCGGTCTGACGCAGAAAGGCGGCTTGCCCGCCAAAGGCGTCGGGATCATGGACGGTGATCATCACAGCAGCGTTGGTGCCTTTCGGGGTATCGGCGCGACCGTAACCGGCGAGACCCTGGGTCAGAGCCTCGACAGCCAGCGCCATCCCGTACCCCTTTTGTCCATGGTCGAGTCCCCCGGTTGGCAGGAGGGAACCCCCCGCAATAACTGCATTTGGGTCCGTCGAGAGGGCTCCTTCGGCATCCATTACCCAGGGGTGCTCATAGGAGCGTCCTTCCTGGATCATCCGTTGCGCCATGTTCACCGTGGTGATCGAGGCGGAGATATCGATCAAAATCGGATCGCCGGGCGTGGGAATTCCATAGGCGACCGGATCGGGAGTGAAGACACCCTTCAATCCGCCAAATGGCGCGACCTGCGCGCCGGAAGGAGAGGAGGAGGCAATAGAGATCATGAAACCCTCGGCCGTGGCGTCGGGCAGGTAGGCGGCGAGCGCGCCGATGTGGTGGCTGTCGCCAATCACCAGCGTCGCGGTGCCATATTGTCGGGCTCGCTCCATGCAGAGCGCTACTCCGGTGGAAACGAGCCATGCGCCGGGTAGCCTCAAGCCACGCCAGCAGATGGCCGCGCCGCGGTCGGAGACGGTTTCAGGTATCCCATCGGCGGCCATTACGCCATCCCTGAGACTTTGCAGGTACCATGGCGCCAGTGCCAGGCCATGGGTCGTGTGGCCCATCAGGTCAGCCTCGACAAGATAACGCGCGACGGCTTCGGCCTTGTCGGCGGCCAGGCCGGTAGCCTTGAAAATATCGCGGGCGACTTCGCGAAGCGTTTCGTAGTTGATCGTCATTGAAAGACCTCGGGGTTGAGAACGCGGGCAGGGCGGCCACCGGCAATCAAGGTCTCGATATCGGCAATGTTCATCAGCCCGACATTTTCCAGTGCTTCGAGGGTATCGGCACCGGAATGCGGCATGAATATCGCCCGGGGATGGCGGAAGATCGGATGCCCGCGATCCGGAGGCTCGGCCACATAGGCATCCAGTGCAACGCCGCCAAGGTGGCCCGCTTCCAAGGCCGCATGCACCGCATCCAGATCGACGACTTCGCCACGTGCCAGGTTCAGGAGCCGGGCTCCGGGCTTCATGCCCGCAATGGTCCTGGCATTGATCAGGGCCGCATTGTCCTTGCCGCCGAAGATATGCAGGGAGACATAGTCGGAAGCTGCCAATAGCGCATCCAGTGTAACGATCGCGATATTGTTTTGCGCCGCGAAGGCGGCGTCGGCGTGGGGGTCGCAGGCCAGCACATTCACCCCCAACGCCCGTGCCTTCAGCGCCAATGTTCGACCAATATTGCCGAGGCCAATGATGCCGAGCGTCTTGCCGCCGATTTGCGAGCCGATTTGGCGGTCCCATCCGCCCGCGATGACGCTGGCGTGACGTGCCGGAATGTCGCGGGCCATGGAAAGCATCAGCCCGACGCCTAGTTCCGCGACCGCGTCGGCATTTGCACCGGGCGTATTGGCCACGGGAATGCCCCGTGCCGTGCAGGCGGAAATATCGATATTGTCCACGCCGACGCCGTGTTTCACGACGCCTTTCAGTTTTGGGGCGTTGGCGAGGATTTCTGCCGTGACCGGCACCAGCCCGACAACGATATAATCCGCCTCGTCCAGATGTTCGGACAGACCGCCATCGGCAAGAGTTGTGTCAACGCATCGGATCAGCTTCCAGCCAAGTTCCGCCAGTCTTGCAGGGACTTGTCCGTGGCGACCGAAGCCGGGAGACGTCGTAAGAAGGACTGTCATGGCTCAAACCATCCCGTACGTCTTGAGAATGTCGAGGATCTGCGCATCCTGCACCGGATCGGGGAGCAGGGCGGGCTGGCGGCTTGCGCCGACCGATTTGTCCATCAGGTAAAGCGCGCGCTTTACAAGGGCAGGCGGATAGCCGAGGCCGTAGAGGTCTTTGCGGAAACGGCCGAATATTTCCTGCTGGCGGGCGGCTTCGGCCTCATTGCCTGCATTGAAAGCCCTCAATATCCCGGCCAGTACTTCCGGCATGACATTGCCCAGGCCGGATATGCAACCGGCAGCGCCATTCTGCAGCGACCAGTGGACCAGATGATCTGGGCCTGAATAAACGGCGAAGTCAGCGATATCACGGCCCACGCCCAGATACGCCTCGAGCGTCTCCTGCGCACCGCCGGAATCCTTGATGCCGGCGATATTGCCATGGGCGGCGAGTGCGCGCGCCGTCTCCGGCTCGATGTGGTTCTGAGTCCGCGCAGGGATATCGTAGAGATAGACGGGTGTCTTCACCGCATCGGCGACGGTCGAGAAGTGGCGCACAAGGCCGTCCTGCGTGCAGGCGATGAAGAAGGGTGTGATGACGGCGATGCCATCGACGCCGATCCTGTCGAATTCGCGCGCCAGCTTCACGGTCTCGAAGGTCGCCGGCATTCCGGCGTTGACGATGATCTCCACGCGCCCATTGACCTCTTCGACCACCTGCTGGGTCAACTGGATTTTTTCCTCATAGGTGAGGGCAGTGAAATCGCCGTTGGTTCCGGCGCACATGATGTTGTTGCCGGCTGCGACCTGACGGCGGACCTGCGCGCGCGTGGCCTCGAAGTTGATCGTCTCGTCTTCGTTGAAGCATGTTACGAGCGCGACGAAGGCTTTTTTGGGCATCGGTATCTCCTTGGAAGGATGGCGCTTTATTAAGAAGCGCGTGCAAATCGGGCTGCCCGGTTGGCGGCCTGTATATCTGGATCTGGATCAAGCCCGGCGGCGAGTAGCGCGCGGGTATAGTCTTCGCGGGGAGTTTCGAATATCTCGCGCACCGTTCCCCGCTCCACGACCTCTCCCTTGCGCATGACCATGACGTGATCCGCGAAGTCGCGAACAACAGGCAAATCATGGGCGATGAAGATGAAGGCGATGCCCATTTCACGGCGCAGCCTGTCCAGCAGGGCGATGATTTGAGCCTGCACCGATACATCCAGCGCGGAAACCGCTTCGTCGCATATGATCAACTGGGGTTCGAGCGCGAGCGCCCGCGCAATGGCGATCCGTTGACGCTGACCGCCGGAGAATTGATGGGGATAACGCCCCATGTGCTCGGGCTGAAGACCCACCTGAATCAGGAGCTGGGCTACCCGTTCGCGCCATCTGGGTTTCGCCAGAATGTCGGGATGGATCACCCATGCCTCGCAGATCAGCTGGAATACCGTCATGCGCGGGCTCAGGGATTGCGTCGGGTCCTGGAACACCATCTGCAGGTCGCGCCGCAGCCTGTGCATATCGGAGGTCGAGAGTTGGAACAGGTTGCGCCCCTTCCAGAGCGCTTGACCGCTGTCGGGTTCTTCCAGCCGCAACAGGACGCGCGCCAACGTGGACTTGCCCGAACCGCTTTCTCCCACGATGGCGATGGTTTCGCCGGGCATGAGATCGAAGGACACGCCCTTCAGGGCATCGAACGTGCCATAGCGCTTGCGAAGATCCCTGACCGATAGAACCGGATCGCCCTTGGCATCCGGCGCATGCATCTCTCCTTTGCCGGGCGCGGCTGCGATAAGTTTCCTCGTATAGGGATGGCGCGGGTTCTTATAGACCTCACGCACCGTGCCGGTTTCCACCAGCTCGCCTTTTTCCATGACAACGACACGGTCGGCGATTTCGGCGACGACGCCCAGATCATGGGTGATGATCAGCACGGCCATGCCGGTTTCCCGCTGCAATTCCTTCAGCAGGGCCAGCACTTCCGCCTGAACCGTGACATCGAGCGCCGTCGTCGGTTCATCGGCGATCAAAATGTCGGGGCGCAGCGCCAGCGCCATGGCGATCATCACGCGCTGGCGCTGGCCGCCGGAAAATTCGTGGGGGTATTTTCCCATGGCCTGTTCAGGGTCGGGAATGCCGACGCGCTGCAACAAGCGCAAGGCTTCCGTCCTCGCCGCTGTGGCGCTCGCGCCATGGGTCGTCAGCGCCTCCCTGATCTGCCAGCCCACGGTGTAGACCGGGTTGAGATGGCTGAGCGGGTCCTGAAAGATCATCGCGATCCGCTTTCCGTTCACCTCGCGGCGCTCGTGGGGCGACATTTTCAACAAATCCTTGCCGTCGAGCAGGATTTCGCCTGAGCTGATGCGTCCCGGTGGCATGTCGATCAGGTTCATGATCGCGGCTGACGAAACGGATTTGCCTGAGCCGCTCTCGCCCAAAATGCCGAGGGTTTCGCCACGGTCGAGATGATAGGAAATGTTGCGGACGGCCCGGACAGTGCCTGATGCGGTGTGAAACTCGACCGACAAATTGCGGACTTCGAGAAGATGGTCAGCCATTCGAGCCGCCTTTCATTTCCAGACGCCAGCGCTGGACCGGATCGAGCGCGATGCGCAGCCAGTTCGACAGGAGATTAAGGGAGAGTGTCGTGAGAATGATCGCAAGCCCCGGCCAGAACGATAACCACCAGGCATTGGTCAGATATTGGCGGCCCTGCGAGATCATCAATCCCCATGTGATTTCGGGAGGTTGAATGCCGATGCCGAGAAACGACAGCGCGCTCTCCGCCAGCATCACATAGGCAAAGTCGAGAGTGGCCAGCGTTGTCAGCGTCGGCAAGACGACGGGAAGGATGTGGCGAAAGAGGATCCGCTTGCTGGAAGCGCCCATGACCCGGGCCGCCTGCACGAACATGCGCTCGCGGATTTCCAGCACCTCAGCGCGGGTCGTGCGCAAAAAGACCGGTATGCGGGTGATCGAGAGGACCAGGATCAGGTTGAGGATCGACGATCCCAGCATATAGAGCACGATGACCGCAATCAGGAGCGACGGGAAGGACATGATCACATCCGCCAGCCGCATGATCACCTGATTGACGCGTGGCGAAGAGAAGCCGGCGATGAGGCCAAGCAGCGTGCCGACGACCGCCGAAATCGCGACCGCGCCGGCTGCGACCATGAGCGTGTTTTGCGTGGCGACGATGATGCGGGCAAAGAGCGGCCTGCCCAGAGCGTCGGCCCCCATCCACCAGACCCAACTTCGTTGCCAATCGAAGGGAGCGAGGTTCCGCCCTCTGAGGTTCTGCTTTGTCGCCAGTTCTCCGAGCCAAGCCGGCCCGATGATCGCCATGACAAGCACGATGAGCAGGAACAGCGTGGCGCAAAGCGCGAATTTATCCGCCCACAGCATCCGCGCCATGCGCATTGCCTGATGCGGCTCGTGGTCGATCATGGTCTGCGTGTCTTGTAAGGTCATGTCGGCTTCACCCTCCTCAATGACGGATGCGCGGATCGAGCAGCGCGTAGGCCAGATCGATCAGCATGTTCATGAGGAAGATGGCGACCGCAGTGACGAGGATCGCGGCTAGCACCACGTTGAAATCACGCTGAAGGATTGAATCGATCATCAGTTTGCCGACGCCGGGGAAGCCGAAGATGGTTTCGATGATCACGGCGCCGTTCAGGATGCTCGCGGCCTGATCCCCGATGACGGTGATGACGGGTAGCATGGCATTGCGCAGCGCATGGATGAAAATGATCGGCCCCGCCTTTACCCCCTTGGCTCGCGCCGTCTTCACATAGGCGGACGACAGCGCTCCGATCATTGAGCCGCGCACGACCTGAACGATGACACCGAAGGGGCGGACGAAAAGGACGCAGATTGGCAGTATCCAGTGCAGGGCGGAACCAGTTCCGGATGTTGGCAGCCACGCCAAATGGACGGAAAACACCACGATGGCGACGATGGCCAGCCAGAAATCCGGAACGGCGGCGCCGATCAGCGATATCATCGACGAGAGCCGGTCAAAAAAGCCGCCCGAACGAAAAGCCGCAAGAGATCCGACGACGACCGCCGCCACCGTCACGAGCGACATGGTGATGATGGCGAGCCACAGGGTCCAGACAAACGCTTCCGTCACCACGTCAATCGCCGGTCGCGCCTTGCGCAGCGATTGGCCGAGATCGCCGGTCAATACGTCGCCGACATAGCGCGCAAACTGGACCATGAGCGGATCGTTCAGGCCATGGATGGCGCGGAATTGGTCTTTCATTTCCGCAGACGCCTCGACGGGCAGGAACAAGGCGGCGGGATCGCCGGTGAGGCGGGAGAGGAAGAAGACCAGCACGATCAGTCCGATGAGAGAGATCAGACTGCTGACGGCGCGTTTGCGGATGAAGCTGAACATCGGCCCCTCATGATATTGACGGCAGGTTTGAAACTTGCCGCCTTTGATTGCGCCGGCGCCCGCAGACGGCATTACTTGATGCGGATCTCGGAAAGCTGCAGCATTGAGTTCGTCGCCATCGTCGGCTTGTATTCGAGGCGTTCGGAAACCCTAGCGAAGCCTACCATATGGAAAAGCAGCGCGTCGGCGACCACTTCGTCATGCAGATAGGCGATCAGCTGCGACCAAAGCTTGGCACGTTCAGGCCCCGTTGCGGCCGACGCCTGCTTGATCAGGTCGCCGGCTTTCGGGTCGGAGAAGCCGGACTGGGTCCCTTCGGGCGCGTATTTGAAAAACATCGAGAAGGATGGGTCACCCTTCGAATTGTCATGCATGGCCGCCACGATCAGAGGCCCGCGCCCCTCCTTGAAAGGCTTGGAATAATAGCCCTCATGCTCTGCCACTTCGACGAATTTCAGCTCGATATTGAACCCAGCCTCCTTAAGCTGGGCCTGTATCGCTTCCATGATTTCCGTGATGTTGGGAAAGTTCGCGGTGCGGGCGATGATGGTGATCGGCGTATCGACCTTCACGCCGTCCGCCTTTGCCTCATCGAGAAGCTTTTTTGCCGCCACGGGATCGTAAGGGAAGACTTTTACATCCGGGTTCCAGCCAAGCGTCGGCGGCGGAACGATGGCGGTGGCAAGCAGCGCGTTCTGCGGTACCAGCGTGCCAAGGAAGGCTTCGCGGTCTATCGCCATGTTGAGCGCCCGGCGCACACGGACATCGTTGAGCGGCGCGATGTTGTGATCGATACGGAGATAGACGGTCTCGCTGTCCAGATATGAAAAGTCGGTGGCCGGGTTGGTCGCGTCGAGCTGCGAGATCGACGGCGAAAGATCCGCTTCGCCGGTCTGGACCATCGCCGCGCGCACCGAGGGGTCGGTGCGGAAGAAATATGTCGCCTCCGTCACCTCAGGCTTCGCGCCCCAATAGCCTTCACGGGCGGAGAGCACGATCTGCTGGCCTGGAGTCCAGTTGGTCAGTTTGAATGGGCCCGTTCCGACCGGCTCGCGTATGAATTCGAGCGGGGTACCCTCGGGTACGATCGTCACGAGAGACAGCAGCAGCGGCAGGATCGGTTGAACCGGATCGGCGGTGAAATCGATCGTATGCGCATCCACCACATTCGCGTTGACGGTGATGCCGCCGAAATAGCGCCGCGATTCGCAGATATTTTTATCGCTCAGGATACGGTCGAAGCTGTGCTTGACGTCTTTTGCATCGAATGTGGTCCCATCCGAGAACGTCACGTCCTGACGCAAGTGAAAGCGCCAGCTTCCGTCTGCTTTCTGCTCCCATTTTTCCGCCAGGCGAGGCATGACGCCTTTGTCGCCACGAACGTCAAGCTCGGTCAGGGTTTCGCTGACATTTTGCAGAATGATGCGACCGATGTTCGAGCGCGTCGCCATGCAGGGTTCGAGCAAATCCGCTTCTTCGGGCAACACGATCTTGATCGGTCCCGATCCCGCGAAGGCGGGTGAGAACATGGAGCCCAGAATCAGGGCGCCGGTTAGCAGCGTCTTGTGCATTGTTCTTTCCTCCCTCCCGGAACGATCATCAGGCTGATGGGCGACCGGATTATCATTTATCATCGACGCGCTCATGTCCGGTTTAGCGGCATGAAGTGGCTCCTCCCACGTCGATGACTGACCATCGAACTTCTGCCTCAGTTTGTCAAATAATTTCGGATATCAATTCAGGAAAATAATTTTGATAAAAAATAAATATTTAATATCAATTAGTTATGCGGCGAAAATGGGTGTGAATCCAGAAATTGATATCATATCAAAACTTGACAACATAGCATTCTTGTCGCTTGTTTCGCCCAGAAGGAGATGCTGATGAGCCCTGACGAGATCGCCCTAAGAATGACCGGCGCCCTCCATTTTGTGGAGCCTGGGCGGCATGAATCCCTGCTGCCTTCGCGGATGGTCCAAAATCACGCCGCCTTCCTGCATTTCCTGGGCGATGGCTCGCTTGTATGCGCCTGGTTTGGCGGCACGCTGGAGGGAAAATCGGATATTTCGATCTTCGCTTCGGTCCTTTCATCAGGTTCAACGATTTGGGGGGCGCCCCGGCAATTGAGCTTTGACCCGGCGCATTCCGAGCAGAACCCAGTATTGTTCACCGCGCCGGACGGGCGGCTCTGGCTATTCCATACTTCACAGCCCTCGGGCAATCAGGACCAATGCCGGATTCGGATGGTTGAAATTTACCGGGATCCAGCCGTCCCGACGATGCTGACTGCGGGGGAAGGGCGCTATCTGGATTTGCCGCCGGGCTGTTTCATTCGCGCGCCCGTCATGGTCCGTGACGATGGCGCGTGGCTGCTGCCAATATTCCGCTGTGTCCAGCGCCCGGGCCAGAAATGGAACGGAAGCCATGACCATGCGGCAGTGGGTGTTTCCACAAACGATGGCGTCAAATGGCGGCTGGAAAATGTGAGCGATTCCACGGGTTGCGTCCACATGAGCCCGGCCTCATTGGGCGACGGGCGATACGCTGCTTTCTTTCGCCGCAGGCAAGCCGACACTGTCTACCGGACCGAGAGCGGCGATGGTGGCCGGTCGTGGTCCGCGCCTGAGAAGACCGATGTGCCCAATAACAATTCATCGATCGCGGTGATCCGTCTAAGAGATGGCCGGCTGGCCATGATCTGTAATCCCGTCAATGCCGCGCTTTCGACTGACCGCCGCGTGTCGCTTTACGACGAACTGGGGGAAGAAGACGACCGGCCGGACGCCGATCCGGCAGGTGGATGCGTGCCAGTCTGGGGTGTGCCGCGCGCGCCGGTTGTCGTTTGTCTTTCCGAGGATGGCGGGAAAAGCTTCCCGACCCGCATATTGATCGAAGATGGCCCTGGCTCCTGTCTCTCCAATGATTCAACCGATGGCCGGAACAGGGAAATGTCTTACCCGTGGCTGCTCGAAGGCCCGGATGGGACGTTGCACATCGCCTATACCTATCACAGACGCGCAATCAAATATGTCCGCTTGGCCCCAGGCTGGGCCAGCGCGACCGGTGGGAGAAATTGATGAGCAATATCATTGGCATAACCATAGGGGACCCCTGTGGCGTCGGGCCTGAGATTACCGTTCGGGCAGTTAGCGAGATGTCGGAAAGCGACCGCCTGGCCACCCGGATCTACGGCAATCGGTTGACGCTGGAAGCGGCGCGTGAGGCGCTGGGGATTGACCTCGATTTGTCCCCCCTTGTTGTTGACCTTCCTGTCGAAGGCGCTCCACTGCCATGGGGCCAAATCTCTCCCGTGGCCGGCGATGCCGCCTTTCGCTTCATCGAGCGCGCGGTGCGCGATGCTGAGGTGGGCCAGATAGGCTGCATCGTGACGGCCCCGATCAACAAGGAGGCGCTGAACCGCGCCGGCCACCATTATGATGGCCACACCGGGATGCTGCGAAGCCTCACGGGTTCGGCTGCGGCCTATATGCTGCTGGCTTCCGAACGCCTGAAGGTCATTCATGTTTCAACCCATGTTTCGCTCCGCGAGGCCATCGGACGGGCGACAACCGAGAGGGTGCTGGCGACCATCAGGGCCGGCGACGCCCATCTCAAGCGAACCGGTTACCAGAGCCCACGCATCGCGGTTGCCGGCATCAATCCCCATTGCGGCGAGAACGGCCTGTTTGGAACGGAAGATGATGATCAGATCGCACCCGCCGTTGCTGCCGCGCGCTCCGAGGGCATCAATGTCGAGGGGCCTATTTCCGCCGACACGGTGTTCCATCGCGCTTACTCAGGGGCTTTCGACCTTGTCGTCGCCCAATATCATGATCAGGGGCATATCCCGATCAAACTGGTCGCTTTCGATACGGCCGTAAACGTCTCCGTCGATCTGCCGATTGACCGCACTTCGGTTGATCATGGCACGGCCTTCGATATCGCCGGCAAAGGTATCGCCAATCACCAGAACATGAATTCTGCAATCGCCTATGCTCGAAAGCTGATGGCGGGGCATCAACTTGGGGATAACAGGCCATGACGATCGCGCCGATCACGATCCACCAGCCGCGCCGTTTGGCCGTCGGCGCAGGGACAATAGGCGAGGTCGGCGCCTGGGCGGCGGGCGTTTCCAAAACCCTGGTCATCGCAACACCGGCCACTTCTGGATTTGTGGACCGCCTGCGCCTACCAGGCGCCGTCACGCTATTCGACGCCATCCCCGGAGAGCCTGACATCGCGACCCTTGAGGCAGCGGTGGAGGCCGCACGAAGCGCCGAACCAGAGTTGATCGTCGGGTTGGGCGGCGGCTCGGTGCTCGATGTCGCAAAACTCGTGGCCGTATTGTGGAATTCTGGCCAGACGCTTGGCGATGTCGCAGGCCAGAACAGAGTGGCGGCCCGCAGCACGCTCTTGGCCCAGGTCGCGACGACAGCCGGCACTGGCTCAGAAGCGGGCATCCGGTCGCTCATCACCGACCCTGCCAAAGGCAACAAGATCGCGGTCGAAAGCCCGCATATGATCGCGGATTTCGCCGTTCTCGATCCAGAGTTGACATATTCGGTGCCACCGGCGGTGACGGCCGCGACAGGTATTGACGCAATGGCGCATTGCGTCGAGGCATTCACCAACCGCCGCGCCCATCCCATGATCGATGGTTTCGCCCGCATGGGTTTCAACCTGGTCGGAAAATATCTTGAACGCGCCGTCAAAGATGGCGCTGATACTCAAGCACGCGAAGGTCTGATGCTTGCATCCTACTATGGCGGCATCTGTCTTGGCCCGGTGAACACCGCTGCGGGTCACGCCATAGCCTACCCCTTGGGTACGCTGCTCCATCTGCCCCATGGCTTGGCCAATGCGATTATTTTCCCGCATGTTCTGGCATTCAATCAGGGCGCTGCACCTGAGAAAACGGCTGAGATTGCCAAGGCATTGGGGTTAGGACAGGGCCTTTCGCAGGGTGAACTGCGGCTCGCAGCCCACGGATTCTGTTCGCAACTCGGCATAGAGATGTCTCTTAGCGCTCATGGCGCGCAGGAAGAAGACCTTCCAGAATATGCCACTGACGCCCATGCAATCCGGCGGCTGATGGACAACAACCCGGTGGATATGAGTATCGACGACATTCTGGCGATATATCGCGCGGCGTTTTAAATCAGCTGATCAGTCTTTCTGCGATGACTGGAATACGCGATCAAGCGACCCCGTCAGGTGATCGTGCATCAATTGCCTTGCTTCCGGCGCGTCGCCGGAGGCGATTGCGCGCGCAATCGCCTCGTGTTCGGCGAAAACCCTGGAAAGACCTGATGCCTCGCGCCCGACTGAAGCGCCATGGAACTTCATGCCTGTGGCGATGTGGTCCTTCAGCGCTTCCATGGCCGTCGAAAAATAGCTGTTCTGGGCGGCGCGGGCGATGGCGAGATGAAACTGGAAATCCGCATCTTCGCGATGCGATTGTCGGTTCGTGGCGTCGCGCATCATCTCCAGCGCTTTGCGGATGGCGGCGAGATTGTCTTGCGTGTGACGGGTCGCCGCCGCCGCTGCCGCCGCCGGTTCCATGGTCAGGCGAAATTCGTAGCAGTTCAAGAGATCGGCCACGTTTTCCAATTGGCCGAAGCCCAAGGGTTCCCTGAGGCCGAGCGCGCGGACGAAACTTCCCGCGCCACGCCGCGAATAGATCAGGCCCTGGTCGCGCAGGCGCCGCAGCGCTTCCCGGATGATCGGTCGTGAAACCTCGAACTCTGCGGCCAGATCATGTTCTGTCGGCAGGCGCTCATCGGGCTTATATGCGCCGGATTTGATGGCGCGATGCATGCGCTCGAACACCATATCGGGAAGGCCCTTGCGGGTGGTTCCGGTCTCCAGTCCCATATCTTATCCCATCTTCCGGAGGATCGTGTTCGCCACATCTCTCAAGGTGCCGGGATGCCCGAAACCCCCGGATTTCGCAATGATGCAATGGCCATTGGCATAGGCCAGCCCCAGACCGGGCAAGCATTCCCCGACAAGACGGAACCGCCGAATTCCCATCTTCAATAGTACGGCCTCAGCGGTTGCGCCGCCTGAAAGAAGCAAGAGGGCGACCCCAGCGGTCAATGCTGGATGGATGCTTGTGGCAAGATGGTTTGAGACGTCGGGAGGCGTACACGGTTCCTCACCCGCAATTGCCTGCATGATCGTCACCCCATTCGCATCGAGAGCAGACGAGACAATGTGTCCGTTCGGAGCAGGAATGTAATGAACCGGACAGGAGTGTCTCAGTTCATCCACCTGGGCAATTGTTATCGGGTCGCGGGAACCGATGACAAAGAGCGCTGGCCCCGCCGGTATTTCTGCCGGACGGAGATCTGCCTTTCCGCTGATCTGCTCCGCGAGGGCTTCCGCCAGACCGCGTGCGCCGATCAGAAGATCCGCCCCGGCGCGTTGTCCGGCTTTCAAGGCGTCATTCATCTCATCCTGAGAGGTGACATCCAGGATCATGGCCCGGGAAGCATGATCCCCCAATTTTGAGGCTACCATGATAGGCGCCTCTATGCCGAAGCCCTCAAGGCTGCCTGATTTTACGATGCGTCCGAATTCCGGAATTGCCGGCGACACCAACGCAAGGCTGAACGGCATTACATCGAGTTCGGCGGCAATGTGCCCCTTCAGTCGCGAGTCGATCTTCTTAAAAAGCGTGGTATTGGCCGGCAGGAGGGACAGTACGGCCATGGTCGCCGCCTGCGCCTCGTTCGCCGTCAATTCCCGGGACCCCAGATTGACGGAAAGCACGGCTGGCTTTTCCCTCAAGGCGCCCGGGACACCATCGACATCAAGGGCTATTTCCGTATGGAGACCCCTGCCGGCGAATGGCGCCGCAGAGTCGATGGCACCCGTGAGATCGTCGGCGATGATTGCCAGCATAAAGCGCGCGCCTTGAAATTTGTTGTAACCTTTCATCTCCCCAGTTTTCCTCATATGTCAAGCCTTTGTACATTGTATATGACAAATCATTATACCTTGCGCCTGACAAGCATTGGGAAAAAAAGAGTTCGCCGATGAAACTGGTGAGGATGTCGATGGGTATGTCGTTTGGTGCGATCAGGGTGCGTGCGATGATATCGGCCAGGACGAGGAAGATCGCACCGAGGACAGCACTTGCAGGCAGAAACAAGCTGTTATCGCCGCCAACGAGAAGCCGCGCGATCGGAGAATGCCACGATCACACCGGTGATGAAGGCACTGGCATGATCAGGATGAGCCGCAGGCGCACCGGTACATGCGTTGAGCGATCTTGGCTTGATGATGAACACGAAGCCGGCGATGATGAGCGCCGCGAGCGGAAAGGGAAGATTGCTCCATTGCGCCAGACCGAAACTGCCAGTTGCGAGGGCCGCCACGGCATAGGAGCCCAAAGCCCGCACTGCGTTCCCTTTTGATCCCCTTGCGGGGAACCCTCACCCAGTTAGGCGGGACCGGATAGATTCGTCACGCGGATGTTCCGCTGTTTCGAACGTGGGCATTTTCCTCCTAATCTTCGTCAGTGGCGAAATTGCTTAGTGGAGACGCGGTGTTGTCGGAGAAGCCGCGATACCGCAGATGGCTTCGGTTGAGATGTGCCCGCATTGCTTCGCGCGCCTGCTCTGCGTTGCCGCTGCTGATCGCCTCGCATATGGCGCGATGCTCTTCGACTGTGTTCTGAATATAGGCGGGCGTTATGAGCGCCGGATTAAGCTCTTTTGAAAACGCTGGCTGCGGTATGATCTTGAGGCTCATAAGGCTGAAGAACTCGATGAACGCCCCGTTATTCGTCGCTTCGGCGATTGAACGATGAAAGAGATAGTCGAGCTCATCGAGTGAGGCCTCCTCCTCAAGCGACGCCTCAAACTCTCGCAACGCGTTCCAGATCTTCGATTCCTGCGCCCAGGAACGGCGGGTGGCGGCCAGTCCCGCCGCATGCACCTCGAAGGCCATTCGGAGTTCCAGGAGGTCCATGAAGGATGTCTTTAGCCTTGCGAGGGGAGCAAGCGTCGCATCGGCATCATAGATTGCCGGATCCTCGCCCGTCATTATCTTGGGATTTTCCCGGACGAATACGCCCACGCCGTGCCGGGCCTCAATCAGGCCATCCGAGCGCAGTGCCGACACAGCCTCGCGGATGACCGTGCGACTTACCCCGAACTGTTGCGACAATTCGTTGAGCGAGCCGAGTTTATGTCCCTTGGTAAGCTGGTTGTCGGCAATGTGCACCTTTAATGCCTGTATCGTCCGGCCCGTCAATGTATCCAAATGTCACCTGTTCAACTCTTATCGCCATCTTCTCTATCAGCAGCGTCTTACCCGATAGGGATTCTAACCTGCGGCGCAAGATAGCATGACCTGGATTAGTGATGCTATCTCAACAAGCGGAATTCCGCGCCTAGTGTGCACACACTGATGTTATCGCAGGTTTATGAGTGGCCAATAAGGCTGTTTGCGAGGCTTGTATGCGAAATTATTTTTCCTGACGATCATTTTCGTTGCCTGCCTATCCTCATCTAAAAATACATAACCATCTGAATTTGAATAGGTATTTAGAGATTATTTTCTCTGCCATCCATGAGATAGTATCTCTTGGATGGCTATTGACATGAGATAGTATTTCATTAGTCTCATCCTTGGAACAAGAGAGCCAGCGACGGTATCTGGATTGGATATCCCGAATGGCTCCGGGAACATAATTCGCGCAACCGCGCGCTCAAAATCAAGTGGAACACTGCTATGGGTGTCGTCTCCGCACGCCTCTCCGAGCGAGGCATCGTATTGCCCTCAATCATGTCGCCGTCGGGCAATTACATTCCCTACCGGTTCACGGGAAACCTTCTCTACGTTTCAGGCCAGATCCCGAGGATAGACGGCATCGACCATTTTCTCGGTGTTGTCGGGGAGGATATTTCTCCGAAAGAGGGATACCAGGCGGCACGTCTTTGCGCCCTCAACCTGGTGGCGCGCGTCAATGCTGCGCTCGATGGCGATCTCGACCGGGTCGTCGCCTGCGTTCAGCTACGCGGTTTCGTCAATGCGCCCGCTGATTTCAAGGGGCACCCCGCCGTGATCGACGGCGCATCCGATCTGCTTGTCGAGATTTTCGGGGAGAAAGGCCGGCATGTTCGAACCGCGCTTGGCGCCGGTTCACTTCCCGGCGGCTGCTCGGTGGAAGTCGACGCCGTGTTTGAAGTCGCGATGACATCGTGAGGGAGAACGCAATAGCCATGAGCGAGAACAAGATGTCGCAAAAAGCCATCGAGATGATCGGCGTCAACAAATGGTATGGCGCCTTGCAGGTGCTGAAGGGCATAAACCTGAACGTCGCTACCGGCGAGCATATCGTTCTTTGTGGCCCCTCCGGCTCGGGCAAGTCGACGCTGATCCGATGCATCAATCATCTCGAAGAAATCCATGAAGGGGTGATCAGCGTCAATGGTACGCAACTAAGCCAGAAGGGCGCAAACGCCGACCATATTCGCCGCGATGTCGGCATGGTCTTTCAGCAGTTCAATCTCTTCCCTCACTTGACCGTTCTTGAGAACTGCATGCTGGCCCAGCGCAGGGTGCGGAAGGCCCCCGCAACCGAGGCAAAAGAGAAGGCGATGCGTTATCTGGAGCGCGTTCACATCGCGGAGCAGGCTTCGAAATATCCGGCGCAGCTATCAGGCGGTCAGCAACAGCGCGTCGCCATCGCTCGGGCATTATGCATGGATCCCAAAATCATGCTTTTCGATGAGCCGACCTCTGCGCTGGATCCCGAAATGGTCAAGGAAGTACTCGACACGATGATTTCGTTGGCCGCCGACGGCATCACGATGATCTGCGTCACCCATGAAATGGGCTTTGCGCGGGCTGTCGCCCATCGCGTGATCTTCATGGATCGCGGCGAAATAATCGAAAGCGCCAAACCGGAAGAATTCTTCAGTAGCCCTAACCAGGAGCGCACAAGAGCGTTCCTCAGCCAAATCCTCAATCACTAAGCGAGAGAAGTCGATGCAGTATACTTTCGATTTCGCTCCGGTTTTCGCTGCCTGGCCGATGCTGTTGAGCGGAGCGATCATGACGCTCAAGATTTCGGCGATCTCCATGGTCCTGGGGCTGATGCTAGGCGTTGTTTTCGTGCTGATGCGCATGAGCAAACTGCCGCCTGTGCGGATGATTGCGGTCGGATATATTGAGCTGATCCGCAACACACCGTTTCTCGTGCAGGTCTTCTTTATCTACTTCGGCATGCCATCACTCGGCATAAGGCTGGGCGGCGAAGAAGCCGCAATCCTGGCGATGACCCTTAACTGCGCGGCCTATGCTGCAGAAATCGTCAGGGGCGGAGTGCAGTCCATCCGGCCAGGACAGATCGAGGCGGCCAGGGCGCTGGGCATGCACACGATCGATATCTATCGCTTCATCGTGTTCCGTCCTGCGATCCGTGCGGTCTATCCGGCCCTGTGCAGCCAGTTCATCCTGATGATGCTGAATTCAAGCCTCGTGGCATCGGTGTCAGCGGAAGAGCTCACCTACATGGCCCAGACGCTGGATGCGCAGACCTTCCGGAGCTTCGAAATCTATTTTGTGCTTGGCGCCATCTATCTCCTGCTGTCGCAATTCCTCTCTGTCGGCCTGCAACTCGTCGGCAGAACCTACTTCTCCTATCCGGCAAAGTGAGACGACGCGATGATCCGTGAATTTGGTTTTGCTGAGTTTCTCTTTCTTCTTGAAGGTGCCCGCTGGACAGTCATTCTCTCCCTGCTCGCCTTCACGCTTGGCGGCGCTCTGGGCCTTGCAGTCGCGTTGGGGCGGACGAGCAAGTGGACGGTGTTGCGCGGAATAATGGCGGTTTATATCCAGATATTCCAAGGAACGCCGTTGCTCGTGCAGCTCTTCTTCGTCTTTTTCGGTCTACCGCTTCTTGGCTTCAAGGTGGGTGTCTGGGTTGCTCTGACAGTTGGTCTGTCGCTGCATGCCAGCGCATTTCTCGGCGAGATCTGGCGCGGCAGCATCCAGGCGGTTCCAGACGGCCAGAGTGAAGCCGCCCGTGCGCTCGGCATCGGCTATGTCCATCGCATGATCGATGTGGTTCTCCCCCAGGCGTTCCGCATCGGGCTTCCGGCAACCATCGGCTTTCTGGTCAATCTGATCAAGGGCACCGCCCTGGCGGCGTTGCTCGGACTGACCGAGTTGACCCGCTCGGGTCAGTTGATGGCGAACATCACCTTCCAACCCTTGCAGGTCTACGGGGCGGTTGGGCTCATATACTTCTTCATCTGCCTACCGCTGACCTACTTCAGCGCAAGAGTCGAACGGCGTCTCAACGCCGCTCGGTAAGAAACGAACGGCCACAAACCAACCAGAGGTACAAACATGTTCAATTCAGCACTGGGCGTCTCGCGTTTCAAGATCTTGTCGGGGGTTGCTTCTATTCTTCTGGCAGCAGCATCCTTCGTCACCACTGCGAAAGCCATCACGCCGGAGGAGATCAAGGCCAAGGGTTCGGCAACCATTGGCGTGCAGATGGACCAGTTTCCATGGGGTTTCATCGACCAGAACGGCCAAAGCGAAGGGTTCGACATCGAGGTCGCGAAACTCATCGCAAAGGAATTGGGCGTCGAACCAAAATTCGAGCGCATTACCGGGCAGAACCGCATCCCGTTGCTCGTCAACGGCAATGTCGACTTCCTAGTGCCGTCCATGACGATTACGGAAGAGCGCGCAAAGGTAATTCAGTATGTCATCCCATATTCCTCCAACGACATCACGGTCTGGGCCAGGAAAGACGCGTCGATCAAAGGCAATGAGGATCTCGGTCAATACGTGATCGGCGTGAACCGCGGCAGCGTCTTCGAACCGATCCTCACCAAGGTCGCTCCGCCGAGCACGAAGATCAAGCGCTTCGATGACGACGCAACCACGGTTCAGGCTCTTCTGTCGGGCCAGGTCGATGCCATTCTCGGCAGCGTGACCTACGGTCTCGTCATCGACAAGACGGGACATAGCGCGGAATACGAACGCAAGTACAAGGTGGCGGACAATTTCCAGGGCATGGCTGTTCGCAAGGGAGATAGTGAAATGCTGGCGTTCCTGACGGATTTTGTGAACCGCCGCACCGCGGACGGCACGCTCGACACGCTTTACAAGAAATGGATCGGCGTCGATCGCGCAAAGCTTCCGACCACGCTGCCG
The DNA here is from genome assembly GCF_014640615.1 of Paramesorhizobium endophyticum. Classification (GTDB taxonomy): domain Bacteria; phylum Pseudomonadota; class Alphaproteobacteria; order Rhizobiales; family Rhizobiaceae; genus Paramesorhizobium; species Paramesorhizobium endophyticum. Next base: position 71,454 of record NZ_BMHH01000019.1, on the reverse strand, counting down.
GGAATAGACTTTACCGGCAAGCAATAACAGCGAGCCTGCGCGAGAGCCTGAGGCAACCGCGCAGGGCACCAGAAACATCAACAACTGAAGAACTCTCTTAGCCTCCGCCCGACTGTGCGGGCGGGGATTGGCCGCTGCATGCCGGAAATCCAAGACTTCCCGGCCGCGGCGCAATGAAAGTTCAACCACGGAGCATTTTTATAAAATGGCGAGAGATGGCAAGCAGATCAGGGTGGGTGTCGATATCGGCGGGACCTTCACCGACGTCGCGATGGAGGTAGGCATCGAGCTCCATTCGATCAAAGTGCTGACCGATTATTCCTTTCCCGAAAACGCGATCGTCAGCGGCATCCATCAGGTCGCCGAGGTGGCAGGAGTCGATCTCTGCGACATCGATACGATCATTCACGGCACCACGCTCGCCACGAACGCGCTCATCGAGCGGCGTGGGGCGAAAACGGCGTTCATCACCACCAAGGGCTTTCGCGATGTCATCGAGATGCGCACCGAAAGCCGGTTCGAACAATATGATCTGGACATTGTCCTGCCCGCACCGCTTGTCGCGCGTAACGAGCGTTTCGTACTCGATGAACGCATAGGCGCGGATGGCTCCGTTCTCAAGGCACTGGACCTTGCCGAAGTCGATGACCTTTGCGAACATATCGTTGCGGCCGGCTATGAGAGCGTGGCGATCGGCTTTATCCACTCCTACCTGAACGGCGCTCATGAAAAGATCGTGCGTGATCGTCTGCTGGCCAGAAAATCGGATATTGCGGTTTCGATTTCTTCGGAAGTCTCACCGCAGATGCGCGAATTCCAGCGCTTCAATACTGTGTGCGCCAACGCCTTCGTCAAGCCGCTGATGGCGTCTTATCTCAACCGCCTCGTCGGTCGGTTGACGCAGGAGGGCACCCGCTGCCCGGTCTTCATGATCCATTCGGGCGGGGGTATCATCAGCGTGGAAAGCGCTGTCGAGTTCCCGGTGCGCCTGTTGGAATCCGGACCGGCTGGCGGTGCGATCTTCGCCGCCCATATCGCCAGCAGCTATGGCCTCGACCAGGTGCTGTCCTATGACATGGGGGGCACGACAGCCAAAATATGCCTCATCGAAGGCCAGGCACCCAAGACGTCCAAAACATTCGAAGTTGCCCGCACCTATCGCTTCAAGAAGGGCAGCGGGATGCCGATTTCCATTCCGGTCATCGAAATGGTCGAGATCGGCGCCGGCGGCGGCTCGATTGCGACCGTCGACAGCATGCGCCAGATACGCGTCGGCCCGCACAGCGCGGGATCCGAGCCGGGACCGGCCTGCTATGGCCGCGGCGGTGAAAACCCGACGGTGACGGACGCCGATCTTATTCTTGGCAGGCTAGATGCCGACGAATTTGCAGGCGGTGCAATGAAACTCGACCGCTGGGCCTCGGATCGGGCCATGAAGCATGATCTTGCGGAAAAGCTCGGTACGGATATCGCGACCGCTGCCTACGGTCTGAGCGAAATGGTCGATGAGAACATGAGCAACGCGGCCCGCATGCATGCTGTGGAGAACGGCAAGGAGCTCTCGGAGTACACCATGATCGCTTTCGGCGGCGCCGCGCCGATCCATGCCGCCCGGCTTTGCGAAAAGCTCGGCATGTCGGAACTGCTGATCCCGCCGGGCGCCGGCGTCGGTTCGGCCATCGGGTTTCTGCGCGCACCGTTCGGATTCGAGTCGGTTCGCAGTGCCTATAGCCGTCTCGGTCGCTTCGAGGCTGGCCCGATCAATGCGACGATCGCGGATCTGATCGCGGAGGCAACCTCCTTCGTCCGTTCCGGTGCGCCGGATGCCGATCCCGATCTCGAGTGCACGGCTTACATGCGTTACGCCGGGCAGGGCTGGGAGGTTCCGGTCACCATCGATGTGCGGACTTATGCCGATGCGGACGGAGCGCTGTTCCGAAAGCTCTTCGATGAGCAGTACGAGAAGTTTTTTGGCCGCGTTATTGATGATCTGGATGTCGAGATCGTCAGCTGGTCCCTGCGAGCAACGTCCAAAGTGATCCCCCCGCAGCAAATCGGCAAAACCAGCAAGGCAGGCTCTCCGGTAGCGGCCCGCGTTACACGCGACATCTTCGACGTGCAGGAAGGCAGCTTCCAGACGGCATCGGTCGTTTCCCGCCAGGACATGAAGCCGGGCGACTGGATCGCCGGCCCCGCCGTCATCACCGAACGCGAGACATCGACCATCATCACGGCGAGCCGCGAAGTCATCATGCAGGCGGATGGCTGCCTGCTCGTGCGTATCAAGCAAGCCGCTTGAACGGAGGATTTCTCATGAAAACCAATGCACTTTCCGACGTCCACATGCAGATCATGTGGAATCGGCTGATCTCGGTCGTCGAGGAACAGGCCGTCACGCTCATTCGCACCGCCTTCAGCACCAGCGTGCGTGAATCGGGCGACTTGTCTGCTGGTGTCTTCAACCGCGGCGGCAAGATGATCGCCCAGGCCGTCACCGGAACGCCGGGCCACGTCAACGCGATGGCGGAAGCTGTCGGCCACTTCATCCGCGACATCGGCCCGGAGAATATCTTCGAGGGCGATGTCTACATCACCAACGATCCCTGGAAAGGCACAGGCCATCTGCACGATTTCACCGTCGTGTCGCCGAGTTTTCGCAACGGCGCTCTCGTCGGCTATTTTGCCTGCACGGCGCATGTCGTGGATGTCGGCGGTCGCGGCTTCGGGCCTGACGCCAACGAGGTCTACGAGGAAGGCATCTTCGTACCGATCATGAAGTTCGCCGAGCGCGGCGTGGTCAACAAGGACCTCGTGAACATCCTTCGCAACAATGTTCGCGAAAGTCATCAGGTAGTCGGCGACGTCTATTCGCTGGCGGCCTGCAACGAGATCGGCCATCGCCGCCTGATGGACATGATGGACGAGTTCGAACTGGCCGATCTGGAGACCCTTGCCGATTTCATCTTCAAGCGCAGTTATGACGCGACGCTTGAACGGTTGGCAACCTTGCCGAAAGGGACCTATGCGAACGTCATGCGTGTCGATGGCTACGGGTCGCCGATCGATATCGCCGTGCGCCTTGACGTGGCGGGCGACCACATCCTCGCGGATTTCGAGGGCACGTCGCCCGCAAGCCCGAAGGGTATCAACTGCCCCTTGATCTATTCGGCGGCCTACGCCTGCTACGGCCTTAAGTGCTCGATTGCGCCGGAAATCCCGAACAACCATGCGTCGCTGCTGCCGTTCCGTGTGGTGGCGCCGCGAGACTGCATTCTCAATGCGCAGCATCCGGCTCCGGTTTCGGTGCGTCACGTGCTTGGGCACCTTGTTCCCGATGCGGTGCTCGGAGCCGTCCACAAGATGCTGCCGGGTCGCGTTCCAGCCGAGGGTGCGGGTGCTTTATGGAATCTCCATGTCAGTGCCCGGCCTCTGCAGGGAGAAGGCGCTCCGGCAGACGGAGGGCAACGTGCAGAAGTGTTGCTGTTCAACAGCGGTGGCGCGGGCGCGCGTTCGACGCTCGACGGGCTGAACGCAACGGCCTTCCCGAGCGGTGTCCATTCCATGTCGATCGAGGCCACCGAGCATGTCGGCCCGGTGATCTTCTGGCGCAAGGAACTGCGGGACGGGTCTGGCGGCGTGGGCCGGTTTCGCGGCGGTCTGGGCCAGGTCGTGGAAATCTCGCCAACGGAAGGACATGAGATCTATTTCAACGCCATGTTCGATCGCGTCGATCACCCCGCACGGGGACGCGAAGGCGGGGAGAACGGCGCGCCGGGTGCGGTGCTGCTCGATGACGGCACGGTGTTGTCGTCCAAGGGACGCCAGCATGTGCCGGCAGGGCGACGGCTGATCCTGCAGCTTCCTGGAGGTGGCGGGTATGGACCTGCCGGTGACCGGGACGCTGGCTCGGCCCAGCGCGACCGCGATTTCGATTACGTGGTGACGAAGTAAATCTCCGGAGGCTGGGCGGTGCGAGAGCCTCGTCCAGACTCAAACCGGCGAATTTTACAGGAAAGTTGAGATGACAATCGAGAACAGGCGGGCTGCCGGCATCAAGTCGTCACCCAGCATGGCGATAGCCATGGCTGCCAGGAAATTGGCGGCCGAGGGCCGGGACATCATAGACCTTTCGCTGGGTGAACCGGATTTTGAGCCACCGGCCCATGTTTGCGAAGCTGCCTGCGCCGCGATCCGCGCCGGAGGCATACGCTACGGCGTGCCCGCCGGCACGGAGGCTTTGCGAAGAGCTATCGTGGAGAAGTTCAAGGCCGAGAATGGGCTGGACTACTCCATCGATGAAGTGATGGTGGCAAATGGCGCCAAGCAGATCCTGTTCGATGTTTTTCTGGCAACGCTTGAGCCGGGCGATGAAGTCATCATTCCAACGCCCTGCTGGGTCTCCTACGGCGATATCGTTTCCCTGCATGGCGGTGAGCCGGTCTATGTTGCCTGCGGGCCGGACACGGGATTCAAGATCACGGCTGAAAAGCTTGAAGCCGCTATCACGCCGAAAACCCGATGGCTGATGCTGAATTCTCCCTCCAACCCGACCGGCGCGATCTACTCGACCCTCGATTATCGTGCTCTCGCAGCCGTCCTTGCTCGCCATCCCCATGTGCGGGTGGTCTCGGACGAAATCTACGAACACATCCTGCTGAATGACGTCGCCTTCGTCTCTTTTGGCCAGGCTTGCCCTGAACTTTGCGATCGCACGCTGATCGTCAACGGGGTCTCCAAGGCCTATGCGATGACCGGCTGGCGCGTTGGCTATGCGGCCGGCCCGAAGGCACTGATCGCTGCCTTGAACAAGATGCAGTCGCAAAGCGTCTCTTCGGTATCTACGGTGGCCCAGGCAGCCGCCCTTGCAGCGCTGACCGGTGACCAAGCCTTTGTCCGTGAAGCTGCGGGCATCTTTGCCGGACGCGCAAAGATCGTAGCGGATCGGCTTGCCGGCATCGCAGAGCTCGATTTCATCCCGCCCGATGGGGCCTTTTATGCCTTTATCGGCGTAGGCAGGCTTCTAGGCCGCAAGACGTTGGCGGGGGAGCTTATCACTGACGACACTGCTTTGGCCTCCCATCTGCTGCAGGAATTCGGCCTGTCCAGCGTTCCCGGAGCGGCGTTCGGTGCGCCCGGCTTCATCCGATTATCGATCGCAGCCTCCGATCGGCAACTGGAAAGCGCCTTCGAACGCCTGTCCGCAATGGTGCAATCGCTCGCTGCCAGAAGGTAGCGCGGCCCATGGAAAATCACCACTGACTTAGTCAATCAGGAAGAGCGGGTCCGTCCCGGCTTCCCAAACAGGAGGGTAAGACCCATGAAAACAGAAGAATTGAAGCATGTCCTGGGAGCAGGTCTCCTTTCTTTTCCCGTGACGCATTTCGATGCCGATGGAAACTTCAATGCAAAAAGCTATGCCGACCATGTCGCCTGGCTGTCCAGCTTCGAGGCGTCGGCGCTTTTCGCGGCCGGAGGTACGGGCGAGTTCTTCTCGCTGACGCCGGAAGAAATTCCGCAGATCGTCCGCGTTGCCAAGGAGGCCGCAGGCAAGACGCCAATCGTTTCGGGATGCGGCTACGGGACCCCGGTTGCGGTGGCGATCGCCAAGTCTGTCGAGAAAGCCGGCGCCGACGGCATCCTGCTGCTCCCGCATTACCTGATCGACGCTCCACAGGAAGGGCTTTACCGGCATATCAAGGCCGTCTGCCAGGCAACCGGTATGGGCGTCATGGTCTACAACCGGGACAATTCCGTCCTTCAGGCGGATACGCTGGCGCGGCTTTGCGACGAATGCCCGAATCTCGTCGGTTTCAAGGACGGCACTGGCGACATCGGTCTCGTCCGACAGATCACGGCCAAGATGGGCGATCGCCTCACCTATCTCGGCGGCATGCCCACGGCGGAGTTGTTTGCCGAAGCCTATCTTGGCGCGGGCTTCACAACCTATTCCTCAGCCGTCTTCAATTTCGTCCCAGGTCTGGCAATCGAATTCTACAAGGCGCTGCGGGCGGGTGAGCGGGCAAAATGCGAGACGATCCTCAATGAGTTCTTCTACCCGTTCATGTCCATTCGCAACCGTGTCAAGGGATATGCGGTTTCGGCGGTCAAGGCCGGCGTGCGGCTACAGGGTTTTGATGCCGGCCCCGTGCGTCCGCCATTGAAGGATATCACTTCCGATGAGATGGGAATGATGGAAGCCCTGATCGGCAAATACAAGCGCTGATCGACCCGCTTGAAGTTGACAATGCGGTCGCGAATCCGGGACCGCATTGTTCCTTCATGAGGGCGCGCTTGACCGGTCCTGCACTTGTTCACTCGTCGCCAGGAACGCCATAAGAGGGCGCTGCCAATGGGTTGAGCGCCCGCGTTACGTAGTCCTTCGCCTGCGGTTTATAGATATCCCAGGCGCGCGCAATCGTTGCCACAGGGCAGCCATCGTCTGTCCAGTCAATGCGCAGGTGAGCATATGGCCAGCTTTCACGATCGACGAGAAGCAGACCTGCCGAATGCACGGGGCCGGCTTCTCCGCCTTGTTGCATTGCAGCTTTGAGAGCGGCGACCAACCGGTCGCCCAGGGAGCCGTCGGCAATCTCGAACGCGCTGATCATCGCCGCCGGAACGCCGTCATTGGCAAGCAGATTCCCCCCGGCGGCGCAATCCTTTCCCGATGCCGACGTCCAGATGCCAAGCGCTTTGGTCCCGGAATGGATGGCGGTATGGCCCTTTGCATCCACCGCCAGAAGCTGGCGATAATCCGGGAAGGCGTCGTGCTGCTGCGCTGCCCACACCGCTTCTGTCGCGCTCTCGCCGTCGGCAAGCCTTTCCAGCATGAAGGGTCCCAGGGCAGGATTGGTTACATTCTGCGTGGCGACCGCGCCAACGCCAGCCCGTGCCCAGGCACAGCGTGCGGCGACCGCAGGAGATGAGGAGGAAATTGCCACGCCGAATTGGCCGGTCCGCGCACAGCGTGCAACGATGGAAAAGGTCATTTCAGTTTCTCCTGTTTGGCGCGATGATGAGCAAGGCTCTCTTGCGATAGCCGAGAGTGCTTCCCCATGACCTTGGCTTTGCCTTCAGTCGGGGATTACGGCAGTCGCGTCGATCTCGACCAGCCATTCGGGACGGGCGAGAGCCACGACAACGAGGCCGGTGCAGACCGGATACACGCCTTTGATGTACTCGCCCATCGTGCGGTAGACAGCCTCACGATGACGCACGTCAGTCAGGTAGACAACGAGCTTGGCGACATGTTCCATCTTGCCGCCGGCTTCTTCGACAAGTTGGCGGATGTTCTGCATCACCTTATGGGTCTGCTCTACCGGATCATTGCTTTCAATATTCTTCGCGGTATCCAAATCCTGCGGGCACTGGCCGCGCAGGAAAACGGTCTTGCCGCGTGCCACGACGGCCTGGCAGAGATCATTGTCAAGGCGCTGTTCCGGGTAGGTATCTTTGGTATTGAATTTCCGGATTCGGGTATGTGCCATTTTCTTCTCCATCGGATCGGGCTAACTTTCGAAATGAGTGGGGTTGCGGGCAGGAACTCACCCTAGCGCGCGTAGGCCATGTAATTGTCCTGGATCAGGATGTGATCGGCGATATGCTTGGCATCGTGCCAGACCCCCCAGATGAAGCTCGAGCCCCGGCCTGAAAGCCATGGAAGTCCAAGAAAATAAATCCCCTTTTCCGGCGAGACGCCGCGTTGGTGCTGGGGACGGCCAGCCTCATTGAAGGCATTTACCTTCAGCCAGCTGTAATCCGAACTGAAACCCGTCGCCCAAATGATCGTGTTGACGCCAACGCTGGCCAGATCAAGTTCCCGGAGCGGATCGCTCACGCAATCGACCTGCGGACCAGGGATGCGGGCCTTAGACTCTTCCGGAAGGTCGAGACCGTTGCGGGTAACGAAGGCGTCGGCCTCATCGAGAAGCGATAGGTAGTTCTGGTCGCCGCGGTCCAGATTTCGAGCGAGATCGTTGCCGAAGGACAATTTGCCGTTGGAATAGGCACCCGTCATGCCCACGAGCACCATGCCTTGCGCAGCGAGCCGACGGAAGTCGATGGTTTCACCGCCACGCGCGCCGCTGACCGCAATCGTTACGTGTTCGGCGCCCGGTGCCTGCGCCTGTGCGTCCCATTTGCCGAGGACTCCGAGCCACCAGACAAAGTCCCGGCCGCGATAGGAGCGAGGTGGGCGGTCGTGTGGGCCGACCGAGAGGTAAACCTTGCGTCCGGCCCGCATCAATTCCTCGGCAATCTGCACGCCTGACGAACCGGCGCCAACGACGAGCACCGCGCCTTCTGGCAATCGCGCCGGGTTGCGGTAGTCGCTGGAATGCATTTGGTGGATGCCGGCGTCTGCCGGAACGAGAGGTGGAATGCTCGGCTGCTGGAATGGCCCCGTCGCCGCGACAACATTGCGCGCCTCAATCACGCCGTCCGATGTTTCGACGCGAAAGCCGGGGCGCCCCTCTAACCGCTCTACGCTGGTGACCTCGACCCCACAGCGTATCGGCGCTTCGTTCTTTTGCGCATAAGTTTCGAAATAATCGGCGACCTGCTCCTTGGGAATGAACGCATCGGGATCGCCGGGGAATTCCAAGCCAGGAAAGCGATCATGCCATGCGGGGCCGTTGGCGACCAGCGAATCCCAGCGCATCGAACGCCAGCGTTCGGCAATGCGGCCGCGCTCAAGGACGAGGTGTTCCACGTTGTTCTTTTTGAGATGCTCGCTCATGGCAACGCCCGCTTGGCCTGCCCCTACGACCAGCGTATGAATTGTTTCGGCTGACATGCTTCGTCCTTCCTTTTCGCCGTGGGCTGGATACGCCCAGGCGACTGCTTGCTCCCGCTGTAGCGGAGGGCTTGGTTTTGGAAAATTACGATTTCCTGCAGCACTGATTAGGATCGGCGAAAGCAATCCGGCGGAGCCGTGACGAGTTATCGACCTCAAGCCAGGCTGTTTACACATCAGGTGTCGCGACTTATTAGACTTGGAACTTCAGTCCGAGCCACGAGCGGGCGGCTGCTCCAGCGGTGCGGCGCGCTGCATTAGGTTGCTTCATGCGGTTTACCCTTCGCCAACTTGAATATTTCATCGCCACGGCGGAGGCCGGGTCCATCACTTTGGCGTCTGAGCGGATCAGGGTTTCGCAACCTTCCATCTCGACCGCCATTTCTCAGCTTGAGATCGAGCTGAAGACACAACTTTTCCTGAGACGTCACGCGCAGGGGCTTTCGCTCACCCCCGCCGGCCAGAAACTTCTCGCACAGGCAAAGACGGTCATCGAGCAGGTGCAGAACATGTACACTGCCGCCTCCGAGGCCACGGATCAGGTTCGAGGCACTTTATCGCTCGGGTGCCTTCTGACCTTCGCGCCGATGCTGCTCCCGGAGGTCAGCCACAGTTTCAACAGCGCCTATCCCGGCGCCAGTGTGCGGCCGACCATAGCGGATCATAGTGTCCTGCTTGCAAAGCTTGAGCGGGCCGAGTTGGACGTTGCACTCTCTTACGATCTGCTCATTCCGGAAGGTTTCGAGTTCAAGCCGCTCGCCGAACTGCCTCCTTACGTACAAGTCGCAGAGACCGATCCGCTTGCCGAGCGTTCGGTCGTCACGCTTGCCGAGCTGCAGCACCGGGAGTTCATTCTGCTGGATTTGCCGCTTTCGCGAGACTATTTCCTGGGTCTCTTCGCCGCGGCGAGCGTGACGCCGAACATCGTCGCGGAACTTCAGCATCAAGAGGTGATCCGGACCATGGTCGGCAATCGTTATGGCTATACGCTGGCCAATGTTCGCCCCAAGAACAAGGCGGCGCTGGACGGCAGACGCCTGGTCGGGCTGCGCTTGGCGGGCGACCACAAGCCGATGCGCATCGGGCTGATCCGTGTGAGCCAGCAGGTCACAACGCGGCTGATGCGCAGTTTCGAAGAGCACTGCCGGAACCTGATTTCCGACAGTTATGTGCCCGGGATGGAATCCCCCATTCTCAATTTGCGCCGCGGCGCGCCGGATTAGGCTCGCTTTTTTCAAAGCACCAGTTCTGAATATCTTATTTTTCTTTTGCCTCCGCAAATGCAAGTGTCCGCGCCAATTCGACCGGCGCAGTCGCTATGCGCATTATCGCTATCACGGAGGCATCCTTGTCCAACAAGACCCCAGTCGCTGATCATCCGTCCGATCACCTCATCGAAGCTATGACCAACGAGGAGAAGGTTGATCTGCTTTCCGGGTTTGGAATGTGGAAGACCGCAGGGATCCCCGCCTATGGGATCAAGCCCATCGTCATGACCGATGGCACTTACGGCGTGCGCTATTCCATTCCGCAGATCGACAGCGACGAGCGCGGTGGTATGGAACTGGACGCATTTTTGTCGGTGGTCAATCAGCGTGCCAGTGACGTGGCCATCGCTTGGGGGGAAATGAAACCCGCGACCTGTTTTCCCAACGGTTCGGCCATGGGCAATAGCTGGGACGAGACGTTGATGCACCGTCTGGGCACGCTGCTTGGTAGGGAATGCCGCGCCATGGGCGTTCACCTGCTGCTGGGGCCGGGCATCAATTTGCGCCGAACCCCGCTGGCTGGCCGCTCCTATGAATACTATTCGGAAGACCCGCTGGTGACCGGCAAGCTTGCCGCAGCCGTGATCGATGGGATCCAGTCTCAAGGTGTCGGCACGTCGCTGAAGCACTTCGCCTGCAACAATTCCGAGGTTGAGCGAACCACAATGGATAGTGTTGTGGAAGAGCGCGCCCTGCGGGAAATTTATCTCAAGGGGTTCGAGATTGCCATCAAGCAGTCCAAGCCCTGGACAATCATGTCCTCTTATAACCGCCTCAATGGTGTTCAGGCGTCGGAGGATCCGTGGCTTCTCAACGAAGTCCTGCGACAGGAATGGGGCTTTGACGGCATCGTCGTCTCGGACTGGCATGGCATCAAGGACCGTCCGGCCTCGCTGATGGCGGGTGGGGACCTCGATATGCCGGAGAGCCCTCGGCGCAAAGCCGACCTGCTTGCGGCCCTACAGTCCGGTGCCGTGCCAGCAGAAGCGGCCAATCTCTCCTGCAGGCGGATGCTCGATCTGATCGATCGCTGCAACACGGGCGCAGCAACCCCGGTGCCGGTATACACCGCTGAGGAACATCATACTGAGGCCCGCAACATGGCGGCTGCCTCTATGGTGCTCGTGCGCAACGAAGGATTGCTTCCGGTTAGTTCTGCCATGCGGCGGATACTTGTGGTCGGACGCGATGCCGGAACACCCGTCATCCAGGGATCCGGCTGCGCCACGACCATCCCGACGATGGTGGATCAGCCGCTGGAGCAGTTACAGCGCGCGCTCGGTCCGGATCATCAGATCACTTTCTGCCCGGAGGCCGACGCCGAAGCGCTTGACATGGCGGCAAAGGCCGATCTGGTTCTGGTCTATACCTCGACGGAGGGTGCCTATGATGGCGAGGGCTCCGATCGCACGACATTGGCGCTCGGCCCAGGTCAGGACGAGATGATCGCAGCGCTTGCCGCGGTGTCACAAAAGGTAGCGGTCATCATCGCCTGTCCGGACGCCGTCGAAATGCCGTGGATCGAAAAAGTGGGCGCAGTGCTCGTCACCTTCTATTCCGGCCAGGCCATGGGCGGCGCGGTCGCCGACGTGCTGACCGGCAAGGTCAACCCGTCGGGCAAGCTCTCGGTGACTTTCCCCAAGCGGCTGGCAGACGTGCCGGGCTTCCTGCACTATCCGGGCGAGAACGGCCGGCATATTTATGGCGAAGGCATCCATGTCGGCTATCGAGCCTACGATCTGCGGGATATCGATCCGCTTTTCCCCTTCGGCCATGGATTGAGCTACACACAATTCGCCTATTCGGACTTGGCGCTCTCTGCTTCCGAAATCGGCTTGCACGACCAGATTGCCGTCGGCTTCACTATCACCAACACAGGCGCGCGCGCCGGTGCTGAGGTGGCTCAACTTTACCTTCAGGCACCAGGCAAGCGCCTGAAGCGCTCTCCGCAGGAGCTGAAAGGTTTTGCGAAACCCATGCTTGAGCCCGGCGAAAGCAAGCGGGTAGAGATGATAGTCAAAGGTTCCGATCTCGCTGTCTGGGACCCGGCATTAAGCCGCTGGGTTCTGGAAGGCGTCGATGCACGCCTCGTCGTCGGAGCCTCATCTCGCGATCCGCGGCTTGTCGCCGGTCTGAAGCTGAAGCCTTCGGTGTTGCCCTTCCGCCGGTTGGCCTATGACACGCAACCGGCTTACGTGCTGCCCAATTCCATAGCCTGCGAGCACATCTGTGCTTATCTGACGGCCCGTTGCAATATCTCCCCGGAGGAGGCGATGCGGATGCTCAATCACTGCTCGAACTCCTTTTTCGGCATCTTCACCTCGCTTGAGCGGCGCCTCCGCTTGTCGATCCCGGAAGCGGAAGTCATCGGCCTGATCAAGGAGATCAATGCCGCCATGGATACGGCGGAGGCAGGTCTGTGACGCCCACCGAGGACTGGCTTGGCCGACTGATCGCCCATCCCACTATCAGCGCCGACACGAACCTGCCGCTGATCACCGAGATCGAGGCCGCGCTCATGAAAGCCGGGGCGATCTGCGAGCGTTTCCCGGATGAAACTGGACAGAAGGCTTCACTGCTTGCCCGGTTCGGGCCGGATGTTCCCGGCGGGCTGATGCTCTCCGGTCACGTTGATGTCGTCCCGGTTGCGGGGCAAGACTGGACAGTTCCTCCGTTTGCGATGACCAGAAGGGAGAGACGCCTTTATGGACGCGGCAGTGCGGACATGAAAGGGTTCGTGGCTTCGGTAATGGCCCTGGGGGAAAAGCTTCATTCGGTTCGTTTTACCGCACCGCTCTGGATCGCCATCTCGTATGACGAGGAGATTGGGTGTGTTGGCGTGCGGCCGATGATCGACGATATCGACGCCCGAGGCATTCGACCCGACCTGATTGTGGTCGGAGAACCGACCTCGATGCAGCTTGGCCTTGGACACAAGGGCAAGATGGCCTTCCGCGTGACAGCCACTGGTGTGCCACGTCATTCGGCGGAGGCGCCCCTTGCACTCAATGCCCTGCATATCGCCACTGATTTCATCTCTAGGCTGCGTCGGCTGCAGGACGAAATCGAGGCCCATGGTCTGCGTGAGCCAGACTATTCCGTGCCTTACGCAACGGTTCATGTCGGCAGGCTTGCCGGCGGCACTGCCGTCAACCTTGTGCCGGACAAGGCCGAGATGTTGATGGAATGCCGAGTGATGGCGGCAGACGACCCGTTAGCCCTAGCCGAGCGCATCCGAAAAATTGGCGAGGCGGTCGTTGAGCCTTATCGGGCACGCTTCGCAGAAGCTGCGCTGGACGTGAAAGACACGGGCAACTATCCCGGACTTGCCACCGATGCGGATGATCCTGCTGTGCTGGCATTTGCAGGTTGCCTGCCAGCGGGAACGCCCCATTGCCGGCTGAGCTTTGGCACGGAAGCCGGGCTTTTCGCACAGGCGCTTGAAGCGCCAGTGATCATTTGCGGGCCCGGCAACATGGAGCAGGGCCATTGTCCCGACGAATTTATCGCGGAAAGCCAGTTAGCGCTTTGTGATGCTGTTCTCGCGCGCGCTGTCGACCGGTTCTGCCGGGGCTACCTTGGCGCTACTTCGTAGGAGCCAAAGCAAATGCACGGAAAAATGTAATTTACCTAAGCCGCAATGATGCGAGATGTACGGTGACGAGGGTTGAACAACAGCCGGAGGGCAAAAAATGAACAATAATTTCTCACGCCGTGGTTTTCTGAAGGCGTCAACCAGCATTGCCGCCGTCGGCCTGGCAGCGCCGATGATCCTGAAAGGCTCGCGCGCCTTCGCCGGCCAGACTCTAACCGTTCGCGACATGGGCGGCGCGTTCTACGAAGGTTTCAAGGTCGCTTTCTACGATACGTTCACCGCGGAGACCGGCGTCGTTATCCAGACCAACACCAACGAGCCCGACCCTATCCCGCAATACAAAATGGCCATCGATACCGACACGAAGTTGTTCGATGTCTCGCTGATGACGCCGGAACATGTTTTGCGCATACGCCAGCTCGGCGATCAATATATGTTGCCGCTCAACATCGAAGTTCCGAACAAGCAAGACTTCGTCCCGAACACCTTTGAGCCGGACTTCGCAGGTGTCGCGATCTTTGCGCTGGCTATGGCTTATCGCAAGGATACCATGAAGAAGGTCCCGGCCAGCTGGGCCGACTTCTGGAACGTCGAAGCTTTCAAGGGGCGTCGTGGTCTGTGGCGCAGCCCGATCACGACGCTTGAAATGGCGCTTCTCGCCGATGGCGTGCCGCTTGACAAACTCTATCCATTGGATGTCGAGCGAGCCTTCGCAAGCCTCGACAAGATCAAGTCTCACATCAACATCTGGTGGACTTCGGGGGCTCATGCGACACAGCTGCTCAAAGATGGCGAACTGGATATGATGTCCACATGGTCGACCCGGGCACAGGCCGCCATCAGCGCCGGTGCACCCGCCGGCATCGTCTGGAACGGCGGCCTTTTCAACATCGATGGCTGGACCATCGCCGGGAATACTGAGAAAGCCGACCTCGCTCGCAAGTTCATCGAGTGGTGCCTGGATGGCAAGCGGCAGGCTGCTTATACGGACATCCTGGCCTGCGGGCCGACCAATATGAAGGCCTATGAGTATCTGAGCGCCGAAAAGGCTACTCTCCTGCCCACTGCACCGGACAACATCAAGGGCTTAACCGTTCTCAACGCCGGGTACTGGGCCGAGCATCAGGATGAGCTGACCCAGCGTTTCGAGCAGTGGATTCTCAGCTAATTGTCGCCGACCGGCCACCGAAACTTGCGGCCTCGTCTCTGAACGGGGCCGTTATCTCTTGGTAAGGGTGGCTCGCGCGAGTTGAACGGGCCATTTCAACACACGGAATTTCCATGGCTGAACTTACCGTCAAAGACACATTCAAGAGGCCGCGCGCGAGGCTGGACAGCCTGTGGCTCTCGACGCCTGGGCTTGTCTATATGGCGCTGTTGCTGATCCTTCCGGCAGGCGCGCTCATCTGGCAATCTTTCGTCAATCCCAAATCGGGCGCGTTCGATCTGTCTGTCTATGAGCAGATGTTTTCGGCCGGGGTCTATGTGAAGGTCATGGCCAACACTTTCGCGATTGCCGCGCAAGTAACGCTGGTCTGTCTTCTGGTCGGTTATCCAATCGCTTTTTGGCTGGCAGGCATGCAAGAGCGTCGCCGGCGCATGGCGATGTGGCTCGTTCTACTGCCGTTTTGGGTGAGCCCGCTTCTGAAGAATTTTGCCTGGATCGTGCTTCTGGCGCGTAAAGGGATCGTCGCGCAGCTGCTCGTGGGCATGGGATTCGGTACCGAACTCAACCTGCTCTATGGTCGGGGGGCTGTCGTGTTCGGCATGGCGCACGCCATGCTGCCCATTGCTATCCTGACCATGCTGCCGACGATGCTGTCGATCGACAACCGGCTTATCCCCGCGGCTATGACGATGGGCGCAAGCCGCAGCCAGTCCTTCTGGCGCATCTTTGTGCCGCTTTCCATGCCGGGCGTCGCCGCGGCGGGCCTGCTGATCTTCGTCATGGGGCTTGGATTCTTCATTACGCCAGCGTTGCTCGGATCCCCGAACGAGACCGTTATCGGCCAGATGATGATCACGCAGGTGCAAAAGCTTTTCAATCTTCGTCTTGCGGGAGCGCTTGCGGCACTCCTGCTGGCCGTCACTCTGATTACCATCGCGCTTTACGACCGCCTTTTCGGCATGTCGGCGATTTCCGGCAATGGGGCGGCGCTGAAGCGTGGTGGCATCGTCGGTACCATCGGCAGCTGGATCATCGAAATCGCGGCGACGGTCAGTGACCTCTTCGCCCGCCTTCTGCCGGCGCGCCTCGGCAAGGGAGCCTTCACGGTGTTTGTCTGGCTCACCATTGCCGTGCTCATCGTCCCGGTCCTTGCCTTCCCGCCCATGGCTTTCTCCGGGTCAAGCTTCCTGGAATTCCCACCCAAGAGCTTTTCACTGCGCTGGTTCGAAGCTTATCTCGGCTCTGAGCAATGGATGGGCGCGACGATGCGCTCTATGGTCATCGCGATTGCAACCGGTATCTTTGCCACGATCATTGCGGGCATGGGCGCTTATGGTCTGGCCCGCTCGCAGCGCAAAATGGGTGGGCTGGTATTCCTGTCTTTCATGCTGCCTATGGTCGTGCCGAACATCGTGATCGGCGTCTCCTTGTTCTATGTCATGGCGAAAGTCGGGTTGATCGCCACTGATTCCGGCATCGTGCTCGGTCACACACTGTCGGCTATCCCGGTGGTGTTCGTCATTCTCCTGACAACTTTTCGCGGCGTCGATTGGCGCCTCCTGCAGGCCGCCGCCACTCTGGGCGCCAGCCGCTGGCAGCAGCTTCGCCTGGTGCTCCTGCCATTGGTGAAAGGTGGAGCCGTCGCGGCCTTCCTCTTTGGTCTGCTTCACTCTTTCGAAGAGCTGACCATTGCTCTCTTCGTGGGCGCCGGCATCAAACAGACCCTGCCCAAGCAGATGTGGGACGACATTATCCTCAGCATCTCCCCGACTCTGGCCGCGGCCTCGGTCTTCATCGTGGCGGTGGTGACTGTGCTCTTCGTCATTGCTGAAAGGGCAAGGCCGCGCTGATGATGCGCGCACCCTTCCTCTCAATCACGACCAAAGGAACCATGTTCGACATGTCAGTTGCATCCAGCCGCACATCCGATACCAAGCTCAAGGTGCAGGGCCTAGCGAAGATCTATGGCCACGTCACAGCGCTTGATCACGTCGATCTCGAAGTCCGCAAAGGCGAACTGCTTACGCTGCTCGGACCGTCCGGCTCGGGTAAGACGACCCTTCTTCAGCTCATCTGCGGATTGCAGGATCCCAGCGCCGGCTCGGTGTTCATCGATGGAAAGGACCAGACCTACGCGCCGGTCAACAAGCGTGATATCGGCGTCGTGTTTCAGAATTATGCGCTCTTCCCGCACATGACGGTGGCTGAGAATGTTGGCTTCGCCTTGAAAATGCGCGGACTGCGCAAGGCCGAGATCGATGCGAAAGTTGCGCAAGCGCTCGAAACAGTGGGGCTTGCCCATGCCACCGACCGCTCCCCATCGCAACTGTCCGGCGGCCAGCAACAGCGTGTCGCGCTGGCGCGCTGCCTCGTCTACGATCCTGCCATTATCCTGATGGACGAACCGCTCGGCGCTCTCGACGCCAAACTTCGCGAGGTGATGCAGATCGAGATCAAGCGCATCCATCGCGAGACCGGCGCCACGATCATCTTTGTCACCCACGACCAACAGGAAGCGCTGGCGCTCTCCGACCGCATCTGCCTGATGAACAATGGCAAGATCGCCCAGCTCGGCACGCCTCGCCAGATGTACGAGGAGCCGGAAAACCTGTTCGTGGCAGACTTCATCGGAATCTCCTCGATCATCCGCGGCACGGTTAGGGATAGCGCGCTTCAGACAGCGCTCGGGACATTTGCAATTGCAGGCGCCGTTCCCGCCGATGGCGCCAAGGGTGCAATTGTCGTGCGCCCCGAGGCGATCACCCTCGGCGCGGGCCTTTGCGAAGGCCGCGTGCGCGAAACGGTCTATGGCGGCTCTGATCTGCGCGTCATCATCGACGCAGGCGAACAGGAAATCATCGCTCGCTCTCCCGCTCAGGCCGCCGATGTGCAAGTCGGCACAAACATCCGCTTCGGCTGGGCGCCGGAAGCCGCGCGCTTTTTGCCCGCGTTGGATTGAACCGAGACACTGCAGTTTGAACAAGCTCGTGGCTACGCCGCACGCGGCCCGGGATCATCGTCATCCGGGTCGATCCGCGGTTCGGGATTGACTGGTGTCGGCTTGCGGCGAGCCTCAAATGCGAGGACGGACGATTGCTGTCCCAACGTGGCGTTGGTTGGCGTCTGTTGATTCAATCGATCCTTCCGGTTGGCTTGGGGCTGATGACAAACCTTGTCGAGACGAACCTCCTCGCTTCCGCCGTCCGATCGCTCGATCACGATCGTCTCGCCGGCTGTCAATCCCAGCAATGCGAGGCCGCGAATGGTTGTGACAGGCAGGGTGAGCCCCGGAACAGCACCGTCGTCACCATAGGCGAGGATCCGGTTATCTGTGCGGTTGCCGTCAACCGTGAACCCGACGCGGCTGTTGATCGTTGCGACATCGGGCCAAATGTCGTCCTGAAATAGGATGGTCGCGACCGAGAGTTTTTGGCGCAGCAGACGAAGGAACGCTTCGTCATGATGAGCGTCTCGCTCGAGCAGCACTTCGAGGATGCTGAAATCCTTCGTCGTCAGCTGGCAACGAGGCAGTTTGGACATGATACATCTCCGCCACACCGTGCCATGGAGCACGATGCACCGAGGTTAGATCCGCTTGTGTGGAAGGATCCGTCCCCTGGCCCGGCGTGCGTCTCCTTAACGCCGCGCCAGGGGCCAAGCGCCTGCGATCAAACGGCCTGAGCGAAAAATCAGTTCATTGCGGATAATAAAAAATTGCATATCGTAAGTCTCAAATCACTGTTGCACTATCATAGTACAGACCGCTGCTGTTCGTATGCAGAGACAACAAGGGGTGAATGGCGCTGTTCGACGGCAATGACCGTCAGTTCATGCTCCCGGCCATCACGAGCGGTCCATGTGATCGATTGACCTGTCGACAGACCAATAAGTGCTGCGCCGATTGGCGTGAGAATCGATATCCTGTTTTGTGCGATGTCGGCTTCGCCGGGGTACACAAGCGTCACCCGCCGCTGCTGGGCGCTGTCCGAGCGGAACTCCACGGTCGATCCCATCCGGACGACTTTCGCCGCCACGCTGCCGGCCACGACGACATGCGCCCTGTCCAATTCGGCCAGCAGTTCTTCGGCGACCTCCGGAAACCGGCTCTCAGCGCCGGTGGCGAGATCCGTGAGTCGTTTGTAGTCAATGTCGCTGACGACAATTCTTGGTTTGCGGCGGCTATTCTTTGGCTGGGTCATGACGGCTGGGTATCTCCTAGGTCGGCACACGAACGTCGTCAGCGCAAAGCTGCGCTGTCTCGGTCGTGTCGATGTTCTGCTGGTGGCGCCTTGGCAGATATGGCTGCACGAGATTGCAGCCTGAACGCGCACCCCCGGAGCTCGGGGCGCACATGGCCGAGCCCAAGGGGTTACAAATCTGCGATCGGATGAATCCGGAAAACTATGGCGCGCATCGTGTTCATCTGCCTAGGTTGGCCTGTTCTTTTGTTTTGTCAAGACAGCAGGAGAATAGTCAGGACGCGCGCGTTATCGAGATGAGCGTCCAATTCATGGATCCGACGGGGAGGGCAGTTAACGGATTGGAGAGCTTGGCAGATGCGCTTGAGCGTTTTGGCGCAAGGCCGTCACACAGGAACCACCAGCGAGTGTCGGTATCGGAGGTTGCGTGCCTCCGCAATCAGTTCCAGCATAATTCAATAACCGTTCTGTCTGACAGAAGCGGCTTTTTATTGCGCAGGATTGCCGCACGGCATTCTGAAGAGGCGCTTGTAGCCTCTTGGAGTACCTTTTGATCAACGAGACAGCGAGGCCGTCAACCAATTTAGTTCGATCCGCGCAGCGGAAACCAGGCTCACGTATAAGATGGTGGTGTCGGGGACGTAGCGCGCGTCGTCGGTCGAGCGGTAGCAGCCCGAGAGTATGCGAAGCTGGGCTTTCGCTGTTATCGCCGACCGGCGTGACCGGTCGGCGACATCGGTTGCCGAAGAGATCGCGGTAGGTCGATACCGGAACGTCGGGGGCGGTGAAATTTGCTTCCGGAACCTTGATGTTGGCCGCACGGTCTTCGTGGATCAACAGGAAACATACCAATGCAGTCGGCTGCTGATCGGCAGTGTGATCACATCGTCACCGGAAATCGGCGGCCGTCAGCATATAGGAGGTGCGACGTCCATGAGAGTAAGCTTCCCGTGCGACATTGTGGATCGAGTTGCGCGCCGCATCGAAAGCCGTGAGAATATCCGCTTCGGACAGTTGCGTCCTGCCGGGCTGCGCCAGCGCGGCGGTCTCGACGAAGAACGGCACCTCGAACATGCCGTCATGGCCGATGAAGCGGACAGCGTTGCGCACTTCATCGAAGCTGCGACTCCGGTTGGGAAATTGGATGGTCACCGTCGGCGTTCCTCTGCTGAATATCGTGCAATTTGGATGTGTGCCATCAGGCTACCCTGATTTCTGTGGCGTCGTTCATTACGACGATTCAGCGACACCATGCCGTCGGTTGCTGCCGAGCGGCTGAGGCCGGTCATGATCTGGCCATCTGCATGGGCTGGAACACCCGTGAATACGTGGTAGATAGTCCAGGAGCGATCCGTTTCGATACGGCGGCCGTATTGATGGTCCATAGGGTCTCGACTGAGTTCACCGCCTTCATTCTCCCCGGCGCTTAGCGCGATGGCATCGCGTACCCGCTCGGTATCGTTGTTGGGGAAGTTCATTATTGCTGCCTTTCTTCATTGGCTGCTTCGGCGTGGGATGGGCCCTGAATAGAGTGTCAATCCCTTCGCGTCGGTAATCGTCATCGCGTCCGGTTGCTGCGGCATGTCGAGGGTCCGCAAAAGCTGCCATGCAATCTCGATCGCGCCACCAAGATCGGCAGCTTCTGCGGTCTCTCGGGCGACGACCGCATGTGCATCGTCAACGTCCCGGGTGCGGTAAAAATCGATTACGATCTTCATTGATGCCCGCGCTCCCGTTTTGTCACAGCGTGCTGCTCTCAGCCTTTGCCGCGCGGGGTGTTGGCATTCGCGGCGGGCTTGATCTGGTTGCCGAACGTGCTTTCAGGTTTGGACTGAGCCTTTTCCTGCTTCGGCTTTCTAATCTCACGATTGCTGCGTTTCTGTCCCTTGGCCACGGCCGAAAGTCCTTTCGATGAGAGTTTCGCCGTGGACTGCCGGCCATATGCCGACCGGCTCGAGACTGTCCTGCGTCGTCACCCGCTCATGACGTTCGTCGTTGTTGCGGATGCGGTATTGAGGTGAATCTCCGCGCGGCGGCAGCGTGCCGGTGATGTGATAGACGTCCCCGGGCAAAGCCGGCCTTCCGAAACCGCTCTTCAGGCGGACAGACTGGCCCACTGCAAAGCGATGGGTTGCGGTGTCGCGCGGGAGCGTCCGGCTGCGGTGTGAAAAGCTCGTTGCTGTCATAAAAATTCATGGTCCTTTTCGAGTGCGGCATCGATGTCCGCCGGATTGACCGGCACCATCTGTTGCGTTGGAACCTGCATGGCTAACGCCGGCAGGTGGACGAAGACAGCGACGCGTCGCCAGGCAAGCCGGGATAAGGCGTTGATTGACTCTTCGTCTTGGTCGACACGATATTCTCCAGCGGACTGCGGGGCATCGAAGCCGGGTAACAGGAACGCGGACGAAAATCGGGCGACCGTATGCATGGTGCGTGTGGTCATGGTACGGGTCTCCGCAGGAGAGACGCGGATGCGCTTCCTGCATCATTCCCATTCGAACCGGAACGATCCCGCTGCTGCCAGTACATCCGTGGTCAGCACTGGGCTTCGCCCCAAGTTCAAACAGAGCGAGATGCGCGCCGGATCGGCGCTTGTGCATTCGCTGTCGAGAATTCGGTGATGGAATGGCGGGTCGTAGTCTCTGACACCGCGAAAGCCAAATGGCCAAATCAACGTGTTTTACATATACGCCTCGATTGGTGTTCTAACAAGGCGACCGGCATATTTATTTATTCTTCGCTCCTATGAATCGGTATATCTCTATAAAATACTCCCCAAATACGAATGAATTTTCTTGTTCGCCCGACGTGTCTGGCCAGCGGGGGCGAATTTGTATTTTCGCAGTCGGCAAATCGTTTTGGGGCCCCATCATTTAAGTGCCGGCAGCACTTCGTAAGGCAATTGATTTCCTTTCTGTTGCTCTTACCTATGCGGAGGGGTCGAGCCTTGAACGGACAACTTGCCGGGGTGCCAAACCCCGCCAGGGTATGCACGGGGCGCCCCGCCGCCGCCAGACCTTCGATCACGAAACCGAGGCCCACGCCGGCGAAGTCCTCAGAGGAGAGGAGCCTTCCTTGAAGAGCCTTGGCCGGATTCCTCCTCCCCACGGAGTGCACCATGTGGATCTGGCAAATACCAGGTAGCGGCCGGCCAGATTTTATCCGCAATAAATAACTGCGTGTCACAGGCAGTACACACATCGGTGTCTAATCTTAACGCAATCCTTACTCGAAACAGACCGCAAGTCACAGCGATAGGAGAGGCGCCGATGTCGAAAGTTACCAGCAAACCTTCGAGCCCTATTGATCCAAGTTCAGTAGACCCAAATAATGTCGCCGCGTGGGAAGAGGCCAAAAGGCAAGCCGAGGAGGCTGGTATACGCTGGGAACGGCCGGCAGGGGACAATCGTTCCGCAGAGGACATCATTAACAGCAATCCCCTGCTGCGCGATCTCGGCAACCAGGCGGGCGTCCGGGAATCACTGGAGGCGAGGGTTGGCGGCGACATCGAAACCGACGCGGACGCAGCTTATCGCGCGGAACAGGTACTTGAACATATCGAGACATTCGATAGCAGCGGAAATCGCTTGGCAAGCAACGATATTGGCAATGGCCGCATCGACGGCTTCACGCGGGATCAGGAAGCGAGGAACGGCACAGAGGCCGGACGTCTCCAGGATTTCGGAAAGTATGGGTTTTCGAACCTTAAGGGCGAGCTCGCCGATGTGACCTCCGCGGCAGACGATCCTGAAGCGCGCAAGCAGGCCGAAGAGCTCGGCATCCAGTGGGAACGGCCGGAAGATGACGACCGCTCGGCCGAAGACATCATTAACGGGAGCCCTCTGCTGAGGAATCTTGGCAATCAGAGCGATGTCAAGGACATGCTCAAGGAGCGCGTCGGCGACTTTGAGCATGACGCAGATGCCGCGTACCGCGCGGTCCAGGTTCTCGAGCATGTCGAGCAGTTCGACGCCAATGGCAAGGATATCGTGGGTGGCGATGTCGGCAATGGCAGTATCGATGGATTCACCAACAGCGGTGAGGCCAAGCCGCACACGGAAGCCGGCCGCCTGCAAGACTTCGGCAAGTATGGTTTCTCCGCCTTGAAGGGCGAGATGATCAATCCCGATACGGTCGGAGGCAACAAGGAAGCGCGCGAAGCCGCAGAAAAGGCGGGCATAAAGTGGGAGCTGCCGGAAGACGACAAGCGCTCCGCGCAGGACATCATCGACGACAATCCGGTGCTGAAGAATCTCGGCAACCAGAGTGGCATCAAGGATATGCTCAAGGAGCGCGTCGGTGATTTCGAGAAGGATGCCGATGCTGCCTATCGCGCCATCCAGGTCCTCGACCGGATAACCATGTACGACGACAAGGGCAACGCGCAGTACGGAGGCGATGTCTCGAACACAAGCATAGATGGCTTCACCAATAGTGGCGAGGCTAAGCATGGCACGGAAGCCGGCAGGCTTCAGGACTTCGGAAAGTACGGTTTCGAGACGCTTCCGGATGTGAAGAAAACGGAAGATATCGGCAGCTACAAGGATTTCCTCAAGGCAAACCCGGACGCGGACGAAACATCCAAGACTATCGCAAAATACGCAGCCATCATCGGCGAGAACTATGACGCCATCAAAGGCAAGACCGGCGCTGATGGCAACCTCACGGCGGATGACCTGAAGAAATATTTGGATGAAAATCCGCAGATCAGCGATGATTTCAAGGAAGCGCTGAATTTCTGGTCGCAGACCGGCGCGTTCACCAAGCTCGAGACCGCGGCAGATCCGTTGAAATTCAAGCCAGACGGCGAAGTCAGCTCGGATGACATATCGAACTGGCTCAAGACCCAGGCACCCAAGGATGCCGGGTCGGGCATCATATTCCTGTCCGATGCAATCAACGGAAACGTGACGGGCGAAGTGGACACGAGCAAGCTGAACAAGGATATCTTCGAGAATCCGGACAAGTACTCGGCGGAGGAAAAGGCCGCGGCGCTTCAGGAGCTTCTGGCCGCGCAGCAACTCGTCATCAAGGGTGCCGAGGCGGGCATGTGGGGCGATGATTACGGCAAGGTCGCTATCTCCAACCGCGCGCGCACGCATCCGGACCCGAACGAAGTGCTTAAAGACATCAACGAGCATATCAGCATTCTTGAAAGCGATCCCGAGGTTGTAAAATACCTCAATGAAAGCAATGCCAAGCAGATGGCTGAGCTGCTGGATGAGAACAAGGGTCTCAAGGACGCGCTGCAGAGTACCTACGACAACGAGATTAAAAACGGAAAGTCGCTGGACAGTCTTTGGGACACGCATACCAAAGACGGCAAGACTGACCAGCAGGCGGCACTTGCGGAATTCTTCACGTCGGCAAGCTTGTACCAGGAGGTGCTCGGCATAAAGAATCCGTCGGAAATCCAGGATGCGGTCGGCTCTTCAAAGCACGCGCAGGAATTCAAGGATTTCTACGAGCATTCTCTGGCTTCCGGCAAACGGCTGGAAGAACTGATGGAATCCAATACGTTCGAAGAAGCGGTCGGCGCGTTCAGTGCTGAGGTAGCGCTTTACAACGCGGCGCTCGACCCGGACTTTACCGGCAAGTTCGATACTCAGCTGACCGAAAACTTCAACAGGATCGCGCAGGACAATGTCCTGAAAGACGGGTCCTTCGAAGATCTGAAAGCGGCGTTTGGGGTCAATGGTGGGGACGAACTCGATGAGGCGAAGGTTAAAGCGCTGATCGAAGAGGTCATCAAAAACAATCCGGAGCTTGTGACCAATCCGAATGGGACGACAGCCACAGCCGACCAGATACTCGCCGGCATCCGAGGCAGTTGGGACGTCCTGCGGCAGGGAACCAAATCCCTGGCCGAACTCAAATCGGATTGGCTAAATCCTGACGTGAAGCACCTCTCCGACAAGGGTGTTCTGCATGGTGTCAGCGGTATCTTCATGGCCGGGGTTACCATTGCGAAAGGGGCAAAAAGCGGCGGGAATCTCACCGAGAAAGCTATAGTCGATATTACAACCGGTTCGGTCATGACGACAACGCTACTGACAGAAGGCGGCGTCAAAGCTTACAAGGACTATTTGAAGACAGTGGCGGAGGAGCATCCGGATAGCTCTCTCGGCAAGAAAATCGGCAAGATGTCCGATGCACAACTTGCGGACTATGTTAGCCAATGGTCGCGCGGGGAAAATGCCGCAAAGGGCCTCGGTGGTCTCGCAGGCATCGTGGCGGGCGCCTATGGCATCTTCGACGGCGTTCAATCGATCCGCAAGGGCGATCTGGTCAGTGGCGGTATCAACATCACCGCCGGCTCCCTCGGCGCATTGGCGGGCGTTGCTTCGGCGATTGAAGGCGGTGTTGGTGCGTTCGGTTCCGCTGCGGTGCGGGCGGCGCTCGCCCCGATTGCCGGCGTTGCCGGTGTCCTTGGATTGGCGGCCGCCGGCGTGGGCGCTATCGCCATGTTCCTGCCCGGCTTGATTGAGGAAGGCAAACAGCAAACCAGGGCCAATAATTTCGGCTCGCTTCTCGGCGACTATCTCACGAAGTACGAAATCGATGGCGTGCCGAACGGTGATATATGGGATGTGCCGGATGACGCCTGGCCCGAGACGAGCGAAGGTCTGTCGTAACGAGCGCGACAATCGTGTGCAATAGAGCTTTGGATCTTATGGGGAAAGGGGCCGACAGGCCCCTTTCTTGTTTTAAGCTATTTTGTCGAGGCGGGCTTTGTATACCGCGCTGCCTCCGATTTTTGCAACGCTTCGAATGGCGGCGTGGACGCTGGGTTCCGGCATCCCGCTTATACCACATTGGAAGTGAGCTCAGCGGCAAAGGCCCTTGCATGGACATCATAGCGCAACGCTCTGCATCTTCGTACAAAGATGCAAAGCGTTGGCTTTCAATTTCCAAAGGCGCGGGGGGCGCCGCCGCGTCGTCAAGACACCGGCAGAGCCAGTTCCGGTATCCCGAGCGTGTTAAGGGCAATGTCGATCTGGGTTACGGAACTCGGTGACGCGTCGCCATCTTCGACATAGAAGCGCTCGCCGAAAAAGGTCTGTCTCGGGGTAACGACTTCCTGATTATAAAGAATGTCGCTTGTATAATTATAATCGTCTGCGGCTGTCGGCTCCAATTTGGTTGCGTTGCCGCCGAATTCGTCGATCGTGTGATGCAGATTGTCGCGCAACGTCGCCAATTGCTCTGCCGACATATCGTTAAGCCAGTTGGTGAAGATTATGCGATGCGCGGCATCCTCAAGGTCGAAACCTTTTTGCTTGGCATATTCGACAAGAAGGGGGACGGGGCTATGGCCGTCGCCGCTGTTGTCGATCAGCGCCTGCGAAGCGGCCGTGCTGAGCTCCGACGTGTCAAGGAACTCTGCCGAACGCGCAGTCTCGTATTTGTTGTTTTCGCGAACGTCTTCCACAATCATAGATGCGCCGACGCCGAGAATGACGACTCCTAGGCCGATCGGCCCGGCGATCGTGCCGGCACCGAATGTTGCAGCGAGGCCGCCGGCTGCCGTTGCGGCATGAATCCCCCCCATCAGTGGATCCCCCCCCGCAAAAGCCTGGTAGGAATTGACCCCGTCAAAGACAGATCCGACGGCTCCAAGGAATTTAGTGCCGGGCCTGAGGCTGCCGTCGAAATAGCGGGCTGCGAAGGAATCGGGCGAGATCATGTCGAGACCCCGGCCGATTTCAATCGAGCGCTGCGCTAGACCTGCCGCATCGAAGGTTGCTTTCAGAATAGTTTCGACATTTGGCGTGGTGAACGCCGCTTCGGCGGAGTTCATGAGGCCGACTGCAGATGCGCTGGCGCCGATTGTCCGGAGCAACTGGCCAGGAATCGTGGAACTTGAGAAGGTGCGCACCCCGCTTTGCTGGTGGCTGTCGAGTTCCCTCAGCCTTGTATCCAGATCCTGCATTTTCTGCCGGGTGACGGCTTCCGTGTCGCCCGCTTCGGGCAGCGACGCTTCGATCGCGTCGATCGCCTTGTTCATGTCCTTTTCGGTGACGCCGAGTAGCGTGGCGAATTTGCCGTCCCTGAATTTTTCCAGGCCGTCGCGGATCTCTGCCATGCTGGCGGCATCGCCAGGTTTGAAATCGGCGATCTTCGGCAGGATGTCCCGCTGCACATATTGAGTGAAAATTTCCTCGACCAGTTTGCGGCCGCGGTCTGTCAGTCGTGCTTGCCGGCTGGCGAAGTTCAATACGGCCGGGCTGTCAAGCAACTCGGGATTGGTGCGCAACGCCGTCTGGATTGCCAGATAAGAGCGGTCATCGTTGAGGATGCTTTCAATTTCCTTGTCGATGAGCGCCTTCTGTTCGGCGGGCTCGTCGGGGAAGGCTCCGAGCTGCGTTATCTGATTCAGAAGCGTCTCTCCATGCTTGGAGACTTCATCCTGAAGCTGCTTTTCGGTCTGTGTCCAGGCGCCTTCCGTGCGCCCGTCCTCGGGCTTGTCCATTGTGGTTTTGTAGTTGTCGATCGCCCTCTGCAACTCGTCAGGCGACATGGTGTCGCCGTGATTTTCGATAAGCCAGCGAAGCTCTTCCATATGGGCCGAGTATGCATCGACGGCGCTATTGGTCGCGGTCTGGGTTTGCTGGACACCGGGCAGAATTTCCTGCTCCAGCACCGTCGTGTCCGAACCCATACGTTCCGAATATTCCAGGCCATATGTCAGGCTGCCACCCGTGCCGATGCTCTGCGAGAGCTCATGCTGGGCATAGAAGCCCATATCGGCCCAGCTTTCTATGGTGCTGTCGCCGCGTGACGTTCCCTCGATCCGCCCAGCTACCTTCAACATGGCCTCGACGCCGCCGGTGCCGAGCATGGAAAAGCCTGTCTGCTCCATATAGAGGCTGTTCGCGCGTTCGATTTCGGGTGTGGTTTGAGAGACAAGCGCGGCGGCTAGTTCCGGTGGGACGCCATCGGTCAGGCGATCGAGGCGGCCGAAGGTTTCAAACGGCTTCGACTGGTTGTCCACCGATGGATCGAAATTGCCGAGAGGTTCGGTCGCGTGACCGGCTATCGCATTGATAAAATCGTAGCCGTAGCCAGTATGCAGCAGCATTGACTGCATTTCGGGCGAAGCGTTTTTGTAGCTTTCGGCAAAGGCCTTAAACTGCGCAACGGGATCATCGCCAGCCGCTCGGGCATTATCGACAACGGCGCGAATCTGGGCTTCTGCTTGAGGGCCATTATGCCCGGTGCTCGCCAATGGGATTCCAGACGTTGCAGCCGCTTGTTCGATTGCAATCTGGGACGGGCCTGCATCCCTCCAATCGCGGTCGTAAAGGTTTTGCAGCGCGCCGGGGCGCTCGCTTTCCGGCAGCGTATCGAGGAAAGCATTGATGTCGTCGGCTAATGCGGTGGTTTCGCGGCTGTGATCCACCAACGCCGATGGGTCGGCATATTCCAGTGCGTTGCCGCGATCATAAAACTCTGATGCAAATGCCTCGATAGGGTCAGTTTCCAGACCGGCGGCTTCCACGGCATTCGAGACGGCAATGCCGGCCGGACCTGCGTCGACCCAATCTGCCTGCGAAAGGCGCAGCGCCGCTGCCTGACGTGCTTCCGGCGGCAGGGCCGCGAGATAGTCGGCGACATCTTGCTCCATCGCCGCCGTCTCCGCGGCAGCGTCGATACCATCCGACGGTTCGCTGTATTCGACCTTATTGCCGCGTTCGTAAAGCGAATCGATGAATGCATCCTCTCCGGCCGGCTTTCCGGTTAGATCAACGGATGTATCTGCGACGATCTCAGGCTCAGGCGCTGGCAGGATGATGATATCGCCGGGATGGATGAGATCGCCATTGCGGTTGATTTCGTCTGCGTTGATCGCGAGCGCCTCGGCCAGATCGACGTGGTTTTCGCGCGCAATTTTCTCCAGCGTGTCGCCTGCTTCCACGATGAAAACGCGGTCGCCAAGTTCCGCCTGATCCTTGCCGTTACGGTCCCTGTCTGCTAGTTCGCGGAGGACGAGCGCGATATCGCGCCGGAATGCCTCACCCTGCTCTGAGGGGATTGGCGTTGCGGTATCCCCGTTCTCACTAAAGCGATTGCGGGCGTTCATATCGATCCGGTAGGCCATGGCGTGCTCTCGATCTGATTTACGGGACGGTCGGCGACACTGCTCTTGGATGGTCAACTATAGGCAATCCGCTCGCGCGGAGGGTTACAATTTCATGAAAGTTTCTCGGCAATCCTAGAAGACGCGCACCTTGGCGCCGACATTGACGCGCTCATAGAGATCGATGATGTCGGTGTTGGTCATGCGAAAACATCCCGATGACGCGGCTTCCCCCACGGTCTCCGGCTCGTTCGAGCCATGTATCCTGTAAAGGGTGCCACCGAGATAGAGCGCGCGCGCGCCAAGCGGATTTTCCGGTCCTCCCGCCATATAGCGGGGCAGGTCCGGGCGGCGGGCGAGCATATCGGCGGGCGGACGCCAATCCGGCCAGTGCTTCTTGGCGCTGATGCGTTCGGTCCCACGCCATCCATAGCCCTCGCGGCCGACGCCGACTTTGTAGGTTTGGGCAAAACCACCCGCCTCGATCAAGTAAAGGCGGCGCGCGGTGGTATCGATCAAGATGGTGCCGACGGGCTCGGCGCTCTGATAGGCGATGCGTTGCCGCGTGCCGCGATCGGCATTCTTGTTCGTCGCATGAGGCGTGGAAGGCGCCGGGGCAGGGCGTGTCGGTGAGTACAGGAAGTCGATGTAGCTTTCATCGAACACCGGTGCTCCTGCGGGTTGGGCCTGGACCTGTGTAGCCGGGATGGCGATAAGCATCACAATCAGGAAAAGCCATCGCGCATTGAATTTGAGCATCGTGTCGTCCTGTCGGTCATTCGGGCAGTTCAGATAAGCTTGGCAGCGACCAGCAGGTCGGCGACGCGCTGGAACATTTTTTCAGGCACGGGTTCGCCGGTCTGGGACGAACGGGCGATGGCATCGGCCAGTGCCGTATCGCGGATCACAGGAATCCCTTTCAGCAGCGCCTCCGTGATCATCGTGCGCGATTGTCCCGGGTTGGCGCGGCAAGCGATCATCGGGACAGGTGTCTCACCGCGAACGTAACGGATTCCGACCGCCCAGTTTTCGGGGGAGCCAACCAGCAGGGAGGCATTCATCAATCCCGTTTTGGTGGCGTAGGCCTGCATTTCGCGCCGCTGTTTCCGGCGCTGTTGCAGAATGGCCGGATCTCCTTCTGCATCGCGGCGTTCGCGCTTTTGCTCGCTCTTCGTCATCTTCATTTCGCGCTTGAACAGCCAATTCTGCACCAGCACATCGATCAGCCCGACGACAAAAAAGGCGATGATGACGGTGATGATGAGGGGCTGCAGGAGAGCCTTGAACGTGCTCGTCACGCAGGAGGCACCGCAGGCGGACGATTGCATGAGGGCTTGCAAGCCCATGCGGAAAACGATGACGAATGCAGTTGCCAGCACGGTCACCTTGGCGAGCGCTTTGAGGAAGTCCACCACGCTCCGCATGGAAAAAATGCGTTTGGCACCTGAAACAGGGTTGATGTGTTCGAAATTCGGCGTGATCGGCGTAGTCGAAAACACAAAGCCGCGCATGACGACCACATTCGTGAGGACGATTGCGGCTACCGTAACCGCCAGTAGTGGCACAGCAAGTCCGGTCAATATGGCCCCGGCAAAGGCGAGAACGGTCGGCCACAATTCTGCAAACGGATCGACATGAACCCGTCTTGCAATGAGATTTACAAGATCCTCGATCCTACTCTGTTCACTTGCAACGGCGAAGGCGAGATAGGTGATCGAGGCGAACATAACTGTGCCGGCGACGAGATCCTGGCTCTTGGAAACCTGACCTTTTTCGCGTGCGTCGCGGATCTTCTTGTCCGAAGGCGGAAGGCTTTTTTCCTCGCTCGTTTCGCTCATCTGATGCTCCCGAGGACAGCGATTTGGCGAGCGAGGAGTGATGCGAGTTCCGGGAGATAGGACGGCCGCATATTGCAAGCGCCTGTTTTAGCGGCTAGAACCTCGTCGAACCTCTGGGATGGGACGACATGCGGTATCACACCTTGAGCGCTCTGGTTTCTCTGGGGCTTGTCCTGGCTGGCTGTACGACCACCACTCCAACGGCAAATGAAGGTCCGAAGGGCGACGAGGCACGACTTATCAAGCTCGCACAGGACATCGAACGCCGCGGTGACCGGGCGACGGCCGCATCGCTCTATGAGCGCGCCGCGAAATTGTCCCCCGACAAGGTTGGCGCTTATTCGCGGCTGGGAGAAGCGCAGATTGCCGCAGGCGAACCCGAGCAGGCGGCACAATCGTTCCGCATCGCGCTCGACGCCTCGCCAAATGACGGTCGTGCGCTTCTGGGCTTGGGCACGGCGCAACTCCAGTCCAGCCAGGTCGAAAGTGCGGCGCGTACGCTTGCCGTCGCTGCACCGATCGTAAAAACCTCGACCGCCTATAACCGTCTTGGCACCGCGCTGATTCTCACCGGGGACGGGCAGGGGGCGGAAAGGGCTTTCACACAGGCGAGGAATCTCGACCCCAGCAATCTCGATACGCAATCCAACCTGGGGCTCGCCCAAGCTATTTCGGGCCGCACCGATGCCGCTGTGGCGACAATGCGCGCCGTCACGCAATCGCCGCGTGCCGAAGCCCGGCATTTCCGCAATCTCATGCTGGTTCTGATGCTCGGCGGGCAAGACAAGGAAGCTGCGGCAGTGGCCATCCCGGATTATCCCGAGGCGGAAAAGAAGGCATTTCTGGCCGAAGCGCGTAAGGTTCGCGGGATCAAGGCGCCCGCCGCCCGGGCTCGTGCAATAGGCTTGCTGTCGTCGGGCTGAGCCTATGCGGCGGCGCATCGTCAATCCTGTAAACCCGTCGTGCTGACGTCGGCTTCTCGGGCGGCGTTCTGATCGGGCTTTGTCCCGTCGATGACGTGGCGGGCGGCTCTGACGACCGGAGCAGCCATGGCTGGCCCGGTCTTTCGGCCATGCAACAGATCGCTTTGACGCTCCACCATCAACTGAAGGTTCATATTGTTGGCGCAGCCGGGCGGCAGATAAAGCGGATCCTCGGTGACGTCAGGCGTGACGCATGCATCGGGCACGAGCCGCCCGCTTTGCGACTCATAGCCCTTTCGGACAGGACCATCTGCCTTGGTCATGTGATAATTGGGCGAATAGGGCAGGGGATCGCGCTGGGCGCCGTTCTGGCATGCGGTGAGAACAATCGCAGCCAGACCGGCGACGAGGCGCGGTGCATTGATGGCGAACAGCTTATTCGACATAGAACCCATATCCCTTGCTGATCTTGGTGCGCTTGGCTGCGGTGGGGCCGGAGACGGCGCCGGTTGGGCTATCGAGCGGTGTCTTGAGGCTGCGGGCCTCGACCGGCTCAACCAGATAGGGGGTGATCAGAATGGCGAGCTCCGTCTCGTTGCGCTGGAAGCGCTTTGATTTGAAGAGGTCGCCGAGGATCGGCATATCGCCCAGCATCGGGATTTTCTCGATGTCCTGCGAAGCATTGCGCTGGAACAAGCCGGCTATGGCAAAAGTCTGGCCGCTGCCGACCTCCACCGTCGTATCGGCGCGGCGAACCTGCAGCGATGGGACCTGCAGATTTGCAATGTTTACCATGCCGCTGGCTGAAAGGCTGCTGACCTCGGGGCGTACCCGCATGGAAATGCGGCCATTCGGCAAAAGGGTCGGTGTGAAAAGAAGGGACACGCCGTATTGCTTATACTCGATGCCGACCTGCTCGTTCGTCACGGGAACTGGGACGGGGATTTCGCCACCGGCAAGGAAACTCGCCGTCTCGCCTGTGACAGCCGTGATATTCGGCTCGGCAAGGACGGTCAGGATCCCATTTGCCTGTAGAGCTTCGAGCAGCATATCGACACGGTTGCCATTCCAGGCGGCACCAGCGCGCAACGCATTGGAGCCGCCGCTCGCGGCATCCGCTGCCAGCTTGCCTCCCGAAACAAAACCGAAGGAGAAAGAGCCGGAATTGACGAAAGCGTCCCAGGTGACGCCATAACGGAGCAATTGATTGCGGGAAACTTCGGCGAAGCGAACACGAATATTGATCTGGTTCGAGCCGGATACCGTGGTGTTGTTGATGGCCTGTGTGCCCTCGGGCGCATAGGCCTCGATGACACTTGACGTGTCCATGGCCTCCGGCATGGTTTTGGCATGCCCGCGCGCCATCGGCTGATCGCCGAAGAGCGAGATGTTGATGGTGCTGCTTGGCTGAACGGCGCGCTGCGCTTCCTGGATCGGTCGCGAATCCGCGATGACCCAAACGTCGACGTTTCCGCGTGACGACTCGTCAGGGCTCAGTGCGATGAGGTTCGTTCGCCCGGTCTTCAGCGCGAAGATATAGACCACGCCCGGCGAAACGACGCGGACATCGGCGATCTTGGCATCCGCCATGAACACCGATTCCACGGGTTGGTCGAAGCGAAGAATGCGTCCCTGGCCCAGTGGGATCATCATCGATTGGCCAGCCTGGGCGTCGATTGTGAAGGATTCGGCTTGCGCAACGGGAGCAATAAGGCAAAGCGCGAGGATGAGCATAATGAGGGCTTGCCCTCTTGCTGCTATAGTCGATCTCGTCATTATGTCGGTATTCCCCACTGCACGACGCAAAAGCCGGATGAAGGCGGGTGTTCTTTCTTGCTGCCATTTTTTGGCAGAGAAGCCCGCGTTATGGTTAACCAATCGTTACCGCAGCGCTCTCCTGGCGATCCGTATCCTCGGTACCTGTTGATTTTGCTAGGCGATTTCGGGTTCGTGAATTTATCGTGACGGACATCAGGGATTGCACGGAATATTCGGGCGCTATCTCCTGATAGGAGAGAACCGGCAGTTCGATATCGTTTCGCAGAAGATAGTTCCGCACCACTCTGCGCAGATCGACTGAAGTGAGGAGAACGGCCCGCTGGCCTTCGTCGCTGTCGGCAAGCTCCTGACGCAGTTGAGAAAGCATCGCGCGTGACGCGTCTTCGGGCAGTGCGAGCATCTTGCCCACGCCGGTGACCTTGATAGCGTCCCGAATGGTTTCTTCCGCTGCGCGCGATAGGACATAGGCCACCAGAACGCGGTTGAGCTGTGCATGGCGATGGCATATCTGGCGGGAAAGGGCGATGCGCACCCGTTCGGTCAAAAGCAACGTGTCGGTCTCCCGACCGCCCCATTCGACAAGCGCCTCCAGGATGACGCGCAAATTGCCGATTGGAACGTCTTCTTCCACGAGGCGGCGCAGAATGTCCGACAGCTTGTTGAGCGGCACCACGCGAGAGGCTTCCTTGACCAGCTCGGAATATTCATCCTCCATCCTGGTCAGCAGTTCCCGCGTCTCCTGAATGCCGATGAAATGCGCCGCATAGCGCCGCAGTGCTTGCGACAGGCATTTGGCAAGCGCCGCGGCCGGATCGTAGAAACCGATCCCGGCATCGGCCAGCGCGTTGCCGTGTTCCTGGGCGATCCAGATGGTGCGGTGCCCGCCTAAGAGGGTGGGCCCATCGCGGCGCGGTATCTGCATGAGATCGAGATGCATCGGGTCGTCGTTAAGGAGGAGGCAGTCGCGCGGTATCTCTCCCTCCGCGATGGGTACGCCTTCGAGGTCGATATGAAAGCGATCCGGCATCAGGCCTGGATCATGCCGCAGTTCGACAGCCGGAACCTCCAATCCGAGATCCAACTGCAGCGTGTCGCGCACAAGATCGGTTTCGGTCCGGAACCGCTCCGGCCATACCGCCTGGAAAATATTGCTGCCGACATGGGCAATGACACGGTGCCGGGTCGATCCGCCGGAGATGACGGCGCTTTCGGGTTGAGGTGTTTCTTCGGCGATGATTGTCTCTGATTGGGGCTGGGCGGGCGGCGCAGCTTCCGGCTTTGGGCGCCGCCGGTAGATCATGAAGGAAAGCGTGCCCAACAGTGCCGCGAGACAGAAGAAAATCAGCATCGGGAAACCGGGTACGAAGCCTGCGCCAAAGAGAATGGCCGCGGCCAGTCCAAGGGCGCGGTCACTAGACCCCAGTTGGCGGAATATTTCGGCCCCAAGATCGCTTTCGGTTTCGGCAGCGACACGTGTAACAACCATGCCGGCTGCGATTGAAATCAGCAGGGCGGGGATCTGCGCGATCAGACCGTCGCCGACAGTAAGCAGGGAGTAGGTGTGAGACGCGTCGGCGAAGCTCATGCCGCGGTTGAGCATGCCGATGAGGAGCCCTCCGATCAGGTTCACAAACACGATGATCAGGCCGGTGATTGCATCGCCCTTCACGAATTTCATGGCGCCGTCCATGGCACCGTAGAGTTGGCTTTCCCTCTCGAGCCGTCCGCGCCGTGCGCGCGCTTCGGTCTGGTCGATATCGCCACTGCGCAGGTCGTTGTCGATCGACATCTGCTTGCCCGGCATCGCATCCAATGTGAAGCGGGCGGCGACTTCCGCCACGCGCTCCGCACCCTTGGTGATGACGATGAATTGCGCCGCGGTGATAATGAGGAAAACCACTAGGCCGACGGCCACCTCGCCACCGATCACGAAACGGCCAAAGGTCGCGACAATGTCGCCGGCATCTCCATGCAAAAGGATCAGCCGGGTCGTGGTGATCGACAAGGCCAGCCGGAACAGGGTGGCGATAAGGATAATCGGAGGCAGCGACGAAAAATCTCCCGGACGGCCGATATAGAAGGCGACCACCAGAATCAGCAGGCTGAACGCCATGTTGACTGCAATGAGAACGTCCACGAGCAACGTCGGCAGGGGGACGACCATCATCACGACGGCAAGCATCATGAAGGTGCCGACGACGATGTCGGATCGATAGGCCGCCGCGCGCGCAAAGCGGTTCAATGTACTTAGAAGCCCAGTCATTGCGCACCTCGCAACTCAAGGTAATCGCGGAAACAGCGATAGGCCTTTTGCTTATCGTTCAGAATCCAGAAGGCCCGGGCCCGTAGCAAATGAGCGGACGGATCGGCGTCGATTTCCATGAGCTGTTCCAAGGCGCCAAGCGCCCGTTCTCCCGCGCCGTTTTCGATAAGGGCTGCTGCGAGGGTGCGCAGGATGCCGGGATCGCGGGGATTGATGCGGTTGGCAATCAAAAGAAAAACGAGGCCGCGTCCTTTCTGGCCGCTGCGCATGTAAATGTAGCCCAGCGAATGCAGGAGTTCCGCGGATTCGGTATCTGCACGGCTCATTCAACGCCGCCTTCTTCGTCCAGGCGCGCCTGCAGGTCGCGCCGCCGCTCGATCTCTTCCTCAAGCATCGCCTTGGCGATGGAGGTGACATCTTCGTTCGCATCGAGACCGGGCAAAACGGCCTCGATGACGTGATCGAGCAAATTTATCGTCCGCTCGGTGCCAAAGATGCCGGGATCGGTGATTTCCGGCATGGTGAGTTCATCGATCTCGCCGCGCAACGAGGCGCCGTGGGCAAGGCTTCCACGGCGGCGTAAACGCAGGGCATTTTCGAATGCCTCGATCTGGGCGCGGCTGACCGGGTCAGCCCGCTTTGCCGCCTCCGTCAGCGCACGATCGAGACGCTGCCGTTCGATGGTGAGGGGCCGCAGCGTATCGTTCATTGCGAACCCCCTCTACGCTGGCTGCATGTCATAAGGTCAGCTTGAACTCCTGCCCGCCGCGAACGACCAGAATCTGGCCGTTTTCAATCGCCTTCAGCATCCAGCCATCCTGCAGGGCTGCGCCGGGGTAACGACGTTCTCCTCGTGCATCTACAACATACGGGTTGGGGCCGAAGAAGACCGCCTGGAAAACGAAACGAGGCGCGGCAGTCACCGCAGCCGTCGAGACGAGGCTTGTCAGCACATAACGACCGCCGTGCGAGCGATCGAACCAGCGCTGAATTTCGCGCCAGTCATCAAGGCGGTCAGGCGCAATCTGCCCGGAAACCTCGAAGTGGCGACTATCGGTTGAAAGCGAGAGTTGGCTTAAGTTCGCCTCATCCAATTTTGCGCGCAGGTCGGCAACGACTTCAGCGTCGGATTGAACAGCGGCGGCCGGGGCAATGGAGCCGACCATAACCCCATCGTTCATGGCGGGGGATTTTTGGGGGAGCAGCGCGGAAATACCTGCCTGAACCGCGACGATGGGCACCATGACGAGGCCTATCGCGACAATGGCGGCATAGGCCCCCCAACGGGGAACCAGCAGGCTACTTGTGCGGTCGCGGTCGATCCGAAGTTTGGCGCCCCCAACCGTTACTGTTATAGGAAGTTTGGCACGACAACCAAAACCGCGCTGTAGCGCAGGGCGCCCGTCGATAAAAACGGCCCCCCCAATCGCATCCAACGCCACCTGCCTGCCATAAAAACGCAGCTGCAGATGTTCTGCCGCGATATCCCTGTCGGCAAGTACAAGATCGCAGGCCGGCGATGAACCAATCGTACAGGCTGCGCCCTCGATTGGCGCGCGCACGCCCTGGTGAAGACCCGACAGCACATCCAGCGTCAAGGTTCCGGGTTTTATGATGCTTGCCGGCAACAGCGCCGTGGTGGTGGGGAAACTCAAACTATTCGACGACATGGTTGGACACCCTCATCGATTGCTGCTGCGAAAGGCTGGCTGGCGCATACAGCCCAAGAATCATTCAGTCATTTACGGGGGGATGGCGTGGGCGACGTGTCGCCCACGCCGAATAGAATTAGTTCTGCGGACGCTGCTTGGTAGCGTCGAGCTCGGTCTTCTTCTCGGTCGTGATCTCGGTGATCTTGGCGGACTTTTCGATGGCAGCGTTGAAGGCAGCTTCCATCTTCGCGATCGCCGCGTCAGCACCGCCGCTGGCGGGAGGAGTTACAGTGGCCATGATGGTCTCCATTCCTAGGTTTCAGTTCATCGGATACGCCGCATTGAAGCGCCGCAACGCAGCCTGTTCTCGAGAGCCGCGCTGGGTCAAAACCTAGTGCCTGTTTTCAACAGATTAACGACAATTGGGCAATTAATGCCGGAACATTAACCTTCATCCGGTGGCGCATATGAAAATATTAAAGTTAAATGAAGGATTTTAACCTAGTATTTCAATGATATGCCGGGATTCCAATTCGTAATCCACAGTGTTGAGACAGACGCTCATTTTTCGTTTTGTCGTGATAGTCTGACGCTGGTGCGAAGCCAAATCAGTGCAACCAATACATGTTTCATTGATAGGCGATCACAAGCTGCACCATCTGTAGCGTGCTTTAAGATTTCATCAAAATTTCATACTAGCCGGTTCAATCGACGGAGCTTATCCGCTAGCCTTTGTACATGGATTTTCGCGTTTCCATCTTTTCCGGTTCCAAGGCGGTGTCCGTTTATAGCGGGGGCAGGAACAGCTTTGCTTCATCGGCCAGCTGTTTCGGGATGCGCATCGTTCGTTTTGCGCGCCGAACAAGGCTGCTGGCTGCTGGTGCCGTTGTAGTCCTGGGAGCAGTCTGCGCTTCGCCTTCATTGGCGACGCCGCGGTGGTTTGCCGAGCCTTACAATTATGTCGTGCTCGATCAGGAACTCAGGACCGCCTTGACGGAGTTCGGGCGCAATCTCGGCCTGCCGGTGGTATTGTCGGACGCCGTCAACGGTCGCGTCCGCGGGCGGATCGAGGCCAAAACGGCTGGTGAGTTTCTGGAGCGGCTGGCCGGTGCAAACGGGCTCACGTGGTATTTTGACGGGTCCGTGCTGCACGTCAGCGCCGACAAGGAATTCATGACGCGCGTCATCGACTCAGGTCGTCTAAGCGGCGAGGCGGTGGCGAACGAAATGCGCGAGCTGGGCTTGGCTGACGAGCGTTTCTCGCTGCGCGCCGCACGCAATGGGAATGTCATATCCGTGTCAGGTCCACCTGCTTATATCGGTGTCGTCGGGCAGCTGGTGGAGCGCATGCAGCCGGAGCAGATCATTGCCGGAGACGATCCGCGAGTGCGCGTTTTTCGCGGGGGTGTGATGACGGAAATCATTACCGCACGCGGCACGGCCACTGGCTCGAGCGACGAAAATGCGTCCAGCGCAGGGCGCGCGGCGAAACCTTGAAGCAGGCGGAATATCTCTGCCGAACGACAGGAGCGACACATGGCGACGACCCCAATTTCTGGCGTAGATTCCGTTTCGGTTTCCACGTCCAACGGTGAAGCGGCCTTCGATGCAGCCGTGAACAACGCACAGCAGAGCGACATCACGCCGGAACTTGAAGCCATGATGATCGAAGGCGCCATCACGGTTGGCGGTCAGATGATTCTCATGCCGCGTGCCAACGATATCCTCAACGAGGCGATGTCGGACGAGTAATCGCTCGAAGGGAAGCGATTTCCTCGGAGGTAAGAATATGACTACACCGATCGGGGCTGCCGCAGTGGCGCCCCAAGCCGTTCCGGATGTGGTGCCGCAGGCCACACAGGATCTCTTCGAACATGTCGCCAGCCAGGCAAAGGCGCTGCCCGAAGGCGCGGGGCCCGCGCAGCTCGGCAGCGAGATGCTGCAAAATCTCAAAGGGTTTTTCGAGCGCAGTAGCAGCTTCGCAGAACGCGCCAGCAGCCTGACGCAAAGGACGCCGCAGGCAACGGGCGGAGAGTTGGTGAGCCTGGGACCGAACGGGGCGGGGATGACGGACCTCTCCCAGACGCGGAATTCGGCTCTCCCTGTTGATAAAAGCCAGATCGATCAGGTGATCCAGTCTTTGGGCATGATGTTCGATCA
Organism: Paramesorhizobium endophyticum; assembly: GCF_014640615.1. Taxonomy (GTDB): domain Bacteria; phylum Pseudomonadota; class Alphaproteobacteria; order Rhizobiales; family Rhizobiaceae; genus Paramesorhizobium; species Paramesorhizobium endophyticum. The sequence continues at coordinate 31,731 of NZ_BMHH01000019.1, read as the reverse complement.
TTCAATCGAAACGCAGCTCGTAGTACGTGGCACGACCCAGGTGTCGGGTGCGGCCAACACATTGCTGCGCGGCCAGTAATGAGAGTGTCGATGTCCGGTTTTGCCGTGATGGCGGCGTCGGCTCCGTTGCGCAGGCTCGCGGGCGTGGCCGTTTTGCTCTTGGCCCCGATCTTGTCCGGCTGTCAGGACGACCTTTATACCAATCTCCCCGAGCGCGAGGCCAACTCGATGGTGGCCACCTTGCAGCGTAACGGCATCCCGGCAAGCCGCGTCTTGCAGGAGGACGGCCGCATGAAAGTGGTCGTGGACAGCGGCAGGTTTGCCGAAGCTGTCGCCATCCTCGATGATGCAGGGTTGCCCAAGCAGGAGTTTGCTTCCATGGGAGAGGTCTTCAAACAAGAAGGCCTCGTTGCCTCCCCGACGCAGGAGCGCGCCAAGATGCTCTATGCGCTGTCGGAAGAGCTATCCCGGACGGTGTCGGAAATCGACGGCGTACTGTCCGCCCGCATTCATATCGTCCTGCCGGGCAATGATCCTTTGAAACGGGAGTCATCGCCGTCATCCGCCTCCGTTTTCATCCGTCATGAGGCGGGATTGAAGATCGATCCCCTCATTCCGCAGATCAAGACGCTGGTCGCCAATGGCATTGCCGGCCTCGCATATGAGAAGGTCTCGGTCGTTGCGGTCGCCGCTCCCGCAGCCAAGCCGGCGTCCGCCGCGCAGCCCATGGTTTCTTTCCTTGGCTTGTGGATGCTGGAAAGCAGCGTATCGCGGGCGATGTGGATGTTGGGCGGTCTTGCCACCCTTGCCGTTGCGCTTGGCGCTCTTCTGTTTGCCGTGATTTGGCGCCAGCGCGGCAAGCGCACCTATCAGTTGGAGACGCTTCGGTGAGCGATCTTCTTTCGGACATCGATCCCGGTCGCATGGCTGTCTGCTTCCGCACGCTCGGCCCATCCGGTCTGCCGGCAGCGTTCATGAAAGATCCGCGGTTCACCGAGCGCTTCGCCGATATCGTTCGCTGCCATTACGGTCTCCAGGAGATAAACGAGCGCGAGGGTGACGAGATAGACCGGGCAATTGCATCGCTCCCCCGACCGGAGCTCGAAGGCCTGGCCGCGCGCGCTGGAATAGTGCTGCACGCCCGTGCCTTTATCCAGGAAATTCGCGGTCGGGTGCTTGCGGCGTTGGGCGATCGTTTCGGTGCTGATGCGCTGGAAGATGCTCGCCGCCATGCCGGTCTGGCTGGCGAACGGCCAAATCCGGTCGATCTCGACGCGTTAGAGATGGCCGTCCGGCGCGACGGGCAGGCGTGTCTGGCCGGCTGGATTGCGACATTGCCGCAATCACTGGCGCGTCGCGTGCGGCTGAAGTGGCCGAATGACGCCGCCGTGCCGATGACGGACGATGCGATAGCCATAGAACGTGGGCCGGCGATCCTGTGGCGCCTTGCCGACGATGCGAGCCTTCGATCATGACGGAAATGCCGAACAGGCCACTCGCCCGGATCATCCGGGCAGAGGATGCCACCTGCTGGATTGACGGCTTTGCCTTCCTCGAGCGTGCGAAGGCCGAAGCCGCCGCCATTCGCTCGACAGCAGGGGATGAGGTGGCGAAGGCCCGCCAGTTGGGCCGCGAAGAGGGGCGCAGGGCAGGGGAAACGGAGGCCGCGGCACTTCTTATGCGCACCCATGCGGATATTGATCGCTATCTCGGATCGGTCGAGCCTATGGTAGCTGCGCTGGCCTTGGATATCGTCGAGCGGGTGATTGGAACGATCGAGGACGCTGACCTCGTTGCGCGTACTGCCCGACAGGCGCTTGATGCCTTGCGCGAGGAAAGTGCCGTAGTTGTCAATGTCGCGCCAGAACTGGTCGGCGAGGTGCAGCAGCGTCTGGCTGTCTCAGGTTCCACTGATGCGAGAGTTCGTGTTGTCGCCGACCGGCATCTGTCCGGGCGGCGCTGCACGGTGACGACCCCTTCGACCAGCATGGACGTGAGCATCGAAGCGCAACTCGATGCCATCCGCACCGCCATGCTCGACCCGAACGGGAATGGCGCATGACGTTACGGCGCCATCCGGACCTTGATTTAATTATTCCGCGCCTGTCGCAGGCGGTTTCGTCCGCCGAACCGCGGTCCACGCGCGGCCGGGTCCGAGAAGTTCGGGGCGTCATCGTTCACGCCAGCCTGCCGCAGGCGCGCATCGGTGAACTCTGTCATTTGCGCGATCCGGTGACGGGACGGCAGGTTCCGGCCGAAGTCATCGGGTTCGAAGACGAGCGCGCCGTGCTTTCGCCCATTGGTGATCTTGAGGGCATGTCCGCCGGGGCTGAAGTCATTCCGACTGGACGGCCATTGCGAGTGCCCGTTGGCGAAGGCCTGCTGGGGCGGGTCATCGATCCGCTTGGCCGGGTGCTCGATGCCGGTTCACCGGCGCCCATGACGGCGGAGACCTATCCGGTTCAGGCTGAGCCGCCGCACGCGTTGCAACGCGACATCATCAAACATCCGTTGCGCTTGGGCGTAAGGGCGATCGATGGGCTGATCACCATAGCCCGCGGCCAGCGCGTCGGTATCTTCGGGGAGCCCGGTGTAGGAAAATCGTCTCTGCTAGCCTCCATTGTCGCTGGTACAGAAGCCGACGTGATCGTCGTGGGCCTGATCGGAGAGCGCGGTCGCGAAGTGCGCGAGTTTATCGATGTCCATTTGAGCGCCCAGGCACGCCGCAGGACAGTCGCCGTCGTGGCCACCTCCGACCGGCCGGCGATCGAGCGTGTCAAGGCTGCATACGTGGCAACCGCCATTGCTGAGTACTTCCGTGATCGCGGGCGCAATGTGCTGCTGCTGATGGATTCGGTGACGCGTTTCGCGCGGGCGCAACGCGAGATCGGTCTTGCCGCAGGCGAGCCGCCAACGCGGCGTGGTTTTCCGCCCTCTTTCTTCGCCGCCCTGCCGCGTCTTCTCGAAAGGGCGGGACCCGGCGCAGGCGGCTCCTCCATCACGGCGCTCTATACGGTTTTGACGGAAGGCGATGGCGGCCTCGATCCGGTGGCGGAGGAGACCAAGGCGATTCTCGACGGGCATATCGTGCTTTCCGCCGATCTCGCCCAGCGAAACCATTTTCCCGCGATTGACGTCCTCAAAAGCCGCAGCCGGCTGATGAACGTGGTCGCATCGGCCGAGCACCGCGCACTCGCCGGTGCGATGCGCGAAAATATGGCGGCGTATCAGGACGTCGAGCTTTTGGTGCGCGTCGGAGAATATGCAGCGGGAAGCGATGCACGGGCAGATGCCGCAGTATCTCGGCGTGATGCGATCGAAGCATTCCTGCGCCAGCCTCCAGAAGAAGTCTGCGATTTCGAGACCACATTGAAGCGCATGAGGGAGATTGTGGCATGAGCCGCGCACCGGACCTGGCGCAACTTCTGGCCCTGCGCAGGCTGCGTGAAGAACGGGCCAACGCCGCGCTTGCCATTGGCTCCGCCCGGTTGCAGGAGGCTATACGCCTTCTGGACGAGGCCGACGCGGCAATTGATGCGCATGACCGGGAGGTCGATCAGCAAGAGCGGCGGTTTTTTGAAGCGCTGGGCCTGCAGCCGCTGCCTGAGAGGGAAATTGGCCGGGCGCATGATTTACTGCGCGTTTCCGACCAGCGCCGGGATAGCCTGATCGATGACCGCAACGATGCGGCGGAGATGCGGGCTGAACGTGAGCGGCAATTAACGTCGCTGCGCCAGGAATGGCGTCAACGGTTTTCGGCAAGAGCCAAACTGGCGGAAGCGGAGAGCCGGCTGCGCATTGCCGAACAGGCGCGGGCCGAAGCGGCATCCGAGCTCGAGACCGAGGAAATGAGTGCGGACGGGACGCGGCCGGTATGCTGAGGGATACAGGCGTTCATTTCGGAGCCGGATGTGGCGGCGCAAGTATCGTCACGGCGCTGGCGAGGCAACCGGACATACAGTTGAGCCTGCCGGAACGGTTGGCACGACCCTGGGCGCCGATAGCCTGCACGCTCGCGGAGCGGCCGGTTCTCCTATCCGCAGGAGATGCGCTATCAAACAAAGACGCCATTGCGGTTCCCGTCCGCATCGGTCCGCAGTCCTGCAAGCTTATTCTGTCCTCGGCACTGATCGCGTGGCTGCAACAAAGGCTCGGCCTTGAGGGGGCGCTCACTGACGAGGAGCCGCCGCAGCGTGCGCTGCTTCTGGAACTGGCGAGCCTCGACCTCCTGCAGGTCGTGGAAAAACACCTGGGAGAAGACATTCGTTTTGGCGATGGCGTCGAAGCGGATAGCCATTTTCCCCTGGATCTGGCCGTGGTCGTCGACGGGACGCCCCTTGCCTTGCGGCTGGAACTTACTCCGGCGCTTGCCGAAGCGTGGGTGGATTTCATCGATCATATCCAGCCGCCGCAGCCGGTCGGTCTGTCCGGGCTTTTCGCCGAGCTCGTCATCGAGGCGGGATCGCAGGATTTATCGATAGATGAACTGGCAAGCCTTCGGCCCGGGGATATCGTCATGCTTGCATCCCAAAGGCCGATCGCGCTGGTGGACGACAAGCTGGTCGCCCCGGTTCGCCGTCAGTCAGACGGGTTCGAGCTTGGCGGTGCATTTGCTCCCAAGGCGCGCCGCGCCTTGGCCGGCTCCGAGCAAATCCTGCGTGTTGTCTTCGAATTTGCACGGACGACCATGACGCTCGCGCAGCTTGACGAATTGAAGCCCGGCCAGCACCTGCCTCTCTCATGCACGGAAGAAACAGGGGTCGACATCGTTGTTGACGACCGGCGTATCGGGCGCGGCGAACTCGCAATGATCGGCATGGGATTGGGCGTGCGCATTGTTCATCTGCTTCCCAACGCGTTGCCAGTATGGAACAGCCAGACATCATGAACGAATTCCAGCCCAATCTGATCGCCATCATCATCGTCGTCTCGACGATCGGCCTGTTGCCGCTGGCGGTCGTCACCATGACGGGGTTTCTGAAGATCTCGGTGGTACTATTCCTCATCCGCAATGCGCTGGGAATTCAGCAGTCGCCACCAAATCTTGTACTCTACGGCATTGCGCTCATTCTGACGGTCTATGTGACCACGCCGCTTGTCGGCAACATGTACCGAGCGATCGAGAGCCGCCCGATCGATATAGAAAGCGTCGAAGGACTGCGGAATGTAGGTGAAACGCTGGCAGAGCCGTTGCGCGCCTACCTGACACGCTTCGCCAACGAGCGCGAGCGCCAGTTCTTCATCGAGGCGACCGAAAGCGTCTGGTCGCCGGAGGCCCGCGCGGATCTCAAGGAAAACGACCTCGTCGTGCTGATTCCGGCCTTCGTCGCCTCTGAATTGACGCGCGCCTTCGAAATTGGCTTCCTTCTCTATATTCCGTTCCTGGTGATCGATCTGATCGTGGCCAATGTGCTGATGGCGATGGGTATGATGATGGTGTCGCCGACGCTTATCTCCATCCCATTGAAGATATTCCTGTTTGTCGCTGTGGAAGGATGGTCGCGGCTGATGCACGGGCTGATCCTGAGCTATGGAGGATAGCGGATGGGGCAGGAGGTCTTTCTCAACGAAATGAACCGGGCGCTGGTGACGGTGCTCATCGTTTCGGCGCCGGCGCTTGGAGTGGCTATCGTCATCGGCATCAGCGTTGGCCTGATTCAGGCGCTGACGCAGATTCAAGACCAGACATTGCCGCAGGCGGTAAAGCTGGTCGCGGTCATGCTGGTGCTGATCTTCGTCGGACCGCTTCTCGCTGCCCAGGTCGGAGCGCTCGCGAGCCAATCGCTGGACAGCTTCGCCTCGCTGACACGATAGGCGCACCCATGAATCTCACGGCAATCACGGCGGCGATTACCGAGCTGGCCTACCCGCTGCTTGTGGCCGCCGCGATTGCCGTTTCCCGTGCGCTGGGAATGATCATGCTGACGCCAGCCTTCACACGGCTAGGTCTGACGGGAATGATTCGCTCCGCCGTGGCGTTCGCCGTTTCCCTTCCAATGATCATGCCGATCTTCCAGCAACTCGCCGTGAGCGGACAGCCCACGAGCTTCGACCTGGCGGGCCTTCTCATCAAGGAGATGGTGGTGGGTGCTCTGATCGGCCTCGCCTTCGGTATTCCCTTCTGGGCCGCCGAAGTGGCGGGCGATCTGGTGGATCTGCAGCGCGGCTCCACCATGTCGCAATTGCTTGACCCGTCGTCAGCCGGCGAATCCTCGGTGACGGCGACGCTGCTGACGATTTCGCTACTGGCGCTGTTTTTTATGTCGGGCGGCTTCATGCTGCTGCTCGACGGGTTCTACCGCAGCTATCAACTATGGCCGGCGGCCAGTTTCGCACCGGCACTGGATCCCGACGCCTTTGTTGCAATCCTCCGCGTGCTTGATCGTGTCATGCAGATCGGCGTCATCATCGTCGCGCCTTTGGTGATCGCCATCCTGATCGTTGATATCATGATGGCGTTCCTGTCGCGCATGGCGTCTCAGTTGCACGTCTTTGACCTGTCCTTGGCGGTGAAGAATCTGCTCTTCTCATTCCTGATGGTGCTGTATCTTACGTTCCTGGTGCCGTTATTGCTCGACCAACTGGGCGAGATGCGGGGTACGTTCGATATTTTGCGTGGTTTCGTGGCGAATGGAAAGGATGCGTCATGAGCAATCCGGTTCCCCCAGCGCTTGCGGGCCTTACGGGCCTTGTCAATATCCTCACGGACGGCCCGAGCAGGAAAAGCTGGTCGCAGATCGAAAAACTCGATCGGGAACAAGCGCCTCCAGAAGCAATCTCTGAACAGGGATTTGTCGGAGCAGCGGTTGATGTTCCCGCTGGCTCCGATAATGCGGAGCATGTGACTGGCGAGGAGACGCCGTTTGACCTCGCGCGAGGTGAAGCGAGGGAACCGGGTGACCGAAGCGGTGCCACAGACAGGCGCCGCAGTGAGGGAGAAGGCCTCAATCGATCCCCGATGTTTTCCTTTGCCCCGGCGCAAGCACCATCAAGGCCAAGCGGTGAAGGGAAATGGGAGTTCTTATCCAGTCCCGTGCCGTTATCCGCCGGGTCTCACGCTTCGCCAACCGGGCAAACGATTTCGGGAGTACTGGCAGGCATAGAGCATAGCCTGAACGCCTCCGGCCCGTTCGTTGCTGCGCAAAAGCTGCACGCCGCTGTAAGCCGGTTATCGGCAGATCAGGCCCCCGCCTTTCTTGAGGCCGCAAGCGCACTGGTCAGCACCATTTTCGAGCGGGTATTGCGGCGCGAGACCGGCGTCAATGATCCGGAGAAGCAACGTGATGGGCGGACCGCAATAGCGATTGCGCATATCGCCGCGTCGGTGGATAAGGACCCGCGCGCTCCGTCCGCCATGCATTTTGTCCAAAAGCTCAGCCCCGCTGTTTTTGGGCCGGAGCCATCTAAGGACAACATGCTATTTGCCGGTCTTGGCCAAGCCATCGGTGTGGGAGCCGGAGCGAAGCTGGCGCTCGTGATGCTATCGGAGCTGAACCGCCGCGGAGGCGACCCGGCTCGCGCGCAATTGCTGCTCGCGCTCATGCTCGCGGGATTCGTGCGTCTCGGCGAGCGTATCGATGAAGCCTATACCGGTTTGCTTGCACATATCGGCCCGCTTTGCATGGAATGGACCCATTGGAAAAAAGAGGATGAGGAGGGCGCAATTCATCTTTTGATCGACTCGATCAATACGCAACCGGCCCTGCTTGAAGATCTGGGCCCAAGGCTCGAACGGCTGGAGCAGGCGGGTCTTGAAGCCTTCCGCGTCATTCGCGATCTTGCAACTCTTGCCTTTGATAGTCCGTTGCGTGAGGTGCATACACAGTTTCTGGGGAGCCAAAGCATCTTTTCCTCTATTTCGGGCAGCCGGCTCGCACTGCGGGACATACGCTATGTTTCGCGGATGACCGGTCACCAAAATGCCGGAACGGAGCTGGAAGCAATCCGCCTCACACTGACGAATATCGGTTTCGACGCGCCACACTCGGCCTTTCTTGCCGATCTTAGCCAGTCCGAGTCCAACGCTCTAATGCTGCGAGGGAACTGGACGACGGTTGATTTTGCACGGATGGAACTGCAGGGGCGCGCGTTTCAACGCCTTCTCACCTTTTTGAACGGTCAATACATCGTACCCAACGTGCTGGACCTGGTCGCCTTCGATAATCCGGACATGCAGGTCTGATCGACTCGGTGAAAGATGCGCCGTTTGGACAGTGAGAGCTTGACGATCGACAGGCCTCCAGCGCCGCATGTGTGTGGCGATGCTCGGCATCGGATATTGCAATACCCGAAACTCTCGGCTAGGCAGGGAGTATCCGCAAGGACCCGGTGAAACTCCGGGTGGCTCCTCTGGCCGCCGATCCGCCAGACAACACAGCAACGCAACTCTCTTTTCAGGACCGGCTCCAGCCCGGCCCGTTGCATTCAACTGTGAAAATTTTCCATATGCGATCTCTTTCCAACTACCGCCGGGAGTGGTTCTCCAACATCCGTGGCGATGTGCTCTCGGGCATCGTCGTCGCGCTCGCCCTCATCCCTGAAGCCATCGGCTTTTCCGTCATCGCGGGCGTCGATCCGAAAGTCGGTCTTTATGCTTCCTTCGCCATTGCCTGTGTCGCGGCGATCACGGGCGGGCGGCCCGGCATGATCTCCGCCGCCACGGCGGCGACAGCCGTCGTCATGGTCTCGCTGGTTAAGGAGCACGGCCTTCAATATCTGTTTGCCGCGACCATTCTCATGGGGCTCATCCAGATCGTCGCGGGTTTCCTCAAGCTCGGAAGGTTGATGCGCTTTGTGTCGCGATCGGTCATCACCGGCTTCGTCAATGCGCTTGCAGTACTCATTTTCCTTGCGCAATTGCCGGAACTCATCGGCGTGCCGGTCGAGACTTATTTCATGATCGCGGCCGGCTTGGCGATCATTTACCTCTTTCCGTTCGTCACCAAGGCCATCCCGTCGCCGCTCGTCGCCATCGCCGTGCTGACACTCATCGTCTGGTGGACCGGCATGGACCTGCGCACGGTCGCAGATCTCGGCGAGCTTCCCTCGGCAATGCCCGTCCTGACACTCCCGCAGGTCCCGTTCACCTGGGAGACATTGCAGATCATCCTTCCCTATTCGGTGACGCTGGCTGCCGTGGGATTGCTGGAATCGCTGTTGACGGCGCAGATCGTCGACGACATGACCGACACGCCCAGCAACAAGAGCCAGGAATGCATCGGCCAGGGTGCTGGCAATATCGCCTCCGCGCTTATCGGCGGCATGGGGGGCTGCGCGATGATCGGCCAGTCGGTGATCAACGTCACTTCGGGCGGCCGCGGTCGGCTTTCGACATTCGTCGCGGGCGCTTTTCTCCTGTTCCTGATCGTCGTCCTCAATGATCTCGTCCGGATCATTCCTATGGCTGCCCTCGTTGCGGTCATGATCATGGTCTCGATCGGGACCTTCTCATGGCGCTCGATCCTCGACCTCCGGCGCAATCCGCTGCCCTCCTCAGTCGTGATGCTGGCGACGGTTGTCACCGTGGTCGCGACGCACGATCTCGCCAAGGGCGTTGTCGTCGGCGTCCTGTTGTCAGGCATCTTCTTCGCGGGCAAGGTAGCGAGGCTCTTCAGCGTCGCGCGGCGGGACGATACGGATGCGGGTACCGTGACCTACATCGTGCAGGGCCAGATATTCTTCGCGTCGGCGGAAAGTTTCGTAGGCGCGTTCGATTTCTCCCATAACGCCAGGCAGGTGGTTATCGACATCAGCGGCGCCCATCTCTGGGACATCACCGCTGTCGGTGCGCTCGACAAGGTAGTGATCAAGTTCAGGAGAGCGGGCGTGGACGTACGCGTGCTCGGCTTCAACAAGGCGAGCGCCGATATGGTCGACAGGTTCGCACTGCACGACAAGGAAGAGCGGCAGGCCACCAGCGCTTCATTGCATTGACGAAAGAATGGCTTGCCGGGCGCTTGCCAGCGTGTCCGGCAAGTCCCATTGCAGGCTTAATCGTCAATGTCCGGTATCTTCAGCATGTAACCGCAGGCCTTGCAGTGGACGGCATCCGGCTCATGGCGCTGCAGCCCGCATTGTGGACAGGGGTACAGGACTTTCTGCGGCCGGAAGATGGCTTGTCCCAATCGGATGAAGAGAGTAACGCCTGCCAGCATAATCATGACCGCGGTAAGCTTGCCCCATGGCCCCGGCAGGACGATATCTCCATAACCGGTTGTCGTCATGCTTGTTACGGTGAAATAGAGAGCGTCTATGTAGCCTGTGACGCCGGACCCTTCCCGGAAGAAGAACGTATAGACGAAACCGGTGACAACGAAGAGGAAGATGATCAGGTTGACGACCGATTGCCCGACCTCCCGCCAGGCGCCGTAGCCGCGCCGTTCCAATGGTCGCCAGAACATTCCGCTGCGCGATAGCGACCATAGGCGCAGAACGCGCAGGAAACCCAGATTGGCCAGCCATAGGGGAAAGAGCAACGTGACCAGAATGAATATGTCGATGAGGCTTGTCGGCTGTCTCAGCCAGCGCGGAATATTGGTGGATGCCAACGCGCGGGCTGCAATATCCAAGCCAAGGAGTGCTGCGATAGAATAGTCTATCCAGAGGAAGGAGGGGCGTTCCCGAAAAACCTGATGCGTGATGAAAAAGACAACGATCAGGAGATCAACGATAATCACGGCATATTGGAAGCGGGCGGCGACGGGAGACCGTCCATGATAAAGCAACCGCAAGCGCTCGCGGAGCGCCTCCCGGCCGGTGCGTGTGGGAGGGGTAGTAATGGGACGGTCGTCCATGTTGCCTCAATAATGCAGGATTTTCCAGGATGGTTCGGCTCGGATCGGTCAGCTAAGACTGTGCCGTTTTACAGAAATGCATGACGGAAATCCTGCGGTCATAATCAAAAGAAGGTTCAAAGTCCTCTGCTCCGTCTGGGCATAATAGCGTTAACGGGAATTGGGACCCGCAGAGTAGAGCTGGCTCGGTTTGTCTGAACAATTTGGTGCGGCTTGCTAAGTGGATTTCCGCCTCGGTTATGCTGCCGCCATCATCGGGGTCAGCGCGTTGAAGTAAGCCTGATCCGGCGTCTGCCGGGATCGTGTTCCAGGAGGTGGTGTAGCTCCTGAGGTTTGAAGCCAGGATCGCGTTCGATCGCTGCGCGCCATCCTACTTAGCGAAATAATCTACTGAAGCGACCTCGCAATTGGCAGAGCCAACGGCGGATGCGTGACGGCGAGGTTACAGGTCCGATATCGCGGTCGCAATCGATGGAAACGTAGCCAACCCTGTCTTTCAGCCAGGACAGGTTCGTTTTTCCCAGCTTTCTCAAATGTTCTGCCGCCTCGTTGAAGAGCGGGTGATGCAAATCGTGTGTGGTAAGCCGGTAGTCCCTGCCGGCTTGCGAACGTCCCTGAAACGACGCGCAATCGGGCTCATCCGTATAGGCGCGCCCCAGATATGTCGTGTCGCCATCCGAGAACCTGTAGACATCATATTCGTAATGATAGGTGTGAAAGCCCTCGGCATCGGGCTCGGACGCATCGATATGATGGGATACTTCGATCTTCAAGTGGCTGTCCTCAAACCTGAAAATGCGTGGCATATTAGTGACATCGGCTGATAATTTATGGTTCGAGACATTACGTCAAATCGGGGCCGCGCAGCTGCAGTTTCTCTAATTCCATGATTTTGCAGCGAAAAACATGATAATTTGAGTAAGGTATTGAGCGGAGCCAGAAACTGCAGAAAACATTGGGTATTTTGGACGATTGCGGATGATTGAAGCGGGGGATAAGCAAAATGGAAACAGCATTATACCGTTTTTCCGGATTGCGATTTCCATGGACACCCGAACAGCGGACCTGGCTAGATTGTATGAAACCGAGCATACGCGCCTGCGGTCGATCGTGCGCCGGCTGATCGGCAATCCAAATGTCGCGGAAGACGTCGTCCAGCAGGCTTTTGCCAATATTCTGGCAAGAACGGACGAGACGGCAGCCAATTTCGCTTATGTCAGGCAGGCCGTGCGAAATCTCGCGCTCAATCATCTGCGCGATACGAGACGCCGTGGTGAAGCGGAGCTGACCGGATTTGAACTCGACACAATCGCCGATGAGCGGCCTTCGCCGGAGATGGCCGCGTTGTACCGTTCGGAACTGCGCAGGCTTCTGCAGGCCGTCGCCGAACTTCCGCCGCGCCGGCGCGAGGCATTCACGCTCAACAAGGTCGAAGGCTTGTCCTATGACGAGATCGCCGAACGGATGGGCATATCGCGCAATACCGTGATCTCGCAGATCGTGTCAGCGATGCTTGCGCTGGACCGGGCGTTGGCCCTGGAACCATGATCGATCGCGATACCGATGCGATTTTTACGCAAGCGCTGGAATGGTTCGTCCTTTTAAAAGAGGACAGCGCCACTGCTGGCGATCGTCTCGCGTTTGAGCAATGGCTTGCCGCGAGCGAACTGCATGAAGCGGCGTATCGACGGGCAGAGCATCTGTGGAGCCGCTTCGACGTCGTCAAGCCAAGCTACGAGCAGTTCAGGAAGACCAAGCGTATCAGCCGGCGCAATGTCGTGCTCGGCGGTCTGGCGGCCGCGGTGGCCGCACCCTCGCTTTATGGGCTCAGCCGGCCGGGAATGTTTGCCGAATACAAGACGGATATTGCCGAGCGGCGTCTCTTTACCCTTCCCGATGGCAGCACGGCGGAGCTCGGCAGCCATACGGCCATGTCACTCGATTTCCGTCTCGACGCGCGGCGCGTGCGCCTCTATCGCGGGCAGGCGTTTTTTACCGTGGCATCCGATGCTACGCGTCCGTTCATCGTCGGGGCAGCGCAAGGCAATATCCGGGCGCTCGGGACGAAATTCGACGTGAAGGTCGCATCCGATGCTGGGCTGGTTTCTGTCCTCGAACACGCGGTGGAATTGCGCGTGGACGATGAAAAATCCGGCCCCGTCGTCATCGAGCAGGACTGGCAGGCCAGCTATGGGCCGGGCGGTATACAGCCGTTGAAGAAGGTCGACCCTGGAATCGTCGAGGCCTGGCGGCAGGATCGCATTGTTTTCAAAGATGTTCCCTTGCGCCGGGTCTTGGCCGAGCTCGAGCGCTACCGGCGCGGACGAATATTGCTGCTGGATGACGCCATGGGCGATATTCCCGTGACAGCTGTCTTCGACAGCAGGCGGGCCAGCGATGCCCTGCAGATCATCGCCGATATCCTGCCGATCCGCGTCGTCAATCCGGATGGGTATCTTGCCGTGGTCTATTCGCGCTGAGCCATTTCCTAACTTTTTCTTAAAAAATCGCCGCGCCCGATCATTCGTTCGGTCCGCCCGGGTGTTTACAATGACAGGGCGTATCAATCGCCCTCGAATTTGTAACGCGCCTTTTCACTGGAAGGGCAGTGTGGGGTGTAACATGCGGGTCGGACAGCTATTCACGGTGGGCCAAAGGCAACAGGGCCTGATACTTTCAAGAGCGCGGCATGTGCTTCTGGCCGGTCTGGCCGCCGTGGCTTTGGCATCGGCGTTTTCTCCCGCCGCCAATGCGCAATCGAAGCCGGTAAGCAATAATGGCCGCATCGCATTCGATATCGGCGCCCAGTCCCTGTCGGATGCGCTCGTTCAGTTTTCGCGAAAGACCGGCGCGCAGCTGTTTTTCAATGCCGATCTCGTGCGCGGAAAGCGGTCGCCCGGCGCCCGGGGGAGCCTTACCCGTGGTGAGGCGTTGGCCCGGCTTTTTGCAGGCTCCGGCCTTGATTACCGGTTGAGCGGCAATACGGTGACCTTGGGTGATGCCGATTTCAACCTCAGCACCGGCGCCATCGAGCCTGACGGCTCCATCCTGTTGAACCCGATCGTCATCAGCGGCCAGGATGGCACGGGTTATGCAACCACCCACAGCGCGACCGGCAGCAAGACAGACACGCCGCTCATCGAGGTACCGCAGGCGATTTCGGTCGTCACCAAGGACCAGATCCGCGATCAGGGCGCGCAGAATGTCGCTGAGGCGCTGCGGTATACGGCGGGTGTTACAACAGGGATTTTCGGGGCTGACCCGCGTTATGACCAGTTGACGGTGCGCGGTTTCAACTCGCATTTTTATGGCGATTACAAGAATGGCCTTCGCCAGCCGACAAATGTTTACGCGCTCTTCAAGACCGAAGCCTACGGCCTGGAGCGGATCGATGTCCTGAAAGGACCGTCATCCGTCCTTTATGGTCAGGGAACGCCGGGCGGCGTTGTCGACCGCGTTACCAAAAAGCCGACTGAAGAACCGATCCGGGAGGTGCAGGGGCAATTCGGAACCGACCGCCGCTTTCAGGGCGCCTTCGATTTCAGCGGTCCGGTCGATGCCAACAAGGAATTCCTCTATCGGCTGACCGGTGTCGTGCGCGATGCCGACAATTATCAGCACAGCGACATGCCCGATGATCGCCGTTTCATCGCGCCATCGCTGACCTGGCAGCCGAACGAAGACACGAAGCTGACGATTCTTGGTGATTTCCTCGAAGAGGAGGTGGGCTGGAATTTCTTCTACACCAAGCCCGACGGAACGCCGACGCATATCTTTACCGGCGAGCCCTCCTATGACCGCTACAATCAGAAGCAATATTCGATCGGCTATGAGCTTGAACATCGTTTCAACGAGGTCTGGCAGGGCAAGCAGAAACTGCGGTGGGCGAGCCTCGATCTGGATGCGGAATATGTCTATCAGTATGGGTCGGTGACGGACGGGCGGACCCTTAATCGTGTGTGGGAAGGCCGTGATGACAGGTTGGACTCCTTTGCCGTCGACAATCAGGCAATTGCCGAGTTCGATGCGGGTGCGACGGACCACAAGGTTCTGTTCGGCCTCGATTACCAGGATATGAACACCAGAACACATGTGACCAACGGCTTCGCGCCGTCGCTGGATCTGGAGAACCCGATTTATGGCCAGCCGATCGACATGGCGGGATTCGTCATGGAGACGGCGAACACGAGGCAAAAGGTCAGCCAGACCGGCATCTATATCCAGGACCAGATCAAATATAATGACCGCTGGCTGCTAATGCTCGGCGGGCGCTACGACTGGGCCAATATGGAAACCCGCAATCTGCTGGCGGGCACGACGACCGATACGGACGATTCCGCCTTTACCGGACGCATTGGCCTGACTTATCTCTCCGACATCGGCATTGCGCCCTATATCAGCTACGCCACGTCATTTCAGCCGACACCCGGCACGACTTCCGCCGCCAGAGGCAGCGAGCCATTCAAACCGACAGAAGGCGAGCAATACGAGATCGGCGTCAAATATGAGCCGACGGCAAACAGCCTTGTCACACTGTCAATATTCGACCTGACGCAGACCAACATGCTGACGGCGGATCCCGATAGCACCCAGAACTTTATTCAGACAGGCGAGGTTCGTTCGCGCGGGCTGGAACTTGAAGGCACAGCCGACCTGACGGACAATCTGAGGCTCCGGGCGTCCTATACCTATCAGGACATGGAAGTCACGAAGAGCAACAGTGGCGATGTCGGCAAGCGCCCGGTCAGCGTACCCGAGCATCAGGCATCGATCTGGGGCGACTATACGATCAGGGAAGGTGCGCTTGACGGCGTAGGGTTCGGCGCCGGCGTGCGCTTCACCGGCTCGACCTTTGCAGACGAGCGAAACACCAAAAAGAACGATTCATCGAGCTTTGTCGATGCATCGATCCATTATGAACGGGACGGAACACGGTTCGCTATCAATGCAACCAATCTGTTCGACAAGGAAGTTGCAACCTGCGCGTCCGGCAGTTGCTATTGGCAGCAAGGCCGCACCATCACGGGCACGCTGACCCGGCGCTGGTAGTCCGGTGCATAGCCATGAACTCGTGAGAGGAAGTGTAACCCGCCGCGCCGCGCTGGCTGGCCTGATTGCCGCCCCTTGCTTTTTGGCCGGCGGCCAAAGGGCCAGCGCTGCCCTAGCCTTCAGACCACGGGTCGCCGCCCTGGACTGGGGCCTTGCGGAATCGCTTGTTGCGCTGGATGTGACGCCCGTTGCCTTGCCGGAAATAAATAACTACCGACGGCTCGTCGATGCGCGCCTGCCGGAGACGGTGCTCGACATCGGGCTTCGCATCGAGCCGAATTTCGAAGCGATCCAGAGATCGGCTCCCGACCTCATCGTCGTCAATCCCGGCTATGTCGCCTTTGCCGAAAAGCTCGGGCGTGTCGCGCCGGTGAAGAGCTATGCCGTCTTTGACGCAAACGATACGCCTTTCGACAATGCCAGCCGTGTGCTGACGGAACTGGGGCGGGCGACGGGCCGGGAAACCGAGGCAAAGGCCTATCTCGGTCAGGCGGAGGCCACCCTGAAAGGACTTGCAGGCGTGTCGGGCCGCATGCGGGGCAGACCGGTCTATCTTGTTACCATCATCGATGAACGGCATGTCATGGTTCACGGCTCGAACAGTCTTTTCCAGCATCCGCTGCAAGCGGCGGGCCTGAGAAACGCCTGGGACAGGCCCGGCAATTTGTGGGGTTATGCCAATATCGGTTTTGATGGGATAAACGGCGAAGCAGAGGCCTTGGTCATCAATCTGGGACCCATTCCACCTCGCGTAGCGCAAGGCCTCGCCGACAGTCAGCTTTGGAACAGCCTTCCATTCGTCAGGGCCGGCCGGTTCCACGCGATCCCTGCGTTGTGGACATTCGGCGGCCTGCCATCGGCGATGCGTTTTACTGCGGCGCTGACCGAAATCATCCGGACCATAGGCCAATGAAAGCGGAACGCGGTAATTTCATTGCGGGTCCAGCGCTGTTGCTCCTGCTGTTGGGCGGGCTTGCAATTGGGTTCACCAGCATAACTCTCCCCACATTGCCGCGCTGGCCGGCGCTGATCGCGGCTGAAGGCACGACAGAACATATCCTGTTCGTCTACAGCGACTTGCCGCGTCTCGCGGTCAGCCTTCTGGCCGGTGCCTGCCTTGCGTTGGCCGGTACGATCTTCCAGCTCGTGCTCCGCAACCCGCTGGCGTCTCCGACGACCCTTGGGACGGCTGCGGGCGCGCAACTTGCCCTGACGATCTCCATCGCCATCGCGCCCTCCGCATTGGCATACAGCCGTGAGCTGATCGCAGTCGTCGGGGCCGCGACAGCGACCATGCTCGTCTTCACGATCGCCATGCGCCGCCATTTCTCGCCCGTCGTGCTCATTCTGGCGGGCCTGCTCATCAGTCTCTATTGCGGGGCAGTTCAATATGGCATCAGCCTGTTTCATCAGGAACAACTGGCGAGTGTTTTCATCTGGAGCGCCGGTTCCCTGCTTCAGAACGGCTGGTCGGGCGTTATCGTGCTGGCGCCGGCGCTGTGCGTCATCGGCTTCGGCATGGCCTTTCTGGTACGACCCCTGACGCTGATGGCCCTTGGCGATGGTCAGGCACAAAGCCTCGGCCTGCCGATAGTGCAGGTGAGATTGATAGCTTTGCTTGCTGCGGTTGTCCTGAGCGCACTGGTGGTTAGCAATGTTGGCGACATGGGATTTGTCGGACTTGTCGCGCCGTGGCTGGCGCGCCTTTGCGGGGCGCGAACGGCCTCCGCGCAAATCGTCTGGTCGCCGCCGATAGGCGCTGTCCTGTTGTGGATTGCCGACCAGCTTGCCCAGATCGCCGGTGGCGGTTTCTATGAAGTGCCGACCGGAATCGTCACGGCAGCGATCGGCGCGCCGATATTGCTCCTGCTTTTGCGGCGCGTGCGCACGCAATCCGTGCCGTCAGCGGGAACATTTGAGGCGAACGCTCCTGACCGTTCCTGGCTGTGGATTGCCAGTTCGATGGTGGCCCTTGTGCCTGCCATCGCCCTCGGCCTTTCCGCGAGCTGGACGGGCCAGGGAATGCAACTCGCCCTCGATCCCGTCTTCGGTGCTTTTCTCGAATGGCGCGGACCGCGCGTGTTCGCCGCCGTTCTGGCCGGCTGCATGCTGTCGCTGGCCGGGGCGATGCTGCAACGCCTTCTGAACAATCCAATGGCAAGCCCGGAAGTACTGGGCGTCTCATCGGGTGCAATGCTGGGAATGATCCTGACGGTGATTTTTCTGCCCGCCACCGGAAACCAGTGGCATCTCGCAGGGGCAGCGGGCGGCGCATTTCTTACGCTTGCATCGATGCTCTGGCTTGGCAGGCGAACCGGTTTCGCCCCCGAACGCATGCTTCTTGCGGGTGTCGCCGTCACGACCTTTTGCGGAGCGCTGTTCACAGCGCTTCTGGCGGCTGGCGATCCGCGCCTGCTGGACATGATGGGCCTGCTGGCTGGCTCTACCTATGGGGTTGGCTGGGATCGCGTGTCGATAGCGGCGATGATTGCATTGCCCTGCGTGCTGGGCGTTTTTATGTCCAGGCGCTGGCTGGACATTCTCATGCTCGGTCCCTTGACGGCGTCGGCGCTGGGAATGGGCGTGGCAAAAGGGCGGCTGGCGCTGCTTTTGCTGTCGTCCGTTATGGTGGCGGGATCGACTTTGCTGGTGGGGCCGATCAGCTTCGTCGGACTGATGGCTCCCCATATCGCGCGTCTGCTCGGTTTCCGGACAACGCTCATGCATCTCGCGGCATCGGCACTCACGGGAACGCTGATCATGATACTGGCCGATTGGATCGGGCGAAATGCCATGTTTCCCTATCAGCTGCCTGTCGGGTTGGTCTCGACCCTCATCGGTGGTCCTTACATCATCTGGCTCCTCTGGAAGAACCGCTGACCGGCAGCCTGATCTGCCCATTCATTCAGGGCATCTCGCCCCGCTCTGTTGACGATCTGGTCAAGGCGATGGGCATGAGCGGCATTTCGAAGAGCCAGGTCAGCCGCTTGTGCGAGGAAATCGATGGCAAGGTAAAGCCTTCCTCACCCGGCCTATCGAAGGTGACTGGCCGTACCTTTGGATCGATGCCACCTTGCGCGACCGGGCTTTGGAAGCCTCGACCGAGGACCGCATCACGTTTACCTCGGCGATCCTGCCGAGGTGGGCACGGCGGACGAAAAGCCTCGATGCGCTGCTTCCGGTCCTTTACCTGCGCGGTATCTCGACCGGCAATTTCCAGGAGGCGCTGGCCGCCCTGATGGGCAAGGATGCACCGAACCTGTCGCCATCGGTGATCGGACGGCTGAAGGAGGAGTGGCAGGTTGACTATGATCGCTGGCAACGCCGCGACCTGTCGGCGCGCCGCTATGTCAGCGCTGCTGGCAGCACAAGGGCCTCAACGTGCTCAACAAGGTTCCCAAATCGGTGCAGCCGAACATGAAGGCCGACCTGAGGGAAATCCGCGATGCGCCGGACCGGGCGAGCGCCGAGGCCGCCATGGCCGCCTTCGTCGACAAATACGCGGCCAAGTATTCAAAGGCCGTCGACTGCCTGACGAAGGACCGCGAGGCGCTGCTGACCTTCTTTGACTTCCCGGCCGAGCATTGGGACCATCTGCGCACATCGAATCCGATCGAAAGCGTCTTCGCCACCGTCCGGCATCGGACCGTCCGCGCCAAGGGGGCGCTGTCGCATAAGACGGCCCGCCTCATGGTCTTCAAGCTCGTCATGAGCGCCGCGACAACCTGGCGGCGGCTGAAGGGCGAAAATCAGTTGCCAAAGGTTATCGCAGGCGTCAAATTCACCGATGGTGTCGCAGAGTCGGCAACACCAGATAACCGCGCCGCCTGATCGGCCCCATCACCCAATTCCCATCATAGCTCGTTGCCGACCAGATCAGGCCGAAGGTTCCCAAACTGGCACACCTCATGGATAGCGCCGAAGAAGATGTGCTCGCCTACATGACCTTCCCTAGGCAGCATTGGGCCAAGCTCCCAGGGACGTCATCCAACCGCCGAACGAGCCATTCCTTCGATGGTACGCTCTTTCCTGTCTGACTACCTAAACTGAAGCGGGTCTGTCACAAGGCGGTTAATGGCGGAATTGGCCGCTCACGATGTTGTTAAAAGCCTTCTCTGCCGGCCGGCCCCTGGAGGGTGGCCGGTCACACGCTTATAGGCACGGCTAAAGGCGGCTTGAGACGTATAGCCGAGCCTATGCGCGACAGTGTCTATGGTAAGTCTGTCGCGGGTCAACCATTGATCCGCAAGCCTCATTCGAAGTTCCGCAGCATATCGTAGCGGCGGGATACCAATCGTAGACTGAAAACGCCCCGCAAAGACCGAACGGGAAATATTGCATTCCGCCGCCAGTTCTTCCACCGACCAGTCACGGCCGGGGTGCCGATGTAGCGCTAGAATGGCCCGGGCCAGTCGCGGATCGCGCAAGGCTGCAACTAGGCCGGAGGCGTCGTCGCAGCCGCATTCTATCCAGCCTCGCACGATCATGGCGGCCATCACCTCAGCCAGTCGCGCGAGTATGCCTGCAAACCCGATCCGGCCCGAGCAGATTTCATTCTTCATGCTGGTAAAAATGGGCACCAGCCCCGGATAGCGGCTGTTCTGGGCGTCAGCCAGCATGAAGGGTGGCATCAGCTTACCAAGTCCCTGCATCCCGCCGAGATCGAACTCCATGCAGCCATAAAACAGGATGGCGCTTGGTATCGTGCTGGTGCTGGGGCAGGTGTCCACCCCACTGACAGTGTCGCCAAGGGCGGCGGTAGCAAAGCTATCGATAGGCTGCACTGAGACGTTATTGTCCGACAGCAACGCATGGTTTTCACCTTGGGGCACAAGAACGGCGCTGCCTGCCGATAGCCTGTGCAACGTGCCGTCCGCGCTCCGCAAGAGCGCGTTCCCCACGGCAAGGTAGTGGAAATAGGCATGACCAGGTTGGGCGTCAAAGCTGATACCAAACTCCGGCCCCGTCTGTATGCGACGGTATTGGACACCGCGCAGGCGCATGCCGGACAGCAACTCGCTAACGAGGTCAGAGGAGAGCGCGAACGAATCTTGCAAGGCTATGTCAGGAGTTTCTATCAAACAATCAGGTTGATAGATCATAGATCGTCCTGCATTCGATGTCTAGGTTCCGGTCAACCTGATTGATTATGGAAGGAACCTGGATGACTGATATCGCTGGCAACTCTGCACTAGACACAGAGCGCGATGACACAACGCATGAAGCACCTGTATCCGCCGTATGGCTTGCGGTGCTCTCGCTGACAATGGGCGTATTCGGCCTGCTGACGGCAGAGTATCTTCCTGCCAGCCTCCTGACCCCCATGGCCGTTGAACTTGGCGTGTCTGAGGCTTTGGCCGGGCAAGCCGTCACCATAACCGCGGTGGTCGCCCTGTTTTCCGGTCTGTTCGTGCCGGTTTTGACAAGAGCGCTTGACCGGCGGGTCGTGCTCCTGGCCTTTACCACGTTGATGATCGCCTCCAACTTACTGGTGGCGGTCTCCTCCAGCATGACGATCCTGTTGGTGATGCGTGTCTTTCTCGGCATTGCCCTTGGTGGCTTCTGGGCCATGGCTGCGGCCGTCACGATGCGGCTGGTGCCCACCGTACTTTTTCCACGAGCGCTGTCGATTGTCTTCAGCGGTATCGCTGTGGGGACCGTCGTCTCCGTTCCGCTTGGCAGTTATCTGGGAGAGTTGTTCGGGTGGCGTAGCGCCTTTTATGCAGCAGCGGCTATCGGGCTGGTGACACTGGTCTTTCAGCTTTTCACTTTGCCGCGGCTGGCCCCTCGCAAAACCACGGCCGGACTGGGGACGGTGCTGCACATTGTGCTGCGTCCGGGCATTGCCATTGGCATGCTGGGCTGCATTCTGGCACATACCGGTCATTATGCGCTGTTCACATATATCCGGCCATTTCTGGAAAGCACTGCTGGCGTTAATTCCGATGTGCTGGCGCTGATGTTGCTTGGTTTCGGCGTGGCGAACTTCGCCGGCACTCTCCTTGGTGGACGGTTGATGGAACGGAGTCTGCATTCAACGCTCGTGCTGATGCCGGCACTGGTTGGTGTAGCTGGTCTGACGCTCGTCTTCCTGCCTGTCTCGGGCCTTGGGCTGGCACTTCTGGTAGCGTTCTGGGGTTTGGCATTCGGTGGCGTACCGGTCGCCTGGTCGACCTGGGTGGCGCGTTCGGTTCCCGATCAGGCAGAGAGCGCTGGTGGAATGGTGGTTGCCTCGGTGCAGGGAGCTATCGCCGCCGGAGCTGCAACCGGGGGCCTCATGTTCGGCCTGAGCGGCATTGTCGGGGTGTTCATCGCAGGCAGCGTCGTGATGCTTGTTGCTGCATTGTTCATAGCGCTGTTCGTAAAAACAGCACCTTAGTGACTGGCGACAGCAAAAGCGCACCGTGCATGATCGCAACAAGTCAGGGTTCGGCTTCCGAACCGATAATTGACTTGCGCCGTACGGATGAGGGCGGTTGCCGGTACTTTGATCGGAAAGCTTTGCTGAAATGCGAGACGTCCTTACGTCCTTGAATCCGCAGATCATCGCAACGGGCGGTGTCGCCTGCAAGCCGCTTCTTGCCCGCTTCAAGGAATTCCTTCGACCAGCTATAATACAGGCTCTCGGCGATCCCTTCGCGGCGGCAAATCGCGGCAATGCTGTCTTCACCGCGCAGTCCTTCCAGCACGATGCGGATTTTATCCTCCGCCGAATGGTGCTTGCGCGTGGCGCGGCGGATGTCTTTGATCGTCTTCTCGGCCGTCGATGTCTGCGGCCCGGTTTTCCGTCTCATCTTCGCTTCCTTTGATTAGCTACGATGAGCCGAAAATCCTTTAAGCCAGTTCTGTCTCATGGGCGCTGCCATGGATACCCGAAACAATCTTCAAGAGGACGCAGAAATTTCGAAAGAACGATAGACAGGTCAGATGCGGCGGACTGAGAGGGGGCAGGGAAGAGACTTCCTTAACCGTTTGAGGAGTTCGAGGAAGTCATCGACGAATGTGAAGATGACGGGGATGACCAGGAGGCTGAGGAACGTCGAGGTCAGCAGGCCACCGATGACGACGATTGCCATGGGTTGGCGGAAACTCGAATCGCCGCCGCTGAGGCTAAAGGCCACGGGCAGCATGCCGCATCCCATGGCGATCGTGGTCATCACGATGGGACGTGCCCGCTTGTGGCAGGCGTCGACGAGAGCATCGAATCGCGCCATGCCGCCGCGCCATGATGGCGTATTCGACCAGCAGGATCGAGTTCTTCGTCACAACGCCCATGAGCATGAGCAAGCCGTTCACGGCGGGCATGGAGAAACTCCTACCGGTGATAACCAGCGGCAACAGAGCCCCACCGAATGACAGCGGTAGCGCCATGAGGATCGTCAGCGGTTGAAGGAAATCGTGAAAGAGCAAAACCAGCACGGCATAGATGCAGAAGACACCGATTGCCATGGCAATGCCGAAGCTTTGGAACAATTCGGAACTGCGCTGCAATTCTCCCTGTTCGACCAGCCGAACGCCCTGCGGCAGGTTCTTGAGCGCGGGCAGCGCCTGAGCCTCGCCATTGACATCGTTGAGAATTCGGCCGTTGAGCTCGAGAAAGGCACGCCGGCCTACCAGCCGCCTTACAACAAGCTCAAGGGCGGCGAGGCGCAGTTCCCGGTCCCATGGAGAGGCTGAAGGTCGACGAATGGGACCAGATGATCGACGTGAATGTCAAGGGCGTCCTTTACGGCATCGCTGCAGCGCGCCCTCATATGAAGGAGCAGAAGTCGGGCCACATCATCAATGTATCCTCCGTAGCCGGTCACAAGCTCTTTGGCGGGTCCGCCGTATATTCGGCGACGAAGTTCGCAGTGAGGGTATTGTCGGAGGGGCTACGGCAGGAGATGGCGCCTTATAACATCCGCACTACGATCATCTCGCCGGGAGCCGTCAAGACGGAGCTGCTCGAGCACATCAGCGAGAAGGACGTGCAGCAGACGAACCAGGATTACGTAGGTCAGGTCGGGGTGCCAGCCGACACGTTTGCCAGGATGATCGCTTTTGCGATCAACGAACCCGAGGATGTCGCAGTGAATGAAATCCTCTTCCGTCCGACGGCGCAGGAACTCTAACTCTGGCGTGCGACGCCACCTGCCGGTCGTCCTTCGACTGGACCAAAGACGGCCGGGGGACAGCCCTTCGGCCGTCTTCATCGTTGCAGTATCGTCGAAGTTTAATGTCGAGATCGGATAGGTCCTATCAGAAACAGGATCCTAATCGGGCATTCGCTAAATTCTATCTCAAGGTGGTCGGAGCACCAAAGAAAGACGAGCAATATTTGGCTAGGTAGATTGCCGGGAGTAGATCCCGAAGACCAGCCCTTCTGATTTTTCGTAATCTTATTCAAGGAATCTCCCCCGCCGGTTTCCCGACGAGGGATGATCCTTCACAGAGAAAACCTTTCGGTAATTCTGTTACCGTGGCTTCCCTACCGATTTGCCAAGGTCGAGATGATCTTGCTAAACAGAATAAGTCAAGGGGAAATTGTGGGGGATGATATGATTGACGAAAGTCTGGCGTTCGGGATCGATCTGGGTATCGGCTCGGAGGGCTGGGCGGTGTTGCGCCGTCCGATAATGGATGCGCCTGGTGTCATCGAGGGCCTTGGCAGCTGGTGTTTCGATGTGCCGGAAACCGACAAGGAACGCACGCCCACCAATCAAATCCGCCGTGGAAATCGCCTGTTGCGCCGTGTCACTCGCCGCCGCCGCAAGCGCATGACGGAGATTCGTCAGGTGTTCCACGCGCATGGGCTGCTGTCATCCTTGAAACCCGAAATGCTGAAAGGGCAGAAGCCTGGTCTCAATCCATGGGAACTCAGGGCTCGCGGCCTCGACAAACCATTGAAGCCAGTGGAGTTCGCCGTCGCGCTTGCCCACATCGCCAAACGGCGCGGCTTTAAATCCGCCGCCAAGCGCAAGGCAGCCAATACCAGCGGCGACGACAAGAAGATGCTTGCAGCGCTGGAGGCCACCCAGGAGCGGTTGGCGCGATACCGGACCGTAGGTGAGATGTTCGCCCGTGATCCGGACTTTGCCGCGCGGCGGCGTAATCGCGATGGCGTCTTCGACCGCACCGCGAGCCGGGACGATCTGTTTCATGAAGTGGGCAGCTTGTTTGCTGCACAAAGGCGGCTTGGACAGGATTTCGCCTCACCGGAGCTTGAGGAGGCGTACAAGGTCATCGCCTTCCGGCAAAAGCCGATGCAGGACAGCGAGAAGCTCGTGGGTGCATGCATTTTCGAGCCCG
The DNA here is from genome assembly GCF_014640615.1 of Paramesorhizobium endophyticum. Taxonomy (GTDB): domain Bacteria; phylum Pseudomonadota; class Alphaproteobacteria; order Rhizobiales; family Rhizobiaceae; genus Paramesorhizobium; species Paramesorhizobium endophyticum. Next base: position 6,598 of record NZ_BMHH01000019.1, on the reverse strand, counting down.
ATGAGAAGCGGGCGGCGAAACTGGCGCCGTCCTTCGAGCGCTTCCGCCTGCTGACCCGGCTGATCAACCTGCGGGTCAGGAGAGCGGATGGCCGTGAAGAGCCGCTGTCGCCGGACGAACTCGCGCGGGCGACTTCCGACCTCGGCAAGACGGCCAAGCTAACGGCCAAGAAAGTGCGCAGCCTGATCGGGCTTGCGGGTGATGAGCGCTTCACCACGATCAAGCCGGAGGACGAAGGCCGGGATATCGCCACTCGCACCGGAGAAGCCCTGCCGGGCACCGCCGCGCTTCGCAAGGCGTTGGGCGAAACGCTCTGGGCGCAAATGCGCGATCGCCCCGACCAACTGGATGACGTGGCGCATGTGTTGAGCTTCTTCGAGACTAACGACACGATTGCTGCAAAGCTCGCGGAACTTGGGCTGGAAGCGGCGGTGCTCGATGCGTTGCTGGCCGCGCTGGATGACGAAAAGGCTCTATTCGCCAAATTCAAGGGGGCAGGACATATATCCGCCAAGGCATGCCGCGCCCTGCTGCCTCATCTGGAACAGGGCAAGCGCTACGACGAGGCATGTGCCTTGGCGGGTTATAATCACGCCGTGTCCGGCCTGTCGGACCGGGATGCCGTGACGACCAAGGCGCAATTCAACGATCTGGTGAAGGAAGTCGGCGAAAGCATCGCCAATCCTATCGCCCGCAAGGCGCTGACCGAAGGATTGAAACAGCTTTGGGCCATGCGCAACAGATGGGGCCTGCCCGGCTCCATCCATATCGAGCTTGCCCGTGACGTCGGCAACAGCATCGAAAAGCGCCGTGAAATCGAAAGCGAGATCGACAAGATCACCGCCCAGCGCGAGCGCGAGCGCAAGGAAGTGGCCGAGCTTCTGAACCTGACCCACGTGAATGGCGATACGCTGCTGCGCTACCGCCTGTGGAAAGAGCAGGGCGGCAAATGCCTTTATACGGGCAAGGATATCCACATCACCCAAGTGATCGCCACGGACAACAGCGTGCAGGTGGATCATATCCTGCCATGGTCCCGTTTCGGCGATGACAGCTTCAACAACAAGACCCTCTGCCTTGCCGGCGCCAACCAGCAGAAGAAGCGCGCCACACCCTATGAGTGGCTTGCGGGGCAAGGCGCAGATGCGTGGGAGGCTTTTGTCGAACGTGTCGAGACGAACAAGCAATTGCGCGGCTTCAAGAAACGCAATTATCTGCTGAAGAACGCCGAGGAGGCCGCGAAGAAATTCCGCGAGCGTAATCTCAACGACACGCGCTATGCGGCGCGCTTGCTGGCGGAAGCGGTGAAACTCTTCTACCCCGTGGGCGAACGGGCCGGGAAGGGCGAGCGCCGCCGTGTGTACACCCGCCCGGGCGCGCTGACAGCGGCGTTGCGGCAGGCCTGGGGCCTGGAATCGCTCAAGAAAATCAATGGTGAACGCGTGAGGGACGACCGGCATCACGCGCTCGACGCCTTGACTGTCGCCGCCATCGGGGAGGGGGAGGTGCAGCGCCTGACCCGGTCATTCCAGGAATGGGAGCAGCAGGGTCTCGGGCGTCCGCTCCGGCGCGTCACTCCGCCGTGGGACGGCTTCCGGAACGATGTTCTTGCGGCGTACGAAAAGGCGTTCGTTGCCCGGCCCGAACGCCGCCGCGCCCGGGGGGAAGGCCATGCGGCGACGATCAGGCAGGTCGCAATGCGCGATGGCGAAACCATTGTCTTCGAGCGGAAGGCCGTTACCGCCTTGAAGGAAGCCGATCTCGACCGGATCAAGGATCCCGAGCGCAATCATTTGATCGTCGCGGCCGTCCGCGCCTGGATCGCCGAAGGCCGACCTGCCGACAAGCTACCTAAATCAAAGCAGGGGCATATGATCGCCAAGGTCCGGCTGGCGGCTAAAAACAAGGCCGCCGTCATGGTCCGTGGGGGGACGGCCGATCGCGGCGAGATGGTGCGTGTGGATGTTTTCACCAAGCCGAACCGCAAGGGTAAGGATGAGTGGTATCTCGTGCCGATATACCCGCATCAGGTGATGAACAGACAAGCATGGCCTCATCCGCCGATGCGGTCGGTAGTCGCCTATAAGGACGAGAGCGAATGGACGCAGATCGATGCAGGACACACATTCCGCTTCAGCCTTTATCCGAGGAGTTATGTCGAAGTGGCCAAGTCCACAGGGGAGGTATTCGAAGGTTATTTTTCCGGCCTCGACAGATCGACGGGCGCGATTAGTCTTGATTCCTGGAATGATCCGACGACCGCAATCAGAGGTATAGGAGCAAAGACTCTTTTAAGTATTCGCAAATATACTGTTGACCGGTTTGGCGCCCGCTTCGAGGTGAAAAACGAGGTCCGCACATGGCATGGCGAGGAGTGCATATCTCACAACCCTCCCGGTTGACCTTTCGTGACCGGCAACTCGTCGTCGCGCAGGACGACGGCGAGGTTTCTCTCGCCATCGAAGACATTGCCTGGCTCGTCCTCGACACGCCGCAGGTGAGCGTCAGTGGCAGCCTCCTCTCCGCCTTCGCCGAAGGGGGCATCGCCATGATCGTGCCGGACAGCAAGCATCATCCGGCAGGCGTTCTTCTGCCTTTTCACCAGCATCATGTGCAGGCTCATATCGCCCACCTCCAAATTGGCATCAGCCAGCCCTTGAAGAAGCGCCTGTGGCAGGCGCTGGTCGTCGCCAAGATCCGCAATCAGGCTACGCTCCTCGCCCATCTCGGGCGTCCGCGGGAAAAGACGCTTCTGGCCATGGCCGAGCGGGTAGGCTCCGGTGATCCTGATAATATCGAGGCGCAGGCGGCACGCAGCTATTGGCCTGATCTTTTCTCCGGCTTCACGCGAGGAAATGAGACAGACCGCCGCAACGCCCTGCTGAACTACGGATATGCAGTCATACGCGCTGCGCTCGCCCGAGCCTGCACCGCGTCAGGGCTGCTGCCGGCATTCGGTGTCCATCACGCGTCACGATCCAATGCGTTCAATCTGGTCGATGACCTGATCGAGCCGTTTCGTCCCTTCGTCGATCTGGCGGTGCATGAGCGGGCGCAGGAATGCGAGAATAAAGAACTGACTGTCGAGGATCGCCGTTTCATGGCTGCCATCCTCAATCGCTCTGCAGCCATCGGCCCGGAGCGCATGACCATACTGGCAGCCACCGAGGCAGTCGCCATGTCCATGGTCCGCGCCATGGAGCACAACAGCGCGGCGCTTCTGCAAACCCCAGGCTGGGCCGGCGAGGATTGATGTCGAGCAATGAAAGCCGAGGATGTCCGTTTCATGTGGCTCATGGTCTTTTTCGATCTTCCCGTCGGAACGAAGGAGCAGCGGCGGCGGGCGACCCGCTTCCGCAACGCGCTGAGGGACGACGGCTTCATCATGCTGCAATTTTCTGTTTACGCCCGCATTTGCCGCGGGCAAGATGCGGTGGATAAACACATCCGCCGCGTCCGCTCGGCGCTGCCCAAGGAAGGAAGCGTACGGACGTTGCAGGTAACGGACAAGCAGTATGGGCGCATGGAACTTATGCTGGGGCTTGCTCCAAAAACCGAGCGATTCGCCTCGACTCAAATGGTCCTGCTGTGATTTCCGCCTCGTCAAAAAGGCAAAAATCACAGCAGTTTCAGCCGGTTGTCGCAAAGGTAACCTACCATGGGCAAATCGGTAGGGAAACCACGGCGCTGAAGACGGTCTCCAGCGAGGCGAGTAGAACCTACCATGGGCAAATCGGTAGGGAAACCACGGCTCGTTAAGCGAGCGCTGCGAGCCCTGCAGGAACCTACCATGGGCAAATCGGTAGGGAAACCACGGCCGCCACCGGCCATGACGGTTCGCGTCGGCTAACCTACCATGGGCAAATCGGTAGGGAAACCACGGCCCAAATCAAAGCCGGTCGCATCCGCAATGAAACCTACCATGGGCAAATCGGTAGGGAAACCACGGCACATGCCGGGCGCATCCGCCACCCAGGCGAAACCTACCATGGGCAAATCGGTAGGGAAACCACGGCACACAAGTCGGCCTTAGCGGCCTTAGAGACAACCTACCATGGGCAAATCGGTAGGGAAACCACGGCGTGTTTCAGGACATTGAAAGTCCTTGAACCAACCTACCATGGGCAAATCGGTAGGGAAACCACGGCTTTCGTGTGTAGCGGCTCCCATATGACTAAAACCTACCATGGGCAAATCGGTAGGGAAACCACGGCCAGGTTGCTCGCTGCGGTGGCCCGACTGGTAACCTACCATGGGCAAATCGGTAGGGAAACCACGGCATCCGGTTGCCGTTGCTGTCGGTGCTGACTAACCTACCATGGGCAAATCGGTAGGGAAACCACGGCTACGTCATCATATTCAATGGAGAGGATCACAACCTACCATGGGCAAATCGGTAGGGAAACCACGGCGAGAATTTCGATCTCGCCGGTTTGCGCGTCAACCTACCATGGGCAAATCGGTAGGGAAACCACGGCTTCAACTGGCGCCGGGAAACGGGTTACACCAACCTACCATGGGCAAATCGGTAGGGAAACCACGGCTACGGCGTTGCGCTCTTCCTTGCCCGAGGCAACCTACCATGGGCAAATCGGTAGGGAAACCACGGCGATTCTGATTGGTTTAACCGCGGTGATTGTAACCTACCATGGGCAAATCGGTAGGGAAACCACGGCCCAGTTCGTGATTTCCGACCCATCGGGCAAAACCTACCATGGGCAAATCGGTAGGGAAACCACGGCCTTGGTATTCAGTTTGCACCGACTACAAACAACCTACCATGGGCAAATCGGTAGGGAAACCACGGCGGTGAAGTCCAATCCATTGATACAACACTAAACCTACCATGGGCAAATCGGTAGGGAAACCACGGCCGGATGAAACAGGTGCCGCTCGCGGTATCGAACCTACCATGGGCAAATCGGTAGGGAAACCACGGCAAACGCCGTGCTGGACCTGTTCTGACGGCTAACCTACCATGGGCAAATCGGTAGGGAAACCACGGCTGAAGGGCTGTCTTCGATCACGCCACCGCAAACCTACCATGGGCAAATCGGTAGGGAAACCACGGCGATGCTGGAAAGCAAGCCTTCGAGAGAGGAAACCTACCATGGGCAAATCGGTAGGGAAACCACGGCAGGAAAAAAGCAACGGCGAAGGCACCAAGCAACCTACCATGGGCAAATCGGTAGGGAAACCACGGCCAAAGCGAGCATTCGGGCATCGCGCGTCCCAACCTACCATGGGCAAATCGGTAGGGAAACCACGGCCGGTCTTTGACGCCTGAGCCTTGGGCTTCTAACCTACCATGGGCAAATCGGTAGGGAAACCACGGCGCCGGGCACCCCCGCGACGGTCGCTGCATAAACCTACCATGGGCAAATCGGTAGGGAAACCACGGCGGGGTTTTCAGATTGCGTCGGCCAACTGCGAACCTACCATGGGCAAATCGGTAGGGAAACCACGGCATCGGTTTGGTCCGGCCCGCTCGATCTGGTAACCTACCATGGGCAAATCGGTAGGGAAACCACGGCTCCTGCCATAGCCGCCGCACGGCGCGGGAGAACCTACCATGGGCAAATCGGTAGGGAAACCACGGCCACCGAACGATGCCCGGTCAACCGCCATCCAACCTACCATGGGCAAATCGGTAGGGAAACCACGGCGGCGGCGACACGATGCCGCCGCCCGATGCGAACCTACCATGGGCAAATCGGTAGGGAAACCACGGCGATTATGACCGCATCGAAAACTCCGAAAACAACCTACCATGGGCAAATCGGTAGGGAAACCACGGCTGGCCGCCTCCAGCCAGAGCCGCCGGTTCGCAACCTACCATGGGCAAATCGGTAGGGAAACCACGGCTGCAAAGACGATATCGTCACGGAGTTGAGGAACCTACCATGGGCAAATCGGTAGGGAAACCACGGCCGCCGCCGTCTTCACGGCGACGAGATGGTTAACCTACCATGGGCAAATCGGTAGGGAAACCACGGCGTTATTTTCAGTGGGGGCAAATCACGATGGAACCTACCATGGGCAAATCGGTAGGGAAACCACGGCCGCGTCCGCAACCGGCTGAAATAGAGGGTTAACCTACCATGGGCAAATCGGTAGGGAAACCACGGCGGTGCGCTGCGAGGTGCGGATCCAGGCTGCAACCTACCATGGGCAAATCGGTAGGGAAACCACGGCCAGATGAAGGATACGGATTACCGGCAGGCTAACCTACCATGGGCAAATCGGTAGGGAAACCACGGCCCTTTCGGGCACATCCGCAACGGAGTGAAGAACCTACCATGGGCAAATCGTAGGGAAACCACGGCACATCTCGCAGCAGACGACGCAGCGGGCAACCACCATGTGCAATTTATTTCCAGCCGGCCGAGGAGGGGCTTGGTGGGGCCCGCCTGATGGTAGAGGAAGGGCTTGTTCGAGCGTTTCCGGCCGACGCCGTCTATGGCATGTATAACGAGCCGGGACGGCCTTAGAGCTGGCTCGGGAAATTTGAACAGCGGGGATAAGTGGAATTTCTGGTGCGCCAGGCGAAGCTGGCGCGTTCCAGCCGGTGAAAGTCCGGCCCGGGTAAGGGGTAGCG
>NZ_BMHH01000018.1 GCF_014640615.1 Paramesorhizobium endophyticum | reverse complement strand
CAATGTCATGCACCTTGTCCAGAAATTTAAACCGGACAGCAGTGGGACAAGCCCGAGGATGACGGCAGGACTACGCATTTTTTACAGCGTTTCAGTTGAGTTCTGACAGGCCATAAACGAGAAAAGCCCCTGTCGGGGCCTTCCAAATCAGCAATTGAAACGAGAGATCAGGCGATTTCGCGCATTTCGCTGGCGGTTTCCGGCTCGCGCAGCACATAGCCGCGGCCCCAGACCGTCTCGATGTAGCTCTGGTTGCCGGAGACGGCGTCGAGCTTCTTGCGCAGCTTGCAGATGAACACGTCGATGATCTTGAGCTCCGGCTCGTCCATGCCGCCATAGAGATGGTTCAGGAACATCTCCTTGGTCAGCGTGGTACCCTTGCGGAGCGAGAGCAGCTCCAGCATCTGGTATTCCTTGCCGGTCAGATGCACGCGCTGGCCGCCGACTTCCACCGTCTTGGCGTCGAGATTGACGACGAGGTCGCCCGTGGTGATGACCGACTGCGCATGGCCCTTGGAGCGGCGGACAATGGCATGGATACGTGCGATCAGCTCATCCTTGTGGAAGGGCTTGGTCATGTAGTCGTCCGCGCCGAAGCCCAGGCCGCGCACCTTGTCCTCGATGCCGGCCATGCCGGAGAGGATAAGGATCGGGGTCTTGACCTTGGAAAGGCGCAGGGTCCGCAGAACCTCATAGCCGGACATGTCCGGCAGGTTCAGGTCGAGCAGGATGATATCGTAATCATACAGCTTGCCGAGATCGACACCCTCTTCTCCGAGGTCCGTCGTATACACATTGAAGCTCTCCGACTTGAGCATCAGCTCGATGCTCTGCGCCGTCGCACTGTCGTCTTCAATCAAAAGGACGCGCATCTTTTTTAATCCTCTTTTCCGCCGCCGAAACAGGTTGATCCCTCAAAGCAGCACACGGAACAGTCGTTGCCTTTATGTGAAGGTTGCCAGCAAATGGTTAACAAAATCTGATTCCGCTTGGCAAGCGGGTTTCGATTTTAATTAAAAATTTGCCGTATTTATATGATTCACCTCGCAAAATCCCGTGTGAAAAATTTTCGTTTTCACATTAAGAACCTTCCTTAAGTGACTCATTCGACTCAGTGTTTTTATGTTGCTGGAAAGCCACACCGGATTTACCGAGCCTTAAGTCCTAACGCCTATGATTAATGCTGCTCGTAAAGAAAAGGTTACCGAACGGGCGAACCTTTAATTTTTTGTTGCGCTTCGGATGGGTGATTCTGATGCGCGGCGGGAGAGCGCTTCGAAACGTGAAACCCTTGGCCGGTTCCGTTTCGGGTCGAATTTTTAAAGCCTTCGAACGGCTCGTTGGGCGTTCCGAGGTTCCGGTGTTCAAGGAGTATTGCGTATGAAACCGCGTGAGAGCCTCGTGAGGCTTAAACTGTTCCAGGTGAAGGAGAAGCGCCGGCAGCTCGGCCAGCTCGATCTAATGATGGGCGAATTCGAGCGCATGGCTGGCGAACTCGACGCGCAAATCCAATCGGAAGAAAGGAAGGCGGGCATTACCGACATGTCGCACTTCGCCTATCCGACCTTTGCGAAGGCCGCCCGCCAGCGCCGCGACAACCTGTTCGTCTCGATCCGTGATCTGCAGGCCCAGAAGGAAGCCGCCGAGGCGGCCCTCGCTGAAGCCGAAGCGGAACTCGCGAAGGCGGAAGCACTGGAGAACCGCGACGGCAAGCCCCGCGACGTGGAAGAACGTCCGGCAACGGTCGACCGGCGTGCGATGATCGGCTGAGTATATCCCTCCCCCTTGCGGGGAGGGTGGCCCGTAGGGTCGGGTGGGGGTGGTGACGCTTGCGCCATCGCCTTGAGCAAAAGCGAAAACGTCACCACCCCCATCCGCCCGCTAACGCGGGCACCTTCCCCGCAAGGGGGAAGGAGGGGGCGTCACCGCTCCTGCAAAACGTCGCTCCAGTCGGGATGACGCGTGAATTGCACGCGCATGAAGGAGCACAGCGGCAGGATTTTCCAGCCATTTTTCCGCGCATCCTCCACCGCATGGACCGCCAGGGCCTGCGCTATGCCCTGGCCGCGCAACGCGTCGGGCACGCCGGTATGGTCCACGATGATGAGCCCGGCATTGACCCGCGAATAGGTCATCTCCGCCACGTGGCTTCCGATTTCCGCCACATAACGGCCGCCTGAGCCGGTTTCTTCCTTGCGGATCGTCATCTTTTCGCTCACGGCGACCTCCATTTTTCCTGGGAATCTATAGCCAAAACCAAAAATGGCCAGCCCAAAGGCCAGCCATCTGGTAATCATGGATATAAATCTATGATTAATAGCAATATTTAATGACGATATTGCTGGATTCGGGTCGTCCGAAGACCTGCGAGACCATGCTCGTCGATCGAGGATTGCCAGGATAGAAATTCCTCCACCGTCAACGTGTAACGCTGGCATGCTTCCTCAAGGCTGAGCAGGCCGCCGCGAACAGCGGCGACAACCTCGGCCTTGCGGCGTATGACCCAGCGCCGCGTATTGGCGGGGGGGAGATCGGCAATGGTCAGCGGGCTGCCATCGGGGCCGATAACGTATTTAACTCGTGGTCTTACCAGATCGGTCATTGTACTCTCTACACAACACTCAAGGACCTAATCGCCGATCACGATAAACACACAGCTTTAAAAATTGGCTAAGCACCCGGTAAGATACTGGTAACGAAACACTTTTCGTATCTTAATCTTTTTTTATTCAATTGCGGGCGGTTATATAAACTCGGATAGTTGCGCGCCGGCTCCTCGCGGGATATCGATGTCGCAAATGAACACGGCATCTTGGCAAACCGCCCGCATTCGGCCTATATACAGACATTATTATCGACTGAAGAAAACAGTGGGCACAGGCCCACGGACCGGTCCGCTCATGAAACTCAACAGCCTCGATCTGCCGGGAAAGCCGGAAGAAACCCGTATCGTCGTCGCCATGTCGGGCGGTGTCGATTCCTCCGTCGTGGCAGGAATCCTGAAACGCGAGGGTTATGACGTCGTCGGCGTGACGCTGCAGCTTTACGACCATGGCGCGGCGGTGCATCGCGCCGGCTCCTGCTGCGCGGGGCAGGATATCGAGGATGCGCGGCGTGTCTGCGAAGCCTTGAGCATTCCGCATTATGTGCTCGATTACGAAAAGCGTTTCCGCGAGGCGGTGATCGATCCGTTCGCTAACAGCTATGTCAGCGGCGAAACGCCGATTCCCTGCGTTTCCTGCAACCAGACGGTCAAGTTCGCCGACCTCCTGCAGACGGCGCAGGATCTGGGCGCGGCGGCGCTCGCCACCGGACATTATATCCGCAGCCATGCCAATGGGGCGCATCGCGCGCTCTATCGCCCTGTCGATACGGACCGTGACCAGAGCTATTTTCTTTTCGCGACCACGCAGGAGCAGATCGATTATCTGCGTTTCCCGCTGGGACATCTGCCGAAGGCGCAGGTGCGCGAAATCGCCGAGGAGATGGGGCTGGTCGTGGCGAAGAAGCAGGACAGCCAGGACATATGCTTCGTGCCGCAGGGCAAATATTCCGACATCATCGCCAAGCTGAAGCCGGAGGCGGCCAATCCCGGCGAGATCGTGCATATGGACGGGCGGGTGCTTGGGTCTCACGAGGGCATCGTGCATTACACCATCGGCCAGCGCCGCGGCATCGGCGTGGCGACGGGCGAGCCGCTCTATGTGGTGCATCTCGACGCCGCGCAGGCGCGCGTGATCGTCGGCCCGCGCGAGGCGCTGGAGACGCACAAGGTCTATCTTCGGAACGTCAACTGGCTGGGCGACGGAGCGCTGGAGGATATTCCGGCATCCGGTTTCGAGGTCTATGCCAAGGTTCGCTCCACGCGCCCGCCACGCCCGGCGGTGCTGCACCACGCCAATGGTGAAACCTGGGTGGAACTGGTGGACGGCGAAAGCGGCATCGCGCCGGGCCAGGCCTGCGTGCTTTATTCCGACGACACCAATGCCGCCCGCGTCTACGGCGGCGGCTTCATCGGTCGCTCCGAGCGCTCGCACCAGGCAGAGGAGATGCTGCGGCGGCTGACACAGGCGGCGTAAGGTGGCTTGATAGGCCAAGGGGATATTGACAATTCAATGCAGGCCTATAGATTTTTCAGTGGCCTGTGCAGCCTGCCGCTCGCCCCTATTGGTTGGTGAATGCACTTAAGGGTACCCACTTCGACCTCCAACTTCCGGAGCAGTCGGTCAGCAACGCGAGCACTGACATGAGACTGCCGACAAGGAATTTGGAATGTTCAATACCCTCAGCATTAAAGGCATGGCGAAGATCCTGCGACACGCTCTGCGTGATCGTCAAATCGAACTCTCTCATGGCGAGTGCCTGGAGGTCATCTCCAAGCTGTTCGGTCTGAAAGATTGGAACGCGCTTGCCGCGGCCATCGGGCAGAAAACGGCAGACAAACCACTATTCTTTGCGCCTGTCGGCGAAGAAATGAAGCTCCACAGGGCGACGCAAAAGCTGGATGTGAATGACACTGATCTCTCTGGATCCACGTTCAACGATGCGAATCTTTCCGGATCGACATTCAACCAGATCAATTTTTCGGGTGCCCGGTTTAACGACAGCAACATGAGCGGGTGGTACGTCAACGACGTAAATCTCTCAGGAAGCTGTTTTCATAATATAAATTTATCCGGTGCCGAGTTTGCAAATTGCCGGCTGACAGGCGCGACATGGGATGGTGTGCTCTTGGGCGATATGCTTGCGGCCTATAAAGCAGCCCGCAACGCTTGATATCGCTGGCAGCTTCGCGCCATATTCCCCCGACAATTCCATTGCCGGGGGAATCTCATGGATGGCTGGACATTGCACTGGCTGGAAGCGTCAGGCGAACTGGGCGGTTTCCGGGCGGAAATCATCGGGAATTTTGAAGCAGCCCGTCGCCTTTTATCGGCGTTCCTGGCGCCGCCGCGTCTCGATATCCTCGTTCAGCGGCTGACGGGCGAAACCATCCCGGAAATGGGTATCGTCGGCCACGCCTATCGGGGAACGCTGTTCGCGATGACGGTCGACCCGGACAACCTCAATTTCGCGGACAGCCTCGAAAACGGCGCGCTTCAGCGGCAGATTATCCACGAAGTCCATCATTGCATGCGCATGGCGGGGCCTGGCTATGGCTGGACCCTCGGGGAGGCGCTGGTGAGCGAGGGGCTTGCCGGCCAGTTCGTGTGCAAGCTGTTCGGATCGGCGCCGGAGCCGTGGGAGAGGGCAGTGCCGCTGGAACGGCTGCTAAGCAATCCTGTCGATATGAAAAGCTTGAGCGCGAAGGGTTACAATCATCCCGCATGGTTCTTCGGAACCGGCGCGTATCCTCGCTGGCTCGGTTATACCCTGGGATTCGAAATGGTGGGCAACTGGCTGAAAGAAGCGGGCGAAATCGACGCCGGGACTTGGATAACCGTTCCTGCTGCGACTGTGATCGAGGTTGCCGCGAAGAGCGAACTTATCCAGCCCTTCACGGATTGATAACTTCAACAGAAATGAATTTACCTGTTTGAGACAACTCAGGCTTGCATGCGCAAATGTCGCCGGATAGTAGGGCAAAACTACTATTCCGGAGGGGACATGAACTATATATCGACCGCTCAGGGCGCGCCGGTGGAGAGCCGGCTTGAGCAATTCCATTTTACCGGCAAGGCAGGGGAATATTTCGGCGTCTGGATCGTCAATGTGGTGCTGACGATCCTGACGCTTGGCATTTATTCCGCCTGGGCGAAGGTGAGGCGCGAGCGTTATTTTCACGGCAGTACTTTTCTTGCCGGATCGAGCTTCGAATATCACGCAAGCCCGAAGCAGATCCTGATCGGCCGGATTATCGTCTTCGCGCTGTTCCTGGCTTACAACCTCATCGTTACGATCTTTCCCCTTACGGCGGTGGTGTTCTTGCCGCTGTTTCTGATCGCCATGCCGTGGTTTATCGTGCGGGGATTGCGCTTCAATGCCCGGGTGACGAGCTATCGGAATGTCCGGTTCGATTTTGTCGGCGGTTATTGGGGCGCATTCAAAGCGATTTTCCTCGCAAGTCTCGTTGCCGTGATGTCACTCGGGATCATGGCGCCGTTCGCGTCGCGCTGGGCCTGGCGCTATATTCTGGACAATCTGCGGTATGGTGGGCGCCCGTTTGACAGCGATCCGCGTCTTGGCGACCTATACCGACAATGGCTGCTGCCGGCGGCTCTTACCGTCCTCGGCTTCGGGCTCATTCTCGTGCCGGCAGTGCTGTATCGTGATGCTGCAATTGTTCTCCTGGCGAAAAACGTTGCCCCCGACCATATTATCGGAGCGTATTACGCGGCGATCTACGGATGCCTCATAGCGCTCGGCCTGATTTACGTGGTTGCGGGACTTCTTTACCGCGCGGGCGTCCATAATGTCGTGCTGAACGCCACAGTTCTCGACGGGCACCATCGTTTCGTCTCGCATCTGGGACGGGGGCGTTATGCCTGGATCGCCATCACCAATTTCCTTGCAACCATCCTGACCCTTGGGCTGGCCCGCCCCTGGGCGGCGGTGCGCGTGGCGCGCTTTATTGCCGCAGCAGCGGCGATTCAGGTGCGCGGGCCGCTGGAGGATTATCTCAGCACCGTCAGCGATACGGGCACGGCGGTAGGTTCCGAGTTCATGGAAATGGAAGGCATCAGCCTTGGCATCTGACCAGATTGCGGGCGCCTGGTATCCGCCAAAATCCAGCCGCGCTGTGCCCGCCACGCTCGGAGTAAGGGAAGGGCAGGCGGCTGTGACGGGGGAGGCGGACGGGGGGCCTCTTGTCGTGGGCACTCTCGACGGGCTCAATGTTTCGAGCCGCGTCGGCTCCATTCCGCGGCGAATCACTTTTCGGGATGGCAGCCTGTTCGAGACGTCGGACAATGATGCGGTGGACAGCCTGCTTATGGGGCACGGAGGGCTCACCGTTCGCGCCATATATGAGCTCGAGCGATTTCACCTCCGGCTAGTGCTGTTCGTTGGGCTCGCCATCCTGCTTGCGGCTGTCATCTACCGCTATGCGGTGCCTGCCATGGTCGAGGTGGCCGTCGCGCTGACGCCGCCTGTGGCGCCTCAATTGATGAGCCGGGGTGTGCTGGCCTCGCTCGACCAGACGGTTTTCTCGCCCTCCAAGGTTGAGGCAGAGCGCCAGAAGCGTATATCGGAAGATTTCCGCTCGCTTGCGACCCTTACGGAGAAGGGCGTGGATGGCTACAGCCTGCAATTCCGCCAGGGCGGCATTATCGGGCCGAACGCCCTGGCATTGCCTGATGGAACGATCATTGTGACGGACGAACTGATGGCGCTGGCCGACGACGAGACGGTGCTGGGGGTGCTTGGTCATGAAATTGGCCATGTGGTGCACGAGCATTCGCTGCGCCGACTCTACCGGGCGGCAGGGGTTTCGGCGCTGATCATGCTGATCGGCGGTGATATCGGCTCCGGTATGGAAGACGTGCTGATGCAGGGCTCGGCGCTTCTGACCCTTTCCTATTCGCGCGAACAGGAAACAGACGCTGACCGCTACAGCGTCGAGCTTATGGCCAGGGCCGGGCGCGACCCAGCCGCCATCGTCCGCTTCTTCGAGATCATGCGCGACAGGCTTGGCGATGAGGGGCCACAGAATTTCCTTTCCACCCATCCGGCCACCGTTGACCGTATAGAGAAAGCGCGCCGCTATGTGGGGGAAATCGGGAATTAATCACCCAAACCGGCTGAAGCGGGAGAGAGCGATGCCGGAGGCGGTGGCGACGTTGAGGCTGTCGAACTGCGCTGACATGGGGATGCGGGCGGTGTTCAGCCGTTCGAGCAATGGCTTCGGCCTTGCGGTAGAGCGGGTCGCAACAGGTTTCGTCCTTCAGCACGCAATCGGCCTCGAAAGCGATGGCGGCTGACGCAGGCGGTCTGAGCGCTCGGGTGGGGAAACGCCTTGCGAAACCAGCGCCGCTGACGCTCGATAGTTCAGTCACCACCGAAGCATTTCATTCCGGTTCCCGCTAAAGGAAGAGGGTAGAACCACTTCAGCGGGAACAGGATATGAAGACAGCCAACACGAGCACGGCAACGGAACTGGCGTTGCTGCTGACGCTCTCGACGCTTTGGGGCGCGTCCTATACCTTCATCAAGATCGGCGTTGAAACCATACCGCCGATCACATTGATTGCTGTACGTACGCTGATCGCGGGTATCGTTCTCGTTGCTATCATTCGGCTCCGTGGGCGGAAACTTCCGAATGACCGCCGAATCTGGGTACGCTTCCTGTTCCAGGCTTGCCTCAATAGCGTTGTTCCCTTTACGCTGATTGCGTGGGCCGAGCAGACCGTGGAGGCGGGGCTCGCCGCGATTCTGAATTCCACTACCCCGATTTTTGCCTTCCTCCTGACGGCGCTGATCACGCGTCACGAAACTCTCCCGGCTCGCAGACTGTTCGGCGTTGTGGCGGGGTTGGCCGGAACATGCCTTGTTATCGGCATCGGGGCGCTCGACGGCTTCGGGCACGCGCTTTGG
The DNA here is from genome assembly GCF_014640615.1 of Paramesorhizobium endophyticum. Classification (GTDB taxonomy): domain Bacteria; phylum Pseudomonadota; class Alphaproteobacteria; order Rhizobiales; family Rhizobiaceae; genus Paramesorhizobium; species Paramesorhizobium endophyticum. The sequence goes on along the minus strand of NZ_BMHH01000018.1, from coordinate 92,688 downwards.
GCGCAACTTGCTATCGTCGCCGCGACGATCTGCTATGCCGGGGCCGCAATCTTCGGCAAGAATTTTGGGGGGCTCGATCCGATGATGCCCGCCGCCGGCTCATTGATCTGCGGCGCGATGATCCTTATCCCCGCCAGCCTTATAATCGATCACCCGTGGACATTGGCTCCAAGCCTCGAATCCGTTTTGGCGCTCCTTGCGCTTTCCATCTTTTCGACCGCGTTGGCCTTCGTGATCTATTTCCGGCTGGTTCAGACGCTCGGCTCGGTCGGAACGACGGCGCAAGCCTATCTCCGGGTTCCCATTGGTGTTCTGATCGGCGTCCTGTTCCTTGGAGAAACGCTTTCATCGACGGCTTGGCTTGGGCTGATATGCATAATGGCCGGCGTTGTTGCCATGACGCTGCCGCACCGAAAGTACGGATGAGCATTGCATTCAGGGGAACCAAAAACGCTCGATCACCCAAACCGGCTGAAGCGGGAGAGGGCGATGCCGGAGGCGGTGGCGACGTTGAGGCTGTCGAACTGCGCCGACATGGGGATGCGGGCGGTGTTGAGCCGTTCGAGCAGCGGCTTCGGCAGGCCTTCGCCTTCGGTTCCCATCAGCAATGCCTGCCGCGGGGCAGGGGGCACTTCATAGATGCTGCGCGCGCCCGAAGGACTCAGCGCCCATATCTCGAACTTTTCTTCAACCAGCGCGGCGATGATGTCATCGATCGAGCCGTGCCTGATATAGGGAACCTTGAGCGTGGCGCCCACCGAAACCCGGATTGCCTTGCGGTAGAGCGGGTCGCAGCATGTTTCGTCCATCAGCACGCACCCGGACTCGAAGGCGGCGGCGTTGCGGAAGATCGAGCCGACATTGTCATGGTTGGAGATGCCGCAGAGAACGGCGACGAGCGCCCGTTCCGGCAGGGCCGCGAGCAGTTCCGCGGGGGAGGGGATCGCCTTGCGTCGGCCCACCGCCAATATGCCGCGATGGACATGGAAGCCGGAAATCCGGTCCATGACCTCCTGCGGCACGCAATAGACAGGCAGATCCTCCGGGCAATTGCGCAATTGCTCCTCCAGGCCGCCCAGCCGGTTCTCAACGACGAGAATCGATTCCGCCTCGAACCGTGCAGGCAAATTTGGTCGCAAGTCCGGACGGAAAACCGCTTCACACTTTTCCTGGACTTGCTCCAGAAGCACGTTGAGGACGACCTTGCCCTCCGCGATGAAGCGCTGGCCGCGTCCGACCAGGTCCCGCTCGCGAATATCGCGATAGGGCGCAAGGCGCGGATCGCCGGCATCCTCGATTTTCAGAACACGCACGTGGGGATGAAAGCTGTTGTCTGCCTGCATCCATCCTCTTTAGAGCCGCATTTCAGCGACGCCAAGCGATTCTCTATCCTGTAAGAAATCTCGGCGTCCGTGGCTGCCGCGTCATTGCCGAATCGACTCGGCTGCGGACCTCGAATTCTCGTAAAGGCCGTCGAGCGTGGCGAGCATCTGCTCGATGCGATGTGACGACACCATATAATAAATCGTCTGCGCGTCACGGCGCGTCGTAACCAGATTGAGCGCCCGCAATTTCGCGAGATGCTGGGAAAGCGCCGACTGGCTGAGATTGACGGTCTTGGCCAGATGGCCCACCGACATCTCGTTCTTCAGCAATTCGCACAAGATAAGCAAACGCTTGTTATTGGCCAGGGCGGAAAGAAAGCCCGCCGCCTGATCAGCGTTTGCAACCAAATCCGCATAATATCTCTCGGATCTCATAAAGCCGTCCTACCCCCGTATGACTGCATGAAGTGTTGCTTGATAAGCGATTGCCGCGAAGCTTGTACACAACTAACGATAGAATTTTCAGTTGCAAGAGCCTAACACGACAAATCCCAATAATTTACTCACACCTGTCAGGTTGCCCGATCCATATCCCATTCCTCCCGTTCCGCCGTTTTCACGGCTTATAAGACAAAACTGTATCAGAACACAATTATTTTTTGAATAGAACTTTGTGCTTCGAGTCAAGTAGACTTAACAATAAAAGTAATTTTTGAAACATATTGAAACATATTTATGTATCTCCCTGTTTACTACTTCATAACGGATAAAGTTTCCATCGTAGAATGCGAGAGGTTTCTCACCTGCCCTCCTGCCGCTGTTCAGATTTTATTAACCGGCGTAGGGGCAATCATCGGTGATGTGAGTCCCAAATTTTCGCTCCCAATTGGTTTGGTAGAAATTTTTTCCACAGGTTACCCTTACGTCAACTGCAAATTTGTCACTTTCTTTCAATAATTGGGCTTGCAAAGAGTCGCGTCAGGAGCTTCCATGGGGCCAAGCTGCGGGCAAGGGGTGTCCGCGGCGCTAGTACCTCTTGGAGGCGGAAGATGAAAACTTACAAAAAAATACTGGCTGCGACGGCGATTTCGCTGTTGATGGCCGGGGGCGCATCGGCCAAGACGTTCGTCTATTGCTCGCCGGCCTCGCCGGAAGGCTTCGACCCGGCGGCCTACACCGGCGGCGACACCTTCGACGCGTCGGCCCATCCGGTTTACAACCGTCTTGCCGAATTCGAAAACGGAACGACGAAGGTCGTGCCGGGCCTTGCCGAGAGCTGGGAAGTCTCCAAGGACGGTCTCGAATACACCTTCCACCTGCGCAAGGGCGTGAAGTTCCATTCGAGCGAGCGTTTCACGCCGACCCGCGATTTCAACGCGGATGACGTGATCTTCTCCTTCGACCGCATGCGCAACAAGGATAATCCCTGGCACGCCTATACCGCCGGGATCACCTATGAATATTTCGACAGCATGGAGATGGGCACGCTGATCAAGGATATCGTCAAGGTCGACGATAACACGGTCAAGTTCGTGCTGAACCGCCCCGAGGCGCCGTTCCTCGCCAACATCTCGATGCCGTTCGCTTCGATCATTTCGAAGGAATACACCGACAAGCTCGCTGCCGAAGGCAAGCAGAGCGACCTCAACCAGTATCCGGTCGGCACCGGTCCGTTCCAGTTTGTCGCCTATCAGAAGGACGCTGTCGTCCGCTTCAAGGCCAACGACAATTACTGGGGCAACCGCCCGAAGATCGACGATCTGGTTTTCGCGATCACGACCGATCCGGCCGTGCGCGCCGAGAAGCTGAAGGCTGGCGAGTGTCATTTGATGTCCTATCCGGCTCCGGCCGACATCAAGGGCCTGCAGGCCAACCCCAACCTGAAGGTTGACGAGCAGGCCGGCCTCAACGTGGCTTACTTCGCGTACAACACGCTGAAGGCTCCGTATGACAAGCCGGAAGTGCGCAAGGCGCTCAACATGGCGCTCAACAAGCAGGCTATCGTCGACGCCGTGTTCCAGGGCCAGGGCCAGGTTGCCAAGAACCCGATCCCGCCGACGATGTGGGGCTATAACGATGCCGTCAAGGACGATCCGTACGATCCGGAAGCGGCCAAGAAGGCGCTCGAGGCTGCCGGCGTCAAGGACCTCAAGATGAATATCTGGGCGATGCCCGTGAGCCGTCCTTACATGCCGAACGCCCGCCGCGCCGCGGAACTGATGCAGTCGGACTTCGCCAAGATCGGCGTCAAGGCCGAGATCGTGTCGATGGAATGGGGTGAATACCTCAAGAAGTCGTCCGAGAAGGACCGCGACGGCAACGTGATCATGGGCTGGACCGGCGACAATGGCGATCCGGACAACTTCCTCGGTACGCTCCTCGGCTGCGCCGGCGTCGGCAACAACAACCGTGCGCAATGGTGCTACAAGCCGTTCGACGATCTGATCCAGAAGGCCAAGGTCACCTCCGACCAGGCCGAGCGCGCGAAGCTCTATGAAGAGGCTCAGGTCATCTTCAAGGAACAGGCGCCTTGGGCGACGCTCGCTCACTCGACGGTCTTCGTGCCGATGTCAAAGAAGGTCACCGGCTTCAAGCAGAGCCCGCTTGGTGACTACGTCTTCGACGGCGTCGACATCTCCGAGTAATTGTACCTAACACCAGCGGCCGGGAGCAGGGTGATACCCCTGCTCCCGGTCGGAGTTTATTTCCATGTTGCGTTTTGTTCTGAACAAGTTGGCGTATCTGGTGCCGACATTCATCGGCATCACCATCGTTGCCTTCGCCTTTGTGCGCGTCCTGCCCGGCGACCCTGTACTCCTGATGGCGGGTGAGCGGGGTGTGAGTCCCGAACGGCATGCCGAACTGATGGCGCAGTTGGGCTTCAATCGCCCGCTGTGGGAGCAGTATCTGAGCTATGTCTGGAATCTGCTGCACGGCGATTTCGGCCAGTCGATCGTCACCAAGAAGCCTGTCATCGCGGAATTCTTCACGCTGTTTCCAGCGACCGTGGAACTCGCCATCTGCGCGATCATACTCGCGGTGATCGTTGGCATCCCGGCGGGTGTCATCGCCGCCGTCAAGCGCGGTTCCTGGTTCGACCAGTCGCTGATGGGTGTAGCCCTTGTCGGCTATTCGATGCCGATCTTCTGGTGGGCGCTGCTGCTGATCATCTTGTTCTCGGGCATTTTGCAGTGGACCCCCGTTTCGGGCCGCATTTCGCTTCTTTACTATTTCCCCTCGGTCACCGGCTTCATGCTGATCGACAGCCTGCTGTCCGGCGAGAAGGGCGCTTTCGCCTCTGCGGTTTCTCATCTTATCCTGCCGACCATCGTGCTGGCGACCATTCCGCTGGCTGTCATCGCGCGGCAGACACGCTCGGCGATGCTGGAAGTGCTGGGCGAGGATTATGTGCGCACCGCGCGCGCCAAAGGCCTGCCGGTGCGCCGCGTCGTCGGGCTCCATGCTCTGCGCAACGCCATGATTCCGGTTATCACCACCATCGGCTTGCAGGTGGGTGTGCTGATGGCGGGCGCGATCCTGACGGAGACGATTTTCTCCTGGCCGGGCATCGGCAAGTGGATGCTCGATTCCATTTCGCGCCGAGATTATCCGGTCGTCCAGAGCGGATTGCTGATCATCGCGATCATCATCATGCTGGTGAACCTGATCGTCGATCTGCTTTACGGCCTCATCAATCCGCGTATCCGGCACAAGTGAGGGTATCATGACAGACACTGCCATTCAGCCGGAAGCAACGCAGCCGGACACCATGAGCAATGCCGGAAAAATGCGCGCCTTGCAGGATTTCTGGTTCTATTTCAGCGTCAATCGCGGCGCGGTCATCGGTCTTTTCGTCTTCGTGGCGCTTGTTCTCGTTGCCATCCTGGCGCCTCTTGTCGCGCCGCATAATCCGACGGAGCAGTTCCGCGAATTCATGCTGGCGCCGCCATTCTGGCAGGAAGGCGGCTCGACCCGGTTCCTCCTGGGAACGGACGCCGTCGGGCGCGACATCCTTTCGCGCCTCATCTATGGCGCGCAGTACTCGCTGCTGGTCGGCTTTATCATCGTCATTATTTCGATGTGCGTCGGCATCACGGTCGGCCTCCTCGCGGGCTATTTCGGCGGCAGCGTGGACTCGGTCTTCATGCGCATCATGGATGTGATCCTGGCGTTCCCGTCGCTGCTGTTGGCGCTGGTGCTGGTGGCGATCCTTGGGCCGGGCCTCACCAACGCCATCATCGCCATCACGCTCGTGCTCTTGCCACACTTTTCGCGCCTGACACGCGCGGCTGTGATGGCGGAGAAGAACCGTGAATATGTGACGGCGGCGAAGCTCGCGGGCGCGGGCAAAATGCGGCTGATGTTCAAGACCATCCTGCCGAACTGCCTTGCCCCGCTGGTGGTGCAGGCGACGATGTCGTTTTCCAACGCCATTCTCGACGTTGCGGCTCTTGGCTTCCTCGGCATGGGCGCGCAGCCGCCGACGCCGGAATGGGGCACCATGCTTGCCGAAGCGCGCGAATTCATCATGCGCGCCTGGTGGGTCGTCACTTTCCCCGGTCTTGCGATTCTCATCACGGTTCTCGCCATCAACCTGATCGGCGACGGCCTGCGCGATGCGCTCGACCCCAAATTGAAGAGGAGCTGACGGAATGGCTCTGCTCGAAATCAAGAACCTGACGGTTTCATTCCAGACCTCCACCGGCCAGTTCAAGGCGGTGGATGGCATCGACCTCTCCGTGGACAAGGGCGAGGTGCTCGCCATTGTCGGCGAGTCCGGTTCCGGCAAATCGGTCGGCATGCTGGCGATGATGGGCCTTCTGCCCAAGACGGCGACCATTACCGCCGATCTGATGACGTTCGACGGCAAGGATCTGCGGTCTTTAAGCGACAGCCAGCGGCGCGCCCTCATCGGACGCGATATGTCGATGATCTTCCAGGAGCCGGTTGCGAGCCTCAACCCGTGCTTCACGGTCGGCTTCCAGCTCGAGGAAGTGCTGCGCTTCCATATGGGCCTTGGCCGGGCGCAGCGCCGCAAGCGCGCCATCGAACTGCTCGAGTCCGTGGGTATCCGCGATGCCGAATCGCGGCTTGGCGCTTTCCCGCACCAGATGTCGGGTGGCCAGTGCCAGCGCGTAATGATCGCCATGGCGATTGCCTGCAATCCGAAGCTGCTCATCGCTGACGAGCCGACCACTGCGCTCGACGTGACCATCCAGAAGCAGATTCTCGACCTGCTCATGAACCTCCAGGCCGAGCATGGCATGGCGCTGATCATGATCACCCATGACATGGGCGTGGTAGCGGAAACGGCGGACCGCGTGATCGTGCAGTATAAGGGCCGTAAGATGGAGGAAGCCGACGTGCTTTCGCTGTTCGAGGCGCCGAAGAGCCCCTATACACGGGCGCTTCTTTCCGCGCTGCCGGAAAACGCCACCGGCGACCGCCTGCCGACTGTCTCCGATTTTGTGCTGGGCGAAGCCGCAGCGGGAGCCGCATAATGACGCAAACCGTTCTCGATGCGCGCAATCTCGTGCGTGATTATCATGTGTCGGGCGGCCTGTTCGGCAAGCAGAAAACGGTCCACGCCGTCAAAGGCGTGAGCTTCACGGTGGAGAAGGGCAAGACGCTCGCCATTGTCGGCGAATCGGGCTGCGGCAAGTCCACGCTCGCGCGTATCCTGACGCTGATCGACGCGCCGACCGCAGGCGAGCTCTTCATCGACGGCATGAAGATCGACATCGCCAAGGATGGCCTGACGCGCGAGATGCGCCAGAAGGTGCAGATCGTCTTCCAGAACCCCTATGGCTCGCTCAATCCGCGCCAGAAGATCGGCGACGTGCTGGCCGAGCCGCTGCTGCTCAACACCAACATGCCGGCGTCCGAGCGGCGCGAGCGCGCCATGCAGATGCTCATCAAGGTTGGACTGGGGCCGGAGCACTTCAACCGATATCCGCACATGTTCTCCGGCGGCCAGCGCCAGCGCATCGCCATTGCGCGCGCGCTGATGCTGAACCCGAGCCTCCTGGTGCTGGACGAGCCGGTCTCGGCGCTCGATCTCTCCGTGCAGGCGCAGGTGCTGAACCTCCTCGCCGATTTGCAGGACGAACTGGGGCTGACCTATGTCTTCATCAGCCACGACCTCTCCGTGGTGCGCTACATCGCCGACGAGGTGATGGTGATGCATTTCGGCGAAGTGGTGGAATATGGCACGCGGGAAAAGGTGTTTTCCGACCCGCAGCACCAGTACACGAAGACGCTGTTCGACGCGACGCCCCGGGCCGATGTCGAGGCGATCCGGGCAAGGGTGGCGGCGCGGCAAAAGGAAAAGGTGGGGGCAGCGGCTTAATTCTTGAACGCTGGCCCTCCTGTGGGCAGGCATCTCCCAACTTGCCGTCATCCTCGGGCTTGTCCCGAGGATCTGCTGCCGCCGAAAACTAATCCGCCGACGCTGTCGCGGCTGCGTGTACCACGTCCGTCTCCTTATGGTAGATCCTCGGGACAAGCCCGAGGATGACGACGGGAGGAGGTACCGCTCACTCCGGAGGCGCGCCCATCAGCGCATCGATAAAGACGGCCTTCTTAGCCAGATATTCCTGAATAGCCTCACCGCTATCTCTGATGCCGCGTCAGCCCTCTGACAATATCATCCGCTGAAATCTTGCCGATGATCTGGCCATTCTCGATCACGCCGACATCGCCATCGTTTCGCGCCACTGCCTGCATGATTTCGCGCACCGGGGTCTCGTAGTGCGCGGTGGCGGCGAAGGGGCGGGTGGAAGACACGCGGACGAAGCGCGACATGATATCGCCGGCCCTGAGCACGCCGAGCGGGTTCATATGGGCGACGAAATCCGCGACGTAATCGTTGGCGGGGTTGATGAGAATTTCCTGCGGCGTGCCGCACTGGACGATGCGGCCGCCTTCCAGAATGGCGATGCGGTTGCCGATCTTCATCGCCTCGTCGAGATCGTGGCTGACGAAGACGATGGTTTTGCGCAGGCGCGCCTGCAGGTCCAGAAGCTCATCCTGCAGCCGGTTGCGGATCAGCGGGTCGAGCGCGGAGAAGGGCTCGTCCATCAAGAGGATCGGCGCGCCGGTGGCGAAGGCGCGGGCAAGGCCGACGCGCTGCTGCATGCCGCCCGAGAGTTCGCCCACCTTGCGCACGGCCCAATCCTTGAGCCCGACCAGCTCCAATTGCTGGCGCACCGCGGCAGTGCGGTCTTCCCTGGAGAGGCCGGCGATTTCCAGGCCAAAACCAACATTCTCTTCCACCGTGCGCCAGGGGAGGAGACCGAATTGCTGAAAAACCATCGAGACCAGATGGGTGCGCAGATGGCGCAGCGCCGCCGCATCCGCCTTGCCTACATCGATGGAGCGCCCGCCATTATGCACCACCACCCGGCCCCGCGTGATCGGGTTCAGGCGGTTGATGGCGCGCAGGAGCGTCGATTTGCCGGAGCCGGAGAGGCCCATCAGCACCAGGATTTCGCCCTCCATGATATCGAGCGAGCACTCATGCACGCCCAATATATGGCCGGTCTCGCTTTGGATCTGCGCGCGGGTGGCGCCGCGGTCGGCGAGAGACAGCGCCTCGCCGGTCTTTTTGCCGAAGATGATGGAAACCCGGTCGAGCGTGATGGCGGTCATCCTAGTCTCCCTTACTCGGACGGAATATACGGTCGAGCACGATGGCGACGACGACGATGACGAGACCGGCCTCGAAGCCGAGCGCGGTGTTGACCGAGTTCAGCGCTCGCACGACGGGCACCCCGAGGCCATCGGCCCCCACAAGCGCGGCGATGACCACCATGGAAAGCGAGAGCATGATCGTCTGCGTCAGTCCGGCGAGGATTTGCGGCTTGGCGGAGGGCAGCTCAATCTTCCACAAAAGCTGGCGGGGCGAGGCGCCGAAGGCTTCGCCCGCCTCGATCAGATGGCGCGGGGTCGAGGAGATGCCCAGATGCGTCAGGCGTATGGGGGCGGGGAGCACGAAGATGGCGGTGGCCAGAAGGCCGGGAACCATACCGATGCCGAAGAAGACGATGGCCGGGATCAGATAGACGAAGGTGGGCAGCGTCTGCATCAAATCGAGCACGGGGCGCATCGCAGCATAGAGCCTCGGCCTGTGCGCGGCGGCGATCCCGAGCGGCACGCCAAGCCCCATGCAGAGGATGCAGGAGGAGAGCACCAGCGTCAGCGTCTCCATCGTCTGTTTCCAGTAACCCTGGTTGAGGATGAAGAGGAACCCGAGCACTGTGAGCGCCACGACGGAAAGCCGACGCTGCAGGAACCAGGCGATGGCGGCGAAAATGGCGATCGTCACCAGCGGGGGCGGGGCGTTGAGCACGAACAGGAGGCCGTCGATCATGGCCTGCATCACCGCAGCCAGCGCATCGAACGCCCAGGTCAGATGGCTCGTCAGCCAGTCGACCACACCCTTAGCCGTGCGCCCGACGGGAATTTTGTACTCAGTCAGCCAGTTCAAATTTCTGGTTCCCCTTTGTTATTTGGCAACGATGAAGGGGCCGCGCCTTGCCGGGCTCGCGCCCTCCCTCCCCCTTGCGGGGAGGGAGGCCCGAAGGGTCGGGTGGGGGTGGTGACGCTTGACGCCACGGCTTTCGTAGCAAGCGCAAACGTCACCACCCCATCCGCCCGCTAACGCGGGCACCTTCCCCGCAAGGGGGAAGGAGGGCGCTTGGCACTTACAGCCCCAGATACCCCTTCACCGCCGCAATTCCATCGCCGCCATCCTTCGTCGTCACTCCGGCCAGCCACTTGTCCAGCACGGCCGGGTTGGCCTTGAGCCAGTCTTTCGCCGCCTTTGCCGGGTCCTCGCCCTCGTCGAGGATCTTGCCCATGATCTCGTTTTCCATCGGCAGGGAGAATTCCAGATTGGCGAGGTACTTGCCGACATTGGGGCATTCGGTGGTGTAGCCGGCGCGGACATTGGTGTTGACGGTCGCGCCGCCGAAATCGGGGCCGAAGAACTCGTCGCCGCCGGGGAGATATTCGATCTCGAAATTCTTGTTCATCGGGTGCGGCGCCCAGGCGAGAAAGACAATTGGCTTCTTGGCTTTAACATCGCGCGCCACCTGCGCCAGCATGCCCTGCTCGGAGGATTCCGCCAGCTCGAAGCCCTTCAGGCCAAAGGCGTCCTTGTTGATCATGTCGAGGATCAGGCGGTTGCCGTCATTGCCGGGCTCGATGCCGTAAATCTTGCCATCGAGCTGATCCCTAAATTTGGCGATGTCCTTGAAATCCTTGAGGCCCGCCTCATAGGCGTATTTGGGCACGGCGAGGGTGTATTTCGCGCCGGTGAGATTGGTGCGCAGCGTCTCCACCGTCTTGTCATCCAGATAGGGCTGGAGATCGGCATTCATCGACGGCTTCCAATAGCCGAGGAACACGTCGATATCCTTCTTGGAGAGCGAGGCATAGGTGACGGGGACGGAGAGCACCTTGATATCCGTCTGGTAGCCGAGGCCTTTCAGGATTTCCGTCGTCACTGCCGTGGTGGAGGTTATGTCCGTCCAGCCGACATCGGAAAAGCGCACCGTGGAACAACTGGCGGGCTCGGCGGCCTGCGCCGCGCCAAGGCCCAGCGAAAGGGCGAACAGGGATGAAGCGATTGCGATCTTGAAGGGTCTCATAGCGGTCTCCATTGCCGGGCGCGTTTTTCTCCGGTCTCCTCAAACAGAACCAAGCACCAAAGCGGCGGGTGTTCAAGCACCGGCGCGACAGAATGTTTCTTGTTAGAGGCAATTGGGCGCTCGGGGCAAGTCTGGGGAGGGCATTTCTGGAAATGTCGCGGGACAGCGCCCCCCTCTGTCCTGCCGGACATCTCCCCCGCGAGGGGGGAGATTGGCTGGCGCCGATGACGGCGCCTTTCCTGCGGCGTTGACGATTGGCGCAAGCGTAGATGAAGGCCAATCTCCCCCCTTGCGGGGGAGATGCCCGGCAGGGCAGAGGGGCGCGCTGTCCCGCCAACGGTTCCATTTCTATGCAAAACCCTCTATCTCCAACGCCAAACGCACCGGAAACCCATCGCCCATGGAACTTCCCACCCCATTAAGGCAGGCCGTCGAGCAGGCGCTGGAAGGCATTCCGCTGGCCGAATTGAAGCGCGCGGCGGATATCCTCTCGCGCCGCTACCGGGCGGAAACGCGTGACGGCGCCTTGCATCTATCCAGCGACCTTGCGGCGCGGGCCTATCTCGCCACAAGGCTGCCCGCGACCTATGCGGCGGTGCGGGCGAGCATGGGCTATGCCGCCGAGCTTGCCCCGGATTTCGCGCCCAAGACGCTGCTCGATGTAGGGGCGGGGCCGGGCACGGCGCTATGGGCGGCGGCGGATTGCTGGCCGTCGCTGGAAAGGGCCGTGATGCTGGAGGCGAGCCCCGCGATCCGCGCGCTGGGCGAAGCGCTCTCGCGCCATTCGCGGCTGACAGGGCTGGAGTGGCGGGCGGCGGATGTGGTGCGGGACGTGCCGGGCACGGAGAGCTTCGACCTCGTGACGCTCGCTTATGTGCTGGACGAGCTTTCGCCGGAGGAGGGGCAGAGGCTGACGAACACGCTCTGGCAGGCGGCGCGCGGGATGCTCCTCGTGATCGAACCCGGCACACCCGCCGGCTGGCGAAGGATGATGGCGGTGCGCAAGCTTCTCACCGAAAACGGCGCGCACCTCATTGCGCCCTGCACCCACACCGCGCCATGCCCGTTGAGCGAACCCGACTGGTGCCATTTCTCCCGCCGCGTCGCCCGATCCCGCCTGCACCGGCTGGCAAAAGGCGGCGAAGTGCCGTGGGAAGACGAGAAGTTCATCTATCTCGCCGCGGCGCGGTTTTCGGGGGTGAAGGCGGAGGCGCGCGTGCTGGCGCCGCCGAGGGTGAGCTCCGGAAAGGTGGGGCTGAAACTGTGCCTTGCGGACGGGCAGGTGGAGGAAAGGCTGGTGACGAAGCGGGACGGGGAGGGATATCGGTGGGCAAGGCGGGTGGAGTGGGGGGATGCGGGGTAGAACGGCCTAACCCACGGCCAAAAGCCAATATTCCATCAACGGAAGGCTTCGCCGCGCGCGAGGCTGCCCAGCATTTTCTCCATGAGCTTCTGGCGGGTTTCCTCCTTCTTTGCGGAATGAAGGCGGTAGTACATCGAAAATAACTGGCTGCGGTTGAGCCGTTCGAACGTTTCCCTGGCCGCCGCATTTTGCCCAATTGCGGCCAGAAAGCTTTCAGGAAACTCCATCGCGGCGCTGCCCGAATAAGCAGCGTCCCAGCGCCCGTCCGCCTTGGCCGCGGCGACTGCCTTCATGCCGGGTTCCTGCATTCTTCCTTCCGCAATCAGCCGTTCAGCATGGGCGCGATTGGTTTTGGACCAGGCCGAGCGGGGTTTTCGAGGCGTAAAGCGCTGGAACCACGACTGGTCGTCATGCGATTTCTTTATGCCGTCGATCCATCCCCAGGCCAGCGCTTCGACAACGGCTTCCGCCCAACTCACCGAGGGTATTCCGGAGGATTTCTTATAAAGCTTCAGCCAGACTTCCTCCTGTTGCGCATGGTTCTCCGCCAGCCACGCACAAAACGCCGCCGCATCCGCAAATGCCTGCACGCGTTCGACATTCACATCCATCAGGAAACTCCCCACCGCGACAAGGATCGCGCATCTTCCAATCACGCTCCAGCGACAGCATATTCATCGGATATGATTCCCGCAAAGCCAGGAGCTACGCCGATGCCGGAAGACAAGATCAAAGGCCCCGCTTCCTATTTCCCCTCCATCGAGAAGACCTATGGCCAACCGATCAGCCATTGGCTCGAAGTGCTGGACGGATTGAAGGGAAAGAAGCACATGGAGATGGTGGCGGTGCTGAAGTCGGAGCATAAATTGGGGCATGGCCATGCGAATGCGCTGGTGGCGTATCATTTGGGGAGGGAGAAGGGGTGAGGGGCGGGCGCTGAGTGGCGACGGATGCGCGCGTTCTTGCTTCGCCCAAGGTGAGTTCAGGGACGGTTGGATTGAAGTTGTGCCGCGCGGATGGCGGGTGGTGACAAAGCGGGACGGAGAGGGGCATCGGCGGGAGCGGGCGCTGAGCGGGATTCCTGATTTTTATGCCTTAAGGCTATGAACAATAAGAGGGGCTAGAACGTTCCAAAGGGCGGTCAAATGCTCCGGAGATGGTGCGAAACCAGGAGAATGAATGTACCGATGAAGTGTATCAGCAGAAATCAATCGGTCTGAATGTTGGAATTTTTTTAATTCTCCAACATATTTCGCGTCGATTTTTCCTTTACTGCGAAGGTCTTCTGCCACTTTTAAAACACGAAGAGCTAGCTTATCATTTGAGCCTACGGGAAGCTTCGTTTGAAGAATGTAGTTTTCAATCGATAATTCTAATAGTACGCGAAATAGTGTAGATATCGCATTCAGATGATCGGATAAAACGAGGCGGAACTGCAATTCCTCCCAAATCGCACGATGTCGCTGGAGGCGGCCCGGCCATTCAATCCCGTAGTCCGTCCTGGGTATCAAGTTGACTTGCCGCGTTGGACTAGGAGCGCGTGGTGGACGCACGATTGATTTTATGTGGCTCGAACTCAAAGACGCCGATTTTTGTTTGTTTAGTCTGTCCTTTGCAGTTGGAAGAAGCCCCTCTGTCTCTAATTTATCAAGATAAGCCCGTTTTCCGTCATTATCCCAGATGTCGTTAAGAACGATTTCGCGCCGAGCTAAGTCATCGGCAATTCGTTGTAATGCGTTGAGTACAATAGGCTCTTGATGCGTGTACTCAAATCGACGTCGGTTAATACTGAAGCCAACGCGGTTACGGAATGTCTCTGAAGATAGTAACCGATTCATCGTGGAACGTGGCAGCTTTCGACTCTCCGGCATCATACCAGCGTCCGAAAGGCGACGTTCGATTTCGTCGGCAACGCTTATAGCATTGCCCATTCCTGTCCGATTGATGAAATTCGCCTTCATCCGGTCATCCCAGGTGCTTTGGCCCACGCCTGACTGGGTTCCGGTATGTCTCCGAAAAAGAATATCGTCGACACGATCTCGATCTAATTCGATTTGGCACAAAATTCGGTCGGGAAATTTCCCTTTCCAGTTTGCTTTGAGAGTTGAAAAATAGGCTTGGAGTTCAGTTGTTGGTGCACGACGCGAATCTTCGAGGGTTTTGAGGCAAGTTATGCGCCTGTTTCCATCGAATACGAGGAACTTTGTCCCTTCAGGTGAAACAAGGGGCGGTTCGTAAATTTCACCAGCCTGTGCGATATCCTTTGCAAGCGCTTTCATATGCGCTTCGCGATTATTAAATAACCATGCGATCGCTGCGGTTTCGTTTTCAAGCTCGCCGTGCCTGTCGTTGGCCCGATTAATTAGTAAGTCTTCTATTGCCAGAAACTGATATGACATATCATGTCCCCCACTCGGTAATTTCAATTGTTGTAATAAAACAAGAATGGGTCAATGCAAGGTCCTGTTCGATTGGACTGCCCGCCTTGCGTCTCATTACGATATTAGCTCCCCTCACACCGGAATATTCGCCGTCTCCTTCACCTCCTCCATCACCGCATAGGTATGGGTCTCCCGTATCCCCGGCAGCGACAAGAGCGCATCCGATAGAAACCGGCGGTAGTGTTCCATGTCGGCGACGCGGGCCTTTACGAGGTAGTCGAAGCCGCCTGCGACCATGTGGCATTCCATTACATCAGGGTTCTTGCGCGTGGCTTCGGCGAAGATGTCGAAGACCTCAGGCGTGGTGCGGTCGAGCTTGATTTCGACGAAAACCAGCATCGAGCGGTTGAGCAGGCGCGGGGAGAGCCTGGCGGCGTAGCCCAATATATAGCCGTCGCGCGTCAGGCGCTTGACGCGCTCGGCCGTGGCCGTCTGCGAGAGGTTGATGTATTCGGCCAGTTCCGTGTTCGTCAGCCGGCCATTATCCTGCAGGGCGCGCAGGATCTTGCGGTCCATCGGGTCGAGGTCTTTCATTCCCTAAAAATTCCCCTTTTTATGGATTATTCACCAAATCCATCTCCTTAATTGGTGAGAACCTCCATGTAAAATGAAATATATGGGTGAAACCAATGGATCGGATCGATATTGGCGAAAAATCCGCTCCATTCCCATATTTACAATCGAAACCCGCGAAGGGCCTTCCATGGCCGCTTCCGGTTCCGCTCAAGGAGAGCATTTCATGACGGCCCAGCCCGTGTCTCTTTCTTCGCATAAGCCTGTGATCGAGCCGTTTTCGGCGCCTTATGCGCCGGAGGACGATGTGCTCGTGCCTGCGCTTCTCAAGGATGTCACCTTCAGCGCGGAAGCCAACCGGCGCATCGACGAGCGGGCCGGGGGCTATATCGCCGCCATCCGTAAAGAGGCGAGCGGCATTGGCGGGGTCGAGGATTTCCTGCGCGAATATGGGCTTTCCACGCGCGAGGGGCTGGCGCTGATGGTGCTGGCGGAGGCGCTTTTGCGGGTGCCGGATGCAGCGACGCAGGACAAGCTCATCGAGGACAAGCTGAAGCAGGGCCGCTGGTCGGAGCATGAATCCTCGGGCGATACCTGGTTCGTCTCGGCTTCCGCCTGGGCGCTGGGGCTTTCGGCCAAGGTAATCAAGCCGGGCGAGACGCCGGAGGGCGTCGTCGCGGGCCTTATCAAGCGCATGGGCCTGCCGACGGTCCGCGCGGCGACCAAGCAGGCGATGCGGTTTCTGGGCCATCATTTCGTGCTGGGCGAGACCATCGGCGAAGCCTTGAAGCGCGCCCGTGCGAGCGAGGCCAAGGGCTATCGCCATTCCTTCGACATGCTGGGCGAAGGCGCGCGGACGCGGGCCGATGCCAAGCGCTATTTCAAATCCTATGCCGATGCCATCGACGCCATCGGCAAGGCGGCGGGCAAGAACCCGCTGCCGGACCGGATGGGCATTTCGGTGAAGCTTTCGGCGCTGCATCCGCGCTATCTCGCCACCCATAGCGAGCAGGTGCTGGAGGAACTGGTGCCGGATGTGCTGGCGCTGGCACAACAAGCCAAGTCCTATGATCTCAACTTCACCATCGATGCGGAGGAGGCGGACCGGCTGGAGCTTTCACTGGATGTGATCGACCTCGTGTTCGCCGATCCGTCACTCGAAGGCTGGGATGGGTTCGGCCTCGCCATCCAGGCCTATCAGAAGCGGGCGCTGCAAGTGATCGAGCATATCGATGCGCTGGCGGCGCGGCTCGGGCGGCGCATGATGGTGCGGCTCGTCAAGGGCGCCTATTGGGACACGGAGGTGAAGCGCGGGCAGGAGCGAGGGCTGCCGGATTATCCGGTCTTCACCCGCAAGCCGGCGACGGACGCCTCATATCTCGCCTGCGCCAAGCGGATGCTCGCCGCGCGGCCACGGCTTTTCCCGCAATTCGCCACGCATAATGCGCTGACGGTGGCGACCATCCTGGAGATGGCGGGCGGCGACAAGAGCGGCTTCGAGTTCCAGCGCCTGCATGGCATGGGCGAGAGCCTTTATAAGCAGATCACCGAAAAGGGCGAAAAGATCGCCTGCCGCATCTATGCTCCGGTCGGCGGTTATCGCGATTTGCTCGCCTATCTCGTGCGGCGGCTTCTGGAGAATGGCGCGAATTCCTCCTTTGTTTCCATGGTAGGGGATGAGAATGTGCCGATTGCCGACCTGCTCGTGCGCCCCGCGCAGAAGCTGGAGGATGGGCGCGGCTATCGCAACCCGTCCATTCCGCTGCCGCCGCAGCTTTACGGCCCGTCGCGGCGCAATTCGGCGGGGCTCGAATTCGGCGACCGCAAGGAACTGGCTGGGCTCCTCACCGGCATTGCTAGCGTACGGCGCAATGTCGATGCCGTGCCGCTCATCCCCGGCGTGACGGTGCTCAACCAGACGGAGCGGGTGGCCTCGCCGGTCGATGGCTCGCAGGTGGGCACGGTGGTGCCGGCGGGCAAAGAGCAGGCGGAGCGGGCGGTGGAAGTCGCGCGCAAGGGCTTCGCCAAATGGTCGCGCACGCCGGTGGAGGAACGCGCCGCGGCGCTCGACCGCGCGGGCGACCTCCTGGAGGCGAATCGCGACCGGCTGATGGATCTGCTCTCCCGCGAGGCGGGCAAGACGCTGGATGACGGCATTGCCGAAATCCGCGAGGCGGTGGATTTCTGCCGCTATTACGCGGCGGAAGCGCGCCGCCAGTTCGGCCACGACATGGTCATGCCCGGCCCAACGGGCGAGGACGACCGGCTGCGCCATCGCGGACGCGGCGTGTTCGTCTGCATCTCTCCATGGAATTTCCCGCTGGCGATTTTCCTGGGCCAAGTGACGGCGGCGCTCGCCGCTGGCAATGCGGTGGTCGCCAAGCCCGCCGAGCAGACGCCGCTCATTGCCCATGAGGCGGTGAAGCTGCTGCATGAGGCGGGCGTGCCGCAGGATGCCGTGCTCTACGTGCCTGGCGATGGCTCGGTCGGCGCGGCCTTGACGGCGCATCCGGCCATCGGCGGTGTCGCCTTTACGGGTTCGACCGAGACGGCCTGGGCGATCAACCGGACGCTTGCGGCGAAAAACGGCCCCATCGTGCCGCTCATCGCCGAGACGGGCGGCCTCAACGCCATGGTGGTGGATGCGACGGCGCTTGCCGAACAGGTGACCGACGATGTCGTCACCTCCGCCTTCCGTTCCGCCGGGCAGCGCTGTTCAGCATTGCGCATTCTCTATCTGCAGGAGGATGTGGCCGATTCCATGCTCGAGATGATCGAGGGCGCGGCGCGGGAACTGGTGCTGGACGATCCGGCGCTGCCTTCCACCGATATCGGGCCCATCATCGATGAGGCGCAGCGCACGATGCTCGCCGAGCATATCGAGGAGATGAAGAAGACGCAGAAGGTGCGCTTTGCCGGCGTGGCGCCAAAGGAGGGCATTTTCTTCGCGCCGCATATCGTGGAGCTCGACCGGCCGGAGGCGCTGACGCGCGAGGTGTTCGGGCCGATCCTCCATGTGGTGCGCTGGAAGGCGCGCGATCTCGACAAGGTGTTCGATTCGATTGCGGCCACCGGCTATGGCCTCACCTTCGGCCTGCACACCCGCATCGAGGCGACGGTGGCCAAGGCGGTGGACCGGCTCGATGTCGGCAATATTTATGTCAACCGCAACATCATCGGCGCGGTGGTGGGCACGCAGCCCTTCGGCGGCTCCGGCCTGTCCGGCACAGGGCCGAAGGCGGGCGGGCCGACCTATCTGACGCGTTTTGCGCTGGAACAGGTGGTGTCGGTCAACACGGCTGCGGCGGGCGGCAATGCCAGCCTGATTGCCATGGGCGATTGAGACGGATTTTCCGAAGTATGCAGCCGGCTTTCTATTGGAAATGCGTGGAAAAAAAGCATTGAAGCGACTCACATCTATTATGATGAGAATCGTTTCAATGCTCGCGTCGGTAGTATTTTAGAAAGGTTAACTTCAACGTCAATGCGAAAAAAGCTTCTCGGCGAAGCTTTTTTCGCTTGCGAATCTATGCAACCTCCGATACTAATAATCCCGTACTGAATGACTTTTAGCACGTGCCAGTTGCAGTTTCCGGGTATCTGAATATAAAATTTTAGATATTCGGCTAATAGATCAGGTTCAGGGTTCCGCCCCCGCCTAATACCTTGGGCCTGATATTGTCCCATTCTGGAGGACAAGGAAAGTCCGGATCGCTTCCACGATCCGGACTTTTCGTTTGCTTCAAGGCAAGACTGCAAGCGCTGGCGGGACAGCGCCCCCCTCTGCCCTGCCGGGCATCTCCCCCGCAAGGGGGGAGATTGGCCGACACACGCTTCCGCTCTCACCCTGCAACGTTGGCGATTGGTGCCGCGCGTCTATGAAGGCGCAATCTCCCCCCTTGCGGGGGAGATGTCCGGCAGGACAGAGGGGGGCGCCTAGAA
The DNA here is from genome assembly GCF_014640615.1 of Paramesorhizobium endophyticum. Lineage (GTDB taxonomy): Bacteria > Pseudomonadota > Alphaproteobacteria > Rhizobiales > Rhizobiaceae > Paramesorhizobium > Paramesorhizobium endophyticum. The sequence continues at coordinate 73,451 of NZ_BMHH01000018.1, read as the reverse complement.
CCGTCGCTTAAACAAGACCGCAATCATCCGGGCAAACCGTCTTCGTTATAGAGAAAGTCCTGGCTGCGCGCCGCGCTCGGTCCCGGAGTAGGTTTCGCCTCCGCTTGAATCCTATTAAGGATGGCCATACGCCGCTTGAACTCTTCCGGCGATACTTCGAGTTTCGGCACCGCCTCCGCGGCGGTGGATTCGGGCACCAGCCGCACGGCCGCTTGGCCATTACCGGTAAGTATCACCTCATCTCCAGCCTCGGCGCGCTGAATGAGTTCGGGAAGATGATCTTTTGCTTCTGCTACGGATATGCGCATTGCTTTTCTCCGCTGTCGAGCCTTTCCAACAGCCTATCATATGGTGCCTTCCCGGGTAAGAGCACAAACTTTCCAGTTGCAAGTGACGCAACTGGGCGCTAACAATTCCATCCATGTACAACACGCGCATGATCATCAATGGCTGGTGGTGGGTCCGCTGAAAGCGGCCACGCTAGGCTTTTGCATGCGCGCAAAGGATCACAGGGCCGCAACGGAATTTCCGGGCGGCCTTTTTGTTTAGCCGTCCGCAAGCTAAATGTCAGGAGCTAGAGGACGATGGCGATGACTGCCGAAAATGAAGTGCATGACTATGTAACCGCCGGCGGCGTCGCCATCAGGCGAACGCGGGTGCCGACGCCCTATGCCGGGGCGATCGAGGCGAGCATCGACGCGCTCGACGGGCGGCGCGGGGCGGTGTTCTCCTCCAATTATGAATATCCGGGCCGCTATACGCGCTGGGATACGGCGATCATCGACCCGCCGCTGGCCATCACCTCGAACGGGCGGGAGATGAAGATCGAGGCGCTCAACAAGCGTGGCGAGGTTATGCTGCGCTCGATTCTCGATGTGATGAAGGGCCTTGCCGATGTGACGGTGGCCAGGGCGGAAGAGGGGCTGATCGAGCTTACCATCGCAGAGCCGCAGCGGCATTTCACCGAGGAGGAGCGCTCGCGCGCGCCTTCGGTGTTCACGGCGCTGCGCGCCATTGTCGGGCTGTTCTTTTCCGAAGAGGACGGCAGCCTCGGGCTTTACGGCGCGTTCGGCTATGATCTTGCCTTTCAGTTCGACCCCATCACCTTCAAACTGAAGCGGGCGGACAGCCAGCGCGATCTCGTACTTTATCTGCCGGACGCGATCCTGGTGGCGGACCATTATTCCGCCAAGGCGTGGTTCGACCGCTATGAGTTCTCCTATCAGGGCGCTTCGACTGAGGGCCTGCCGCGCGAGACGGTGGCCGAGCCGTTCAAGCCGTCCGACCGTATCCCGCCGCGCGGCGATCATCAGCCCGGCGAGTTCGCGCGGCTGGTGGAAAAGGCAAAGGAGAGCTTCAAGCGCGGCGATCTCTTCGAAGTGGTGCCGGGGCAGACTTTCTATGAACGTTGCGAAACGAAGCCTTCGGAAATCTCCCGGCGATTGAAGTCGATCAACCCATCACCCTATTCCTTCTTCATCAATCTGGGCGATGGAGAATATCTTGTCGGCGCTTCGCCGGAAATGTTCGTGCGGGTCAGCGGGCGGCGGATCGAGACCTGCCCGATATCAGGCACGATCAAGCGCGGCGATGACGCGATTTCGGATTCGGAGCAGATATTGAAGCTGCTCAACTCCAAGAAGGATGAATCCGAGCTCACCATGTGCTCGGATGTGGACCGCAACGACAAGAGCCGGGTGTGCGAGCCGGGTTCGGTGCGCGTCATCGGGCGGCGGCAGATCGAGATGTATTCGCGCCTCATTCACACCGTTGATCATATCGAAGGCCGGTTGCGCGAGGGCATGGACGCGTTCGACGGTTTCCTCAGCCACGCCTGGGCGGTGACGGTGACGGGCGCACCCAAGCTCTGGGCCATGCGCTTCATCGAGGAAAATGAGAAGAGCCCGCGCGCCTGGTATGGCGGGGCCATCGGCATGGTGCATTTCAACGGCAATATGAACACTGGCCTGACGCTGCGCACAATCCGCATCAAGGATGGCATCGCGGAAGTGCGCGCCGGGGCGACGCTCCTCTATGATTCCGTGCCGGAAGAGGAAGAGGCGGAAACGGAGCTCAAGGCATCTGCCATGCTCTCGGCCATTCGTGATGCGCACAAGCCCAACGCCGGAGGTGAGGCGCGCGCGGCGGCCCGCGTCGGCGAAGGGCTGTCGATCCTGCTTGTCGATCATGAAGATTCCTTCGTCCACACGCTGGCGAATTATTTCCGCCAGACCGGAGCGAATGTCTCGACGGTGCGCTCGCCGGTGGCGGAAGAGCTTTTCGACCGTCTGAAGCCCGATCTGGTGGTGCTGTCGCCGGGGCCGGGCATGCCGAAGGATTTCGACTGTAAGGCGACGATCGCCAAGGCGCGGGCGCGTGAACTGCCGATCTTTGGCGTGTGCCTCGGGCTGCAGGCGCTTGCCGAAGCCTATGGCGGGACGCTGCGGCAATTGCACGAGCCGATGCATGGCAAGCCCTCGCGTATCCGTGTGCTGAAGCAGGGCCGCATCTTCTCCGGTCTGCCGAAGGAAGTGACGGTCGGGCGCTACCACTCGATCTTTGCCGATCCGGTGCGGCTCCCAGATGAGTTCATCGTCACGGCGGAGACGGAGGATGGCGTCATCATGGCGTTCGAGCACAAAAAGGAGCCGATCGCGGCGGTGCAGTTCCATCCCGAATCGATTATGACGCTGGGCCACGACGCCGGAATGCGGATGATCGAGAATGTCGTGGCGCATCTGCCGCGGCGGGCGAAAGAGCGAGCGGCGTAGTGAGTAGGGAATAGTGAGTAGTGAGATAGTGAAAGCCCACTACTCACTACCTCACCGTTCACTATCTCACTCGGGGGACCCAATATGGACGCGAAGTCAAAGATTCAGCTTCTCTCCGTCTGGTCGATCCCGGTCGCGCTGGGCGTGCTGGCGCTGAAATATGCCGCCTTCGCCGTCACCGGTTCGGTGGCCCTTTATTCGGATGCGCTCGAATCCATCGTCAATGTGATTGCAGCGGTGGCGGCGTGGTGGGCGATCCGCGTCAGCCACATGCCCGCCGACCAGAACCATCCGTTCGGCCATCACAAGGCCGAATATTTTTCGGCTGTGCTGGAAGGGGTGCTCATCGTCGTTGCTGCGCTTTTGATCTTCCATCAGGCGTGGGGCGCGCTCCAGGCGCCGCGCAATCTCGCGGACCCCTGGCTCGGCCTTGCCATCAACGGCGTGGCCGGCGCTGTCAATCTGGTGTGGGCGCTCGTGCTTATCCGCGCGGGCACGAGCGAGAAATCTCCGGCGCTTCTTGCCGACGGCAAGCACATCATGACCGATGTGGTGACCTCGGTGGGTGTCGTCATCGGCCTTGTCGCGGCGGTATACACCGGCTGGGACGTGCTCGACCCGCTGCTCGCCGTGATCGTCGCGCTCAACATTCTCTGGCAGGGCTGGCATGTCATCAATTCCTCGGTGCAGGGGCTGATGGATGTCGGCGTCGATCTCGACGAGACGATCCGCATCCGCGATGTCATCTCAGCCAATGCGGGCGGGGCAATCGAGGTGCACGATCTCAAAACCCGCATCGCCGGTCGGGCCACCTTCATCGAGTTCCACATGGTGGTGGCGGCGGAGATGAGCGTCGGCGACGCGCATGTCATCTGCGACCGCGTCGAGAACGCGCTGATGGAATTGATCCCCAGCGCCCGCGTGGTCATCCATGTCGAGCCCGAGGAAGAGGCGAAACTGCCGCGCGGCACGGCGGCAGTGCCGTTTGCTTGATAGAGGGTGAATTAAATGGAAACGTCGGCGGGACAGCGCCCCCCTCTGTCCTGCCGGACATCTCCCCCGCATGTGGGGAGATTGCGCCTTTATAGATGCTCGGCATAGATGCTCGGCGTCAATCGCCAAGGTTCGTTGTAAAGTGTCCTCATTGATACCAGCCAATCTCCCCCCTTGCGGGGGAGATGCCCGGCAGGGCAGAGGGGGGCGCTGTCCCGCCAACATCTCTATCCGCATGCACTAATTTTCTTGCGTCTTTCTCTAGTCTCGATTATCGATTGTTGCCATGAACACGCGCGCTGCCATTGCTGCCTCTGCCCGCTCCGTTTCCACGGATGCGAATGCGCGCGCTCTCCTACGCTCGCTTCTTCTCGGCCTTATCGGCGACCGTCGGGCTCGTTAAGGAGCGTCCGGCGGTCGAATGGTCCCGCCAGGCCCCTGCTCCTTGCCCTCAATCGATATTCGTAGAGATTAATGCCGTCGCCATCCGGTCATAAGCCGCCGGTATGCTGCGCGGCCTGCAGAAACGAGAACAGCCATGAATGAGACCAAAGCTTCTTCCAGCTTCAAGGGAATGCCCGTCGCGGCGAACAAATATCAGCCCTATCCGGCGGTGGACCTGTCCGGCCGCACATGGCCCGGCAAGCGCATCGAGAAGGCGCCGGTCTGGTGCTCCGTGGATTTGCGCGACGGTAACCAGGCGCTGATCGATCCGATGGGGCATGACCGCAAGGCGCGCATGTTCCAGTTGCTCCTCGACATGGGCTTTCGCGAGATCGAGATCGGCTTTCCCTCCGCCTCGCAAACGGATTTCGATTTCGCCCGCTGGTGCGTGGAGGAGGGCGGCGTACCCCTCGCCGTATCGCTGCAGGTGCTGGTGCAGTGCCGGCCGGAGTTGATCACCCGCACCTTCGAGGCGCTGGAAGGGGCGCATCGCCCGATCATCCATTTCTATAACTCCACCAGCGAGTTGCAGCGCCGCGTCGTGTTCGGCAAGGATGTGGCCGGCATCAAGCAGATCGCCACCGATGCCGCCAAGATGATCACCGACATGGCGGCGAAGGCGGGGGGCGGCTACCGCTTCGAATATTCGCCGGAGAGTTTTACGGGCACCGAGCTGGAAGTGGCGCTGGAAATCTGCAACGCCGTCACCGAGATCATCAAGCCGACGCCTGAGAACAAGCTGATCATCAATCTGCCTTCGACGGTAGAGATGGCGACGCCGAACATCTATGCCGACCAGATCGAGTGGATGTGCCGCAATCTCGACAATCGCGAGAACCTCATCGTCTCCTTGCATCCGCATAACGACCGTGGCACCGGCATCGCCGCCACCGAACTCGGCCTGATGGCGGGCGCGGACCGGGTGGAGGGCACGCTGTTCGGCAATGGCGAGCGCACCGGCAATGTCGATGTGGTGACCCTGGCGCTCAACATGTTCACGCAGGGCGTCGATCCGGAACTGGACTGCTCCGACATTGTCAGGATGAAGGACGTCTACGAATATTCGAACCAGCTGCGCATCCCCGAGCGGCATCCCTATGTGGGCGAACTGGTCTATACGGCCTTCTCCGGCTCCCATCAGGACGCCATCAACAAGGGCATGAAGGCGATCCGGCAGGCCAACAAGCCCTTGTGGGAAGTGCCTTATCTCCCCATCGACCCGCAGGATGTGGGGCGTTCCTACGAGGCGATCATCCGCATCAACTCGCAGTCGGGCAAGGGCGGCATCGCCTATATTCTGCAGGCCGATTACGGCCTCAACCTGCCGCGCAATTTGCAGGTGGAATTCCGCGACGTGATCCAGAAGATCACCGACGAGGAAGGCAAGGAGCTGCCCTCGAAGCGCATTCATGACGAATTCCAGAAAATCTATGTGACGCAGCCCGATGCACGGCTGAAATTCGTCGATCACCACACCTATCCAGACCCCGAGCGCAAGGGCCGCCGGATCATGGCCGCCGAGATTTTCGACGGTGGGGTGACCAAGCGGATCGAAGGCCACGGCACGGGTCCCATCGACGGCTTCGTCGACGCGCTGTCGCATTATCTCGGGATCAAGCTCTCGGTCGTCGATTATTCCGAGCATTCGCTGGGGCAGGGATCCGACGCTTCGGCCATCTGCTACATGGAAATCGCGCATCCGGGCGGGAAGATCTTCGGCGTCGGCATCAACGATAATATCGTGACGGCCTCGCTGGAGGCAATCGTCGCTGCGGCGAACAGGATATTAGGGGAGTAAGGGAATAGGGGAATAAAGCAGGGAGATTGCTTACTCTCTACTCACTTATTCCCTTGCTCCCTTCCATGGGTTAATGTTCCATTAACTGGAGCAACCTGGGAAGCCCCCATGAGCGAGACGAGCGATAAGGCCAGTTCACCCGGCGCCGCCGTGCGCCGACTGTCGGATGCGATCCGCACGGTGAAAATCGCCGCTGCCGACCGTGGCGATGTCGTGGTGGACATGAAGGAAGCGGACCGCATCCGGCTGGAACTGCTGGCGCAGGACCTCCAGCCGGTGTTCGATGAAGTGCCCGCCGACGACTGGCAATGGGACTTCGCGCTTTCCACCGGCCTGCAACCGCGCCTGTGGATCGACGCGACCGCGCATGTGATGATGGGCCGCGACCGGCGCACCTACCGCTTCGTCCGCGACACGCGGGTGGGCCGCGTCGTCATGGCCGAGTCGACCGAAATCAAGCCCATCTCCGATTCCGTCACCGCCTATATCGCCGAGCGCATCGTCGAGCGGGAGCGGCTCATGGAAGGCGAGCGCGTGGATCTGCGGGCGGGCCGTCCGGTCGCAGACGGCGCGGCTGCAGAAGAAAACCCCGCGCCGGTTTCCGTGCAGGCGGCGGCGCTAGCCGAACCGCGCAAACGCAGCCGGTGGACGGGTTTTGTGACGGGGTTTGTCTGGTTCCTCATCGGCGCGCTCGTCGCCTGCGGGCTGCTGATGGTGGTGCTGAAGGACCGGATTGGTCTGGTGGTTTAATTTCCACTTTGCTGGATCAGCGCCAAGGGTCCTCTTGGGTATCGAGGTTCCCCTTCGACAGGCTCAGGTCACACCTCACCATGTGGGATGCGGCCATGCCACCGTAGAGGAATGGATCCCAGTGACAAGCACTGGGATGACGGGTTGCTTGGCTGTTGGCAGTCAAATATTCAACCTCTCCGCTTGGCAGAAGCATATACGGTAGCGGAAAAAAACAGCCCGACCCCCGTCATCCCAGTGCTTGTCACTGGGATCCATTCCTCTACCTCTCCATGAGGACAGGGGTACCAAATCGGAATTCAGGCGATCCCATCAAAACATGATCGCTCTATAGGACAAGTTTCCATCAAACCGTGAGTATCAAAGCAAGAACCGGATAGCTGGGCTCGTCGCCCGCCCGTAGACCTCCTGTTGCAAACCGACAGGAGATCACATCATGGAACTAAAAAACAAATCGATCATCATCACCGGTGCGAGCAGTGGGATTGGCGCGGCGGCAGCGGTGTTGTTTGCGGCGGAGGGGGCCAATGTGGTTCTCGGCGCGCGCCGGGCGGCGGAGCTGGAAGCGCTTGCGGATGAGATCAACAGAGGCGGCGGCGAGGGCAGGGCGGTGTTGCTTGCAGGCGACGTGCGCGAGGAGGGCTATGCCGCTGCCCTCGTGGATATGGCGGTAACGACGTTCGGCGGGCTGGACGGGGCGTTCAACAATGCGGGCATTGTCGGGGAAATGCAGCCGGTGGGCGAGATGACGCTTGCCAATTGGAGCGATGTCATTGCGATCAACCTGACGAGCGCATTTCTCGCCGCCAAGGCACAGATACCGGTCATGAAGAAGCAGGGCAGAGGCTCGATCGTCTTCACCTCCAGCTTTGTCGGGTTCGGCAATGGCGGGCTGCCGGGCATGAGCGCCTATGCGGCATCGAAGGCGGGACTCATCGGCTTCACACAGTCGCTTGCGTCAGATCACGGGCCGGATGGCGTTCGTATCAACGCGCTGCTGCCGGGCGGAACGATCACGCGTGTCGCCGGGGATGCCAAACCAGAGTTCCTGGAGTTCGTCGGCAATCTGCATCCGATGAAGCGCATGGCGGAGGCGAGGGAAATCGCACAGGCGGCGCTGTTCCTGTTGTCGGACCGGGCGAGCTTCGTGACGGGAAGCCCGATGCTGGCCGATGGGGGGATGTCGGTGCGGCTGGTTTAGCGGACTGTATGTATAGAACATCTGGGACCGTTGGCGGGACAGCGCCCCCCTCTGTCCTGCCGGACATCTCTCCCGCAAAGGGGGGAGATTGGCTGGCATCAATGACGGTTCTCTATTCTTCAACGTATGTGATTAGCTTCGCGCGCCCATGAAGGCTAATCTCCCCCCTTGCGGGGGAGATGGGCGGCAGCCCAGAGGGGGGCGCTGTCCCGCCGAGATTTCCGTTTATTGGATTAACCGCGATCCGCCGACAGATGCAGCGGTGCGCCTACCCTCAACTCATGCTCCCCAATCGTCACAATTTTCCCGCTCGCATCCACGATCCCGCGTTCGGTCCAGTGGCAGATCCACGCGCCATTCTTTTTCCCGATATTGAACAGATTGAACCGCGCGGCGGGGCGGCTGGCGCCGAAGCCTTGCGAGGCGGAGGGCACGCAGATGACGGGCACCGGCCCTGAGGGACCGTCGATCTCGTAACGGGTCGCCCGATGGGTGTGGCCGTGCAGGATCAATTCCGCGCCGTGCTGGCGGATCACTTTCTGGAAGCGGCCTATGCCGAACAATCTTTTATGGGCTCGCGCCGCCCCGCGCACGGGCGGGTGATGAATCATGACGACGCGGAAGAGGCCGCGTTTGCCCGCTTCGTCCAGCATCTCCGCCAGCCGCACGGCCTGGCGGCGGCTGAAATCGCCGCTCGCCAGAAAGGGCGCGGTGGCGCGGGCGGAGGAGACGCCGATCAGCGCCACGCCCTCGCGCGCGCGCATATAGGGAAATTCGACCCGGTCACCTTGATTATCGACGCCGTCGCCGCGCATCCATGGCTCCCAGGCGCGGCAGGCCTTGTCGAGCGCGCCCGGCACATAGGCGTCGTGATTTCCGGGGACGAGCGAGACATTGGCGGGATCGCCCAGCGTCTCCAGCCACAACCGCGCCGCCTCGATTTCCAGATCAAGCGCGAGATTGACGAGATCGCCCGTGACGGCAATATGGTCGGGCTTCTCGGCGTGCATGGCGAGCGTGAGGTTGCCGAGCGCATCGCCCGTCATCGTGCCCCGCCGGTGGCGGATCCAGTTGACATAGCCGGTGATACGCTTGGACATCAATTCCCGGTAGGTAACGCCGGGCAGGGGCGAAAGATGGATGTCGGATATGTGGGCCAGCTTGAACATGCCTTACGGTGTAGCCTTTGATATCAGATAAAAGCAAGGAAAGGCCCGGTATGGCGGATATTGCAACGAGGCTGCGGCGCAGGCTTTTCCACACCTGGTTTCTCCTCAGGCGGTCGATGACGCTGGGCGTGCGCGCGGTGGTGCTGGACGAAAAGGCGGGGACGGTCTTCCTCATCCGCCACACCTATGTGCCGGGCTGGCATTTTCCGGGCGGCGGGGTGGAGACGGGCGAGACCTTCGGGCAGGCGCTTGCCAAGGAACTCAGCGAAGAGGGCAATATCGAACTGACCGGCCCGGCGGAGCTTTTCGGTCTTTATATGAACGCCCATGCGTCGCGACGCGACCACGTGGCGCTGTATGTTTGCCGGAAGTGGCGGCAGACTGCGCCGAAGCTGGCGGACCGCGAGATTGCCGAGGCCGGGTTCTTTGCGCTGGACGATCTGCCCGAGGGCGTTACACCTTCGACGCGGCGGCGGCTTAAGGAAATACTTGAAGGGGAGACGCCGTCCGAGACGTGGTGAAAAGGCGAGTCGTTTGAATCGGTTGGGCGGACTTGTTGGGAAAGTGATTCAGCGTTTTCGCGTGTGAGACCCCCCTCTGCCCTGCCGGGCATCTCCCCCACAAGGGGGGAGATTGGCCTTCATTGATGACGGCGCTTTCTTCTGCGACGTATGCGATTGGAGGCGAGGCGAATGACAGCCAATCTCCCCCCTTGTGGGGGAGATGTCCGGCAGGACAGAGGGGGGTACTGTCCCGCCGGGGTTTATTATGAGCGCATTAAAACCGATACGTCACGCCCGCGCCGATCAGCCATGGATCGAGCTTGGCCTCGCCGGAAATCGCCGTGCCGTCGGCCAGTGTTGCGTCGAAGTCGGGCTTCAGGAACAGCTTCTTCACGTCGAAGTTCACGCCCCAGTGCTGGTCGATCATGTAGTCGAAGCCGACCTGCAGCGCCGCGCCGAAGGTGTTTTTCACGTCGAGATCGCGCAGGGCGCCGTTGCCGTCCTGGTTATAGAAGATCGTGTAGTTCACGCCCGCGCCGACATAGGGCTTGAATGCGCCGAAATTGGTGAAATGGTACTGCATCGTCAGCGTGGGCGGCAGCAACCAGACTTCGCCGATCTTGCCGAGCCCACCGATCGCGCCTTCGCCGTTCACATTGGCCTTGGTGGTGCCGAGGATCAGTTCAGCCGCCAGATTGTCGGTGAAGTAATAGGTGATATCCAGCTCCGGCACGATCGTGTCCGAATAGGAGAGGTCGGAGCCCGGAATCTGGTCGACGCTGCCGCTGTCATTGGTGACGACCCCCAGCGCCCGTAGACGGAACTGCCACGGGCTCAATGCCGCCGGCGCTTCCGCCTGTGGGGCTTGCGGTGCGGCCACCACCGCGTCCGCCGCATTGGCCTGCCCCGTGAGGAAAAGCGCCGCCGCCGCTGCCAGCCCCCGCGCCATGCCATTCAACTCTTTCATGATCCTCTCTCCTTGATCGTTGATTATTTATGCGGGCACCATGGTCCCGCGGGGGAGGAGGGCGTTTGACGCAGGTCAACGATGGGGGCGGTGATGCGAAAGGCGGAGAATGGTGTGATAAATCTGCAACGGACGCCCCTCCAGCCGTCATTCTCGGGCTTGTCCCGAGAATCTGTCCTAAGGAAGAGATAAGTCGTTCCCGTACTGATGGATTAAGCCTTGGTGGATTCTCGGGACAAGCCCGAGAATGACGGTTGGAGGCGCGGGGCCGGATGGAAACGGTCCGGCAACCACTTGAGATTTATTTTATTTACGCTGGCGTCTTTTGATGCTAAGGAGCCGAACGATCCAATGGGCCGAGATGGCCCGCATTTGGGAGAGATGTTTTGACAGGGATGCTCTTCATCCGACGATGAACCGGACCGGCGCTGAAAAGTGCTGTTGCACCTGTCTGCGCGGCCTGAGGGTTGCGCCCGATTTCTCCAATTGCGATTTGTTGCCATGCAGCCCCTTGAACTAACCTACGCGCAGGAAGAATCTGCGCATAATCCTGAAATCGAAGCCATCAATGCCGAGGCCTTCGGGCCGGGGCGTTTCGTGCGCGCTTCCTATCGCATCCGCGAGGGCGGGCCGCATGACCGCGCGCTGTCCTTCGTCGCGCTGCATGGCGGTATCGTCATCGGCTCGGTGCGCATGACGCATGTGGTGATCGGCACGACGCCGGCGCTGTTGCTCGGGCCCTTGGCGGTGCGGTCGGAATGGAAAAGCCGCGGAATTGGCCGCGCGCTGATGCGCATGACGATGGAGGCGGCGCGGGTGGCTGGGCATAGGCTGGTCGTGCTCGTCGGCGATGAGCCTTATTACGGGCCGTTCGGCTTTCGCAAGGTCGAGCCGGGGAAGATTTTGATGCCTGCACCCGTCGATTCCAATCGGCTGCTGGCGTGCGAGCTTTATCCGCGCGCGCTGGAGAAGGTGGCGGGGATGGTGAAGCATAGGGATAGGGCGTAAAAGGCTCGCGCCCTCCTTCCCCCCTGCGGGGAAGGTGCGCGTTAGCGGGCGGATGGGGGTGGTGACGTTTGCGCTTCCTTCGAAAACCTTGGCGGCAAGCGTCACCACCCCCCACCCGACCCTTCGGGCCACACTCCCCGCAAGGGGGAGGGAAGAAAAATCACCGCCCCTCGCGATACCACACCCCGCCCAGCACCAGCAGCATGGCGGCCAGAGCCAGGAAGCCGGAGAAGAGTGGCAGGCGGTTTACGCTTTTCAGCGCCGTATCGCCGGTTTCGCGCAGGCCGATCCAGCTTGCGCCGCTTGCCGCGCCTGAACCGCGCACGGTGATGATGCCGGGAACGTCGATGCTCGTCTGGCCTGCTTCCGGACGCAGCCGCCGCACGCTACCGCCGGTCTCCGACGCCAGCGGCTCCAGCTTCGCCATGGTCGAGATGCTATCGGCGAATTCGGGGGCGTCTACGGGGCCGACATGGGCGAGCGTGCTCAAATCGCCATTGGCGATCTGGAACAGGCCGATTTCGCCCGTCTCCAGCGTGCCGGTGAAGATGCCCGGCGCGGATTGCGTCAAGTTCACCTCGGCGGTTTTGCCGGAGGGCGTGACGACGCTCGCCTTGCCGGGATTGTCGCCCAGCGTCTGGCGGCGGATCTGTAGCGTGCCGCCATTGTCGTCGGCGGTCAGCTGCTCCTCCTCCAGTTCCGGCTCCTGCATCAGCCAGTGGGCGATGCGGCGGTAGAGCGCGGCATAGGGCCCGCCGCCTTCGAAGCCGCGCGCCCAGAGCCAGCCCTGATCGGACATGAACATGCCGACGCGGCCCTGGCCGACGCGGTTCAAGACCAGAAGCGGCTTGTTGTCCGCGCCGCTCATGATCACCTGCCCCTCCGGCTGGTCGATGCCGACGATGCGGAACCAGCGGCTCCAATGCGGCGGTTCCTGCGCTCCGCCTTCGAGACCGCGTGTCACCGGATGGCGTTTGCCCAGATCGGTCAGGCGCGGATAAAACGCCTTCTCGGTGACCTCGCCGGTCGGCATCGCCGGAAGCGTGCTTACCAGCGGGGTCTGCGCGATCGACTGGTCGCCGGCATATTCCGAGCCGGCGGCGATGAGAAGCGCGCCGCCATTTTCCACATATTGGCTGATAAAATCGTAATAAATCAATGGCATCACCTCGCGGTGCTGGTAGCGGTCGAGAATGATCAGGTCGAAATCCTCGATCTTCTCGACGAACAGCTCGCGGGTGGGGAAGGCGATGAGCGATAATTCGTGGATCGGCGTGCCGTCCTGCTTTTCCGGGGGGCGCAGAATGGTGAAATGGACGAGATCGACCGACGCGTCGGATTTCAGCAGATTGCGCCAGGTGCGCTCGCCATTGTGCGGCTCGCCGGAGACCAGCAGCACCTTCAGATTGTCGCGGATGCCGTCGATCTTCGCCACGGCGCGGTTGTTGGCGCCGGTGACTTCGCCGGGGAGGGTGTCGGTCCTGATTTCGACGATGTTGACGCCGGCGCGGGGCAGGGTGATCTCGGCTTTCATCTCAGTGCCAATGGTGGCGTTTTCCTCGCTAACCACTTGGCCATTCACGAGAATTTCGACGCGCGCGGTTCCCGTCGCGGCTTCGGATTTTCCTTCGTCGGTAACGGTATAGGTCAGTTCCAGCGGCTTGGTGGCGATGCCGAAGCGCGGTGCGTTGACGAAGCGGATGCGGCGGTCGAATTCATCAGGCGTGCCGGTGATGAGGGCGTGCAGCGGCGCGCTGAAGCCGAGGCCGGCGATGTTCTGCGGGATGTCGTGGACCTGCCCATCGGTGATCAGGATCGCGCCGCCGACGCGGGAGGGGGGCACGTCGCGCAAGGCACCGCCCAGCGCCTGGAACAGCCGGGTGGAGGTGCTGCCGGAACGCCCGGCATCGACCACGCGCACGTCGAATTGCGGGAAATTGCCGAGTTGTTGCCGAACATTCGCCAGAGTCTGGGTGCTATCCGCCTGCCTATTTCCCAAATCCTGGCTCTGACTGCGGTCGACAACGACGGTTACGACGCTTTTCAGCGGCTCGCGCTCCTCATTGACGATGACCGGATTGACGAGGGCAAGCGCCAGCGCGGCCAGCGCGAGAAAACGGATGAACGCGCCGCGACTGCGCAGCACGAGTCCCGCCAACACGAGCAAGGTGAGTGGTGCCAGGATCGCGGCGAGGGTGACCCATGAGAACAGCGGCTGAAAATCGAGGGACGTATGCATAGGTGTTAATTCCTTGGTCGCATGATCTTATCCAAAAAGTCTGCAACTTTTTGGGATCATGCTCAGTTCCCCAGCCGCTCGAGCAGGGCGGGCACGTGCACCTGATCGGATTTATAATTGCCGGTCAGCATGTACATCATGATGTTGACGCCGCCGCGCATGGCATAGGCGCGCTGCATGGGGTCGTTCGGCACGGTGGGAAGCAGCGGCATGCCTTGGCCGTTCACCGCCCAGGCTCCAGCCAGATCATTGGCGGTGATGAGGATGGGGCTGACGCCGTCGCCGACGCGCACCGGGCGATCTTCCCGTTTTTCGCTGTCGGGCGAGGATTGCACCCAGAGCGGGCTGCCGCGATAGCGGCCGGGGAAGTCGGGCATGATGTAGAAGGATTTCGTCAGGACGTGATCATCAGGCACCGGCTCCAGCGGCGGCACGTTCATGCCGTCGAGAATGGCGCGCAGGCGCTGGCCGTTGGGCGTCGTACCGCCGGGTACGGCACCCGCCGCAAGCTCGTCGCGCGTGTCGAAGAGGACCGTTCCCCCGTTCTGCATATAGGCATCGACGCGGGCAATCGCCGCCTCGCTCGGCATGGCAGCGTTCGCCTCCACCGGCCAGTAGATGAGCGGGTAGAAGGAGAGCTCGTCCCGCGCGGGGTCGAGGCCGATGGGCTCGCCCGGCTCCATCGCGGTCTTGTCCTTCAGGAACTGTGTCAGCCCTTCCAGCCCCGCTTTGCTGATGTCGTCCACCGCCTTGTCGCCGGTGACGACATAGGCGAGGTGGGTGGAGGAGACGGCATCGATCATCGCCTTGTCGCCGGGCTTCTCGTCATTATGCGCCTGCTCCTGCGCCAATGCAGGTAAAGCCGTAACGAAGGGTACGGCAGGCAGCAGCAGCAAAAGCGTAACGCCGAGTAGGGCGGCTTTACGCGACGGCAGGCGCAGATGGCCGCCGAGCCAGAGCATCAGCAGCGTATCGAGCGCCAGCAGCAGCGCGGCGGCGGCAAAGAGCGGCCCTCGCAGCGGGAAAGAGGTGTCGGCGGCATAGGCCGTGGTCGTCAGAGGCAAGGAGAGTTTCGGCTCCATCAGCGGCTTTAGCTCGGATTTCGGGCCAAGCAGGTTCAGCGCCCGCAGCGCCTCTTCCGAGCCGTAGAAGCCGGGCGGGTTTTCATAGCTGACCGAGGGGGTGGCATCGGGACTGACGGCGAGGGGCTTCACGTCAGGCGTGGGCGGCGTCATCGCGCCATCCGCTGCCAGAACCAGATAGGGCGGCAGCGAAACATTGGCCGCGCTGGTCTCGGCCCCCACCGCGCCGCGCGAGAGGACGACGAGGCGGCGCAGCATTTCGACGAATGTGCCGCTGATCGGCAGGTTGGACCATCCGGCATCAGGGGCGACATGGAAGAGCACGATGCGGCCCTGATCGCGCGTTTCGCCCGATATGAGCGGGGTGCCATCGGCAAGGCTCGCCCAGGTCTTTTCGATGAGGTCGGCGGCGGGCTCGGCCAGCACCTGCCTGGTGACGGTGACGTCCTTGGGCGTCGGGAGGCCCGCGAAGGGACCCGTCGCCGGGAAGGCCGCGAGGGGCTGCGGCTGCGACCATGACAGCGTGCCGCCCAGCGAGCGCTCGCCGCGCCGTAGCGTCACGGGCAGCAGGGAATCGTCGCTGCTCGCCCCGGCAAGCTTTGGCCCGGCGAAACGGATCAATGTTCCGCCTTTTGACACCCAGTCGACGATCCGCTCCTCGGCGGCCTGCGGCAGCTTGCCGATATCGGCCATGATGAGCACGGACGGCTTCTGGTCGAGAAGCTCCGGCACCGCCTCGCTCAAATCCGTGGTGCGCGGCTCGATCAGATCGGCATAAGGCTGGAGCGCGCGGGAGATGTAATAGAGCGGTGATAGCAGCGGCTGGGCGGCGGCGACATCGGCCTCTGTGCCGGAAAGGAGCGCCACGCGGCGGCGCTTGGAGTTGTCGTCGAGAAGATGCGTCGCTGCAGCCTGCCCGGCGCTCTCGATGCGCACGCTGGCGAAATCATTGCGCAGTTCGATGGGGGCCTGGAGGCGGGCCTGCGCCGTGGTTTCTCTGGGTGCGAAGACAAGCGGCGCTTCGGCAATGTGGCGGCCCTTGGCGTCGAGCGCGGCGACGGTGGCGCGCATGGGCGCGGCGGAACCGGCGGGGCGCACGGCGTTGACGGTGAGTGCGTCCGCGCCATTCTCGACCGAAACGATGCCTGCAAGGTCGCTGGTATCGGGCTTGTACCAGAGCATGGAGGCTGCGCCGCTGCCATCGAGCTGCTGGACGGCGGCTTCCGCACCAGGCGTTTCGATGCCGTCATTCAAATAGGCGATTCGCGTACCCGGCGTTACGGTGATTGCGGCGGCGAGGCGCTTGAACGCTTCCTCGCGATCGACCGGGATGGGGCGGGGCTGCAACGCCTGCAGGCGTTCGCGCGCGCCTACGGCGTCGAACGGGCCGATTTCGGCATTGGGCCGCTCCGCCGTGCCGATAAGATAGATCGGCGCGCCCGAGCGCTCAGCATCGCTGATCAGCCGCTCCGCCGCAGCCTGCCGCTCGGTCCAGTCCTTCGCCGAGGCCCAGCCATTGTCGAGCACGATGGCGACGGGCTCATTCCCCGACAGCGTGGCGGGACGCGGATTCCATACGGGTTGGCTCAACGCCAGGATGACCAGCGCGGCGATAACGAGACGCAGCAGCGTCAACCACCACGGGCTGCGGTTGGGCGTTTCCTCGCTTTTCAGCACATGGGCGAGGATTTTGAGTGGCGGAAATACTTCCTTTTGCGGCGGCGGCGGCGTCATGCGCAGCAGCCACCAGATCACCGGCAGGGCGATCAGCCCGGCGAGAATGGCCGGCGCGCCGAAGGCGAAGGGGAGCGCGTTCATGCCGCGCCTCCGCCCAAATGCATATGCACCCGCATCAGCGCTTCTGAAGCCGGGCGGTCGGTGCGGTTGACGGTGTAGCTCCAGCCAAGCCTGCGGCAGAAAGCGGCGAGCGTGTCGCGGCGGGCGAGGTAAAGCCGCCGGTATTCCTCGGCGTAGGATTCCGCCCGGCCCGCCGTGATCCGTGCGCCGGTCTCGGGGTCGCGAAATTCGGTGCGGCCGGAATAGGGGAAGGCTTCCTCCGCCGGGTCGGCGATTTCGACGAGGTGGGCATGGGCGCCGCGCCGCGCCAGGCGGTCGAGCAGCGCCAGCGATTCATCAACCGGATGGAGAAAATCGCTGACGAGCACGACGTCGGAAAAGCGCCTGATATTGCCGACATCGGGCAGGGGGGCGAGATTGGCGGAGTGGGAAAGTGCGGTCGCAAGTCTCTCTGCGCCGTTGCGGGCCGAGAATGGATCGATGACGCCCGGAAAGGCGATGCGCTCGCCGCCGCGCGACAGAAGCTCCGCCAGCGCCAACGTGACGATCAGCGAGCGCCACTCCTTGGAAACATCGGTATGGCTGGACTGGTAGAGCATGGAGGCGGAAGGATCGGCCCAGAGCCAGACCGTATGCGCCGCTTCCCATTCGCGGTCGCGCACATAGGTATGGTCGTCGCGGGCGGAGCGCCGCCAGTCGATGCGCGACAGCGCCTCGCCCTGGGTATAGGGGCGGAACTGCCAGAAATTCTCGCCCATGCCGCGCCGCCGTCGGCCATGCCAGCCGGAAACGGCGGTATTCGCCACGCGCCGGGCCTCGACCAGGAGGTCGGGCACCATCGCGGCGCGCTGCCTGGC
This sequence comes from Paramesorhizobium endophyticum, assembly GCF_014640615.1. GTDB lineage: Bacteria > Pseudomonadota > Alphaproteobacteria > Rhizobiales > Rhizobiaceae > Paramesorhizobium > Paramesorhizobium endophyticum. The sequence continues at coordinate 55,872 of NZ_BMHH01000018.1, read as the reverse complement.
GCGGGCAAGCGCGTCGCTTTTGGCGACCGGCTCAACCTCTCGCCCGAGCGCCGCCATCAAATGGCTGCCTTCACAAGATTGCCGATGACGTCACGGACATTCATGCCATCGGCACGGGCGGCGAAGGTCAGCGCCATGCGGTGCTGGAGCACGGGCTCGGCCAGCGCCTTCACATCGTCGACGGAGGGGGCGAGGCGGCCATCGTAAAGCGCGCGGGCGCGGGCGCAGAGCATCATCGCCTGGCTGGCGCGCGGGCCGGGGCCCCAGGCAATATGGCGGTCAGCCTCGGCATTGCCCGCGCCGGGGCGGGCGGAGCGCACCAGTTTCAGAATGGCGTCCACGACCGTTTCCGAAACCGGCATGCGGCGGATGAGCGTCTGCATCTCCTTCAACCTTGTGGCACTGATGACAGTGCTCGCCTTCGCCTCCGAAGTACCGGTGGTTTCCAGGAGAATGCGCCGCTCGGCCTCGAGTTCCGGATAGAAAATGTCGATCTGCATCAGGAAGCGGTCGAGCTGCGCCTCGGGCAGCGGGTAGGTGCCTTCCTGCTCCAGTGGGTTCTGCGTCGCCAGCACGTGGAAGGGCGAGGGGAGGTCGTGGCGCTCGCCTGCGACCGTCACATGATATTCCTGCATCGCCTGCAAAAGCGCGGACTGCGTGCGCGGGCTGGCGCGGTTGATCTCGTCCGCCATCAGCAACTGGGCGAAGATTGGACCTTTGATATAGCGGAAGGAGCGGCGGCCATCGGCATCCTGCTCCATCACTTCCGAGCCGATGATATCAGATGGCATCAGATCGGGGGTGAACTGGATGCGGCGCTCATCGAGGCCCAGCACCGTGCCCAGCGTCTCCACCAGCTTGGTCTTGGCGAGACCGGGGAGCCCCACCAGCAGCGCATGCCCACCCGCCAGCAGCGCCACCAGGGTGCGCTCGACCACGCTTTCCTGGCCGAAGATGACGGTGCCCACGCCTTCGCGGATTTTCGCGATGTCGGCCAGCGCGCGCTCGGCTTCGGCAACGAGGGCTTTGGGGTCGATGGTGCCGGTCTTTTCAATAACGCTCATATTTCCCTCTCAATCTTCCGCCGCCAAGCGCCCTCGTGGTTCGAGGCGAATTCCGCTGCGCTCCATTCGCACCTCACCATGAGGGCTATTGGAGCGTCGATGCTCTCATCCTCACAGTGAAGCCGCAAGGCGCCCTTTCACCCTCATGGTGAGGTGCGACCGAAGGGAGCCTCGAACCACGAGGGTGAAAGGGCATCATAGTCCGCAAATAGGTTAAACGACTGTGACCTGCTGACAAGCCGTGAGACGGTGACTATTTGATGGCGTATCCTTAACGATCGATGGATAATTCGAGTCGCATGGAAAAGGGCCAGGGACATTCTCAAGCGGACGGCGAAAAGGTTTCCGGGCTGGAGGCGCTGATTTCGCGCGCGCGGGCCGAGGCGGGCGAAAAGGGCCTGCCGCCGGTGGAGATGTGGAATCCCGATTTCTGCGGCGATATCGACATGGAAATCCGCGCCGACGGCACATGGTTCTACATGGGCACGCCGATTGGCCGCCAGCCCTTGGTGCGGCTGTTTTCGACTATCCTGCGCAAGGATGAGGACGGTCGGACCTATCTCGTCACGCCTGTGGAAAAAGTCGACATCAGGGTGGAGGATGCGCCGTTCCTGGCCGTCGAGATGAGCGTGACGGGAGAGGGCGCGACTCAGGCGCTGACCTTCCGCACCAATGTGGGCGATGTGGTGGAGGCCGGGCCGGAGCACCCGCTGCGTTTCGAGATCGCGCCGGAGAATGGCGGGCTGAAGCCGTATTTGAGGGTGCGCGGGCGGTTGGAGGCCTTGCTGGCGCGGCCAGTGATGTATGATCTGGTGGCGCTGGGAGAGGAAATGGAAATTGAGGGGCGGTTGATGTTCGTGGTGCGGTCGCGGGGGGCGGTGTTTACGATTATGGCTGCGGAAGGGTTGAAGGGGGATATGGTTTGATGGCAGCGCAGTTTACCCCCCTCTGTCCTGCCGGACTGGCCGCGCGCCCTCCCTCCCCCTTGCGGGGAAGGTGGCCCGAAGGGCCGGGTGGGGGTGGTGACGTTTGCGCCACTTTCTCCAGCAAAAGCGCAAACGTCACCACCCCCATCCGTCCGCTAACGCGCCCACCTTCCCCGCAAGGGGGAAGGAGGGCGCCAGCGCGGCCCCCTCGGGCAGAGGGGGGTATCGCCTCGCCGACATTTCCATTCAAGGGGAACGCATGAACGACACCATTTCCATCTCCGACCGCGCGCCATGGCTTGCCAACAAACATTTGCAGGCGCTGCTGGCGGCGCTTTGCGAGGGCGGGGAGGAGGCGCGAATTGTCGGCGGGGCGGTGCGCAATACGCTGATAGGCGAGAAAGTGGGCGATATCGATATCGCGACGACCACCTTGCCTGACGAAACCGCGAGGCGGGCCACCGCGCTCGGCTTCAAGGCGGTGCCGACCGGGATCGACCACGGAACGGTGACGGTCGTGGCCGCGGGCAAGCCCTATGAGGTGACGACGCTGCGCGCCGATGTGGAGACTGATGGCCGCCGGGCCAAGGTCGCCTTCGGCCGCGACTGGAAGGCGGATGCGGAGCGCCGCGACTTCACCATCAATGCGCTTTACGCGCGGGCGGACGGAACGGTGATCGACCCGGCCGGTGGCCTCAAGGATATCGAGGCGCGGACGCTGCGCTTCATCGGCGACGCGGAGACGCGTATCCGCGAGGATTATTTGCGCATACTGCGTTTCTTCCGCTTTTTTGCCTGGTACGGCTCGGGGCGGCCCGAAACGCAGGGGCTCAAAGCCTGCAACCGGCTAAAGGATGGGCTGACTGGTCTGTCCAAGGAGCGGGTGTGGGAGGAGATCAAGAAGCTCCTCTTAGCGCCCGACCCTTCGCGCGCGCTGCTCTGGATGCGGCAGACGGGGGTTCTCACCCTTATACTGCCCGAAAGCGAGAAATGGGGGATCGACGCCATTCATGGCCTGGTGCGCGCCGAACAGGATCTGGGCTGGCCGGCTGACCCGCTGCTGCGGCTGATGAGCATCGTGCCGCCGAACGCGGAGCGAATGGAGGCGCTGGGCGCGCGGCTCAAAATGTCCAATGCCGAGCGGGCGCGGCTAGAGGCTTGGGCGCGGGCCGGTACGGTGGGGCCGGAATTTTCCGAACAGGCGCTGAAGAAGATCGTCTATCGCGGCAACAAGCAGGCCGTGCGCGACCGCATCCAACTGGTCTATGCGGCGGCGCGGCAGGAGGCAATCGGCAGCGACAAGGCGATGATCCGCGCTGGCGGCTTCGCGCGCCTTCTAGAGGCTGTGGATGGCTATGAAGCGCCCGTGTTTCCGGTGACGGGCGGCGATCTGCTGGCGCTGGGTGTCAAAAAGGGACCAAGGCTTGGAGAGATGCTGCGGTCGCTTGAGACAATCTGGATCGATTCCGGTTTTAAACTTGACCGCGAGGCGCTGCTGGGCAAGGTTAACGGAAATGAAACGAACAGTTGATGGCCGGCAAAACTAAGCCGCAATCGTTCTCTATTGCGCCCGGCGCAGAGTGTTCTTGTTGGAGTTGAGTGAAATGACCAGTCTCGATCCATCGATACAGCAACAAGCCTCATCCGAAGCCCAGCAGAAATTCGGAACCGAGGGCATCGCGCCCATGGAGCGGCCAAGCCCGATCACCCGCTTCTTCATGGCCATCGTTGCCTGGGCCGAGCGGCTCAATCTGAAATATGCCAAGCTCGGTAATCCGCCGGTTTATGACAACGCGACCTTTCCCTGGGCGGCTGACATCGAGAAGGAATGGCCGCTCATCCGCAGGGAATTGGACAAGGTGCTGGAGCGCCAGAGCGAGCTGCCCTCCTTCCATGACATTTCGACCGATGTGAAGACCATTTCCTCGGACAATCGCTGGAAGACCTTCTTCCTGCTCGGCTTCGGCGTGAAGTCGGAGCAGAACATCAAGGCCTGCCCGGAAACCTGGCGCATCGTCAACAAGATACCGGGCCTGACGACGGCGATGTTCTCGATCTTCGAGCCGGGCAAGCACCTGCCGCCGCATCGCGGGCCTTATAATGGCGTGCTGCGGCTACATCTGGGGCTGATCGTGCCGGAGCCGAACGACAAGCTCGCCATCCGCGTCGACAAGCAGGTATGCCACTGGCACGAGGGCAAGGTGCTGATCTTCGACGACGCCTATGAGCACGAGGCATGGAACCATACGGACAAGACGCGCGTGGTGCTGTTCGTCGATTTCGTCAAGCCGCTGAAATTCCCGGCGCGTTTCGTCAACTGGTGCCTGATGAACCTCGCTATCTTCACGCCCTTCATCAAGGAGGGGCTGGACAACCACAATGAGTGGGAAAAGAAATTCTATGCCGAGGCCGAAAGGCTGCGCAACCAGCCGAAGACGTGAAGCATTTGACTTCCGGCAGCGGCGCTTTTAGATGAGCGGAAGGAGCCTTTTAGGCCCCTTTTGCCTCGAATACGGAATTGTTGATGTCTCAGATTGTGGGAAGCCTCTGATCGTTCCGAACGATTGCCGCGTTGAGCGACGCTGACGGCGTTCTCTTCGGTTACGTTCAGGAGCGGAAACAGCATTGGCCGAGGGCGGGTGTTTCCTGTCCGCGCGCGCCGGTGCTTGTCATGGTTTCCATCCAGGCATTAACGACGATGAATATCTCACGCATTGAACAGCGCGTGCTGCACGTGCTGGCGCAAGGCGGCTATATCCGCCATCTGCGCGAAGACGGACGCATCACCGAAATCGAATGCTTCACCCGCGAAGGCTATGTGCTGGCCGACTGCACGATGGCGGTCTTCCAGCAATTGCGGCGAAAACGGCTGATCGAATCCCGCTCCGGCGGTCCCTATCGCATTTCCATGCAGGGGCGGCTGAATGTGCGGGCGCAGGCTAATAACAGGTGAAGGGGAGGGGCCGGGTGACCGGCTCCTTTCATTTCTTTAGGAGGGAATCGAGCTTTTAGCAGTTCTGATTTGAGATGCTGGCGGGACAGCGCCCCCCTCTGCCCTGCCGGGCATCTCCCCCGCAAGGGGGGAGATTGGCTGGCACGACGATCACCGCACATATTGCGACATTTGCGATTGGTGCGGGACGGCTATGACAGCGTAATCTCCCCCCTTGCGGGGGAGATGTCCGGCAGGACAGAGGGGGGCGCTGTCCCACCGAGCTTTCAATGGAGGCGCCCGCCACTCACGGCCACTTCACCGCCGGCGGCATGGACGACAGGATCGCATCGACATTCCCGCCCGTCTTCAGACCGAAGATGGTCCCGCGGTCGTAGAGCAGGTTGAACTCGACATAGCGGCCGCGGCGGACGAGCTGTTCGTGCCGGTCCTCCGCGGTCCAGTCGAGGTTGAAATTCTGCCGCACGATATGCGGATACATCACCAGGAAGCCGCGCCCGACGTCGCGGGTGAAGGCGAAATCTGCGTCCCAGCCGCCGGCTTCCTCGGGCGAATGCAGCCAGTCGAAGAAAATGCCGCCGATGCCGCGCGGCTCGTTGCGGTGGGGCAGGAAGAAATATTCGTCGCACCATTGCTTCAACTTGTCGTAATCGGCGACATGGGCGTGGCGGTCGCAGACGAGCTTGAACGCCTTGTGGAAGGCGATGCTGTCGGGGTCTTCCTGCGTGCGGCGCCGGTCGAGCACCGGGGTAAGGTCCGCGCCGCCCCCGAACCATTGGCGCGAGGTGACGACCATGCGCGTGTTCATGTGCACGGCGGGGACGTTGGGGTTCTGCGGATGGGCGATGAGCGAAATGCCTGACGCCCAGAAACGCGGGTCTTCTTCCGCGCCGGGAATTTGCGAACGGAATTCGGGGCTGAACTCGCCGAACACGGTCGAGACATGGACGCCGACCTTCTCGAAGACGCGGCCATACATCATGGACATCACACCGCCGCCGCCCTTGCCCTCGTCGCGCTGCCAGGGGGTACGCACAAAACGGCCGGGCTCGCGGTCGGAAAGCGGGCCTTCGAGCTCGTCCTCGATCTGCTCGAAGGTCGCGCATATCTTGTCGCGCAGTTCCTCGAACCAGGCCCTGGCGATGGCTTTCTTCTCTTCGAGGTCGGGGGGGAGGATGGCGGGAATTTCGGGACGCTGCATTGGAAATTATATCCTTTTTTATGACTTTCTAACAAAATAATCGATATGCGGCAAAGGGATAAAGGCTGGCAGGGTTAACCGCGCCTGCGCATAAATGACTCGTATTTCGGGTTTTTCCACGCTAGGCTCAACCTAGGAAGGGTTAGTCAAGGGTTCGTCATGATTGCCAATCTGCCCCGCCCGCCGCTCAACGGCCTGCGCAAGCGCCTGCGGGAAAGCCGCGCCCAGAAGGAGCGCCTGCCGCGCGACGGCTTCATCCGCGAGACATTCACCTTGCCGCGCCACGACGCCCGCGAAAAGGCGCGCGAATGGTTCACCCAGTTCCCCAAAGCCGCCTATTGGACCGAAATCGAAAGCTGGTGCGAGCGCCCGGACGATGTGATCGAGTTTACGATGCGGCGGCTGCCGACGGCGGATTAATATCTCTCATGGTTTGACGGAACAGCGCCAAGCGCCCTCGTGGTTCGAGGCTCTCCTTCCCCTTCGACAAGCTCAGGGTCAGGGTCGCACCTCACCATGAGGGCTACTGAAACGCTGCGACCCCTCCGCCATCGTTCTGAAGCGCCGGGGCGTCCCTTCACCCTCATCCTGAGGTGCTCGCGCAGCGAGCCTCGAAGGGCGAGGGTGAAGGGGTTGCCAGGGCTGCGCGTTCTCTCTGGCCACTTGGGCATGACGGCAGTAGTGCGCCGCAACGTGGTTCTAAGTGTCTCCGTGGATATTGCCGGGCGTGATATCCGCCAAGAGTCCTTCAAGCCTGTCTTCCCGCTGGTCAAGCTGCCGCAGAGCCTCTCCCGCCGCCATTGCCGCCGTGAGGGCGAGATTGAGCGAGCGGGCGTTTTTCACCATGGGAATCAGCAGCCGCGCGTCGGCGCTTTCATGCACATGGTCGGGGACGCCGGAGGATTCGCGACCGAACAGCAGCACGTCGCCGGGCTTGAAGGCGAAGCGGGTATAGGGTTCGGCGGCCTTGGTGGAGAACAGCACCAGACGGCGGTTTTCGCGCTTGCGCCAAGCTTCGAAATGCGCCCAGTCGAGATGGCGGGTGAGGGCGGCCTGCTCCAGATAGTCCATCCCGGCGCGTTTCAAGGCCCGGTCGGAAATGTCGAAGCCGGCGGGTTCGATCACGTCTACGGCTATGCCAAGACAGGCCGCCATGCGAAGGATGGTGCCTGTGTTGCCGGGGATGTCGGGCTGGTAAAGGGCGATGTGGAGGGGCATGGGGATGTCTCAGGGAGGGACTTAATGCGGAAACGCCAGCGAACAGCGTTGGATGACCGTTCGCGCCTTCCCTCCCCCTTGCGGGGAGGGTGGCCCGAAGGGTCGGGTGGGGGTGGTGACGTTTACTCTATTGTCTCCAGCAAATGCGCTAGCGTCACCACTCCCATCCGCCCGCTAACGCGGGCACCTTCCCCGCAAGGGGGAAGGAGGGTGCGAACTTGTCTGCGCTCATTCGCAGCCATCAGCCTGCCTCCAATCAGTGGATGACAATGTGATGCATCCGCCACAAAAGAGCAATGCGCGGGGTAATCTGAGTGCAAACACTCGCCAAGTTCAACGGAATTGGCTATGCCGAGGCCCGATATTTGAGGTTTCGTCATGTTCCGCTGGTTCGAAGACAGAATTTACCCCTATCCCGAGGCTGAGCTTGAAACGCCGCCGCGCACGCTTCTTGCGTTCTGCCTTTATTATACCAAGGGCATGCGGCTGTGGCTCGGGCTGATGGCGCTTGGGGCGGCTTCCATTGCCGTTCTCGAAGTGTCGCTGTTCGCATTCATGGGCAATATCGTCGACTGGCTCTCGCACCAGTCGCGCGAGACGTTCCTTGCCAATGAAGGCTGGCGGCTGGCGCTGATTGCGGGCGTGGTGCTGGTCCTGCTGCCGGGCGTGGTGCTCCTGCACAACCTCGTGATCCACCAGACGCTACTCGGCAATTTCCCGATGCGCGTACGCTGGATGATCCATCGCTATCTCATCCGTCAGTCGATGGCCTTCTTTCAGGACGAGTTCGCGGGGCGCGTCTCGACCAAGCTGATGCAGACGGCGCTCGCCGTGCGCGAGACGGCGATGAAGCTGCTCGACGTGCTCGTCTATGTCATCGTCTATTTCAGCGGCACGCTCATCATCGCCGCCTCGGCGGACTGGCGGCTGATGGTGCCGTTCGTGCTGTGGCTGCTGAGCTATATCGGGCTGCTGCGCTATTTCATCCCGCGCCTGCGCGTCATCTCCGAAGAGCAGGCGAATGCGCGCTCGTCCATGACGGGCCGGATCGTCGACAGCTACACCAATATCGCCACGGTCAAGCTTTTCTCGCATTCCCGGCGGGAGGAAGAATATGTCCGTGAGAGCCTCGAAAGCTTCCAGGATACCGTCAACCAGCAGATGCGGCTGGTAACGAAGTTCTCCTTCTCGCTCTATTTCATGAACTGCCTGCTGCTTTTTGCGGTCGGCGCCGTGGGCATCGCGCTGTGGCTGGGGGAGGCCGTGGCCATAGGCGCGGTTGCGGTCGGTATTGGACTCGTGATCCGGCTCAACGGCATGTCGCAATGGATCATGTGGGAGATGTCGGCGCTGTTCGAGAATATCGGCACGGTGGAGGATGGCATGAGCACGATCGCCCAGCCGCATCTCATCACCGATGCGCCGGGCGCGCCCGCGCTCCATGTCAAAAAGGGCGAGATCGTCTATGACCATGTCCGCTTCCATTACGGCAAGGACAAGGGCGTGATGGACGATCTGTCGCTGACGATCAAGCCGGGCGAGAAGATCGGCCTTGTCGGGCGCTCCGGCGCGGGCAAGTCGACGCTCGTCAATTTGCTGCTGCGGTTCTACGATGTGGAGGGCGGGCGTATCCTCATCGATGGGCAGGACATTTCCAAGGTGACGCAGGACAGTCTGCGCGCCAATATCGCCATGGTGACGCAGGACACGTCGCTCCTCCACCGCTCCGTGCGCGACAACATCCTCTATGGCCGTCCCGATGCCAGCGAGGAGATGATGCTGGAGGCGGTGAAGCGCGCGGAGGCTGGCGATTTCATCCAGTCGCTGACCGACGCGAAGGGCCGGCGCGGCTTCGACGCGCATGTGGGCGAGCGGGGCGTCAAGCTTTCGGGCGGCCAGCGCCAGCGCATCGCCATCGCCCGCGTCATCCTGAAGGACGCGCCGATTCTCATCCTCGACGAGGCGACCTCCGCGCTCGATTCCGAGGTGGAAGCGGCGATCCAGGATAATCTCTACCGCCTGATGGAGGGCAAGACCGTCATCGCCATCGCGCACCGTCTTTCCACCATCGCCGCGCTCGACCGGCTGATCGTGATGGACAAGGGCCGCATCGTCGAGGACGGCACCCATGAGGCGCTTATCGCCAAGGGCGGCATTTACGCCGGGCTATGGGCTAGGCAGTCGGGCGGGTTCCTGGGGTTTGACGATGAGGCGCAGAGGGAGGCGGCGGCGGAGTAGGGGGCAATAGCGTTTAGAGCCGTTCATGCTTTGCGGGATTCGCCTGAATCTTGTTTTGGCTGGTTGTGGTAATGGAGAGGTAGAAGAATGGATCCCAGTGACGAGCACTGGGATGACGGATTGGATTAGCTGTTGGCTCGCATACCTTCACCCTCTCTACTTGGCAGAATCATATCCGGTTGGCGGAAGCATATCCGGCAGTGGAAAGAACCTCTCCACTGCGTCATCCCAGTGCTTGTCACTGGGATCCATTCCTCTACGGTGACGCGCCACAACGATAGTAGAACGAGACCGTTTCTCTGGAGAGGAAATGCTCCAGGTTCTACTCGCTATTCGCCGTTAACACCCTAAATTGACAATATGAACGCCATTTACCGCCTTTTCGAGCGCTGGGTCGATCCTTTTCGCAAGACGGATGATCTCCGCCCGCCGGGCACGATCATTCGGTTTCTCTGGCACTATGGCCGCCAGGCGAAAGGGCCGCTGGCGCTGGCGCTCGTCGTCGGCGGGCTGATGCCGCTGGTGGAAGCGGGGCTGTTCTACTTCATGGGGCGGCTGGTCGATATATTGAATGAGACGCCGGACCGCAGCTGGGATGCGCTCGTCGCCAAGGCCGGCCCGGAATTCGTCTTCATGGCGGTGACCGTTCTCTTCATCCGTCTTGCCGTGACCATTCTCAACACGCTTCTCGACTGGCAGACGCTGACGTCAGGAGTTTACACCCTGATCCGCTGGCAAGCCAATGCGCATGTGCTGCGCCAGTCCTATGCCTTCTTCCAGAACGATTTCGCAGGACGCATCGCCACCAAGGTATGGCAGGCGGGACAGGCGGCGGGTGATTTCATCCTCGATTTCATCCAGACCGTCTGGTTCATGCTAATTTATAGCGTCACGACGCTGGTGTTGGTCGGCAGCCTCGACTGGCGGCTGGCGGCAATCGTCATCCTGTGGATCGCAGCCTTCGGGATCATCGCGCGCCATTATCTGCCGGTGATCCGCCGGCGCTCCGAAGCGGCCTCCGAGGCCGGGTCGATGATCAATGGCCGCATCGTCGACAGCTATTCCAACATCCAGACGATCAAGCTCAATACGCCCGATGCGGACGAAGCCTATTTGCGCGAAGGGTTCGATCGCTTCCTTGGCGCGGTGCTACCCTTCTACCGTTCCCTGACCGGCGTGCGCGTGGCGCTTACCGCGCTTTCCGGCGTGATGATCGTGGCCGTGGCCGCTTTCTCCATCGATCTGTGGACGCAAAACCTCATGACGGTCGGGGAGCTTTCCTTCACGCTCGGGTTGGTGCTGCGGCTCAACATGCTGCTCCAGCAATTGATGAACCGCTTCAACAGCATGTTGCGGGAGCTGGGTGTGATCGAGAACTCCATGCGCCTCGTCGCCGCGCCGCTGGGGCTGGAGGATCGGCCGGGCGCGAAGCCGTTGAAGGTAAAAAAGGGCGCGATCAAAGTGGAGCACGTCACCTTCCATTATGGCAAGGAGGGCGGGGTGCTCGACGATATCAGCCTCTCGATCAAGGGCGGCGAGCGCGTCGGCCTCGTCGGGCATTCGGGCGCGGGCAAGACGACGCTGATCAATCTGATTCTGCGGCTGTTCGATGTGGAAAAGGGCCGTATCCTCATCGATGGGCAGGATATTCGCGACGTCACCCAGGTCTCGCTGCGGCAGGCTTTCGCGGTGGTCAGCCAGGAAACGGCGCTGCTGCACCGCTCGCTCAGGGACAATATCCTGATTGCGCGCAGCGATGCGACGGAGGAGGAAGTGCTCGCCGCCGCGCGCCAGGCGGAAGCGGAGGAATTCATCGCGTCGCTGGAGGATTTCAAAGGCCGGAAGGCACTGGAGGCCTTTGTCGGCGAGCGCGGGGTGAAGCTTTCCGGCGGCCAGCGCCAGCGCATCGCCATTGCCCGCGCCATTCTGAAAAACGCGCCGATCCTCATCCTCGACGAGGCGACTTCGGCGCTCGATTCAGAGGTGGAGGCGTCGATCCAGGAGAATTTGCGCCGCCTGATGGAAGGCAAGACCGTGATAGCCATCGCCCACCGGCTTTCCACCATCGCCCAGCTCGACCGGCTGATCGTGATGGACCATGGGCGGATCGTGGAGGAGGGGACGCATGAGGAATTGCTGGGGCGAGGCGGGATTTATGCCGGACTGTGGGCGCGGCAGTCGGGCGGGTTTATTGGGGTTGTGAAGTAACGTCCTCGTTCATTTGTTGTTATTTCATGAGTTTTATTGTGCATTTACAATTTATATTTACTTTTTTAAACAAATTGTTCTATTAGTCTATTCATTGGTTTTGCTTTGATGTTGAATTCGGCCGGGGGATTGGAATGACTTCCCATAATACATTGTCTGCTTCTGTGAATATTAGCTCCCCCCTCAGCAGCAACAGGATTTGGGAATTTAGCGGGTGCGTAGCTTTCTGCCTCGCCTTGATGGCGGGGAGTGCGCTGTTTGCTGCCGCGCCCGCGCTTGCGCAGAGCACCAATGGTGGCGGGAAGGGCGGTACGGGACCGGGCGGCGTTGGCGGTGATGGCGGTAGCAGCAGTGGCGGCGGCGGCGGTAGCGCGGGCACGAGTGCAGGCGGGGCGGGTGTTGGGGGAAAAGGCGGTAATGGCGGCGGCGGTGCTCTCGGCGGAACTGGCGGTGGTATCGGCTTTGCTTATCCAAGCGGCGGAAATGTTGGTGTTGGAATAAATAACTATGACCCACGCATCATCGGCGGCGACGGCCAGAATGGGGGTGGTGGCGGCGGCGGCGGCACCGCACTGACCGCGGGCGGCTCATTGACTTTTACGGGATCAATCCTTGGTGGAAAAGGCGGGGTCGGAGGTGGTTCCGCAGGCTGGGGCGGCGGCGGCATCGGTTTGCTCTTCACCGGCCCCGGCACCCTCACCATTGGCCCCACTGCCGGGCTCGCGCCAACTTTTATAAAAGGTGGTAATTCGACGGCAGCCAACGGCATTGCCACCTCCACGGGTGGTGGTGGTGTCGGCGTTTATATGCAGGGCGGGAGTACCTTCGGTACTACCTTGGATAACAGCGTTGGCGGCCAGCTTTGGGGCGGCGATTCCGACGGGGTAGGTGGGGCGGAGGGCGGTGCGGGGGTGGTCCTAACCGATCATGTGACGTTCATCAATGGCAACAGTGGGTGTATCTCGACAGGGTGTATCACGGGTAGCGTCATGGGCGGTAACAATAATACCCCAAGCTCTTTGCCTGGTGTCGGAGTGTTGGTGCTGGGCGACCACAACGTGATCAACAATATAAATGGCGGCATTATACAAGGCGGCACAATATACGCGGACACAGGAATCCCGCAGGTTCCGGCCATCCGGGTGACTGGAAGCAACAATAGGATCGTCAATGCCGCCCAGGTATGGGCAAGTAGTAACCAGAAAACGAATAGCTGGGGATCGCTTGCCGTTGAAATCAAGGGCTCTAATAATATTCTCGAAATGCAGAGTGGTTTCCGTTTCTATGGCAACGTCGTCTCCACCGCCGGAAACGGCAATATCCTCGCACTCGGTGGCGCGACTGATGTCCTGAATTTCGATCTTGCCGCACTCGGTCCCGCCGGCGGCAATACACTTTTTCAAGGTTTCGACGCATATCAGAAGACCGGCACGAGCACCTGGACAGTGCTTGGCAAGGTCGGCACGGACGGCGCCTGGAGTATCGATCAAGGCACCTTGAAACTGGGTGTAAATGGCGATCTTAGCCCGGCGAGCAGCGTCACGATCAATGGCGCGGGGGCTGGCCAAAACCCCGGCACGCTCGATATTTCCGGTGTAACCAGCAGTTATATTGCCCTTAAGAGTCTTTCCGGCGACGCGCAGGGGAAAGTCGTTCTGGGCAGCAACACGCTTTCTATCACCGCTGCGAATGGAGGTGATTTTGCGGGCGTGATTTCCGGAACAGGGGGCCTTACTCTGACCGGCGGCACGCAAATCCTGTCGGGCAGGAACACTTATGCAGGCGATACCAACGTCACTGCCGGCACCCTGATCATCAATGGCGACAACGCGGCGGCGACGGGTCTGATCACGGTGACCGGTGGCGCGACGCTGGCAGGCGGTGAAGACCAAAGCGTCCTGAACGGCGGCAGGATCGGCGGCAGCGTGGTGCTGGATGGCGGTACGCTGCTCTCGCAGGACAGCAGCGGCAATGGCGTCAACAAGGTGGAGATCCTTGGCGATCTCACCGTGCAGAACAGCGGTATACTGAGCTACGATTACGGCCTGTCGCCGAACGGCGATCATGATGCGCTGCAGGTGCAGGTGGGCGGCACGGTCAATCTCAATGGCGGCATCGTGAATGTCGCCAACAATTCCGGCGTCCCACTCGATCCGGTTCATTATGGCCTTGTCTCCGGAACGATCAACAACCCCACCGGAAGCGGCCTGCAGCCCGGCACCCTGCCGCCCGGCACGAGCCTGCTCATTACCGGCGATCATGTGTATCTGAACGCCGGTTCGACTCCTGTCGGCACGTTCAATTACTGGGACGGCAGCAATCTTGCGCCCACCCATGTGGCCGGCGGCTCGGGCGGAACGGGCACATGGCGAGGTTCCCAGGGCGGAACCCCTCCGACCAACTGGACCAATCAAGACGGCTCCCAGAATGGCGCCTTCACCGATGGCAGCTTTGCCTATTTCATGGGACAGGGCGGCGGCGTGACGGTCGATAGCCAAAGTTTCGGGCGGGTCGCCGTCTCAGGCATGCAATTTGCGGTGGACGGCTACACTGTGACGGGGAGGGCGAATGACGCCATCACCTTGCTGCCTGATGCGAGCGGACAAACGATCATCGACGTCGGCAACCAGACGAGCGAAAGCACGGGGATGACCACGGCGATCTCGGCGGTGCTCACCGGCGCGTCCGAACTGCGCAAGACCGATGGCGGCACCCTGGTGTTGAGCGGCGCCAACACCTATACAGGCGGCACGGAATTCGACGCTGGCGTGTTGCAGGTCGCTTCCGATTGCAATCTCGGCTGCACCGGCACCACCCCGACGGGGGCGCTGACTTTCGACGGCGGGACGCTGCGCGTGACCGGCACGAGCTTCACGCAGACACCGCGCACCATCAATTGGGGCGCTTTTGGTGGCGGGTTCGATATCGCCGACAAGGCCAATATTTTCACCCTCTCGGAAACGCAAGCGCTTGGCGGCACGGGTCCGCTTACCAAGCTTGGCGAGGGTACGCTCGTCATGTCCGGCGCCAACAGCTATACCGGCGCCACTGATGTCGAGGCAGGCACGCTGAAAGCCGCCGCGGCCCGTGTGTTCAGCCAGGGTTCCGCATTTTCTGTCAGCAGCGGCGCTACGCTCGATCTGGCGGGATACGATCAGAGCCTCGGTTCGCTCGCCAATGCGGGGGCTGTCAGGCTGGGTGTTTCGGACCCCGGCACGACGCTCACCATTGCCGGCGATTATGAGGGGCAGGGCGGTACGATCTATCTCAACACCGTGCTCGACAAGGACGATTCACCGACCGACCTTCTGTACGTGAAGGGAGACACTGCGGGCACGGGCTTCCTGCAGGTGAAGAATGCAGGCGGCACGGGCGCTCAGACCACTGCGAACGGCATCAAGGTCGTCGAGGTCGACGGCGCTTCCACCGGCGTGTTTACGCTGAAGGGCGATTTCACCACCACCCAGGGCGACCCGGCAGTGGTGGCGGGGGCCTATGCCTACCGGCTCTTCAAGGGCCCCAAGGGAAGCACCGGCAGCGTCGACGCCTCGGCTGACGGCGACTGGTACCTGCGGTCAGAATTGAAAAATCAAGGGCCTCCCCCCTGCGAAGGGGCCGGCTGCAATCCGCCGCCGCAATACAATCCCGGTGTGCCGGTCTACGAGGCCTACTCGCAAGTCCTGCAGGAGCTGAACGATGTCGGCACCCTGCGCCAGCGTGTCGGCAGCCGCTACCGCAGCGGCGCGGGGCAGGCCGGTGAAGGCGCGGGGCAGGGGACGGTGGCTCCCGGCGGCGAGATCAGCACCGACTCCTATGTCTGGGGCCGCATCGAAGGCGCGCATGGCCGCTTCGAGCCAAAATATTCCACCAGCGCCACGCGGTTCAACACCAACACCTATGGCATGGAGGCCGGCATCGACGGCAAGCTCTATGAGACACCCATGGGCAGCGTGATCGGCGGGTTCACCATGCATTACGGCTATGCCAAGGCCAATATGGGCTCGGTGCATGGCCTGGGCGGGGTCGATGCCAATGGCTACGGTTTCGGCGGCACACTCACCTGGTACGGCGATGACGGGGTCTATGCCGACGCCGTCGCCCAGACGACCTGGTACACAAGCGACCTGACGTCGGACACGGGACGGCGCACGCTCGCCAGCGAGATCGACGGCTTCGGCTATGCGCTGAGCCTGGAAGCGGGCAAGCGTGTCGCCATCACACCCGAATGGTCGGTGACGCCGCAGGTGCAACTCACCTGGTCGGCGGTGCGGTTCGACGGTTTCTGGGACAGCTTCAACGCCCATGTCACCCATGATGAGACCCAGAGCCTGAAGGGCCGGCTCGGGCTGGCCGCCGATTACAGCCAGGCCTGGCGCGACAGCCAAGGCAGGCTCACCCAGGCCGACCTCTACGCCATCGCCAACCTCTCCCACGAATTCGGCAGGGCAACCAAGATCAAGGTATCGGACGTCCTCTTCGCCGCCCAGAACGACCGTTACTGGGGCGGCCTCGGCGGCGGCGGCACCTATAGCTGGGCCGACGGAAAATATGCCCTCTATGGCGAGGTCACCATCGACACCAGCCTCGAACACTTCGCCGACAGCTACAGGCTGAATGGGAATATCGGGCTGAAGGTGAAGTGGTAGGGGGTAAGTATTGCTGGCTTCTTCCTCCGGCGCCTCACATGAAGAGGGCGTTGTCGTGATTGACATCGTCGCGATGAAGTCAGAAATTACCTTACTAAAGCCGTTCATGTTTTGATGGAATCACTTGGGTGCCATTTGATACCGTTGTTGTAGCGGAGCGGGAGAGGAATGGATTCCTGTAACAAGCACAGGAATGACGGCTGCTTTGCTGTTAAAGCGTGTTGCATTTTATCGCATTCATGGAACACGCTTTAAGTTTTTGTTTTTGCGCATGTCTTTACCCCAAAACCGGTTCCCACTTTTGGGAGACATGCTTTAGTGGCTATTCTCCGACCTCTCCGCTTGGCAAGAGCGATCCTTAATAGAAGAAACATCTCTACCCCGTCATTCCTGTGCTTGTCACAGGAATCCACGCCTCAACAGTTCTGCTGCCTCGACGAGGAAGAATACGCGATCGTTTCCATCAAAAAGTGAAATGTTCTCTAAGAAATCATGTTTTGAGGGCAGAGGGGCGACGTAGAGCGTCAGCGTTTGAACTTTTAAAATTGGAAATACGGAAGCAATGAGCCGGGCAGTTATCCAAATTCGCCATGAAACAGACGATATGGCGGCAATCAAAGCGATGGGGGAGCGTTTCGCTGCCGCGTGGAAATCCGGTCAGCAGCAGGATTCCGTTGCCGTTCTCACCTTCAGTTCGCCGGCGCAACTATTCTCTGTCCTCACGCCGAAGCGCTGGGAACTCATCGAGCATCTGCAGAAAATTGGTCCCTCCAGCATTCGCGGCCTGGCCCGTTCGCTGGATCGCGGCATCAAGCGGGTGCATGAAGATTAACGGCTCTCATGGAATGGGGTCTGATCGAGAAGACAGAACATAATAAAATCCGGGTTCCGTATGAGGAGATCGAAGCGGATTTTATCCTGAAGGCCGCTGCATAGTTTTTCGACAAAGCCACGGCAAACGACGCAGAAGGTGCCTCCAGGCTGCGGCCGTGATTGCGGTATAGGAAACCGGCCTCGTTTCTTCAAACCGGATTGAATAATATCATATTGTTTGAGCCAGCTCAGGTATCCATCCGTTATTATATGGCAGCGTCGCCGGCCTTGCTGTCCGAGTCGGGCATTTTCCTTAAGAATAGCCTGCGACATCGTGCCGTCCCACCGTTCCGCCGTCTGGACAAGCTTCCGTATCACGCCTAGAAACCTCGCAACATGCCGGGGGAATCCGCCGGCCCATTCGCCATGGGTCGTTCTCATGAGGGGGTGCGGAACCCCGCGGGAGTGAAGGAAAGGATGGGTCTCGTGAGCGCACACGATACGGTGGAGCCGACACGGCGTGATTTTCTCTACATAGCGACCGGTATGGCGGGGGCTGTCGGGGCGGCCGGCCTCGCCTGGCCTTTCATCGACCAGATGCAGCCCGACGCCTCCACGCTGGCGGCGGCCTCGATCGAGGTGGATATCTCCTCGGTCACCGAGGGCATGTCGCTGACGGTCAAGTGGCGCGGCAAGCCGATTGTCATCCGCAACCGCACGCCCAAGGAAGTCGGGGATGCGGCCAACACGCCCATCTCCGCCCTGAAGGACCCGGTTGCGCGCAACGCCAACCTGCCTTCCGACGCGCAGGCGACCGACCTTGACCGCTCCGGCGGCAAGGGCAAGGAAAACTGGCTCATCATGATCAATGTGTGCACCCATCTCGGCTGCATTCCGCTTGGCGAGCAGGGGGAATATGGCGGCTGGTTCTGCCCGTGCCATGGCTCGACCTACGATACGTCCGGGCGCATTCGCAGCGGCCCGGCGCCGGAGAACATGCACATTCCGCCGTATGCGTTCCTTTCAGATACGCACATAAAAATCGGCTAATGTAGGGCTTTGGGGAGACACAACATGAGTGGCGGACATTCCACCTATACGCCGAGCACCGGCATCGAAAAATGGATAGACGCAAGGCTGCCGCTGCCGCGCCTCGTCTATGATTCCTTCATCGCCTATCCGGTTCCGCGCAATCTGAATTATGCCTATACGTTTGGCGGAATTCTGGCGATCATGCTGGTTTCGCAGATTTTGACCGGCGTGGTGCTGGCCATGCATTATGCGGCCAATTCCGGCATCGCGTTCAACTCGGTCGAGAAGATCATGCGCGACGTCAATTATGGCTGGCTCTTGCGCTACATGCACGCCAATGGCGCGTCGATGTTCTTCATCGCCGTCTATGTCCACATCATGCGCGGCCTTTACTACGGGTCCTACAAGGCGCCGCGCGAGCTGCTCTGGATTTTGGGCGTGATCATCTATCTCCTGATGATGGCGACGGCGTTCATGGGCTATGTGCTGCCCTGGGGCCAGATGTCCTTCTGGGGCGCGACCGTGATCACCGGCTTCTTCACCGCCTTCCCTGTTATCGGCGATCCGATCCAGCAATTGCTGCTGGGCGGCTTTGCGGTGGATAACCCGACGCTCAACCGCTTCTTCTCGCTGCATTATCTGCTGCCGTTCATGATCGCGGGCGTCGTCATCCTGCACGTCTGGGCGCTGCATGTGACCGGCCAGACCAACCCGACCGGCATCGAGGTGAAGTCGAAGACGGACACTGTGCCGTTTACGCCCTATGCGACCGTCAAGGATGGCTTCGCCATGGTGCTGTTCTTCATCCTCTTCGCATACTTCATCTTCTACCTGCCGAACTATCTCGGCCATCCGGACAATTACATTCCGGCCAATTCGATGAAGACGCCGGCCCACATCGTCCCGGAATGGTACTTCCTGCCGTTCTACGCGATGCTGCGCGCCATCACCTTCAATATCGGGCCGATCGATTCCAAGCTTGGCGGCGTGCTGACCATGTTCGGCTCGATCGCCATCCTGTTCCTGGTGCCGTGGCTCGATACGTCCAAGGTGCGCTCGGCGGTCTATCGCCCGTGGTACAGGCTGTTTTTCTGGCTGTTCGTGATCGACGCCATCCTGCTCGGCTGGCTCGGCTCGCGTCCGGCGGAGGGTGTCTACGTCGCCATGGCGCAGGGGGCCACACTCTACTACTTCGCGTTCTTCCTGATCATCATGCCGGTTCTCGGCCTGATCGAGACGCCGAAGCGGCTGCCGAACTCGATCACCGAAGCGGTGCTGGAGAAGAACAAGGGCGCCGGGGCTGTGTCACCAGCGGCTCAGGGTTGAGCGAACGAGAGAGATAAGGACTGTCCCATGAAAACGATCCTCACCGGTCTCGCCACGCTCGGCCTTGGCTTCATGCTTGCCGTCGGCGGCGCTTTCGCGGAAGGCGAAGAGCACAATGCGGCGGAGCCGACGCACTTCCCTATTCAGAAGCCGAAGCAGGAAGACTGGTCCTTCGCGGGCCCGTTCGGCACCTATGACAAGGGCCAGCTGCAGCGCGGCCTCAAGGTCTACAAGGAAGTATGCGCCAACTGCCATTCGATGAGCCTGGTGGCGTTCCGCTCGCTGACGGAGCTTGGCTATACCGAAGACCAGGTCAAGGCCTTCGCCGCCGAGTATGAAGTCCAGGATGGGCCGAACGACAGCGGCGAGATGTTCACCCGCAAGGGCATCCCGACCGACTATTTCCCGTCGCCATTCCCGAACGAACAGGCGGCGGCGGCCTCCAACAATGGCGCGGCTCCGCCGGACTTTTCGCTCATCGCCAAGGCGCGGGCGGTGGAGCGGGGCTTCCCGACCTTCATCTTCGACATTTTCACGCAATATGCCGAAGGGGGCCCGGACTATATCCATGCGCTCCTGACCGGCTATGGCCATACGCCGCCGGAGGGGATGCAGATCCCCGAGGGGACGCACTACAACCCGTATTTCATCGCGGGCAAGTCGCTGGCCATGCCGAAGCCGATCGAAGACGGGCAGGTCACCTATGACGACGGCGCGCCGCAGACGGTAGACCAATATTCGCGTGACGTCTCGGCTTTCCTGATGTGGGCCGCCGAGCCGCATCTGGAAGCGCGCAAGCAGACCGGCTTCCGCGTGATGGTGTTCCTCGTGCTCTTCGCCGGCATGGTCTATCTGGTGAAGCGCCGCGTCTGGGCGAATGTTCCGCATTAGTATTCGCGCGCATGATCTTACCTGGAAGTCTGCAACTTTTCGGGATCATGCCAGACAAATCATGTATATGAATCATGCGAAGGGGCGCCGATGGCGCCCTTTTCCTTGCGGCGATATTATTTGCGTCTGGTGGCGATGCTACGAAAGGAAATATGATGGACCCGGTGCTGTGCGAGACATTGAAAGATTCCATCCGGACCATTCCGGATTATCCGAAACCCGGCATCATGTTCCGGGATATCACCACGCTGCTGGGCGATGCGCGGGCATTCCGGCGGGCTGTGGATGAACTCGTTTATCCCTATGCGGGGGGCAAGGTGGACAAGGTAGCCGGCATCGAGGCGCGCGGCTTCATCCTGGGCGGCGCGGTGGCGCATCAGTTGTCGGCCGGTTTCGTGCCGATCCGCAAGAAGGGCAAACTGCCGCACGACACGGTGCGCATCGCCTACAGCCTCGAATATGGCATCGATGAAATGGAAATGCACCGCGACGCCATCGTGCCGGGCGACAAGGTTATACTCATCGACGATTTGATCGCCACCGGCGGCACGGCGGAAGCCGCGGCGAAGCTGCTACAACAGATGGGCGCTGAGATCGTCGCCGCCTGCTTCATCATCGACCTACCGGACCTGAGCGGACGCAAGAAGCTGGAAGCGCTCGGCGTGACGGTGCGGACGCTGGTGGCGTTCGAGGGGGAGTGAGGGCGCGGTTCCCAAGTTTAGAGAATAAGAGCGATTTATATTTGATGGAATCGCGAGGCGCCCCCCTCTGTCCTGCCGACGTTTCTATTTAAGCTAAACCTTCACCAGCGCCGCGCTATCGAACTCCAGCACCTTCGCGCCATTCTGGTTAAACGCCTCTGAATGCATGGTCAGCATCGACCAGCCGGGGCGGGAGACGAGGGGGCGGATCGCCTTGATGGTGCGTTTGTAGGTGATGGTGTCGCCGGCATAGACGGGCTTCAGCCACTTCAAATTCTCAAAGCCGGGGGAGGGGCCGAAGACAGGCAGCGGCTCCCCGCGCTGCTTGGCCTCTCTCAGCGCTTCTCCTATCGACTGGACGTTGAGCTTCATCCAGACGGCGGTGGTGTGCCAGCCTGAGGCGCAAAGCGCGCCGAAATTGCTGTTCTTCGCCGCTTCCGGATCCGTGTGGAAGGGTTGCGGATCGTAGAGGGAGGCGAAACGGATGATGTCTTCGGCAGTGAATGTATAGCTGCCGAGCGTCTGCTCGACGCCGATCTGCTCTTCGAGCAAACTCATTGCACCGTCTCCCGAGGTTGCGGATCGCGCAGCAGAAACATGGCACTGTGTTGCGCCTCGCAGACGCTTTCGCCCTTCTGGTTGAGCAGTTCGTGGTGCAGCGTGACGAGGCCCAGACCGGGTTTCGACCGCGAGAGGCGACGGTCGATGACCCTGGTCCTGCCGGTGAGTGTATCGCCGGCCAGAACGGGCTTTTTCCATTTAACGAAATCGGCCCCCGGTGCGCCTTGCGAGGTGGAGCCGGTGATATAGGCGTCGCACATCATGCGCATCAGCATGGAGACGGTGTGCCAGCCGGAGGCGGCAAGGCCTCCGAGAATGCTGGCCTTTCCTGCCGCCTCGTCGAGATGGAAGGGCTGGGGATCGAACTCGCTCGCGAAGGCGATGATTTCCTGCGCAGTCACCTCCTTCGGCCCGAGCGGCAGTTCCAGCCCTGTGGTGAAATCCTCATAGGCGTAATTGTAAGGTTTTGTGTCCATTCCGTCTCCTCCATCCGGGGCTGGATCAGTGCATTTCAATCAAGATGGAAACGTAGTGCGTCCTTCACCCTCGTGGTTCGAGGCTCCCCTTCGAGGCTCGCTTCGCGAGCACCTCAGGGTCGCACCTCACCATGAGGGTGAAAGGACCGCAACGCTGCGGTAGCCCTCATCCTGAGGTGCGGAGCGAAGCGGAGCCTCGAAGGGCGAGGGCGCTTGGCAGAGCATTTCCATCAAACATGAACCGTTTCTAGGTGTTGAACCTGAACAGCAGCACGTCGCCGTCCTGCACGACATATTCCTTGCCTTCGTCGCGGGCCTTGCCTGCTTCCTTGGCCGCGACTTCGCCGCCGAGCGTGACATAGTCATTATAGGCGATCGTCTGGGCGCGAATAAAGCCGCGCTCGAAATCCGTGTGGATGACGCCTGCGGCCTGCGGCGCCTTGGTGCCGCGCTTGATGGTCCAAGCGCGGGTTTCCTTCGGACCGGCGGTGAAATAGGTGATGAGGTCGAGAAGCTTGTAGCCAGCGCGGATCAGCCGGTCGAGGCCGGGTTCCTCAAGGCCCATGGCGTCGAGATATTCCTTCGCTTCCTCATCGGCAAGCTGCGCCACTTCGGCCTCGATGGCGGCGGAGATGATGACTGTTTCCGCGCCCTGTTCCTTGGCCATGACTGCGACGGCTTTGGTATGCGCGTTGCCCTTCGCCGCGTCGCCTTCGGCGACATTGCAGACATAGAGCACGGGCTTGGAGGTAAGCAGATTCAGGCCCTGCAGGATAACAAGGTCATCAGGGGCGATATCCTTCAGCATGCGGACGGGCTTGCCGTTCTGGAGCAGTTCCAGCGCCTGTTCCATCATCGGCAGGACGGTCACCGCTTCCTTGTCCTTGCCGGTGGCGCGCTTGCGGATCTGCACGATGCGGCGCTCAAGGCTTTCAAGGTCGGAGAGCATCAGTTCCGTCTCGACCGTCTCGGCGTCGGATACCGGGTCGATGCGGCCCTCGACATGGGTGATGTCGTCGTCCTCGAAGCAGCGCAGCACATGCACGATGGCGTCCACCTCGCGGATATTGGCGAGGAACTGGTTGCCCAGCCCTTCGCCCTTCGACGCGCCACGCACGAGACCGGCGATATCGACGAAGGAGATGCGCGTCGGAATGATGTTCTGCGACTTGGCGACGCCGGCAATCGCCTTCATGCGCGGATCGGGCACGGCCACTTCGCCGGTGTTCGGCTCGATGGTGCAGAAGGGATAATTAGCGGCCTGTGCCGCCGCCGTCCTGGTCAGCGCGTTGAAAAGCGTCGATTTGCCGACATTCGGCAGGCCGACAATGCCGCATTTGAAGCCCATCTTTCCGTTCCTTGTCTGTTTTGTTTTGGCCGCATGATCTTATCCGAAAAGTCTGCAACTTTTTGCTGACGCTGACCTTCGGTTCGGGATCATGCTTCTCAAGCGAGAATTTTGTCCGCTGTGTGCAGGAAAGGATTGATGATCGTCAAGCCTTCAATTGCATGGCCGTCATGCATGTCCTCGGAAAGGAAGTAGCGGCATTTCAATTCGATGGCGGAAGCGAGGAGAAGGCAGTCCCACCAGGAGTATGCCGTGATTAAGCGCAACTGGCGGGCCAGCATCGCGGTGCCTTCGGATATAGGTGTAGTTCCTAATGGCCGCAATTGATCGATGGCTTCGAATACTTCCGATGCACTCATGTCCTTCCGCTTTCGCAAAAGGACATGCGTCATCTCGTTCAAAACCTGTAGATTGATGCAGCCGCGCTGGGTTTTGGCCAGCAGCCGGAGCCATGCGATGGCACGCTCAACTTTCGGCGTTGACTCTATTTGGCGGGCATAAAGAAGAACGTTCGCGTCAATGAAACAATCAGCGCTCATTGCGCTCTTCCGCAGTGGGCATCCGCCCGTCTGTCATAACGTCCCACTTGGGGCCCGCAAGAAAGCGCTCTATTGCTGTCAACTGGGGGTTGAGCGCTTTTTTTATGTTGGGTTTCGCTGCGGTCTGCGTCTTCAGCGTATCGGCAATAAAACGCGACATGCTTTTGCCCGCCTTGGCGGCCTGAGTGCGGACTTCCCGCTCCAGTTCGTCGTCCATGGAAACAATAACGCTTTTCATTGTGGCCTCACGGGGAACGTGGATTGCTCCGCAATATAAGGGCGGATGAGAGCGCTATCAATCTTTCTTCCCGAACAGCTTCTTCAGCATATCGGCCATCGGGCCGCTTTCCGGAATATTGACGGCGGGCTTTGCCGGGCGGGCCTGGCGGATGTGGCTCTGCGCCTTGGGTTCGGCTGCTTTGCGACTTTCCGGCTGGCCGCCACCCATGGCGAGGGATATGCGGTTCATGAAGCCGTTGTCATCGCCCTTGACGAGCATGCCGGCATTGTCGGCCACCGCCGTCAGCAGCGGCTCCAGCCATTCGCTGTCTGCCTTGGCGAAATCACCGAGCACGTAATTGTGCACCAATTCCTTCGCGCCCGGATGGCCGATGCCGAGCCGCACCCGGCGGTAGTCCTTGCCGCAATGGGCGTCGATGGATTTGATGCCGTTGTGTCCGCCCGAGCCGCCGCCCGTCTTGACGCGCAGCTTGCCGGCAGGGAGGTCGAGCTCGTCATAGACGACGATGAGATCGGCAGGGGAGAGCTTGTAGAAGCGCATGGCTTCGCCGACCGACTGGCCGGAAAGGTTCATGAAGGTCTGCGGCTTGATGAGCAGCGCCTTTTCACCGTCGATGGCGCCATCGGCGATCTCGGCCTGGAATTTCTTCTGCCAGGGAGAAAAGCGATGGCGGCGGTGTATTTCATCCGCCGCCATGAAACCGATATTGTGCCGGTTTTTGGCATAGCGGGGGCCCGGATTGCCAAGTCCTGCGATGAGCAGCATGGATCGGGTCCCCCGTATGGAGAGCGATTACTCGCCGTCTTTCCCTTCAGCCGCTTCCGCAGCTGCTTCGGCAGCTTCCTCGGACTTGAGGCCAGCCGGAGCAGCAATGGTGGCGATGGTGAAATCGCGGTCCTGGATGGTCGGCGTCACGCCCTTCGGCAGCTTCACCGCCGAAATGTGGATGGAATCGCCGAGGTCTAGGCCGGTCAGGTCGATCTCGATGAAATCGGGGATCGCATTGGCCGGAACGGTGGCGTCGATCTCGTGGCGCACGATGTTGAGCACGCCGCCGCGCTTGATGCCCGGAGCCGCTTCCTCATTGATGAAGTGGACGGGGATATTGACGTGGACAACCGACTTTTCCGACACGCGCAGGAAATCGACATGGATCGGGAAGTCCCGGACCGGATCGAGCTGGTAGTCCTTCGGCAGAACCTGATACTTCTTGCCATCTACATCGATCGTGGCAATGGTCGTCTTGAAGCCGCCGCCATGGATCTTGTAGTAAATGTCCTTGTAGGACAGGGCGATGGAGACGGGCTCCTGCTTGTCACCATAGATGACGGCAGGCACTTTACCGTTGCGCCGAAGTTCCCGGGCGGACCCCTTACCGACCCGTTCGCGCGCCTCGGCCTTGAGCTCGTATGGCTTGCTCATGGCATTTCCTTTCGAGGTTATATGGAGAATCTTTCCCATTGGGGGAAAGCATGAAACGGCCGGAACCGCCCCATTCCGCGTTGCCTCCAAGGGTGTCTACACGGATGGCGGCTCTATAACGGAAAGGTAGCGGGGGTGCAAGTTTAAGCGAAGGATATGGGTGCTCCATTGCGGTTCTGCCCGCAAACCTGCACACTGATCGAAATAGTTTCAAGGGAGGATATGAGAATGGCCATTGCGAAGAACACCATCTGCGTCTGGTACGACAAGGAGGCCGAGGAAGCCGCACGCTTTTATGCCGCGACATTTCCCGACAGTGCCGTGGGCAAGGTGTACCACGCGCCCGGCGACTATCCCTCCGGCAAGGAAGGCGATGTGCTGATGGTGGAGTTCACCGTCGCCGGCATTCCCTGCGTCGGGCTCAATGGCGGGACGGCGTTCAGGCAGACGGAAGCCTTCTCGTTCCAGATTTCCACCGAGGATCAGAAAGAAACCGACCGCTACTGGAACGCCATCGTCGATAATGGCGGACAGGAAAGCGCCTGCGGCTGGTGCAAGGACAAATGGGGCGTCTCGTGGCAAATCACGCCGCGCGCGCTGATGGAGGCGATGGCCGCCGGTGGCGATGAAGCAAAGCGTGCATTCGCGGCGATGATGGATATGACGAAGATTGACGTGGCGGCGATCGAGGCAGCGCGGCGGGGGTGAGCTACGCCTGCAGAAATTCCCTGATATGCTCCACCAGCGCCCGTAGCTTCAGCGGCTGCCGGTGCCGCCGGGGGTAGTAGAGATAAAAGCCGGGGAAGGGCGGGCAGTATTCTTCCAATAGCGGGACGAGTTCGCCGTGCGCGAAATAGGGCTCGAATGTTTCGACCATGCCGAAGGTGATGCCCGCGCCGGCGCAGGCCATGCGGATCATCATGCCCATGTCGTTGGTGGTCATGGCCTCGTTGACCGCGACGTTAAAATCCCTGCCGTTTTCGGTGAATTCCCAGCGGTAGGGCGCGCTGTCGGGCCTTGGCCGCCAGCCGATGCAGATATGCTCCGTCAGCTCGCGCGGATGGCGGGGCGTGCCGCGCCGCGCGAGATATTGCGGCGAAGCCACAGGGCATTGCCGCTGTTCCGGGGAAACGGGGACGGCGATCATATCCTGCTCGATCACCTCGCCCAGCCGGACGCCCGCGTCGAACCCCTCGCTGACGATATCGAATTCCTCGTCTGTAATGGTGATGTCGAGCTTAACGTCGGGGTATTCAGCCATGAAACCCGCCAGCAGCGGCCCCGAAATGAAGCGCTCGGCGATGGATGACACCGCGATTCGGAGCAATCCCGTGGGGCGCGCCTGCATGTCTCTGATAGCCCGCACGGCGTCGAGCACTTCGCGGGTCGAAGGCTTTACCAGCTCATAGAACATCTCGCCCGCTTCCGTCAGCCGCACGCTGCGGGTCGTCCGCTGCACGAGCGCCACGCCCATGCGATCCTCGAGACGCTGCACAGCCTGGCTCACCGCCGAGCGCGTCACGCCAAGGCGTTCGCCGGCGACGCGGAAATTGCGTGTTTCCGCGACGGCCAGGAATACGGAGATGCCTTCGAACTCATCCATCATTGGTTAGATTTTCTAACCAGACTATCCGCGATTGGCAAGTCGATCAGGCGGGTCGACACATCTATGTTTCTCAGCGGGCCCACCCCTAAGAAAGGAAAAACCGCTAATGAGCACGTTCCGAATAAACCGAAACCTCTCCCATGTAGCCGGATTACTGCTGGTTACGTTGGTCTTTGCCGCACCTGCGGCCGCGGTTCACGCCGAACGGGCGGATGTAAGCGCCCGAAACGAAGCAATCGTGCGCCAGGCCTTCGATAAGTGGCAGGCGGGCGGCAATGTCTTCGCCGAATTGCTGGCTCCGGATATAAAGTGGACCATTCACGGCTCCGGTCCGGTGGCGAGGACTTATACGGGTCTGGAAGATTTCACCAAAAATGCTTCCGGCCCGCTGGTCAGCCGTCTCGCAACCCCGATCACCCCTAGAGTGCATAATATCTGGACATCGGGCGATGCGGTGATCGTCCGCTTCGACGGCACGGCCACCACCACGTCCGGCGAGCCCTACAATAACCAGTTCGTCTGGATTTTTCGCATGGCCGACGGCCGAGTGACCGAGGCCGAGGCCTTTCTCGACCTCGCCGCCTATCAGGCGGTCGTCGAGAACAACGCACCGCGCGTGGACTGAAATTTCCAATCGCAAAACCAGGAAACAGAAGATGTCAAAGCAACTGGCCGCGCTTGTAGCAGTCGCCTTCCTTGGCCAATCGGCTGGAGCAGAAGAAACAAATGCGACAGCAGAGCATCCCTATGTCGGCATGTGGGTGACCGATGACGGTCACGTCAGGCACGAACTTCTACCCAATGGCCGATACGACGAAGCCCGCGGCACAAGAGAAAGCGCATATCGGGGCCGCTACGAAGTCACCGGCACGCATATCGAATATTGGGACGACACCGGCTTCACCGCAGACGGCGATTTCGTCGACGCGAATACGCTTCATCACGCCGGCATGATCCTGCGCCGCCGCTAATTCCACACAGATAGGAACATCATCATGAACAAGATCATCCTTACCCTCACCACGCTCATCTTTGGCGCGGGCGTTGCCTTCGCGGAAAATCCGTCCTTCGGCACGCCGGACGATCTCTACGCCAAGCCCAGCGCGCCGGTCGCCCAGCCGAAGACCGACTATACCGCGCCGGCTTCGATAGGCACCATCGCTGAGACCAATCCGGCGGCCCGCCGGTTCGGCGACGCTTCCCCTGCAAACCAGCAGTAATCGCAATCAACTCTCGTCAAAGGAAACAAACATGCACGGAATCGAAGGAAAAGTGGTCGCCATCACCGGGGCGAGCAGCGGGATCGGCGAAGCCACGGCCCGCGTTCTAGCCGCAGCAGGCGCGCATGTCGTCATCGGCGCGCGGCGGGGCGACCGGCTGCAGAAGCTCGCCGAGGAGATCGCCATCGCGGGATCCGTCCGCGCCCGTACGCTCGACGTAACGCAGCGTGCGGATGTCGAAGCCTTCGCGCAGTATGCGGTGGAGGAATTCGGCAAGCTGGACGTGATCGTCAACAATGCGGGCATCATGCCACTGTCACCGCTCGAAGCGCTCAAGGTGGACGAGTGGGACCGGATGGTGGACGTCAACATCAAGGGCGTTCTCTATGGCATCGCCGCCGCCCTGCCGCTGATGAATGCGCGGGGCCATGGGCAGATCGTCAACCTCTCCTCCATCGGCGGGCATAAGGTCTGGCCCACTTGCGCCGTCTACTCCGCGACCAAATTCGCGGTGCGGGCGATTTCGGACGGGTTGCGGCAGGAGACGGACCGTATCCGCGTCACGGTGATTTCACCGGGTACGACGACTTCCGAACTTGCCGGCACGATCACCGACCCGGGCGCACAGGAGGCAATGGTCGCTTTCCGCGCCATCACGATCAGCGCGGAAGCCGTCGCCAACGCCATCGCCTATGCCATCAGCCAGCCTGAGGATGTCGATGTGAGCGAGGTCGTCATCCGCCCCACGGCCAGCCCGCATTGAGCTTATAAGGCTTGACAGACCTATAACTCGTTGGTTATGAGTTGATCAATAACCAGCGAGTTATAAGTTTCATGTCCGAGAGCCACGAAATCCTGTTCAGAACGCTCGCCGATCCCACCCGGCGGACGATCTTCGAACGGCTGTGCAGGGAAGGCGAGCAGACGGTTGGGGCTTTGACGGCCCGGGCCGGCATCTCGCAGCCTGCCGTGTCGAAACATCTCGGCATATTGAAGGAGGCCGGGCTGGTGCATGACCGTCCTGAGGGGCGGCAGACGCATTACAGCGCCCGGCCCGCCGCGCTCACCCCCCTCATCGACTGGACGACCGAGATGGCCGGCTTCTGGGAGAAGCGGCTCGACGGTCTGGAAGATTTACTCAAAAGGATGGACCAATGACCGCCGAGACGCGCACCGTCACCGTGACACGCGAGTTCGATCATCCGCCGGAAAAGCTCTGGCGTGCGCTGACCCAGCCGCATCTGATCGCGGAGTGGTTGATGCAGAACGATTTCAGCCCGGCCGTGGGCCATCGCTTCAATCTTCGCGGCGAATGGGGCGGGGTGCTGGACTGCGAGGTGCTCGTCGTCGAGCCGGCGCGGACGCTCTCCTATACCTGGAATTTCGCGCATGACGATCCGGCGTTCGACCTCAGAAGCGTCGTGACGTTCACGCTTACTCCGACGCAGGGCGGGACCTCCTTGCGCGTCGAGCAGAAAGGCTTCCGTCCGGATCAGAAACAAGCTTTCGGTGGCGCCAAAGCCGGCTGGCCGAATTTCCTCGAGAAGCTGGATCAGGTCGCGGCGCGGGCGGGCTGATTTTGCCGCAACGTCTTTGAAAAACCATCAAACAGGAAACGGCCATGAATATTCTCTTGTGGGTTCTGCAAGTCCTCCTCGCGCTCCACACCGCCACCGGCGCGGTGTGGAAATTCTCCAACCCCGCGCAAACGATGCCCTCCTTGAGCGCGATCCCGCATGGGGTGTGGCTGGGAATGGCCGTTGTCGAGCTCATCTGCAGCCTCTGCCTGATCGTGCCTGCCGTCTACAAGCCGCTCGGCTTCCTCGTTCCGCTCGCCGCGCTGCTGATCGCCGTGGAAATGCTCGCCTTTTGCGGGCTGCATCTGGCTTCGGGGAACCGGAATTTTGGTCCGATGGGGTATTGGCTGGTTGTCGCGGCGTTTTGTGCGTTTATTGCGTATGGGAGGTTTGCGGTGCGGCCGTTGTAGTTCAGACGCTTTCCGGAAATGTCGGCGCTATTCACCCCCCTCTGCCCTGCCGGGCATCTCCCCCACAAGGGGGGAGATTGCGCTGTCATTGTCGCTTTCGCCAATCGCAGACGTTGTAAGGGAAGCGCCGTGACCGATGCCAGCCAATCTCCCCCCTTGTGGGGGAGATGCCCGGCAGGGCAGAGGGGGGTATCTCGCGCCGAGGGTGACAACATTTTTCACCGTCACCTTGTTGTGGGTTTCGCGACAGAAAAGGCGCATCGGCGGATAGGGGGTGCTAAAGGAGGCGCGGCGTGTTTTAACGCATGGGCGCTGCGCCGGATGATTCCCGTCCGCTCGCATGCGATCTGGCAAAATCAGCAATTTCAGGAGGCAGGATGAAGGTCGGCATCGACATGGGAACCACGTCCGGCGGGACCGCGGCCATGCTCGATCTGGAGGAGCTGCTGGCGACGCGCCTGCTGGTACAGGGCAATTCCGGCTCGGGCAAGTCGCATCTGCTGCGCCGCCTGCTGGAGCAGAGCGCCTCCTGGGTGCAGCAATGCATCGTCGATCCGGAGGGTGATTTCGTCACGCTCGCCGATGCCTTCGGCCATGTGGTGGTGGACGCCCAGCGCAGCGAGGGGGAACTGACCCGCATCGCCGCGCGCATTCGGCAGCATCGTGTCTCGGTGGTGCTCAATCTCGAAGGGCTTGACGTCGAGCAGCAGATGCGCGCCGCAGCGGCCTTCCTGGGCGGTATGTTCGATGCGGAGCGCGATTACTGGTACCCGATGCTCGTGGTGGTGGACGAGGCGCAGCTTTTCGCGCCTGCCGCCGCAGGGGAGGTGTCGGACGAGGCGCGCAAGCTTTCGCTGGGCGCGATGACGAATTTGATGTGCCGCGGGCGCAAGCGCGGGCTTGCCGGAGTAATCGCCACGCAGCGTCTGGCGAAGCTCGCCAAGAATGTGGCGGCGGAAGCCTCCAATTTCCTGATGGGGCGCACCTTCCTCGATATCGACATGGCGCGTGCCGCCGACCTGCTCGGCATGGAGCGGCGGCAGGCGGAAATGTTCCGCGACCTGCAGCGCGGGCATTTCGTGGCGCTTGGCCCGGCGCTGGCGCGGCGGCCACTGCCCATCAAGATCGGTGTGGTGGAAACCTCGGCCCGCTCTTCAAGCCCGAAGCTGATGCCATTGCCGGATGCGCCGGAGGATGCGCGCGGGTTGATCTTCACTCCCGCGCCGGAGGAAATCCGCCCGGTGGTGCGCCGCGCGCCCGTCGCCCCGCCGCCACCCTCGACCACCGAAATCCTCGCGCAGCTGACCAAGGCAAAGCCGGAACCCGAGGCCCCTGTGGAGCCGCTCTTCCCCGGTCTCGTCGAGGCGGAGCGGGAGACACTTCTCGACAAGGTGATGCGCGAGATCATCGGGGACCCGGAAGCCTCGTTCCGCTCGGTCGCGGTGCTTTATCAGGATTTTCTCGTGCGCTGCCGCATCCACCGCGTGCCGGGCGAGCCGCTGGCGCTGCCGGCCTTCCGCCGCAGGCTGGCGCTGGCGCAGGCGAATATCGACAGCGAAACCGCAGCCGGCAAGACCTGGCAGGAGGCGCTGAACCTCTCGGAAACGCTGACCGACGACGTGCAGGGCGTGTTCCTCATCGTCGCGCAGGCGGCGGTAAAGGGTGCGCCATGCCCGTCCGATGCAGCGCTGGCGCGGGCTTATGGCACCCATTCGATCAGCCGCGCGCGGCGGCTGCTGACCTATTTCGAGGAGAGGGGGCTGCTTGTCTTGCGCACCGATTTTACGGGCAAGCGCATTGCGGCATTTCCGGATTTGGAATGCGAGACCGCGCCGGGTGATCCGAACGCGCCGGATGAGGGCGGCGAGGAGAGAACGGCGGCGGAGTAGAATCGAGGGAATAGGATTTGGCAACCGAATGTGCCGACGAATATTCTATTCGCTGACCATTTTACCTTGAAATAGAAACGGTCTCGTTTTTTTCGATCGGCGCGGCCACGTCACCGTTGAGGAATGGATCCCAGTGACAAGCACTGGGATGACGGGGTGGGGATGTTTTTTCCGCAACCGGATATGCTTCTGCCAAGCGGAGAGGTTGAAGATTGGGTTGCGAATAGTATTGCAACCCGTCATCCCAGTGCTCGTCACTGGGATCCATTCCTCAACGTCTCTACAACGACTACGGTCCCGAACGGAATTCAGGCGATTCCATCAAAACATGGGCGCCAGTTTGCCTCAGTCGAACAAACTCGACACCGACTCTTCCGAAGCCGTGCGCGAAATTGCTTCGCCAATCAGATCGGCAATCGACAGCACGCGGATATTCGGCGCGGCGAGGATGGCGGCGGTGGGCTGGATGGAGTCGGTGATGACAAGTTCCTTCAGCTTCGACGAGGTGATGCGCGCGACCGCACCCCCTGAAAGCACGCCGTGGGTGATATAGGCGGTGACGCTTTTCGCGCCCTTGGCCAGCAGCGCTTCCGCCGCATTGCAGAGCGTGCCGCCGGAATCGACGATATCGTCGAACAGCAGGCAATCCTTGCCGGTGACGTCGCCGATGACGTTCATGACCTCCGACTCGCCTGGCCGCTCGCGGCGCTTGTCGACGATAGCCAATTGCGCGTCGAGGCGCTTGGCGAGCGAGCGGGCGCGCACTACGCCGCCCACATCGGGTGAGACGACCATGATGTTATCGAGCGCATAGCGCGTTTTGATGTCGCGGGCGATAACCGGCACGGCGTAGAGATTGTCGGTCGGGATATCAAAAAACCCCTGGATCTGGCCGGCATGGAGATCGAGGGTCAAAACGCGGTTCGCGCCCGCTTCGGTGATGAGATTGGCCACCAGCTTCGCCGAAATCGGCGAGCGCGACGTCGGTTTGCGGTCCTGCCGCGCGTAACCGAAATAGGGCATGACGGCGGTGATGCGGCGGGCGGAGGAGCGGCGTAACGCATCGATCATGATGAGCAGTTCCATCAGATGATCGTTTGCGGGATAAGAAGTGGACTGGAGAACGAACACATCCTCGCCGCGCACATTTTCCTGGATCTCGACGAAGATTTCCTGATCGGCGAAACGCCGCACGCTGGCCTTGCCCAAGGGGATATCAAGATATTTCGCTACGGCTTCAGCCAGCACACGATTGGAGTTGCCCGCGAAAAGTTTCATGCCTGATCGATCCCTGGCTGGTCGTCCCTC
Organism: Paramesorhizobium endophyticum; assembly: GCF_014640615.1. Taxonomy (GTDB): domain Bacteria; phylum Pseudomonadota; class Alphaproteobacteria; order Rhizobiales; family Rhizobiaceae; genus Paramesorhizobium; species Paramesorhizobium endophyticum. Next base: position 22,058 of record NZ_BMHH01000018.1, on the reverse strand, counting down.
GGATGAGCGGCGTTTTACCGCGAGTCCGGCTGAATGCAAGCACGCAATCGTGGTATGTGGCTAACAATCACTGAAAAGTGCCCAAAGGGACACGCCACGGGGCGGTTGTCCATAATCCTGGCTACGTTATTATCCACCTGGGTTCAGCGGGTGCCACCCTCTTTCAGGATATCGAAATCCATGCCGAATTTAACAGAAGTAAAATCCATTCTCTCTTATTGCGCGTGGCCGCTGGTTTTCTTTTCAGGTCTTGCCGGTGCGTATTTTGCTTTTGCCAGCAACCATCCCATCGCAGCGTTCTCGGCTGTCTATGCGGGTGAAATTGCCTTCCTGTTCTTTCTCGAGCGTCTCATTCCCTATGAGGGAAGCTGGCTGCAGCCGGATGGCGAAACGGTGAACGATATCGGGCACACGCTTCTCACCAAGGGTAGTTTGCAGATCTTCGCTCTCCTGGGAGCCATTTTCCCGATGCTCGCCGCTGGTTTCCTGCACACGATCTCCGCTATGCAGTTCAATCTTTGGCCGACCGGGCTGCCGATGGTGGCGCAGGTCGCGCTGGCTGTGACGATCGCGGAATTTGGTCTCTACTGGTCGCATCGCATTGCGCATGAAAAGCTGTTCTTCTGGCGCTTCCATGCGCTGCACCACAGCGTGACCCGCCTCTGGGTGGTCAATACCGGACGTTTCCATGTCGTCGACTCGCTGTTCAAGGTCGCGCTCAGCCAGATTCCGCTGTATTTTCTGGGCGCGCCTCTTGAAATGTTTTTGTGGCTTGGCGCCGTCACCGCATTCATCGGCATACTCACGCACTGCAATGTCGAGATGAAAACCGGCCTTTTCGATTTCGTGTTCAGCACGCCGCGTCTGCACCGATGGCATCATTCGAAGGAGCTTCGCGAGGGCAACACGAATTACGGCGAGAATATCGTCCTCTTCGACCTGCTGTTTGGCACCTATTATAATCCCGATCGCGCGTCTTCCACGGATATCGGCATCAAGGGGCAGATTGCGCGGGGATTTATGGCGCAATTGGCGCAGCCCTTCACGAAGGAAGGGATTCGCCAGATCTTGGGGCGGCATACGAAGGGCAACCAAAACCCTGACACGCCCATCGCCGATTCCGTCCGAACCGCGCCTGAAATCTAGGCTAGGGCGTTTCTTTCTTTGACGGAACCTGGCGCGGTGCCCAATCGGATGGGGACAGGCAGGATGCCCCCATCAAAAAGTGAAATGTTTACCGGTCGCCTTCATGTCGGCTTCCGGTTTGCCGCCAGCCATGTGGAATATTCCTGCATGGTGCGGTCGGCGATGGCTTCCATGGCCGAGGCGGGGACCGCGCTCCAGGCGTCGGGCGCGGTGGCGGCTACCTTTTCCTGCCCTTGAATGCGGTGCAGTCGGTTGCCGGCGGGGTCGAGAATGTCCCAAACATAGAGCACGGTCGTCTGCCCGGCTTCGGCCATGGCGGAGAAATAGCCCTTCATGACATAGGCCTGCCCCGCCTCGGTGGCGGCGGCGAGGGTGACGCCTTTCGCCTTGGCATCCGCAGCCAGCCGCTGGGAGAGGGGCGTGACCACGCTGACGGGGGCGCCGACGATGGGCGCGATCTGGAGCTTGTCGAGGCGCAGCGTGCCCGAGGCCTGCGGCGCGCCGGTGGTTTGGACGGCGCCCGCCGTGGCCGTCGCAGAGGACGCAGCGTCACCCGAACCCGGCACCGACAGGGTCGCTTCCGTGCTGTTGCATCCGGCGAGCGCACCGGCGATCAACAGGACAATCGAAGGGAACTGTTTTCTCATTTTGCAGACGCTTGCTCCCTAACTTGCGGTATTGTTCCCGCCCTCTTCACCTCAGCCCGCGCCCAACTTACCCGGATTCCTTTTCACTTGACAATCAGGTCGAGCGAATGGCGCGAAAGCGGCTCGGCGGAAGCGCTCGTGGTCAGGTAGGTGCGGCCCAAAGTCATGGCCGTGCCGCTGTCGGAATCCATGATGATCATGTGGGCGAAAAGCGTCATGTCCGGCTCGATCCGCTCCGGATTGCCGGAATAGAACATTTGCGGGTCCATCCATGACGGCGTGAAGCGCGCGCCGACAGAATAGCCGCAGGCGTTGAGCCGGTGGCGGGTCAGGTCATGGGCCTCCAGCACCTTCGCATGGGCGTCGAACACGTCGCCGAAAGTGTGGGCCGGGGTCAATGTCGTCTCGACCGCCTCCAGCGCCTCGCGGGCGGCGTCATAGAGCTCCATATGGCGCTTGGACGGCTTGCCGGTGAGGACCGTGCGCATCTGTGGTGCATGATAATGCCGGTAGACGCCGGACCATTCGAGCGTCAGCTGGTCGTTCTTGGTCAGCTTGCGCCGTCCGGCCTTATAGCGGCAGAGCAGGGCGTCGGGACCCGAGCCGATGATATATTCATTGGCGGGGAAGTCGCCGTCGCCCTTGAAATTGGCGCTCATCATGGCGGCGAGGATATCGGCTTCGCTCGCGCCCATTTTGGTGATTTCCAGCGCCGCGTCGAGCGCATCGTCGCTCAAGCTCGCGGCCTTGCGGGCGAAGGCGATCTCCGCCGGGCTTTTCAAAAGCCGAAGGCGGCTGACAACGCCCGACGCATCGCTGATTTTCGCGAAGGTGGTCAGCTGCTCGTCGAGCTTGCGGCCATTGGCGGCGGTAAGGCCATGGGTCTGGTATTCGACGCCGATATGGCTGCCGAGCAGGTCGAGATCGTTGAGGAGATTGCGGAGGTCGACGGCGGGATTGGCATTTTCCCGGTCGGTCCACAGCATGATATTGTCGATATTGGAGGTATGGCGCGCCTGACGCAGATCCGCCGAGCGGGTCATCAGCACCATGGAGCCGTCCGCCTTCACCACCAGGCACTGGAAAAAGCAGAAGCCGAACGTGTCATAGCCGGTCAGCCAGTACATGCTCTCCTGCGAAAAGAGCAGCAGCGCGTCGAGTTTGTCTTCCGCCATTTTCAGCAGCAGGCGGTCCAGCCGCGCGGTATATTCCTCCGGCTCGAAATGAAGACCCATCCCTTTTCCCCTATCCTGTAATCGCTATCGCTGAAATCTGTCTGCCGTAATCCGGTTCCCCGCGGTGGGTGGCGCGGCGGTAGGAAAAGAACCGCGCCTCATCCGCATAGGTGCATTCATTCAAACCTTCGGCCTTGACGCCTGTCATCTTCAATCGGTCGAGGATGAAGCTCCAGAGGTCGAACATGTGGTGGTTTTCCTGGGCGGAGGGGCGGAAATAGCGCTCGTAGGCAGCATCTCGCGCGACGAACTGCGCAAAAAATTCCGGTCCGACCTCGTAATTCTCCGGCCCGATGGTCGGTCCCAGCACGGCCACGATGCGCGAGCGCTTCGCGCCGAGCCGGGTCATCGCCTCGACGGTATTCTCCAGTACGCCATCGATGGCCCCGCGCCAGCCGGCATGTGCAGAGCCGATGACGCGCGCTTCCGGGTCGGCGAAAAGCACCGGGCCGCAATCCGCGCTGAGCGCGCCGATGGCGAGGCCGGGGACATTGGTGACCATGGCATCCGCCTTCGGCCTTTCGCCCGCAAACGGGCCGGTGACGGTGACGACATCGGGGGAGTGTATCTGATGGACGGTCAGGAGATTCTCCGGCGTGACGCCCAAGGTTTCGGCCACCCGGCGGCGGTTCTCCGCGACGTTTTCCGGCGCGTCTTTGGAGCCCGCGCCGATGTTGAGGCCCTGGTAGATACCTTGAGAAACGCCGCCCTGGCGGGTGAAGAAGCCATGCACGATGCCTTTGCCGCGGCCTGCGTCGAGCAGCGGCGAGCGGATCGGGGCAGGGCGGTTGTTGGTCAGCATGATGGGCTCCTGAAAGTGCGGCGATGGTGAGCGAGGGGGGCGGGGATGTCAATTGCCCAGAGAGTTAAGTAAACGATAGGTGTGTGCGCTCGAGGTTAACCCCCCTCTGTCCTGCCGGACATCTCCCCCACAAGGGGGGAGATTGGCCTGCATCGATGACGGCTCTCATTATGCGACGTTGGTAATTGGCGAAAGGGGAACTGACATCCAATCTCCCCCCTTGTGGGGGAGATGCCCGGCAGGGCAGAGGGGGGTGCCCGACGGTTCACGCAAACGGAAATATCCGCCTCTTCCCATCGCTCACGCATAACATCTTGAACAGCGTCCCCATCTGGTCCGGCGCGGCGAGGCGCTCGACATCATTGCGGATTTGCTCCTGCGCGGCCTTGTCCTTGCCAGCGCCAAGCTGTCCGGCGCGGTCGAGGAGGCCCATGGCGAGCAGGAATTCGCCTTGCGTCATCGCGCCTGTATGGCAGCGGCAAGCACGGGCGGTTTGCGCCAGGGCGGCGAAATCCACATGGCTGGTGAGGTCGGCCTCGCCGGGATTTTCGAATACATCCGCGAATGTATGTTTGGACATGGCCTGCAGCGTATCGCCGAAGCCTGCTTCGAGATGGCCATAGTCGATGAGAAGCGCCGCGCCCTGCGTGGCTGTAATGCGCTCGGCGATCAGCTGCATCAGCGCGGTGCGGGCAGGGGCGGCTTCGAAAATGGCTCCTTCTGGGGCGGTTTCATAGCCTGCGGGAAGGAGGGCGGGATCGATGGAGCCGGCGCCTGATGTGAAGCACAGCTCGCCGTTTACGACCGCGACGACCCGCTCGACGAAGCGGCCATTCAGCTTTACATATTGGCGGATCGGCAGCGCGTCGAACAGCTCGTTGGCAACGAGGATGAGCGGGCCATCGGGAAGCTCTTCAAACGAAGTGCGCCAGTCGATGGACGCCGCGTGGCTTTTCAGCTTTTCCCGCTGGATTTCGATGAGCCGCGGGCTGGTCTCGACCATGGCAATTCGGGCCGTGCTGAGAAAGGCGGCCGCGAGCTTTTCCAGCGTGCGCAGCATATCGGCCATCAGCGTGCCGCGCCCGGGGCCGATTTCGCATAACACGGCGTTTTCCGGCTTGCCCAGCGCCTGCCATACGCCGATGCACCAGACGGCGATGAGCTCGCCGAACATCTGGCTCACCTCAGGCGCGGTGATGAAATCGCCCTCGCGCCCGAAGGGTTCGCGCGTCGTGTAATAGCCAGCATCACGGTCGCCGAGACAGGCGGCCATATATTCGGCGAGGCTGATCGGGCCTGATGTTTCGATGAGCCGGATGAGGCGCTGTTTCAGGGGCACAGTCATTTCTATGCCCGAGCGGCCCGCTTCGCGCGCCAGATGGCCCAAAGTCCGATCAGCACCATCGGCACCGACAGCACCATGCCCATGGTGAGCCAGCCGCCGAAGAGATAGCCCAATTGCGGGTCGGGCTCGCGGAAGAACTCGACGAAGATGCGGCTTAGGCCATAGCCGGTCACGAAAACGCCGGTGACATAGCCGGGGATCTTCAGCTTGAGACCCTTCCAGACGAGAAGCCACAGGACGGCGAAGAGCACCAGACCTTCCAGCCCCGCCTCATAAAGCTGGCTTGGATGGCGGGGCAGGGGGCCGCCATTGGGAAAATAGACCGCCCAAGGCACATCGCTGACGCGGCCCCATAGCTCGGAATTGATGAAATTGGCGATGCGCACCACGCCAAGCCCGACCGGAACGCCCGCCGCGATGGTGTCGAACATGCTCCAGATGCCGATGCCGCGCGAGCGGGCGAAGAGGATCATGGCGAGCGTGGTGCCCAGAAAGCCACCGTGGAAGGACATTCCGCCATCCCACACCGCCGGGATCGAGAGCGGGTTGGCGAGGTAATAATCGAAATTATAGAAGAGCACATAGCCGATGCGCCCGCCCAATACGACGCCGAGCGCCGCCCAGAGCACGAAATCATCGAGCGCATCCGGCTCGATCGGCGCCTTGTCATGCCGCCAGAGGCGCGGGGTGGAGAGCAGGCGCTTGCCGTACCACCACGCAAAGAGGATGCCGACGACATAGCCCACCCCATACCAATGCACCTGCAGCGGCCCGATGGAGAAGATCACCGGGCTGATATCCGGAAAGGGCAGGCCGGAATGGAGGGGCGGTAGCGTCTCGGTCATGGATTTCTCCTGAAAATTCAGCGGACCATGGTAGAGCATGGAACTTAAAGTCAAGCGCGGCGATTTCATTGCGATTCTAACCGGATGCTTGCAACCGATAACATGGAAGCCTATCTGAAAATCAACGCACAACAGAGGTACATAGTCATGAACAGCGGAACGAACAGGGTTCTGGATGAACTCGCCAAGCTTGTGACCGATGCGGCAGGCGCGGCCCAGGGCGTGCGGCGCGAGGTGGAAACCGCCTTTCGCGGGCAGGCCGAGCGGTTGCTCAATTCCATGGATGTGGTGCAGCGCGAGGATTTCGACGCGGTGCGCGAAATGGCCGTCCGGGCACGCACGGAAAACAGCGCGCTGACCGCGCGGATCGAAGCGCTGGAGACGCGTCTTGCCAAAATCGAGGCGGAGCAGACGGCCAAATCCGCCAAATCTTCCTCTGCCGCGACGAAATCCAAAGATAATTCCTAAAAAATTATCAACAGGCTGCGAGCGCCAAAAACCGTTTTCTTAGAGTCGGTTATTGGCCTCGCGCCAGCCTCCGCTACAGCCTCTGTCCACATGCTTTCGCCGCTTGTTGCGAAAAGGGACTAGCGCTCTGACTCAGCATCAATAGACTGAAATCACTACATGATTCGAAGCAGTCATGTGGTGACGGCGCGAGGGGTGTTAGCGGGTTCAGTGCCTACAGGCCGTTCTCCAGTATCAGTGAAGTGTTGACGTGTGCTTTCGGGCGGGCGTGCGGTGCGCTCGTCCCAAGATATCGAGTATGGCCTTTTTTTGAAGGGCCTGCTCCAGATACAGGAAATGGTCATGAGCCTTCTTGAGCTTGCAATCGCTCGCGATGCACATCCGGTGGATGTCATTGAGCAGGTCGCGTATTCAAACGACTGGTCGTTCGAGCGTACAGGCGACGATGAAATTGCCATGTCGGTGGCGGGATCGTGGACGGATTACCACGTCTCCTTCTCCTGGATGGAAGATTGCGAGGCGCTGCATCTGGCCTGCGCCTTCGACATCCGGGTGGGTGAGGCGCGCATCAACGAGATGATGCGGCTGCTTTCGCTCATCAATGAGCAATTGCTGATGGGGCATTTCGACTATTGGCAGCAGGAAGGCGCGATCATGTTCCGCCAGTCGCTGCTGCTTGCCGGCGGCGCGGAGCCGACCAACCGGCAGGTGGAAGTGCTCCTCGGCTGCGCGCTCGAAGCCTGCGAGAATTATTTCCAGGCTTTCCAGTTCGTCGTCTGGTCGGGCGTAACGGCGCGCGAGGCGCTGGACAGCGTATTGTTCGAGACGGTAGGACACGCCTAGGATACGCTGATATTCAGGTAAGGACGGTCTGCAAATGGCGTTTTCTGCGCTTCCGGTGCTCACGTACGGGAGTACGCTGCGCTCCGGTTCTCGAAAGCACCATTTTCGCCTCGTCCTAACCTGAATCTCAGCATATCCTGGTGCTGAACTGATTGGGTGGGATGATGAGTGATACGATCAGCTGGGACGATTTCGAGAAGGTGGACATACGCTGCGGCACGATTGTCGAGGCCGCGCCCTTTCCGGAAGCCCGAAAACCAGCCATCAAGCTGAAGATCGATTTCGGCGCGGAGATAGGCGTGCGCAAATCCTCGGCGCAGATCACCAGGCATTATACGCCGGAAGAGCTGGTGGGCCGCCAGGTGCTGGCGGTCGTCAACTTCCCGCCACGCCAGATCGGCCCGTTCATGTCGGAAGTGCTGACGCTCGGCTTGCCGGACGAAGAGGGCGCGGTGGTGCTCGCCGCGATTGATAAGCCTGTGCCGAACGGGGGCAGGCTGTTTTAGGGCGTTTCATTTTAGTGGAATCGCCTGAATTCCGGTTTGGGACCGTTGTTGTCGTGGAAGCGTGGAGGAATGGATCCCAGTGACAAGCACTGGGATGACGGATTGCTTTGCTGTTGGCAAGCAAACCTCGGAACTCCCCGCTTGGTAGAAACATATCAGTAGTGGAGAAACATCTCCACCCCGTCATCCCAGTGCTTGTCACTGGGATCCATTCCTCTACGGTGACGTAGCCACAACGATAAAAGAACGAGACCGTTTCATCTAAAGGTGAAGCGCATTAGCCCGCTTCACGCAGCGTGCAGGGTTGGGATATTCGAAACATCCACCTCGCGCGCGACATGCCAGGCATCATAGGCGGCCTGCATCCGCAGCCACACCGCCGGACCATCGCCAAACATTTTGCCGAGGCGAGCGGCAATGTTCGGCGAAACCGGCTTTCTCTCCCGCAGAATATCGTAAAGCTGCTGGCGCGATATGCCGAGCAGATGGGCGATTTCCGCCTTGGTTTTCCCTGTGGCCGGGATGATGTCTTCAAGCAGCGCCCCGGGATGAGACGGGCAGCGCTCGATTGGACGCTTTGCTTCATGCGCGGTCATCTTGCTCTCCTTGGGCAGCGGTCAATGATATTGCTCGAAATCGACGCGAACCGCATCCTTTCCATCGAATTCAAACGTAATGCACCACGGCCCATTTACATGAACCGTATAGCGGGTTGGATCATAACCGTTCAGCGCATGAAAGTTGAATCCAGGAAGGTTCATATTTTCCGGTCGTTCGGATTGTTCCAGCCGGTCGAGACGCACCAGAATCCTTTTGTGCAATTTGGCATCGATCTTGCCGGATTTGCCAGTTTCGAACAGGGTTTCCAGCGCTTTGTTCCTGAACGATTTGATCATGGTCTATGTAAGCAAAAAACTTACAGTAAATCAAGATGGGTCACACAGGTATCCGCACCACGGCTCTCAGTCCCCCCAGCGGGCTGTCGTGAAGGGTGATGTCGCCGCCGTGGCTGCGGGCGATGTCGCGGGCGATGGCGAGGCCGAGGCCGGTGCCGCTGGAATCCTGGTTGCGGGCTTCGTCGAGGCGGACGAAGGGCTTGAACACATCGTCGCGCTTGTCCTCGGGAATGCCGCTGCCGTCATCGTCGATGGTGACAGTCAGCGACGCGTCGTCATGCACCGCCGTGATCTCGACATTCTGCGCGTAGCGGAAGGCGTTGCCGACGAGATTGCCGATGAGGCGGGTGAAGGCTTTGGGGCGGACTTCGACGGTGCTGTCGCCTTCTATCGTGGAGCGGAACCCGCGGTCGCGCAGTTTCGCCTCCTCGGCGAGCTTGTCGAAAAGGCGGGTGAGGTCGAAATTGCCCTGTTCCTCCTCCGCCTCGCCGCGCGCGAAAGCGAGATAGCCTTCGAGCATGTTCTGCATGTCCTCGATATCCTGGTTGAGCGGCTCGGTATCGATATTCGAGCCGGCGAGGGCCAGTTGCAGCTTGAAGCGGGTCAGGATGGTGCGCAAATCGTGGCTCACGCCTGACAGCATCGCGGTACGCTGCTCGATCTGGCGCTCAATGCGCTCGCGCATCTGTATGAAGGCGATGCCGGCGCGGCGGACTTCTTCCGCGCCGCGCGGGCGGAAGCCTTCGGGCATCGGCTGCCCTTTGCCGAAGCTTTCTGCGGCTTTGGCCAGCTGCTGGATAGGCATGATCTGGTTGCGCAGGAAGAGGATGGCGATGGAAAGCAGCACCAGCGCGGTGCCGACCATCCAGGTCAGGAAAATCAGCGTGTTGGAGGCATAGGCCTGGCTGCGGCGGGCGAAGACGCGCAGGACCTTGTCCTCAAGCTGGATGCGGATTTCGATCAAATCGGAATCGCCCACCGTGTCCAGCCAGAACGGCCGGTTGATCTGGCGGGTGATCTCCTCGCCCAGAAAATCGTCGAGGATGGAGAAGAACGGCTTCGGCCCCGGCGGGGGCAGGGGGTTGGGCGGCAGGATGGAGATGTTCAGCCCGAGGCGCTGCTGGGCAATGCGGATGATGTTCTCATAGCCCGGATCCTGCGGATAGGTCTCGATGATGTCGATGATGGCGGAGATATCGCGCACCACGGCCATGGAAAGACGCTCCGTCACCATCTGCCAATGGCGCTCCATGAAGACGAAGGCGATGACCGATTGCAGCAGCACCATCGGCACAATGACGATGATGAGCGAGCGGGCATAAAGCCGCTTCGGCATCTGGTGCGCCAGCCATCGGGCGAATTTCGTCCAGAGGGATTTCATTTCGCCGGGAGTCGCTTTCTGGATTTACCCCCCTCTGCCCTGCCGGGCATCTCCCCCACAAGGGGGGAGATTGGCTGACACCACCGTCCGCCTCTATTCTGCGAAGTAAGAGATTGGTGCCGAAGGCCAATGACGGCTGATCTCCCCCCTTGTGGGGGAGATGCCCGGCAGGGCAGAGGGGGGTGGTGGAAGGAAATGGCGCCCATGTTAAAGCCGCATCACTCTATACTGAGCTTATACCCGATGCCCCGCACGGTCTGGAGCCACACCGGGTTGGCCGGGTCCTGCTCGATCTTGCGGCGCAGGCGGTTGATCTGGACGTCGATGGTGCGCTCGCCGACTTCGCCTTCACTGCCGGTCAGCTCGTGGCGCGGGACCGTTTCGCCGGCGCGCTCGGCGAAGATGGCCATGATGTCCTGTTCGCGGTCGGTCAGCTTGATGTTCTCGCTGCCCTTGCGGAGCTCCTTGCGCGGGATGAAGAAGGTGTAGGGGCCGAACACGACCTGCTCGATCTTCGGCGTCTGCGGGGCCGCGCCGCGGCGCAGGATGTTGTTGATGCGCAGGATCAGTTCGCGCGGATCGAAGGGCTTGGGCAGGTAATCATCCGCGCCCGCCTCGAGACCGTCGATGCGGTTGTCGGTTTCCGACAGGGCGGTCAGCATCAGGATCGGCACGTCCTTGGTCTCGCGCAGCGATTTGGTCAGCGTCACGCCGGTTTCGCCCGGCATCATGATGTCGAGGATCAGGAGGTCGAAATCGATGCCTTCCAGCTTGCGCCGCGCTTCCGCCGCATTGGCGGCGACGGTGACGCGGAAGCCGCTGCCGGTCAGATATTGCGACAGGAGGCTGCGGATGCGGGTGTCGTCATCGACAACGAGAAGGTGCGGCGCGTCGTCGGAAACCGGCTTCTGTTCCATGGCCATCTCTGTACCCCTTGTGCTCATCTCATCCCTCTACTGTTCGCAATTCTAACCCGCCGCGGGCAAACTGTCGATCTGCGCCCGCTGGTCCGGATTGACCATGGCTTTCAGGAAGTGCTCGATCGCCGCGCGATTCTCGGGCCCGCTTTCATTAAGCGCCCGCGCGATACGGCGGGACTGTGGCAGGGCGAGGGCGAGGGCTAGCTCGCGGCCCTTCGGTGTCGGGTAGAGTTCCCGCTGGCGCCGGTCGCGCGGGCCGGTCAGCTGCACGACATGCTCCGTGTCGATCAATTGCTTCAGCACCCGGGCCAGGCTCTGCTTGGTGATCTTCAGCACGTCCAGAAGCTCGGCCACAGTCATGCCCGGTTTGCGGTTGATGAAATAAAGCACCCGGTGATGGGCGCGGCCGAAACCGATCTTCTCCAGAATCAGGTCGGGATCGGCGGTGAAATCCCGGTAAGCGAAGAACAGAAGCTCGATAATATGGAGCTCGGGAGCATCCTCACCGGAGAGGGCTTTGGCGATGTGGCTGGCTTCATCTTTCATTGATGTCACGCGGCGAACTCCATCAAACGAGAAAAATATGTCAGCCTTGTTGACATATTTTCGAGGCGCTGGTAATTTTTGCCAAGCTGACGGCCATCTTTTGAACGAAAGATAAAGTTTATACGGCTTTTCAAGACATAATCCCTCTTGGAAATGTGTATAATTCACCCTGTCCGGCAGCCTGCCTTCCGTTGGCCGGAAACGGATGGTACCGCACAGATCCGGTCTTAAAGCAACGCATGATCTTGCGCAAAACCCTGCGACTTTCGGATCATGATTCAATTTTAAACAGCGTATAATCCGAAAGATCTGAACTTTTCGGTATATGCTTAGGGGAAACGCCTGGAGGTTAACATGGCATCCGTTCCGTTCGATCAGCTTGAGGGCACCATCTGGATGAATGGCGAATTTATTCGCTGGGCGGATGCGAAGCTGCATGTATTGACCCATGGCCTGCATTACGGCAGCGCCGTGTTCGAGGGCGAGCGCGCCTATGGCGGCGAGATCTTCAAGCTCAACGAGCATACCGAGCGCCTGCACGAATCCGCCCGCATCCTCGGTTTCGAGGTTCCGTACTCTGTGGCCGAGATCAACGACGCCTGCCGCCAGCTGCTCGCCAAGCAGGGCTTCGAGGATGCCTATGTGCGCCCGATCGCCTGGCGCGGCAGCGAATCGATGGGCGTTTCGGCGCAGCAGAACCGCATCAATGTCGCCATCGCGATCTGGCAGTGGCCGAGCTATTTCGATCCCGAGCAGAAGCTGAAGGGCATCCGCCTCGACATCGCGCAGTACCGCCGCCCCGACCCGCGCACCGCGCCGTCGAAATCCAAGGCGTCCGGCCTTTACATGATCTGCACCATCTCCAAGCACGCGGCGGAAGCCAAGGGCTATGCGGATGCGATGATGCTGGACTGGCGCGGGCAGGTGGCAGAGGCGACCGGCGCCAACATCTTCTTCGTCAAGGACGGCGTCATCCATACGCCGACGCCCGACTGCTTCCTCGACGGCATCACGCGCCGCACGGTGATCGACCTCGCCAAGCGCCGTGGCTACGAGGTGGTCGAGCGCGCGATCATGCCGGAGGAGCTTGATGGATTCGAGCAATGCTTCCTCACGGGCACTGCGGCGGAAGTGACGCCGGTGGCTGAAATCGGGCCGCATCGCTTCACGGTCGGCGATATCACCGCCAATCTGATGCATGACTATATGGCTGAGGTGACTCCGAAGAGGGCCGCGGCGGAATGAGGGAATAAGTGAATAGGGGAGTAAGGGAGTATACAAAACATATTCCCTATCCCCTACTTCTCCTCTATTCTGGAAATGTTATATTAAGTTACAAACAAGAAAAGCGGCGGATTCCGTCGCTTTTTTATTGTTGAATGTATGATCTTGTTTGACTTTATCCACAAACCGTCCAACATCCATCTTGCCGGAGATTCTGCTGCGGCGAGGAAACACTTAGACGGGGTGACAATTATGGAATCTCAACTTATTCCCATCATCATCCAGCTGATATCCGGCGCTGTCGGTGGCAATATTGCCGGCGCAGCCAAGAATTTGAGTCTCGGTACGGCTGGAAATACCGTGGCGGGCGGCATTGGCGGCATCCTGCTCAGCCAGCTTCTGCCGCTCTTGAGCAATGGCAGCCTCGATTCCGCGCTCAGCGGAGCCGTGGGCCACATCGCAGGCGGCGGTATCGGCGGCATCGTGCTCACCGCCATCATCGGCCTCATCAAGAACGCGGTTGCCAAGCAGGCATAAGCGTGAGGACAATCGAGAGGCTTGCTCGGGTCGAGCCTGATGAGGGCTCGCCCGGGTGGCTTTTTTGCGTGATGGACTGCCACTGCTGCGGTGGTGGCGCGGCGTCCGGCGTTCGCGAGGCTTCTCTGCAGGGAAGGCAGCGATATATATATTCCGGCACGCATTTCTTTTTCAAAGCAAGCGGGTATTTAAAGACGTTGTTCAAGGGAATTGACTGAGAAAGACCGATCAATGGATTCGCGCGACCCGGACGAGAACGGCTGGCTGAGTTCATCCCAAGCCTGGATTGCCAGAATGCCGGAAGCGGGCGATTTTGCGCGCCAGTTCATTCTTGATAAGCCGATGCTGGAGCGGGTGAGGGTGTCCGGTGCGCAAAGGATGCTCGACATCGGCTGCGGCGAGGGCCGATTCTGCCGGATGGTGAAGGAACTGGGTGTCGCGGCCACAGGGATCGACCCCGTCGAGCCATTTATCAAGCAAGCAAGAATACGGGATCCTGAAGGCGAATATTTTACCGGCTTTGCCGAGCGCCTGCCGTTCGATGATAGCGCTTTCGATCTTGCGGTTTTTTATCTGAGCCTCATCGATATCAACGATATGCGCGCGGCCATTCGCGAGGCGGCGCGGGTCTTGAAACCAGGCGGCACGATGTTGATCGCCAATCTCTCGAGCTTTGTTACATCCAATGGAACGATTGGCTGGATCAAGGGCGAGGATGGTCGGCTGCACCGTCCGCTCGGACATTATCTCAAGGAGAGGGCAGACTGGGTCGAGTGGGACGATATAAGGGTACGCAACTGGCATCGGCCATTGAGCGCTTATATGACGGCCCTGCTCGATGCGGGATTGACCCTGACTTTCTTCGACGAACCTGCGCCGTTGGGCGCACCGGAAGACAGGGAGCGCAAATATCAGCTGGCGCCATTCACAATGATGATGGAATGGCGGAAACTGTGAGCGACTCCATCCTTCAAATCAGCGGCTTATTTGCTTATTTCACAGGAGACATGTCATGGGCCAGTTGAAGGCGCTCGTCATTCCCGTCACCGCTTTCGAGCAGAATTGCACGGTTCTGTTCGATGACGAGAGCAAGAAGGGCGTGGTGATCGATCCGGGCGGCGATGTGGATCGCATCCTGGAAGCCTTGCAGGCGAACGGGGTCACGCCCGAGGCGATCTGGCTCACCCATGGCCATATCGACCATGCGGGCGGGGCGCTGGACCTCAAGGAAGCGCTCGATATCGAGATCATCGGCCCGCACGAGGCCGACAAGTTCCTGCTCGACAATCTGGAGATGATCGCGCTGCGCTATGGCATCAGCGGCGGCGTTCGCAACATGACGCCGGATCGATGGCTGCTGGAGGGGGACAAGCTCTCCTTCGGCAGACATGTGTTCGAGGTGCTGCACTGCCCCGGCCACGCGCCGGGCCATGTGGTCTATTTCAACCGCGATGCAAATTTCGCCCATGTGGGCGACGTGCTTTTCAACGGCTCCATCGGACGCACCGACCTGCCCGGCGGAGACCATGCGGCGCTGATCCGCTCGATCAAGGAAAAACTGCTTCCGCTCGGCGACGAGGTTGGCTTCATCTGCGGCCATGGGCCGGGAGGCCGGTTCGGTGAGGAGCGCAGGACGAACCCGTTTCTAGGGCAATAGGGCATGAACATATGCCTTGCTGCGGCGTCGCATCGCTGCCTCAATTGGCCGTGCAGAAATGATACTGCCCGTCGTAGCCCAAGAACGTGCCCGTGCGCGGATTGAACGAGCGGTAGCGCCGGACGCAATAGTTATACCAGCCGCGCGTCCAAGGCTGATAGGTCGGATAGCTCGGATAGGACGGCGGGTAGTATACCGAGGGCGGTGGCGCGAAGGGTTGATATACGGGAGGTGGCGCGGCGTACGGATCATACATGACAGGCGGGGGAGCGTAAGGATCATACGCGATTGGCGGAGGCGGCGCCGCGTAACCGGGGCGCGATAGGGCACCGCCGACGATCGCGCCTAACGCGAGACCGGCCGCGCCCGCTGCCCAGGCGTTTCTCTGCCTTTTACCCGCCGATGCGCTGTCGATTGACATGGGAGCCAATATTACGGCTCCCGATGCCGTGGCCAGAACTGCTGCCTTCAAAAAGCGGTTCATCGCGATCGCTCCTCTCAGATATGGGCAGGGAAGCGGCGAGTGGCGGCGTCCCCGCCTTCCTATCTCGTTCAGTTGGCCGTGCAGAAATGATACCGCTGGTCATAGCCTAAGAACGTGCCTGTGCGCGGATTGAACGAGCGATAGCGGCTGAAGCAATAATTGTACCACCTCTTTGTCCAAGGCTGCAGGCCGTAGCGCGGCGCGGGGACGTAGCGGCGCTCATAGGTGATGACGCGCGTCTGGGGCTGCGAATAGTATACCACCGGGGGCTGCTGATAGACGACCGGAGGCGGGGCCGCATAGGCCGGCTGCGACATCGCGCTGCCGAGGATCGCCCCTGCTGCGAGGCCGATGGCGCCGGCTGCCCACGCATCGCGGTTGCGATTGCGATGATAGCGCCAGTAAGGGCCGGGGCCGCCCCAATAGGGGCCGGGTCCACCCCAGCGAGGGCCACCGCCCCAATAGTGATAATGATAGCCCCATCCGCCCGCCGAGGCGGCGCTGATCGAGATGGGAGCGAGCATCGCCGCCGCGGATGCCGTGGCCAGAACTGCTGCTTTGACAAAGCGGTTCATGTAGGTGCCTCCTTCAGAAGCATAGAATTCGCCGACCGGATAACGTTTTTGTTCCAGCCTTGGTTCCTCTTCTACGGAATGCAACATGAACAGAAGCTGAACGGTTTACAAAGGGTTAACGGGAACGAGGCATCCGCGTCGACTCCCCACCAAGGGAACGGGCATCTATTGACGGAGCCGTTTGGATATTATTTGGCGCCGGTGTGGCGGTGGAGCGGCTGAGGCATATCCCGAAACCCATTCCTGCCGGGTGGAGACTGGAGCTTGACCGCAACATCCCAGCAACGGTTATTCGTGGGCTGGTCACTGGAACCCAGGCCTCTGTGCAACAATTCTCGCAATGATGCAGAATATGCGACTGTTTCTGGCTAAAGCGCGTCGCGTTCAATTGAACTCATGCGCTGCGCTTTAGGTCTTTGTTTTTGCGCATGTCTTTGTCCCAAACCGGTTCCCACTTTGGGAGACATGCTTTAGATGTTTGATCCATATTATAATGGAATCGCTGGATTTCGTTTTGGATCGTTGTTGTGCTGAAGGCGTAGAGGAATGGATCCCAGTGACGAGCACTGGGATGACGGCTGCATTACTATTGGCAAGCCACACCTCAAACCTTGCCGCTTGGCAGAAGCATACCCAATAATGGACAAAACATCTCCACCCCGTCATCCCAGTGCTCGTCACTGGGATCCATTCCTCTACGGTGACGCGGGTGCAACGGTAAAAGAATGAGCCATCCGTTTCCACCTAAGGGAAAGCCTGGCTACTCCAAAAAACGCCAGGCACCCCGCGCCACGCTTTCCTCCAATAAAAAAACCCCGGCGCGGAGGCCGGGGCTCATAAAATCCGGATGATTGAAGCTCAGCCGGTAACCGAAATATTGACTGCCTTCGGGCCCTTGCCGCGGCGATCGGGCTCGGTATCGAAGGAGACCTTCTGGTTGTCGGCGAGGCCGTTGAGGCCGGAGGCCTGCACGGCAGAGATGTGGACGAAAATGTCCGGGCCGCCATTGTCCGGCTTGATGAAGCCGAAGCCTTTTTCAGTGTTGAAGAATTTGACCAGACCGGTCTGTGCCATTGGATCCGTTCCTTTTCCTTAGGCGCTGCTCCTCTTGCGAAGAGCGGATTTAGTAGAACCGCCATGCATGCGCACCACGCCCGGCGGATGGTATGCAGGCAGTTCTCGAAATCAGGGAAGGAGCCGATCATTGCCGGGAAAATCCCGACCCGAAACTTATAGCGGTTCCGGCACGCCCGTTCTTCCAGTCTTCCATTGTTCGCAAAATGCCCGAACAACGAGAGACTGATCTATGAAGCGAATTTTGGCAAGCAAATTTTCGTGAATTTCAGAATGATGAAAGTTTTGGAATAATCTTGCGCCATATCGGCCATAAGCTTTGTATAATGGAAATAGTCTTCATTATCCTGTCATTCTACTGGTTTTTTAAAACGATGCACGCGCCGCCCGCCGCGCGCAGGCGCGTGCAGATGCTGTCCGCCTGCGCGCGGCTGTCGGCACCGATTCTGACGGCATAAATGCCGCGCCTGCCCATGGGCGAGCGGACGCGGCTGACCACGGCGGATTGCCCCTTGAGCACGGCGGCGAACCGGCGCTTCGTCCGTTCCCATTGTCCCATCGCGGCGATGCGGCGGAAATTCCCCGCTATCTGTATGCCCCAGGGCTTGGGCTTGATCCGCGCCATGGGGATGGTGGCGGCCTTGATGACGGGAAGACGGCGGCAGGCCTCGTCGAAGGATAGTTTCGCGTCGAGCGGACGCGGCTCCAATTGCGCACCGGCGGCGAAGTCGTCCGCGGTCAGGCCGGTGATGTCGCGCACATAGCCTTCCGTCTCGAGCGGAAGGAAACCGCCCGACTTCAACCAGGACGAGATACGGGCAGCCCCGGCATTGTAGGCCGCCGCCGCCAGGCCCCAATTGCCGAATGCTTTGCGCAAATCCTTCAGCAGCGCCGCCGATGCCGGAATGGCCTGCTCGACATCGAAGGGATCGGCAAGCCCGCGCTCCTTCGCCGTATAAGGCATGAACTGGGCAATGCCCTGCGCGCCGACAGGGCTGACGGCCCGGTGGTCGAAACGGCTTTCCTTCCAGATCAGCCGGGCGAAGAATTCGCGCGGCAGACCGTGGCTATCGGCATTCCTGGCGATGAGCGAGCATATATGATCGACCGATGGCGCCGGCATTTCGGGCTTCTGCAGCGCGACCGTCTCTTCAATCGCCGGTTTTTGCGGGGTGGGGGAATAGGGGCGTGCGGGCAGCGGATCAGCCGACGCATTGGTCGAGCCGATGGCCAAAGCCAGAGTAAATGCAACGATGCCGGAAAGTCTTTTGCCCAAAGCCTCTTGCCCCATGCGCGGAAACCGCCTGTTCCTCGTAAAAGAAGCATAAGATTGAGCATAGTGTGGCAAAAAACAAAGCTTGCAACGTCTTTCTTGCGCTTTCCATCTACTCGCTTACCATGAAGCGGGGCCAGAATCGCGGGCATTTGACGAGGAGAGGATTTGATGACGATCTTCAGCATGAAGATGCCCGGGCTGAGCGTGCTCGCCCTGTTCCTGCTGGCGGGCTGCGCGGTGGCGGAGGATGGCGGGCGTCCCGGGCCGCGCCCCGGCGGGCCGGTCATGTGCCCGATGATCTATGCGCCGGTTTGCGGCGAGCGTGGCGGGGTGCGCCAGACCTTCGGCAATGCCTGCCAGGCAGGGGCGAAAGGGTTCCGCGTGGTGCGGAAAGGCGAATGCGGCGCGCGGCGTCCCTCCTCGGGCATTCCGAAATGGCCGGCCATTGCCGGTCCGGGCCCCGTCCTGCCGCCGCAATTGCGCAGGCCTGCGCGTCCGCAGATGTGCACGGATGAGTATGCGCCGGTGTGCGCCCGGCGTGGACGCTCGGTCAAAACCTTCCCGAACGCCTGCTATGCAAAGCGCGACGGCTATCGCGTCGTTCGAAGAGGCGCTTGCCGGTGAACAACCGCAAGGGGCGAGCTAACTGGCGGCGATCCTGATGGAGCTGTTGAGCCGCCAGTAAAAATACCCGTAGAGAAAGCAGGTGTCGAAGAAATAGAAAAGTGGGAGGTTCGTAAAATTATCCTCCGGGTCGAGAAATGACCTGATCGTCATGAGAAGTGCCTCAATGACGATAAACATGATTATCACTTGAACTAAGACGGGGAATCCAATGCAGACAATTCTTTCGATAAATTCCTTGTCGTCTCCGGCTTTGTTCGTTCTGTAGCAGATGGAAATGCCGATCATGTTTATCAGAACAGCTGCGATATCAGTGAGATAATGCCAATGATTTGGATCGTATTCGTAGAATTCCGTGATTATGTACGAGCTTAAGGTGGCGGACAATACGACCGTGTATATGAAATAATACCAAAACCGCTCTTTGGAAGGAACGGAATCGCTCTTGAACCGCCGCGCGAGTTCCCTGTCGTTAATGAAGTTCATTTCACCTCTCCCGGGAGGGAATTGAAATTACAGCATATAATTGTAGGGCGCGACGCATTTCCGGCAAGGATATTGCCGTAACTGCCCGTGCGAGCGGTACCGCCGCTAATGGGCGGCGATCCTGATGGAGTTGTTGAGCCGCCAGTAAAAAAATGCCTGGAAAACCAGCATCACGATAAAATCAGAAAGTGTGGTGTCCATAAATGCGGAATTTCCAGTTGTTTCAAGTATTATGAAATATAATATGGTGAAAAATATTAATATAATGAGCATTGTAATGATGACTGGAAATCCAATGCAGATCATTCTTTCTATAAATTCTTTGTTGTCTCCAGATTTGTTTGTTCGATAGCAAATGGATATACCTATTATAGTTATTGCAATATTGGTGATATCGGAAAGATAATTCCAGAGGCTCAAATCCGTTTGCGGCGATTGGTGTAGTATTATCTTGCTTGCGAAAATATTCATCAACAGCATGGTTGCAAGGTAATACCAGAAGCGCTCTTTAGGCGGAACGGAATTGCTTTTGAACCGCTGCGCCAGTTCCCTGTCATCTATGAAGTTCATTTCACTTCTCCTGAGAGAGCAAATTTATCCTTCATATCGCCACAGAAATACGGCGCAATTCCGGCGGGAGATTTGGCGTAACTGCCGGAAGATATTCAGCTATTTGCTGATTTTCCTTCTATTGTCCGGTTCTCTCTATAAGGCTCGGATCATGGGGATGGGTGCTTCCGCCGCCGGGGCGGGCGCCGCGACCGTCACGGGCTTGCCGAAGCGGCTGATATTGGCGTCGCCCCATTCCTTCAGCGCCATCAGGATCGGCCCGATGCTGCGGCCCAGCGGCGAGAGGCTGTATTCCACCTTCGGCGGCACCTGCGCATAGACCTTGCGTTCGACCAGCCCGTCCTCCTCCAGTTCGCGCAGCTGGTTGGTCAGCATGCGCTGGGTGACGCCGGGCACTTGGCGGCGGATTTCGTTGAAGCGCATGGTGCCGCCCAGCAGATGGAACAGCACGACGCATTTCCATTTGCCGTCGATGAGGCTGATCGCGGCTTCCACTGCGCAGCCGGGATTGCATTCGATGCGGGAATGACGGACCTTGGCCATATTAGTATCCAAAAGAAACTAAGTTCAGTTATGCGCACTATGGGCGGTGTTTGTGCGTATTTACGAACTGTGAGGATAGTCGCATATCCGCTCCATAGCAAATGGAGCCCATGATAATGAAAGCAGTTGCCTATCAGAAACCCGGAAGTCTCGACCGCGCCGATGCGCTGGTGGACGTGATATTGGAAAAGCCCGCCGCGCAGGGGCGGGACCTCTTGGTCAAGGTCGAGGCGATTTCGGTCAATCCGGCGGATTACAAGGTGCGCGCCAATGTGGCGCCGCAGCCTGGCGAGTGGAAGGTACTGGGCTGGGATGCGGTCGGTACGGTGGTCGAAACGGGCGAAGCGGTGAAGAATTTCAAGCCGGGCGACCAGGTCTGGTATGCAGGCGCGATCAACCGTCCCGGCGCGAACAGCGAATATCATCTGGTGGATGAGCGGATCGCCGGCCATAAGCCCGCCTCGCTCTCCGAGCGGCAAGCCGCCGCCCTGCCGCTCACAGCTATAACGGCGTGGGAGGCTTTGTTCGACCGGCTGGACGTGAAGAAGCCCGTGCCGGGTGCGGCCAATGCCATATTGATCGTTGGCGGAGCAGGGGGCGTCGGGTCGATCGCCATTCAGCTGGCGCGCGCCCTGACGGATCTCACCGTCATCGCCACGGCGTCACGGCCGGAGACGAAGGAATGGGTGAAGCAGCTTGGCGCGCATCATGTGGTGGATCACAGCAAGCCGCTGGCGGCGGAGGTGGAAGCGCTCGGCATCGGCAAGCCGGCCTTCGTGTTCTCGACAACGGAAACCTTGCGCCATCTGGCCGAAATCATCGAACTCATCGCGCCTCAGGGCCGTTTCAGTCTGATCGACGACCCTGATGTGCTGGATATCGCGCCGTTCAAGCGCAAGTCCGTTTCGGTGCATTGGGAGCTGATGTTCACCCGCTCGCTGTTCCAGACGGCGGATATGGATGCGCAGGGAGCCTTGCTCGATGAGGTGGCGCGGCTGGTGGACGAAGGCCGGGTGCGCACGACGCTGACGGAGGCGCTGTCGCCGATCAATGCCGCGAATTTGCGCAAGGCGCATGAGGTTCTGGAAAGCGGCAAGGCGCGGGGGAAGATTGTGATGGAGGGGTGGGCGTAAGCGGGAAAGTGCGCCGCGTATAGGTGGGAAATGTCGGCGGGACGGCAACACCTCTACCCCGCCGAACGGGCTCGCACCCTCCCTCCCCCTTGCGGGGAGGGTGGCCCGAAGGGTCGGGTGGGGGTGGTGACGTTTAGTCCATTGTCTCCAGCAAATGCGCAAACGTCACCACCCCCACCCGCCCGCTAACGCGGGCACCCTCCCCGTAAGGGGTAGGGCTATCGCATATGAGTAATGAGGGTGAGGAAATCCTGGTCGGCCCATCTTGCCTTGAGCCGTTTGTGGCTGAGGGGAA